>CAWFEO010000046.1:0-21165 GCA_963814885.1 uncultured Alphaproteobacteria bacterium | reverse complement strand
AACGGAACAGCCTGGTGTACTGCGTCTCATGCCGGCTGCCGGCGAGGTCGGCGCGGAAGGCCGATGAGCCGAGGTCGTCGAGCCTGGTTTGCAAGGCGCGCTGCGCGGTCTTGGCGATGACCGGCTCCAACGCGGCCAGCACGCGCTGGCCGTCCGTTTGCCCGAGCGGGACCAGCCGCACGCCGGCGGAAACCCAATTGGCGGCCAGCGCCTGCAGGAAGGCGGCAAGCGCCGGCGCCAGCGCGATGCCGTGGCCGGCAGCGGCAACCGCTACCGCCACCGGATAGGCAACCGGCCCGTCCCAGACCTGTTTGAGCCGGTCGAGCGCCGCGCAGGGCCAGGCGGCGCGCGTCGCCTCTACGAAGGCCGCGCCTTGCGCGGTGGTTTCCAGATGGCGCTCTTTCGACAGCGCAAAGGCAGATGCAAGCTCGGCGACGGCGCGCAAGGCGCCGTCGTCTTCGCCGGCAATGGCGCGATGGGCGTGCGCGAACAGCACCGCGTCGCAGAAGCCGCCGCCGTCCGCCAGCATGACGGCGAGCCAAGCCTTGAGCGTCTCGGCATCGTTGACGTCGCCCGCCTCCACCGCCCATTCGATGCCGCTGGAATAGGAGAAGGCGCCGACCGGATAGGCCGGCGAGAGCCAGGCCATGAGGCGGTAGAGGGCGTTAGGAGGCAGCGCGCTTTCTTCCCTCTCCCCGCTTGCGGGGAGAGGGTGGCGAACAGCGCTCGCGCTGCGAGCCGGGTGAGGGGGCGCTTCGACTGGCTCAGAATCGCCGCGATGTCCCCTCACCCGACCCGCCTTCGCTAAAGCTTCGGCGGGTCGACCTCTCCCCGCACGCGGGGAGAGGTGACGCGCGGCGCCGGTTTTTTTCACCATTGGAGCATTACGCCGCTTATCCGCCATGGCTGTGTCCGTGTTCATGCGGCGCGGCCGCTTCCGGATCGAACGGCGCGTCGAGCGGGTGCAGATGCGCGCCGAGACCGCGCAGCATGTCTTCCAGCACGTGATCGCGGCGGATGCGGATCCTGTCGCCGGCGATCTGCACGTCGGTGTGACGGTTGCCGAGATGCCAGGCCAGCCGCACGGTCTCCAGCGGCGTGTGGGCGGAGACTTCGACCAGCGGCTCCGGCGCGCCGGCCACCAGTACGAGCGTGCCGTCGTCGAGCAGCAGCCCGTCGCCGTCGCGCAACGCGACCGGCTTTTCGAAGTCGAGCAGGACTTCGGTGCCTTTCTCGCCCGTGAGCACGATGCGCCGGCGCTGACGGTCGCCGGCATCGAGCACGACGCGGTCGCGGGCGCTTGCGGCATCCCAATCGCCGCCACGCATGATCTCGGCAACGCGTATCATTGGCGATTTTTCGTCTGTTTCATTTCAACCGGCTCGAGCATAGACTTTCCGCATGGCCGCGCACAGATCGGCCGGCGGTCACGGGGAGTAAACCATGACAGGAAACGGCAAGCATTCCCCGCCGGGGGCGGGCAACATTTTCGCCAAATCCAATCAAGTGATTGTCAAGATTACCGGCGACGACACCAATCAGACCTTTGAAGTGGTGGAAGAGAATTGCAAGCCCGGCTTTCAGTCGCGTGCGCACTATCACATAAAAGCCTACGAGACGTTTTACGTCTTCGACGGCAGCGCGGAGTTCAAGGTCGGCGACGAGGTATTTCACGGTACCCCGGGCTCCTGCGTGCACATTCCGCCGGGCGTGCCGCACCAGGTCACCTCGAAGGACGGCGTGCGCATGCTGATGGTCTACAGCCCGGCCGGCACAGAGGGCATGTTTGCGGATATGCATGCTCTGACGCCCGAGCAACTGATGGACGCCGAGTTCACCAAGCAGCTCGCGCTCAAGCACGACACCGTTATGGTCGAGGAGATGGCGGGCGGACGCGGCAAAGGCACGATTCTCGGCTAGCCCGCTCAAAACAAAAAATACCGTTGCGCCATCGGCAGCGTCTCCGCAGGCGCGCAGGTGAGCAATTCGCCGTCGGCGCGCACCTCGTAGGTTTCCGGATTGACGTCGATCTGCGGCGTGGCACCGTTGTGGATCATGCTCTTCTTGTTGATCTTGCGCGTGTTAGAGACCGCCACGAACTGCTTCTCGACGCCGAGCTTGCTGCGCAAGTTCGAGCGCGCCGCCGCCTTCGAGACGAACATCAGCGAGGAGGCGGTGAGCGCCTTGCCGAAGGCGCCGAACATCGGCCGGTAATGCACCGGCTGCGGAGTCGGGATCGAGGCGTTGGGATCGCCCATCTGCGCGGCGACGATGCTGCCGCCCTTGATGACGATCTCCGGCTTGACGCCGAAAAAGGCCGGCGCCCACAGTACGAGATCGGCGAGCTTGCCCTTTTCGATTGAGCCGATGTGTTTCGACATGCCGTGGGCGATGGCCGCATTGATGGTGTATTTGGCGACGTAGCGTTTGACGCGGAAATTGTCGTTGTCGCCCTTCTCCTCCGGCAGCGAGCCGCGCTGCTTCTTCATCTTGTCGGCGGTCTGCCAGGTGCGGATGATGACTTCGCCGACGCGGCCCATGGCTTGTGAGTCCGACGACATCATGGAGAGCGCGCCCATGTCGTGCAGGATGTCTTCGGCCGCGATGGTCTCCTTGCGGATGCGGCTTTCGGCAAACGCGAGGTCTTCCGGGATCGACGGATCGAGATGGTGGCACACCATCAGCATGTCGAGATGCTCGTCGATGGTGTTGCGGGTGAACGGCCGCGTCGGGTTGGTCGAGGACGGCAGCACGTTCTTCAAGCCCGCCACCTTGATGATGTCGGGGGCGTGGCCGCCGCCGGCGCCTTCGGTGTGGAAGGCGTGGATGGTGCGGCCCTTGAAGGCCTTGATGGTGTCCTCGACGAAGCCGCTTTCGTTCAGCGTGTCGGTGTGGATCATGGCCTGCACGTCCATGTCGTCGCAGACCTTGAGGCAGCAGTCGATCGCCGCCGGCGTGGTGCCCCAGTCCTCGTGTAATTTCAGCGAACAGGCGCCGGCCTTGACCTGCTCCACCAGCGCAGCGGGGCGCGAGGCGTTGCCCTTGCCGGAAAAGCCGAGATTGACCGGGAAGGCGTCCGACGCCTGGATCATGCGGCCGAGGTGAAACGGCCCGGGCGTGCAGGTGGTGGCGTTGGTGCCGGCGGCGGGACCGGTGCCGCCCCCGAGCATGGAGGTGACGCCGCTCATCAGCGCCTCGTCGACGAGCTGCGGGCAGATGAAATGGATGTGGGCGTCGAAGCCGCCGGCGGTGAGAATTTTTCCTTCGCCGGCGATGATCTCGGTGCCGGGGCCGACGACGATGGTGACGCCGGGTTGAATGTCGGGATTGCCAGCCTTGCCGATGGCCGCGATGCGGCCGTCCTTCAAGCCGACATCGGCTTTGACGATGCCCCAGTGATCGAGGATCAGCGCATTGGTGATGACGGTGTCGGCGGTGCCCTGCTTGCTGGTCATCTGCGACTGGCCCATGCCGTCGCGGATCACCTTGCCGCCGCCGAACTTCACCTCGTCGCCGTAGACGGTGAAGTCCTTCTCCACTTCGATGATGAGATCAGTGTCGGCCAGCCGCACGCGGTCGCCGGTGGTGGGCCCGAACATGTCGGCATAGGCCGCGCGTTTGACTTTGATCGCCATGGCTCAGGCTCCGTCTGTGCAGATGCAACGCGTTGACGACTCACAAATTTGACGCCGCGCCCGCTCGATTATGACCGTCATTTTTCGTCCTCAGAGTTATCAACAGCCGTTTCAACAGTCTTGCCACCTTGGCCGATCGGCGTAGGCTTTGCGGCAGGTCATCCATCTCTGGCTCTGCCGGACACGGGTGAACCGCCATGACCGGAACGGCCATGGGACGTGGTTCAGTTCGCTGTATTCGTGGTCCATGACTGCCGGCCCTGGCTCTCAGCAGCTGGTACCCGTGTCGCAAGCGCAAGCTTGCGCTGGGTTTGGAACCGGGAGCTTGTGACGGGCAGACGACGGTCTGCCCGTTATGGCGTTTAGGGCCCCGGTTGATGGCAAGCGCCCCGGTCATAGGCTGCGCCCGTCGAACGTCATCACCTCGAACGCGCCCGGGTCGACGCCGTCGAGGCAGCGCACATTGATCATCACCATGTCCGCGCCGCTCGGCCCCTTGCCATACGCGAAGGATTGGATGCCGCAGGCCGTGCAGAACGGGTGATGGACCCGGTGTTTGTTGAATTGAAAGTCGGTGACCGCGTCGTCGCCCGACAACAGCTTGAAGTCGGACGCCGGCACCGCCGACAGCAGCGCGCCCCATTTGCTGCATCGTGAGCAATTGCAAGCGACAACCTTGCCGATCTCGGCCTGCACCTCGTAACGGACTTTGCCGCACTGACAGCCGCCGGTGTAGGTCTGCTTCATGTCCGGTCCTAAAGCTTGCCCATGACGGCCTGGCGAAAACCGTAGACCGTGCGTTTGCCGGCGAGCGCAACAAGCGTGACCTCGCGCGTCTGCCCCGGCTCGAAGCGCACCGCCGTGCCGGCCGCGATGTCGAGCCGCATGCCGCGCGCCTTTTTGCGCTCGAAGGTAAGCGCCGGGTTGGTTTCGAAGAAATGGTAGTGCGAGCCGACCTGGATCGGCCGGTCGCCGCTGTTGGAGACCGTGAGCGTCACGGTCTTGCGGCCGGCGTTGAGCTCGATCTCACCGTCCTTGATGAACAGTTCGCCGGGGATCATGCGCTCAGCTCCGGCCAAATCTTGCATAGACGAGGAACGCGACGGCGATCAAAAAGAGCGCGCCGACGACAAGGGTGTCGAGCCCCGGCAGCATGCTGACGCCGTGCGGATGATGGTGCGGCACCAGTGACTCGTGCGCTTGCGCCGCGCCGGCAGTCAGCATGAACAACAATGAAAGCAACGTCTTCATCGGTCGGTCCTCATCTGATCGGGTTGTGTACGGTGACAAGCTTTGAGCCGTCGGGAAACGTCGCCTCCACCTGGATGTCGTGGATCATCTCGGGGATGCCCTCCATCACCTGGGCGCGGGTCAGCACGTGGGCGCCGGCCTCCATCAGCTCGGCGACCGTCCTGCCGTCGCGCGCGCCTTCCAGGATGAAGTCGCTGATCAGCGCCACCGCTTCCGGGTGGTTGAGCTTGACGCCGCGCTCGAGCCGGCGGCGCGCCACCATGGCGGCGGTCGCGATCAACAGCTTGTCTTTCTCGCGCGGCGTCAGATTCATGAAGGCCTCGGTCTTGGTTTGCGCATGATCTTATCCGAAAACCGGTTCCCACTTTTCGGGATCATGCGCTATTGGAGCCAGAGCCGCGGCACGGCCTGGCCGAGCGCGCTCAAGACGGCGATGAGATCGTGGCGCAGTGTTAAACCGTCGCGGGCGACCAGCCGCGCCACGGCGATGCCGTTCCAGGACGAAATGCCGACCTCGCCCGCGAAGTCGAGGTCGCGCACGGCAGCGAGTTCAGTCTCGCCCCCCGGCGCCACCAGCACGGTGGCCAATGCAATGCCGCCGGCCGTCACCGCCGGTTCCGCCAGCTTCGCGGCGATGGCGCCGTCGAGCAGGGCTGCGTCGGCGAAAATGAGCCGTCCGTCGCGGCGCAGGCGCCAGCGGTCGTTGAACAGGCCCTCGGCCACAGTCTCGCCCATGGCGGCGCGGCCGAACACCACCGCCTCCGCCATGACCAACGACGCGCCGTCGGCCAGATCGATATCGATGCGGCGCTTGAGCCGCGCGCCGTCGAACAGGATCGTCTCCTGCGGCAGCCAGGCGAGCCTGCCGCCGGCGCCGACGTCCAGGCGCACCGCCATCTCGGCGTCCGGCCCGGTCGAGCGGTAGATCTTTTCCGCCGCCGCGGTGCCGGCGACGAGGCGGGCGCCCTCGCCCACCGCCATATCGATTGAGAAGCGGTCGCCGCCGGTCATGCCGCCGCCGGTGTTGACGATCACCGCCTCCAGCGCCTCGCCGGTCGCATTGGGAAAACGCACGCGCAAGGAACCCGCCTCATGCACGCGGCTGCGGCGGGTGCGCCCGCCCATAGCGGCCGCCTCCAGCGCAATGCGCCCGCTGGCGCGGTTGGCGGCGAATATGTCGGCGCGATGCTGGGCAGCGGCCACTAACACGTCGTTTGCCTCCCCCTCAGGCCATGACAGAAAATTCTAGGCGCCGGCCGATCAAATCGCCAGCGCGCGCTTGAGCGCGCCTTCGTCCATGGTGGCCTTGTCGCAGGAATAGACGATCGACCCGCGGTCCATGACCACCAGGTGATCGCCGAGTTCCTGCGCGAAATCGAGATATTGCTCGACCAGGATGATGGCCATTTCCTTCAAGCCGCGCAGATAGGAAATCGCGCGCCCGATGTCCTTGATGATGGAGGGCTGGATGCCCTCGGTCGGCTCGTCGAGCAGTAACAGCCGCGGCCGCATCACCAGCGCGCGGCCGATCGCCAATTGCTGCTGCTGGCCGCCGGAGAGATCGCCGCCGCGCCGGCCGAGCATTTCGTTGAGCACCGGAAACAGCGAGAACACGTCGTCGGGCACCGTGCGCCGGTCGCGCGGCAGCGGCGCAAAGCCGGTCTCCAGGTTCTCCTCGACCGTGAGCAGCGGGAAAATCTCGCGTCCCTGCGGCACGATGGCGATGCCGCTGCGGGCGCGCTCGACCGTGGACATCTTGGTGATGTCGGTACTGTTGAAGGTAATGGAGCCTTTGCTGACCGGGTGCTGGCCGACGATGGCGCGCAACAGGCTGGTCTTGCCGACGCCGTTGCGGCCGAGCACGCAGGTGACCTTGCCGGGCACGGCATGAATCGAGATGCCGCGCAGCGCCTGCGCGGCGCCGTAATGCAGATCAATATTGCTTACGTCGAGCATGCTTCAACCGCTTTCCGTCACCTCATCCTTCGAGACGGCCCTACGGGCCTCCTCAGGACGAGGTGACATTTCGTTTCCGTAGCCCTCATCCTGAGGAGCGAGCGAAGCTCGCGTCTCGAAGGATGCGGGCGTGTCGCTATCTTCCCAAATACACTTCCACCACGCGCTCGTTCTGCGAGACCTGGTCGATGGTGCCTTCCGCCAGCACCGCGCCCTCGTGCAGGCAGGTCACCTTGACGCCCAGTTCGCGCACAAAAGCCATATCGTGCTCGACCACGACCACGGTCTTGTCGCGGTTGATCTCTTTCAACAGCTCGGCGGTCTGCATGGTCTCGGTGTCGGTCATGCCGGCGACCGGCTCATCGACCAGCAGCAATTTCGGTTCCTGCGCCAGCAGCATGCCGATCTCCAGCCACTGTTTCTGGCCGTGCGACAGGCTGCCGGCCACGCGCGAGCGCAGCGGCGCCAGGCGGATGATGTCAAGAATATCGTCGATGCGTTTTTCCTGGCCGCTTGAATTGTGCCACAGCAGCGTGGCGCGCACGCGCCGGTCGTTTTTCAGCGCCAGCAAGAGATTATCCTCGACCGAATGCATGTCGAACACGGTCGGCTTCTGGAATTTGCGGCCGATGCCGAGCTCGGCGATCTGCGTCTCGTCAAGCTTGGAGAGGTCGTAGGCACCCTCCTCGAAATAGACGTCGCCGTCGTCGGGCCGGGTCTTGCCGGTGACCACGTCCATCATGGTGGTCTTGCCGGCGCCGTTGGGGCCGATGATGGCGCGCATTTCGCCCGGCTCGATCACGAACGACAATTCGTTGAGCGCCTTGAAGCCATCGAACGAGACGGTAATTCCGTCGAGATAAAGCAAGGCGGACGTGGTCTGCGGCGTCGGCGGGTCTTGCTGGTCGGTCATGACGCTACTCCGCCGCGTTTGGCGTGGCATTGGGCGGCGCCAGTTCGAGGTCGGCCCCCTGCTCGGCCGCCGCCGATTTGGCGTCGGCGCGCAGGCTGAGGCCGTATTTCAGCGTGCCGATGATGCCGCGCGGCAGCAGCAACGTGACCAGGACGAACAGGCTGCCCAGCACGAACAGCCAATAGGGCGCGAGCGTGCCGCTGGTGAATACCGTCTTGCCGTAGTTGACCAGGATGGCGCCGAGCACCGCGCCGGTGAGCGTGCCGCGGCCGCCTACCGCCACCCAGATCACGGCCTCGATCGAGTTGGCCGGCGTGAACTCGCTCGGGTTGATGATGCCGACCTGCGGGACGTAGAGCGCGCCGGCGACGCCCGCCATGCAGGCCGACAGCACGAACACGAACAATTTGTAGTTCTCGACGCGATAACCGAGGAAGCGCGTGCGCGATTCCGCGTCGCGGATCGCCACCAGCACCTTGCCGAACTTGGAGGTGACGATGGCGCGGCAGATCAGGAAGCCGATGGCGAGCGCGATGCAGGAACTCACCAACAGCGCGTTGCGCGTGGTCTCGGCCTGCACGTTGAAGCCGAGGATGTCCTTGAAGTCGGTGAGGCCGTTGTTGCCGCCGAAACCGAAATTGTTGCGGAAAAAGCCAAGCATCAGCGCATAGGTCATCGCTTGCGTGATGATCGACAGATAGACGCCCGTGACGCGGCTCCTGAAGGCGAACCAGCCGAACACGAAGGCGAGCAGGCCCGGCGCCAGCAGGATCATCAGCGCGGCATAACCGAACCAGTTGAAGCCGTACCAGTACAGCGGCAATTCGTGCCAGTTCAGGAACACCATGAAGTCGGGCAGGATCGGATTGGCGTAGACGCCGCGAGTACCGATCTGCCGCATCAGGTACATGCCCATGGCATAGCCGCCGAGCGCGAAGAAGGCGCCGTGGCCGAGCGACAGGATGCCGGCAAAGCCCCAGATCAGGTCGATGGAGAGCGCCAGCAGCGCGTAACAGATATATTTGCCGAACAGCGCCACCAGATAGGTGGAGACGTGGAAGGTGCCGCCCTCCGGCACCAGCAGATTGAGCACGGGAATGGCGATAGCGAAGGCGCCGAGCAGCACCAGAAAAATGGTGGCGCCTTTGTCGATCAGGCGCGTGAGCGGAAAAGCCTTGCTCATCACGCCTCCACCGCACGGCCCTTAAGTGCGAACATGCCGCGCGGGCGCTTCTGGATGAACAGGATGATCAGCACCAGGATGGCGATCTTGGCGAGCACGGCGCCGGCGTAAGGCTCGAGGAACTTGTTGGCGACGCCCAGCGTAAGGGCGCCGACCAGCGTGCCCCACAGGTTTCCGACGCCGCCGAACACCACCACCATGAACGAGTCGATGATGTAGCCCTGCCCTAGATTGGGCGAGACGTTGTCGATCTGCGACAGCGCCACGCCCGCAATGCCGGCGATGCCGGAGCCGAGCCCGAAGGTGAGCGCATCGATGCGGGCGGTGCGGATGCCCATGGCGGCGGCCATCTGCCGGTTCTGCGTCACCGCGCGCATCTCCAGCCCGAGCCGGGTGAAGCGCAGCATGGCGAGCAGCGCCACCAGCACCAGCATGGCGAAGACGATGATCCACAGCCGGTTATAGGTGATGACGAGGCCGCCGAGATCGAAGGCCCCGCTCATCCAGGACGGATTGCCGACCTCCTTGTTGGTCGGCCCGAAAATCGTGCGCACCGCCTGCTGCAGGATCAGCGACAAGCCCCAGGTGGCGAGCAGCGTCTCCAGCGGACGGCCGTAGAGAAAGCGGATGATGCCGCGCTCGACGGCGACGCCGACCCCGCCCGCCACCACAAAGGCGAGCGGAATGGCGATCAGCAGCGAATAATCGAACAGGCCGGGATAGCTGGTACGGATGACCTCCTGCACCACGAAGGTGGCGTAGGCGCCGAGCATCACCATCTCGCCGTGGGCCATGTTGATGACGCCCATGACGCCGAAGGTGATTGCCAAGCCGATCGCCGCCAGCAGCAGCACCGAACCAAGCGAGAGCCCGTACCAGGCGTTCTGCACCGCGTTCCACAGCGCCAGCGTGTGCTTGATCTTGACGACGGCGGCTTGCGCGGCCTTGCGGACCGCGGGCGCCTCGTTCGGCGGCAATCCTTGAAGTAAGCCGAGCGCGTCCTGGTCGCCGCGTTCGCTGATGACGGCGATGGCGGCGATCTTGGCTTCGGGCTTGGCCTCGGACGAGGTGAGGATGACGGCGGCGCGCGCTTCGTTGAGCTCCTTTTTCACGCGCGGGTCGGTTTCTTTTGCCAGCGCTTTTTCCAGCGTCGGCAGCGCGCTCTGGTCGCGCGAGCGGAACACCGCCTGGGCGGCTTTAAGGCGCTTTTCGGGATCGGCCGCCATCAACGTCAGGCCGCCGAGGGCGGCGCCGATGACGTTGCGTAGCCGGTTGTTGACGATGACGGTGTCGAGGTCCTCGGGCGGCGTTCCGGTGAAAGGCTTGCCGGTGGCGGCATCGAGCAGCTTGTCATCCTTGGTCTGGATGAAAACCTGCTTCTTCTCGGCGCTGTACATCAGGCGCCGATCGCGCGCCGCTTCGAGCAAGGGCGCGGCCAGCGGATTGCCGCTGCCGGCGACTTTGCCGATCGCCTGGCCGGTGTCGAGCAGCGAGCCTTCGGTGAATCCGGTGAGCGCGTCCTCGTAATCGCCCGCCCGGGCGCTTGCCACGGCACCGAGCAGCAAAGCAAGGACGCATACGAGCGCCAGGATGCGATCGTAGAAACTACGCATTGCAGTCAATCCCCGGCATCGTCTGTTGTCGTTGGGAGGCGGCGATTAGCCGCCGCCTCCCTGCATGTTTCGTCAGCCAACGCGCGTCAGGAGCCCTGCCCGCCGCACTTCTTGGTGACGGTGTTGTAGTTGCCGCACTTGAGTTTGACCCAGTCGGACTTCAGATCCTTCGAGCCCGGCAGATAGTTGGACCAGGCATCGCCCGGTACCAGGCCCTTGGTCTTCCACACCACGTCGAACTGGCCGTCGGCGCGGATTTCGCCGATGAGGACCGGCTTGGTGATGTGGTGGTTGGGAAGCATGGTCGACATGCCGCCGGTGAGGTTCGGCGCCTTGATGCCGGGCAGCGCGGCGATCACCTTGTCGGGATCGGTGGTGCCGGCTTTCTCGACCGCCTTCACCCACATATTAAAGCCGATGAAGTGCGCTTCCATCGGATCGTTGGTGGTGCGCTTCGGCTTCTTGGTGAAGGCATGCCATTCCTTGATGAAGCTGGCATTGATCGGCTTCTTGATCGACTGGAAGTAGTTCCAGGCGGCGAGATGGCCGACCAGCGGCTTGGTGTCGAGACCGGCGAGCTCTTCCTCGCCGACCGAGAACGCCACCACCGGAATATCGGTGGCCTTGATGCCCTGGTTGCCGAGCTCCTTATAGAAAGGAACGTTGGCGTCGCCGTTGATGGTGGAGACCACGGCCGTCTTCTTGCCGGCGGAGCCGAACTTCTTGATGTCGGCGACGATGGTCTGCCAGTCCGAGTGACCGAACGGCGTGTAGTTGATCATGATGTCTTCGGACTTGACGCCTTTGGCCTTCAGATAGGCTTCGAGGATCTTGTTAGTGGTGCGCGGATAGACGTAGTCGGTACCCGCCAGCACCCAGCGTTTCACGTTGCCGCCGTCCTTGCTCATCAGGTAGTCGACGGCGGGGATGGCCTGCTGGTTGGGCGCGGCGCCGGTGTAGAACACGTTGCGCTCCGACTCCTCGCCTTCGTACTGCACCGGATAGAACAGGATCGAATTGAGCTCCTTGAACACCGGCAGCACCGACTTGCGCGACACCGAGGTCCAGCAGCCGAACACGACGGCGACCTTGTCCTTGGAGATCAGTTCGCGCGCTTTTTCCGCGAACAGCGGCCAGTTCGAGGCCGGATCGACGACGACCGCTTCAAGCTTCTTGCCGAGCAGGCCGCCCTTCTTGTTCTGCTGCTCGATCAGCATGAGCATCACGTCCTTCAGCGTGGTCTCGCTGATGGCCATGGTGCCGGAGAGCGAATGGAGAATTCCGATCTTGATGGTGTCGGCGGCTTTGGCGGCGTGGACCGCCCCGGTAGCCGCGAACGCCAAGCCCATGGCGGCCGAGAGCCACCAACGGGCATTCGGCCGCTTGGCGACCGCCTGCATTGATTTGAACATGTGCAAAGACCCCTGCGTTTGACGCGCTTTCCGTCCCGGCGACTTCGGCGCGACAAGGGTTTCGCAAGCCCTGTGCCAAGCCCGCGCGACTGCGGTAAGTACCTGATGGGACGGGGGTCTTTCGCGTTCTGCCTGTGGATTGCCGATCTTGTGGGCAGCCCATGTGATTAAAAATTAGGCAGCGTGCTTGATAATTTTCCAAGCGATGAACGCGATATGACAGCTACCAAAGCTGGTCCCGACAAGGCTGCACTACTGCGAAGGCAGCTTGTTATTGATGTAGTTGACCACCTCGGCGGTCTCGGCCGCGGTACGGTGGGTAACCGTGCCTTGCACCGGGCCCTCGATCGGTGGCGACCAGCCAAAATTACGCACCTTCCACTGTCCGTTCGGCAACACGGCGGGATCGACCCCCGGAACGCTTGTGACATTGAGCGCGTCCATGGCGAGCCGCGTTTCGGTGTGACAGCTGATGCAATCGGTGTTGAAGAAGTGGCTTCGTTTCGGATCGGCAATCAAATCGAGAATGTCCTTTTTGTTGGCAATGCCTGGATTGGAGAAAATAGACGATATCGACCGTGGAAGATCCGTTCCGATCCGCGATAGGCGGCGCGGGCGTAGGAAGCGCCGCGTGCTGGCAGGTGATCGGATTACGGTTGTTCGTGTGCAGAACCGGCAATACGCGCTGCTGCGAGCCGGCCGCTTTCAACAGCGGCGAGGTCGCTGACCGCGATCAATTTTGCAAAATCGTCAGCCTGTGTTGGCGGCGGAAACAATCATGACACATCGTCGGCTGAAAGCGATTGCGACTGCGATTGCCCCTGCGTCGGCGCAAGTGCAGCGGTACCAAGGATAAGAAAGCCGAGACAAGCCAATCTCACGTGCTTGCCAACGTCATCTTTGGACATGTGATCCCCGAACGGGGTGCAATGACACAAATAAACACGGCACAACTTTAGCGATTGTGACTGGCAACTGCAATTTCGATTTGATACGGTCGCGTGTGGGTCGGCGGTTTATTCAAAAGTCGGCACAAGCCGGGGATGTTGCGCATGAATTGGCGTGTGATTTTAGCCATCGGTGCAGTTGCGATCGTCGGTCTCGTGTACGGCGCCGACTATGTTCAAAAAAATTTCTTCGTCGAGCTTCCCGACTATCCGCCCATCACAAAGGCGGTCTGGCTCGACCAGAACTGGTCGCCGAAGGACCGTGAGTGGTATCACCATGCCGATCAGGGCACGTTGACGTTTGGTGTTCCCTACGAATGGTTCATCAATCTGGAGCAGCCGACCGTTCCTGTGCCCCTCATTTTCTCGGCAGCCGGGCGTTTGAGCGCGCCGTCCTATCTTGACCGTTACGGCTTCATTCCGGCCAGCACCGAAGCCGGCGACAGTAAACTGCCGGTCGGCTTTGCCGGCGGCGGGACAATGCAGGGCCCGCTCGGGGAAAATCCCCAAACGAAGCAACCGATGCATGGCATTGGGCTGACATGTGCCGCCTGCCATACCGGCCGTTTCACCTATCAAGGCACGACGGTCCTGATCGACGGCGGCCCGGCGCTGACCAACCTCGGAAAATTGCGCACGGGGCTCGCTCTCTCGCTGCTTTACACGCGCTACGTACCCTACCGATTCGACCGGTTTGCGGAAAACGTGTTGGGGGACAACGCCAGCGCGGACGCAAAGGCTACGCTGCGCAAGCAACTCGACATCGCGCTGGAAAGAGTAAAACTCATCAAGGGCCTTGAAGACAAAGTCAAACCCCAAAGTGTCGAAGAGGGATTTGCCCGGCTCGATGCCTTGAATTGTATCGGCAACCAGGTTTTCGCGCTCGAGCTCAATCGCCTGGAAAATTACGCCGGCACGTCGGCGCCCGTACACTACCCCCGCATCTGGAATGCGCCGTGGTTCACGTGGGTGCAGTATAACGGCTCAATCGAACAGCCGATGGTGCGCAACGCGGGCGAGGCGCTCGGCGTGGGCGCCCCCATCAAGCTGACCGGCGACAAGAAGGGTCTGTATGCTTCGGGGGTGAAGGTGGGCACGCTGTTCGCGATGGAGAAGCTGATCGCCGGCCAGCCGCAGCCGAAAGACAAGAACGAATTCCCCGGACTGCGGTCGCCGAAATGGCCGGAGGCTATTCTCGGCAAGATCGACACCGCGCTCGCGGCCAAAGGTGCGGCGCTCTACAAAAGCATTTGCCAGGAATGTCACCTGCCTCCGGTCACCAGCAGCGAATTCTGGGAGTCGAAAAGATGGCTGCCGCCCAACGCGGCGGGCGAGCGCTATTTCGATGTCGAGCTCATCAATATCAAACACATCGGCACCGACCCGGCCCAGGCGGAAGATATGAAGAATCGAAAGCTTTCGATCCCCGCCGATCTCGGCATCACTTCAAACGAGTTCGGACCCGCGCTCGGCCAGGTGGTCGAGAAAACGGTGAATTTTTGGTACGACCATCACACGCCAGCGGTTCCACAGGAGCAACGGGACGAAATAAACGGCCATCGCAAGAACGGCATCCAGGCGCCGCTCGCTTATAAAGTCCGGCCGCTCAACGGCATCTGGGCGACGCCGCCCTATCTGCACAACGGCTCCGTGCCCAATCTCTATGCGTTGCTGTCACCGGCATCGGAACGGCCGAAGACGTTCTATCTCGGCAACCGCGAATACGATCCGGTCAATGTCGGCTATCGCACCGAAGAACTTGCCGGCGGCTTCAAGTTCGACACGTCAATCCGCGGCAATCACAACACCGGTCATGAATTTAACGACGACAAGACCCGTCAGGGCGTGATCGGCCGCCGGCTCAAGCCCGACGAGCGGCGCGCACTGATCGAATATTTGAAAACGCAATAAGTCGGTCTCAGGCTACCAAAGCTCATCGACCTCAAGCCGGCGGGGAATGAGGCCCTGCTGGAAAGCGTATGAAATGAGCAGATCGAGACCGGGCCGGTTGGCCTCCTTTCCAAACGGAGCGGCATCGATGGGGCCCGGCGCGCCGGCCGCCTGCTTGCCGGCTTCCAAGAGGCGATAGAGCTCGGCCACGGCTTTCGGATTTGCGCGCGCCAGCTTCTCCGTCACCACCACCATATGATTGACCGGCACCAGGTGGTGCTTGGCGTACCAGGCTCGCGCCTCCGCGTCCGGGTCGGCGATCACGCTTTTGAGCCGCGGATCGCCGGGCAGCGCGGCGCCATAGATCGCCGCATCGAGCTCGCCGGCGATCAGCATTTTGGTGATGTCCTGCTCGGGATTGGCGCGGATCAGGCCGGGCGGGTCCTTGGCCTCGGCGACATGGCCATCCTCAAAGGTGACCCACTGCACACCGGAAAGGTCGAGGCCGTAGTCGTTCTGGAGAATGCCGCGCATCCACACGCCGGTGGTCTGGCTCCAGGAACGCACGCCGATGCGCTTGCCCGGCAAGTCGGCGGGCGTCAGCCGGCCCCGCTCGCTGTTGCAGAGCACCGCGCCGTGCTGGAAGCGGGCGAGCATGGCCGCGGGCAGCAGCTGCAATCCCTTGCCGTAGATTTTCGCCTGGAAATAAGTGACCAGCGCCATTTCGCTGGCGTCGAAGGCGTGCTCGCGCACCATCGGCTTGAACGCCTTGTGCAGCGGTTTCACCTCCTCGAAATCGAGTTTCAGCCAGGGCGAAGAAATCTCGCCGCGCTTGAGCGGCAGCGTATGGGGATAATCGCCGATGGCGAGGCGCAGGGTGACGGGATCCGGCATGGGGAATGGCTTTCTTTGTGCCCACCACCTAGTCTAGAAAACCCGCCGGAAACAAGGGAGTTCTGCGTCCATGCCGGGAGAGAAGACGGGGCAAAAAACCGGGCTTGTCATCACCGCCCATCCGGGTGATTTCGTCTGGCGCGCAGGCGGCGCCATCACCCTGCACGCCAAGCGCGGCTAGCAGGTCAAGACTTTCCGCTTAGACGCCATTCACGAACCAAATAAAGATCATATTGAATATCAATTTTGTCGATAGTCGACGACTGCCTATGACTCTTCGCACTATGCAGTTCGGACTTTTCCGATGCGCGCCAACGGCGGATAAGCGAGAGAGCAATGGCGGTAGAGACGAACGACATTATCGAAGAGATGACAAGATTAACAGCAGCGGACGGCTTTTCGCTCGAAGCATTCCATGCTTATCCCAAGCAAGGCAGCAGAGGAGGCCTTGTGATCTTGCAAGAAATCTTCGGCCTCACCGACCAACTAAAGTCCGTCGTGCGTAAATATGCCAGCGATGGTTACGATACGATTTTTCCTTGCGTTTATGACCGGGTCGCGCCCGGTACGGTGGTGCCATTCAGTGAGCCGGACCGCGGGCGCGACCTAGCCTATGGGCTCCCACTCGATAAGGTGATGCTCGATGTCGGCGCCGCGGTTGCAAAGGTGCAAAGCAATCGTGGGGTTTCCGTGCTCGGGTTCTGCTGGGGCGGCGGCGTCATCATACGCGCGGCGGCGGAATTGGAACTTCGCGGCGCGATCGCGTTTTACGGCACGCGACTGCCGACATATCTCGACCTGAAGCCGAAATGTCCCCTGCTGTTCCACTTCGCCAAGACCGACCCAAATTCGACGCCGGAGATCATCGAACAGGTGCGCAAGGCGTTTCCGTCCGCAGAAACCTACATCTACGAAGCCGGTCACGCCTTCGCCAATGAGGTGCGCCCGGCTTATAATGAAGCCGCAGCCACAACGGCGCGCGCGCGCACGCTTGAATTTCTGGAAAGCCGCCACAAAGCCATGAGCTAAAATTGAGAGCGGGCGGTTGTCGTCGAATTCCGTGACACCCCGGCCCTTACAAATTTTTATAGACGGTTTTAATCTGCTGCCTCAACCAGACGTGTTTTTTGTCGCTATCGTTGCGATGATGCCAAACCATATTTGTCGATATTTTTCCAACATTAATCGGCACCGCGCGCTTGGCTAGCCCAAAAGATTTCTCGAAGACATTGGAAGCCAGCTCGGTAAACACGCCGATCATATCGCTGCGAATAAGCAGGTGTGGCACAGCAGTGAAGTTCATTACGGCCACAAGCGCGTGACGCCGCAGTCCGTGTCGCAACAGCAGGTCGTCGAAGATCGCCGTCCGCTGACCCGTGGCGCTGACAACGAGGTGAGGGAAAGATAGGACTGACGCAATATTAAATTTCGTACGCGGTTTCAGAATGGGGTGGTCACGCCGGAAAACGCAGAACAGGCTCTCCTCCATCATGAACTCGGCAATCAAATGGCTTGGCTTTTCGTCCAGCCAACCGATCGCAAGATCAGTACGGTCCGCGTCGAGCAGGTCGAGCGCCTGCTGGCGGTCGGCGGTCTGTACTTGCAACGCCATATTCGGGGCCAGCTTCCGCAACCGGGCATACAATGGCGGCACGACCACGAGGCTTAGCCGGTCCGGGGTGCTCAGCCGGA
Organism: uncultured Alphaproteobacteria bacterium; assembly: GCA_963814885.1. Classification (GTDB taxonomy): domain Bacteria; phylum Pseudomonadota; class Alphaproteobacteria; order Rhizobiales; family Xanthobacteraceae; genus Pseudolabrys. The sequence continues at coordinate 3,779 of CAWFEO010000046.1, read as the reverse complement.
ATACGCCGGTTGCACTGCCTGGATCGAATTGAGATTCCTCGGCCAGGCAGCCCTCGACCAGCGCGATGGCTTCGCGCAACGGTTCGCGGATCGCCTCGGCGCGCGGCGTCAGAATGAAACCCTTCGGTACGCGCACGAGCAAATCGTCGCCCAACAATACGCGCAGCCGTTGCAACGCGTTACTGATGGCGGGCTGCGACCGTCCCAGCCGCTCGCCAGCACGTGTCACATTGCGCTCGGTGATCAGCGCATCCAGCACTTTCAATAAATTGAGATCGACATTGCTGAGATTCATGGCAGTTTACCGGCAGGCATTCGTGACGTGAATGCCTTGCATCTTTAATATCAATTTTGAAAATAGAGAAGCCCTTCCTAGTGTGGCGGGCAAAACCTGGGTGCGTCATGGATTGCCTTTCCATGCGGCAATTGCGGCCGTGCGGTGGGGCACCGGCTACACGCCAGGACAAGCGGGGGAACTCCATGGTGGAGGGATCGGCACGGCAAGGGCCCGGGCGCAATATCGCGAACGGCGGGCGGACGACCAAACCGTTGTTCGTCGTCACGTGGCCGCGCCCGTGACTTATACCAAGCGGGCAGCGCATGTCGCCGCGGCGCTTGCGACACTATTTTGCATTCTTTGGCATGCCGGTGTTTCGTCGTGGCTTGGCGTTGCCGATAAGACGGAGCAATACTTGGCGCTGATCCTGGGCTTGAGCCTTTGCGCCTTGTTCCTCTCGACGCGCGTCCCGCGTGCCAAGTCGCCCGATAGTGCGCTTAGCTCAAGGCCAATCTTAAGCGGACTGGCCTACCCGAACCGACGACCAACATTGTTGAGATTCCATGGTGATGGTCACTAGCAAAGATCATCCGACGCGACAAAGTAAAGCCAGCACCGACAGCGAGCGGGCGATAGACGAACTCGTATACGCGGCTGTCGCATCGTTCAAAGATGCTGTGCAGGAGTAATCTTTGGAAACCGTAGCAAGCATCGACAAGGTAATTCGCATTCTTATTGCGATACTTGCCGTTACGATGACGGTCGCTTGCATGTTGTGGAATGTCGAGGCCCCGACCCGGTTGGGCTTCGCGGTCCTTAAACAGCAATACATGGCGCTGCAGCTCGGCCTGGCGCTGACGATCGTATTTCTTCGGTTCAATTGGAAGGGTGACGTCAAACAAGGTCTGGGCTGGATCGATGGCGCAATCGCGCTCATCGTGTTCTCGGTTTTGATGTACGCCGCTTGGGACTTTTCGTGGCTCTTGGAGGAACAGGCCTACCGTCCGTGGCAGATCGTCATGATCGGGACCGTCGTAACGATTGCCGTCATGGAGGGCATCCGACGCCGTACCGGTTGGACGCTGTTTTCTATTGTCGGCGTATTTCTCTTGTATGCCTTGGTTGCCGACAAGGTGCCGGGACGGCTCATCGGCAAAGCACTCAGTCCGATCGGGCTCGTTCAGTACGTTGGATTTGATCCGAGCGCGGTCTTTTCAACGCCGCTGGCCGTCGGCTCAATAATCGTCCTGTTGTTTGTTTTCTTCGGTAATTTGCTGTTCGCCGCCGGCGGTGGTGAGTTCTTCACCGATCTCGCCATGGCCGCAACCGGGCGCACGCGTGGGGGGAGCGCGAAAATCGCGATCGTGGGATCCGCCCTGTTCGGTTCGATTTCGGGAAGCGCGGTTTCCAACGTCGTCACGACAGGTGTCATCACCATCCCTTTGATGCAGCGCGGTGGGTATTCGAAAACCGATTCCGGCGCCGTTGAATCCGTGGCCTCGACAGGCGGCCAGCTCACGCCACCGATCATGGGGGCGGCCGCGTTCCTGATGGCCGAATTTCTCGATATTTCATATCAGGCCGTGGCGGCTGCGGCCGTGTTGCCTGCACTCCTTTATTACCTGGGTGTGTTCGTTCAGGTCGATCTCATCGCGGGACGAGATCGCATCCATCCGACCGATATTGAAGGCCTGACGACAAGGCAGGTGCTGGCCGACGGGTGGCACTTTGCATTTCCGTTTGGAATCTTGATTGCCGCGCTTTTCTGGTGGGATTTCGATCCGGAAGATGCGGCGTTGCTGGCGTCTGTCGCCATTGTCATTGTCGGATTCTTGCGCGGCTACAAGGGCAACCGCCTGACCCTGGCGACCTTGGGGAAGGTCTTTGTCGACACAGGCGTTGGTATGGTGGATCTGATCCTCATCGTCGCCGCGGCGGGATTTGTCATCGGCATTCTCAATATAACGGGATTGGGATTCGCGCTCACGCTGCTTCTTGTCGATTTCGTCGGCTCCAACTTGATCTTTCTACTTCTGATCTCGGCGTTGGTTTGTACCGTTCTGGGCATGGGGATGCCGACGTCCGGCGTCTATGTGCTGCTTGCGGCATTGATCGCGCCCTCGCTTGTTCAAGCAGGTATCCACCCGATCGCTGCGCATATGTTCATTCTCTACTTCGGCATGATGTCGATGATCACGCCGCCCGTCGCGCTTGCGGCTTTCGCCGCGGCGACGATCTCGAAGGCGGATCCGCTCGCAACGGGCTGGGCGGCCATGCGCATGGGGTGGGCGGCTTTCATTCTTCCGTTTGTGTTCGTGGACTCCCCGGCTTTGCTGTTTGAAGGAAATCCCGTGGAGATCGTCACGACGCTGGGCTTATCGGCGGTCGGTATTGCTGCGGTGACAGCCGGCATTGTCGGCTTCTGGTCACGCAAGCTGGGGGTTCTTGCCCGCGCCGCGTTTGTCGTGGGTGGCGCGCTCACCCTGCCGCTTGGGTTTGTGTCGTTCGATGAGCTGGTGCACTTCCCCGCGGCAATCGCGGTCGTTGTGCTGGCGATCGCTCTGATGGTCCGGCGAACCCGATCCATAGACGAGCAAACCGCCTCGTGATTTTCCGGTACTTAATTCGCAATTCAACCAAAGGAGGAACAGACATGAATGCAAGGCTTATGACCGCTGTGATCGGAGGCGCGTTTGCGCTTTCGCTCGGCGCATCGGCTGCAACGGCGCAGGTCGTGACCATCGCAACGGGCGCTCAAGGCTCGCTTGCCTATAATTCCGGTCAAGCCGTGGCAAAGGTCCTGAACGACGCCAAAATTACTGCGCGCACGCAGCCGCTTGTCGGCTACCTGCCTCTGATCAATTCCGGCGAAGTCGACTTTGGATTTTCCAACGGCGTCGAAGCAGCTTTTGCCATGACCGGCACCGGCAACTACGACCGCAAGAACCCGAATATGCGGCTGGTGGGAACGATGTTCCCGCTGGCAACCGGTCTCATGGCGCCCTGCGATCTGGGCCTCAAGACGGTGGCTGACCTGAAGGCGAAGGCCAAGGGTTTGCGGATCGCATCCGAGTACAAGTCGTCGACCATCATTCCGTTTTACATCCGCGGCGGCCTTGCGAACGGCGGCATGAAATATGCGGATTTCAAGCAGGTCCCGGTGGCGAGCTTTGTCGGCGGTATCAAGGCCCTTGGCGATGGTCTCGTCGACGTTGCGCTCGTCAGCCTTAATGCAGGCGCGGGCAAGCAGGCGGCGGTGAAGCTCAAATCTCATGGCGGGCTGTGCTACATTTCGCTCGATAATTCGGCCGCTGGGCAGGCCGCATTCAAGAAATTTCTTCCGGCCGGCAAGATCGTCTCCTTGAAGCAGAATAAGAACATCAACGGTCTGCAGGATTACGACGCCAACATCATGCAGATTCCATGGATGATGCTGACCAGTTCGAAGGTGTCCGAGAATCTCGTCTACAAGGTGACGAAAAAGATCGCCGAGAGCAAAGAC
>CAWFEO010000045.1:0-60545 GCA_963814885.1 uncultured Alphaproteobacteria bacterium | reverse complement strand
GGACGCTCACCGGCAGATCGCGGAACAGGGCAGCGAGGCTCAGTTCGCCCGCGCGCCGGCCGGGGTCGCCGCCAATCAAATGCTCATAGGCCGCCGCCGGCTGCACGACCGTCCCCTCCCAGCCGGTAGGCCATTGCCGGCCGCCGTCGCCGAGCGGGGCGAAATGCCGCCCGACCGCAATGATGAGCCGCTGGCGTTTCCAGCCGCGCGCAAAGGCGACGACGTGTTCGGCATGCGGGCCGGCGACCGGCAGCGGCTCATAGCTGCCGCGCTGGAACAGGTCGGCGAAACGGTGGCGCAGGCGTAACAACTGCCGGGTCAATGCGAGCTTGATGCGGCCGTCCTGCCAATGGGCGGCAAGCGCGGGCCAATCCGGCGGCGCATCTGCCAATTCGCGCCGGCGCAGATCGAAATCGACGGCGCGGCGGTTGTCGGGATCGACCAGAGAATAATCCCAGAATTCGGTACCCTGGTAGAAATCGGGAACGCCCGGCAGCAGCGCTTTAAACGCGAGCTGCGAAAGACCGTTCACGGCGCCGAGCAGCGCGGTGCGCGCGGCGAATTCGCCGAAGGACGCGATGAAGGCGGCGGAGGCATTCCTGTCGAGCAGCTTGCCGACGAATTCCTGCAAGCCTGCTTCGTAAGCCTCGTTCGTATTGGTCCAGCTCGTTTCCTGCTTGGCCTCGCGCGCCGCCTTGAGCGCATAGGCCTGCATGCGCGCGACGAAGGTTTCATCGACCGCCTCCGGCCAAGCGCCGATCAGCGCCTGATAGAGCATGTATTCATGTCCGATCGAGGGGCAGCGGTGGCCGCCGGCCTGCCGCACCAGCGGCGCGTTCTGTTCGCGCCAGCTTTGCACGGCGGCGTCCCAATCCTCGGCGAGTTCCGACAGCGCCAGGATGCGCGCACGCGCGTCTTCGCCACGCTTGGTGTCGTGGGTGGCGGTGGCGGTAAGACCGCTGGGTGCCGTGTCGGCGCGGGTCTGTTGCCGCCGGTGAAATTCGTCGAGCGGGAGTTCGCGCGCAGCCGGTTCGCCGCCGACTTCATTGAGCGCCAACAGGCGGTGATAGCGATAGAACGCGGTGTCCTCCATGGCCTTGGCCATCAACGGACCGGTGAACTGCTGCAGCTTGAGCGCGAAATTGCGCACGCGCGGCGCGCTGTAGCTGGTGTTCGCCGCGAGGTCGAGCGTGATCGCGGCGCGAAGAAAATCGAAAATCTCCGGATCGGGCCCATGCCAGCGCGCCCGCGCGCGCGCGATGGCGTCTTCGATCGTTTTGCGGTCGTCGGCGGAGGCGCCGGCGGCGGTGACGTAAGAGCGGTAGACCGGGAATTCGAGCGCGGCGACCTGCAAGGCCGCGCGCAAGCGGTCGATGGTGAAGTCACGCGTCGAGAAATGTCCGGCGGCGATGCGCGCCAGCGCGCGGCACAACACGGTGAATTCGCTCGCCAGCATGGAGTTGATCACGCGCAGCTTGGCGGTCTCCAGGATCGCGGGAAATTCGGCGCGCTCGGTAGTGAAGGTGCGCCAGGTGCGTTCCAGCCGGTCGAGCCCCTTGCCGTCGAGCAGCACGCGCGAGATGACGTTGAGCCACTCATAACCGGTGGTGCCGGCGACGGCGGGCAGGCGCGGCATGTCCTCGCCGTCGGCGAGGATCTTCTCGACCACCACGTAGAATGGACCGCGGCGGCGCGTTTTGCCGCGCATCTTGCCGATGAGCCCGCGCAGGCGGCGGGTGTATTGCACCGGATCGCGCAAGCCGTCGATGTGGTCGAGCCGCAGGCCCTGCAAATCGCCGGCGGCGATCAGGCGCGCCACCAGCGTGTGGATGGCGCGGAAGGTCGCCGGATTTTCCACGCGCAAGCCGGCGAGATCGTTGATATCGAAGAAGCGCCGGTAGTTTACCGCCGAGACCGCGACCCGCCAATAGGCAACGCGGTAGTGCTGGCGCTCGAGCAGGCGGTGCAGGGCGGCGGCGCCGGCTTCGGTGTCGGTGCGATAGGCAGCGAGACCGCGCTCGATGACGGCTGCGGCGCCGGCATCGTTACCGGTGCGGTAGGCGGCAAGCCCGCGCTCTATGACGGCCGCGGCGCCGTCGATTTCCGCCAGGCGTTGCTTGAGCGCGGGCGCTTCGCGGTAGGACGGCGCGCGCGGATCGCGGTAATCATCGGCAAGCGCAAGCAATTTGGCGCCGGCCGGCGTGCCGGCCTCATCCGCCGCCGCCACGATCGTGCGGATCATCTCGCCGTAGCGCTGCGGATTGATCGGCAGCTTGTGGTCGAAATACCAGGCCGCGAAGCTGCCCGCGGTCGCGTCGTATTTGAGCACAAGCTCGCCGTTTTGCAGCACTTCGCCATAAGGACGGCCGAGGATCGGCGCCAGCACGCCGGGATGGCGGCGGTGCGGGATCGCCTCCCAGTCGATGTCGAAACTGGCGGCATAGGGCGAGCGTTGGCCCCATTCCAGCACGTCGAGCCACCAGGCGTTGTCGGCATGGCCGACGCCCATGTGGTTGGGGACGAAATCGAGAATCAAGCCGAGATCGTTCTGCTTGAGCGCGGCGCTCAGGCGCGCGAAGCCTTCCTCGCCGCCGAGCTCGGGGTTCAGCCGCTCGTGATCGACGATATCGTAGCCGTGCGTGCTGCCGGGACGCGCCTTGAGAAACGGCGAGGCGTAAACATGCGTGATGCCGAGATCTTTAAGATAGGGCGCGAGCGCGGCGGCATCGTCAAAGCCGAACGCCTTGGTGAACTGCAGCCGGTAGGTGGCGAGCGGAATGGACGGCGGCATCAGGCGCCCCCGATAGCCGCGTAGACCGACCAAGGCGGTAGTTTGCCGGGTAGTTCGTCGCCCCAGACCGGCGCGCCCCACGGCGTGTCCGGCTTCGGCTTTGCGGCGTCAGAAAGATTGGCGAGCAGTAAAAGGCTCTTCGCACCGGCGCGCCAGCGCGCCGTGAGCAGACCGGATGCGAATTGGACGTCGCCGGGCGTCACCATTGCCGGCAGCAGCGGCGCCACCCATTTTTTACGGGCGGCCAGTAGCGCGCGGGTCAGCGCAAGCCGTTGCGCGTGGTGCGGCTCGGTGCGCGCGTCCCAGTCGAGCATGGCGACGTTGCGCGTTTCTTCCGACAGCGGATCGGGAATTTCATCGCCGTGGTCGGCATAGGCTTCGGCGAATTCCCGGCGGCGGCCGTCGCGCACGGCTTGCGCCAGCTCGCCCTTGAAGTCGCAGAAGAACGGGAACGGCTCGCGCGCGCCCCATTCGTCGCCCATGAACATCAGCGGCGGTCCCGGTTGCAGCAGCAGCACCGCCAGCGCGGCTTCAAGTGCCTCAGGCTTCGCCAGAACGCTAAGCCGTTCGCCCATGGGCCGGTTGCCGATCTGATCGTGGTTCTGCACGAAATTGACGAAATCGAAGCGCGGCAATTGCGCACTCGTCTCGCCGCGTTTCTTGCCGCCGCGGAAGGGCGACGCTTCGCCCTGATACGCAAACCCTTGCGCGAGCGTGCGCGCGATATGGCGCTCGGCGTCCTGGTAGTCGCGGTAGTAGCCGGCGCGCTCGCCGGTCAGCAGCACATGCCAGGCGTGATGATAGTCGTCGTTCCACTGCGCGCGATAGAAGCCGCCGGCAATCTTCGGCGTGGGGCTGAGGAAGCGCGCGGCGTTGTCGTCGTTCTCCAGCACCAGATGGATATGGCGGCCGCTCTGCGCGGCGAATTCGTTTACCGCTTTCGCCAGATCGATGAGGATATGCGGCGCGCCGGCCAAGGGAATGGCGTGCACGGCGTCGAGCCGCAAACCGTCGAAGCGGTAGTCGCGCAGCCAATGCAGCGCGTTCTCGATGGCAAAGGCGCGCACTTCGTCCACGCGGTAATCGATGGCCGCGCCCCATGGCGTGTGGTGCTCGTCGGAAAAGAATTTCGGAGCAATGCGGGGCAGATAATTTCCCTCCGGCCCGAAGTGGTTATAGACCACGTCGTGGAACACCATGATCCCGCGCGCATGCGCGGCGTCGATCAGCGCCTTGAGATCGTCCGGCTGGCCGTAGTTCGCATCGGGCGCAAACAGCAGCACGCCGTCATAGCCCCAGTTCCAGCGCCCGGGAAAATCCGCAACCGGCATCAGTTCGAGCGCGGTGACGCCGGTTTCGGCCAGATGGTCGAGCCGCTCGCGCATGGCGCGGAAAGTGCCAGCGCGCGTGAAGGTGCCGACATGGGTTTCGAGAATAACCGCGCGCTCCCATGGCAGGCCTTTCCAGTCCGTCGCCTGCCATTGATATGCGCCGTGATCGATAACCTCACTCGGCCCGTCCACGTTCTCCGGCTGGAAATGCGACACCGGGTCGGGGATATTGAGTTCGCCGTCGATGCGGAAGCGATAGCGTGTGCCGGGGCCGGCGTCCGGCGCGTGCGTCTCGAACCATTCGCCGTGGTCTGCTCATGGGCAGGCTGTCGTGCGGCGCGAGCAACAGGTCCACCGTGCGTGCGCCCGGCGCCCAGAGGCGGAAAGTCACCCCGCGGTCGGACAGCAGCGTACCAAAGCGCGAAGGCGCGCTCACGGCTCGCCCGCGAATGCCAGCACGCAGCGAACGTGCGCGCCCCAGTTGGCGCCGGGCGGCAGCGTTACCGCGGGCTCGTGCCCGTCCGAGGTGTCGAGCACGCAACGCCAGCCGGTCACGCCCGGCCACTCCGGAAAGGTGATCTCGACCGGCGTGTCGGTGCGGTTGAGCACGACGAACAGGGCCTTGCCGCCTTCGACCGGCGCCGCCAGCACGTAAGCCAAAAAGCGCGCGTGCGGCAGATTCCAATCGGCTTCCGTCATTTCGGTAGCCTTCGGCGTCAGCCATTTCACGTCGTAGGAGCCGTCCGCCTTCTTGCCGTCCAGCCAGTAGCGCGGCCTGAGCTGGGGGAATTCGCGGCGGAGCCGGGTGAGCTCGCCAATGAGCCCGGTGAGATCGTCTTCACTGCCGGCCTTCGACCAATCCACCCAGCCGATCTCGTTATCCTGGCAATAGGCGTTGTTGTTGCCGTTCTGGCTGTTGCCGGCCTCGTCGCCCGCCAGCAGCAACGGCACGCCTTGCGCGAGGAACAGGCAGGCAAGCTGATTGCGTTTGCGCCGCCGGCGCATGGCGAGAATGGCCGGATCGTCGGTTGCGCCTTCGACTCCGCAATTGCCGCTCAGACTATCGTTCGATCCGTCGCGATTGTCTTCGCCGTTTGCTTCATTGTGTTTGTGATCGTAGCTCACCAGGTCTTCGAGCGTGAAACCGTCATGCACGGTGACATGGTTGATACTGCTGCGGGGGTTGCGGCCGTCATGCTGAAACTGCACGGATGACGCGGTCATGCTGTGGGCGAGGTCGCCGGCGACATTGTCATCGCCGCGCCAGAAGCGGCGCAGGGTCTGCCGATAGACGTCGTTCCATTCCGACCAGCCGTTGGGGAAGGCGCCGAGCTGGTAGCCGCCATCGCCGATGTCCCAGGGCTCGGCAACCAGCTTGACGTCGCAGAGCACGGGGTCCTGCCGGATGGCGGCGAAGAACGGCGCGTTGCGATCGAAGGCGGGCTGGCGTCCGAGCGTGGTGGCGAGATCGAAACGGAAGCCGTCGACGTGATAGGCTTCGACCCACAGCCGCAGCGAGTCCATGACCATTTGCAGCACGCGCGGATGCGCGAGTTTGAGCGCGTTGCCGGTGCCGGTGAAATTCTCGTAGTAGCGCGGCTGGTCGGGCAGCAGCCAATAGTAAGAGGCGTTGTCGATGCCGCGGTAGCAGAGCGTGGGGCCGAGATGGTTGCCCTCGGCGGTATGGTTGTAGACGACGTCGAGAATGACTTCGATGCCGGCATCGTGCAGGTCCGCCATGGTGGCGCGGAAGTCGTTGATGGCGTCGCCGCTGGTGTAGCGTTGTTCAGGGGCGAAAAAACTGAGCGTGTTGTAGCCCCAATAATTGCGCAAGCCGCGTGCGAGCAAGTGGCGGTCGTCGACGAAGGAGTGGATCGGCAGCAGTTCGATGGTCGTAACGCCGAGCTTGCGCAGATGCGCGATCGTGCCCGGCTCGGACAGGGCACGATAAGTCCCGCGCATTTCCGCCGGCAGGTCGTCGCGCATCTGCGTCAGGCCTTTGACGTGCGCCTCGTAAAGGATGGTTTCTTCCCAAGCGGTCTGCCGCCCGCGCCTATGCGCCCAGGTATGCGCCAGATCGACCACCACGGATTTGTACATGCCGCGGGCATTGTCGCGCCGGTCGAACGACAAATCGTCCTGCTTGCTGCCGGTGCGGTAGCCAAAGTGCGCGTCGCTCCAGGCGAACTGACCGGCCAGCCGTTTGCTGTAGGGGTCGATCAGCAGCTTGTTGGGATTGAACCGGTGCCCGGCTTTCGGCTCGTAGGGCCCGTGCACGCGATAGCCGTAAAGCTGGCCGGGCGTGACGTTGCTGAGATAGACATGCCAGACGTGGTCGCTGCATTCCGGCATGACGATGCGCTGGGTCTCGCGGCGGCCGGCGCGATCGAACAGGCAGAGTTCGACCTTGGTGGCGTTGGCGGAGAACAAGGCAAAGTTGGTCCCGCGCCCATCCCAGGTAGCGCCGAGGGGAAGCGGCGCGCCCGCTGAAACGTGCCCGTTAGACCTCAGGAACGAGGTAGATGGCAGCAAGCGGTGGGACGACAAGGCGAAGCTCCGGGCTGTCATGGGCGGCGTGTGTGGACACTACACCGGCGTTTCCGGTATTGCTGCCGCCATAGATTGCGGCGTCGGAATTCAATACTTCGCGCCAGTTTCCGGCGAACGGGACCCGGACGCGATAGTCGCGCAGAACCTCCGGCGTGAAATTCACCACCACCACGCAGCGCTCGGTCTCGCCCCGGCCCTTGCGCAGCCAGGCAAAGGTTGAATGGGCGGCATCGTCGGTCACCAGCCATTCGAAGCCGGCAGCGTCGCAATCGAGGGCGTGCAGCGCCGGTGTGTCGCGGTAGAGACGGTTCAAGTCGCGCACCAGTTTCTGCACGCCGGCGTGTTCGGGCCGGTCGGTCAGGTGCCAGGGCAGGCCGATGTCGTGATTCCATTCCGTGTCTTGGCCGAATTCCGAGCCCATGAACAGCAGCTTCTTGCCGGGATGGCCGTACATGAAGCCGTAATAGGCGCGCAGGTTGGCAAAGCGCTGCCAAGGATCGCCGGGCATGCGGCCGAGGATCGAGCGTTTACCGTGCACGACCTCGTCGTGCGACAGCGGCAGAATGAAATTCTCCGAGAACGCGTATTGCAGCCCGAACAGGATGTCGCCGTGATGATGGCGGCGGTGGATCGGATCCTTGGATATGTATTCGAGCGTGTCGTGCATCCAGCCCATGTTCCACTTGTATGCGAAGCCGAGCCCGCCCCAATCGACCGGCCGTGACACCATCGGCCAGGCGGTCGATTCCTCCGCCGCGGTGGTGGCGTGCGGGTAATCCTTGAACACTTCGATATTGGTGCGGCGCAGGAATTCGATGGCGTCGATGTTCTCGCGGCCGCCGAATTTGTTCGGCACCCAGCCGTCGGCCGGCCGGCTGTAGTCGAGATAAAGCATGGACGCGACGGCATCGACGCGCAAACCGTCGGCGCCGTAACGGCCGAGCCAGAACAGCGCGTTGGACACCAGGAAGTTGGTCACTTCGACGCGGCCGTAATTGTAGATCATCGTGCCCCAGTCGAGGTGGCGACCCTGGCGCGGGTCGGCATGCTCGTAGAGCGCGGTGCCGTCGAACATTGCGAGTCCGTGCGGATCGTCGGGGAAGTGTCCCGGCACCCAGTCGAGCAGCACGCCGACCCCGGCCTTGTGGAAGGCGTCGATCAGCAGGGCGAATTCTTCCGGCGTGCCGAAGCGGCTGGTGGGCGCGAACAGGCCGGTGGTCTGGTAACCCCAGGAACCGTCGAAGGGATGCTCCATGACGGGGAGCAGTTCGACATGGGTGAAGCCCATGTCGGCGCAATAGGCCGGAAGCTGTTCGGCCAGATCGCGGTAGCTCAGCCAGAATTGGCCGTGCTCGCCTTTCTTGCGCCAACTGCCGAGATGGACTTCGTAGATCGACATCGGCTGGTCGAGCGCGTTGATATTGGCGCGCGCGGGTTTGGGCCGCGGCAGCTTCTGGTCGTCGACGACCACCGAAGCGGTTGCGGGGCGCATTTCCGAGCCAAATCCGATCGGGTCGGCCTTGAGCGGCAGCGACCGCCCGTCGCGCGTGACGATCTCATATTTGTATTTGGCGCCGGCGTGCGCGCCCGGCACGAATATTTCCCAGTAACCGTTGCCGCGCACCCGCATGGCATGGCGGCGGCCGTCCCAGAAATTGAAATCGCCGACCACGCTCACCCGCTGTGCGTTCGGTGCCCACACCACGAAGCCGGTGCCGGCGACGCCATCCAGCGTCATCAGATGGGCGCCGAGCTTTTCATAAATCCGCAGATGATTTCCCTCGCCGAGCAGATAGAGGTCGTAGTCCGACAGCAGCGGCGCAAACCGGTAGGGATCCTCCAGCTCGACTTCGCTGTCGCCGAACTGGGCGCGCAGGCGGTAGCGTTTTGCGCTGTCCAGCGGCCCGGCGAACAGCCCGGCCGGATCGATCTGCTTGAGCTCGCGTTCGCCGTTTTCGCTGATGGCGACCACGCGCCGGGCGTCGGGCAGGAACACGCGCACAATTGTTTTATCGTTCTCGGTGTGGGGACCGAGATAGCCGAAGGGGTCGGCGTTGCGGCCGGCGATGATCTCGCGGGCGGCGGAGGTGAGGGTGCTCATGGGCCAATGACCCCGCGCTCTTGCAATATCCGCAATGTCGCCTCCAGCGGGATATGCGACCACGACGGCCGGTTGGTCAGTTCGTATTCGATTTCGTAAAGCGCCTTTTCAAGCAAGAAGAGATCCAGCAGTTCCTTGCTCTGGGTTTCGTCGGCCGGCCACAGGTGCGCCTCGCCGAGCGTCTCGCGGTAGCACTCCCAATACGCGGCCATCAGGCGATTGCCCCAATCACGAATGCGACGGGTGAGCGTCGCGAGATCCTCCGGGTTGACGTTGGGCGTGCGATTGATCGCCGAACTGGTGGCGTAATCGATCGAGCGCAGGAAGCCGGCGACATCGCGCGCCGGCGGCTCCTTGCGCCGGCGATCCTCGAGCGAGCGGCGCGGCTCGCCCTCGAAGTCGAGGATATAGGCATCGTCCTTGGCGATGAGCACCTGGCCGAGATGGAAATCGCCATGGTGCCTGATCTTGATGCCGTCAAAGCGGGCATTCCGCCCCGATTCGATGTGTTTGTTGATGGCGTCACGGTATTCGAGCAGGCGCTCCGCCAGGGCCGAAGCCGGTTCCGCCAGGCTTTTCTGATTGCGTTCCAGCAGTACGAACACGTTCTGCGCGCGCGCGATCAGCGCGTCGGTCCAATGCGCGGTGTCGGTGGCGGAAATAGGCTCGGGCGCGAAGGCGGGGATGCCGGTGCCACCCGCGAAGGCCAGGTGCATCTCGGCGGTGCGCTTACCGATCTGCCGCATCCGCTGCAGCATCGAGGCCGTTTCCGACGTCTCTGTCACCGCTTCGTCAGGCAGCAGGCGCTGCTCGTCGATGAAGCGGTCGAGCGAGGCGCCGGTGATGCTCCAGGCGTCGCCCTGGTTCTCGATGAAAGCGTTTACGACCGCGAGCGCCGTGCGGTTTTCTCCCTCCACCAGCTCGACGCTGCCGAGCAAAGTGGGCGCGTTCTGGAAATGCGCGACGTCCGCCAGGAACCGCCCGATCTCGACTTCGGGATGAATCCCGGCGGTGATCCGGCGCAGGATTTTGACGACGTACTGGTTGTCCACGATCACGCTCGAATTGGATTGCTCGCGCTCGACCGCGTGGACCGTCTTGATCTCCGGCAGCGGCGTTTCGGCAAAGGCCTTGGTCGGCCGGAACTCGATGCGTTGCTCGCCTTCGCCGACGGTCTCGCCGGCGTGAATCTTTGCCATCAGGGCGGCGATGAATTCGGGCTCGGCTGTGGCATCGAGCAAGGTGCCTTCGCGCGGTCCGCGCCGCACGGCGGCGAGCACGCTTGCCGGACCCCTGTCGATGGCGGTGTAGCGCGTCCAGCGAATCGTCAACGGCAGGAAGTAGCGGCTGGTGCCGTGACTGCCGGTGACGTCGGCGATCGTGGCAACGAAGTTGTCTTGCGCGTGCGCAAACCGGACAACGGCGGAGACTTTCGCGGCAATCGAACGGGATGCCTTGTCGGCAAACCACCGGCGATCCGGCATGAAGCTCGGCAAGACTTCGTGCTCGAACGTTCGCCGGGTCCAGCCGGACAGCGGCGAATCCAAGCCATCCCCCAGCACGAGGGTGGTGATCTCGCGCGGCAACACCGATTCAGGCTCATGCTCGGCTTCCTGTTCGAGCGCGAACCAGAAAAAGCCGTAAGGCGGCAGCGTGACCAAATAGGGCAGTTCGCCGATGCGCGGAAACTTGGTGCGGCCCAGCATTTCCCGCGGAATGCGGCCCTTCCATGCGCTCATGTCGAGCTCGACCGCTTGCGCCGAGCGCGAGATATTGGCGACGCAGAGAATGGCTTCGTCGCCGAGCTGGCGGACATAGGCCAGCACCGCGCGGTTGGCCGGCCGGACGAAGGTGAGGGTGCCGCGACCGAACACTTTCGTGGACTTGCGCACGCCGATCAGACGCTTGGTCCAGTTCAGCAGCGAGGACAGCGAGCGGGTCTGCGCCTCCACGTTGACGGCGTCGTAGCCGTAGACCGGGTCCATGATCGGCGGCAGATAAAGTCGTGCCGGATCGGCGCGCGAGAAGCCGCCGTTGCGGTCGGGCGTCCACTGCATCGGCGTGCGCACGCCGTTGCGGTCGCCGAGATAGATATTGTCGCCCATGCCGATCTCGTCGCCGTAATAGATGATCGGCGTGCCCGGCATCGACATCAGGATCGAGTTCATCAGCTCGATCTTGCGCCGGTCATTATCCATCAGCGGCGCGAGGCGGCGGCGGATGCCGAGATTGATGCGCGCGCGCGGATCGGCGGCATAGGTCGACCACAGATAGTCGCGCTCGACGTCGGTCACCATTTCCAGCGTCAGCTCGTCGTGATTGCGCAGGAACATCGCCCACTGACAATTTTCCGGAATTTCCGGCGTTTGCCGCATGATGTCGGCGATCGGAAAGCGGTCCTCCTGCGCGATCGCCATGTAGATGCGCGGCATTAGCGGAAAGTGATAGGCCATGTGGCATTCGTCGCCGTCGCCGAAATAGGCCTGCACGTCCTCCGGCCACTGGTTGGCTTCGGCGAGCAGCACCTTGCCCGAAGCATATTCATCGAGCGCCGCCCGCAGGCGTTTGAGCACCGCGTGGGTTTGCGGCAGGTTTTCGTTGTTGGTGCCCTCGCGCTCGCACAGGTACGGCACGGCGTCGAGCCGGAACCCGTCCACGCCGGCGTCAAGCCAGCGCTTCATCACTTGCAGCACCGCCTTGACCACGCGCGGATTGTCGAAATTGAGATCGGGCTGGTGAGAGAAGAAGCGGTGCCAGTAATAAGCTTTCGCATCGTCATCCCAGGCCCAGTTCGATTTTTCCGTATCCGTGAAGATGATGCGGGTGCCCTGGTATTTCTGGTCGGTGTCGCTCCAGACGTACCAGTTGCGCGCGCTCGAACCCTTTGGGCTGCGCTTGGCGCGCTTGAACCAGTCGTGCTGATCGGAAGTGTGATTGACCACCAGCTCGGTGATGACACGCAGGCCGCGGCGCTTGGCTTCCTGCATGAAGCGGCGGAAATCCCTCATGTTCCCGAAGTCGGGATTGATGTCGCCGTAGTTGGAGATGTCGTAGCCGTCGTCGCGGCCCGGGCTCGGATAGAACGGCAGCAGCCACAGCGCGGTGACGCCGAGATCGCGCAGATAGTCGAGGCGTTCGGTCAATCCGGCGAAATCGCCGACGCCGTCGCCGTTTGAATCCTGGAACGCCTTGACGTGCAGCTGATAGACGATCGCGTCCTTGAACCACAGGTCGTCGTCGGCTTTCTGCGCGCTGTCGGTGTCGAGCGTGGGGAGGACGTTCATGACGCTACTCTAGCGGTGACATCGGAACAAAAGCGCGGGATCTTCGGCGGGGTCGATGCGCAGGCGCCGGCCGTTCCATTCGAGCAAATGGCGCTCGCCGGTGACGAGGTTCTCGATCGCGCGCACCGGGCGCCGCGCGTCGGCCGGGCCGATCTCGATGTCGCCGAAATGCAGCCAGAATTCCTGCGGGCTGCCTGCCAGCGAAATCGCGACCGCCACCGCGTTGCTGCCGTCGTCGGTCTCCTTGATGAAACCGATGACGTTGTCGTCGTCGACCTGAAGGAAACGCAAGTTCGTGGTTTGCAGCAGCGCCGGGTTGGCGCGGCGCAAGCCGTTCATGCGGCCGATATAGTCCTTGATGTTGCCGGGCTTGTTCCAGTCGCGCGTCCTGATCTCGTATTTTTCGGAATTGATGTACTCCTCCCGCCCCGGGATCGGCTCGAACTCGATCAACTCGAAGCCGTTGTAGATGCCGTAATTCGACGACAGGGTGGCGGCGAGCGCGAAGCGCGCCTTGAACAGCCACTTATCGCCGGCCTGCAACTGGACCGGCAGGATGTCGGGCGTCGTCACGAAGAAGTTGGGGCGGAAATAATCGCGCTCCGGATGGCCGGTAATTTCGCTGAGATAGGCTTGCAGTTCCTGCTTCTCGGTGCGCCAGGTAAAATAAGTGTAGGACTGCGAGAAGCCGAGTTTGGCCAGCGCCTTCATTATCTTCGGCCGGGTGAAGGCCTCCGCCAGGAACAGCACGTCGGGGTGGCGCGCACGCACCTCGCGGATGAGCCACTCCCAGAACGGAAACGGCTTGGTGTGCGGATTGTCGACGCGGAAGATGCGCACGCCTTGCGCGGTCCAGAACAGGATGACGTCGCGCAACGCCTCCCACAACGCGATGCGGTCGGGACAGGCGAAGTCTGGATTGACGATGTCCTCGTATTTCTTCGGCGGGTTCTCGGCGTATTTGATCGAGCCGTCCGGCCGGGTGCGGAACCATTCCGGATGCTGCTTCAGCCATGGATGATCGGGCGCGCACTGCACCGCGAAATCGAGCGCGATTTCCATCTTGTGCTTGGCGCAGGCCGCGACCAGCCGGCGGAAGTCGGCAAGCGTGCCGAGCTCAGGATGCACCGCGTCGTGGCCGCCCTGCTCGTTGCCGATGGCGTAAAAGCTGCCCGGATCGTCCGGGCCGGCATTGAGCGTATTGTTCTTGCCCTTGCGGTTGATGCGGCCGATCGGATGGATCGGCGTGAAATATAGTACGTCGAAGCCGAGCGCGGCGATCTCCGGCAAGCGCGCGATGCAATCGTCGAAGGTGCCGTGCTTGCCGGGCACCTTGCCCTGGCTGCGCGGCACCATTTCGTACCAGGCGCCGGCGCGCGCGCGTTCGCGGTCGGCGGTCAGCGGAACGATGGGGCTGCGGGTGAGGTCGGGGCGTTTGTCGGTTTGTTCCATTGTGGCCGCCAATGCGTCGTCGAGCAGCACCGCGGATTTCTTGCCCGAGGCGAATTTACGTACCGCCGCCTCGACCACGCGGCGCGGTTCGCGCGCGCTCGGCATCAGCTCGCTCAACAGCTCATGGCCCTCGCGCGCCTCCACCGAGACGTCCTGACCGGCTTCCTGCTTGAGGCGGAATTCCTTGCGCCAGGTCGCGAACTGATCGGTCCAGGCCTCGATCGCGAACAGATAGAGGCCGGGCTCCGGCGGCGTGAAGCGTCCCTGCCAGCGGTCGTTGTTGAGTAGCTGCATGGGCTCGCGCCGCCATTCGGCGCCGTCTTCCGGCCGCCACAGCAGTGCGGCGGCGATGACGTCATGGCCTTCGCGGAAAATGTCGGCCCAGACGTCGACGGCTTCACCGGCAATGCGTTTGACCGGGTAGCGGCCGCCATCGACGCAAGGGTAGACCTCCTCGATGCGAAAGCGAGGGCCGGTCGGATCGTTGGGGGAGACCTCCCCTACGTCGGCGAGGGAATGGGGCTTCATGGCCTGAACGGTACCCTCCCTTCAGGGTTGCGTCGTTTTCCGGAGTTTAAGCTTTGATATGTCAAAGGAAGCACAATTGAACTCTCTGAAAAACCGCAAAAAATGGGCAAGGTTCCTCCCGGGCAATAGAAAATTCGCCGGTTTCGCGCCGACGCTTGAAGAAAAGCACCAGCAATGAATGATCTGGCGGCAAATGCGCGGCTTTGGGGTGTAGAGCCGGAATATTACGACGCTTTGGGCAAGCGTCACACCGCCAGCGCGGAAACTTTGACGCGGCTGATCGACGCAATTACGGCGGGCCGAAAGCGGCCGAATCACGTCGATTCGGCCGGCGCGACGATCCCACGGCGCGCGTTTCAAGGCGACGGCCGCCGCCTGTGGGGGATCGCGGTGCAGCTCTACGCGCTGCGCTCGCACCGCAACTGGGGGCACGGCGATTTCACCGATCTGTCACATCTGGTCGCGCTGGCGGCGGCGCATGGCGCGTCCGCCATCGGCTTGAATCCGCTGCATGCGCTGTTTCCCGATCGCGCCGAGCAGGCCAGTCCCTACGCGCCCAACAGCCGGCTGTTTCTCAATCCGCTTTACATCGATGTCGAGGCCATCGCGGAATTTCCCGGTGTTGTGGCGGCCGGGCTCGAAGCGGAGATCGCCGCGCTGCGCGCAACGGACATGGTGGCCTACGAAGGTGTCGCGCGCGCCAAGCTCGCCGCTTTGCATCTCGCGCATGACCGTTTCCGCGAAGCGGCGAGCGCGGCGCGGCGCGCCGAATTCGCGGCGTATCGGCAGCAGCACAATGAAACGCTGTTGCGTTTTTCCTGCTTCGAAGTTTTACGCCAGCACTTTGCACCCGACCCCTGGCCGCAATGGCCCGCAGCGTGGCGCCGTCCCGATAACGCCAGGCTGCAAGTTTTCAGGCAAGAGCACGAGGTGGACTGCGAATTCCATGAATTCGTGCAATGGGTCGCCGATCGCCAGCTTGGCGCCTGTCAGGAGGCGGCGCGCCGGCACGGCATGCCGATCGGTCTTTATACCGATCTCGCCGTCGGCATCGACCCGCAGGGCGCCGACGCCTGGATCCAGCAGGACGTTGTGCTAGCCGACGTATCGATCGGGGCGCCGCCGGACGAGTTCAATCCGGGCGGGCAGAATTGGGGACTGGCGCCGTTCAATCCGCACGCGCTGCCCGCGCATGATTTCGCCGCCAAGCGCCAGCTGATGGACGTGATCATGCGCCATGCCGGGGCGGTGCGGCTGGATCACGTTCTCGGGCTGAAACGAATCTTCATGATTCCCCATGGCGACTGCGCGGCCGACGGCACCTATGTGCACTTTCCGTTCGAGCCATTGCTGCGCGTCATCGCCGAGGAGAGCAATCGCTTGCGCAGCATCGTGATCGGCGAGGATCTCGGCACGGTGCCGGATAATTTCCGCGAGACATTATCCCAGTGGGGCCTGTGGGGCTGCCGCGTGATGCTGTTCGAGCGCGAGGCCGACGGACGCTTGCGGCCACCGGAAAGTTATCCGGCCGAGGCGCTGGCGACGTTCAACACCCACGACATGGCGAGCTTCCGTGGCTGGCTGGAAGGATACGACCTGCGCGTCAAGCATGCGATCGGCGTCGATCCGGGCGAAAGCAACGAGGCGCGCGCGAAATCGCAGGCCGCGCTGCGCGACGCGCTTGTCCGCTGGGCGCCGTCCTATGCGCCGGACGATATCGCGGCGGTTGCGGCATTCCTGGGCGCCACGCCGTCGCGACTGGCGGTGATCGCGCTCGACGACATCATGAATGTGCGCGATCAGATCAACGTGCCGGGCACCGTCGACCAGCACCCGAACTGGCGGCGCCGGCTGCCGGTCGCGCTGGAAGATCTGAAAACGCATGACGGGTTGGAAAGAGTCACGCGCGCGTTCGCGCAGGCCGGGCGCAGCTTCGCGAAATAATTACGCGACCGGAACCTGCCAGATATCGCGGGCGTATTCGCGGATGGTGCGGTCGGACGAAAACCAGCCCATGCGCGCGGTGTTGAGGATGCTCATGCGCCACCACTCGGCAGGCGTCTGCCACAGTCTGTCGACGGCGCGCTGGGCTTTCCAATAGTCCTCGAAATCGGCGGCCACCATGAAGCGGTCGTAGCCCAGAACCGCTTGCACGATGGGCGAATAGCGCACGCGATCGTCAGGCGAAAAATCACCTGCGTTCAGCGCCTTAAGCACGGCCGCCAGCCGCGGCGAAGCGTCCACCGCCGTGGCGCCCTTGAATTGCACCTTTTGGCGTTCCGCCACCTCGGGCGCGGTCATGCCGAAAATCACGATATTGTCGGCGCCGACGCGCTCGCGGATCTCGATATTGGCGCCGTCGAGCGTGCCGATGGTGAGCGCGCCGTTGAGCGCGAGTTTCATGTTGCCGGTGCCGGAGGCTTCCATGCCGGCGGTGGAAATCTGCTCGGACAGATCGGCGGCCGGGATGATCGCCTCGGCCAGGCTGACGCTGTAGTTCGGCGCGAACACGACTTTGAGCCGGTCGCCGACCACCGGATCGGCATTGACCACGTTGGCCACGTCGTTTGCCAGCTTGATGATCAGCTTGGCGCGATTGTAGCTCGCCGCCGCCTTGCCGGCGAAGATCTTCACCCGCGGCACCCACGCCTTGTCAGGCTCGGCGCGGATCGCCTGATAGAGCGCGATCGCCTCCAGGATGTTCATCAGTTGCCGCTTGTACTCGTGCACGCGCTTGATCTGCACGTCGAACAACGCCTGCGGCGGCAGCCGCACGCCGGTCCGGTCAAGCAGCAGATCGGCGAGCCTGCCTTTGTTGGCGGCGCGCGCCTCGCTGTACTGCGCGACGAAATCCGCGTTGGTGGAGAGCGGCTCGATCTCCCGCAACGTTTCGGGATCGTCGAGCATGCGCTCGCCCAGTGTCTTGACCAGCAGCTCGGTGAGCGGCCGGTTGGCGTCGTAAAGCCAGCGGCGGAAGGTGATGCCGTTGGTCTTGTTGATGATCTGTGTCGGCACGGTGCCGGCGAGATCGTGGAAAACCGTCTGGCGCAGAAGCTTGGTGTGGAGCTCGGATACGCCGTTCACGCAATGGGAGCCGAGGAAGGCGAGATGCCCCATGCGCACGCGCTTGTCGCCGTTCTCCTGCACCAGCGAAACGCTGGCGAGGAAATTCGGGTCCTCGCAGCCCGCGCGCTCGACCGCCTTCAGGTGGAACATGTTGATCAGGTAGATGATCTGCAAATGGCGCGGCAGCAGCCGGCCGAGCAGGTCGACCGGCCAAGTCTCCAGCGCTTCCGGCAGCAGGGTGTGATTGGTGTAGGAGAGCGTCGCCCGGGTGATCTTCCAGGCCTTGGTCCAGGCGGCATTGTGCTCGTCCACCAGGATGCGCATCAGCTCGGCGACGGCGATTGCCGGATGGGTGTCGTTGAGCTGCACGGCGGCGTGGTCGGCGAGGGAATCGAGCGTGCCGAATTCTTCGACATGGCGGCGCGTGATGTCCTGCAGGGAAGCCGAGGTGAAAAAGTATTCCTGCCGCAAGCGCAGTTCCTGGCCTTCCACCGTGGCGTCATTGGGATAGAGCACGCGTGAGATCGATTCCGCGCGCACCCGCGCCGCCGCCGCGCCCATTACGTCGCCTTGATCGAGCGCCGAGAGATGGATCGGCGAGGCTGCCTGCGCGTGCCAAAGCCGCAGCGGGTTGGCATGGCGGCCGCGCCAACCACCGAACAGGGTGTCGTGTGCCACCGCCTGCACCATTTCCGCCGGGTACCAGACGGCGCGCGCGGTGGCCTCGTCGCCGCCGGGATATTCGACCATGCCGCCGAAGCCGATGGTGTATTTCCTGGCCGGGCGCACGAATTCCCACGGATTGCCGCGCGCCAGCCAGGTCTCTGGATGCTCTTCCTGCCAGCCGTCGCGGATGCGTTGCTCGAACAGGCCGTTCTCGTAGCGAATGCCGTAGCCATAGGCGGGGATCGCGAGCGCCGCCATTGAATCCATAAAGCAGGCCGCCAGCCGTCCCAACCCGCCATTGCCGAGCGCGGCATCGGGTTCGATGTCGCGCAGGCGATCGAGATCGAGGCCAAGACTTTCCAGCGCGCGCCGCGCCGTTTCCACCAGCCGCAGATTGGTCAGCGTGTCGGGCAACAGCCGACCGATCAGGAATTCGATCGAGAGATAGTAGACGCGTTTCTTCTTCAGGCGTGTGGCTTCGCGGCGCGACCGCATCCAGATGTCGACCAGGCGATCGCGCACCGCCAGCACCGTCGCCTGGTACCAATCGTAGTCGGCGGCGTTCTCGACGGTCTTGCCCAGGACGTAAGTGAGCTTCGTCTCAATAGCGTCGCGAAGCTTCGCTTCCTCGCTGCCTGGAGCGAGCGGCGTCAATGCCGGTGGTTTGGACTTCAGTTGCGCCATGCCGATAGGTGCACCCGAACCTCAATGAAAGCTCTACCGGTCAACGCCACGCAACGGTCGTTCCAGTTGCCGGCGCATTCGACGAATTGATAGGTCCGCTGCAATCAGATGCAGCGCCGGCAACGCTGGTATAGCGATAAATCAAGGCGTTTCAACAGCCCGGCCGGCAGTAGATAACAGCTCTGCCGCCAGCGGCGAGGAATGGAATAGCGCCATTGGCGCTTTTTTAGCCATGTCCATAGCCATGTCGATCGGCGTCGACATTAATCCTTGCGGCTAAAATCTGTTCTGCGCCGGGCCGTCAGGCCGGCCGGCGCTTGAGCAGGAAGGCCTGCACGCCCTCCTGCACCACCTCGCCGCGCTGATTGAGCACCTGCAACTGCCGCTTCATGACGCCGCGCTCGGGGTTGGAAGTCTCGCGCTTCTCCAGCACCTTTATGCGGGCGTGGACGGTGTCGCCGGGCTTCACCGGCTTGGTGAACTTCAGGCTGTCGAAGCCGAGGAAGGCGATCAGCGTGTCGTCGTAGAGATGAAGCTGGAACAGCAGGCCGGCGGCGATGGCGTAAACCAGCGGCCCGTGGGCGATACGCGTGCCGAATTGAGTTTGCTTGCAATATTCCTCGTTGACGTGCAGCGGATTGTAGTCGCCCGACAGCCCGGCAAACATGGCGACGTCGGCCTCAGTGACAGTGCGCGCAGGACTTTCGAATTCCGCGCCGATGTCCCATTGCTCCCAATACAAGCCACGCATTCGGACGTTCCTTCTTATTTGACGGCGCCCTTGGCGCGCAAAGCGGCGATCTGATCGCCCGACAGATCGAGCAAGCCGCCGAGCACCATGTCGGTGTGCTCGCCCACGCCCGGCGCCGGGTTGGAGATGGTCTTGCCCATGCCCGACATCTTGATCGGGTTGCCGGGCAGCCGCACCTTGCCGACTTGCGGGTGATCGTATTCGACGATCATCTCGCGTTCAGCGACCGGCGGCTCGGCGAAGGCGGCATCGAGATTGTTGACCGGCGCGGCCGGCACCTGCGCCGTGCGCAGGCGCGCGAGCCAGTCGGCCACGGTGCGGGTGCGGAAGATGCGCTCGAGCTCCGGCACCAGCACGGCCCGGTTGGCGACGCGGTCGGGATTGGTGGCAAAGCGCGGGTCGTCGGCGAGGCTCGGCGACTCCAGCGTCTCGCACAGCTTCTTCCAGAAGATTTCCTGCCGGGTGGCGACGACGATGTAGCCGTCTTTCGCTTCGAAGGCTTGCCAGGGCACCGAGTATTCGTGCGCGGAGCCGGGCGGCTTGGGCAATTCGCCTTTGGTCAGCCAGATGGTGCCGATGTAGCTGAGCAAATTGAGCATGCCGTCGAACATCGACAGCGCGACTTGGCGGCCCTTGCCGGTGCGCTCGCGGTCGTAGAGTGCGGCGAGAATTCCTTGCGCGGAGAAGAAGCCGCCGCTCAAATCGGCGAGCGGAATGCCGACGCGCGCCGGCGGCCGCCCCGGCTCGCCGGTGATCGCCATGTGACCGCTGATTGCCTGGATGACGAGATCGAGCGCGGGATAGTCCTTGTATTCGCCTTCCGAGCCGAAGCCGGTGACCGAGCATTGGATGATGCGCGGATTGATCGCCGACAGCGTGGCGTAATCGACCTTCAGCCGCTCCAGCACACCGGGGCGGAAATTGTCGATCACCACGTCCGCTTTCTTGACCAGGTCGTAGAACACCTGGCGCCCGGCCTCGTTCTTCAGGTCGATGACGATGCTCTTCTTGTTGCGATTGAAGGTGAGGAACAGCGCGCTCAGCCCTTTGTAGGGGCCGACCGAAGGGATGCGTCCGAGATCGCCTTCCGGCGTCTCGATCTTGATTACTTCGGCGCCAAGGTCGGACAGCAACTGGCTGCCGTAGGTGCCGGCGATGATCTGGCCGAGCTCCAGGATTCTGACGCCGTCGAGCGGGTATGACATGGCGCGTCCGCGCTAGAGTCCGAGATTGCGGGCGATGATGTTGCGCTGGATTTCCGAGGTGCCGCCGCCGATCACCGCCAGTCGTGAATCGCGGAAAAAGCGCTGCATGGGATATTCCATGCAATAGCCGTAGCCGCCGAGGATTTGCAGGCCGAGATCGGACACCGCCTTGTAGGTCTCGCCGGTATAGAGCTTGAGCACGGCGGCGTCGCTGCGCGTGGCCTGGCCTTGCGCCATGGCCCAGGCGAAGCGGTAGACCAGCATGCGCGAGACGTCGAGCATCACCTTCATGTCGGCGAGCTTGTGCGAAATCGCCTGGAATTCGCCGATGGCGCGGCCGAATTGCTTGCGCTCCTTGGCATAAGCCAGCGCGTAGTCGAAGGCGGCGAGCGCCGCGCCGGTGCGCGCGGCCGACAGGCACAGGCGCTCGTACCAGAGATAGGAATCGACCGCCGCCCAGCCCTGATCGACTTCGCCGAGCACGGCGGAGGCCGGTACGCGCACGTCGGAATAAAATACCTGCGTGGTGCCGATGGCGCGGTGGCCGAGCGTTGCGATTTTCTTGACCTCGATGCCGGGCGTCTTGGTGTCGACCAGGAAAGTGGTGATGCCCTGCTGCTTCTTCTGTCCGGTCGAGGTGCGCGTCACCAGCAGGCAATAGTCGCTGATGTCCATGCCGGAGGTGAACACTTTCTGCCCGTTGATGACGTAGCCGTTGCCGTCCTTGCTGGCGCGCGTGGTGAGGGCGGCGGCATCGGAGCCGGACTGCGGCTCGCTCAAGCCGAAGCAGAACGAGATTTCGCCGCGCAGGATTTTCGGCAGCAGTTCCTGCTTCTGCTCTTGCGTGCCGTCCTTCATGATGGCGTAGCCGCCGTAGGTAAGGGTGCGGAACAGCCACATGGCGAGCTCTTCGAAATGCCGGCCGGTCTCCTCCAGCAGAATGGCGAGGTCGATGGCCGAGCCGCCGGTGCCGCCGTATTCCGGAGGCAGGATCAGGCCGAACCAGCCGTGCTTGGCCAGCGCCTGATAGGCTTCGCGCGGCGGACGCGCTTCGTCGTCGCAGGCCTTGGCGTAGTCGGGCGGGCACACGTCATCGAGCAGCTCTTTGATGTGGTTGCGCAGGGTTTCCTGGTCGGGCGTGAAGGAAAAATCCATGTTGCTGCTTATCCCGCGTCGCGCTTGGCCAGGTCGAGCACGCCCTTGGCGCGCTGGAACATGGCATAGTCCACCAGCTTGCCGTCGACCGTGATGGCGGCGCTGCCGGCTTTCTCCGCCGCCTCGAATTCAGCCACCACCTTTCGATAATAGGCAACCTCGTCCTCGGGCACCGCATAGGCCTGCCGCACCGGCGCGATCTGCTTGGGGTGGATGACGGTGCGTCCGACATAGCCGAGGCGCGCCGACAGTGTGGTGTCCGCGATCAGGCCGGCTTCGTCGTTGAGATCGCTGAACACGCCGTCGAATGGAATGAGATGGCTGCCGGCGGCGCGGGTTTCGAGCAGCACCTTGGAGCGCGCATAAAGCAGTTCGGTGCCCTCGATCGACCAGGCGCAGCCGAGATCGGTTTGCAGGTCGCCGTCGCGCGCGCTGCCGAAACATGTGGCGGCCACTCGCGGCGAGGCCTTGATCAGGTCGAAGCAGTTGCGCACGCCGAGCGCGCTTTCGATCATCAGGACGATCGCGATGCCGCCCGGCGTCATCTTGTGTGCGGTCTCGTGGCGTTCGATGGCGGCGGCGGTGCGCTGCACGTCTTCGATCGTTTCCGCCTTGGGCAGCAGGATGACGTCGAGGCCCGGCCGCATCACCGCCTCCAGATCGCCGTCGAGAAATTCGGTCGCGGCGGCATTCACCCGCACCCAGACCGCCGGAGCGCCGTCACGGCCGGCCGCGTCGTCGATGACTTTGGGCACCAGCGTCCGGGCTTCCGCCTTGGACGCCAACGGCACGGAATCTTCCAGGTCCAGGATCACGGCGTCGGTGCCGCTCTCCATGGCCTTGGTCATCACGCGCTCCTTCAGCCCCGGAGCGAAAAGCGCTACGCGTACTGGCCGCAAACATGCCCCCTATAATTAGTGTCGAACCGATCTCCCGCGCAGGCGATCGGCACCCTCGATGATCATGTGCCGGCCTTGGCGCGCGCGTCCGCGATCATGTCGCCGAGTTTCGAAATTTTGAGCGGCAGGGTGTTGAGCGAAATGCTCAAAGGGCGCAACGCGTCATTGACCGCATTGGCGACCGCCGCGGGCGCGCCGAGATAACCGCTCTCGCCGGTGCCCTTCTGGCCCAGCACGGTGTGCGGCGACGGCGTCTCGTGATCGATGATCTTGATGTCCGGCACTTCGTGCGAGGACGGCAGCAGATAATCCATGAAGCTTTGGGCGATCATCTGCCCGTCGTCGTTATAGGCGAATTCCTCGAACAGCGCGGCGCCGATGCCGTGGGCGATACCGCCCATGGTCATGCCGCGCACGATCTTCGGGTTGATCTGGGTGCCGCAGTCGTGGCCGACGCGGTAGCGCAGGATTTGCGGCGTGCCGAGCTCGGGATCGATGGTGAGCAGGATCAAATGGAATTCGAACGAGAAGCAGGGATACATCTGCACGCGCCCGTCCGGCGTCGGCAGCTTGCCGCCGGTCGGCACCTGGTAGATGTCGCTGGTCGCCAGGCCAGGCTCGAATCCGGGCGGCATGCGGTGGAAGTTGCGGTGGGCGATGGTGACGAGATCGGCCCAGGCGCGTTTGTTGGCCGGCTTGCCGCGCTCGTAGACATTGCCGTTTTCATAGACCGCGCGCTCGAGCGGAATGCCGAGATCGTGGGCGCCGATGGCGGTGAGCTTTTCTTTCAGCTTGCGCGCGGCATGGAAGGCGGCGCCCCCCAGCATGATCGCCATGCGGCTGCCGACCGGCGTGCCGCTCGGCAATGAGTTGAGCGAATCCGGCCGCGTTACCCGCACCAGCTCGGGATCGAGGCCCAGCACTTCGCCGACCACCGTGCCGACCAGCGTTTCGTGGCCCTGGCCCGACGAGGTGGTGTGCATGGTGGCGGTGATGGCACCGCTGCCGTCTACGGCGATACGGCAGGAATCCATAAAGGTGGAGGTGGTGATCTTGGGGTTGAGCAACGCCTCGAAAGTGGCGTTGCCGCCGGACGGCTCCAGACAGGCCGCGATGCCGATGCCGGCGAGCTTGCCCGCGGCGCGCAAGGCGTCGCGTTCCTTCTTCAGCGCCTCGTAGTCGGTGTCGGCCAGCACCTTGGCGATGACGGTTTCGTAGTCGCCGCTGTCGTAGGCCGTGCCGCTCGGGATGGTGTAGGGGAATTCGTCGCGCCGGATCATGTTGCGCCGGCGCACCTCCAGCGGATCGAGCTTGAGCCTATCGGCGATCTCGTCCATGGCGCGCTCGAGCGCCAGATTGGTCGGCCCCTGGCCGAAGCCGCGCACCGCCTCCTGCACCGCCTTATTGCTGACCACCGCGATGGCGCGGTACTGTACGCTTTTGATCTTGTAGGGCCCGACGATGGCGCCGATCGGCTTGCCGAGCTGGAACGGCGATCGCCCGGCATAGGCGCCGACGTTTTCCAGCGCGCGCAGTTTCATCGAATGCACCACGCCATCATCGCTGAAGGCGTATTCGAGATCGAACAGCCGCTCCGGCCCGTGGGCGTCGCCGGCGCGCATGTTCTCCAGCCGGTCCTCGATCAGCCGCACCGGAAAGCCGAGCCGCCGCGATAGATAACCCGCCACCACCGTATGCTTGATGCCGCGCTTGACGCCGTAGGAGCCGCCGACGTCGACGTCGTGATGCACGCGCACCGAGGTGGCCGGAATTTTAAGCGCGGCGGCGATCTGGTCGGCATAGCGCGGCAGCTGGATCGAGGCCCAGACGTCGAGGATTTCGCGCCAGGGATCCCAGCGCGACACCACGCCGAAGGTCTCGATCGGCACCGTCGAGGAGCGCGCCCATTTCACGCGCAGCGACAGTTTGTGCGGGGCTGCCGCGAAATCCTTGTCGACGTCGCCCCAGACGAAGGTCTTGTCGAGCAGCACGTTGGAGCCGTGCTTCTCGTGCACCAGCGGGCTATTCTTTTCGAGCGCCTGCTCGGCGTCGAGCACGAAGGGCAGGGGCTCATAGTCCACATTGATTTCTTCCGCCGCGTCTTCCGCCTGCGCGCGGGTGTCGGCGACCACGGCGGCGACCCATTCGCCGGAATAGCGCGCGAACTCCGCCGCCATGGCCCGGCGCGGCACGTTGGGCGTGTCGAGACCGGCGAGCAGCGGGTCGGTCGCCTGCGCCAGCTCGGCGCCGTCGAGCACGTAATGGACGCCGGGCATTTTCAGCGCCGCCGCCTTGTCGATGGCCTTGATACGCGCGGCCGGGTGCGGGCAGGCCACCAGCGCGACATGGCGCGTGCCGGGCAGGTCGATGTCGGCGACGAAATTGCCCTTGCCGGCAACGAAGCGGCGGTCCTCGCGCACGCGGCGGTTCGACGCGACGAAGCGGAATTCGCTCTCGCTCATGTGCGCAGCTCCGTCGGCCGGTTGGCGCCGCGCATGCGCTCGGCAGCGAGCGAGATCGCTTCGACGATCTGCGCGTAACCGGTGCAGCGGCAAATATTGCCGGAGATCGCCTCGACGATCTGTTCGCGCGTCGGCTCCGGATTGCCGGCGAGCAGCGCGTGCGCGACCAGGATCATGGCGGGCGTGCAATAGCCGCACTGCATGCCGTGGGTTTCACAGAAGGCGTCCTGGATCGGCGACAGTTCACCCGGACCGGGGCGTGACGCCTTCGACCGTGGTGATGGCGGAGCCTTCCGCCTGCGGCGCAAACATCAGACATGCGCGCACCGCCACGCCGTCGAGCAGCACGGTGCAGGCGCCGCAGACGCCGTGCTCGCAGCCGGCATGCGCGCCCTTGAACGCCAGATGATCGCGCAACGCGTCGAGCAGCGTGGTGCGTTCCTCGATATCGAGGTCGTGGTCGACGCCGTTGACGATGAGCTTAGTGCGCACGGGCTTTGCTCGCATTTGATCTGGGGTTTTGCGCGTCCGCTTTGGCGTCAGCGATGGCGCGCGCAGCCAGCGTCGCGGCGGCGCGGCGGCGGTAGTCGGCCGAAGCATGCAGGTCGGCGAGCGGCTCGATATCGGCGAGCGCCGCGCGCAGTGCTTCGGTCACTTTCTTTTCCTCAAGCGCGCCGCCGGACAATTGTTGCTCGGCGCTCTCGAGGCGGATGGGAGAATCGGTCG
Source organism: uncultured Alphaproteobacteria bacterium (assembly GCA_963814885.1). GTDB lineage: Bacteria > Pseudomonadota > Alphaproteobacteria > Rhizobiales > Xanthobacteraceae > Pseudolabrys. The sequence continues at coordinate 34,894 of CAWFEO010000045.1, read as the reverse complement.
CCGCCCCGACGCCGATGACGATGCGCTTGCACTTTCCATCGTTGTCGAGTTCGACCTGCGCCGCCGCCGCCACGAAGGCGAAATCGCTGCGCCGCGCATTCACCTCGTGAAAACCGACGCCGATCCTACTTTCGCCATGCCAAAACGGAAACCGCACGGCGGTGAGGCAGGCGCCTTCCGGCAGATTTGTCGACATCAGCCCGGCAAAGAAATCGCCCGCCGCCAGCTCGGCATCGGTGCCGGCGGCGCGATACGTCATGGTCGCGTCGAGCGTAACCGCGACCAATGCCAATTCCGCCGCCGGATCGGCATGCACGAGCGAGCCGCCGATGGTGCCGCGTGCGCGGGTGGCGGCATGGCCGATGAACGGAATCGCCCGTGCCAGCAGCGGAATCCGCTTGGCTACGACGGAATCGCGCTCCAGCACGCATTGCCGCGTGCAGGCGCCGATGGCAACGGCGGTTTTGTCCTCGCGTACATAGGATAATGAGGCAATGCGGTTGATATCGACGAGATGCGTCGGCCGCGCCAGCCGCATCGCCATCATCGGCACCAGCGACTGCCCGCCAGCGATGAGGCGGGCGCCGTCGTCGGCCGCCAGCAACGCACAGGCTTCGTCGACATCGGCGGGGCGCGAATACGAAAACGGTGCTGCCTTCATTGACGCTACCACTGAACCCGAGCCAACGGCCGCCCGATATTGTCGATACGGCATGATATCGTTAAAGTCCCGCACCAATTATCGCAACCGCAAAAGCGCGATTTTGCCGGGGCAGGCCGGCCGCCGCGCCGAACCGTCGCCAACTTCATGGGTGGAGACTGATGCCGCGGACCAAGGGCGCCGACCTGATCACCGAATATCTGGTCGCCAACAAAATCCCTTACGTGTTCGGCATCTGCGGCCACGGCAACGTGGGCATGCTCGATTCGCTGCATGCCGAGCGCGACCGCATCAAAATGATCTCGCCGCGCCACGAGCAGGTGGCCGCGCACATGGCGGACGCCTATTTTCGCGTGCGCCACGAGCCGGTGGCGACGCTGACTTCGTGCGGTCCAGGCTCCTGCAATATCGTGATGCCGCTCGCCTGCGCGATTTCGGATTCGTCCGCGCTGCTGGCGATTACCGCCAACGTGCCGACCTCGCAGTTCAACCGCTCGCCGTTCCAGGAAATCAACAAGCACTTCCAGGGCGACTTTCCCAACATCATCCGCCCGGTGGTCAAGCGCAGCTTCCAGCCGACGCGCGTTGACATGCTGCCGCTCGCCTTGCGCCAGGCCATGACCACGATGTTGTCGGGAAGGCCCGGGCCGGTGAACCTCGACGTGCCGTTCAACGTGTTCCAGGAAGAAGACGACGTCGAACTGCCGCTGGCCGCGCCGCCGCTCAATACGCAGCGCAGCGGCGCTTCGCCGGAGGAGATTACGGCCTGCGTCGATCTGATCCTGAAAGCGGAGCGGCCGGTGATCTTCATCGGCCACGGCGTCACGTTGTCGGAAGCCTCGAAAGAGCTCACCGAATTCGTGCACAAGCTCGGCATCCCAGTGATCTCGTCGCCGAATGGCATGGGCTGCCTCGACATGACCGATCCCTTGTCGCTCGGCTTCATCGGGCGCAACGGCGCCTATCCCGCCAACGAAGCCGGCCGCCGCGCCGATCTGGTGATCGCGATCGGCGCGCGCTTCGACGACCGCTCGGCCTCGTCCTGGCTGCCCGGCTATTCGTGGAATTTCCCGCAGACCAAGCTGATCCAGGCCGACGTCGATCCAGCCGAGCTGGGGCGCAATTATCCGCCCGACATCGGCGTGCTGGCCGACGCGCGCACATTCTTGCGACAACTGCTGGCCGAGGTCGGGCGGCGCAATCCGAAACGCGACGCGCTCAAGGCTTGGCAGGCGGACATCAAAAAGTGGCAGGCCGAATGGGCAAAATTCGTCGCGCCCAATTTCGAGATGCACACCGCGCCGCTCCGCCCCGAGCGCATCGTCGCGGATTGCCAGGACGTGCTGCCGCCTGACGCCATTCTCTGCTGCGACGTCGGCGTCAGCCACAACTGGTACATGCAGTTCTGGAAGGCGCGCCGCCCGCAAACCATGATGAACTCCTGGGGCTTCTCCGGCATGGGCTTCGGCGCTGCCGGCGCGCTCGGCGCCAAGCTCGCCCATCCCGATCGGCCCGTGGTGGCGGTGACCGGCGACGGCTGCTTCTCCATGGTGCCACATGTCCTGTGCACCGCGGTCGAATACGACATCCCGGTGGTGTGGGTGATCTGGAATAATTTCGGCTGGGTCTCGATCCGCGACATTCAACTGGGCATGTTCGGCGGCCGCGAGCTCGGCACCATGTTCCACGAAGGGCCGAACCAGAAGCCCTACAATCCCGACTTCGCCGCCTGGGCGCGCGCCACCGGCGTCGAGGCGATGACCGTGACCAAGTCGCAGGACTTCAAGGGCGCGCTCGAACACGCGGTGAAAGCCAACAAGCCGTTCCTGCTCGACGTGCATGTGGACGCGGAAGTGCGCCCGCCCTCGACCGGCGCTTGGCAATTGCCGCCGACGCCGCACAAGGAGCCGGTGTTCGGCGAGCGCTTCATCCCGGACGCCGCGCCGGTCAAATAGGAGAGGTGAGCCATGGCAAGGCACGCATCTTACGTTCCCCACGGCGTGATCCCGGCGGTGCTGCTGCCGTTCGACAATGATCTCGCCATCGACGAGGCGAATTTCCGCAAGCATCTGCGCGACGTGGCGGCGGTCGAAGGCCTCTCCGCTGTCACCATCAACGCCCATTCGACCGAGGTCGGCTCGTGTTCGTTCGATGAGCAGCGGCGCGTGCTCGCCATCGCGCAGGACGAGATCGGGGCGAAGCTGCCGCTGATCAACGGCATCTGGGCCGACGGCAGCATCGAGGCCGCGCGGCTTGCCAAGATGGCGGCAGAAGGCGGCGCCTCCGCGCTCTTGGTGTTTCCGCCGGCGCCGTTCACGCTCGGCCAGTCGCCGGCCATGGCGCTCGCGCATTACAAGCGCATCGCCGATGCCACCGATCTGCCTTTGATCGCGTTCCAGTATCCGCTGGCGACCGGGCAGGGCTATCCGAAGGACACGCTGCTAAAATTGTGCGCGGAGGTGCCGTCGATCCGCGCCATCAAGGACTGGATCGGCAATGTGCCGCATCACGAATGGCACATTCGTACTTTGCAGAGCCTGCCGCGGCCGGTGAACGTGTTGACCACGCATTCGTCGTGGCTGTTCTCGTCCTTGGTGCTTGGCTGCAACGGTTTGCTGTCCGGCTCGGGCAGCGTCATCGCCGACATGCAGGCGCAAATGTTCCGCGCCGTACAGGGCAATGACATGGCGGCAGCCAAGCGCCTCAACGACCGCATCGAGCCGCTGATGCGCGTGTTCTACGCCGATCCCTTCGTCGACATGCACAACCGCATGAAGGAAGCGCTGGTGCTGCTCGGCAAACTGCCGCGCGCGGTGGTGCGCCCGCCATTGGTCAAGATCGAACGCGCGGAGATCGCGGCCATCCGCGCGGCGCTCATTGAAGCGGGCCTGCTCGACAAGAACGCCAGAGACGCGGCGTAGGCCTCACTACGCGACGGTTTCGACGTCCCATTTGGGCGCGCGCTCGGCCGGATCGGCGATGCGGATGTGGCGGCTGCGTAGCGCGGAAATCCGCCGCATCTCTTCCTCGCTGAGCGACCAGTCGAACACGTCAATGTCTTCTTCGATATGTGCTTCTTCGAGCGGGCGCGGCACCGCCGCGACCATCGGCTGCTGGATTAGCCAACGCAGGCAGATCTGGCCCATCGATTTGCCATGCGTTTTGGCGATGTCGGCGATGACGGGGTCGTCGAGCAGCTTGCCGCGCGCCATCGGGCAATAGGCGGTCAGGATCATACCGTGCCGCTTGAGCGCGGCCAGCATGCGGTCCTGCGGCAGATAAGCGTGGTATTCGATCTGATTGGTGACGAGCGGCTCTGGGCAGACGCGGACCGCTTCGTCGAGCATCGCGATGGTGTAGTTCGATACGCCGATATGGCGTGTCAGCCCGCGCCGCTTGGCCATGGCGAGCGCTCCGAGTGTTTCGGAAAACGGCACCTTGGGTTGCGGCCAATGCACCAGCAAGAGATCGACATAATCGAGGCCAAGCGTCTTCAAGCTGGTCTCGGCTGAGTTGAGGAAATCAACCTCGCGTGCATTTAATTCGGTCACTTTGGTGGTGACCCACAAGTCTTTGCGGGCGATACCGCTGGCGCGGATGCCTTCGCCGACGCGCTCCTCGGTGCCGTATTTGCGCGCGGTGTCGATGAGGCGATAGCCGGCCGCAATCGCCGCGGCGACAAGCTCGGCCGGGCGATGTGGCAATTCCATGGTACCAAAACCGATCGCCGGCATGGCAGCGCCGTGCGCGCTGAGTAGGGGAGCCTTCGGGGATTGCATTAGGAACTCCGTGGCGGAACAAGCCTGAGAGGCGGAACTACATAATCGCGAATTCGGTATTGCGCCGGTCCGTCACCAGCATGCTGCCGGGGTAATGCGTGATGCAGAAGTCCGGCTTCACCGTCGCGATCACCGACTGCGGCGTCACCCCGCAGGCCCAGAACACCGGCAGCTCGTCGGCCTCGACCGGAACCACGTCGCCATAGTCTGGCTTCATCACATCGGCGATGCCGATCAGCTCCGGCTTGCCGATATGCACCGGCGCGCCGTGCACCGCCGGAAAGCGCGTGGTGATCTGCACCGCCCGGATGGCGTCGGCCGGTTTCAAGGGCCGCATCGACACCACCATCGGTCCGTGAAACGGCCCGGCCGCGGCGGTGGCGATCGAGGTGCGGTACATCGGCACGTTGCAGCCGCGCTCGATGTGACGCAGCGCGATGCCCTCCGCCATCAGCGCTTCCTCGAATGAAAACGAGCAGCCGATGACGAAGCTCACCAGATCGTCGCGCCAGAATTCCGTGATGTCCTCCGGCTCGGCCACCAGCTCGCCGTGCCGCCATACCCGGTAGCGCGGCAGGTCGGTGCGGATGTCGAGGTCCTCGCCCAAGGTCGGCACGCGCGGATCGCCCGGCGCGGAAGTTCCGATCAACGGACACGGCTTGGGGTTGAGCTGGCAAAAGCGCAGGAAGTTGGCCGCCACCGCCTTCGGCAAAACGGCGAGGTTGCCCTGCACAAAGCCGGGCGCCAAGCCGGACGTCGGGCCCTGGTGCCGGCCGGTGCGCACGCTAAGCCGTGCCGCCAAGCCGCTGCCGGGCGATGGCGCGTCGTCTCGATGCAACGCCGTCACAGCCATGAGCGCGATCCGGTTCCTTGCATAAAGCGTCGCACGGGTGGGTGCCCATTTCCGTGGCAAGCTTACGACGAGGCGAAAACGCCGACAACAGGACGAAAATAGCGGTTGAAACTTGCCTCAGGGTCGCGTTTGCTAATGACATAAATCACGCGCCAAGAGCCCGTTAAGGGCCTGGAGGGGAGGATTAGGCAATGCCGCGTCGTGCCGGCAATCGCTGGCGTGCGGTGGCTGCCTCGCGTTTGTTGCCGACGCCAGGTCGGTGCGCGCGCGGGCGGTCGTTGCGTCGATTCAACCAAACGCTTTCGGATGTTGTTTCCACGCTCGCGCATTCGCGCGGGCGTGCGCTTTTCTGCGGACACGTGAAATCCAGTGGGAGGACGAACGATGACTGAAAAGTGGAAAGACGAGCCATGGGCCCGGGACGATGAGTTCTGGTACGACGGCAAGGTTACGCGCCGCCGCGTTATCGGCTGGGGCGGTGGCGCCCTCGGCGCCATGATGCTGGTGCCGGCGCCGTGGCGCGCCGCTTTCGGCGCCGCCGCGCCGTACAAGATCGGCTCCGAGCAACCGTTGTCGGGCGCCGGCGCCGCCGGCGGCAAGACCGCGCTGGTCGGCCTGCAAATGGCGGTCGACCGCATCAACAAGATGGGCGGCATCAACGGCCGGCCGATCGCGTTGACCATCGCGGACGACCAGAGCTCGCCGGCCGTCGCGCGCCAAAAGACCCAGAAGATGGTCTCGGACGACAAAATCGACGTTCATGTCGGAGGCTTCTTGTCCAACATCTGTCTGGCCTGCATGCCGGTGTGGCAGCGCGCCAAAATCGTCAACATGATCAGCGTGTGCCTCGACACCACGTTGACCACCAGCCACTGCAACCGTTTCAGCTTCCGTGTCCACGATTACGCGCCGGCGCAAGCGGTCGCCTTCGGGCCCATGCTCACCAAGATGGGCAAGAAATGGCACATCGCCTATGCCGACTATTCCTGGGGTCAGTCGACCCGCGACGCCTATGCCGCCGAGATCAAGAAGAACGGCGGCGAAGTGGTCGGCACTACCGGCATTCCGCTCGGCACCGCCGACATGACGCCGTTCCTGTCGAAGATCAAAGGCGATTTCGACGGGCTGTTCGGCATCTTCTTCGGCAAGGACGGCGTGACCATCGGCAACCAGGCCTACGATCTTGGCCTGACCAAGAAATACAAATGGGCCGGCGACGGCGCCATCTGCGAATCCGTCAACCTGCCGGCGCTCGGCAACAAGATCGACGGCTTCGTGGCGATCAACCGCTATATCCCGGTGTTCCAGGGCTCGCTCGACACGCCCTTTCACCACCACTTCTACGACGACGCCAAGGCGCGGCTGGCCAAGATCGACAAGTCCAAGCCGGAGCCGGACCGCTACGTGCAGTCGAACTTCGAAGCGATGAACGCGCTCAAGCACGGCATGGAGATGTCGAAGTTCCAGGGCCGCGCCGACACGCCGAAATTGATCGAGGCGCTGGAAGGGCTGGAGATGAAGCAAAGCGACGACTTCCCGCAAGGGAACAAGACGCTGCGCAAGGCCGATCACCAAGCCTTCCTCAACGAGTTCCTCTACACGGTCAAAGGCGGCAAGTACCAAATCCTCCAGGAGGTGGCGAAAGACAAGACCATCGTGCCGCCGGCTTGCAAGTTCCCTGCGACGTAAGTGCGCGTGGAACCGTCGATCGATGTGCGCTCCCCGGCGAATGGCCGGGGAGCGGCATCGGCTCCTGTACTTAAGACCGAACGGTTGTCCGTCCGTTTTGGCGGCCTGGCGGCGCTGTCCCAGGTCGATTTCGAGGTTGCGCGCGATGAAGTGCGCGCCATCATCGGGCCGAACGGTGCGGGCAAGAGCACTTTTTTCAATTGCCTGACCGGCGTGTTGCGGCCGACCTCCGGCCGCGTCCTGTTCAACGGCGAGGACATTACCGGGCTGCCCTCGAACGCGATCTCGCAAAAGGGCGTCGCACGCTCCTACCAGATCACCAATATCCTGCCGAATGCCACGACGCTGGAGAACGTGCGTATCGCCGCGCAGTCGCGCCGGCATGCCTGGAATATCGCCTCGCACCACAGCGCCTTCGCCGATATCAACGGGCGGGCGGAAGCGGCGCTCGATTCGGTCGGGCTGTTGAGCAAGGCGTACGAATTGGCGTCGAACCTGTCGCATGGCGAGCAGCGCAATCTCGAGATCGGTATTGCGCTCGCCACCGAGCCGCAGCTTCTGTGCCTGGATGAGCCGACTGCCGGCATGAGCGCGGCCGAGACCCACGACACCATGCAACTGGTGCGCCACATCGCCAAAAAGAACCTGACCATCCTGATCGTCGAGCACGACATGCAGGTGGTGATGGAGCTCTGCCACCGCATCACCGTGCTGCACTACGGCGAAATTCTCGCCGATGGCAGCCCGGCGGAGATTCAGCAGAATCCCAAGGTGCAGGAGGTCTACCTCAAAACATGAGCGCCGCCGCCGACAGCACCGAGCCGCTCGTCCTGCTCGAGGACGTGCACACCTATTACGGCAAGAGCCACATCTTGCACGGCGTCTCGCTCAAGGTGGGTCCCGGCGAGGTGGTCGGCCTGCTCGGCCGCAACGGCGTCGGCAAGAGCACGACGTTGAAGACCATCATGGGCCTGGTGCAGCCGAGCCATGGCGCGGTGCTGCTCGACGGCAATGCCATCACCGGCCTGCCGGCGCACAAGCTCGCGCGCCTCGGCATCGGCTACGTGCCGGAAGACCGGCGCATCTTCCGCCTGCTCACGGTGATGGAAAATCTGCGCACCGGCCTCGACCGGCACGGCGTGACCGAGGAAAAGCGCCGGGCGCTGCTCGACAAGGTGTTCAATTTTTTCCCCGTGCTGTCCGAACGGCGCGATCAGGCCGGCGGCACGCTCTCGGGCGGCGAGCAGCAGATGCTCGCCATCGCCCGCGCCATGATGCTGGAGCCCAAGATCATTCTGCTCGACGAGCCGACCGAAGGGTTGATGCCGCGCATGGTTTCGCAAATCCGCGAAATCATCGAGGTACTGCACAACGAAGGCGTCGCCATCCTGCTGGTCGAACAGAACGTGCCGCTGACGCTGCAAGCCAGCCAGCGCGTCTACATCATGGAAAAGGGGATGGTACGCCATCATTGCGCGGCCTCCGAGATCGCGGTCAACGATCCGGTCATCAAGCAGTATCTGGGGGTGTGAACGATGGACGCGGTGGTCCATTTTTTTCAAAATTTTCCGCTCGATCTGCTGGTGATCCAGACGGTGAACGGTATCGTCGCCGGCATGATCCTGGCGCTGGTGGCGTCAGGCCTGACGCTGATCTTCGGCATCATGGACGTGGTCAATTTCGCGCACGGGGAATTGTTCATGCTCGGCGCCTATGTCGGCGTCATCGTCATCGCCGCAACCGGGAATTTCTGGTTGGCGCTCATCTTGTCCGCGCTGATCGTCGCGATCCTGGGCGCGGCCATGCAAATTGTGACGCTGCGGCCGCTGATCGGACGCGACCCACTCAACACGATTTTGGTCACGTTTGGCATCTCGCTCATTCTGCAGAATTATGCGCTCTGGCAGTTCGGGCCGGTGGCGCGCCGCATTCCTGAGCCCTTCACCGGCCACTTCGACTTCTTCTATCTGCAATATCCCTGGTACCGCATATTGATCGCCGGCCTGTCGGCTGCCATCATTGGCGGCTTCTGGCTGTTCCTCAAATACAGCAAGTTCGGCGTCTGGATCCGCGCCACCACGCAGGACCGCGTCATGGCGCAGGCCATGGGCATCCCGGTGCCGTGGGTCTACACCGGCGTGTTCGCGCTCGGCGCGGCCATGGCGGCGGCGAGCGGCGTGCTGTTTGCCCCGCTGGTCGGCGTCAACCACACCATGGGGCTCGACTGGGTGCTGAAGGCCTTCATCGTCGTCGTGGTCGGCGGCATGGGCAATCTCGGCGGCTCCATCGCCGCCGCCATTTTCGTGAGTTTGTTGGAATCTTATGCGGCGATTTGGGTCAATCCCTCGCAGGCGGTGATCGTCTCCTTCGTCGTGCTGATCCTGACGCTTCTTTTCCGTCCCACCGGCCTGTTCGTCCCGACACCGAAATGACAACCGCGCCACTCGATAAGCCGATGCCGCTCAACAAGCCGAAGCTGAGCCACACCGCCGTGTATTGGATCGGTTTCTGCGTTGTCATGGCGCTGTTGATCATTGCGCCGTTCGTGCTGCCTGAATTCTGGCGCCGGTTTCTAACCGAGTGCCTGATCTGGGGATTGTTGGCGATGTCGTCCGATCTTCTGATCGGCTACACCGGGATGATTTCGTTCGGCCATTCGGCCTTCTTCGGGCTCGGCATGTATGGCGCAGCCGCAGCCCTCCTCCTGGTCGGGCCGCCCAATCTGTGGCTGGCGATCATCTTCGGGCTCGCCGGCGCCGCCGGCGCCGCGCTGTTCGTTGCCTATTTCTCGACTCGCCTGCGCGACATCTATTTCGCCATCACGACGCTGATCTTCAGCCAAATCTTCTACGTCATCATCTTCACCTGGACGGAAGTCACCGGCGGCGAGAACGGGCTGATCTTCACCCAGCCGCACTTTTCGATACCCTTCCTCGTTGATGTGAGCTTTACCGGCACGACCATGCACTGGTTCGTGCTGGCGGTGGTGACGGCCTCCTATCTGATCCTGCGGCGCGTGACGCAATCGCCGTTCGGCATGGTGCTGCAATCGATCCGCGAGAACGAGGCGCGTACCCGCGCCATCGGCTATCCGGTCGAACGCTACAAGATGGTCTCGGTGATGCTCTCGGGCCTGTTCGCGGGCCTTGCCGGTGTGCTCTACGCCGTCCAGAACGAGTTTGCCGCACCCGACTTCGTCTACTTTTTGACCTCCGGCGACACCGTGATCTTCAACGTCGTCGGCGGCATCGGCACGCTGGTCGGTCCGATCGTCGGCGCCGGCTTCTTCCAGCTGATGCGCCAATTGCTCGCGCAATGGTTCGGCGACCAGTTCCCTTATCTGATCCCGCTTGGTGTAGTATTCATCGTCATCATCATCTTCCTGCCGCAGGGCTTGCTCGGCTTTGCCCGGCGCTGGCTCAACCGGTAACACCGTTTCCCGACCGACGATTCCCTTGGACCTGATCATCCGCAACACAAAACTGGCCGGCCGCCCCGACGCACCGCTCGATATCGGCATTAAGGGCGGCCGCATCGCGGCGATTGAACCGGACATTGCAGCCGATGCCGCGGTCTATGACGCGCACGGCCTGCTTGCCTGCCCCGGCCTGATCGAGAGCCACATTCATCTCGACAAATCGCGCATCATCGACCGCTGCGCGCCGCAGGAGCGCGCGACGTTGAGCCCGGTGTTCGGCGTCACCCCGGTGAAGAAAACCATGACGGCCGAAGACGTGCACGCGCGCGCCAAGGCGACGCTCGAAGAATGTATCAAGCACGGCACCACGCGCATGCGCACGCAGCTCGAGGTCGATCCCGGTATCGGCATGCGCGGCTATGACGGCGTCGAGGCCCTGATCGGCGAATACAAATGGGCGATCGACATCGAGATATGTGTGTTCCCGCAGGAGGGCCTGATCAGCTTTCCCGGCGCCGACGAATTGCTGGTCGAGGGCTTGAAGCGCGGCGCCAAGGTGATCGGCGGCGCGCCGCGCTACGACAAGGACGGCCCCGGGCAGATCCACCGTATCTTCGAACTGGCGCGCGAATTCGACGTCGACATCGACATGCATCTCGATGTCGGCCACACCGCCGATCACATGTACATCCATCTGGTGCGCGAACTGACCGACCGGTACCAGCGCGGCGGCCGCGTGGTGGCCGGCCATATGGCGAAATTGTCCCTGCTGCCACCCGCCGAGATGGCGGCGGTCGCCAGGCAACTTGCCGACAGCGGTATCGCGGTCACCGTGCTGCCGGCGACCGACATGTTCCTCATGGGGCGCGACCAGGACCACAGCGTGCGGCGCGGCGTCGCCGACGCCAACGTACTGTGCGACCACGGCGTCAACTGCTCGCTCTCCACCAACAACGTGCTCAACCCGGCGACGCCCTATGGCGACTGCTCGCTGATGCGTATCGCCAATCTCTACGCCAATATCCTGCAGGTCGACCGCACGGCGCAGTTGCGCCAATGTTTCGAGATGCTCACCGACCGCTCGGCGCGCCTGCTTAATTACAGGGACTACGGCTTCGCCGTCGGCAATCCGGCCGACGTTGTTATCCTCAATGCGCAGTCGCCGGAGCAGGCGGTGGCCGAGATCGCCCAGCCGGTCGCGGCTTTCAAGAACGGCCGGCAGACGATGAAGTGGGACCTGCCGGAATTGCTGCGGCCGCAATAGCAATACGAGAGGCCCTTATGATCGGCGAACGCATCTTTTCGGGCTTTCCCAAGGAGGAAGAGGTCGGCTACGCGCGCGCGGCGGTTGTCGACGGCTGGGTTTTCGTCTCCGGCACCACCGGCTTCGACGCCGAGACCAAGACGTTTCCGCCCGATGTGGAAACCCAGTGCGAGAACTGTTTCCGCAACATCGAGCGTGCGCTGAAGGAGGCCGGCGCTGGTCTCGCCGATCTGGTGCGCGTATTGATCTTCGTGGCCAAGGAAAGTGACTTCGAGAAAGTCGCGCCCATCATCCGCAAACACTGCTACGCCGCGCGGCCCACCAACACTTTGGTGTTTGCCCGCATGGTGTCGCCGCAGATGCTGATCGAGATCGAAGCGACCGCGAAAATCCGCAGTTAGCCGCGCCGCCGGTTCAATCCCAGAACGCGAAGGTCCGCGTCTCGATGCTTTCCCGCGGCCAGGCGTCGGCCGGGGTGTTGGGATCGTCGAATGCCGAGTGCGCGGTGAAGCGCGCGGTCTTGCTGGCGTCGGAATCGAACACCTTGAAAACCAGCGCCTCGTTGCGCTCCATGCGCGGGAACCAGTACCACACATGCGCCGGGTTATAGGCGATGTGGTAGACCTCCGCCGTGCGGTTGCGATAGCGGCGCTCGACGCGGATGAAACCTGTCTGCGGGATCGAGCGCGCATCGCAGATGCCGAGCGGGTCGATCACCACCGTGCGGCGGATCGGCCGCCACACCTGGATGATGGCCCAGCGCTTGCGCATGCGCCTCTCCGCTTCCTCATCGCCAAAGATGTCGCGCAGGCGCTGCGGCGCCGATTTTTCGGTGTAGTCGTTGTGCACGCCCTTGACCGGCGGGCGCGCATTGGCCGCGGTGCGGCCCGGCTCGTCGCCGATGCGGATGGTGTGGTCGAACACATGCACCGCGCTGGCGCCGGAATATTTCTTGATCAATTCCGCGCATTCGGGATCGTAGATGCGCTTGCGCTCGTCTTCGTTTGTGAAATCCTTCACCTGCGTTTCGTGGGTGACGAACACAAAGCCGTGGGTGTCTAGCTCGAACGTATTGCGCAGCGGCCGCCCGTTGCGGATTTCCATCATATGCTGCTTGTATTGCGGCGGATTGGCCTTGTGCTCTTCCTCCGGCCAGTCGATGTAGTTCACCGGCGGGATGCCGGTGTCGATGATGTAGTTCATTTGGGCCTTGATGGTGTCGGCCACAGGCTTTTCGGCCACGAGTGTCATGGGGCGTCTCCCGCTTGCTTTCGCCGCCCTTCATAACGGATTTTATCTTGATCGTCATTCGGGCGCGCCCGCAGCCCGGACGCGGAATCCGGGGGCAAGGACGCAGATTGCGGGCGGATTCCGGGTTCCGGCGCCTTGGCCGGCAAATGCGGTGGCGTGTGCCGCAATGACTGCGACCGGCGTGAGGAAAGAAGCCGCCGGCACCCTGTGCCGGCGGGTCAAGTCTTGGGAGGTCTTCTTGGGCGGGTGGTTCGGGCGAAGTCAGCGCTTGGTGATCACCACTTCCAGATATTCCGCCGGCACCACCATGGTGCCGTCCATGGCCGTGTTCAGGCTCGCGATGAGAGCGACCATGTCCGCGTGTAGCTCTTTCTGCTTGGCCGCGTCGAGCGCGCCGAATGCCTTCAGCACGGGTCCGTAATAGGTCTTGAAGAAGTCGACGAAGTGCTCGGCCGAGCGGTAGCGGAAGTTGAACATGCGCGGCTCGGCGCTGATCGTCGTGGCGGATTTGCCGAACATCTCCTCGAGCCGCGCCTGCGTGCCCCACAGCGCCGGCGACTTCACGCCGGCCGGCGGCGGCAGATACTTGCCGAGCGTCTTGAACAACTGGCCGATGAAACCGGCCGGCGTCCAGTTGGCGAGCCCGATCTTGCCGCCACGCTTGCATACGCGCGCCATTTCGGCGGCGGCCTTGTCCTGGTTGGGCGTGAACATCACGCCGAAAGTCGACACTACCGCGTCGAACGAATTGTCATCGAACGGCAGCGCCTCGGCATCGGCCTCTTCGAATTCGATGGTGAGCCCGTCGGCTTCGGCGCGCGCGCGGCCGTTCGCCAGCAGGTTCGGGGCGTAGTCGGTCGAGGTGACGTTGCACCAGCGCCGCGCTGCGGCCAGCGTGATATTGCCGTTGCCGGCCGCGACGTCGAGCACCGTCTGCCCGCTGCGCAGGTCGAGGGCCTCGGCGAGCGTCTCGCCGACGATGTTGAGGGTCATGCCGATCAGCCCGTAATTGCCGGACGACCAGGCGGCCTGCTGACGGGTTTTGAGGGTGACGAGGTCGGGCGTTGCCGTGGGGACCACCGGCGCGGTGGTCTGAGCCTTGACGTTCATGGGAAGCCCCTTTGGTTCGGGCCCGGTCGCCGGGATGGCGGGGCCGCTATGGGGGCAAGCTAGCCGCGCTTCGCCGTGCCGGCTTTGAGGCGGCCTTGATTTTCCCTTGAGAAGCCGGTGATTTTCGCCTCAAGCGCTTAAGGCCACGGGCTTAAACGCACGGTATTCTCACGTCTTTCTTATGCGGAAGGTCAGCACGCCGCCGGCTTCCGTTTTGCCTTCCAGCGTGTCGCCGGTCTGCCGCAGCAAATTGGGAATGTCGATCGCCGCCAGCGGATCGGTGCATTCCGCTACGATCATGTCGCCGCTTTTCAGGTCGCGGAGCTTCTTGCGCACCCGCATTGCCGGCAACGGACATTTCAGGCCGCGCAGATCGAGGACACTTTCGCTCATGCGCCGACCGGCACCATCGACAGCTTGCGGTCGGCGGCCGGGATATAGGCTTCTTCCAGCCCGAGTTCCTTGCGCACGATATTGGCGCCGCGGGACAGCGCCACCATCTTGTAGAAGGCGTGCATGCGGCTCATCGACTGGCGCCCGAAGCCGCAGTCGCTGGTCAGGATCAGCCGCTCTGGCTCGATAAATTTCAGCGCGCGGCGGATCAGGTCGGCGATCTCGTCCGGCCGTTCCACTTGCAGCGTGCGGTGGCTGATGACGCCGAGCGCGATCTTCTTGTCCTTGCCGATCGATTTGCCGAAATGTTCGAGGTCCATGCCGTTGTTGAACGCGCCCTCGACCGTGATCACGTCGACGTCGAGCCGGTCGAAAAACGGCAGCGCCGCCTTGTAGGACTGGTCCTGGCTCGCCACCCGCTGCGCCGCCGGTGAGCCCCAGCAGGTGTGGCACCACACCTCGCACTTGTCGCGCAGGCCCTTTACCTCGACATTGAACGCCTCCACCCATTGCTCCGGCCTGATCGCCTGTTTGGGATCGGCGATGATCTGATGAATCGCCGGCTCCTCGATCTGCACGATCGGCGCGCCGGCGTCGGCCAGCGCGTGGTATTCCTTGTTGAGCGCCGCCGATAGATCCATCAGCAGGTCGCGCCGGTCTTTGTAATATTCGTTGGTCAGCATCAGCGCCAGGATCTGCGCCGAGATCGAGCCGAGCTTCACCGGCCGGTCGGTCATCGGCGCGATCGCCTTGTAGGCGCGGTCGAGCTGCAGCGTGGTCTTGCCGATCTTGCCGGTGACCGGCGGCGTCATGCGGGTCTCGATCACCTCCCACATCAGGTCGCCCGGACCCTTGTCGGCCATGAAGCCGGCGGGCGGCACCTCCACCCGCGGCGCGCCGATGCCTTCCACCCGCTCGGTGACGTAGCTCACCCAGGAGCGGCCGGCGACGTCGTCGTCGAGCCGGGTGTCGCCGTCCACGAAGATGTCGATGCCGGCGCGGTGCTGGGCCGCCACGTGGCAGGCGAGGCAGTCAAAATGCTGCTCGCGATAGGCCAGGCGCGAAAAGCCTTGGCTGAGCGGAATGCCGCGCAGGTTCTCGGTGTACCAGTTGGGGCGGGGCAGGGCCCCGGTGGTGGTGGTGAGCAGGGCCTTGTCTTTGGTAGCAGTGAACATGCGGCCTCCCGGACGACCTAAGCCATTGATTACGCTAGACTGGACAAGCCGCTGCCGGCAACGTCAAGGTCATGGGAATGGCTGCTAAATCCGAAACGTTGCAGTTGATTGCGCGCCTTACCCCGCTTGCGGAGGTGCTGGCGCTGATCGATGCAGAGGTCAACCCGGTCACCCCGCGCACGCTCGACGTGGCCGCCGCGGCGGGCCGTACGCTGGCCTCCGATGCGCTGGCACCGGCACGCCCGTCGGCGCCGATCGCCTTGGCCGACGGCTGGGCGCTGCCCGCCGATGAGACGCTGGGCGCCGGCGGCTATGCGCCCACCATGCTCTCCGAAATGCCGTCGCGCGTCGAAACCGGCCAACTCATGCCGCCGGGCACCGACAGCGTCGCGCCCTTCGACGCCGTGAAACCCACCGCCGGCCGCGCCGAAGCGCTCATCACCGTCAATCCGGGCGATGGCATGCTGCCGGCCGGCGGCGATAGCGATCCGGGAATTCCGCTGCGCCGTGCCGGCGAACGCTTGCGCATCACCGATCTCGCCGGTTTCGCCGCCGCCGGCTTGGCGCGCGTTACCGTGCGCGAGCCGCGCGTCCGCGTCCTGCCGCTGCGCGGCACCGCGATCGTTGCCGCCGCCGCGCGTCTGGTGGTCACCGATATCGAGCGCCGCGGCGGCGCGGTCCGTCTGGACGCCCCTGGCCGTGGTCTCGACGTGGCGCTGGCGGTGGAAAACGCCGACGCCATCATCGCCATCGGCGGCACCGGCAGCGGGCGCAGTGACACCAGCGTGCAATTGCTGGCGCGCGAGGGCCGCCTTGCCGTGCACGGCATTGCACTGGCGCCCGGCGAAACCGCAGCCCTCGGCTTTGCCGGAACGCACCCGGTTCTGCTGCTGCCGGGCCGGCTGGATGCGGCGCTCGCCGTATGGCTGGCGGTCGGGCGCTACATGCTGGAGCGTCTCGCCGCCGGCAAGCACACCGAGCCGGTCGATCATCTGCCGCTTGCGCGCAAGGTGGCCTCCACCGTCGGCCTCGCCGAACTGGTGCCGGTGCGGCGCAGCGCCGAAAACCCCGATCAGGTCGAACCGCTGGCGAGCCGCTATCTGCCGCTGTCGTCGCTGACGCGCGCCGACGGCTGGATCCTGGTGCCGGCCGAGAGCGAGGGCTACGCCGCCGGTACGACGGTCATCGTGAGGCCGTGGCCATGAGCGGAGACCGCATGACGCGGCCAAGCGACACCGAGGCGCTGCTGGCGCGCGTGCGTGCCGCCGCGCGCCAGGAGCAATTCCTCGAGGTTGTTTCGGCGGAGGAGGCGCGCGCCCGTTTCGAAAAGCACCTCGATCTCTCGCCGCTCAAGGCCGAGCGCGTGGCGCTTGCCGACGCCCTCACGCGCGTGCTCGCGCATGATGTCGTGGCGGCGGTCGATGCGCCGCCGTTCGACCGCTCCAATGTGGACGGTTTCGCGTTGCGCGCCGCCGACACGCTCGGCGCCAGCGACGGCAATCCCAAGCGGTTCGCGCTCAATGCCGAAGTCATCGCTTGCGGCGATGCGCCGGCGCTCGAAGTCGCACCGGGCACCGCCACCACCATCGCCACCGGCGGCGTGATGCCGCGTGGCGCCGATGCGGTGGTGATGATCGAGCACACCGAGCTGATCGAGCAGGGGGCGCCGGCAATCGAACTCCGCCGCGCCGCGGCGCCCGGACAATTCGTTTCCTATGCGGGCTCCGACATCGCGCGCGGCGAGACGTTGTTGCGGCGCGGCGCGGCGATCGGCTCGCGCGAGATCGGCATGCTGGCGGCCTGCGGGCTGTCGCATGTCGAGGTGGTGCGGCGGCCGAAAGTGGCGGTGCTGTCCACCGGCGACGAATTGGTGGCGCCGGGGTCGCCGCTCAAACCGGCGGGCGTCTACGACAGCAACGGCGCCATCATCGCGGCGGCGGTCGCGGAAGCCGGCGGCGAGCCGCTTTCATTCGGCGCCTTTCCCGACGACGCGGCCGCGCTGGAAAAAGCCGTGCGCAAGGCATTGGCGGACAGCGACATGGTGGTGCTCTCGGGCGGCACGTCGAAAGGCGCCGGCGATCTGTCGCATATGATCGTCTCGCGTCTGGGCAAGCCCGGCATCCTGGTGCACGGCGTCGCGCTCAAGCCCGGCAAGCCGCTTTGCCTCGGCGTCGTCGATGACAAGCCGATTGTGGTGCTGCCGGGCTTTCCCACCTCGGCGATCTTCACCTTCCATGCCTTCGTCGCGCCGGTGATCCGCGCCTTGGCCGGCATGGCTCCGGAAGCGGCCGAGACTCTTGTCGCGCGCGTGCCGGTGCGGGTTGCCTCCGAGCTCGGGCGCAAGGAATTCCTGCTGGTGTCGCTGATCGACAGCGGGGACGGCGCCGTGGCGTTTCCGATCGGGAAAAGCTCCGGCTCGGTCACCAGTTTCTCGCAGGCCGACGGCTTCGTCGAAATCGATGCGCTTGCCGCCTCCCTCGATGCCGGCAGCGAAGTGCAGGTGACGCTGATCGGCAGCGCGGCGCGCGCGCCCGACCTGGTCATCATGGGCAGCCACGACGTGGCGCTCGACGTGGTGGTCGGTGCGCTCGCCGCGCACGGCTTCGCGGCGCGCGTCCTGGCGGTCGGCAGCCTCGGCGGCGTGGCGGCAGCGAGCCGCGGCGAATGCGACATCGCGCCGGTGCATCTGATCGACCCAAGGAGTGGCGAGTATAATGTGCATCTGGCGACGCCGGGCCTTGCCCTGGTGCGCGGCTGGCAACGCATGCAGGGCATCCTGTTCCGCCCCGGCGATGCGCGCTTCGAGGGCAAAAGCGCCGCCGAAGCGCTGAAGGCCGCACTCGCCGATTCCTCCGCGCTGATGGTCAACCGCAATGCCGGTTCCGGCACCCGGGTCTTGATCGACAAGCTGCTCGAGACCGCGCGGCCGCCCGGCTACGCCAACCAGCCGAAATCGCATAACGCCGTCGCCGCGGCGATCGCGCAAAGCCGCGCCGACTGGGGTCTCGCCATCGAGCCGGTGGCCAAGCTCTATGACCTCGGCTTCTTGCCGGTGGCGCCGGAACACTATGATTTTCTGGTGGTTGAGAACCGGCGGGAACGGCCGGCGGTGCAGGCCTTCCTCGCCGCCTTGCGCGATGCTGCGACCCGAGAGCGCATCGCCGCGCTCGGCATGCAGCCCGCGGTCCAGGGCGCCGACTCATAAGTGAGGAGCCGAAAGCTGAGTGGACAGGCCGCCAATGTCTGCTCTTGGGGGTAAAGCGGACATGGCGTGGAGGCATGGCGATGTCCGCTTTTGATGCTGTGGACGGCGCCCACTCTGCGGCATCGAAGTGCCATAGGGTGGCTGCGTTGAAACGGAAGAGAATGAAGGAGGTGAGGCCAGGCAACGATGACGGCGTTTGAAGTTTTAAAGGAATTGGCGAGGGCATGACGACGTAATGCAGACACGGTCGTTCCGGGGATCGGGAGAGCCCGCTTGGGTCAACGCACTCCTCTAAAAGTGCGTGTTTTTGATTGGGACCCGATCCGCGCAGAGCATTAGGGCCAGCGGCCACACCAGCCGCACAAACAGGCCGGACACATGACCGCACCCGACCAATGCTGCAGCAACGTCAGAAAGTTCTTGCCAAGGCGCCGTCCACACATGACCCAAAGCGGACATGGTCTGTGCGGTGTAAAACGGCCGCTTTTGACCCTGAGCGGACTTTTCGCTCCTTCCGGGCCTTGCCGCGACCCGCTATCGTTTCGACGGTTCTACAGCTCGGCTGACAGCGAAATTCACGTAGCGCGAACTGCTTCGTATCGTGCCCATCTCACACGTATCGACCATGCTAAGCCGCCGCCAGATTCTTTTGGGAGCAGGGGCCGCAGCCATGACTTCATTTGTCGAATCGCCTTCGGCTCAGCCGAACCCGTGGTCACCCATTTCGCCCGCGGAGGCAGGCTTTGCGCCGGATCTGGACGCCCGGCTCGATCAAGCGATCGTCAACAAACGTGTGTGGAATCTCCACGGACTCGTTGTCCTGCGAAATGGCCAATTGGTGCTGGAGCGATATTTCGAGGGTGAAGATCGGGTGCGTGGAGTTCGGAGATATCGGCCACGTTAAGTTCGCACCCAACACTCTCCATGATTTGCGCTCGTGTTCCAAAGGCATCGTTGGCTTGCTGTACGGCATTGCGCTGTACCAAGGGAAAGTGCCCGCACCGGATGCGCCGCTGTTCTCGTCATTTCCGGAATATCCCAACCTTGCCCACAATGGCGGCCGCGGGCAGTTGACCATCCGCCATGTGCTGTCGATGACGATGGGCACCGACTGGGACGAGAGCACCCTGCCGTACGGCGATCCCAACAATAGTGAAACCGCGATGGATGAGGCGCCGGACCGATACCGCTACATCTTGGAGCGGCCAGTAATCGGCACGCCGGGCACGCGTTGGACATACTGCGGCGGAGCAACGGCGCTGCTCGCGCGCCTTATTGCGAAGGGGTCAGGCAAGTCGCTGCACAATTTCGCGCGTGAAAACCTGTTCGACCCGCTCGGTATTGGTCCGACGCAGTGGGCCACCGGACGTGACGGTGAGCCGTTCGCGGCGTCGGGCGCGCGCATGTCGGTCCGCGATCTCGCGCGTGTCGGGCTCTTGATGCTCCGTGGCGGCAAGGTAGGACAGCGCGTCGTCGTGCCCGCGGATTGGTTAACTCGCTGCACGACGCCGGTTGTTAGTGCCGACGAGCTTCGCCGCTATGGCTACCAGTGGTTCATCCTCGATGTCGCCTTCGGCAAGCCAAAAGGTTGGGCGGTCGGCCGCCTGGAGCGGATGTGGATGGCACAGGGCGAAGGCGGGCAAAGATTGTTTATCATTCCAGGCCTGCAACTCGTCATCGCGATGACGGCGGGTAATTACGGCGCCGACGATCAATGGATACCACCAACGCGCATCCTGCGCGAGGTAATCCTAGCAAGCGTGCAGTAAACTGCGTCACTTGCGCGCTGAGGTCCGCGATTGGCCCATAGCGGACATGCATTAGTGCACTGCAAATGTCCGCTTTCGGGGGTACAGCGGACATCGCCTCGCTGCTGGTTGCTCTCAATTTATGAGTACACATCCTAGATATCCCGCGGAGCGAACGAGGAATTTCATAGCGCGACGGTTCACGCGGCTTTTGCGAGACGGCACTGGAAGGGAACAGGGCGGCTTGTTCCAGCCAAACAATCATCAAAATTTCCGCTATTACTGTTGTGACCATTCGCGGACGACCAGCATGTCTTTTGGGATCAAACGCCTGTGCGCCTTCTTGCTGCTGCTGCCGCTGGCCTTAACCGCCGCGCAGGCGCAATTGCGCGGCCATGGCGGGCCGGTGCGCGCGCTGGCGATCTCGCCGGACGGAACCCAGGCGGTCTCCGGCAGCTTCGACACCTCGGCCATTCGCTGGTCGCTCAAGCGTAACGTCGCCGAACAGGTGATGCGCTTCCACGACGACGCGGTGAACGCGGTCGCCTGGCTCGAGGATGGCCGCATCGTCACCGGCGGCGCCGACGCGCATATCGCCATCTGGACGCCCGGCAAACAAGCGCCCGACAATGTCCTCAACGGCCATACCGGGCCGATCGTCGATCTGGCGGTGTCGCCCGACGGCAAGACCTTGGCCTCGGCGTCGTGGGATCACACCGCCCGGCTATGGCCGCTGGCCGCCGGCGGCATGCGCCGCGTGCTCAAAGGCAATGCGCAGAACGTCAACGGCGTCGCCTTCACACCCGACGGCAAACAACTGATCACCGCCGGCTACGACACCACGTTGCGCATTTGGTCGCTGGACGGCGACGGCGTGACCGTGCGCCGGCTGCCGAGCCCGCTCAATTCGGTGGCGGTGGCGGCCGACGGCGAGATCGTGGCAGCCGGCGCCACCGGCAAGGTGTTCTTCCTGTCGCCCAAGGGCGAGGTGCGCGCCGAGGTCGAAGCCGCGCCGACGCCGGTCATCCAGGTCGCGCTCTCGCCCGACGGCAAGCTGGTCGCCGCCGCCGGCGTGCGCGGCTCGGTGGCGGTGATCGACCGCAAGGCGCGCAAGCTCTTGCGCACGCTGATCGGCCCCGGCCTGCCGGTGTGGTCGGTGGCGTTTTTTCCCGACAACCGCACGCTGTTGACCGGCGGCACCGACCGCATGATCCGGCGCTGGGACGCGGTCAACGGCGAGCCGATCGACACTGTCGTGGTCGGCGCGCCGTCCGATCCGCTGGCGCAATATGCCGACGATCACGGCGCCCAGGTGTTCCGCCATTGCGTCGCCTGCCACACGCTCTCGCCCGGCGAAGGCAACAAGGCCGGCCCCAGCCTGCACGGCATTTTCGGCCGCAAGATCGCGTCGCTGCCGGGCTATCATTATTCCGACGCGCTCAAGCACATGAACATCGTGTGGACGCCGCAGACGGTGTCGAAAATGTTCGAGGTCGGCCCCATGAAATACACGCCCGGCACCAAGATGCCGGAGCAGACCATTGGATCTGCGGAAGACCGCAAGGCGCTGATGGAATTTCTGGCGAAGGCAACGACGAAGCCGGCGAAGAAAAAGAAATGATCAGGACGCCCGCGCCAGCTTGCGCGCCGGCCAATTAATCAGCGCGACGCCGATGATCGCCGCCGCGATGCCGATCGCCGCCGGCGGCGCGATGGTTTCGCCGAGCAACATGACTCCCAGAATGACGCCAATGCCGGCGCGCAGGTAACTCTGGCTGGCAACGCCCATCGAACCGATGGTGCGGACGAGGCGGAAGTAGAGCAACAGGGCAACACCGGTGCACAGCACCGACAGCGCGGCTGTCGCGGCGAGAGCAACGGCCGACGGATGCATTGCCCAGGGACGTTCCACCATAAAAGCAAGGGGAACGAGAGTCGCCGTCGCGCAAATCATCGTACCGGTCGCGGTCGCGACCGCAGGGATATCGCTGAAGCGCTTGCCGTAGATCGCGGCGCTGGCATAAAGCGCCGCGCCCAGCAGGCAAGCGAGCTGGCCTGCGACCTGCGTCCCGAATCCGCGCAACGCGTCCAGCCCGACGATGAGCACCACACCGGCAAATCCCACGAGCGCTCCGATCAGCCTTCGGCCGCCGAGCGGCTCGTGGCGCGTCACCAGCGCCGTGAAGAGAAACACGAAGATCGGCGAGGTCGAGTTCAGGACGCTCGCCAGGCTAGCGTCGACATATTGCTGGCCCCAGGCCAGCACCGTCCACGAGCCGATGCTGTTGAAGATCGCCTGCAGGTAGAACATGCGCCAGGTACCTGCGTCGCGCGGCAATCTTTCGTTCCGCACGCGCATCACGACGAGCAGAAAGGCGGCGGCGCCCGCGACCCGCATGGCAATGAGCGTAATCGGCGGAATTTCCGTCACAGCGACTTTTAGAAACAGGTAGGACGATCCCCACAACAGCGCGAGCAGCGCCAGCAGTACGAACTCCACCTTGAGATCAGGCCGTGCCGCCATCGCAACTCCTTGCCGGCGATGCGTTTTGCATCGCCAAAGGCGGTGCTGCGGTCGGGGTCGACATGCGCTGGCGTGACGCTACGGCTTCGTGGCGGCAGCGACCAGGAATGCGACCGGGATGGCCGGCCCGTCCGGGCCTGTATAGGCCTGAACCGCCTCGGCGACCGCCACCCGATTCCTGCGCTATTTTTCCGTCCTGATCAGCGAGAAAGCGCGGGCGAAACCGCCCATCGCCGGGTCCCATGAATCGGCGGCGTCGATCCGCGGTCCGCTCTTCTTAGCGCCTAGCTCTCGCTCTTCGGGCTCGCTTGCTTCGCGCTCGCGCAGATAGTCCTCGGTGGTGCGCACGGTCGGGCGGCTGGGCCCGGCAAAAGGATCGAAATTTTCCTCGGCCATGGCGCTCACGCGGCAGTCGCTGCACATGCGGATGACGTCGAGCCGCTTCTTGGAATTCTTGTACATCCAGTGCTTGCCTTCGAGGCTGGCGATCACGCGCTCGACCGAACTCTTGACGCCGAATGGCGTGCCGCAGCGGATGCAGACATACGGCTCTTCTTCCTTGATCACTCGCTTGTCGGCGGTGGCGGCGCGGAAATCGATCTGCGGCTTGAGGGCGATGACTTTCTCAGGGCAGGTCGCCTTGCACAGGCCGCATTGCACGCAGGCGTCCTCGGCGAAGCGCAGGATCGGCCGCTCCGGGTCGTCGCTCAATGCGCCGGTCGGGCAAGCCGATACGCAGGACAGGCACAGCGTGCAGCCTTCCACCTTCACGTCGAGCGTGCCGAACGGCGCGCCTTCCGGCAGCGCGATGATGTCGGCTGGCGCCGGCGCCGCCGCGTGCAGTTCGCGCAAGGCAAGCCGCACCACCTCGCGCTTCTTGCCGACGGCAGTGAAACTGGCGGGCTTGGGCGCGCCGTCCATGGCCTCGATCGCGTGCAAGGTATCGCCGAGCGCGTCCGGATCGTCGGTCTCGATGGTGGCGACGCGGGCGCCATCAAACCCGAGACCGGCGAGGATCGGTTCGGCCAGCGCGACGGTTTTATAGAGGCCGGCCAGGTCGTGGCGCGGCTTGGCGCGGATCAGCAGACGCACCGCCGATGCGCCATAGGCGAACGCGCCGGCGACCGCTTCCAGCCCGATTTGCGTCATTTCGTTGAGCTGCAACGGCAAGACGTTCGCCGGCAAGCCGTCGCCGTGGCGCGCCAGCGCCTCGATCATATCGGCTCCGTGCTCGCCGTCATGGAACAGGATCACCGGCTGCTGGCCGCCGGCTTCGCGATAGGCGGTGAGCAACGTGCGCAATTTGCGCAATAGCGCGTCCGACTGCGGCAGTGCATACGATGCAGCACCCGTGGGGCAGGCGGCGGCGCATTGCCCGCAGCCAGCGCAAACCGCGGCATCGATTGCCACGTGATCGCCGTTGGGCGCTATCGCGCCGGTCGGGCAGAGATCGAGGCAGCGCCGGCAGCCGACGATGCCGGAACGGGAATGCGCGCACAGGTCTGCGCTGTAGATGACGTAGCGCGGCTTCTCGAAGCTACCGGTCAAGTCGCGCGCCTTCAGCGCCATGCGCAACACCGCCGCCGGGTCGCCCGGGTCGGCGCGCAAATAGCCGTCGCGCAGATCGGCGGCCGGAAATAGCGCCGGGCCGCCCGAGAGGTCGATCAACAGGTCGCAGCGCATGGTCGCGTCGTTGCGCGCCGCGCCGAATTTCAATTCGCCGCGCGAGGACGGCGACGCTTGCGCGTAATCGTCGATCGTCACCTCGAAGCCGCCGAGCTGGCCCTTGGCCGAGCGGATGGCGCCCTTGACCAGCGGGAACTCGGTCACCCGCAGCGGTGCCATGCCGCTCGTCTGCTTGATCAGCACAGTGAGGTCGAGATGGTCCTTGAGCAGCTGAGCGGCTTCGATCGCGCGCTCGTCGCTGCCGTAGAGCAGCGTCACGCCTTCGCTTGAAAGGCTGACATAGGAAATTTCCGGCGGCGGTTCGGCCGCCGCTGCCAGCAGCGCCGCCATTTTCGGGCCGGCCGCTTTGGCGTCCTTCGACCAGCCGGCGGCCTCGCGAATATTGACGAAGGTGAGTTCGCCGGCGCCTGCCGTCTCGCCCGCCGCTTCCGAGAACACCGGCGCTTCCTGGGTGCAGGCGACGGTGACCGATTCACCGCCGGTCGCGGCCTTGCGGAATCGCTCGAGCTCGGCGCGGCAGAACTGCCGGCCTTCGATTACCTCGGCGCCCTTGCAGACGCGACGAACCGCCGCGCCGTCGAGCGGCATGGTGTCCTCGCAGGAGCAGATCAGGATTTTGCGCGGCCGCTCGGCCATCTTGGCTCTTTACCTATTACCTATGTGCTGGCCCGCCGTTCCCAGCGAAACGCCCCTTGGGCGCCGCATTATCGCGAAAACCGCGGCATGGGCGGGTCTGGCCACGGCTTCTTTCGAGCTATAATTATAGGTATTCAAATAAGAAAGTAAGGGCGGGGTCGATGGCGCTGCAAACGCGGGCTGGTTTTGGGATGCCGCTACAGCCGGAACTGATGCTGCCGCCGCCGTTCACGCCGGTGCGGATGCGTGAATTCGGCGACGCTTTCGGCCACGCGATCGCGCTGGCGCCCGAGAAAGGCGCCGGCACGCTGGTGCATGTCGGCCGATTCGATCTTGTTGAGTTCGCGCTGGTGCTGGAACCGGAGGAGCCGCTACGCAGCGCGCGCCGCGCGCTCTATGCCGGCATGGTGGCGCTGGTCGATGCGCTCGCCGCCGTCGCCGAGCCGGAAACCGCCATCGACATCGCCTGGCCGGACGCCATCCTGGTGAACGGCGGGCTGGTGGGCGGCGGACGATTGGCGTGGCCGCAAGGCGCGAGCGAAGACGAGGTTCCGCCCTGGCTGGTGTTCGGCGCCATGATCCGCACCGCATCCATGGTCAACACCGACCCGGGCCTGAACCCGTCGGTCACCGCGCTCGACGAGGAAGGTTTCACCAACGTCATGTCGCATCAGGTGGTGGAGAGCTTCGCGCGCCATTTCATGGTCGCCATCGACGCCTGGCAGGAGAGCGGTTTCGGCGCGGTGGCGAAGCGCTATGTCGAACGGCTGCCGCGCGAAAAGGGCCTGCGCCGCGACTTCGACGACAACGGCGACCTGCTGGTGCGCCGCATGGCTTCCGCGCAAGCCGAACGCAACGCGCTGTTGCCGCAACTCATGGAGCCGGCCTGGTACGATTCGGTCAACAAGGAGCCGCGCATTTGAAACTGTTGCGCACCATAAGGCTCGATCCGTCGGATACATTTGTATTCGACCCGGCGGCCGAACCGGGCGAATGGGCGGTGTCGGGCGCCTTTGCGTTCTGGGGCGGCGATCCCTCGACGCTCGAGGGCAAGGCGCGCTCGGCTTTCCGCAGCGGCTTTCTCGGCGTGGAGTCGCTCGGTTGGTCGACGCTGGTGCAGATCGTGGAAGCGAGCGAGGCCGACCGCGCCAATCTGGTGGAGGCGCTGGCAACGCAACTGGTGGAGCGTTTCGGCGCGCCCGATATGCAGACCGCCGCCGTTGCCGCGGAAGACGAAGTGGCCTTTGCCGAGTCATTGTGCAGCCAGCCGCAGGACACGCTGATCGCCGTGCACCGCACCTACGAGGACGGCAATGTACGCGAGGCGTTCCGCACGCTGCGGCCGCGCGAGGGGGCAAAACCCGCGCGCGCCTTCTCCTTCATGGAAGTCGAAGGCGAGGAGGACGAGCCGCCGGGCGATGAGGTCGATCTTATCTCGCTGGCCGACAAGGAGCGCAAATGACCGACTTCTGGCTCTCCTGCGGCCATCATCTGCTCGACCGCGACGAGGGCGGCGGGCTAGCCGTGACCGACGATTTCCTCAAAGTCTATCTGGCGCGGCCTGAATTGATCCCGCCGCCGGAAGCTTGCGCGGTCGAGCGCACGCTGCACGCCGCGCTACTCGCGGATCCGCGGACGCCGGTTTCGGAGAGCGACATCGCGGCCATCGCCGACGCCGATGCGCGCGAGAACTGGCAGCTGTTGATCGCCTTCCGCGACCACCTGCTGCGCCACAAGACACTGGAAGCCGCCTATGTCGACCTGGTCCGGCGCGGGGTCGGCAACACCCCGCCGATGTTCGTCAATCAGCTCGTGCACGTGATCCTGCGCAACGCCCTCGACGGCGTCGAAGACGCCCGCGTCCTGCGTGCCGCCGAACTGTTCTTCCGCACCCAGCGCGTCACCCTGCACGAAGGCTCATTGCTGGCGGCCGACGAGGAAATCGTCGGCGCCGGCAGCGCATCGCCGGTGACACCGCTGGTTTCCATGCTGGGCCTGCCGGCGCAAGCCAATATCGACGTGTTCAACGACGACAACGCCGAAACCTATTGGGAGCGCAGCGACCAGCATGACATGGCGCTCGACCTGACCGGCGGGCGCGCCGGGCTTGCCGCCCTGGCCGAGGCGATGCGGCGCTGGATCGTGCATGTGCTGGGCGTCGACGTGGACATCGAGCCGCTCACCGAGCTGCATGAAACGACTCTGGCCTGGTATGTCGGGCTCGACGCCGATGCCACCAAGATCGGCGATGCGCTGTGGAACGGCGAGGAGATGGACGAGGCGGCCATGTCGCGGGTGGCCGGACTGTTCCGGCTCAGCTTCCGCGACCCTTCCGTCATGCTCGACAAGGTCAAGGGCGAGCCGGTTTATCTGATCCTCGCCATGACGCCGGACAACACCATCCGCCTGAAGCCGCAGAACCTGGTGACCGGTTTGCCGATCCGCCATCTGGAGGCGGTGAGTTGAGCCGCCATGCTGCGGCGCAATAGCTGTCGTCGTTCGCGCATAAACGCCACATTATCGGCCTTGATTGTGGGCCCATGGCCCTTTGCCGCCGGTCGCGCTAAAAACCGAAATCGAGCGGACCAGGACGAATAATGGCGCAACAGAACACCGACCCGGGACTGCAGGAGGCGATCCGCGCCGTCGGCGGGGTCACCGAGTTGGCGCGCCGTATCGGCATTTCGCAGCCCTCGGTCTCCAACTGGACCCGCGTTCCGGCCGAGCGCGTGCTCACGGTCGAGGCGGTGACCGGCGTCGGGCGCGCGATCCTGCGGCCCGATCTGTACGGCGAAGCCAACGAAACCGGCGCCGTCGACGAGGTCGATCTCGCCCGCGCCCAGGAATATGCGCTGCTGGCGGTGCTGCTGGCGCGCGCGCCGGACGCCGGCCTGCTCAAGCGCCTGTCCGCGTTGCGCGGCGATCCGAGCCCGCTCGGGCTTGCCCATATCGCGCTGGCCGATGCGGCAGAGCCAGGCCGACGCCGAGGCGGTGGAGCACGAGTATTTCAACCTTTTCATCGGCATCGGCCGTGGCGAGTTGTTGCCCTACGGTTCTTATTACCTGTCCGGCTTCCTGCAGGAGCGCCCGCTGGCGCGGCTGCGCGACGACCTCAACCGGCTCGGCATCGCCCGCAGCGAGGGCGTGGTGGAGCCGGAGGACCACGCCGCCATTCTTTTCGAAATCATGTCCGGCATCATCAGCCGCGCCTTCCCGACGCCGGAGGGCTCCGACCAGGAGATTTTCGAGAAGCACCTGGCGCCCTGGATCGGACGGCTGTTTTCCGATATGGAACATGCGGAAGGCGCCGATTTCTACCGGTATGTCGCCGAGGTCGGCCGGGTGTTCATCGATATCGAAACGCAAGCCTTCGCGTTGCCGGCGTGAAGCGCGCGACCGCATCGAACGGATTCAGGCAAGGAGGACTGGCGATGAAAGCAGAAGACAAAGGCAAGATCGGACGTCGCGATTTCCTGCGCGTCTTTGGCCTCAGCGTCGGTGCCGGCGCCAGTCTGGCGGTGGCCGCGGCCGCGCCGTTCGCCACCGAAGCGCAAGCCGCCGAGTCCATGAAGGAAGCCAAGAAGGCGCGCTACAACCCCAATGCCGAAGACGTGAAGAACTTCTATCGCGTCAACCGGTACTAGCCGGGCGCCTCGGTCGGACCGATCGAGACCGTCTCGTCCGTGCTGACCGCATCGAGAGCAGAACGGTAGCAAGCATGTCGGCCGACGCCGTAATGCCGGTGAGCGTCGTCATCGAAAGACGCGCAATCGATAATCAATGGGACGACCACCTTTGGCGGCCGGTCGGCGTGCTGCCGCGCTCTAATTTAGAGCGCGGCAAATTGCTGGCCGAAGGCGAAGGCTGGACTCAGTATTACGGCGGCGCCCTCGACATCGAGCTTTTCCGCGGCGAAACCGATGGCTATCGCACAAACTTGTCGCAGGATTCGCCGTTCGTATACGTCGTCTTGCGGCGTAGCGCCGACGACGATGAATTGGAATTCGAGCCGTTCATGGCGACGGTCTGCCCCTACGAAGCGATGAGCTACAGCGAGGGTAATGACGACGTCGTCGAGGGCGTGCCAATGCCGCCTGAAGTGATGGAGTGGCTGCGCGAGTTCGTCACCTTGCATCACGTCGACAAGCCGTTCGTGAAGCGCAAGAACAAGCGTCACAAGGACGAAGACCGCCGCCGGCAACCGCATCCCGGCCGGGTTCTGTCGTGAGCGAAGATCTCGGCGGAAAATTAAACCGTTGGTCGCAGCGCAAGCTTGCCGCGCGCCGGGGTGTTACGGTCGAGGAAGCCGAAGAAGCGCGTCGCGCCGACCAACCGGTCACACGCGAGGGGCAAGTCCCCGCGGCTGTGCCCTCCGGCGCGGATCAGGCCGCGGAACCGGCTGAAGGCGAAGAAACGCCGGCACTGCCGCCGATCGACGAGCTCACCGCGGAATCGGACTACACCGTGTTTCTCGGCAAGAACGTGCCGCAAGCGCTGAAGAACGCCGCGCTACGCAAGCTCTGGCTCAGCGATCCGGTGTTCGCCAATCTCGACCGGCTCAACGACTACGATGATGATTACAGCTTCGTCGAAAGCGTGGTCTCCGCCGTGCGGACCAGCTACCAGGTCGGCAAAGGCCATGTCGACGAGGCTGAGGAGGCGCTTGCCAAGCTCGAGCCTTCGGATGCCGGCGAAGACAACGCGCGCGCCGAATTGTCAGCCGATTCCGGCGCGCCCGACCGCGAAGCGGACGGCGACACGATAGGGAATAGTGACGCACCTGGGGATGAAGCCGCTACCGCGCCGCAGCAGCCGGGCACCGCGGAACCCAGCGATGCTCCGGGTGGGCAAACGGAAGACAAGGACAATTAAGGTCCGGCCGCGTTGTTGCGGCGCAACATTAACATGTTGCCCAACACCAGAATGTGACCGAGGGATGCCGCTGAAATAAGCATAAAGAGCATTGTCAACCATAGGCTGACCCTATAGTTTCGCAATATTCTAATGCCAGGCTGGCCAATCAAGCCAAAAAAAAGCGAACAGCCGGCGGCATTAGCAGGAACTTGCCGACTTCCTGGGGAGGAAAGATGGTTTGCGCGGACCCCGCCGATAAGGGGCTGACCAACTCGACGGCAATCGCCGCCGCGCTCTTCCTGTCCAGCGACATCATTCACGTTCACTTCGCACGCGTGGCGAGCACGACCGCTTTCGGCCGCGCGCCCGGATTACTGGAGGACTGACCATGCACACGGACAAGAAACGCAACGGTCAACTCGACCGCCGTAGCTTGCTGAAAGGTGCGGGCCTTGCCGTTGGCGCGGCGGCAGCGACCACCGCCGCCGGCGCCTGCGAAAAAGAAAAAGTCGCCAGCAAGGAAAGCAAGCCGCAACACGCCGGCTATCGCGAAACCGAAAGCGTGAAGACCTACTACAAGCTCGCGCGCTTCTAACCCGTTCATCGAATTCGCCGCCCGCGCGCGCTGCGCCGGTCGGAACGGTCCCACTTCAGGAGGGAATAATGCTCAGGAAAAAATCAAGCGGCACCGCAAAGACCACCCGTTTGATGCAGGGGCTGGCGTCTGTCGCCGGCACCGCCGTTGACCGCCGCACGTTCCTGGCGCGGTCCGGTCTGCTCGCCGGCGGCGTGGGCGTTGCCAGCCTGATGCCAGGCGCGGTGCAGAAGGCCGACGCGGCGGCGGCAGGACCTCTGGTGTCCGGCGCCACCCGCGCAAAATCGGTCTGCACCCATTGTTCGGTCGGCTGCACCGTCATCGCCGAGGTGAAGAACGGTATCTGGGTCGGGCAGGAGCCCGGCTGGGACAGCCCGTTCAACATGGGCTCGCACTGCGCCAAGGGCGCCTCGGTCCGCGAGCACGCGCACAACGAGCGCCGCCTGAAATATCCGATGAAGCTGGAAGGCGGCCAGTGGAAGCGCATCAAGTGGGAAGAGGCGATCAACGAGATCGGCGACAAGATGCTCAAGATCCGCCAGGAGTCGGGTCCGGACTCGGTCTACTGGCTCGGCTCGGCCAAATACAACAACGAGCAGTCCTACCTGTTCCGCAAGTTTTACGCGCTCTGGGGTTCCAATAACGGCGACCACCAGGCGCGCATCTGCCACTCCACCACGGTCGCTGGCGTCGCGAATACGTGGGGTTACGGCGCGATGACCAATTCCTACAACGATATGCACAATTCGAAGCTGATGATCCTGTTCGGCTCGAATCCGGCCGAGGCGCATCCGGTCGCCGTGCAGCACATTCTGCGGGCGAAGGAGCTGAACAAGTCGAAGCTCATCGTCTGCGATCCGCGCTTCACCCGCACCGCCGCGCACGCCGACGAGTTCGTGCGCTTCCGTCCCGGCACCGACGTGGCGCTGATCTGGGGCATCCTCTATCACGTCTTCAAGAACGACTGGGTCGACAAGGAATACGTCAAGCAGCGCGTCTGGGGTCTCGACCAGGTCCAGAAGGAAGTCATGAAGTGGACGCCGGAAGAGACCGAGAAGGTCACCGGCGTGCCCGGCAAGCAGCTCGAGCGCGTCGCCAAGATGATGCACGAGAACAAGCCCGGCACCCTGGTCTGGTGCATGGGCGGCACGCAGCACACCATCGGCAACAACAACACCCGTGCTTACTGCGTGCTGCAGTTGGCGCTCGGCAATATCGGCAAGCAAGGCGGCGGCGCCAACATCTTCCGCGGCCACGACAACGTGCAGGGCGCCACCGACTTCTGCGTGCTCTCGCACAGCCTGCCCGGCTACTACGGCCTGGCCACCGGCTCGTGGAAGCACTGGGCGCGCGTCTGGGACCTCGACTACAACTGGATCCTGGGCCGCTTCGCCAGCAAGAAGCTGATGGAATCGGCCGGCATCCCGGTCTCGCGCTGGATCGACGGCGTGCTTGAGGACAAGAAGAACATCGACCAGCCCAACAACATCCGGGCGATGGTGTACTGGGGCCACGCGGTCAATTCGCAGACCCGCCTGCCCGAAATGAAGAAGGCGATGGAGAAGCTCGACCTCATGGTCGTGGTCGATCCGGTGCCGACCTTCGCCGCGGTCATCCCGGACCGCAAGGACGGCATCTACGTGCTGCCGGCCACCACGCAGTTCGAGACCTACGGTTCGGTCACCGCGTCGAACCGCTCGCTGCAGTGGCGCGACCGGGTGTTCAAGCCCTGGTTCGAGGCCAAGCCCGATCACGAGATCATGTACCTGTTCGCCAAGAAGCTCGGCTTCGAAAAGGAGCTGTGCAAGCACATCGAGGTGAAGAACAACGAGCCGGTGATCGAGGACATCACCCGCGAGTTCAACAAGGGCATGTGGACCATCGGCTACACCGGCCAGTCGCCGGAGCGCCTGAAGGCGCACATGGCGCAACCAGGACAAGTTCGACCCGACCACGCTGCTCGGCAAGGGCGGCGACGTCGACGGCGACTACTACGGTCTGCCGTGGCCGTGCTGGGGCACGCCGAGATGAAGCATCCCGGCACGCCGGTCCTCTACGATACCTCCAAGCCGGTGGCGGAAGGCGGTCTCACGTTCCGCGCCCGCTTCGGCGTCCAGCACGACGGACAGAACCTGCTGGCCGAGGGCTCCTATTCGGTCGGCTCCGAGATCAAGGACGGCTATCCGGAATTCACCATGGCCATGCTGAAGAAGCTCGGCTGGGAGAAGGACCTGACGCCGGAAGAAACGGCGGCCATCGAAAAGGTCGCCGGCGACAAGACCAACTGGAAGGTCGACCTCTCGGGCGGCATCCAGCGCGTCGCGATCAAGCACGGCTGCGCCCCGTTCGGTAACGCCAAGGCCCGCACCGTGGTGTGGACCTTCCCGGATCCGATCCCGGTGCATCGTGAGCCGCTGTACACGAACCGGCGCGACCTGCTGCCGAAATACGCCACCTACAAGGATCGCCATGCCTACCGGCTGCCGACCTTGTACGCGTCGATCCAGAAGAACGACCACTCCAAGCAGTTCCCGACCATCCTCACTTCCGGCCGTCTGGTCGAATACGAGGGCGGCGGCGACGAGTCGCGCTCCAACAAGTGGCTCGCCGAGCTGCAGCAGGAGATGTTCTGCGAGATCAACCCGGCCGATGCCGGAAAGCTCGGCATCAAGGACGGCAGCAAGGTCTGGGTGCACTCGCCGGAAGGCGGCAAGGTCCTGGTGATGGCCATGGTGACCGAACGTGTCGCCGCCGGCGTCGCCTTCATGCCGTTCCACTTTGGCGGCTACTGGCAGGGCAAGGACCTGCGCGGCAAGTATCCGAAGGGCAACGACCCCTACGTGCTCGGCGAAGCATCGAACATGACGGGGACCTACGGCTACGACTCAGTCACGCAGATGCAGGAAACCAAAGTCACCCTGTGCCGCATTGAGGCGGCCTAACGGCGCCAGTAAGGGAGAATTGACATGGCACGCATGAAATTCCTTTGCGACGCCGACCGTTGCATCGAATGCAACGCTTGCGTCACCGCCTGCAAGAACGAGAACGAGGTGCCGTGGGGCATCAACCGCCGGCGCGTCGTCACGCTCAATGACGGCAAGCCGGGTGAGCGCTCGATCTCCATGGCCTGCATGCACTGCACCGACGCGCCGTGCGCGGCGGTGTGCCCGACCAACGTGTTCTACACCACGGCGGACGCGGTCGTGCTGCACAACAAGGACCTGTGCATCGGCTGCGGCTACTGCTTCTACGCCTGTCCGTTCGGCGCCCCGCAATATCCGAAAGTCGGCAACTTCGGTTCGCGCGGCAAGATGGACAAGTGCACCTACTGCGCCGGCGGACCGGAAGCCGACGGCAGCAAGGAGGAGTACGAGAAGTACGGCGCCAACCGCCTGGCCGAGGGCAAGCTGCCGCTGTGCGCCGAGATGTGCTCGACCAAGGCGCTTCTCGCCGGCGACTTAGACGTCATCGCCCAGATCTACAAGGAGCGGGTCAAGACCCGCGGCTACGGGTCCGGCGCCTGGGGTTGGCAGACCGCCTACCACGAGTCGATTGCGAGCTGATTTAACGTCGGCGGTGCGGGGGTCCCGCGCCGCCGGTTTCGATAACAAGAATACTGGTTAGAAGGGGAGAGAATGCTATGGCGAAGCTTATCGCTACGATCCGCTTCATCGCCGGCGCTCTCGCGCTCGCATTCATTGTCGCAACGGTCACGCCCGTGCCGGTTTCCGCGCAGGTCAGTCCGACCGGCCCGGCTAACGAGCAGCAGCTCCTGCATCAGCTCAAAGGCGGCGTCATCCGCGGTGACGTGAGCATTCCGGACAAGAAGTCGGCCAACCTGATCCATCCGGCGGGCCGCGAATGGCAGACCTTTCACACCGTCACGCTGAAGTGGGTCGGCGGCATCGCCATCCTCGGCATGATCGCGCTGCTCATCATCTTCTACCTGTGGCGCGGGACCATGAAGATCGAGGGCGGCCGCTCGGGCCGCACCATGGTGCGCTTCAACGGTTTCGAGCGTTTCGTGCATTGGCTGACAGCCTCGACCTTCGT
>CAWFEO010000044.1:0-40714 GCA_963814885.1 uncultured Alphaproteobacteria bacterium | reverse complement strand
GGGTGGTGGTCTCAACTAATCGACGCAACACTTTATCTTAAACGCATAAGATGGAGTGTGTGGCGATGGATCAAAGGTTTCGTCGCGGGTTCACTGCGGCAGAGAAGACGGAGTTGTGGGATCGCTGGCAGCGGGGAGAATCGCTCAAAGCGATCGGGCGAGCGTTTGGTAAGCCGTCCTCATCGATTTACAATCATGTGGCGCCGCACGGTGGTATTCGTCCTCCACCCCGGCGTCGCTCACGATTGGCACTGACACTCGCCGAACGCGAGGAAATATCCAGAGGCATTGCGGCGCATCAATCGGCACGATCGATGGCACGATTGCTGGGCCGCTCGGCCTCGACGGTGAGCCGCGAACTCAGCCGCAATGGCGGCTATGATGGATACCGGGCTGCATTGGCTGATGAGACAGCCTGGGCCCGAGCTCGTCGCCCGAAGCGGTGTAAGCTGACGGACAGTGTGCGGCTACGACAGGCAGTGGCGAGCAAGCTCAGATTGAACTGGTCGCCCGAGCAGGTTGCCGGCTGGCTGAAGAGAGCCCACCCTGGCGATGAAAGTTATCACGTGTCCCACGAGACGATCTATCGCAGTCTGTTTGTTCAAGCCCGCGGGGTGCTTAAGAAGGAGCTGCTCGGCTATCTTCGATCGAGACGGACCATCCGCCGATCGAAACAGGCGGGTCTCAATGGCGATGGCCGGGGGCAGATCAAGGACATCGTCTCGATCCGTCAGCGGCCGGCAGCGGTTGAAGATCGGGCTGTGCCTGGCCATTGGGAAGGCGACCTGTTGTCCGGGTCGAAGAACAGCTACATCGCGACCTTGGTCGAACGTCACACGCGTTACGTGATGCTAGCGAAAGTGACCAACAAGGACACGCAGACGGTCATCTCTGCGCTCATCAAGCAGGCAAAAAAGCTGCCGGATGAGCTGTATAAGTCGCTGACCTGGGACCGGGGCAAGGAGCTTACGGATCATCGACGATTTAGTCTGGTGACCAACATCGACGTTTCCCGCACCATCACAACGAAAACCGCGCCATGTACTAATTTTCCGCTACTGAATATAATCCTATCTCCCCCAACCACGGAGATAGACCATGCCGATCCTCAAGAACCTCACCTTCACCGCCGTCCCGGCCCGCACCCAGGACCCCGTCGCCAGCCGCCGGGCCAAGCTCGTCGAACGCCTCGAGGAGCAGAAGGCCCTCTTGGCCGACGCCTCCTACGTCCGCGTCGTCCAGCGCTGGACGGGCAAGGGCGACGAGCGCCGGCAGGTCGAGAAGCGACAGCGGGTCCGGCCCTGGTGGCGCGCCGACGCCTCGGGTCACCTGGTCATGTCCGTCTACCACGGCACGAAGCCGATCGAGTTTGAGCGGGGCAAGGCCGGCATCGCCGTAGCGTCGAGGGACAAGCTGCCGGCGCTGATCGACGGCCTGATCGGCGCGGCCCGAGCCGGCGAGCTGGACGACCTGCTCGCGCGCGTGAAGCCGGTCGGCGCGCCCAAGGCCAGGAAGGCCGCCTGAGAGTCCGGAGGACGGGCGTCGGTGAAGCCTGGTGATGTACCGTTGTTGATCGGGCTTGGGCGATTCCTTTTGAATATCGAGCCAATTTACATTGAGGCAAGCGGAAGCAAGAAAACCGGCGTTCACCGCATCAAAGCGCAACGTAGCTCGTCTTTCGTCTCGTTCGCCTGGCCGATTATCAGAGCACTCAGTGTCCCGCGTCCGCCGGCTTCAGAACAAGCGGTCATGGCGACTTGGGAGCTCATTTATAATCAGCGCAACCGGAATAGAGAAAAGGGAAAGACAACCGTTCAGCTCGAAAGGCCGCGAAAAAAGGCTGGTGGGCGCCGCAACCGTGCAAAACCGGAATAGCGGGGTGGATTGTGAATTGAGCTGCCTCTAGGTGACCGCGTCAGCTTGAAGAATTGATGTCGCGATTTCGGCAGATACCAACTCAGATGCGCGGCGAAGTGGATCGTCGGCCAAGTGTGTATATCGCGTTGTAGTAGAAAACTGCGTGTGGCCGAGCAGCTTCCCGATAATCGGCAGGCCGAGCCCCGCCCCCGCCGCCACCGATGCGTACGAATGCCGGAGATCGTGGACGCGCAGCCCTTGCAGACCGGCGCGGCGCCTAATCAGCTTCCAAGGCCGCTTCAAGTCGCTCCGCGGAGCGTCGCCTGCACCACCGGGAAAGACGTAATCGCCCGCGCGCGGCACCTTGGCCAGAACAGCCATCGCCGCTTCGCCAAGCACCACAGTCTTTCGCCCTGTCTTCGAATCCTCCAACAGCAAGAGCGCGCGCTCGAGATCAACTTCTCGCCATCGCAGATGCAAGATCTCCCGCAGCCTGCAGCCGGTAAGCATCAGCAGCCTGATCGCCGCGACGGCGTCCGGCGCGACGACGACGCGCCGGTTCTCCGACTTCGGCGCGTGCTTTGCCGTGGGCTTAGTCTCGTCGACCTCGTAGGGAATGCCGATCGTCTCGGCCTCGCGCAGCGCGGCGCCCAGGCGCGCAAATTCCTCACGGGAGAGAAACCGTTCGCGGCGGCTCTCGCGGAACTTCTCGACGCGACGAGCAGGATTTTGCAGCCTTCTGGCACAATTTCTCGGCGCTCCGCCCATCCATAGAGGGAGCTTATTACCACCACGACATAATTGGCCATGTATGGGTGGGCCGCGAGCGAGGAATGGAATCTGCTAACGTCGGCGCGGGTCACTTCGCTAAGTCGCTCATGGCCGAGCTTGGGGAGAACGATGGTAATGTAATGCGTGAGTGTAAGATGAAAGCGTTTTTGGCTTTCGTTTAGCGGCGACGTGGTCTTTCAGAAATTCGGCAGCGACACGGCCAGAGTGGGCGCCGCGCCTTTCGCGGCTTCGTGGGCGGGATCCTCTCCATTCGCCACGGACCCCAGTATTCGTTTGGCCTGTTCTCTGGCCTCATCCACAGTCAATTCGCCATAGCGTCCTATTGTCACGTATCTCTTTTCTGAGCGGCCCTTCGGTCGATATCTGACGATAGAACGTCTTCTGCCCCGACGAGTTAACGCGAACTCCGAAGCCCGGAAGCTGGGCATCCCACGTCGTATAGCGATTAACCGCAGCCGCTAATCGCCTCGACTATTCGCTTTGTCAGCCTATGGCGTGCCACGCGATTTCTTTCAAGCCGCTCGGGTGACCACCGGGTGACCAGCCGGTGGGAAATTCAAGGAATTTGGCCGGCTGCTATTTGGTGTCTGTTTGGCCGAGATAAGCAGGCCAGTTCAAGCGGACTAGGAATTATCGGGAAGCGTCGGGAATTGTAAAAACTTAAATTCGCAATGAGGAGGTCAGGGGTTCAAATCCCCTCGGCTCCACCATCCAGCCCCTTCGGGCGCAATTTTTCAGCAGCCGGAGTTTTCAACAAGGAGCGGCGATCGCCGAGCCCGGCCGACCTCACTTAGCGGCCGTGGCGTCCGGTGCTTTCATCGGTCGAACGCGGTCGCCGTCTTTCAAGAACGCCCCGGCGCGGGCGACGACCACGTCGCCGTCGGAGAGCCCCTCGCTAATTTCGGCCTTTCCCGAATCGATCAGGCCGACCTTCACGCTTCGCGTCTCGACCCGGTTGTCGCGCACCACCTGCACGACGGTGCCGTCCTGTCCGTACAAGACCGCCGACAATGGAACGGCCGCGCTGCAGCTTCGCCCGACATCAATCGTCGCCCGGCCGAAAGCGCCGACCCGCAGCGAACGATCGTTGCCGACGAACACGCGGACTTCCCCGAGCTGCGTCTGCGGGTTGATGGCGATCGAAGAATCCCGCACCTTCCCCGCCAATCCACCGACGCCGATGATCTCGACCAGGGCCACTTGATTGGGCGCGAGGCGGGACAGCGCACTTGCTGGCGCTTCGGCCTGGAGTTCGAGCTCGCCGCCCTTTACAATACGAAAGAGCGGTTGCCCTTGGGCCGACGCCGTCGTCCCAATCACTGCCGACACGGCGCTGACGACGCCCGCCGCCGGCGCCCGCACCGTGACAAGGTTGTTATTTTTGGAGCCTTCCGGAGGCGCCAGCCGTGCCAGCACCTGACCGGACACCACCGTCGCGCCCGGCTCGACGAGAACCTCCGCGACCTGCAATCCTTCCTGTTCCGGCCGCACAAGAATTTCGGTCCGTGGAACGAGTATCCCGGTGACCTGAAGTTTGTCGACAAAGCACATCTGCTTTGCCGTGACGACCGTCACTGCCAGATCGGGGTTCGGGCCCAGATCGCCCGGCTCGGCAGCCGACGACCGCACCGTGGAGCCGAAATATACGAAGCTCATTGCAGCAAGGATTGCAGCCGCGCGCGTCAATAAACCGGGCGACAATGAACCGGCCGAAAGCAGCCGGACGTCCGGGCAGCGGCCGCGCACCCTAATCCAGACGGCAAACGGAAAATGCATCAGAACCGCCGTCCTGCTTGCTGTAAACATCGCGAGCCAACCACTATCGCTCGGCCATCATGGCAGTTCCGTGCGCAAGGCACTAGAGACGATCGGGGTCACCTTGTCGCCGTTGCGCAGCGAACTGCCGGCGTTGGCGACGACCATGTCGCCCTCCTGCAGGCCCGAACGAATTTCGGTATCCGTGTCCGAGTGGAGCCCGACCTGAACCCGGCGCGTCTCGATGACGTTTCCACGCACAACCTGAACGCTCGTGCCGCCGGTTTGGTAAGTGACCGCCGAGCGCGGAACTGATATCCCGCAGCTTCGATCGGCATCGACGGTGGCCTGGGCAAACATTCCGACCCGAAGCCCCGAAACCGTCTCCAACGCAATGCGGGTCGGCCCAAGTTGGGTACTGTGATTGACCGTGGAAGGCACCCGCCGAACCCAGCCGGACACCTCGCGGTTGTCATCAATGAGGATTCGCGCTCTTTGTCCGGGGGAAAGCGATGGCAAATGTATGCTCGGGACTTCCGCCTCGAGCTCGATCTGGTTATCGACGGCGATGAGAAACAGCGGCTGCTGCCGCAAGGAGGCGGCCGTCGCACCCACAACCGCGGCGCTGCGCAAGACCACGCCGGACACAGGCGTCTTCAAGGTCATGGTGGTTTTTGCGGCAGCACTGGAATTTGCCCCTTGGCCGTTCGCGCGCGTCAACCGCGCGAGTACTTGACCCGCCCTCACTTGGTCGCCTTCGCCCGCCAGCACCTCGGCGACTTGAAATCCCGGGGCCTCGATCGTCACGACCGCCTCTTTGCGGGCAACCAGAAAGCCGGTGACGTGAACGGCTTCGGAAAAGCAGGCGTTCTTCGCGCGAATCACGACCACCTGTGCTGCGGGGAGAGAATCGGCATCGGCGGCAACGGCCCTTCCGACCGGCGCGGCGGCGATGGTTGATCCGCCAATAAGAATCATCCCCGCAGCACCGATTGCCGCCGCATAAAAATGTTTCACGGCCGGCACCGGAAATTCCGAGTCACCACGGCTCCATGATCGGCTGCAACCATATTGCTCGGCCTTATTATTTCGTGTGTCACGTCACCCCATTGCAAATTATTGCAATTCCCGGACCACCCGGAAGCCGTTGCCGGAGTAACGCACGTCGATATCGTACCTGAAGCGCGAATTCGACCGCACATATTCTGACTCACTGTCAAACGATCCGCCGCGCAAGACGCGCAGCCGGCATTGCCCCTTGGTCCAGGCCGAACCATTCGTCGGGGCGCCGCGGTAGTCGTCATTCCAGCAGTCTTCGACCCACTCCGCCGCATTGCCCGCGGTGTCGAAAAGGCCAAATGGGTTTGCCTTATATGTACCGACCGGAAAAGTCTGTTCGGTTTCACCGGTGCTGCATTGCCGACAGTTGGCATGGCGGGCGCCAATGCTGCGACCCCAAAAAAAGTCGGTGCTGGTTCCGCCACGCGCCGCATATTCCCACTCGGCTTCCGACGGCAGCCGATAGACTTGGCCCGTTTTCTGAGACAGCCAGGTCACGAATTCTTTTGCATCAACCCAGCTCACATTGATGACCGGGCGGCTGCCGCGTCCCCAGCCCCGATCGCCGGGGCGGAACTTGCAGCCGTGGTCGCTCGCGCACCGGTCCCATTCCTCGAAGGTCACCTCGCGAATGCCGATAGCGAACGGCTTCGCGATCCTGACCTCGTGAACCGGCCTTTCACGGTCGTTTTTTGACGATCCCATTTGGAACGAACCGGCCGGCAAGACCACAAGTTCGGGACATTCCGCACAGTCGCGGAACGTATCGCCGGGCTTTAGATCCTTGCGCGGCTCACGCGGCGGCGACAAAGTCGCTTGAGCGGGCTGCTTTGGCGGCGGTGCCGCAGTGGGGGGCGGCGGCGGTTGCGCAGGCTTCTTCGGCGCTGGGGGAAACGGTGAGGAAGCTCCAGCCGGCGGCGTGGTCATCGCCACGCCCGACGATTTTGCCCGGAAATTAAATTCTTCAAGCAGAGAAGACGCAACCCAAGGAACCTGCGCACCGCGTGAGGCGCGCGACACGCTGATGCGGGTGCGGTTGAACACCTGCTCTGCGCTCAGGTTCGGTTTATCGAGTTCCTTGATCAGTTCGCTGGCGAACAGGCTCGTTCCGCCACTGTTATCGTTTTCGACCAACTTGCCGGGCGCCGCCGAGTACAACACGAGCGTGCCGGTGGGCGCCTCAATTGGAGCAAGGCCCGCGGGCGATGCGCGAAATCGACGTTCGAACGGATTTCGTCGCGCGGCATCGATGATAACGATCTTTACCTTCGCTCCTTTGCGCTGCACCTCCGCGAGCAGCGCATCGACGCTGACGCCATCGCGGCGTACGTCGGCCTCGGTCCAGATTTGAGCGTTGGTCGGAATCAGATAGCTGCGCCGGCCGACCTGGAGCCCGACCCCGCTGAAGTAAAACAGCGCAGTCGTGCCGTCCTTGATCTTGCCGGTGAAGGCATCGATCGCGCGCTGCATGTCCTTTTTGCCGAGGTTTGTCTTGAAATCCACGCTGAATTTATTGCGGCGAAGCACCTCCGCCAACTTCGTCGCATCATTGATCGGGGTGCGCAGCGGCGTTCCGGCGTCGGGATACTTCGCATTGCCGATGACGAGCGCCACACGATCGTCTTTGTTCTGGGCCAATGCCGACGTCGTCAGCATTACCGCTGCAAAAAAAATACTCAGCCAAAAAAGAGGGACGCGTATCCCGGCTCCCGCTTTGTCGGCACAGTTGTGCAAACGCATGTGCGTTCTTGCTGTTTTGTTTCGCATTACAATTGCAAAGGAGAACCTGTCGTAGAATGTTGGCTCCCTGCTCTTCGGCCCCTCCCCGAAAGCTTGCAAGCCATCGATCTCCTTCCCCCCAAACCTCCCGATTATTCGCTGACTTTCAAAGTCTAAACAGATTGCCGGTCCCGGACAACCGCCAGAAAAGGCGCGCGCAGGCACCCCTTGCCGATATTTGCCGCCACCCCGTCCGCTAGCCGGCGAAGCAGCCGAGCGAGTGTCGCTCGTCGATTCGTTACCGTTCGCGGCCCAGCGGAACCATGAGTTCCGCCTTTCGGCAGCGGCAGTCTCTGTCGCTCATTTCGCTGGTTGTACACCTTCGGGTGGCCGCCTACGAAGGCCGGCCGCGTACACGCGATCCAAATGTGGCGCTCATTCTGCGGGATGACCGGCCTTTCCGGTGCTCCCTGGCGTCGCTGCATCCCCCGGTCCCATGAGGTGTTTGAATAAACGCCACGTAAAACCACCCACATCGTCCATGACCGTGAAAAAGGCCGGCACAAAAAGCAACGACAGGAACGTCGACACGATGAGTCCGCCGATCACCGCGATCGCCATCGGAGACCGAAACTCGCCGCCGGCGCCGAGCGCCAAGGCGCTTGGCGCCATTCCTGCCGTCATTGCGATTGTCGTCATCACGATCGGCCGGGCGCGCTTTCGACCGGCTTCGATAATGGCGGTCGTACGGTCGGCGCCCGCGCTCATCGATTCCACGGCAAAGTCGACCAGCATGATCGCATTCTTGGTGACGATGCCCATCAACATCAGGATTCCGATGACCACCGGCATGGTGATCGGCGAGAACGTCACGAGCAGCGCCAAGATCGCGCCGGCGATGGACAACGGGAGCGAAAACAAAATCGTCAACGGCTGCTGCAAACTGGCGAAAAGAACGGCAAGGACCACATAGACCATCACCAGGCCGTTTCGCATGGCCGCGCCAAATCCGCCGAACAGCTCCGCCTGCAACTCTGCGTCGCCTCCCGCGTTGACCGTGATGCCGGGCGGCAGATTTTTCATGACCGGCAGCGCATCGATGGCGGAACTCGCGTCACTGAGCGTCGAACCGGCGACCAGATCCGCTTCGACCCTTGCTTCGCGTTGGCGGTCATAGCGGGCGATGCTGACGGGACCTTCGCCAAACGTTATATCGGCAAGCGCATTGAGCGGCACTACGCTGCCGCGCTGAGACGGCACGCGAATCTGTTCAAGAACTTTCCGATCGGCGCGCGCCTTTTCATCCAGCAGGACACGAATAGGAACAATTCGGTCGCCGTCATTGAACTTTGCAAGTGCTTGCGCGACATCGCCGACCGTCGCAACACGAATGGTTTCCGACAGCCCTTCGGTCGAAACGCCTAGACGAACAGCCAGGTCTCGGCGCGGATATATCCGAAGTTCCGGTCGATTGAGCGTCGCGGACGACAAGACGTTCGATACCATCGTGAGCCGCCGCATCTGAGTGGCGATCTCCGATGCAACGTTTGCAACCGTGTTGCTGTCCTGCCCCGTGACGATCAACGTAATGTTGCGCTGACCGTTCTCGTCGACGAACCAGTAGCGAATATCCGGAATGTCCAAGAGATCTTTGCTGATCTCGTGTTCGAGCTGACGCTGCGAAATCGACCTTTCCGATTTCGGCACGGCGTTGACGATCAGCGTGGCGTTGCGAACCCCCAACGTGCCATTTGGAATTCTTCCGCCGTTAACAAAGACGCTCTGCACCTCCGGCCGGCGGCGCAGACGGCTGGCAATGAGATCGGTTACGGTTTCGGTATCGGCGAGTTGCGAGCCGGGCGGCAGCTCAATGGCAAGCGTCGAGCGCGAAATGTCGGCGTCGGGTAGAAAACCCAACTTCAGCAGCCCCCCGCTCGCCAGCGACAGGGCGAAAAAAATCAGACCCGCGGCGATG
Organism: uncultured Alphaproteobacteria bacterium; assembly: GCA_963814885.1. Taxonomy (GTDB): domain Bacteria; phylum Pseudomonadota; class Alphaproteobacteria; order Rhizobiales; family Xanthobacteraceae; genus Pseudolabrys. The sequence goes on along the minus strand of CAWFEO010000044.1, from coordinate 31,557 downwards.
GTCAAGAAACGATGCCTTACCGCCCAGGTGAGAGCCTGGGAGTAGTGCTTCATAATGCGCCCTTCAGTCTCTTCCTTGTAGTTATGCGGTATTAGGAAATAGGCCGCGAGCATCGGCGTTATCATTCGCGCGCAGAGCAATGAAAACATGACCTGCACCGAAACCGTTACGCCAAATTGCTTGAAGAACTGTCCCGGAATCGACGGCAGGAAACTCGCCGGTATGAACACCGCGACAATGGTAAAGCTGATGGCGATGACGGCGAGCCCGATCTCATTGGTCGCGTCGAGCGCGGCCTGATACGGCGTCTTGCCCATCCGCATATGACGCGCAATGTTTTCTATTTCGACGATCGCGTCATCGACCAGAATTCCGGTGCTGAGCGTGATCGCCAGCAGGCTCACCATGTTCAGTGAGAAATCCAGAACGTACATGGCCCAAAAGGCCGGAAAGATCGACAGCGGCAACGTGATCGCCGCGATAATGGTCGCTCTCCAGTCGCGCAAAAACAGAAACACCACGACCACCGCGAGGATCGCGCCCTCGTACAGCGTATCCACCGCCGAGTAATAGTTTCCGAGCGTTTGGGGAACGGATGAATCGATCAGTTTGAGATCGACTTCCGGATGTTCCTTTTCGATGGCCTTGACACGCGCCGCAACGACTTCAGCAACGGTAACGTCACTCGACCCCTTTGCGCGAAAAATGCTGAAGCCCACGACCGGTTTGCCGTCGAAACGCGCAAAAGTGCGCGGCTCGGCGACGGTATCGGTTACGAGGCCCAGATCGTCCAACCGGACTTCGCCACCGGTCGGCAAGCCGATTTTGGTCGCGGCGAGATTGGCGAGCGTTTTCGCTCCGGCAAGGGTACGGATTGCCTGATCGCGGCCGCCGATTTCGGCGCGGCCGCCGGCGAGATCGACGTTACTGCCACTTAGCTGGCGGCTGACGCCGAGCGGCGTTAATCCCACTGCCTGCAACCGAACGGGGTCGAGCCCGACCCTTATCTCGCGCTCCACATTCCCTATCCGGTCAATGCTGCCGACGCCTCGCAAGCCTTGCAGCTCGCGGACGACGACATCCTCGACAAAATAGGAAAGCTGCTCGGGTGTCTTGCCGGGCGCGATCGCGGCATAGGTGAGGATCGGCAGACCCGCAATGTCGACCCGCTGAATCCTCGGCTCATCGATACCGCGCGGAAGATCGCCGCGCGCACGCGTTACCGCGTCTTTGACGTCGTTGAGTGCGCGATCGGTGTTGGCCTCCAATCCAAATATGATGGTTGTGGCCGATATGCCGTCGGTGATCACGGAGTTGATGTGGCGGGCTCCAGCGACACTCGAGACCGCGTCTTCGATTGTCCTGGTGACTTTCGATTCGAGTTCCGAAGGACCGACGCCGAATTGCGCCACCACGACGGAAATGACCGGCGGGTCGACATTCGGCAAGCGTGTGATCGGCAACTTGTTGAAGCTGATAAATCCGAGCGCAACGATGGCCCCGGCGACGACGATCGGGGGCAGCGGATTGTGTATCGACCATGCCGAGAAATTGACCGCCATTAATCCCCTCTCGGTCGACCGGACCCGTCGGGGGAACCCCTTCGCGGGCGCGGACCGAGCCCACTATGGCCCTTTTAACGTCGAGTCTATTTGAGAGTTGCGCGTGGCGCCAGCCGGAAGAAGGCCGGATATGGCCCGCCAAGACCGCTCGGGCTGCGACTATTCGCCCGGCCAGGCTTCTTATCGAGGCTTCCGCGCGCCGGAGAAAATCGCTACCGTTCCTCCACTTGTGGGTCCCTCCGGGATTTCCGAACCAAAGTGTGGCGCATGAAAAAAATCGTCATTGGCACCATCGCCGCAGTGTCGCTTTCGGTACTCGCCGCGACATCGGCGGCCGGCCAGGGCGCTAATCCGCTCCAATTCGCTCAATTAAAAATCCCGACCGGCAGATCCATAGAAACCCTGAATATGTCGGCGGTGCCCGATATCGACCGCAACAAAGTTCGGCAAGTCCAAAATGTGCTCAAGACGAAGGGCTTCGACCCGGGCCCTCTCAACGGCGTGGTCGGGGAGAAGACCAAGGAAGCCGTGCAACAGTTCCAGGATCGTTTTGGAATTAAGGCAACCGGCGCGATCGACAACCAAACGCTTTTCGCATTGGGCGTGGTGGGAGGTAGTAAGGCAGCCGCCGTCGAAATAGAACAGCGCCCACAACCTGAACCCAAGAAGCCCAGCAAGAAGAAGCCCAGCGCCTCGAAAAAAACGGCGAAGAGTTCCGGGCGCGACACCAACAAGGGTGCGCGCAAGCCCTCTCACTGGTGTGCGGATTACGCGAACGCTTCAGAAAATTGCGGTTTCACGTCGCTCCAGCAATGTCGGGCGTCAGTCAGCGGAGCCGGCGGCAGCTGCCGACCTGACTGACCGGCAACCTGCCCGGGCATCTCGCGACTCGTCGGTTTTAGGTTGCCTCAAATTGTCAGCCGCGCCGAAGCGAGCGGATCGGTGAAAACCGCGCTTTCCAGCCGGGCGCAATTCCTTTAGATTATCAGGATCGGGGCGCGAGAGCGGAGTATCGCATATGCAAGTGGGGGGTAAGCGGATCAAGGCCGCGTCGTCGGTCATCGCATTGCTGTTTGCGGGCGTTGCGCTCACGGCAGGCGTTGCGATTACCCGAGCGCAGGATAGCAAGGCGCTGACCCCGTCCCCGCCCGGCGCGGAGGTCTATTTCGTCAACGTCAAGGACGGCGCCAGCATTCCGGAAAAGCTGAAGATTTTTTTCGGCCTGAAGAATATGGGCGTTGCCCCCGCCGGTTCGGACCTGCCGAATTCAGGCCATCACCATTTGCTCGTCGATACCAACTTGCCGCCGCTTAATCGTCCAATTCCCAATGACTTCAAGCACCTGCACTTTGGCGCCGGCCAGACCGAGACGGAAATTTCGCTCAAGCCGGGCCCGCACACTTTGCAGCTAATCATGGGCGACAAGAACCACGTTCCGCACACCCCTCCGGTGATGTCGGCGCGTATTCATGTCACCGTGGTGCCGAAAGGCGGACCGACGCCGTCGGCTCCCGGCGCCGCGGTCTATTTCACTCAACTCAAGGATGGTGCGGCCGTTCCCCCGAAATTTACTGTCTATTTTGGGCTTAAGAATATGGGGGTCGCCCCGGCAGGCTCCGATCGCGCCAATTCAGGCCATCACCATCTGCTGGTCGATACCGATCTGCCGCCACTCGACCAGCCGATCCCGAACGATTTCAATCACCTGCATTTCGGCGCTGGCCAGACCCAGGCCGCGGTCACGCTGAAGCCGGGCGAGCATACCCTTCAGCTTCTGTTCGCGGACAAGGACCACATCCCGCACAACCCGCCGCTGTTTTCCAAGCGCATCACGGTGCGGGTTGCCGACCCATCGCTGCGCACGCCTTCGCCGGACGGTGCCAAGGTTTATTTCGTCGGCCTGCATGACGGTTCGGTGGTTCACCAGCACGTCACCCTTCACTTCGGTCTCGAAAATATGGGTGTCGCGCCGGCGGGTATCGCAAAACCGAACACCGGTCACCACCATGTCCTGATCGACACGGCTCTGCCGCCGCTCGACCAGCCAATTCCGAATGACTTCCATCACCTGCACTTCGGCGCCGGCCAGACAGAGGCAACGGTCACCTTGCCTTTGGGCAAGCACAAGATTCAGCTGCTGCTCGGCGACGAAAAACACATACCGCATAATCCTCCCGTGTATTCCCAACCAATCACGGTCAACGTGGTCAAAGACGAAAAATAAGCCTCCAGGAAGTGGGTCCACAGCGGTTGATGTCTAATATTCGGAAACCTGCAACTTACTTTTCGGGGGAGAGTTTCGTGAAAAAGCTCGTCATTGCCACCATCGCGGCAGCGTCGTTGCTCGGAGCGGCGACTTTGCCGGCAACTTCCCAGGTCGATCAATCGGCGGCTATCAGAAATTTGAACATGGACGCGGTGCCCAATCTCGGCCGCGACGTCGTCCGGAAGATCCAGGCTACGCTCCAGGCGAAAGGTTTTGATCCAGGCCCGATCGATGGAGTCATCGGCCCCAGGACAAGAGCCGCCGTTCGCAAATACCAGGACCACTTTGGGATAAAGGCCAGCGGCGAGATCGACAATCAGACGCTTTTCGCCCTCGGCACGGTGCAATACGTTACCGGCCACTGATTGCCGCCCGGGCCTCAATTTGCTTAGCGCTTTCGATCGCGGGCCCGCCGCAGGCTGATCGCTAGCTGCCCGCCGAAGCATTAGCGATGGCGGGTTTTTCTTTGGTCAAATCGCCCAATCCGCCCCCGGCGCAGTGTCGATGGTCGCCGGTTCCAAGGGGAAGAGGAATTCGCAGCGCAGGCCCTCCGGCGCGTAGGTTAGGCTGCTGGTGCCGCCGCGCTCAGCCTTGATTCTGCCCTCGAGCAGCCGGAACCCGAAGCCGCGCTTTAGCGGCTCGGCGGCGTTGCGCAGCACCTGCCAGCAAATCTCGCCGCGGCCGCACGCGGCGCCGCGCAGCAAACGCCGCTCAGGAGGTGGCTTCGGCCGGCTGATTGGCCGCCTTGCGGCCGATCCAGTGACCGATGAACGCGGCGAGCCAGTTGCGCGATGCGAGATCGTGCACGGCGCGGTCGGCGATGTGTTCTTGGCGCTGCTTGGCGCCGGGCAGGGTCATGCGATGCGCCCCGCGCACCAGCCAGCGATACATCATGGCGTGGGTGACTTCGGGGTGGAACTGGAGCGAATAGCCAGTGCCGTAGCGGAACGCCTGCACCGCGAAGGCGCCGTCGCCCTCGGCCAGCAATTCCCCGCCCGCCGGCAGATCGAAGCCCTCGCGATGCCATTGATAGACGTGGTCGGGCCAGTCAGGACAGACTTCGCGCCCGGCCGCGGTCGGGCGGATCGGGTAATAGCCGACTTCGGCATGACCTTGCGGATGCGGATAGACGCGGGCGCCGAGATGGCGCGCCATCATCTGGGCGCCGAGACAGATGCCGAGAAACGGCTTTTTTTCCCGCAGCGGCACGCCGATCCAATCGGTTTCGGCCTTGAGGAAGTCGTCGGTGTCGTTGGCGCTTTGCGGGCCGCCGAAAATCGCGGCTCCGGCATGCGCCTCCATGGTCTCCGGCAGCGGATCGCCGAAGCGCGGACGTCTTATATCGAGCGGAAACCCAAGCTTCGCCAGCCCCTGGCCGACCCGGCCGGGCGAGGAATGTTCCTGGTGAACGATAATGAGGACCGGCTTCAACATGGCGGTTCGACGCCAACTCGTAGCCGCTTTGCCGTATTTTGCAAAGCTCGCGCAGCGAACGGTGGCTATGTGCCCCGCGCGGACCTGCGCCGGCTCTGGCGGGAATCCACCAGGTGCAACAGCAGGCGGCGCGGGAAAAGCGGAAGCACGGAAGCCAGCAGCTTGTTGGCGAGCCCGGGCACCACGATGCGCTGCCCCCGCATCAGCCCGCGAAAGCCAAGCTCGGCCACGCGCTCGGCGCTCTGGGTGAGCGGCCCCGGCGCCAACCCGCCGCCGACGCCGGCGCGTTCGGCGAATTCGGTCGGCACCGGCCCCGGCGCCAGCAGCGTCACCCGCACGCCGCGGCCTTTAAGTTCGCTATGCAGCGCCTCGCTCAACGACAACACGTAGCTCTTGGTCGCGTAATAGACCGCCATGCCGGGCCCGGGCAGGAAGCCGGCCATCGAGCCCACATTGAGCAGGCCGCCCTTGTGACGCACCAGACTATCGATGAAGGCGAGCGACAATTCGGTGAGCGCGCGCACATTGACGTCGATCATCGCCAGCAATTCATCGCGGTCGTGCGCACCGGCAAGGCCGATCAGGCCGAAGCCGGCATTATTGACCATGAATTGCGGCTCGACGCCGTGGGCGGCGAGCGCCTCGGCGATCGCGCCGGCGGCACCGGGATGTTGCAGGTCGGCGGCGATCACCAGCGGTTTGCGTTTGCCGGTCGCGGCGATTTCGTCGGCGAGCGCCTGCAACCGGTCCTCGCGCCGCGCAACCAGCGCCAACTCGTGACCGTGGCGGGCAAACACGCGCGCCAGCGCTGTGCCGATCCCGGCCGAGGCGCCGGTGATCACGGTGACGGGCCGCAAGCCGCTCATTGTTTCGTGCCGCCCCCGCCCCCGCGCGACGCCATCACCTGCTCGCGCAGGGCGATGCGCTCGTTGCGCGAAATGCCCAGCAGGTCCGCCGCCCGCCAAATCAGATTGTCCTCGAATTCGGTGATGACCCCGTCGGCGTAGACGATCTGCCACAACATTTCGACGATGCGCGCGCGGCCGCGGTGGTCGAGCGTGCGATTGAGATTTGCCGTGAACTTGTAGAGATCGATGGCCTCCCGCTCGACTTCGGTGGCCTTCTCGATCAGCGTATCGGCGGCGGCGGCATCGAGATTGAAGCGCTGCATGATCACCGCATGCAATTTGTCGCGCTCGGCCTGCGAAACCGCGCCATCGATGGTGGCGGCATGCATCAGCAGCGCCGCGGCGGCGAGGCGATAGTCGTTCTCGTCGTAGCGCTCGGGGTGCTTGCCGCCGTCGCCCTCGCCCCCAATCAGCTTCATGAAAGAATCGAACATGCCGCAGTATTCCTCAACGCAGCGCCGCCCTCCAACCCTATGTAGCAACGGCATCCGCCGGCCGGTAGCCGCTAAAATCGTCATAGGCGCGCGCGATCGCCACCGCGCGCGAAACCGCGCCGGTTCCTGGGGCCTTCGCCCCCGCAACGAAGGTTGCGAGGGGGTGGAGCACCGAAAGGCGCAAGCCACCGACTTCCCGCCTTGAAGGCGGGCCGCGCCGCGCGCAAACAAGCCGGCGCGGTTTGCGCAAGCTTGGAAGCCCGGCGGGCGCGCCGCCTTCCGGCGCTCCACCTGCGGCTTTTCTGTCCCCGGCGCCGTAACTTCCGGGCGGGACTAGAGGGGGCGCCGCACTTGGCGCCCCTTATCCGGCGGGCTTCCGCCCGCCTTCGTTCCCGCCGCGTCCAGCCCTCAAAGGGGCAGCCGGTCGTAATGCCGGCGGACGGCTGGCCGGGGCCTCCCGGTGTTGCGGTTACAAGCCGCAACAGCGGGCGCCGCCGCCACCCCACGTTTCGCAGTGTCCTGCAGAACGCCCCTCGCGCGGGGTGGCTGGATATAGGAATATATGCATTAGGAATAAAGTCAAGAGGATTTTTGGGATTTTTGATCGCGAAAGCGAACATCGACGTGAAGGGTCTTTACTCCAACTTTTGATTCGTAGCGGACCTGAGAGCGTTGCTTGATTGTGGGGTGGCCGTATTCGGCGACTGACGGCAAGCGGCCGTCACGCCATCTCCTTATCCGGCCAAAAACGCCAACCCGATCAAACTCCTCACATATTGCCGTGCCCGCGTTTGATGGTCTGGCGGATCACCGGCGCCGTGACCTGGTCGGAGATCTGGATGTTCCAGATTTCGCTTTCGCCCTGCGCATCGAAGTCGGCGAACAGCTTCGGAATGACCGACACATCGCGTATCTCGTTTCCGCGCAGGCCGAAGCCGCGCGCGATGTTGTCGAGCGCGGGCCGGCCGAACAGAGCCAGGCTGTCGTCGAGACCGTCGGCGCGCAGCTTGTGGAATTCCGAACCGTATCCGCCGTCGTTCATCGCGCAGATCAGGATGCGAATACCCAGACGCTTGATTGTCTCAAGCTCCTGGATGTTGAATAGGAGTCCGCCATCACCTTCGAACAGCACGACCTTGCCCGCAGAGCCCTGCCGGCGCGCGGCCGCAATCCCCAGCGCATAGGAGAGGCCGTTGCCGACCGCGCCGAATTCACGGACCGTGGTGTAGCGCTCCGCCGGTCTGCCACGCATCTGGGCGTTGAAATAAGCCTGATGGCCGCCGCCGGTGACGATGTCCCAATCCTTCGGAACGACCGCGTCGATGGCCTTGATCGCCTCGCGCGGATCGAGCTCGCCCGGCGCGATGTCGAACGCCATCGAGTCCGGCGGCTCGGTCGCGATCCGATGGGCAAGCTCTTTCGTGCGGATCGCCGCTGCCGTCGGCTTGCCGGCGCCGAGCTTCTTGTCGAGGCCGGCAAGGATTGCTTCGATGCCGATGAGTGCGTCCGATTTGACGTAGAGATCGGCGGCCTTCAACCCGTCGCGCAAGCCGCGCGGAGCGTCGTCGATCTGAATCTTGTAGGCCTGCGGCCAGAAGTGTCCGCCGCCGACGTAAAAGGACAGGCTGGCGCCGACCGCGAGCACGACGTCCGCGGACTCGTACATCTCGCGGCCCAGCGACGTGAAATAGCTGCCGGCGATGCCGAGCCCGAACGGATGGTCGTGGAACAGACCGCGCGCAGGCAGCGTGTTGGATAGAAGCGCGCCGCAGCGATCGGCGAGCTTGATGACCGCGTCGCGCGCGCCCGACCACAAGACGCCGCGGCCGCCGAGGACGATGGGCCGCTTGGCCGCCGCCAGCCGCTCGACCGCATCGGCCACGATCTCGGGATCGGGGTGCATGCGCCCAACCTTGGGCTGGTACATCGCGGAGGTCTCGTAGGGCTGGTTGGCCATGTACTCGACCTTTTGCAGGTCGTACGGAATGCCCAGCACCACCGGACGCCGCTCGACCTTGGCGATGTGGAAGGCCTCGCGCACGTAATCCATCATGCGTGGCACGCTGTGCGCGGCGATGTAATGCGCGCCGGTCGCCGCCACCAAGGGCGCCTGGTCGATGGCCTGGTTGTAGAACTTGGCGTTGATCGGCGACTCGCCGGCGAACACCACCATCGGCAACCGGGCGCGAACCGCGGCCGGTAGCGCCGTCATCACCTGGGTCAGGCCGGGACCACACGTGACACAGGCGACGGCGATCTTGCCGGTGGCGACGTTGTAGGCCGTCGCCGCCGCAACGGTGACGTGCTCGTGCCTGACGTGGACCGTGTGCACGCCCGGCAGTTTGGCAAAGGCGGTGGACCAGTGCATGTTGCCGTCGCCCAAGAGGACGAACTGCGTCTCTACTCCCTCCGCATGGAACGCTTCTGCGAGGGCTTCGTAGAGTTTGGGCATGGGCGCGCTACCCTTGGGTGGGGGCGCGCCGATGGCACCCTTGCCCGCCGTTGCATTAATCGGGATTCGGCAAGTCCCGCTGGCGGCTATAGGAAAACGATTACATCAGGCTTGCGCTCGGACGGAAGGGGGCGCCATCTTTTTTCTGCCGCACAAGAGTCCGCTCCTGGCACTTAGCGGACATGCGCGGCCAATGATGTTGCGATGCGGAAGCACAGTTCGCTATCCGCAATGTATTAGGCCTTATACTCGGCGATGCTGCCCTTCGGGAGACGATAGACGATGAGGCTCATCCAGTTCAGCGAGCCGGGTCCGCCCAGCGTCCTGCAATGTCTCGATGTCCCCGTCCCGGAACCGAAGCCAGGCGAAGTCCTGATCCGGGCGCACGCGATCGGTGTGGGCATGCCCGATGTGCTGATCCGCTCCGGCACTTACGGCTTTATGCCGCCGCTCCCGGCGACGCCCGGTACAGAAATCTCCGGCGTGATCGAGAAGGTCGGGCCGGGCGTCACGTCGCGCCGGCCCGGCGAGCGCGTATACGCCACGGCGCGCGAACGTCCCCAGCGCGGCGGCCATTATGCCGAATACATTGCAACGCCCGCCGACGCGACGTTTCTTCTTCCCGACGGAATCGACCTCGATGCCGCGGCAACGCTCGCCAACTATCAGGTCGCCTATCACCTCCTCAATGATTCGGTGCGGCCGCGGAAGGGTCAGAGCGTGCTCATCTACGCCGCCGCCGGAGGCATGGGGAATGCCCTGATCGACTTGGCAAAGCCAATGGACATCGTCGTGATCGGCGTCGTCGGTAGCGAGGAGAAGGCCCACTTCGCCCGCGAATTGGGGGGCGACCACGTCATCAACCGCAAGACCGAAAAGGTTGGCAAGCGCATCGACGAGATCACTGGCGGTCGCGGTGTTGACATCATCATCGATCCAGTCGGCGGACCGACCATTCCCGATAACATCGCGTTGCTCGCGCCCTGCGGCATTCTCATAATCTATGGCTCTCTCGGCGGAAAGGCGCAGCTCGATCTGCAGCCGACATTGCGCGCGAGCAAGAACTCACCGGCGGTGCGTCAATTCACGATTCACACTTGGGACCACCTCGTCGAAGAGCGCCGCGCCGGCATGCGTACCATCATCGACATGCTTGCCGCCGGCAAACTTCATCCGCGCATTCATGCGCGCCTGCCGCTCGCGGAGGCAAGACGCGCCCATGAAATGCTCGAGAGCGGCGCGGTGCTAGGCAAACTGCTGCTACATCCGTGAGGCTACCCTGTCAGCCTCCGGGGTAATCAGCTCATACGACGGAGTTAATGATGTTCGATATCCGGCTTAACGATGAGCAGCGGGCCTTTCAACAACTGGCACGCGAATTCGCCGAGAAGGAGATCAAGCCCGTCGCGCTGGATCTCGACAGCCGGCCGAACTGGGAAGACCGTATCCCGTGGGACGTCCTCAAAAAGGGCTCGCAACTTGGTTTTAGGACCTTCGTGTTGCAGGAGGAAAATGGTGGCGCTGGCGCCTCCGATCACCTGACCGCCTGTCTGATTGCCGAAGAACTGGCCGCCGCCGACATCGGCACCGCCTATTACTTTATGCTGACGGCCAGGCGTGCGCGCGATTGGTTTGAACTGCGCATGACGCAAGAGCAGCGGGACTATTTCATTCCAAGGTTCCTCGCCGACGACACCTATTTCACGACAGTCGCCATTCATGAGCCTGATACGGACCTGGGCTTCGATTACTATACCGAAACACCCACAGACGTTGCCTTCCGCACACGCGCTGTTGAGCAACCCGACGGCTCCTGGGTTATCAACGGCGCGAAAAATTTTCAGACCGTCGGCTATCTTGCGAAGCTGCTCGTCGTCATTGCGCAGACCGACGACGGCCCGCGGGCCTTTCTCGTCGAGGGCGATTCACCCGGCCTTGTACGCCATCCGATGTCAAAGATTGGCCGGCGCGTGGGCGATAATGCGGAGATTTTCTTCGACAACGTGAAGGTGCCGAAAGGCCGCATCTTGGGGCCCCCTCCTCCGGGACGCACCGATATGGGCACTCTCGTCACAATCGCGGCATTGACGCTCGGGCTTGGCCGTGCGGCGCTTGAGGAAACAATTAAATACACGCAGGTGCGAGTCTCCGGCGGCAAGCCGATTGCCCAGCATCAGGCCGTCGGCCTGGAACTTGCCGAGATGGCGACGAACCTCGAGGCGGCGCGACGCCTGATCTGGACGGCAGCGTGGGCCAAAGACCATCCCGAAGCGTTTAAAGACGGCAGCGCCGACTACCAGCCTTACGAGTACATGGCGACGGTGTTTACCGGCAATGCCGTGCAGCGGCTGACCGAGCAAGGCATGGCGCTGTTCGGAGGCATGGGCGTCGTCTCGGGCATGCCGATCGAGAAATACGTGCGCGATGCGCTTATCCAGAAGCACATCTCATTCCAGGTTCCGCTGAAGTTCAGGATCACCGAAACGCTGACGGGATATAAACGCAAGGTCAATCCGTTGCTTATTGGCGGCAATTAGGATCGGTTGAATCTTGCTGGATGCGGGGGCGATGAAGGTAAGGTTGGTTGCTCGGCGTTATGAACTTTTCAAAACTGGAATGCCAGTTCGTGGCCCTTAACGGACATCGATGTTAAAGGCCCTTACTTCTGCTTTTGACCCGCCGCAGCTAAAGAAATTGGTCGAGCGAAAGCTGATCGCGAGGTTGAAGCGAGAGGATTGTCACTTCCGCAAATGCGCGAAGTTGGCGTGCGCGACCACCAGCCAGCGATCGCCATTGCGGCGGAATACCGTCAGGCGCGGCGCGCTTTTTTGCATGGCCTCGCCTTCGGCTGACGCTTTGAGGCTGATCACATAGCGAACCACCATGAGGTCGCCATGTTCCGTCGCAAACACGTCCTGCACGCTGATGATTGATTTGATCTTCGACATGCCGCCGGCAAGATATTGCGCTTTGTCATAAGATTTGCCGTCGGAGCGCAAGATCTGAAATTCCGGCGCCAGAAACTTCCGCACAATCTCGGCGTTTCCACTCGCCACCGCGCCGGCCCACGCTTCCACTGCCTTTTTCGCTTTCGCCTCGAGTTGGCGGCTCTCCGCGCTCACCTCGGCGCGCGCGGACGTGACGTGCTGTTGCCAACCGACGCCGACTGCCAATATGAATACTGCGGATAAGGCGATCGCGCGCCGACCGCCAGGAGACTTTCGCCAGTTTTTCATCGCCCGGTCCTCAGATGATCGCAGGGATTGTTTATCGGGATTGCAAAATGTTCAACGTTGGTCTCGAGGGTAAAATTCCCTGCGAACTGGGAAATATACAGGAATTTGCGAAAAATTGCCTGCCCCGCAAGATTTTGATGGCGGACACGCAGCGGTCTAGAGTCGCCTACCTAAGGCGCCACGGAGATTGATGGCAGCACAATGGCCGGCCCGGCATCTCAGCACGCCCCTTCGCTGACCATGACGCCGCTGACGTGGGCGATGCTGGTCCTGTTGTCATTGTGCTGGGGCGGATCGTTCTTCTTCATAGGCGTCGCGGTCACCGAACTGCCGACCTTCACCATCGTGGCGCTGCGCGTCGGCTTGGCCGCCCTGGCGCTCTGGGCTGTCGTGCTCGCGAGCGCGACCGCTATGCCGGGAAACCTGCCGTTCTGGCGCGCGATCGCGCTCATGGCGGTGATCAACAGCGTATTGCCTTTCCTGCTCATCGTGTGGGGGCAATCGCACGTGCCATCCAGTCTCACGTCGATCTTTATCGCGACCACCCCGTTGTTCGGCGTGCTGCTGGCGCATTTCATGACATCCGATGAGCGCATGACCGTGCCGCGCGTCGTCAGCGTCGCCTGCGGCTTTGCCGGTGTCGTCGTGCTGATCGGGCCGGGCTTGCTCGGCGAGCTCGGCACCGATCTTTTGGCCCAGTTGGCGCTCCTCGGCGGCGCCGTGTGCTACGCGCTATCGGGCGTTTACGGGCGCCGCTTTTCGCGTGACGGCGTTTCACCGCTCGCCACCGCGACCGGTCAGCTCACCGTATCCACAGTGCTGTTGCTGCCGCTCGCGCTTTTCATCGACCGGCCATGGACGCTCGCCATGCCGAGCTTGCCCGCGTCGGCGGCGGTGCTCGGCGTCGCCCTCGTCTCGACCGCCTTCGCCTTTCTGCTTTATTTCCGCATTCTGGCGACCGCCGGCGCCAACAATCTGCTGCTGGTAAATTTCCTCGTCCCGGTCAGCGCGATCATGCTTGGCGTTTCGATCCTGAACGAAACCCTGAAGACGGAGCACCTCATCGGCATGGCGCTCATCTTTATTGGGCTGGCGTTGCGCGACGGGAAATTGCTGGCGCTGATCCGGCGGCCGGCATGAGGGCGGTTCGCCGCGGCATCTTTGGTAAATGAATTCGTACAAATATGGACTTTGTCTACAGTGTCCGCTTAAGGACTTGCCCATTGTTCCATTCTATCTTTGGGCTCGCACAAAGGCGGGAATTCAAGGCAGGAACCCGATGCAGGAACGCCGCAAAATCGCGCGCACGCGCGTGCTCAAGGGCGCCAGGTTTTTACTTGGCAAGTCATCCGTGCGGGATTGTGTCGTTCGTAATTTGACCAACACCGGCGCCGGCATCGAGGTTCCGAACACAATCGAGCTGCCGACCGACCTGGAATTGAGTTTTAGCGGCAGCCGCACATCGCGACGGTGCCGCCTTGTGTGGCGGAAACTGAACAAGACCGGCGTGGAATTTACTTAAAAGCGGACCAAGAGCGTCACTTCTCAATTCGCGGGCCGTAGCCTGCCCGTGATCGACGGCACCCAAGCGGCCGCCAGCAGTCCGGCGCCGGTCAGATCGATCCAGATCGAGGTGGGGAACAAGAGGCAGAACGCGGCCGCCCCGAACATGCCCCGCTGCCAGAGCGCGATGCGCCCATGCACCGGCTCGGCGTTCTGCACCATCATCGCCAGCGCCAGATAGCCGAGCATATAGCCGATTGCGCCGTTCACGATGTCCCAAGTCGAACCATAGAGCAGCAGCTCCGGCGCATAGACGAAGCTGAACGGGATCAGCACCAGCGTGGCGCCGAACTTGAGCGCGGCAAAGCCGGTCTTCATCGGGTCGGAGCCGGCGATGGCCGCGGCGGCATAGGCCGACACGCAGACCGGCGGCGTGATGTTGGACAGGCACGCCGCATAGAACACCACCAGATGCGCCGGAATCTCCGGCACGCCGAGCTGGATCAGCGCCGGCGCCGCCACCACGGCCAGGATGATGTAGGAGCCGGTGGTGCTCGAGCCCATGCCGATGATGATGGAGATGATGGTCACCAGCACGACGGTGAGGAACAAGCTGCCGCCGGCGAATTCGATCAGCACGGCGGAGAATTTCAGCCCCAGCCCCGACAGCACGATGCCGCCGATGATGATGCCGAGCGTGCCGATGGCCGAGCCCGCCGAGGTGTTGTTGTGCGCGCCGGTGATCAGGGCATCGATCACCTTGTGCGGCCCCATCATCGTTTTCTTGGTCCGGAACGACAGCACGAACGCCGAAACCGTGCCCCAGAACGCGCCGTAATCGGGCGAATAGCCCATGAACAGCAGGCCGAGCACCACGATCAGGGGAATGAGATAGTGCCAGCCGCGCGCGAGCACGGTGGAAACGCGCGGGATTTCCTTCTCGTCGAGGCCCTTGAGGCCGCTCTTCATGGCCTCGAGGTCGACCATGTAGAGCAGGAAAAAGAAATAAAGGAACGCCGGGATCACGTTCATGGCCGCGATCTTCAGGTATTCGGTCTCGGTCAGCGTCGCCAGGATGAACACGCCGGCGCCCATGATCGGCGGCATGAACTGGCCGCCGGTCGAGGAGATGGCCTCGATGGCGCCGGCATGATGCGGCTTGAAGCCGATGCGCTTCATCAGTGGAATGGTGAAGGTGCCGGTAGAGACGACGTTGGCGACGGAGGAACCGGAAATCGAACCGAACAGCGCCGAGGTAACGACCGCGATCTTGGCGGGACCGCCGCGCCACTTGCCGGTGAGCGAGGTGCCGAGCTCCATGAAGAACTGGCCGGCGCCGCTCCCCTCCAGGAAGGCACCGAAGATCATGAACGGAAACACGAACGTGGCGAAGGTCGCGGCGACGACGCCGAACATCGCCTCCTGGGTCGAGAACGTGAACTCGATGATGCGGGTCACGTCGAGCCCGGAATGGGCGAGCTTGCCGGGAAGATATTTGCCGAAATAAAGCTGGGCGAGAAAGACAACGGCGATCAGCACCACGGTGATGCCGAGCACGCGGCGGCTGGTCTCCAGCATCACCGCGATGCCGACGATGCCCATATAAAAATCCCATTGATTGGGATCGCTCACGCGGTTGACGGCGTAGTCGACGTATTGGTCCATCCAGTAGCCGACCGAAACGACGGCGGCGATCACCCAGAGTGCGTCGAACAGGCTGGGCCGGGTCTTGGGCGAGCTCGGCAGCGCCGGGAACAACAGGAACACCAGCACCGAGGTCAGCATCAGATAGAAGCCGCGGTTGCTCTCGGTCGAGACCAGGCCGAAGCCGGACGTGTAGAGGTACCAGCAACTGAAGAAGATAGCGGTCGCCGCATAGAAGAGCGCGACCGGACCGGAGAGCGTTCGGCTGCGCCCTTTGATCGGCTTGATCCAGCTCTCGGCTTGCGGCACGGCTTGCTGCGCGGCCATGGCGGCGCCCGGCTCCATCCAATGGGGCAAGAAAATCGGGCCGCCCGAACGATCGGGCGGCCCGGCTGTGCGAGCGGTTCGCCTTATTCCTTATAGAGCCCTTTGGACTTGTAGTAGGCGACGGCACCCGGATGCATGGGAACGCCGAGTTGATTGAAATTATGGGTGTCGGGTTCCATCTGGCCCCAGGCCTTGTGACCGGCGGCCAGCCGCTTCTTAATGGCGGGCTGATAGACCAGTTCGAGAATGTCCTGCACCGCCTTGGCAGGCACGCGCTCATGCGCAACCCAATAGACCGTCAGGAACGGCAGCTTGGTCGCGGGGACGCCCTTGTACGTGGTCGCTGGCATGGTGTCGGGCACGTAGAAGGGGAACTTGCTCGTCACCATTTTCATTTCACTGTCGGAATAGGGCAGCACGACCGCGCCCTTGGTCTCGGCGATCTCTTTGACCGCCGCGGCCGGCGCCGAAGACTGGCAAAGTGCGTCGATCTGCCCGTTGCCGAGCGCGCGGCCGGCGTCGGCGAAGGTCATGTAACGCGCCTTGATGTCTTTCAGTAGGCCCACCGCATTGAGCATGTTGTTGCAATTGAACACCGTGCCGGAGCCGGGCGGGCCCATGGCGACGGTCTTGCCTTTGAGGTCGGCCAGTTTCTTGATGCCGCTGGTCGGCAAGGTGACGAAGTAGGTCGGGCCCTTGTAGGCCTTGGCCACGCCGCGCAGCATGGTGCCCTTGGCGCCGCCCTTGAACGGACCTTCCGGCTTCTGCGCCATGTAGACATGGGCGCCGTAGACGATGCCCATGTCGAGCTCGCCCTTGATCAGGCGCTTGGCGTTCTCGGTGGAGCCGCCGGTGGTGACCTGGGTGATGTTGTAATTCGGCAGCTTCTCGGAAATGACCGTGCCGGCAGCGCCCACCATGTAGTACATCACGCCGCCCGGATTTGAACCGCCCCAGGCGATGTTGATCTTGTCCGCGGCTGACGCCGATGTCGCGAGCGACAATGCGATCAGCATTGTCCATACAAATTTGTTTTTCATTGAGTTGCCTCCCTTTGACGCGCGGTCGGAAACCGCATCCGTTCATACCAATTCGCGTCATGCGGGAGAAGGGCCCGGCGCCGATTTGTCGCGCGAACGGCCCGGCCATGCCGCACTGCGTTAGAGGGAGATTGAGATCACCGGCTCCGAATGTGTTGAGAACCGCGCTGCGTGGCGCGCCCGCCGCAGCGGCGCAGCCGGAACTATCAATTCTCGAAGCCGCCGCCCGCTAACGAAGGCCGGGGCTTGATAAAAAGCAGGCGCACCGCGCGCGCTGACCGATAGCTGGTTTCGGAGGTAAAGCGGACAATTTGTCGCTATGTCCGTTGACGACACGACACCGGACCTGAGGAAGCCTCGCGATCAGGTCGGCGACGCGCGAAATCACTGAGACACTTTATAGAAAGACGGCGCTTCGCGCCTTTGGCACGCCGATGACAACGGCAATTCGGCGCGGCAAACGCTGAGCCTTATTCGATGCCCTTGCCCTTGCGCCAGCTTTCTTTCAGAAGCCTAATGTTGTTCGCCACATATTTGTTGCCGGGGTCCTTGCGCTGGGCGGCGTTTAGCTTGGCGCGCGCGCGCTTGTAGTCGCCGCGCAGCATGTAGGAATAGCCCTCGTTGTTGAGAATCTCGACCGTCGGTCCGAGGATTTGGGTGGCCTGTTTGTAGGCGCGGTCGGCGAGATCGAAGCGGCGGAGTTGATCGTAGGAGGCGGCCAGCCCCAGCCAGGATTCCGCGTCGTTGGGATGCAGCTCGACCGCGTGGCGGAAATGCTTCTCGGCCAGGCCGTAATTTTTGGCGCGGTACTGCTTCTTGCCGAGGCTGAGGTCGTCATTGGGGTCGCTGCCGAGCAGGCCCTTCTCCGACGCGGCCGGCACGCCGAGTGGCGGCGGCACCGATCCCGTGGTCTCGGGCGCACCGGAGACCGGATCAGCCGAAGCGGTCTCCGAGGCAAAAGGTGCGTTCGGATCGTGGGACTTCGCGAGGTTTTGCGTGCTGCTGCAGGCGGCCAGCCAGGCACCGGCAGCCGCAATCATCAGGATTCGGGCAATTCCACTACGCATTACACGGCCTGTCGGAAACACCCGTTAACGGGACACCGTCAAGCTAGAACAGGTTGGTTAAGGAATTCTTCACCCGCTGGCGCCGGGACGACGGCCGAATAGCGGGCAGCGACGGCGCTCAGCTTAAATGTAATGGCCGACGTGCAGGCGCACGAACACCGGCAACAGAATGACGATGAACAGCACCGGAAAGATGCACACCATCATCGGAATCGCCAGCTTGGCCGGCAGCGCATAGGCCTTTTCCTCCGCCAGCGACAGTCGCTGGTGGCGCATGTCATCGCTGTAGACGCGCAAGGCATCGGTGATCGAGGAGCCGAGATCGATCGACTGGTTGATCAGGGTCGCGAAGGCGCGCGCCTCTTCCAGCGCCAGCCGTCCGGCGAAGCGCTCGAGCGCGTCCTTGAGATTGCGGCCGGCACGGATCTCGAGATTGGTCATGTGGATGTTGGCGGAGAGCGAAGGATAGCCATCGCCGAGCTCGCGCCCGACCCGTTCCAGCGAGGCTTCCATCGACAGCCCTGAATCTGCGCACACCACCAGCAAATCCATGAAATCCGGAAAACCCATGCGGTGCTCGATCTTGCGCTTGGAAATGCGCTTGTCGATGTAGACGCTGGGACCGACATAGCCGGCAATGCCGGCGACCATCACCGTCAGCCAGAAAATCGATCCGCTGTACGCGGCGACCATCGGCAGGATCAGGAACACCGCGGCGGCCAAGCCCACCGCCAGCGCGGTGCGTCCGAGGAAGAAGAAGGCGACGCCGCGCTGATCGTAGATGCCGGCCTGGATCAGCCGCTGCCGCAGCACCTTCAAATTCTCATCGTTGGTGCCGGCATAGTGCTTGGTGGTGTATTCGATCAGCTGCGTCACCGCCTTCAGGCTGGAATAGCGCAGCGAGCGCCGGGAGTTCGTCGCGTGCGCGGTATCTTCGGAGATGCGCGCGGCGCGCCGCTTGACCGATCCGCGCACCTGCGCGAACGCCATCAACGAGAACGCCAGCGTGGCCGCGGCCAGAAATACCATGACCCCGGTCAGCAAGCTGCCGTTGTCGTTGAACACGTCGACGAATTCTTTCGGCACCAGGTCCATGTCTTAGATCCTGAAATTGACCAGGCGATACATGATGAAGTTGCCGATGCCCATCCAGCAGCCGGCCAGCGCCAGCACGATCTTGGTCAGGCTTTCATCCCACACGCTGGCATAGAAGTTCGGCACCAGAATCCAGATCGCGATGAAAATGCCGATCGGCAGCGACGACAGGATCAGCGCGGAAGCGCGGCCTTCCGCCGCCAGCGCGCGGATCTTGCGGCGCATCTTGAAGCGTTGGCGGATCACGCCCGACAGGTTCTCGAGGATTTCGCCGAGGTTGCCGCCGGTCGAGCCCTGGATCGCGACCGCGGTGACGAACAGCGGCAGGTCGTCGGTACCGACGCGGAAATAGAGATTGCGCATCGCGGTTTCGAGATCGGCGCCATAGGTGATCTCGTCGGTGACGATGCCGAACTCGGTGCCGATCGGGTCGGCCATTTCGCGCGCCACCATGGAGATGGCGATCGGCACCGGGTGACCGGCGCGCAAGCTGCGCACGATGATCTCGATGGCGTCGGGAAACTGTGCGCTGAATTTCTTCTGCCGGCGCTTGCGCAGGATCTTCAGCACGAACAACGGTAGAACCGTGCCGCAGAACAGCGCGGCCAGGGCGGCGTGCATCAACTTGCCGTCGAACGTATAAATGCCGACGAAGGCGGCGATCATGCCGATGACAATGAACAGGATCAATCGGCCGAAGCCGGTCGTCAGGCCGGATTGCAGCAAGAGCTGATTGAGGTTGATCAACGGCAGGCGGTATTCGCCGCTGCCGGTCAGGCCGCGCTCGCGCCGCAACTGTACCAGCACGCTTTCGCGGTCGGTCTTGTCGTCGCCGACCTTGAGGCGGCGGTTGATGTTTTTGCGGTAGGAGGCCTTGCTGTAGAACAGCAGATAGATGCCTTCCGCGAACAACCCCGCCGAGAGCCCGATCAGCAGATAGAACAGGTAGATTGGGTCGAAGTTGGACATGGCTACGCGGCCGCGGAAATCGTCCGCGTCCCTCCGAAGCGCGCGCGCGGCGCGCGAACCCGGAATCCGGAAGCAAACCCGGCGGCGGTTTCTGGACTACGGATCGCCATTTCGCGGCGCCCGCAATGACGGAGGTGAAGTCTTTTGCTCATATCTGCTGCGACGGATCGAAATAGTTGCCGGGAATCTTGACGCCCAGGTTGGTGAGATGCCCGAGGAAGCGCGGGCGCACGCCGGTCGCGGAGAAATGCCCCTGCACGGAGTTATCCGCCCCGGTGCCGGTGCGCACGAACTTGTAGATCTCCTGCATCTGGATGATGTCGCCTTCCAACCCGGTGATTTCCGCGATCGAGGTGACCTTGCGCTTGCCGTCGGACTGGCGCTGCAACTGCACGATGAGCTGGATGGCGCCGGCGATCTGGCCGCGGATCGAGGACACCGTCATCGGCAGGCCGGCCATGCCGATCATCTGCTCCAGGCGAGAAATGGCGTCGCGCGGCGTGTTGGCATGGATGGTGGCCATCGAGCCTTCGTGGCCGGTGTTCATGGCCTGCAACATGTCGAAGGCTTCCTCGCCGCGGCACTCGCCGAGGATGATGCGGTCGGGACGCATACGCAGCGCGTTCTTGACCAGTTCGCGCTGGCGGATTTCCCCTTTGCCTTCGACGCTGGGCGGACGCGTCTCCATGCGGCCGACATGCGGCTGCTGGAGCTGAAGCTCGGCGGCGTCTTCGATGGTGATCAGGCGCTCCTTCTCCGAGATGAAGGCGGAGAGTGCGTTCAGCATCGTGGTCTTGCCGGAGCCGGTGCCGCCGGAAATGATGGTGGTGATGCGCGCCTTTACCGCCGCCGCCAGCAGCTCGGCCATGGGCGGGCGCAGCGCGCCGATCTCGACCAGCTTGGTCAAGTTGAACGGCTTCTTGGAGAATTTGCGGATCGAGACCAGCGGGCCGTCGACGCCGATCGGCCTGACCGCCACGTTGACGCGCGAGCCGTCCTGCAGGCGCGCGTCGCAGAGCGGGTGCGATTCATCGACGCGGCGGCCGACGCCGGAGACGATTTTGTTGATGATGCGCAGCAGATGCTGCTCGTCCTTGAAGCGCACCGGCAGCGGCTCCAGCACGCCGCGGCGCTCGACATAGACGCATTCGTGGCCGTTGATCAGGATATCGTTGATGCTGTCGTCCTTGAGCAAGGGCTCGAGCGGCCCTAGTCCGGTCATCTCGTCGAGGATTTCCGAGACGAACTCGTCGAGCTCATGGCCGTTGAGCGCCAGCCGCTCCACCAGCACGTATTGCGATACCAGCCCCTGGACGTGGCGGCGGATTTCCTGCTCGGGCAGCTTCTCCAGCGCCGAGAGATTGATTTCCTCGATCAGCTTGCGATGCAGGCGCACCTTGGCGTCGAGCAGCTTGTCGCTGCGCAGCGGATTGGGCGCTTCCTGCGCCGACGGGTCGGCCGGCGGCTCAGGCTGCGCAGCCCACGCCATCCCCGCGATCGCCGATGCCGACGGCACCTCGATCTCCGGCGGCTCGGGCGCGACAGCGCGTCGAAGTGAGAAACGGCCGGCCATCGCTAGGTCCTTCTAGTCCTTGTGTTGGCGCGTGGTCTCTTTATTGATTGCCGGTCCCGCTTTTCGGGATCGTGCGCTTTGGCTTATCCCGCAAGCTTGACCTTCTTCATCAGCGGCGTGGACTTGGGATTGGCCTCCTTGTCGGCCGCGGCGCCGAGCACCATTCGCTTGATCTCCGCCGTGATCTTGTTGCCGGGCTTGATCTCGTCGAGCGGGACGCCGCGGTCGATCGCCTCGCGTACCAGCGGGTAGTCGTTGGGGATCGCGGCGGTGAACGCATCGCCGAGCACCTGCTTGAGGTCGGTGAGCCGCAGGCCGGGCGAGAACATGCGGGTCTGGAAGCGGTTGACGATCACCTCCGGCTTCGCGCCGTCCAGCCGTTCCGTGATCGCCGCCACCAATTGCTTGCCGTGGCGCAGGGCGGGCACGGTGGTTTCGCTGACGATGAACACTTTGTTCGAGCCGAGCAGCACGCTGTCGGTCCAGGAGAACCAGGTGCGCGGCATGTCGAACACCACATAGTCGAAATTGCTGGAGACGAGGTCGAGCAGGCGCGTCACCACGTCGGGATCGAACGAGCGCATTTCCGCCGGCTGGTTGGGCGCGGCAACCACCGCCAGGCCGGAGGCGTGGTACGACAGCATGACTTCCAGCAATTGCCGGTCGAGCCGGTCCGGCCGCGGCTCGATTTCCGCGAGATTGAGACGCGGCTCGAGATCGAGATAATCCGCGACCGCGCCGTGCTGGAAATCCAGATCGACGAGACAGGTCGACGGCTTGGCGCGCGGGCCGCCGCTGTTCAGCAGGACCATGGCGGTCTGAATCGCCAGCGTGGTCACGCCGGCGCCGCCGACCGCCGGAAGAAAAGTGTAGATCTGCGCTTCGGTTGTTTTCTCGGCCCCGGTCTGGGCGACGCGCGCGCAGGCGCGCACCAGGTCGACCGCGGCCACCGGCTTCACCAGAAAATCGGCGATCCGCATTTGCAGCAGCATGCGGGCGACGCCCTCGTCGAACGCTTGCGTCACCGCAACCACCGGCGGCCAGGCGCCGACGCGCGCGATCAGCCGCGACAGCGCGGCCATCTCCTCCGCGCGCCCGGCGTCGAGATCGACCACCACCACGGTTGCGTCCTCGACCGCGAGCGCGTCGCCCTGGTCGGCGACGGTGCCCGAGACCATGACGAGATCGATCGTGCGCGAGGTGCCGAATGTGGCCCGCGTCTCACGGTCGAACTCGGGGTCGGCGGTGAGCACCACCACGCGAGTCTGGGTCTGGTTCGGGTGGGAGCCGAGGCCGAGGCGCATGAGTTGTGACCGTTTTCCTTATTTAACCGGCGCCGGCGGCGCCACCGGCTGGGCGACAGCCTGGGCTGACCGCCGCGTTGGGGGCCCCACTGGGGCTCGGCTGGTACGCGGTGGATGTGCCGGTGCCGTTTGGCGGATAGACTTGGTTGGTGCGGTAACGCTCGACCGCGCTTTCCATCTTCGCGCCGTTGAAGGCGATGTTCTTGTCGGCGCTGACGCGCGGCCACGGGTCGACCATCTGCGCCACCTTGTCTGTGGCGACCGCGTCACCGGCGTTCAACGAAATGGTGTCGCGGCGGTCCAAATATTCCGCGCAACCGCTGAGCGCGGCGAGCATGGCGGCGAGCGCGAGCGCGCGCATAGTTTTACTGGCTGGCCGCATCGGATACCTCCTGCGCCTTCGGTATATCGAGCATGTGTCCCGTGAACGGCTTGTCGCTGGCAGAGGCAACGCGGGCGACAGCGGGCGTCAGTGCGCGCGCCTCGGCCCGCGTGACCTCGGTCTTGCCGAGCAGGAAGAAATCGACGTCGTTCGCCGGCAATGTGTCGTCGAGCGGCGTCTTGACGACGTCGCCAGGCCGCGTCGGACGCACCAGGTGCGGCGTGACGATGATGGCGAGATCGGTCTCGTGCTTTATGTAGGCCTTCGAGGAGAACAGCGCGCCCAGCACCGGGACGCTGCCCAGCCACGGCAACTGGTCGATGTCGTGGTTGTTGTCGGTCTGTCAACAGGCCGCCGATCACGAAACTCTGGCCGTCGCGCAGTTCCACCGTGGTGGAGGCGCGGCGCACGCTCAGCGCCGGCACCGAGATGCCGTTGCCCACCGCCACCTTATGGGTGGGGTCGATCTGGCTCACCTCCGGCTCGATCTTCATGTTGATGAGGCCGCGGCCGAGCACGGTCGGCGTGAAGGCGAGACTGACGCCGTATTTCTTGAAGTCCATGCTGGCACTGCCGTATAGAGCCGGCCACCGGGATCGGGTATTCGCCGCCGGCCAGGAAGCTCGCGGTGTCGCCGGAGAGTGCGACCAGGTTGGGCTCGGCCAGGCTGCGGGCGACGCCCTTCTTCTCGAGCACATTGATCAAGCCGTCGGCGGACATGCCGTTCGACGACCAACCGGCCGATCGCGAAGCCGAATGGCGCGGCGGCCGGAGAGCACGCCGGCCGCCGTCACGGCCGAGCGCAGGATGTCGGTGTTGTTGAGGCCGCCGGAATTGCCGGCCGCGGAATTCTTGAAGGTGTCATACGGAGGGGCGGTGCCGGACGGCGTGATCGGCAGCACGCTCGCCGGCTGACGGTTGCCGACGTTGACCAAGCTATGGCCACCGAACCGGTTCCACTGCACGCCCAGCTCACGGCCGGCGCTGCGGGCGACTTCGACGAAGCGCACTTCCAGCATCACCTGCTGCGGCGACATGACCGAGACCGAATTGATGATCTCCGGCCCGAACTGGCGCGCGATGGTGACCGCCTGGTCGAGCGTACTGGCATCGACCACTTCGCCCGACAACATGATGCGGCCGTTGATCGAGGAGGCGCGCAGATGCGAGCGCGGGAAACGGCGCTTCAATTCGTTGGTCAGCCGGGTGATGTCGTAGGACACCTCGATGTCGAAGATGCCGATCAGCTTCTTGCTCTCGTCATAGACCGACACCCGGGTGGTGCCGATCTTCTTGCCGAGAATGGACAGCGAGTGGTCGGTGAGCGGGTTGACGTCGGCGACTTCCGGATCGCCAACCGTGATGTTGACGAAGCTGCCGTCGGTGCGCACGTCCCGCGACTTGCCGATGGTGACCATCACCATCGCCGTGCGGTGATCGCCGCCGATCTGAATGGTGCGCGGCTCCGCCGCACGCGCGTCGCCGGCGATGACCAGCAGCGACGCCGCCAATGCGATCAACAGCGAAATTGCGAGATCGCGCAGCCAGCCGTGGCGCTCTGCGCTCCTGTCCGTGCGCCGCCAGGAGAATCCGACGGCGTATTCGGTTTCGTTATTGCTTTTCACGACACAACTCCCCACCCCTGATTAAGCTCTGCGCCCGGGATCACCGGGCAAGTTCCCCACGCTCCGCCTTGGCCATGGCATTGCTGCCTTCGACCGGAACGGTATATTCCTGCTTCGTCTTCGGCCGCGTCACCACGACCGTCGTTGTCGTCTCTTTACCGCCGCTGATCGGCCCGCCGTTTTCCAGATCCTTGAGCGTGACCTTGCGCGTATTGGTCCGCGCCGTTTCGCCGGCTTTGCGCAGCAGCAGTGACAAGTTTCCGACCGACGCGGCCAGCCAAACCTTTTGCGCCTGAACCGTGGTGACCTCGAGCGTCACCGACTTCGCCACCGCCGCCTTGGCGGCGCGGTCGTCGGCTTTTTGGTCGACCGCAAGCACGCGCGCGTCCTGCAGCACGACCTCGGTGGTCGCCGAACCTTTGTCGATCTGGCGCGTGAGCACGACGTCGACGCGATCGCCGGGCAGCACGAAACCGCCGACGCCTTCCACGTCGTTGACGCGGATGGTCACCGCCTTCATGCCCTTGCGCACCAACGCCGACAGCGTCGCGCGCTCGCCCGCGCCGGTGATCTTGACCGCCAGCACCGGCTCGTTGGCTTCAATCGCGGTCAGCACCACGCGGCGGCCTCCCGACAGGATCTCGCTGATCTTGTGGTACGCGCCGGTCGGCAGCGCCTGGTCCGGCCAGGGCGTTTCCTTCAGCATCGCCGCGGCAAGCTCGGTGCCGAAACGCAGCGGCTTCTTGGCGACGACGATGGTTTGCGTGGCCACCGGCTTGTTGTCCGCCCGCATGTTCTTCGCCCGCATGTCGGCCTGGTTGTTGAGCCAGACCTGGGCGATAAACACGGCGAGCAGTCCGAAGACGACCGCGAAGCCGATCATGACAACTGTACTGGCACGCACGGTGTTCTGCCCCGTTTGACGCGACCTGAATTTCTTTCGGTCGGTTCGTCACGAGACTAGTCGGTCGTGAGTATTCAATTGCTAACGGCGCGGCCGCATCTGGGGCTATGCTGAAGGGCCGCTGAATTACTATTGTTTACGATCGGTATCCGATCGAATGAACTTTTGAGTAACCTTGCGCCGGATTAGGAATACTGGATAGTATACCTCACCACGCCGTAACGAACGATTCAGCCTAACCTTTCCCTACGCGGCGCGCTTGCTGCCGAAAACACTGATTTCAAACGCCCTACCGTACCCCCGCGCGCAGGCGCGGCGGGAGATCGCAAGGTTCAAGCAAGGTTATCGTGCCGTTGCCCGCCGCGTCCGCTTGCGGCAACATGCCGGCCGCGTCCAGGGATCAACGAAAAGCGCGCCGGAACCGGTGCGTCATAATGAAAAAGTTTCGGGAGAATGCGTCTGATGTCGAAACCTCGCATTAGCTATGTCGATCCGTCGACCGTCGCGGACCCCGCCATGCGCGCCGAATTCGAGCGTTGCGCGCACGAGGGAACCCCGCGGCCGGAAAGTCAGGCGGTGCGCGCCCATGTGCCGGCGACCTTCTGGTCGTTCGCCAATACTTGGCGCGACGTCTTCAAGAACGGCGTCGCCGATCACAGCATCAAGGAGCTGTGCCGGGTCTATGTCTCGCGCTCGGTGCTGTGTGAGTTTTGCGGCAACCAGCGCTCGATCAAGGCGGCCAAGTCGGGGTTGAAGGAAGACGACTATTCCGACCTGATCAATTTCGAGAGCTCGCCGAATTATGATGAGCGGCAGAAAGCGGCGCTCGCCTATGCCGAGGCGATCACCTGGGATCTGCCGGCCGGCGACGCGCTCTGGGAGCGTTTGCGCAAGCACTTCAGCGAACCCGAACTGGTTGAGATCGGCTACTTCGTCGCCATCACCATGGGCCAGCAACGCTGGCTGCGCACGCTCAACATTGAACACCATCAGGTGCTCGCCGGTACCGACGGCTCGATGGCGCCGGGCTTCGAGACGCCCGAGGCGCTCGAACGTTCCAAGCAGGCCGCCGGCTACTGGGCCAAGATCGCTCCCAAACCAACAACGCAGGCAGCCGAGTGACCACACAACCTCAGACCGCATCCGCCATCCGTCCGACTTCCGCAACGCGGGTGGCCAAGGGCGAGCCCCGCATCCGCGTCAAGAACCTGGCCAAGCGCTACGGCAATCTCGAGGTTTTCAGCGGCATCGACTTCGAGGTGGGCGAGCGCGAGATCGTCGCCGTCGTCGGCCCGTCCGGCTGCGGCAAGACCACGATGTTACGATGCATCGACGGCCTGCTGCCGCACGATGCCGGCGAGATCTGGGTCGGCAGCGAGCGCGTTGAGAAGCCGATCGCCGGCGTCGCCATGGTGTTCCAGCATTTCGGCCTGTTCCCGTGGAAGACCGTGTCGGAGAACGTCGCCTACGGCCTGCGCATGGCCGGCACCGCGAAGGCCGAGATCGAGCGCAAGGTGCCGGTGTTCATCAAGATGGTCGGCCTTTCCGGCTTCGAGGACGCGTTTCCCTATCAGATGTCGGGCGGCATGCAGCAGCGCTGCGGGCTGGCGCGGGCGCTCGCGGTGGAACCGAACGTGCTGCTGATGGACGAGCCGTTTGCGGCGGTGGACGCGCAGACGCGCGAGATCCTGCAGTTCGAATTGCTGCGGATCTGGGAGGAGCGCCCGACCGCCATGATCTTCGTCACCCATTCGATCGAGGAAGCGGTGTTGCTCGGCCACCGCGTCATCGTGCTCA
Organism: uncultured Alphaproteobacteria bacterium; assembly: GCA_963814885.1. GTDB lineage: Bacteria > Pseudomonadota > Alphaproteobacteria > Rhizobiales > Xanthobacteraceae > Pseudolabrys. The sequence continues at coordinate 4,035 of CAWFEO010000044.1, read as the reverse complement.
AGGGGAGGCCCTCGAGCATCCACGAGACCGTCACGATCGATCTGCCGCATCCGCGCACGCGGGCGACGCTGCGCGAGCCGCGCTTCGCCGAACTGCGCGAGCGTGTATGGGGCACGCTGATGCGGGAAGCCCGCGAGGCCGAGTTCCATCTCGAACGCTGAACCAAGTAATAAAACATCCTAGGGAGACGTCCATGCTTCGTAAAACGTTGAAGCTGTCGGCCGGTCTTGCGCTGGCCGCAGTCATGATGACGGCCGCCGCCGCCCCGGCAGCAGCGCAAGACAAAAAAATCGTCATCGCGACACCCGGCATCCCGCCGATCTATTCGGTTACCATCGCCTTCCTCGCCGATAAGCAGGGCTTCTTCAAGAAGCACGGCGCCAATGTCGAAATCCGCCCGTTTGACAACGGCACCGCCGCCGCGCGCGCGGTGGTCGCCGGCAATGTCGACATGGCCTATGCGCCGACGCCGCCGGTGATCAATCAGATCTCCAATGCCGGCGTGCCGCTGGTGGCGGTCTACGGCATGCAAAACCCCGACTGGGTAGTCGCCACCACCGAGTCCGGCAAGACCTGCAAGGATCTCTCCGGCCAGGACGTCGGCGTCGATTCGATCGGCGGCGCCCGCTCGGTGGCGCTGCGCTCCATGCTTGCCGGCGGCTGCAAGGAAGTGAAGCTTGGCCAGGTCAAGCAGATCGCGCTCGGCTCCAGCTCGGGCCCGGCGATGATCGCCGGCCGCCTGAAATACGCGGTGCTGCATCTCGACGATCTCGCCGAAATTATTCATCAGGGCAAGCAGGTGCACGTTCTGCTGGCCATGAAAAATACCAACCCGACCAGCCACTATCTGATGTTGGTGGTACGCAAGGACAATCTCGCCAAGAACCGCGACGCCGTCGTGCGCACGGTCGCCGGCCTGATCGACGCCGCGCGTTTCATGCAAGATCCCAAGAACGCCGACGCCGTTGCCGCCGCAGCCTCGCAAACCGGTCACAGCAAGGCGGTCAACTTGCTGGCGCTCAAGCAGTTCCTTGCCATCGACTTCTGGGCGACCAAGGACGACGGCCTGCCGCGCAAGAAGTTGGAGGCGGTCGCCAAGCTGATGAAGAAGATCGGCGCCATCAAACCCGACAAGACGCCGGTGACCTACGAGGCGCTGGTCGATACCAGCGTCTGGAAAGACGCCAACGCGATGGCGAAGTGAACCGCAAGCCGGCAGGCATTGCGTCACGACAACAACGAACTGTCGTCCCCCGCGCAGGCGGGGGACCCGGTACGCCCGGTGTCAGCGATAGAGCCGACGCGCAGGGGTTATTGGATCGTCCGCTTTGGCGGACGATGACAGCGAAGTAAAGAGCACGCCGTGCAAACAGCCCTCCGCCGCCACGCGCCGTTCTGGCTCAGCATTCTGGCCGGCCTCGCGCTATGGGAAATCGCCGGGCGCAACTCCAGCCCGGCATTTATGGTGCCGTTTTCGGAGACACTGGTGCGGCTGTGGCAATTGATCGTGGGTGGCGACTTCATCGCCCAGTTTCTCGATTCCGCCACTCTGTTCATCACCGGCTTCGTGCTCGCGCTCGCCGTCGGCGTGCCGCTCGGCCTGCTGCTGGCGCGCGTGCGCGTGCTGCGCGTCGGCATCGAGCCGTACCTCATGACCCTCTACGCCACCCCGATGGTGGCGCTGATCCCGTTCATCCTGTCGCTGATGGGCTTCGGCTTCGCGCCCAAGGTGCTGGTGGTGTTCCTGTTCGCGGTATTCCCGGTGCTCTACAACACGGTGGAAGGCGCCCGCAGCATCAAGCCGGAGCTGATCGAGGTGGCGAAATCCTACCGCTCCAGCGAATGGTCGCTGTGGCGCGAGGTGATGCTGCCCTACACGTTGCCCTACATCATGACCGGCGTGCGCCAGGCCATTGGCCGCGCGCTGGTCGGCATGGTGGCGGCGGAATTCTTTTTGTCCTCGACCGGCCTCGGCCAGCTCATCATGGGCGCCTCGCAGAATTTCGACACCGGCGGGGTATTCGCCTCGATCCTGGTCATCGGCCTGATCGGCGTCGGGTTGATGCGGCTGGGGCTGAAGATCGAGAACCATTTCGCCCGCTGGAGGCAGTAGCCGATGAGCCAGTCCAGCATCGGCGTCCGGGCGCCTGTCGCAGTGGCGGCCGGCTCGGCGCACACCGGCCGGCTGCCCGCCACCCTCATGCCGCGGCTCCTGGTCGGGTTCGGGATTCTGTTGGTGTGGGAACTGGTGGTGCGCGGCTTCGCGCCCGCCTATGTCGCCAAGCCCACCACCGTCATCGCGGCGATCCCGCGCGTGATCGTCGATCCGGCGTTCCTCACCGCCACCGGCCAGACGCTCGGCGCGGTCGCCGAGGGATTGGCCATCGCGCTGGTCGTCGGTACGGCAATCGGCCTGTTGATGGGGCGCAGCGTTCTGTTCGAGCGCGCCATCCGCCACTACGTCAATGGCTTCTACGCCATGCCGATGATCATCGTGCTGCCGCTATTCTCGCTGTGGTTCGGCTATTCCGGCGCCGCGCGCATCGCCACCGTCATTTTCGCGGCGATCTTCTCCATCATCATCAACGCTGCCGACGGCGCCCGCTCGGTGCCGCGCGATTATCTCGAGGTCGCGCGCTCTTTCCGCTCCCACCGGCTCAGCGTGCTGACCGAGATCGTGCTGCCGTCGTCGGTTCCCTATCTGCTCGCCGGCATCCGCCTGGCGGCGGGACGCGCGCTGATCGGCGCGGTGGTGGCGGAATTCTTCCTGTCGGTCGGCGGGCTCGGCTATTTTATTCTCTATAATTCACGCACCTATCACCATGACGCCGCTTTTGTCGGCGTACTTCTGCTGGCAGGTTTCGGGGTTGGATTCGAGTTGCTGGTAACCTGGAGCACCCGCCGTTTCCTGCCCTGGTATCGCCGCGACGAGAAAGCGGACTGACCGTCAACAGCCACGAGGACATCGCTCCCATGCCTTCCGACCCGCGGCTCGAGGCCGCTATCGCCCACTGGGGACCGCGCTTCGTCGCCAACGGCGTCGTGCTCACCGATTTCGAGGAAGTCACCGGCTCGCTCGACAGCTATGACGACTGGTGCAGGGCCTGGAGCCGGCGCGCCGCCCATCACGAGCAGCTCGGCCGCGAGGCGCTGACGCGCGGGCACAACCTGACCGCCGGCGAGTGTTTGCAGCGCGCCGGCGTCTATTATCATTTCGCCGCGTTTCTTTTCGTGCACGACGTGCCGCAGATGAAGACCGCGCACATGAAGGCGGTCGAATGCCGTCAGGCGGCGCTGCCGCATCTGCGCCCACCCGGCGAGCGCGTGAAGATTCCCTTCGAAGGCAAGGTGCTGGCCGGCATCCTGCGCAGGCCCCCCGGCTACGACAAGCCGCCGGTGGTGGTGATGGCGGTGGGGCTCGATTCCACCAAGGAGGAAACCGACGCCTATGAGGCGCCGTTCCTGGCGCGCGGCATGGCGACGCTCGTCTTCGAAGGTCCCGGCCAGGGCGAGGCGCAATACGATCTGGCGATCCGCGGCGATTATGAGGTGCCGGTCAAGGCGGTGATCGACTACGCGGCGACACGGCGCGACCTCGACATATCGCGCCTCGGCATGTGGGGCGTAAGCCTGGGCGGCTATTACGCGCCGCGCGCCGCCGCTTTCGACAAACGCATTCAGGCCTGCATCGCGCTCGGCGGCCCGTTCGACTTCGGCGCGGCCTGGGACGGCCTGCCGGAATTGACGCGCGAGGCCTTCCGTGTGCGCAGCCAGTGCGAGACGCAAGACCAGGCGCGCAAGAACGCCGCCACGTTGTCGCTGGCCGGTATCGCGAAACAAATCACCTGCCCGATCTTCATCGTGAACGGCCGGCGCGACCGCATCGTGCCGGCTGCCGATGCCGAGCGGCTGGCGCGCGAAGTTAGCGGCCCGGCCGCCCTGATGATCATCGAGGACGGCAACCACATCGCCACCAACCGCGCCTACCGCTGGCGCTCGCAGAGCGCCGACTGGATGGCGGAGCAGTTGCGGTAA
>CAWFEO010000043.1:0-12316 GCA_963814885.1 uncultured Alphaproteobacteria bacterium | reverse complement strand
CCGAGCCGCAGGCCACCGCGGCCAACGGGGTGGCGCCGGAGATCTTGGTGCAGGCGCTCAATTCCGGCGACCGCATCCTGCTCAGCGTCGCCGACACCGGTCCCGGCATACCGGAAGCCGACCGCAGCCATGTGGTCGAACGCTTCGTGCGCCTGGAACAGAGCCGGTCGCAGCCGGGCTCCGGGCTGGGTTTGAGTTTGGCCTCGGCGGTGGCGCGCCTGCATGGCGGCGAATTGACGCTGGCGGATAATTGTCCGGGCCTGAAAAGTGTCATTGCCTTGCCGCGCGGAGGGCCGCTACAGAGTGCGGGATGAGTTCGTCCCCGAAAAAACGGGCCGCGCGCAAGAAGCCGGCGCACAAGAAACCGGCGCGCAAGAAACCCGCGCGTAAGCCCGCCGCTGCGCCGCGGGCCGGTCGCGCCGGCACCGCGCAACCGCGCGGCGGCGTGATGCTGGCCGATCGCATTGCGACGGCGCCGCAGCTCGTCGATGCGAAAGCCGCGCGGGCGCGTGTTGCCAGTTGGCTGGCCGATCTGCCGGCGGACGCGGGCAAGCCGCTCGCAGACTTGCTGGTCGCGCACCGAACCGTCAACACGCTGATCGAAAGCCTCAGCGTGAGTTCGCCCTATTTGTGGGACCTTGCGAGCCGCGAGCCCGAGCGGCTGCTGCGGCTTTTAAACAGCGATCCCGACCGGCATCTGGCGGCGCTGCTGGCCGATAATGGCCGCGCCGTTGCCGCCGCCGCGGACGATGCCGAAGCGATGCGGCTGTTGCGCCGCATGAAGGCGGAAGCCGGGCTGCTGATCGCGCTCGCCGATATCGGCGGCGTGTGGCCGGTGATGCAGGCGGCCCGCGCGCTCAGCGATCTCGCCGACACCGCGGTCGAAGCCGCGACCGGTTTCGTGCTGGCCGAAGCCGCGCGCGCCGGGCGGCTCCATCTAAAAGACAGGGCGCGGCCGCAGGCCGGCAGCGGCTATAGCGTGATCGCGATGGGCAAGCTGGGGGGGCACGAGCTCAACTATTCCAGCGATATCGATCTCATCGTGTTCTACGATCCGGCGACACCGATCGTGCCGGAGGGCACCGAGCCCGCGCCGCTGTTCGTCAAGCTGACGCAGCGTCTGGTGAAGCTGTTGCAGGAGCGCACCGCGGACGGCTACGTGTTCCGCACCGACCTGCGCCTGCGGCCGGATCCGGCCTCGACGACGATAGCGATCTCGACCCCGGCGGCGCTCAGTTATTATGAGAGCGTCGGGCAGAACTGGGAGCGCGCCGCCATGATCAAGGCGCGCGCCTGCGCCGGCGACATTGCGGTGGGCGAGGCGCTGCTCAATGAATTGGCGCCGTTCGTGTGGCGCAAATATCTCGACTTCGCGGCCCTTGCCGACGTGCACGCCATGAAGCGGCAGATCAATGCCTATCGCGGCCACGGCGAGATCGCGGTGGAGGGCCACAATATCAAGCTCGGTCGCGGCGGCATCCGTGAGATCGAGTTCTTCGCGCAGACGCAGCAACTGATCGCCGGCGGCCGCAGCCCGCACTTGCGTGACCGCGAAACGCTCACCACCCTCGACAAGCTCTGCACCGACCGCTGGATCGACCAGGACGCGCGCGACGACATGAAGGCGGCCTATTGCTTCCTGCGCGAAGTCGAGCATCGGCTGCAGATGGTCAATGACGAGCAGACGCAGGTTTTGCCGGCCGACCGGGACGGCGTCGAGCGATTTGCCCGCTTCCTCGGCTACGCGAACCGTGACGCTTTCGCGGAAGTTCTCGTCGGCCATCTCGACAAGGTGCAGCGTCATTACGCGCGGCTGTTCGAGAAATCGCCAGCGGGCCCGGAGCGGCCGGCGCTGGCGTTCCCGCCCGACGCCGACGACCACAAGACCCTCGACCGGCTGACCGAGCTCGGCTACCGCAAACCGCTGGAAGCCTCAGCCCGGGTACGCCATTGGCTCGACGACGGTTATCGCTCGCTCAGCGGGGAGGCGGCGCGCGGCGCTCTTCAGGAACTGCTGCCGGTGCTGCTCGAGCAACTGGCGCGCACCGACAATCCCGACGCTACGCTGCTGTCGTTCGACCATTTCCTCGCCAATTTGCACGCCGCCGCGCGGCTGTTGTCGCTGCTGCGGCAAAATCCCGATCTGATTGCCCTGATTGCGCTGGTGCTCGGCATCGCGCCGCGCCTCTCCGACACCCTGGCGCGCTATCCGCAGGTGATGGACGCGCTGGTCGATCCGAGCTTTTTCGGCGCGTTGCCGGATGAGGCGGAACTGGGCAAGCGGCTGGAGGCAGCGCTCTCACAGTCGCGTTACGACGAGGACCTGCTCGAACGTATCCGCATGTTCGGGCTGGAATACATGTTTCTTATCGGCGTGCGTATCCTGACCGGCACCGTGACGGCGCGGCAAGCGGGCGAGGCCTTCGCGCGGCTGGCCGACGCAGTGATCCGCGCGGTGCATCGCTCGGTCGCAAGCAGTTTCGCGGAGGCGCACGGTCACGTTCGCGGCGAGGAAACGGCCGTGCTCGCCATGGGCAAGCTCGGCGGCAACGAAATGACCGCGAGCTCCGATCTCGACCTCATCTTGGTCTATGCCTTCGACGCCGAGCACCCGGAATCGGACGGCAAGCGGCCGCTCTATGGCGCGCAATATTTCGCGCGGCTGACCCAGCGGCTGATCAATGCGCTGACCGCGCAGACCAACTATGGCGCGCTCTACGAGGTCGACATGCGGCTGCGCCCGTCGGGCCGCGCCGGCCCGCTGGCGACCCAGATCGAAGGCTTCGCCGGCTATCAGGAGACCGACGCCTGGACCTGGGAGCACATGGCGCTCACCCGCGCACGGGTGGTATCGGCGCCGCCCGCGTTCCGGGCGCGGGTCGAGACCGTCATCGGCGACACGCTGCGGCGCCCGCGCGACGCTGGCCTGATTGCCGGCGACGTGGTGGAGATGCGGGGCGCGATCGCCAAGGAGAAGGGCGAAAAGGACCGCTGGGACTTGAAATACGCCGCCGGCGGGCTGATCGACATCGAATTCGTCGCGCAATATTTGCAGCTCGTGCACGCGCACGAGCGGCCCGAAATCCTCGATACCTCGACCGCGCGGGTGCTCGACAAAGCCTGGCAATTGCGCGTGTTGCCGGTGGAGGACGCCGAGGTGCTGCGCCCGGCGGTGCAGCTTTATCAAGACGTCACGCAGATCCTGCGCCTGTGCCTGCCGGGTCCTTTCAATCCGAAGACCGCGGGCGCCGGACTGTTGCGCTTGCTGGCGCGCGCCGCCGACGTGCCGGACTTCGCCGCGCTCGATGCCACGTTGATCGAGACGCAGGCAAAAGTGCGCGCGAGCTTCGTGCGGATCCTGGGCAGGGCGCCGTAGCTGACACCCAGACCGCGCTCGGGGACGTCGCGCGCTGTCCTTCGCCTACTGGCCAGTGGTCACCTTGTAACTCGTGACCTTTATGACCGGGAACGAAGGAGCGGGCTTGGCCCATTGCGCATAAATGCCAAAACGCATTTTCCCGAACGGTATTTGGGCGCGAATAACTTTGACCTGCTTCCCATTCACATAGACGGTCAACTTCCCGCCGATCGTGTTGACCCGAAGCGCGTTGACGGCGTCCGGCTCGGATTTAAACCCGGGAACATCTGCAATCCGAAAAATCTGCTGGTAACTGTTCTTGGTTTTGCTGAACAGTTGAACAACTTTATTGCCGGATATTTGTAGCAGCATCAGATTGGCGTAATCGGTCGCCCAAAATTCGATACCGATGCTCGGAATATTGTCGTCTGCGACCGGCTTGGGCAAGATGGCCTCAAGGCAGAAATCTGCCAGCGTTGCGTGGAACGTCAAATTTTGCGTGGCCATATTGGAGCGCTTGGTCGTCAGCGCAAATTCCAATACCGGGGGCTTAACTTCAGCGAGCGGCGGTGAGAACTGCCATCCGCCGCTGTCGTCTTCAAATTTATCCTCGAAAACGACTCTGCCCGGCTGCCCTTCGCAAGCGAATACCTGGGTCAGTGCCAAGAATTGCAAAACAAAAACGACGGAAATCACTCGCAGCATGACGTCCCCCAACACAACTGTTGATTACATTTGAACGGCTCTCCTAAGGGAAGAATGACGCGCCGAACGAAAATTGACAAGCGTTCCAGGCTATTTTTGCGGCATATGGCACCTGTCACAGTCTTGCTCGGCGCGCGTGCGAATACTTTGGGCCGATCCGCAATTGTTTTGAAATATGAGTAAGTTCAGATGGCGCTGCCGGGTCAGCGCCCGTCCTGCCGAGCTTCGTCAGGCCGCTTCCGCCTTCGGCAGCGGGCAACGCGGCTCCAGCGGCAGCCGCACCACCACCAGCGTGCCCCTACCGAGGGTCGAGCGGATGCGCATGCTCCCGCCATGCAGTTCGACCAGCGACTTGGCGATGGCGAGACCGAGCCCCGAGCCCTGATGGCTCTTAGTGAGCTGGCTTTCGACCTGCTCGAACGGGCGGCCGAGCTTGGCGAGGGCGTCCTTGGCGATGCCGATTCCGGTGTCGGCGATGCCGAGCACGATGCAATGATCGGTGGCGCGTCCGCGTACGGTGACGCTGCCGCCCTCGGGTGTAAACTTGACCGCGTTGGAGAGCAGGTTGAGCGCGACTTGTTTGAGCGCACGGCGGTCGGCACGCAGCCCCAGTCCTGGCGATATACGCGCGACCAGGCGAAGCTGCTTGTCCTGCGCGCGCGCCGAGACCACGCGCATGGCCTCGCCCAGCAGCGGATCGAGCGCGAGATCCTCGAAGTCGAGGCGGATGCGGCCGGCTTCGATCTTCGACATGTCGAGAATGTCGTTGATGACATCGAGCAGATATTGCCCGCTGTTGAGGATATCGCCGCAATATTCGTGGTATTTCTCGGCGCCAAGCGGGCCGAACATGTTTGATTCCATGATCTCGGAAAAGCCGATGATGGCATTGAGCGGCGTGCGCAGTTCGTGGCTCATATTGGCGAGGAATTTCGTTTTGGCCTGATTGGCCTCCTCGGCGCGGGTTTTTTCGGCAGCGTATTTCTCGGTCAGCTCCGCCGAGCGCTGCTGCGAGGCGCGCAGGTCGGAAACGGTCGCCATCAGCCGCTGCTCGCTGTCGATCAGTTTCTCCTCATGGGTCTTGATGGCGGTGATGTCGGTGCCGACCGACACGTAGCCGCCGTCCTTGGTGCGGCGTTCGCTGATGTGCAGCCAGCGGCCGTCCTCGAGTTGCGCCTCGAAGGTGCGGGCGCCGGGAATTGACGGGCCGCCGGTGGAAATCTTGTTGCGCACCACCGGCTTTTGACCGGCCGCGACCACCGACTCGTAGGATGCGCCGACCGTGATGGCCTCGTCGGGCAGGTCGTGCAGGTCCTGGAAATTGGAATTGCACAACACGAGGCGATTTTCGGCGTCCCACAGCACGAAGGCCTCGGGGATGGTTTCGATGGCGTCGCGCAGGCGCAAGTCGGCGGCGACCGTCTTCTCCACCAGGTTCTTCTGCTCGGTGATATCGACGGCGATGCCGATCAGATGCGGGCCTGGCTCGCGCGGCTGGCTCACCAGCTCGCAGCGCGCGCGCAGCCAGACCCAGTGGCCGTCGGCGTGGCGCATGCGGAAGGCGTGATCGATGACGGTCATCTTGGCGTCGGCGAGCTCGCTGGCGAGCTCGTAGAGCTGCACGTCTTCGGGATGCACCAGCGCGCTCACGTCGCCGAAGGGGAGCAGGTCGTCCTTGGCCTTGAGGCCGAGGATGTCGAACATCGACTGCGACCAGAAGATGCGTCCGCGCGCCAGATCCCAATCCCATAGGCCGCAGCGTCCGCGGTTGAGCGCGGTATCGATGCGCGTGCGCACCGTCTCGTAGATCAGGTCGGCTTCGCGGGCGCGCGTCGCCTGCCAGTGGAAGGCAAAGCCGAGGATGAGCACCACGAAGCCGGTGGTGGCCGACAAGGTGATGGTGAGCGTGGTGAGGGCGCGCCAGGATGACAGCGCCGCCTGGCGCGATTGCACGACCGCGATCTGGCCGAACGGCGGTTTCAGCATGCGCACGGTGGCGAGTGCGCGCGTGTCGTCGGGCAGCGTGATGTCCATGACGCCGGCGCCGGCGCCGAAGGTGGTGAGCGGTTGCGTCGGACCGAGCAGGTCGATCAGGCGGCGGCCGATGGTGGTGTCGGCTCCGGGCGTGGCTGCCGTCACCACGCCCTCGGCATTTGTTAGGAGGAAGCGCCGCCCGGCGGCGGTCGCCCAAGGCGGCAGTGCTTGCGCCAGCACTTCCTGCGGCCGTTCGACCGCGTCTTTCAGATTTTTAAGCGGTTGCTGGAGGCGTTCGGCGGCCAGATCGGCAACCGCATCGAGCGCAATGACCATGCCGTTGAGGGTCTGGGTGCGTTGATCGATTGCCTGCACCACGGCGCCGACACCGATAGTGGCGAGAAAGGCGATGATCAGCACCGGCACCGCGCGACGCAGCAAAGGCTCGGCTGTCAGCAGCCTTCGATACGCCGGTCTGGCGATCGATTGCGCGAGGCCCTTGATGGAATCGGGATGTGCAGACGCACTCGCCAGGCTGGCGCGCGCCATTTAGGCCTCCGTTCGGAATTTCCCCTGTCACCCAACGCCGGAAGGATGTGCCGCATCGCGTTCCGAATCACTTTCGATTGGAATCGATGAACGGTGATTTGTCGAGAGTCCCTGCCACAATTATTTAAAATTCCTTACCCGGAAAATCGCCAGAGTGGCCAAGGGGTAACAGGCGGTGGCGCGGCGCGCACCGCTCCGGAAAAGCCCGATGGATGCGGCTCTTTCAGGGGGCGGCCAGCGCCCGCTCGACAATGTCGGCAACATCACGCGACAGGCCCGCGGCGGCTTTGATGCGTTGAAGCGCCGCTTCGGCCTTGGCGCGGCGGCCGGTTTCCAGCGTGCGCCAGCTGCGGAAGGCGGTCGAAAGCCGCGCCGCCAGTTGCGGATTTTTCGGATCGAGCGCCAGCACCGTGTCGGCGACGAAGGCGTAGCCGGCGCCGTCGGCGCGGTTGAACTGGGTCAGGTTGCCTTGCGCGAAGGCGCCGATCAGCGCGCGCACACGGTTGGGGTTGGCGATGGAGAAGGCCGGATGGGCGGTGAGGGCGCGCACATTGTCCAGCGTGTCCGGCTGCGGCGTCGTCGCCTGCAGCGCGAACCACTTGTCGACCACCAGCGCGTTGTCGGAATAGCGCCGGTAGAAATCGGCCAGCGCTGTTGCGCGTTCCGGTCCGCCGTGCAGCACGAGCGTAACAAGGGCTGCCATGCGGTCGGTCATGTTGTCGGCGGACTTGTACTGCTTGGCGGCGCGCGCGATCGTATCGGAAGCGGCGGTCGCCGCCATGAGATCGAGGCTGACATTGCGCAAAGCGCGCCGGCCGGCGCTCTTGGCGTCGGGCGTGTAGCCGCCGTGCACCGTCATGCGCTCGTAGGTGGTCGACAGCGCGGCGCCCAAGCGTTCGCCGATCGCGGCGCGCAATGCCTTACGGACGCGGAAAATCGCATCGGGATCGATGTCGCGGCCGATCTCGCGCGCCAGGTCGCCTTCGCCCGGCGGCGCCAGCGCGAGCGCGACAAAAGCGGGCTCCAACGCGGCGTCCTCGAGCAGGGCGGCCAAGGCCGTTAACAGTTTCTCATCCATGCGCGGCGCCTCGCCGGCGCGCAGGTGCGCCACGTTGTCGATCAGCAGCCGCATGGAGATCGTTTGAATTGCCTGCCAGCGGTTGAAGGGATCGCTGTCATGGGCGGCAAGAAATGCGAGATCGTCACCGCTGAGATCGGTGTCGAGCTTGATCGGCGCGGAAAAGCCGCGGTTGATCGAAAGCACGGGGCGTTCGGTTACGCCGGTGAATGTGACAGTCGCCGCCGGTTCGCTCAGCACCAGCACGCCGCGCTCGATTTGGCGAGCGTTCGCCGGCGTCAACGGCAGGTCGCGGCCGTCCTTGCCGATCAGGCCGAGCGCCAGCGGGATCACCATCGGCTCTTTCGTCGGCTGGCCGGGCGTGGGCGGGACGCTCTGCTTGCATTCGAGCGTGTAGGTCTTGGCGGCGGCGTCGAAGCGGCCGGCGACCGTCACCTGCGGCGTGCCGGCTTGGCTGTACCAGCGCATGAATTGCGTCAGGTCGCGCCCGCTCGCATCGGCGAAGCACTGGATGAATTGCTCGACGGTGGCAGCCTCGCCGTCGTGGCGCGCGAAATAGAGATCCATGCCGGCGCGGAATTGCTCGCGCCCGATCATGGTCTGCACCATGCGCACTACTTCTGAGCCCTTCTCGTACACGGTGGCGGTATAAAAATTGTTGATTTCCTTGTAAATTTCCGGGCGGACCGGATGCGCCAGGGGGCCGGCATCCTCGACGAATTGCGCCGCGCGCAAGCCGCGCACGTCGGCGATGCGTTTGACCGAACGCGAGCGCATGTCGCTGGTAAATTCCTGGTCGCGGAAAACGGTGAGGCCTTCCTTCAGGCAAAGCTGAAACCAGTCGCGGCAGGTGATGCGGTTGCCGGTCCAGTTGTGAAAATACTCGTGCGCGATCACCGCCTCGATGCCGGCAAAATCGGAATCGGTGGCGGTCTCCGGCGTCGCCAGCACGTATTTGTCGTTGAAGACGTTGAGCCCTTTGTTCTCCATGGCGCCCATGTTGAAATCGGAGACGGCGACGATCATGAAAATATCGAGATCGTATTCGCGCCCGAACGCCTCTTCGTCCCAGCGCATGGCGCGCTTGAGCGAATCCATGGCATAGCCGCAGCGTGTCTGTTTTCCGTGTTCGACATAGATGCGCAGCGTCACGTCGCGTCCCGACTGCGTGCGGAATTGGTCCTCGACGCAGGCGAGGTCGCCGCCCACCAGCGCGAACAGATAGGACGGCTTGGGATGAGGATCGTGCCAGACCGCGAAATGGCGCCCGCCGGGCAGGTCGCCGCTTGTCGCGAGGTTGCCGTTGGCGAGCAGCACCGGCGCTTCTTTTTTGTCGGCTTCGATGCGCGTGGTGTAGACCGCCATCACATCGGGCCGGTCGGGGAAATAAGTGATTCGGCGGAAGCCTTCCGCCTCGCATTGGGTGCAATAGGTGCCGCTCGACCGGTAAAGCCCGGAGAGCTGGGTATTGGCGGACGGATCGACCAGCGTCTCGATTTCGAGCGTGAACGGCTTGTTTGGCGGTTGCGGGATGGTGAGCTGATCGGCGGTCGCCACATAACTTTCCGCCGGCACCGTGGTGCCGTCGATCTTGAGGGTGGCTAGCGTCAGCCCGTCGCCGTCGAGCACCAGCGGGGCAGCGGACGCCTGCGGATTGGGCGCGAATTGAATCGTCGCCCGCACCTTCGTTTGCGTCGGGTGCAGCGAAACGTCGAGTGAAACGGTTTGCACCAGCCAGTCGGGTGGGCGGTAGTCCTTCAGGCGGATGGGTCGGGCAATATCGGTGCGCATGCGTTTTGATCTAGGCTGTCCGGTGGAAAATTGGAAGGCGGCGGTGTCGATTTCGTGGCCGTCAGCGCGCCGGCTCGGCGTGGCCGATCACGCGCTTGATCGACGGCGCGCGTTCGCGCAAGGCGCGTTCGAGCGCGTCGACTTTTTCATGCACAGTTTTTACGGTCAGCGCGGGATCAACGCGGCAGTGAAAATTGACGACTTCGCCGTCGTCGGTTTCGCGCACGCGTACGTCGTGTACCTCACGGATCGTGCGGCCGTCCGCGGCGAGCTCGGACAACGCCAGTTCGACGGCCTTTACCCGCTCCGGCGGCGCTTCGCGGCCGGCGGCGCGGTGCGGCTGCAACGGCTCGATATGGGTGTCGATTTCCACGCTGGCGCCGAGCTCGTCGGCAATGGCGTTTTCCAGACCGTCGGCGAGGTCATGGGCGGCGCGCAGCGTGAGCTTGTCGTCCACCTCAAGATCGAGCGAGACCGCCAGCCGGTCCGTCAGCTCGTGCACCGTCACGTGATGCACCGCCAACGCGCGGTTGCGGGCGATCACCATGACGCGGTCGAGCACGCTCTCGTTATCGAGCGCGACCGGGTCGATCGTGACGATCGCTTGCGCGCCCGGCATCTGGTCGCGCAGCGCGGTTTCGACGGCCGCCTTGATCGCCGTCACACGATCGAGCGGCAGCGTCCGGCTCACCGCGACCGTCAGTTCGATGAAGGTGGTTTCGCCCACGGCGCGTGCCCGCACCCGCTCGACCGCCACCGCGCCCTGAACTTTTTCAGCAATAGCGGTGATTTGCGCGGTGGCGCCGGGCGGCGCCACGTCGATCAACATGTCGATGGTGCGGCGTCCGAGCCGCCAGCCGGCGATGCAGACCAGGACCGCCACCACCAGGGCAGCGGCCGAGTCCGCCCATTGCAGCCCGAAATGGACGCCGATCAGGCCCACAAGAACCGCCAAAGACGCCCACAGGTCGGAAGAAAAATGCAGCGCGTCGGCTTCCAAGGCATGGCTGGAGGTCTTTTTCGCCGTGCGCGACAACGCGCGGGCGCGCAAGAAATCCACCACGATCGACACCAGGATCACGCCGAACGCCCAGACATTGGCGATCACCACGTGCGGCTCGTGCTCGATCAGGCGTTTGACCGCCTCCCAGATCACCACGCCCGAGAGCAGAAACAGCAGCGCGGTTTCGGCGAGCGCAGAGACCGCCTCCACCTTGCCGTGGCCGTATTGGTGCTCCTCGTCGGCCGGCTTGCCGGAAATGCGCACGGCCACATAGGTCATCACCGTGGCGCCGAGATCGATCAGCGAGTGGCCGGCTTCCGACAGGATTGCCAGCGAGCCGGTGGCAATGCCGACCAGGGCCTTGGCAATCGTCAGCCCGGCCGAAGCGGCGATCGATGTCAGCGCGACTTGTTCTTTTTCATTCTGCATGCGGCGCCTTGCTGCACTAAAGCGCGATCGGCTTGCCGTCGGCCGCTGCCGAGCGCACCACCGCGTCGAGGATACGGATATTTCCCATCAGTTCGTCGGTCGCAAAGCGATAGGGCGCGCGGCCTTCGACGGCGTCGGCCCAAGCCTCGAAATTCATGCGCACCGTGTTGGCGTGGTCATAGCTTCGCGTCTGCCGCGTACCATCCGGGCCGCAGTGCACGAAGCTTGACGGGATGCCCTGGTCGACATTGCCGCCTTCCTGCACCTCGACCCAGCCGCGGTCGCAGACAAGCGTAAAGCGCGCGTAAAACGGCGGCGTCGACAGACAGGTGATGCGCCCGCGTGCGCCATTCTCGAAATCGATATCCGCGGATACGAAATCCTCCGACGGGGCAGGGAAGAGTTGCGAGGCGGTGCGCGCGCTGATGCGTGTGGGTTTTCCGGCAAGCGACACGAACAGGTCGCCGAGATGGATGCCAAGTGCGGTCCAGGCGCCGGCCGGCGCATGCTTGGGATCGCGCCGCCAGTTCGACGGGTCCATTTTGCGGAAGTTGTTGTGGCTGACATTGGCGTCTATGTGCAGGATGCGGCCGAGCGTGCCGGCCTCGAACAGCCGCCGCATCTCTTCCATCGCCGGCTCGTAGCGGCGTTCGTGTCCGATGCCGAGCACGCCGCCCGCCGCTTTGCACGCCGCCAATATTCGTTCCGCGCTGGCAGCCGTGAGCGCCAGCGGTTTTTCGCAGAACACCTGCTTGCCGGCGGCAAAGGCCGCAATCGCCATTTCTTCATGCAGCGCGTGCGGCGTTACCACCGCGACCGCGTCCAGTTCGGGGTTTTTCAGCAGTTCCCGATAATCGGCGGTGAGATCGAAATCGTGGGCGGCCGCGAAGGGTTCCGCCATGGCGGTGTCGATGTCGCAGCCGGCCGCCACCTTGAAGCGCGGGCTGTGGGCGAGGCAGGTGACGATCTGCTTGCCCCACCAGCCGAGCCCGATAATGCCGATCCGGATCATGCGGTCATTCCCTTGGGCTCACGGGGCCGACAATGCGTGGCTTGCGGCGGATGTGCAATGGCCGCCAGCGGGCCTTGCCCGCGCGCCATATCCACGCCAATTCAAGGGCATGACAGAAGGGCAAGCGGCTGCCCGTGTGCTGTGCGCCGGACTTCTGCGCGGCCTCGATGATAGAATGGCAAAACCGGCGAGATTTATGGCGATGCGGCAATGCGGCTACAACACAGCCGATAGTTTTCTACGCCGCAGCACCAATTGTGCAAATTGCCGCATCCCGTGAGTCTCTGATTTCGGAATTCACGCGCTTGAGCAGGCCTTGAATAAGTCAGGCCCGCGGCACCGATGACCGGTTGTCGCGGGCGCCTCCTATATGCCGAGAGCATATTCCGCCGGCATGTTCATTTCGCGGCCGTGTTG
>CAWFEO010000042.1:0-90046 GCA_963814885.1 uncultured Alphaproteobacteria bacterium | reverse complement strand
CATCAACGCGCGGTTGGCGTCGTCGTTCTCCAGGAACGGAATGAGCGCGGCGGCAACCGAAACCAACTGCTTCGGCGACACGTCCATGAAGTCGACCTTGTCGCGCGGAACCAGATGCACGTCGCCGGCCTGGCGGCACACGATCAGGTCTTCGGTGAACTTGCTTTTGGCGTCGAGCGTGGCATTGGCCTGCGCGACCGCGTAGCGGCTCTCCTCCATCGCCGAGAGATATTGGACCTCGTCGGTAACGCGGCCGTCCTTCACCTTGCGATAAGGCGTCTCCACGAAACCGTACTTGTTCACCCGCGCATAGGTGGCGAGCGAATTGATCAGGCCGATGTTGGGCCCTTCCGGCGTCTCGATTGGGCAGATGCGGCCGTAATGGGTCGGATGCACGTCGCGCACCTCGAAGCCGGCCCGCTCGCGCGTAAGGCCCCCGGGGCCGAGCGCCGACAGGCGCCGTTTGTGGGTGATCTCCGACAGCGGGTTGGTCTGATCCATGAACTGCGAGAGCTGCGAGGAGCCGAAGAACTCGCGCACCGCGGCGGCCGCCGGCTTGGCGTTGATCAGGTCCTGCGGCATGACGGTGTCGATATCGACCGACGACATGCGCTCCTTGATCGCGCGCTCCATGCGCAACAGGCCGATGCGGTACTGGTTCTCCATCAATTCGCCGACCGAGCGCACCCGGCGGTTGCCGAGATTGTCGATGTCGTCGATTTCGCCCTTGCCGTCGCGCAGATCGACCAGCGTCTTGATGACCGCAAGGATGTCATCCTTGCGCAGCACGCGATGGGTGTCGGGCGCGTCGAGATCGAGGCGCATGTTCATCTTCACGCGGCCGACCGCCGAAAGGTCGTAACGGTCGCTGTCGAAGAACAGCGAGCGGAACATCGCTTCCGCCGTCTCCACCGTCGGCGGCTCGCCCGGACGCATGACGCGGTAGATGTCGAACAGCGCGTCCTCGCGCGTCATGTTCTTGTCGACGCTGAGCGTGTTGCGGATATAGGCGCCGACATTGACGTGATCGATGTCGAGCAGCGGCAGTTCCTTGTAGCCGGCGTCGATCAGAACCTTCAGGTTCTTTTCGGTGATCTCCTCGCCGGCCTCGGTGAAGATTTCGCCGGTCTTGCCGTTGACCAGGTCCTCGGCGAGGTAATGGCCGATCAGTTCCTCGTCGGTCATGCGCAGGGCCTTCAAGCCCTTTTCGCTGAGCTGGCGGGCCTGACGCACCGACAGTTTCTTGCCGGCCTCGACCACCACGCGGCCGGTATCGGCGTCGACCAGATCGTTGACCGCCTTGTAGCCCTTCAAGCGATTGGCATCGAACGGCACGCGCCAGCCGTCCTTGGCGCGCTTGTAGATGACGTGCTTGTAGAACGTGCTGAGGATCTGCTCGCTGTCGAGCCCGAGCGCATAGAGCAGCGACGTCACCGGAATCTTGCGGCGGCGGTCGATGCGCGCATAGACGATGTCTTTGGCGTCGAACTCGATGTCGAGCCAGGAGCCGCGATAGGGAATGATGCGGGCGGCGAACAACAGCTTGCCGCTCGAATGCGTCTTGCCCTTGTCGTGATCGAAGAACACGCCGGGCGAGCGGTGCATCTGGGAAACGATGACGCGCTCGGTGCCGTTGACGATGAAGGTGCCGTTGTTGGTCATGAGCGGGATGTCGCCCATGTAGACATCCTGCTCCTTGATGTCCTTGACCGACTTGGCGCCCGTCTCTTCGTCGATATCGAACACGATCAGCCGCAGCGTCACCTTCAGCGGCGCGGCATAGGTCATGCCGCGCTGGCGGCATTCATCGACATCGTATTTCGGCGGCTCGAATTCGTATTTGACGAATTCCAGCATCGACGAATTGGAAAAGTCGGAAATCGGGAACACCGACTTGAAGACCGCCTGCAGCCCCTCGTCGGGGCGGCCGCCTTCCGGCTCCTTGACCAGCAGGAATTGGTCGTACGATGCCTTCTGAACCTCGATGAGGTTCGGCATCTCCGCCACTTCCCTGATTGACCCGAAAAACTTCCTTACGCGCTTGCGACCGGTAAATGTCTGCGCCATCGTTTCTTTATCTCTCTCGATTCGGATTGGCGGCCAGCGCTAGGCGCCTCTCCGGACGGCCGCAATCCAATCGCGACCATCCGGACAGGCGTCGGGCTGTCCGTTTCTATGTGATTCGGGGCGAGCCCGAACCGCCGCACATTTCGCCGCACATCATCGTGACCAGAACCTGCCGTTCACGACCGCCTCGGCGGCAGCCCGGCTGGGAGGTAACCGGCCACCGCATTCTTGAACCTGTTATTCCCCGGGCCCGCGGCCCGGGGTCTTCCTGCCGCTCGATCCCCGGATCTCGCTGCGCGCGCCCCGGGGACTTCGCTTAAGTAAGCACTGCTTACTTAAGCTCAACCTTGGCGCCGACCTTTTCGAGGGTGGCCTTGATCTTGTCGGCCTCCTCCTTGTTGACGCCTTCCTTGACCGCCTTGGGCGCGCCCTCGACCAGGTCCTTGGCCTCCTTGAGGCCGAGGCCGGTGAGCGCACGCACTTCCTTGATGACCTCGATCTTCTTGTCGCCGGTGGCGGCAAGGATCACGTTGAATTCGGTCTGCTCCTCGGCCGCGGCCGCGGCACCGCCGCCCGCCGGGCCTGCCGCCACCGCAACCGCGGCAGCAGCGGAGACACCCCACTTCTCTTCCAGCATCTTCGCCAGATCCGCCGCTTCAAGGACGGTCAGGGTCGACAATTCGTCGACGATCTTTTGCAAGTCAGCCATTGTTCAATTCCTGTTCGTTCGAACCAGTCAGATTGCTTGTCGTTGAGCCGTCAGGCCGCTTCACTCTTGGAGGCGTAGGCCTGGATCACGCGCGCCACTTTCGCGGCGGGAGCGTTGGTGAGCTGGGCGATCTTGGTCGCCGGAGCCTGGATCAGGCCGACGATCTTGGCGCGCAACTCATCCAGCGACGGCAGCGAGGCGAGCGCCTTGACGCCGTTGAGATCCAGAGCGGTTTTGCCCATCGAACCGCCGAGAATGACGAACGCTTCGTTCGTCTTGGCGAAGTCGACGGCCACTTTCGGCGCCGCGACCGGATCGCCCGAATAGGCAAGCACGGTCGGCCCCTTCAGCAGGGGCGAGATGACGTCGGCGTCGGTGTCCTTGAGTGCGATCTTGGCGAGACGGTTCTTCGCGACCTTCACGTGCGCGCCGGCCTGCTTCATCTGCTGACGCAGAGTCTGCATTTGGGCGACGCTGAGGCCGGAATAGTGAGCCACCACCACGACGTTGGCGGTCTTAAAGACCCCGCTCAGTTCGGTGATGGACTCCTGCTTATCCGCTCGATCCACTGCAAGCTCTTTCCGGTTTTGACGGCTCGATCCGCGTTTTTCGCGGGAAGCCGCCGGGTTGATACCGGCCGTCCCGCTGACAAGCTTCACGCGAAGCGAACCGGGCAGGACGACGTTTCGAAAAGCCTGCCCCCCGAGCACGGCTCGAAAGCCGTATCGGGTCTCCGAGGTTCGAACCAAACCGGCGCGCCTTTTTAGGACGCGCAAACTTTGGGCTCGTGTCCCCGTCTATGCTGGCCCCATTTTCGTTTGCCCGACCTCGCTGACGCGAAGTGCGGGCCGGGATTAAGCGTCAGCTCTTGCGAGCGTCGGCGCCGGCAGTCTTGGACAGGTCGGCTGCTCCTTAATCTTCCTTGCGGAAAATGTCGGACCAACTTTGCGCGTCGCTGCGAACAACAATGTCGGCTCTCTTTCCTTTCAGATGTCCCGCCGGGATGCCTAAAAGGAATAGATTCCAATCACCATATGTTTGTAGAGACGCGCAAAGGCGTGCCGACAAGCTGGGCCGGCACGCCCGATGCGCATGATTTAGACCTCTAAGGCCCGTTTGCCAAGCCCCTTTTCGCGAAAATCCCCGTGAAAAAGGCGCGTTAGTGGGTCGCAGCCCCTCCGAACAGGCTGGGAATGTCCACTTTCACCCCCGGGCCCATGGTCGAAGAGACCGCCACCCGGTTGATATAATGACCCTTGGCCCCCGGCGGCTTGGCCTTCTGGACGGCGTCCGCGAAGGCCTTGATGTTCTCGACCAGCTTGTCCTCGGTGAACGAGGCCTTGCCGACCCCGGCCTGGATGATGCCGGCCTTCTCCACCCGGAACTCGACCGCGCCGCCTTTGGCGGCTTTCACCGCCCCGGTGACGTCCATGGAGACGGTCCCGACCTTCGGGTTCGGCATCATGCCGCGGGGGCCGAGCACCTTACCCAGGCGTCCGACCAACGGCATCATGTCGGGGGTGGCGATGCAGCGGTCGAAGTCGATATTGCCGTTCTGCACCTTCTCGACCAGGTCCTCGGCGCCCACCACGTCGGCGCCGGCGGCCTTGGCTTCGTCGGCCTTGGCGCCGCGGGCAAACACACCGACGCGCACCGTGCGGCCGGAGCCGTTGGGCAGGTTGACCACGCCGCGCACCATCTGGTCGGCGTGCTTGGGATCGACGCCGAGATTCATCGCGATCTCGATGGTCTCGTCGAATTTCGTCTTGGCGCGCTCCTTGACCAGCTTGACCGCCTCGGTCAGCGGATAGGCCTTGTTGCGGTCGATGCCTTCGCGGGCCGCCGTCATGCGTTTTGCGTTTGCCATCGCCGTTACTCCGCCACCTGAATGCCCATGGAGCGGGCGGACCCTTCGACCATCTTCATGGCCGCGTCGATTGAGTCGCAGTTCAAATCCTTCATCTTCTGCTCGGCGATTTCGCGCACCTGCGCCTTGGTCACCGAGCCGGCGACGTCGCGGCCCGGCGCCTTGGAGGCGCTGGTCAGATTGGCCGCCTTCTTGAGGAAATAAGACACCGGCGGCGTCTTCATTTCGAAGGTGAAGGAGCGGTCCTGATAGGTCGTGATGATGACCGGGATCGGGACGTTCTTCTCCATCTTCTGGGTCTGCGCGTTGAACGCCTTGCAGAACTCCATGATGTTGAGGCCGCGTTGACCCAGCGCCGGCCCGATCGGGGGCGACGGGTTGGCGGCGCCTGCCGGCACCTGCAATTTGAGGAATCCAGTGACTTTCTTCGCCATCTCGCTACTCCGTTAGTGGTGCGGATCTTGACGGTTGGCGACCGCCTCACCTCCCACGTCTTGCACAAATCCCGAACGAAGCCCGTCCGGGGACGAAACTTATAGCTTCTCCACCTGCGTGAATTCCAGCTCCACGGGCGTTGCGCGGCCGAAGATCGACACCGCGACCTTCACGCGCGAGCGCGCCTCGTCGACTTCCTCGACCGTGCCGTTGAACGATGCGAACGGCCCGTCGGAAACGCGCACCTGCTCGCCCACTTCGAACGAGACCGAGGGCTTGGGCCGCTCGATGCCCTCCTGCACCTGTTGCAGGATGCGGTCGGCTTCGGCGTCGGAAATCGGCATCGGCTTCTTGTCGGTGCCGAGGAAGCCGGTGACCTTGGGCGTGTTCTTGATCAGGTGGTAGACGTCGTCGGTCAGGTCCATCTTCACCAGCACGTAGCCGGGGAAGAACTTGCGCTCGGCCTCGACCTTGCGGCCGCGGCGCACCTCGGTGACCTTTTCCTTCGGCACCATGATCTCGTCGAAATGGTCGGCCAGCCCGCGCTGCTTGGCCTGCTCGCGGATCGAGTCGGCGACCTTGTTCTCGAAGTTCGAATAGGCGTGGACGATGTACCAGCGCTTGGGCCGGGTCGTGGTGGCGGCAGCAATATCGCTCATCGTTTCAGCTCTTTTGCACAATGCGCATGATCTTATCCGAAAACCGGTTCCCAATTTTCGGGATCATGCGCTAGGTTCCGATGCCGAGTACGAAGGTAACGGCGATACGGATGATTTGATCCGCAACCAGGAAAAATACCGAGGCGATCGCCACCATGACGAAAACCATGGCGGTGGTGACCATTGTTTCCTTGCGCGAAGGCCAGGTTACCTTGCGGGTTTCCTCGCGCACCTCCTGGAGAAACTTGAACGGAGACGTCGCCATTTAAGTCCTGATTCCCTGGTCCTGATCCAACAGGTTTCTCATGTAGTGACGGCCGGCGGCTTTTGCTCGGCCCGGGCGGCAGCTCATAAGCCGGCCATGGCCTGGCAGGAGTGGAGGGACTCGAACCCCCAACCCCCGGTTTTGGAGACCGGTGCTCTAGCCATTGAGCTACACTCCTCCGGAAGCGGATGCGGCGAACCTAAAGGTCCGCCGCGCCGATGTCATGCATTATACAGAAGGCCAATGCAAGGCCGCCGGGGCCCGGTTTCAGGCGGTTTTCCGCCCCGGCCGGCCGCCGGGCGGTGCCGGGCCGCCCCCGCGCCCTACCGCCGCACCGGGGCGAAGTTCGGGTTTCCCCCAGCGCATATTCCGCGACGGGGTTGCGTCCAGCACCGTCTTGTTCATTCTAGTTTATCGTAGCGATGCTACTTCAACCCGAGATACGAACCACTGCCGGCCCATTTGCGTATAATCCCGGCCGACCAAGCGCCGGCCGCTACCAATAGGAGCCCTCACTGTGACGCAATTTGCTTTCCTCCGGTCATCCCGACGCGCTGGGGCAATGGGCTGCGCGATCTTCCTGATTCTTTGGGGCTGGGCCGGCTGGCAGCCGGCTGCGGCCGCCGCTGGTCCGTTCGCCGATTTTCGCGGCCACTGGTCCGGCTCCGGAACCATACGGCAAGAAGGCAGCAAGACCGAACGCGTCCGCTGCAGCGCGAACTATCAGCCGCTCGGCAGCAGCCAGCACCAGGTCAACCTCCAGCTCAGCTGTAAGAGCGACAGCTATAGTTTCGATCTGACCGGCCAGTTCCAGGCCGACGCCAGCAACCGGATTTCCGGCAACTGGACCGAGCGTACCCGGGGCATCGGCGGCACCGTGATCGGCAATGCGCGCGGCACTCGGATTCAGATTCACGTCGAGAGCGCGGGCTTCTCGGCTACCATGCACATGGTCACGCGCAGCCGCCGGCAAAGCGTATCGATCGACTCGCATGGCGGCGGCCAAGTCGTGAATGCATCGATTTCGCTCCGCCGGCGTTGATTGCGTCACCTAAACCCGGCCGTAAACGCCCAACTGGACCGTCATCATGGAGAACCGCGCGCACTACGTCCTGATCGGAAGTTTCGTGCTGGTCTTCGCCTTCGCGATGTTCGGCTTCGTCTATTGGCTGCAGAACGTCGGCGGTCTCGGGCAGCAGGCGATCTATCGGGTCCGTTTCGAACAGCCGGTTTCGGGCCTGACGGTCGGCTCGGGCGTGCTGTTCAATGGCATCCGGGTCGGCACCATCAGCGAACTCAAGCTCGACCCCAATGCGCCGAAACGCCTGATGGCGTCGATCTCGGTCAATCCGGCGACGCCAGTCCGCGCCGACACGCAGATCGACGTGACGTATCAAGGTCTGACCGGGGCGCCGGCCATCGCGCTCAAGGGCGGCGCGGCAAACGCCCCGCGTTTGACCGGGCAGGACCATCAGCCGCCTGAGCTGGTGGCCGGCCCGCAAGTCGGACAGAACCTCACGGAGTCGGCGCGCGGCACGCTGAAACATATCGATGCGTTGATCGCCGACAATTCCAAGCCATTGCATACGGCGATCGAGGGCATCAGCACCTTCGCCGACATGCTCGGACGCAATTCCAAACGGATCGAGGGAATGATCGGCGGCCTGGAGAAGCTGACCGGCGGCGGCGGCGACAATATACCGCCGTCGGTCTACGACCTGGCGGCCGCGAAAGAGTTTCCCGGCCTCGACAAGACCATCAACACCCAGATGGTCGTGCCCGATCCGACGGCGATCCTGGTCTTCGACACCCAGAAAATTCTCATCCGCACGGCGGACGGAACCTACTCCAACGTGAAGGGTGGCCAGTGGGCCGACAACCTGCCGAAGCTGATGCAGGCGCGAATTGTGCAGAGCTTCGAGAACGCCCATCAACTAAAGGCGGTGAGCAAGCCGTTCGATCAGCTCGAGGGCGCCTATCGGCTGGAGCTGGGAATTCGCAATTTTCAGATTACGCTAGAGCCGAAGCCGACCGCGGTCGTCGAATTCTCCGCCAGGCTGATGGACGACAAGGGCAGCGTGACCGGCGCTCGTATTTTCGATGTCTCGATGCCGGCGAAGAGCGCGCAGGCCGCCGATGCCGTCGCCGCACTCAACGCGTCATTTACCAAAGCCGCCAATGAGCTAGTGGTGTGGACGGTCGGACTGCTCTAGCGGCAGCCGAAGGCTGGAGCGGGTGAAGGGAATCGAACCCTCGTCATCAGCTTGGAAGGCTGTTGCTCTACCATTGAGCTACACCCGCAAGTGCCGCGACCGTCGGCAGAATTCGCGGTTTTCGCCCTGCCCCTGTCCGGCAGGCCGACAGGACGTGTTTACAAGACGTGTTTACAATATGCCCGCGGCAATTCAATGCCGGGCGGGCGGCCCTGCTAGCCCAGGCCGGCGGTGCGGGCAAGCACGTGCAGCAATGGACGTTAATATCGCAGCCTAGCCCGTGAAAGCGGCCGCGCCTCAGGCGTCGACTTTCCGCCAGCTATCCGGCTCGGCGTGCACGATCTCGCGCGAGTGGCCGGGCCGGCGGTCGATATAGACCTCGCCTTCCTTCATCACCAGCTGGATGCGCTTGCGCTCCTGCAGGATGCGGATATCGGCGAGCGGATCGCCGTCGACGGCGACGACGTCGGCGAGCTTGCCGGCTTCGAGCGTGCCGAGGTCCTTGTCCATGCGCAACGCCTTGGCGGCATTGCGCGTGGTGGTCAGGATCGCATCCATCGGCGTCATGCCGAGCCCGACATAGGTCTCCAGTTCGAAGGCGTTGGAGCCCATGCCCGGCTCGAAGCCCATATCGGTGCCCATCGCGATGTTGACGCCCGCCTTGTAAAAACGCTGGAACGTTTTGAAGCAGAACGGCTGGATCGTCTTCATCTTTTTCAGCGTGAATTCCGGCGTGCCGATGTCGCGGCGGATCTCGATGGCGTGATCGGTGCGATGGGCCAGCGTCGGCGTCATCCACATCTTCGATTCCAGGATCTTCTCCAACGAGTCGTCGTCATGGAACACCATGTGCTCGATGGTGTCGCACCCCGACTGGATCGCCATGCGGTGCGCGCCCGGCGTGAAGCAATGCACCGCGCAAGGTTTGTGCAGCGCGTGCGCCTCGTCGACGATCGCGTCGAGTTCCTCTTGCGTCAGGTTGCGAACGTCCGGTTCTTCCTTGTCGGTGCCGCCGCCGCCGGAAGCGCAAGTCTTGATGACGTCGGCGCCGTGCCGAAGATTGAGCCGCGTCATCTTGCGCAGCTCCCAAGGTCCGTCCGCGTTCTGAAACCCGTGCCGCTCCGCCGCGCGCGGGAAAATCAACTCGAGATGCGAACCGGTCATATAGGTGAAGCCGGCCACGATCAGCCGCGGACCCGACAGCACGCCGGCATCGATGGCATCGCGAACCGCGCACATTTCCTGGGTGAGCAGGCCGCGCGTGCTCTGCAGTCCGAGATCGCGCAAGGTGGTGAAGCCCATTTCGAAGCAGAGCTGGGCATGAAAGAAGGAGTACATCTGCTGCAGATGCGGCGTGACCTCCCACTGCGCGACGCGGTAATTCTTGAAGGTGCGGTTGTTGAACATCGAGAGGTGGATGTGCAGGTCCATCATCCCCGGCATCAGCGTGCAGTGGCTGGCGTCGATGACTTCCGCGCCTTCCGGAATCACGACCTTGTTCGCCGGGCCCACCGCCGCGATGCGCTCGCCGTCGAGCACAATGACGGGATCGGCGACGACCGCCCCGCCGTTGCCGTCAATAAGCGTTTTTCCCTTGATCGCGCGTTTTTTTTCTTTCGCCATTTGCCGAGGCTCTCCCGCAAAATTCAACGCATGTGAACGGCCGGCGTCGCAGTCGCCTTAGCCCTGAAGTGAGGGACCGTAATCGCCCGCATGGCGCAGGGTCAACAGAAACCGCTATGCAGAAAGGCGCGTGGCAACGCGCCCGCACGAATGACATGCGCAAGCTGCACGCCGTCTCGCCGCGCAAGAATCCGCTGCTTCATAACGGAAGCACGTGCGCCCCGCGCCGTCACACCGTGGCGGCGGTCCCGAAGATGGCGGTGACCTCGCTCGACAGCGTGGCGCCGTTGCCGTGGCAGAGCGCGATTTCCGCGCCGGCCACTTGCCGCTCCTTTTCCGCCTCGCCGCGCAACTGCCGCGCCGCCTCCGTGATGAGAAAGATGCCGTACATGCCGGGGTGGCAATAGGACAGTCCGCCGCCGTTGGTGTTGACCGGCAGGCGCCCGCCCGGCGCGATTCCGCCGTCGGAAACGAAGGCGCCGCTTTCGCCCTTCTTGCAGAAGCCGAGGTCTTCGAGAAACAGCAGCACGTTGATGGTGAAAGCGTCGTAGAGCTGCACCACGTCGACGTCCTTCGGTCCGAGTTTGGCCATGGCGAAGGCGCGCGGGCCGGATTCGGCAGCCGAGCTTACAGTGAGGTCCGGCATGGCGGAGACCTGGCGTTGCCACTGCGCCGCCGCGCCGCCTAGGAAATAGATCGGTGGTTTCGGCAGGTCGCGCGCGCGCTCGGCACGTACCATCACCACCGCGCCGGCGCCGTCGCTGACCAGACAGCAATCGCGGATGGTGAGCGGATCGGAGATCATGCGCGCGGCCAGCACCTCGTCGATGGTGAGCGGGCCGCGCTCGGAAGCCTCCGGCGTCAACTGCGCCCATTTGCGCGCCGCCACCGCCACTTCGGCGAGATGCCGCCGCGTGGTGCCGAATTCATGCATGTGGCGGGCGGCCACCAGCGCATAAGCAGATACCGGCATGCGCGGCTGGTAAGGCAGCTCATAGGGCGGCTGGTCCGCCATGGTGGTGTGCTTGCCGGTGCCGGAGCGCGCATTGCTGCCGTAGCAGATCAAGGCGACGTCGCAGAGCCCGGCATTCAGCGCCAGCGTCGCCGACATCACGTGGTCCACGAACGAGGCGCCGCCGAGATTGGTGCCGCCGGCAACCTTGGGGCGGATACCGAGATATTCGCCGACGGTGAGCGTCGGAAAGAAGTTCACCAGCGTCGAGGTGAACAGCCCGTCGACGTCTTTCAATGTCAGTCCGGCTTCGGCGAGCGCCGATGCGCTTGCCTGCGCCAGCAGTTCGAGATGGGTGCGACCGGGCGCCTGCCCCACGCCGGCGGTGCCGACACCCACGATCGCGGTCGATCCTCGCAATGACGCGGCCATGTTTTTTCTCCTTAAGCGTCTTTACGGAAGACCACCAGCGGTCCGCTCTCGGTTTGATCGATCGCGGCGCGCACCGGCATGCCGATGGCCACCTCGGCCGGCGGCACATCGACGACCTTGCTCATCATGTGCGGGCCTTCCTTCAACGCGATCACCGCCACGTTGTAGTCGCCGCCCTGTTCGGCTTTGCGCCGCACGGTCGTGGTCGAATAGACGGTGCCGCCGCCGTCGGCCTCCTGGAACGCCAGATCGCCGGCGCCGCACTCGGTGCAGAGCAGGCGCGGATAGAAAATGAAGGCGCCGCACTTGGCGCATTTCTGGATCATGAAGCGGCCCTGCTTGAGATGCTCGCGGAAATTTGCGTCCGGTCCCGCTTCTTCGCCCGACATGTCTTACTCCCGTAGTGCGAATTACCCGCGGTGCTCTTTGAGCAGGTCGCGGGCGATAATGAGCTGCTGGATCTGCGAGGTGCCTTCGTAAAGCCGGTAGAGGCGCACGTCGCGCAGGAACTGCTCGACCCGATAGTCCTGCATGTAGCCGTTGCCGCCGTGGACCTGCACCGCGGCGTCCGCCACCCGCCAGACCATTTCGCTGGCGAAATATTTTGCGCAGGCCGCAACGGTCGTCACCCGCTCGCCGGCGTCGCGCCGGCGGCAGGCGTCGAGCAGCGCGCACCAGGCAACGTAGGAGTCGCGCTTGCTGTCGGCGATCAGCCCCTGCACCAGCTGGTGTTCGGCGATCGGCTTGCCGAACTGCACCCGCTCGGTCGCGTAGTCGAGCATCATCTCGATCAGCCGCTCGGCGGCGCCGCAGCAGGCCGCGGCTATATGCAGGCGGCCGCGGTCGAGCACTTTCATGGCGGTCGCAAAGCCGACGCCTTCCTTGCCGCCGATGATGTTGGCTTTCGGCACGCGCACGTCTTCAAAGATCACGTCGCTGGTGTGCGAACCGTGGTGGCCGAGCTTGCGGTCGATCTTGCCGATGCGCAGGCCGGGCGTGCCGGCTTCCACCAGAAACGCAGTGACGCCCTTGGCGCCCGGCTCGTTCGGATCGCTGCGCGCCATCACGGTAAACAGGCCGGCTTCCGGCGCATTGGTGATGAATCGCTTGGTGCCGTTGAGGATGAAGTCGTTGCCGTCGCGCCGCGCCGACAGCTTTAAGTGCGCTGCGTCGGACCCGATATCCGGTTCGGTCAAGGCAAAGGAGCCGATCAGCTCGCCCTGCGCCATGCGCGGCAGATATTTCTTGCGCTGCTCCGGCGTGCCATCAATGACGATGCCTTGCGAGCCGATGCCGATGGTGGAGGCAAAGCAGGACCGATAGGCGGGCGAGGCGTGCGAAACCTCGTAGATGATCTGCACTTCTTCCTCGGTATTGAGACCCAAGCCGCCGTATTCCTCGGGGATGGTCAGGCCGAACAGCCCGAGCGCGCGCATTTCCGCCAGGATATCGGACGGAATCGCATCGCTTTCCTCGACCTTGCGCTCGTTCGGAATCAGCCGCTCGCGCACGAAACGCCGCACCGTGTCGCGCAGCTGGGCCATCGTTTCAGTGTCGAGCGGCATGGACTCGGAACTCCGCACTCATCTCAATCGGGGGTGCGCAACGATACGCCGAGCCGTGCGCGGCGGCGCAGCCAGGTGGAGGCCCGGTATTTCGGATCGAGCGTGATGGCATGCATGCCGTCGAGCACCGCCAGCACGCGGGCAACGCCAAGCGAGTCGCCGAGCGCAAGCGGACCTTTCGGATAGTTGAGGCCGAGCTCGACCGCGGTGTCGATATCGGCCGGCGCGGCGATACGCAGTTCGGCGATGCGCGTCCCGATATTGACGATCATGCAGAGCAGCCGCTGGATGACGAAGCCGGCACTGTCGTTGATCACCGTGACCGGCGCGTTGCCGGCCGAAAGCGCGGCGACCGCCGCGCCCAGGGTTTCCGGCGTGGTCAGCGGCGTTTTCATCAGCGTGCGGCGGCCCTGGAAACGGCCGAGCATGTCGACGGCGACCGTGCGCGCCGGATCGAGATTCAGCCGCACCGCCGCGCCCGAGGCGTCCTCGCCGAGCGGTGTCACAAAGCACAGTGCGTTCTTTTCCGGCGTGCCGCCGCGTTTGCACGACACACCCGCCGCGGTCAGCCATTCGGCGAGCTCGTTGCCGCCGTCCTCGTCGGCAATCCAGGCCGACGCCGGCGGCGGCGCGCCCGGCACCGCCACCGTCGGCGCGCCCGCGGTCGGCGGGCCGGAATAATCGTAGAAACCTTGCTTGGTCTTGCGGCCGAGCAGCCCGCCGGCGACGCGCACCGTCATCTGCGCCGAGGGCTGATACATCGGCTCGCCGAAATATTGATCGTAGATGCTCACCATCACCGCGTGGGCGACGTCGCCGCCGACCAGATCGAGCAGTTCGAACGGGCCCATGCGGAAGCCGGCGGCTTCCTTCATCAACAGATCGACCTCGCGCGGCGAGGCGATCCCCTGCGCGACGATGCGCAACGCCTCCGGCCCATAGGCGCGGCCGGCGTGATTGACCAGGAAGCCCGGCGTATCGGTCGCCACCACCGGATGCTTGTTGATGCGCTTGCCAAAGCCGGTCAGGCCTTCGACAACCGCGGGATCGGTGCGCAAGCCGCCGATCACCTCGACCAGTTTCATCAGCGGCGGCGGATTGAAGAAGTGCAGGCCCGCCACCCGTTCCGGCTTGTCGCAGCCGGCGGCAATTTCGGTCACCGACAGCGAGGAGGTATTGGTGGCGATCACCGCGTCCGGCGCCAGCCGTTTTTCCAATTCGCGGAACAGGTCGCGCTTGGCGTCGAGATTTTCCACGATGGCCTCGACGACGACGCCCGCCGCTTTCGCCTCGTCCAGCGAGCCGATCGGCTTCAGGCGGCCGATGAGGCCCTGCTTCACCTCTGCGGTCATGCGACCTTTCGCCACCAGCCCGTCGAGCGCCTTGTCGATGGCGGCGATCGCTTCCTGCACGGCGCCGTCGCGGGAATCGAACATCAAGGTCGTCAGCCCGGCTTGCGCGCAAACTTGCGCGATGCCGCGTCCCATGGTGCCGGCGCCGATAACAGCCGCGACAAGATCAGGCTTCAGGAGATCCACGCTACTTCCCTTCGAATTTCGGTTTGCGCTTTTCCATGAACGCCTTCATGCCTTCCTTCTGGTCGCGGGTGGCGAACTGCAACTGCAAGGCTTTGCGCTCCAGCATCAGCGCGGTGTCGAGCGGCGCGTCCAGGCCGGCATTGACGATTTCCTTGATCTGCATGACGGAGATCGGCGGCATGGCCGCGATCTCGCGCGCGATTTCGAGCGCGCGCGTCAACGCCTGCCCGGTGGGCGCGACCTCGCTGACGATCCCCATGGCAAGCGCCTCGGCGGCGCCGAACAACTTGCCGGTCATAAGCAACAGCATGGCGCGCTGGCGGCCGACGAGCCGCGCCAGTTTTTGCGTGCCGCCGCCGCCGGGCAGGATGCCGACCTTGACCTCGGGCAAGCCGAGGCGCGCGCCCTCACCGGCGACGATAATGTCGGCGCACAACGCCAACTCGAGCCCGCCGCCAAGCGCGAAGCCTTCGACCGCCGCGATCACCGGCTTCGGGCAGTCCATGATCGCGCCCCAGTATTTCTGCACGTTGCGCGCCATGACCTCGACCGGACCGGCCTCGGCCATTTCGGCGATATCGGCGCCGGCGGCGAAAGCGACATCCGAGCCGGTGATGATCAGACAGCGGATATTGGCGTCGGCGGCGTGCCCCGTGACCTCCGCGGCAAGGCGCGAACGCACCTCGATATTGAGCGCGTTACGCACCTGCGGCCGATTGAGCCGGAACACGACGACGTCGTTCGACGGACGTTCGATGAGCAGCGAATCCGACGCAGTCATGGCGTTTCGTCCACGAGACGGGCGGGCGGGAATGCAGCCTTGGCTATCATGCCGGCACCGGCAATGCCAAACGCGCCCGGCGCCGGACTATGATTGAGGCCGGCTTTGTTGACCAGAGCGGTAATCTCACGGGGTGCGACGTGCGATCGGCTTGGTTTGCAAGCCTTACCCGCCTGTAGCATACAACGATCCGTCCGCGCCAAATGGGCAAGCGGATATCGGCAGGCCGCACCGGCGGCCGCTGCTTTCGCCGCGGGGGTCGCTTGCACGCTCTGTCCTACTTGTTCGAGCCGCGCGGGGTCGCGATCGTCGGGGCGTCGGCCGATCTGACCCGCATCGGCGGCCAACCGGTGCGGGCGCTCAACCGGTTCGGTTTCCGCGGCGGTGTCTATCCGGTCAACCCGAAATATCCCGAGATCGACGGGTTGCGCTGCTATGCAAGCGTCGGGGACATCCAAGAGCCGTGCGATCTCGCGCTGATCGCAGTGCCGGCGGAAGCATCGGTCGAGGCGGTGCGCGCCTGCGGCGCGGCCGGGATCAAGTTCTGCATCGTGCTGAGCGCCGGCTTTGGCGAGACCGGCGCAGCCGGCGCCGCGCTTGAAGATAAATTGCGCCAAGCCGCGGCCGAAACCGGCATTCGCCTCGTCGGGCCGAATTGCCAGGGCCTGCTCAACCTGACCACGCGGCTTTACGCCGGCTTCGGTTCGCCGTTCATGGAGCCGGACTTGCTTGCGGGCTCGGTGTCGCTGGTGACGCAGAGCGGCGGCTTCGGCTTCGGGGTGCTGATGAGCTGCACCGCGCGCGGCATCGGCTTTCGCGTCGGGCTTTCAACCGGCAACGAGGCCGATATCACCACGCCGGAAGTGATCGAGGCGATGGTCGAGGATCCCGGCACGCGCATCATCTGCGCCTATATGGAAAGCGTTGCCGACGGCCGACGGCTGCAAACGGCCGCGCGCCGCGCGGTCGAGGCGGGCAAGCCGCTGCTGGTCTGGAAATCCGGCAACAGCGCCGAAGGCGCGCGCGCCGCCGCGTCGCACACCGGCAGCATGACCGGACGCTATGACATTTATCGCGCCGCATTCCGCCAATCCGGCATCATCGAGATTTTCGACCTCGACGACCTCGCCGACGCTTGCCGCGCTTTTCTCGGCGGCTATTTGCCGGCCGGCCCGCGCGTCGCCTCGGTCGGTATTTCCGGCGGCGCCGGCATT
Source organism: uncultured Alphaproteobacteria bacterium (assembly GCA_963814885.1). Taxonomy (GTDB): domain Bacteria; phylum Pseudomonadota; class Alphaproteobacteria; order Rhizobiales; family Xanthobacteraceae; genus Pseudolabrys. The sequence goes on along the minus strand of CAWFEO010000042.1, from coordinate 73,726 downwards.
CTGTTCGCCGACCGCACCAGCGCGCGCGGACTGAAGCTTGCCAAGCTCGGCGAGGAAACCAACAAGCAATTGCGCGCGGCCATCCCGTCTTTCGGCTCGATCTCCAATCCGGTCGACGTCACCGCCAGCGTCTTCAACGACGACAAAATGCTGACCAATGTAATCTCTTCGGTCCTCGGCGACGCCGATGTCGATCAGCTCGCGGTGCTGATGGCATCGATGCCCGGCGACGCGGCGCTGCGCACCGCGCGCGCCATCCGCGGCGCCATCGACCAGCATCACAAGCCGGTGATGCTTGCCTGGTCGGCGCGCCGCAACCGGGCGGAAGCAGCCTTTGCGCTGTTCGAGGAAGGCCACGTTCCGATCTATGAGTTGCCGGTGCGGGCGGCGGAGGCGGCCGCCTGGCTCGCGGCGTTTTCCGCATCGCGGTCGGCCGCGCCGCCGCTGGCACCGCCCAAGCTCGCGCGCCTCACTATGCCGGCACGCGGCGGGACACTCGACGAAGCGCAAAGCAAAGCCTTGCTGAAGGAGATCGGCGTGCCGGTCGCGCGCGAAATCGTGCTGCCCCGCGATAGCGAGAAACTCGCCGCGCTCGATCTTGCCTTTCCGGTCGCGGTGAAAGTGCTGTCGCGGGATATCGCGCACAAGAGCGAGGTCGGCGGGGTGCGGCTCGGCGTCGGGAGTCCTGCCGCCGTAGCCGAGGCCATCGCGGCGATCCGCGCCAACGTCAAAGCCCATCGGCCGGACGCGACCATCGACGGCTTCATCGTCTCCGAGATGATTACGGACGGGCTGGAGACCATCATCGGGGTGGTGCGCGACGCCTCCTTCGGGCCGGTGGTGGCGTTCGGCCTCGGCGGCGTCATGACCGAAGTGCTGAAGGACTTGTCCTATCGCGTGGCCCCGTTCGGGGCCGATCAGGCCCGCGCCATGATCGGTGAACTGCGCGCGGCGCCGCTATTCGGAGAATTCCGCGGGCGCCCTGCCCTCGATATCGACGCGCTGGCGGACGCGATTGCGCGCGTTTCGGTGCTGGCGGCGCAAGAAGAACGGATTGTCGAACTCGATATCAATCCGCTGTTCGTGCGGCCGCGCGGCAAGGGCGTAGCGGCCGCCGATGCGCTCATCGTGACGGCGGAATAGCGACGTCGCTCAGCGGAATTTGCCGGCAGCGGCAACGAACTGGCGGAACGCTTCCGGATCGAACTCTCCCGCGCGCGGCGCAATGTCGAGCGATAAAACATCGAGCGTGCGCTCGATTTGCTCGCGCGGAACGTCGCGCGTGATCAAGACGATGCGCGAACGGCGGTCGTCGTCGGGCCATTCCGGCAATTCGCTCAACGGATGAAACATGTGCTGGACCGCCTGGATCACGATCGGGCGGCCGCCGACATTCACGATACCCTTGATCCGCAGCAGATTGGGTCCGCGCACCTCGCCCAGCATGCCCATCCAGACTTCCAGCCCGGCAAAGGTGGCGGGCTCCTCGCGCACCACCGAGAACGAGTGGATGCCGGCGTGCGGCTCGGCGGCGTGATCGTGGTGATGATGGTCGTGATCATGCTCGTGCGCGTGTGCGTCTTCCACCTGCTCGACCAGGCCGCTGAAATCGCGCGTGCGCGCGGCCCCCGGCGCCGCAAAATTAAACAGCAAATCGGGATCGATCTCGCCCTGCACCACGTCGCGGGTAAGCGCGATCGGATTGAGCCGATGCAGCCGCTCGCGCAACGCCGCCAACGAGTTGGGGTCGGCAATGTCGGTCTTGGTCAGCAAGACGACGTCGGCGACGCAAGCCTGCTTGACCGCTTCGGGCTGACTGTCGAGCTGACCCAGGCCATGCACGGCATCGACCGTCGTAATCACCCGCTCGACGTGAAACACCTCGGACAAACGCTCGTCGGCCGTCACCGTCAGCAGCACCGGCGCCGGATCGGCAAGACCCGTCGTCTCCACCAGCACGCGGTCGAAACTGGGGATTTCGCCGCGCGCGCGTTCGTTCCAGAGCTGGGTCAGCGTGTTCACCAGGTCGCCGCGCAAACTGCAGCACAGGCAGCCCGACGACAGCAAAATCACTTCGTCGCGCGGCGACGTCACCAGGACGTGGTCGAGGCCGACCTCACCGAACTCGTTGATAATAACCGCGGCCTTGTTCATGCGCGGGTCGGCAAGCAGCCGCGACAGCAAGGTCGTCTTGCCACTGCCGAGAAAGCCCGTGATCACGCTGACCGGAAGTGAGGCCGGCGCGTGTTCGGAATTGTCATTTGTCATACAAAGCCTCGGCCTCTTACTGGCGCCGCCAAGCGGAGCGTCACCGGTCCTGTTTGTGTTTCGCTAAAGGATCGCGCGCAAGCGTCAAAGTCAACTTGGGCTCGGCGCGCTGCAACAATAGCCAAATCTTCGGTATCGATTGCGCAACGCATAACATAAACGCTGCCTAAATAAACAGCGCGCGCCTTAAACGCGCGGGTTCTCACGGAATGATACTGGACCGGCGCCGATTGCTTGCCAAAGTCTTATATAAGACCTAAAGCTTCATCGTCGCATGGTGCGGATTGCGTATGGAACCGCGGATCGAACACTCGATGAGTTCGCGACCGAAAAGTCGGCGGCGCGGCGCCGGGACCGAAGGCGCGTTCGTCGCAAGCCATGTCCGGCCGCAGGTTCCCTTCCAACTCTCCGAATCTATGCGACGCGAACACCGCTTCCCGGGACATTTAGGTTGAACAGCCGGTATCGCTCGCAATACCGGCAGCGCTTAACGAATTAACAGACGCAAATAGGAGACCATCATGGCGCAGAGCGCGACTAAAAACGAAGGGGCCACCAAGGCCGGCAACGAGGGTTACTTCTTCAAGATGGACGAGGTGAAGCCGATCGATGCGGGGCCGACTTACTCGACGTCGCGCGGCGGCGTCGTCGAAGGCGAGCGCATACAGATTGGCCTCATTCACAAGGCACGCGGCACCGGCTCGCGGCCGCACAGCCATCCCAACGAACAATTCAACTACGTCCTGCAGGGCACGCTGCGCGTGAAGATCGGCGATTCGCCGGAGACGCTGTGTCCGGCCGGAACGGCGATCTTCGTACCCGCCAACGTCGTTCACTCGATGGTGGCGACGCCCGAAGAGGACGTGATCTTCTACGTATCCAAGGACCTTTCGCACGGCATCGCCGGCAATCCGGCCGACGGAGTGAATAGCGGTCCCCATTTCGAGCCCGGCTTCGGGCCGAAAGGCCGCGCGGGCTGACCGGCGAACCGACGATACATTCAATCGGGCGCTGCAAGCGCCTGAAACACGCGATTGACGGAAAAGTCCGTCGACAAAGACGTGTAATTGCCGAATGACAGGGAGGAATGCCATGAAGAAACTGATTGTGCTCGCCATTGCCGCGATGTTTGCGTCGCCGGCGCTGGCGGAATATCCCGACAAGCCGATTACGATTAGCTGCGGCACTTCGCCAGGCTCCGGCGCGGCGCGCTGGTGCCAGATGATGGCGGACGGCCTCGCCAAGAAGGAAGCGCTCGGCGTTCCGGTGCGCGTGGTGTTCAAGCCGAGCGGATCGGGCAACGAGTCTGCCGTCTACGCCAACAACAAACCCGCCGACGGCTACACGCTGATGCACGCCAACGGCAGCTATTCCGGCTACATGAATCTGCCGACCTTCACCCCGAAGCGCAGCGACCTGACGCTGGTCGCCCGCGTCGTGAAATCGCTTTACGTTCTGGTGACGCCGGCCGACAGCCAGTACAAGACCTTTGCCGACGTCGTTAAGGCCGCCAAGGCCGAGCCCGGCAAGCTGCCGGTCGCCGGCAACAAGCTCGGCTCCAATGCGCACCAGCAGGTCATCTCGCTGTTCAACGCCGCCGGCGTGACGGTCAACCATGTGCCGTATGGCGGCACCGGCAAGTCGCTCAAAGACATGCTCGGCCATCACATCATGCTCGGCTTGAGCAATCCGTCGCTTGTGATCCCGCACATCAAGGCCGGCAAGATGCGTGCCCTTGTGCTGCTCGACACCAAGCACCTGCCGGAAATGGCCGATACGCCGGTCCCGAAGGACCTCGGTTTGAACTACGACTTGCCGGTGCAGTGGCAGGGATTCTTCCTGAAGTCCGGCACGCCGCCGGCGGTCAAAGCCAAGATTATCAAGGCGCTTGGCGTCGTGGTCCATTCGCCGGAATTCCAAGCTTACCTCAAGAAGACGCCAGGCGTGGTCGAGGATTTCATCGTCGATGAACCGGCGCTGAACAAGGACCTCGACAAGAACATCAAGGCCACCCACGAGTTTATGAAGGCCAACGGGGTGATCTGATGAACGCAAGGCCCGGAGGGCTTCGGCATCTTCGGCTTGCCTACGCGACGGCCGAAGCAGCGACGGCAATCGCCGTCCTGCTCGGCTCGCTATATTTGCTGGAACTGACGTTTCACTTCACCCACGCGACCAAGGCCGGCTACGCGGGCGCCGCGCTGTTCCCGCAAATCGCGATCGGCCTTCTCATCGTGTGCTCCGGCAAGATGCTGGTGGAGTACCTGCTGGACCGCTGGCGCGGTCGCGTCGATCCGGTCGAGATCGATCTCGATATCGCCGGCCTCGTTCCCATGGTCGCGGTTGCGCTCGCCTACACGCTTCTGATCGAGCGCGTCGGCTTCGAAATTTGCACCTTCGTGCTCTTGGTTGTCCTGCTCGGCCGACGGATGCGGCTAGTGCATACGGTATGGATTTCCGCTGCGGCGACGGCGATTATCTATGCGGTGTTCGTGCTTCTGTTGCAGGTCGACCTGCCGTTGCTGTTCCTGCCCGCCTATCTGCCGATCTGGTAGGCCATGATCGACCTGCTGCATCATCTGCTGCCGGCGATTTCGACCGTGCTGCTTCCCACCAACCTGGCGGTTATCCTGTTCGGCGTCGTCGTCGGCATCATCATGGGCATACTGCCCGGCTTCGGCGCGGCGCAGGCTTTGGCGCTGATGTTTCCGTTCACCTACGGCATGGACGTCGCGACGGCGACCTTGTTCATGGTTGCCATCTACAGCGCGGCCGAATATGGCGGCTCGATTCCCGCGATCCTGATCCGCACACCCGGCACCACCTCGTCGGCCATGACGGTGCTCGAGGGCTATCCCATGGCGCAGAAGGGCCTGGCCGGGCGCGCCTTGCGGCTTTCACTCTACTCCGGAGTCACCGGCGGCCTGGTGAGCACCATTATCTTTATTTTCTTCGCGACTTCGCTCGCCTGGATCGGTCTGCGATTCGGGCCGGGCGAAATGTTCGCGATCGGAATTCTTGGCCTGTCCATCATCGGCAGCTTCGTCGGCGGCACGCCGACCAAGGGTTTCCTGGCCACGGGTATCGGTCTGCTGTTGTCGACGGTCGGCAGTTCCGGTTTTGGCGGCCTGCGCTTCACCTTCAACCAGTCTTATCTCTCCGACGGCTTGCCGCTGGTCATCGTCATCGTCGCGTTTTTTGCAATGCCCGAGGCATTCCGGCTGCTGGTCGAGCGCCGCGGCGAGACCAAGGCGCAGAAACTGGCCGAGCTTTCGGGTGGCGACGGGCGCCAGCACGTCAGTCTGCGCGACATGATCAACCTCAGTCCCAGTCTGATACGCGGCTGCCTGATCGGCACCGGCAACGGCAGCCTGCCCGGCAGCGGCGCGACCATTGGCTCCCTGCTCGCCTACAACTTCGAAAAACGCATGGCCAAGCATCCGGAGTTATTCGGCAAAGGTTCGGAGGAAGGCATTGTTGCCGTCGAATCCTCCAACAACGCCGTGGTCGCCGGTGCGCTTGTTCCCTCGCTCGCACTCGGCATTCCAGGCTCCGGCGCCATCGCCATTTTACTCGGGCTTCTGATCGGCAAGGGCATCGTGCCCGGCCCGCTGCTGTTCAGCCAGGAACCGGGCTACATCATGATCGTGTTTGCCGGCCTCATCGCCTGCAACGTCGCGCTGTTGCTGGTCGGCCTGTTCGGCGTCCGCATCTTTGCGCCGATCGCCTCGGTTCCGCCCGCCATACTCGGGCCGTTCGTGTTCCTGATCATCATGGTCGGCGCCTATTCGTACCAGGCGGAAATGGCCGACATGATGATCGTGCTGGTGCTCGGGGTCGTCGCCTATTTCCTCGAAAAGCTCGACTTTCCCATGGTGCCGATCGTGCTCGCCTTCGTGATGGGCCCCATCATCGAGCAAAACCTGGCGCGCGGGCTCGCCATCCACGACGGCAATGTGGGCTTCCTGCTCGAGGAACCGATCACGCTCGCGATTCTGGCGCTCTCCATCGTGACTGCCGTGGTCGGTTTCCGCCGCGAAGGCGCAAAGCCGATCGCTTTGGCCGAGCGGCCGGACAAGACGCTCGCACCGGACGACTAGCGATTTCCCGTGACTGAGGTTTTTAGCCGCTGGCCGGATGCGAGTCCGGCGGTGCCGCGAGGCGGCGATTTGGCAGGATGCCGCGCGGTCTCACCAATGCCGGCTTGTCGCGCCGAAGCCCCGAAGGATGGTGGGAGAGGTAGGACTCGAACCTACGAAGGCGTAAGCCAGCGGATTTACAGTCCGCCCCCTTTGCCACTCGGGACACTCTCCCCCAAAGCCGCCGCACCGTATTGATCTCGAAAGATAAACGGCCGTGTGCGTCGGCTGATCGGGATTTCGCGCTTTATGGGGAGCCATCCCGCCCAAGTCAATGGAGGCTACCCGGCCCCGGTCGGATCGGATAAGGCACCCTCATGGCATCACGCCCACGCCCGCCCCGGGGCAAACCCGGCGCCACCCGCGAGCAGACCGAGCGCCGCCAGCGCTTCGAGCGCGCGCGGCGCGAGAGCCTGCGCGGCGCAGCCGACGCTCCGGTGGTGATGTATGGCTGGCACACGGTGACGGCGGCGCTGCGCAATCCGGCACGGCGCGTGCGCAAATTGCTCGCCACCGAGAACGCCGCGCGGCGCCTGTCGGACGAGGGCATCACCGCAAAACCGGAGGTGGTGCGGCCGGGCGCCATCGCCGAGCGGCTGTTGCCCGATGCCGTGCATCAAGGCCTCTATCTCGAAACCGATCCCCTGCCCGCGCCGCCCATCGAGGAACTGCCGGCCAAGGGCATGGTGCTGGTGCTCGACCAGATCACCGACCCGCACAATGTCGGGGCCATTTTCCGCTCGGCCGCGGCGTTTGCGGCGACCGCCATCGTCACCACGCAGCGCCATAGCCCGGATGCGACCGGCGCGCTGGCCAAGGCCGCCTCCGGGGCGCTCGAACTGGTGCCGCTGGTCAACGTGCAGAACCTGGCGCGCGCGCTCGCCGCACTTAAGCAAAGCGGCTTCCTCGTGGTCGGCCTCGACTCAAGCGGTGAAGCCGATCTCGCCGCGCTGGCGCTGCGCGCGCCGCTGGCGCTGGTGCTAGGCGCCGAAGGCAAGGGCCTGCGGCAATTGACCAAGGAAACCTGCGACCACGTCGCGCGCATCGATCTGCCGGGCGAGATCAAGAGCCTGAACGTATCGAACGCGGCGGCGCTGTCGTTGTTTGTCGCCGCCCGCCAACTATCATAACGCCAGAATGCGAAACGACGAGCCCTAAAGCCCGCCGCCCGCGTCCCACGATCTCGACGAACAACTGAAAATCTATTGCTCGGGCAGGCTGGCGTCGCCGCTGCCGCGCTTGCGGGAGAGGCGGATGCTCATGCTGCCGGACCCGAGAATGGTGATCTCGGCATTGGTGTGGATGACAAGTTTTGACCGCCATTGCCGTGCGCGCGCTTGGCATTTCTCGGCGGCGCAGGCGAGCCGAACCACTGCGCATGCGCAGCGGCTGTGGACAGCGGGCCGCGGGCGACGGCGCTGAGGATGCCGAGACCGCGCGAATTGCTACTCATCAATATTCTTGCTTCACCGTCACAGCGGAACGCGGGTCTGGCCTCGGAAGCGTCGCGTTGTAGCGCGGCCGCACGAGCGTTGAATGATTTTGCCCGCGCGGCGCCGGCGCGCGATCGTACGATCGAAGGATCGCGGGCGGCAGTTCGTGCAGGAACGCGCCGTCGTTCGACCAGTAGCGCCAGTAGGTTTCCGCGGGTTTCGGCCGACCTTGATACGACGTGGCCCGCCGCTTTTTGAGGTTTCCGTGGAAGGGGAAATAGTGGCGGTTGCGCCACGGCGGCAGCCAATAGGCGCGTATGGTAACGCCCGGCTCGTAGCCGAAGACGATCACCGGCGCCGCCGTCTCGCCGCCGCCATAGCCGCCGTAGTAGGAATATCCGCGCGTTCCGCCGCCCATACGCACATCCGCTGCGCCGGCGGTTGTGGCGCCGGCGACACCGAAAACCAGTATTGCGATGGCAGCGAGGGTGCGCATGCTTCACATCTCCGACCCGAGGAGAATGACACATGCAGATTATACGAACGCTTTACGCCGCCGCCGCCATTCGCGAGGTAATATTAATCGCGGCGACGCCGGAATACGCCTTGAAGCGGCCGGATTCCGCCGTTCTATGGCCGGGGCGGCAAGCCCCTATTCACCGCACTGCAATAAAGAGTTAATCGTTCCCTGTGCCGACCCGCCGATCGCCCGCACCCACCGTTAAGCCTACAGCGCCCGCGCGCGCCAGTTTCCGCCAACGCTACGATGAGATTGAAGCACAGCGCGCCGCGTTGGTCGCGCGCCTCGCCGCGCTCGGCGAGGCCTCGCAACGCCACCCCGGCTACCGGCGCGCGCTGCGCCTGCTCAACGAGACTTTCCGCAAGGAGAAGCTCGCGCAGCGGCTGGCGGTGCTGCAGGCCGCCGCCTGGCTGATCGACGTGTTGGAAAAGGTCAACTCGGTCACCTGACGCGACGCCGGCCTGCTTGTGCGCGGGCCTAGCCCGTCCGTCCCCCGCCACCGCCGCCCCCAAGTCAGTCCATATCAGTCCATGTCCGCCGGATGCGTCGCTGCGGCCCCGCGCCTACCACGACTTGTGGCGCGGCGGCGACGCTGATAGCTGTCAGCGCGCGCGCACCGGCAAGCCGGGTTAGCTCAGGGGTAGAGCAGCGGTTTTGTAAACCGTTGGTCGGGGGTTCAAATCCCTCACCCGGCACCGGAAAACAGCGCTTCGGACCATGGGGAAAATAACGTTGAAGCCGGCCCCGGCCGGCCGTCCGGGACCTTGGAGGCTGTCGCGGACTGTGCCACACTGTGGCGTTCGTACTACCCTGGAGATCTAGCATGCCGCAGGGCACCGTAAAGTGGTTCAATCCGACTAAGGGCTACGGCTTCATCCAACCGCAGGAAGGCGGCAAGGATGTCTTCGTGCACATTTCGGCGGTTGAACGTGCCGGACTTAGCACGCTGAACGAAGGACAAGTCGTTCAGTTTGAACTCGTCGAGAATCGCGGAAAGACATCCGCGGAGAACCTCAAGGTCAAGTGACCGCGGCGCCCGCGCTTACTTTCGGCCTCTTTGTCTGAGCTTACTGCCGCCGGGCCCCTCAAGCCCGGTGGGAGACGCGCGCCTATTGGCGCGACGTCGCGCTAGCGCGTGAGGCGCTCCAGTTCGGGAAACGGCGCGTAAGCGGCATCCTTGCAAAAGGGCTGCGCCTGCTTGCCGTCGAGAAAGCGGTCGAGCTTGCCGGAAACGTAGACCGCGGCGCCGTCGGCGGACCCCGCATATTTGCCCTCGCTGTTGCGTGCGTTGTAGCGCACGCAGGCGACGTAGCGCTGGCCCGCGCCGACGGTCTTGAGTTGCGGCTGCGAGACGCCGGCCGCGCGGATATGGCTGGGGTCGTTAAGATAGGTGCGCAGAAACGCCAGCAGATCCTGCTTGTAGTTTTGCGGAAAGACGTTCTGCGCCTCCCACTGCGCCTTGAGTTCTCCCGGGCTCGGCCCGAGATCGGACGCACAGCCGCCGACCGCCAGCAACGCCAGCAACAGCACAAACCGCATTCCCCCGCTCCGCATCCTCAGGCCGCGCTCCTCACGACGATCATAGCGGGCCGGGATCATGGCGCGCAAAGGGCAGCGCGGTGAATAGCCGTGCCGCATGCGGTGTTGCATTATCGGGGCGGCTGCCGAACGATCGCTGGTGGAGGATTAACATGTCAGCCTTGTCACGCCGCACGTTCCTGACCGCCAGCGCGTGTCTTGCCGGCACCGCCGCGTTGGCGCGGCCGGCCACTGCCGCGGCGCCGCTCGCCCTCGCCCAGGGCCCCGGCGCCTACCGCTATGGGCTCGGCGACTACCAGCTCACCGCGCTCTATGACGGCATCTGGTATCTGCCGATCGACGACAAGTTCATGCGCAATGCCGGCGGCGCCGACGTGAATGCGGCGCTGGAGCGCGCTTTCCTCAAGCCCCATGTGCTGCCGATCTCGATCACCGCGCTCATGGTCAATACCGGCAAAAAGCTGATCCTGATCGACACCGGCTCCGCCGGTCAGATCACCGACACCGCCGGCGTCATGCTCGACAATCTCAAAGCGGCCGGCGTTTCGCCGTCCGCCATCGACACCATCGTCATCTCGCATTTCCATCCCGACCACATCGACGGCATCAAGACCAAGGACGGCGCCAAGGTTTTTCCCAATGCGGAGATCCTGGTGCCGGAACCGGAATGGGCGTTCTGGATGGACGACGCCAATATGGGCCGCGCCAGCGGCAAGGTGCACCGCTACTTCCTGAACGCGCGGCGCATCTTTGCCGACATCGCCAACGAGGTGACGCGTTTCAAGCCGGGCGCTGAAGTAGCCCCCGGCATCGTCTCGCTTCCCGCCTACGGCCACACGCCCGGGCATACCGCCTTCTCGGTCCATTCCGGCAACGCGTCGCTGCTGGTGATGAGCGACACCGTGCGCAACCCGTATTTGTTCGTGCGCCATCCCGACTGGCAGCCGATCTTCGACATGGACGGACCACAGGCGGTGAAAGCCCGCCGCGCCATGCTTGATCGCGCGGCCGCCGACCGCATGCTGGTCGAGGCCTATCACTTCCCCTTCCCGGCCTGCGGACACATCGTCAAGAACGGCGCGGGCTTCGAGCTCGAACCGGTGATGTGGTCGCCGCTGTAGGCTCAGAACGTAGCCCCGGCGCTCACCCTGAAGGTCCGTCCCGCCAGCGGGTAGGCGCTGTAGAGCCCGATCGTCGGCGCCAGACCGGCAGGGAAGAATGGGCCCGCCGCGATGCCGCCGCTGGCGATCGCGTAGTCGAAATAGCGTCTGTCGAACAGATTGAGCACGGACGCCGACCAGAAGAAGTGGCCGTATTCGCCGCCGAGCTTGGCATCGACCGTTGCCTGCGCCGGGATCGTCGGCTGAATGTTGAGCTGGTCGTTGTCCATGCGGCGCTGGCCGAAAAATCGCATCGTCACGTCGAACACGAGCAATTTCTGCAAAATCTGCCACGTAAGTCCCGCATTGCCGGACCAGCGCGACACCAGCGGAATGTCATTGCCCGCATAGGGGCCCTCGCGGAACGTCGCCCGCACATAGGCCGCCCCGCCGCGCAGACGCACGGCATCGGTGAGCTGGTAGGACGCGCTGGTTTCCCAGCCCCAGCGCTGCGTCGGATCGAGATTGGTGTCCACGCCGAGCGCGGGCAGATATTGAATCTCGTTCTTCAGCCGCATCAGATAGACGCTCGACTCCACATGCAGCGGCCCAGACGTGATGCGCACGCCGCCTTCGACGTCGTATGACGTCTGGGTTTGAAGATCGAACGTCGGCACGATGTAGACGTAAGGGCCGCCGGCGCCGACCCGCTCGTCCGCATTGCCCAAGCGGAACGCGCGCGCGGCACGCGCGAACACCGCGAACGTCGAATTGAAGCGATGCTCGACGCCGATATGAGCGGCGTATTGCCATTCACCCCTGCTCAGCGCCGGTATTTCCGGGTTGTTGGCGTAGAATCCGGCATTGGGGTCGTTGACCGCGCGATAGGTGTCGTGGGCGTCGATCAGGTTGCGCTGGAGGCGCCCGCCGAACGAGATGTCGGTGTCGGGAGTCAGCGACGTCGTATTCATCGCGTAGATGGCGGCGGTCGTCTGTTGGATGTCGTAGCTGTGGACCGGCGTTTTCCCCGGCTCCGTCGGCCGGTCCGAATTGTATTGCGTGTTGTAGACGTCGATGCCGGTGAGCAGCCGGTTCGGCACGCCGAACAATTGATGCTGGAGATCGAGCCGCGGCGTCACCGATGACGTGGTCATCACGGTATCGACATAGTTCATCGGCGCTGCCGCCGACAGATTGTAGAGGAAGGTGACCGGATCGAGGTAGCTGTAGTATTGCGCCTGCTGGAACTTGCGGCGCACGCCGCCGTCGATGATCAATTCCGCGCCAGGCGCCAGCGTCGCGGTGAAGCCGCCGGTGATGTTGATGCCCTGGTTCTTGCCCCAATCAAGCGGCGTATTCGACTGCCAGGGCGTGGCGAGCGTATAGGGATAATTGCCGGGCTGGTTGTTCAGCCCCCCCGGAAAACCCTGATATTGACGGTTGCCGGCGACGTTAAGATAGGCCGTCCAGCCGGTCCCCGCATAATTGAGGTTGGCGACGATATTGCGCTGGCGCAGGTCGCTGTCGACGCGATAGCCGTTTGAATTGACCGCATTGCTGAACAGCGAAACCGACCAGGGGCCGGACGCGCCGCTGACGGATGCGCGGCCTTCGTGGTACCCGAACGAGCCGGTGAGTCCCGCAACGCGGCCGGACAGACCTTCCGGCCCGCGTCCCTTGGTCACGATGTTCACGACGCCGCCGACGGCGCCGTCGCCGTAAAGGACGGCGCCGCTGTTGCCGCGCGTGATTTCGACGCGCTCGATGCTGTTGAGCGGGATCGACGAAAAATCGAACCCTTGCAAATCGAAATCCTGGTAGCGCCGGCCGTTCACCAGGATGAGCACGTTCGAAGGCGCGAACGCGCCGAAACCGCGCAAATCGACCGTGTCGCGCGATCCATCGGTCCCGCTGTAAAGATGCTGGAGCTGAATGCCGGCCCGTTGCGCCAGAACATCCGGCAGCGTTTGGGCGGGCGAGCGCGCTATATCCTCGGCGGTGATGACGCTGGTCGAGGCGCCGATGATCTCGCCGCCGCCGAGCCGGCTGACGGACACATTGATCGTCGGCAGAATCAGCGTGGTACTCTGCGCGCGCGCCGCGTGCGGCATCAACGCGCCCAGCGCCAAAGCGGCGCCGGCAAGTCTTTGTGCAACTCCCATGACACAACGTTCCTTCGTTTGCGCTAACGGCAAAGCCGCGCGCATCGGGTGAGACCAAGCCCGAAGCGAAGGACGTTGAGTTGGCGCGCAACGCGAACAGCGTTTACGTTGGCGTGCCGAATGTCGTGAAAGGTTCAAGCTCCCACGGCCTTCGCACCGGCATTGACGTCACCGCTGCGAAAGACCGCTCCGTATGGACGCCCCGTCCACCGGTTGGGTGACCGCGCTGGCAGGTCTCCTGGCTCGCGGGTCGTTGCCTTTAATCCGGCCTTCCCAGTTTCCCAGTGGCCGTGTTGGACTAAAGGCTCGCCGCTTACAGTTGCGGGGGCAGCCACGGATGCCCGCAAATATTGCGGTTTCCGTGTTCCCTCTTTCGTCCCCGGATTTCACCCGGGGAACCAGCACGCTGAAATGTTCCCCCCGGCGCGATCTTGAGTTAAGCGCCGCGGCCGCAAGGCCCGAAAAATGCCGGCCGGGCCCTATGCAAATATTTTCGGAGGCCCGGACTAGGCGCCGCTCACGAATTGTTTTTTCCGTACGCTCGCGATTTGGTTTATTCTGAACCCCAACCCGGCTCTCACATTCAGGAAAGGTCACGCCATGACCCTGGCCCTTACGCTCCGCCGCATCGGCGTTATCGCCGCCGCCGCCCTGCTCGTCACCGCCGTCGGCATCAAGCCGCTCTACGCCATGGGCGGCGACAACCCGACGCAGCCCACAAGCGATGACTGCAAAAAGAAGAAGAAAAAGGATTGTAATAACGCCACCGAAGAGCAGCAACAGCAGCAGGCCTGGGAGAAATTCAAGCAAGACTACCGCTCGGCGCGGCTTGTGGTTCTCGCCGGCAATTACCGCGGCGGTATCAAGGCCATGCACGCGCTCGGCCACGACGACAATGCCGATGTCGCCAATTACATCGGCTACGCCTACCGTAGGCTCGGCAACTACCAGCAGTCGAAGGTCTGGTACGAAAAGGCGCTCGCCGCCGACCCCAACCACGTGCGTACCTGGTCCTATTACGGCATGTGGCAGATGGAGCAGGGCAACCGACTCAAGGCGCTCGACGACCTGCAGAAGGTCAAGCTGATCTGCGGCAACACCGGCTGCGAGGCCTACCGCCAGCTCAAGGACGTGATCGACGGCAAGGCGACTTACTGACGCATCGTCCAAATGAGAACGCGCGACGAGGGCCGGAGCGATCCGGCCCTCTTTTTTGTGCCGGCCTCAGTTGGTGACGGCTCTGGTGGGTGGCAGCGGGGCGAAGATCTGAACGTGCGAGGTTTTGCCGAACGGTCCGCCCGATGACCCATGCGTCTTGCCGTCGCTGTGCCAGGCGATGGCCAGCATTGCCATGAGTTGGTCGTTGCTCGGCTGCAGACAGGGCGAAAAGCTGGCTTCAAAATGCGCATTCCCCGCAGCATCCGATGCAAATTCCGTCTGCGATCCGTCGCGCGCGCCTAGCGGCAGATCGAGCGCACCGGTAAACGGCTTGGTGGGCGGCGTCGGCACGAAAGCATACCACATGGTGTAGACCGCGTTCGGCACCAGCTTGGTGAATTGCGCGCTCACTCGCCCTGTATTGCCGCTGCAGCTCACCGATGCCGCGCCTTCTGCGGACAGCCACTGCTCCAGCGTGATGCCGAGAGCCCGCCCCTTGGGGAAGGGGCCGACCGCTTCGTCATCGAACGGATTGTGCGGGACCGGCCTGGCGCTGGCATAGAGTGCGTGCTTGCGCTCTTCGCCTTTGCGCGCTTGCGTCGGCCGGAAGACGTAGGATGACGGCTCGCTCGGATGCACGGTGAAGACGTCGATCTCGTTGAGACCTGCCGTCATGTGGTTGATGAAGCGCACAGTCACCGCCTCGGTGGCCTGCGCGGCGGCATTGCCGGCCGTCAGCGCGACGGCGACGGCCAGGCTGCGATACAAATTATCGTTCATGGTCGTAATCTCCTGTTCATGGGTTTGGGAAAGGAAGCGCGCACTTACGGACGCGCCTCGAGAATCAGGTTGAACGGCGTCTGCGTCGCAGTGCGAAATCGGCTGAAGCCGGCCTTCTCAAAAACGTGGCCAAGCTGCGTCTTGCCCGCCTGAGCGCCGAGCACGTGGGTGCCGTCCTCGGAGATCGCATGCGCGCAGCACAGCGTGGTGGAGGCCGCGTAATAGAGCCGGCCGACAGGATTGATGTTGTCCTCGACCTTGTCGCCGGCAAACGGCTCGACCAACATCACGGTGCCGTCTTTCGCCAATGCTTTGTTGGCATGTGAAGCGGCGTCGACCGGCCGGCCCATATCGTGCAGGCAGTCGAAGAAGCAGATCAGGTCATAATCCTGCGTGGGATAGGCCTTGGCATCGGCCACCTCGAACGTAACGCGATCCGCGACGCCGGCGGCCTTCGCCACCTTTTTAGCGGCCTCGATCGAGCCTTTGTGGCCGTCGAAGCCCCAGAACTTCGACTTGGGATAGGCCTGCGCCATCAGCACAGTCGAGTGGCCGTGGCCGCAGCCGATATCGGCCACCTTGGCGCCCCGCGTCAGCTTGTCGGCGACGCCGTCGAGCGCCGGCAGCCATTCCTGCACCAAGCTGCCGCGATAGGCGTTGCGGTAGAAGGCGGCGACGCCGCAATAAAGGCGTTCGTCGTGATCGCCCCAGCGCACACCCTTGCCGGTCTTAAACGCATCGATCGCCTTGTCTTCATCAGCCCACATCGAGGCCACGACCTCCCAGGCCGGCGGAATAAACACCGGGCTGGTCTCGTCGGCGAGGATGTAGGCGTGCTCGGGCGTGAGTTCGTAGGTGCCGCTCTTGGCGTGATAGACGACGTAGCCGCCGGCGGCCTGCGCATTCAACCATTCGCGCACGTAACGCTCGGCGCAGCCTGAGCGCTTAGCGAGTTCCTGCGAACTCACCGGGCCGGCGCCGGCCATGGCCTTGTAGAGTCCGAGCTTGTCGCCCAGGCTCACCATCACGCCGCCATAGCCGGCGGACAATTCGCCTACCAGCTTGCCGAGCAACTCGTTCAGTTTTTCTTCGTTGATCGCCATTGTCGTTCTCCATCGCTATCGGGGCGGGACAGTCCGCCCGTGGTTGCGACGTCATGGCCGTTGCTGCACGACATTTTGAGTGGCAGGCTCGCCAAAACCGGTCCATTTGTGCCAATCGGAGAAGTTGGGAGCGAATGACGCGATGGCCGAGGCGCACCGGCAGCTGCACGTCAGCCTGATCGCAATCCCCGATGCGGTTATTTCGACGCTGACCGGCATCTACGACGTGATGAATGCATTCAAGATGCTGGCGAAGGCCGACGACGCCTTTCCCGAAAGGGCGCCGTTCGATGTCGAGGTCGTCGGCGAGAAGCGCGGACCGGTGCCGCTCGCCAGCGGCATGCCGATCGAGGCGCAGCGCGGCATTGGCGAAATCGCGGCGACCGACATCATCATCGTGCCGTCGATCCTGCTAACCGGCGAGACCTGGGAGAAAGGCCGCTACCCCGAATTGGTTACGTGGCTCAAGGCCATGCACGCGCGCGGCGCCAATCTGTGCTCGGCCTGCTCTGGTCTGTTCCTGTTGGCGGAGACCGGCTTGTTCGACCAAATCGAGTCGACGGTCCACTGGGGCTATGCCGACGCCTTCCGCCGTTCCTTTCCCGACGTGCCGGTTTTTCCCGACCGCGTGCTGGTGACCGCCGGCGAACGCCAGCAGTTCATTTCATCGGGCGCATCGATGTCTTGGCATGATCTGGTGCTTTATTTAGTCGCGCGCCATGTCGGCGCCACGGCCGCGCAAGGCATCGCGCGTTTCTTTGCGCTGCAATGGCACCACGACGGCTTGGCACCCTATATCGTTTTCGACGGGCCAAAGAATCACGGCGACGCCGTTGTCGTTGCCGCGCAGGAATGGCTGGCCTCGCATTTTTCAGTCGCCAGCCCGGTCGACGAAATGATCCGCCAGTCGGGCATCGCCGAACGCACATTCAAGCGCCGGTTCACGCAGGCTACCGGTTACGCGCCGATCGATTATGTACAGCGCCTGCGCGTCGAGGACGCCAAGCGGCGGCTGGAACGCACCGATGCCCCGGTTGACGAGATCGGCTGGAATGTCGGCTATGAGGACGCAGCGTTCTTCCGGCGGCTGTTCAAGCGCACCACCGGCTTGTCGCCCAGCCTCTATCGCCGCCGATTTCAAATCCCGGACTTCGCCGACGGGGCGAGCGAGCGCTGATCAGGGCGCGGCCTTGGCCTCGCCCAGGATCCACCGGTAATAGTCGGCATCGACGCTTTCCACCGGCAGCACCATGATGGCCGGCGTGTCGTAACCGTGCAGTTCCTTGACGGCCTGGCGCACGGCCTCGGCCAGCGCGGCGCGGGTCTTGATGAGCATCACGGCTTCCTCGGCCCGCTCGATTTGGCCCTGCCACCAGTAGTGCGAGATCATCCCCGGCAGGATATTGACACAGGCCGCCAGCCGCTTTTCCACGATTGCGCGGCCGGCTTTCTCCGCCTCGACAATCGAGGGCCAAGTCGTATAGACGAGCACGGCGCGTTCCATCGTCAGGTCCTTAGCGCATGATCCCGAAAAGTGGGAACCGGTTTTCGGACAAGATCATGCGCAAATATAGGTTGTTATGAGCAAGCCGGGTCAGCGCTTCAAGCAGATCGCCTTCGTCGCTTCGTCGACGCCGGAGGCGCGCGCCGCCTATGAGCAGCTGGAAAAGCGCTACGGCAACGCCGACCCCGCCGCGGCCGACGTGATCGTGGCGCTCGGCGGTGACGGGCTGATGCTGCAAACCCTGCACAAGTTCATGAATTCCGGCAAGCCGATCTATGGCATGCACCGCGGCACCATCGGCTTCCTGATGAACGAGTTTTCCCTCGACCGCCTCGCCGAACGGCTGGAGGCGGCGCAGATCACCGTCATCCATCCGCTGGCGATGCATGCGCGCGACACGCAAGGACAAATGCACGAGCACCGCGCCATCAACGAAGTGTCGTTGTTCCGCCAGCACGCACAGACCGCCGTCCTGCGCGTGCTGATCGACGGCGAAGAGCGGCTCGCCGAGCTGATCGCCGACGGCCTGCTGGTGTCTACGCCGGCCGGCTCCACCGCCTATAATCTTTCGGTGCAGGGGCCGATCATCCCGATCAACGCGCCCATGCTGGCGCTCACGGCCATCAGCCCGTTCCGGCCGCGGCGCTGGCGCGGCGCGCTGTTGCCGGACAAGGCCAAGATCACCATCGAGGTGCTCGAGGCCGAGAAGCGGCCGGTGGCGGCCGCCGCCGACAACGAAGAAGTGCGCTCGGTGCGCTCGGTCGATATCCGCATGAACCATGACGTGTCGATCAACATGCTGTTCGATCCCGGCCATAATCTCGACGAGCGGATTTTGCGTGAGCAATTCGGGTTCTAACGCATGAGCGAAAAAATCGATTTCCAGGTCAACGGCAAGGCCGTCAGCGTTGCGCCGGCCAATGAAGAAACGCCGTTGCTCGCCGTGTTGCGCGACGCGCTCGGCCTGATGGGCACCCGCTTCGGCTGCGGGCTTGAGCAATGCGGCTGCTGCATGGTGCTGATCGACGGCGCGCCGGAGAAATCCTGCGCCAAACCGGTGTGGAGCGTGGCGGGAAAAAAGATCACGACCGTGGAGGGCTTGGGGACCGCCGAGCGCCCGCACCCGCTGCAACAGGCCTTTCTCGACGAGCAGGCCGGGCAATGCGGCTATTGCCTCTCCGGCATCTTGATTTCCGCCAAGGCGCTCATCGACGCCAATCCAAAGCCGACGCGCGCCGAGATCGCAGCCGCGCTCGACGGCAATATCTGCCGCTGCGGTTCGCACAACCGAATCCTGCGTGCTGTGGAAAAAGCGGCGGCCACAATGCGGGGAGCAAGCCGATGAACGCGCCCGTGCTGCCCGGCCCGCTCAAAGACAATCCGAGCCTCGCGCGCTGGATCGGATTCCCGGCGCCGGGCGAGGTGACGGTCTGCACCGGCCGCGTCGAACTCGGGCAAGGCGTGCTCACCGCCATGGCGCAAATCGGCGCCGAAGAGCTCGACGTGGCGATGGAGCGCATCACCGTGCGCTCGGGCGACACGGAACTGACGCCCAACGAAGGCTACACCGCCGGCAGCCTGTCGATGCAAGCCGGCGGCGTCGCGCTGCGCCAGGCCTGCGCGGAGGTGCGGGACGCTTTTCTGGCGCAAGCCGCCAAGGTGCTTGGCTGCAAGGCGGGCGAGCTGTCGATTCGCGACGGCGCCATCATGCGCAACGGCGCGACCACCGGGCAGGACTATTGGACTCTCGCCGGCGCGGTCGATCTCAACGTCGAGGCGACCGGAACGGCAACGCGCAAAGCAGCCGCCGATTTCAAGACCATCGGCGTCAGCCGCCCGCGCCTCGACCTGCCGGGCAAGATTTTCGGCCAGGCGGCCTTCATTCACGACCTGGCGCTGGAAGACATGGTGCATGCGCGCGTGGTGCGGCAACCGAACCGCGGCGCCACCATCGCCTCGGTGGACGAAGCCGCCATCAAGCGCGCCGCCAAGGGCAACATCGAATTCGTACGCAACGGAAACTTTCTCGCCATCCTCGGCGACGACGAGACCGCGGTGGAAGCGGCGGGCGCCGCCGCGGCCACACACGTCACCTGGCAAAACGTGGAAGCGCCGACACCGCTGCAACAGGAAGCCACGTGGCTCTTGCAACGGCCGTCGATCGACCGCGTCATCGGCGCGCCGGAACCGGCCGACGCGCAAGGCCGCCAGCGCTTCGAGGCGACCTTCACCAAGCCGCACCTGGCGCACGCCTCGATCTCGCCGTCCTGCGGGTTGGCGCTTTACGAGAACGGTCACCTGACGGTGTGGACCCATTGCCAGGGTGTATTTCCGTTGCGCGGCGCGCTATCGCGCACGCTCAAGCTCGAGCCCGCGGCCATCACCGTGCATCACGTGCAGGGCGCCGGCTGCTACGGCCACAATGGCGCCGACGATGCCGCCGCCGATGCCGCCATCGTCGCCATGCAGAAGCCGGGCCGGCCGGTGCGCGTGCGCTGGCGGCGCGAGGAGGAATTCGTCTACGAGCCGAAACAGTCGTCGATGTTGGTGAAAGTCCGCGCGCTGGTCGGCGACGACGGCAAACCGAGCGACTGGACCGCCGAAATCTGGAGCGGCATTCATGGCGGCCGCCCGGGCGGTGGCAGTCCGCTGCTCGGCGGCGAGGCGCTGCCCGATCCCCTGCCCTTGCCGCAGCCGAATGACGTGCCGGAGGCCAATGGCGGCGGCGCCACCCGCAACGCCGAGCCGCTCTACGACATCGCCGCCAAGCGCATCATCCACCATCTGGTGCCGGAGACGCCGGTGCGGGTGTCGTCGCTGCGCGGGCTCGGCGCCATGACCAATGTATTCGCGCTCGAATGCTGCATCGACGAATTGGCCGCGCGCGCCGGCCAGGACCCGGTCGAATATCGCCTGTCGATCACGTCCGACCCGCGCGCCCGCGCCGTAATCGAGAAGGCGGCGGCGATGGCGAACTGGGACCCGAAAGCGCCCGGCGGCACCGGCCGCGGGCGCGGCATCGCCGTTGCCCGCTACAAGAACAAGGCCGGCTATGCCGCCGTGGTGGTCGAACTCGACGTGGATGAAGAGATCCGCCTGTCTCATGTCTGGTGCGCGGCCGATGCCGGTCTGGTGGTCAATCCCGACGGCGCCCTCAACCAGATCGAAGGCGGCATCATCCAGTCGGCGAGTTGGGTGCTGAAGGAACAGGTGCGTTTCGGCAATAGCGAGCAGAACTCGGGCGTCACCTCGATCGACTGGGACAGCTACCCGGTGCTGAAATTCTCCGAGGTGCCGGAAATCGACACCGAACTGCTCAACACCAAGGACGAGGTCCCGCTCGGCATCGGCGAGGTCAGCGCCGGTCCCACCGCCGCGGCCATCGGCAACGCGGTCTCCCATGCGCTCGGCGCCCGCATCCGCGACCTGCCGCTCACGCGCGAGCGTATCATGGCGGCGCTGCTGCAGGCTTAGACTAGATTCGCCGCATCGGGTGCGACAGCGCGATCACGCAACCCATCGCGGTAAAGCCCGCCATCAGTAGAAAGGCGGCGCGGAACGCAGCCGTTATGTCGGCCAACATGGCGGTCGCCTGCGGTCCGGCGAGCGGCGGCCCGGCACCCCCCGCCTGCTGCACCATGTGCGCGAAGGCGCCGGCGGCTTCCGGATTTTTCAGCGACAGCACCGCGAACAACATGAATGCCGCCAGCGCCGTGCCGAAGGCCGCGCCGATCGAACGCGAGAACTGCACCGTAGCCGAAGACTGCCCCAACCGCGCGGTTCCCGACGCCACCTGCACGGTAACCTGCACCACGCCCATCACCGAGCCCGCGAATAGCCCGTGCCACAGCAGCAGCGCGGCCAGCGCCCCTTGGCTGAGCGTCGCGATTGTCAGTGCCAACGCGATCAGATTGCAGGTGGCAATCGCAAAACCGATGGACGGAAACACCGTGGTCAGCCCGGTGCGGCTGATCAGCCGTCCGATGACCAGCGAACTGGTGCCGATGCCGATAGTCAGCGGCACCAGCAGCAGGCCGGTCTGCGAGGGCGAGAGGCCGCGAACCACTTGCAGATAGATCGGCAGGAAGGTGATCAGCGCCACCAGGGCGGCGCCGTGCAACAGCGCCATGGCGTCGCTGCGCCAGACCGCCGGCATGCGCAGCAAAACGAGTGGAATGAGCGGCGATTCCGTCCGGCTCTCGTGGCGGATCAACACCACGAGCGCGATCAATCCGCCCCCGAACAACACGCCGGCGAGCGGTAGCGCTTCGAGCTTGGCATGCTGGGCCTGCTCCAACGCCAGCAGGATGGTGGACACCGTCGTGATGAACAGCACGAGGCCGAAGGGATCGGAACGCCATTGTTGTTGTTGGTGCGGCTTGCGCGCCGGCAGCTTGAACGCGAGCGCGAGCGCCACCAGCCCGATCGGCACATTGATCAAAAAGATGGACTCCCAGCCGAAGTGCTGCGTGAGTATGCCCCCGGCCACCGGCCCGAATGAGTTGGCGCTCACCGCGACGGCCGCGAAATAGCCCTGGTAGCGCGCGCGCTCGCGCGGCGGAGCCGACTCGCCGATCAGCGCCTGCGACAGCGTCATCAGCCCGCCGCCGGCGACGCCCTGCAACACCCGGGCGGCGGTCAGCAGCTCGATCGTCGGCGCCAGCGCGCACAACACCGACGCCAGCATGAAAAGAACCAGCGCGAACATCATCAGCTTGCGCCGGCCGTAAGCGTCGCCGAGGCGGCCGTAGATCGGCGCCGCGATGGTGGCCGCGATCAGATAGCCGACCACGATCCAGGAGACGCGCTCGAGCTCGCCGGTGGCGGCGGCGATCGCCGGCAGCGCGGTCGCGACGATGGTCTGGTCGACCACCGCCAGGAAGATCGGCAGCATGATCGACGGGAAGATCGTCAGGAAACCGGGAAATTTCTCCTCCGCCTCGCTCGGCGCGCTGCTGCTCTGGTCTGGGCCGTCCGACAAGATCTTATTTCCCGGTGCTGCGCGTTGCGCGAATTGTCAATGCGCCATGAAAACCGGCAGGGCCGCGTGCGCCAGGATGTGACGCGTTCCTCCGCCGAAAATCATCTGCCGCAAACGGCTCTGGGTATAGGCGCTCTTGACCAGCAGATCGCAGCCCATCGAAGCGGCGTGATCGAGAATGGCCTCCCCGTTCGTGCGCGTGCCCGGCTTGACCGTCAGCGCCGACGCCTTGATGCCGTTTCGGCGCAGTTGCCGCGCGGCCTCTTCGCCCGAGGGACCCGGCGTGGTGCTGCCCTCGACCGTCAACACCGTCACCGTCTCGGCCCGGCGTAGCAACGGTTTGGCGAAAGCATTGGTGTGTGCCTGCTCGGTGCTGCCGTTCCATGCGATCAGGATGTTGCGCCCAAGTGTCGCCGGCGCCTTCTCCGGCACGATCAGCGCCGGCCGCCCGCTTTCGAACAACGCGGCTTCGAGCGGCGCCATGCGCGGATTTTGCGGCGCCGGCCCGGGCCGGCCGAGCGCGATAAGGTCAAAGACGCGGCCGCGATTGCCGATGAAGCTGTCGTCGACCGGCTCGGACCGGGGCCAGCCGTAGGACAAAACGGCGGGCTCCTGCGCGCCTTCCGGCACGCCATTGCCTTTCATGAAAGTTTCGAACTGGGCGCGCGCGGCCCGTGCGGCCTCGCCGTGATCGGCGCCGGCGATCGCCATGCCGCTGACTGGCTCGAGCGTGACATAAGCGGCCGCCAAGGGCCGGACCGCAAGGCCCTCCATGTAGCTGCCGAAGGCGCGCGCCACCAGCAGCGCGGCCTCCAGCACGGCGGGCATGGCGTCGTGATCTTCGGTCGGAATCAGGATGGTTTTCATGGCAAATCCGCTCAAAAAACACATTCAAGGCGCGCCTTTTAGCGCACGCCGGCGCCTTCTTCCTTATCCTAAACTGTTCGTTAACGGCACAACGGTAATTTTTTGCGGACGGTAGCGGGCGATGGCGCCCGGGGCCCCGGGGCAACTATGGTCCGCATCGATTTCAACCGCCTGCGTTTCCTCGTCATCGACGACAACGCCCATATGCGCCGGATTCTGCGCACATTGCTGCACGGTTTCGGGGCGCGCGATGTCTATGAAGCCGAAGACGGCGCGGCCGGCCTGGAGGCCTTCACCCACTACGTCCCCGACGTCGTCATCACCGACTGGGCGATGCCGATCTTCGACGGGCTCGAGCTTTTGCAGATGATCCGCCAGCCCGGCGCCAATTCCAACCCTTACGTCGGGGTCATCATGCTCACCGGCCATTCCGAGAAAAACCGCGTGACCGCCGCGCGCGATGCCGGCGTCACCGAATTCCTCGCCAAGCCGATCTCGGCGAAGGGCCTCTATCAACGCATCGTCAACGTGGTCGCCAATCCGCGCCCGTTCATCAAGACCAAGACCTATTTCGGCCCCGACCGCCGCCGCAACGTCAATCCGAACTACGGCGGACCTGAGCGCCGCAAGGGCGGCAAGGCCGACGTGATCCGGCAGGCTCCGCTGCTCGAAAAAGTCCGTAGCCCTGGCGAATAGAGGAACGCTTCCCATGCCTCCGCGCAATGATACCGCGGCAACCGCAATGTACGGCGATCACGAAGTGATCACGCCGGAGAACAAATTGCGCAAGCTGGTTTCCAAGCGGCCGCTGTTCCCGGGCGAAGAGGATCCGGTCGCGCGCGCGGAAAAGGCGCTGTCGGAATTGTCGCCCGAATTCGCCTCCTGGATGGATTCCGAATGCAATCGCCTCGACCAGGCCCGCCGCAACATCAGCAAACACGGCTTCAACAAAAACAACAAGCAGGCGCTGTTCCACGCCGCGCATGACATCAAAGGCGAGGCCGCGACCTTCGGTTATCCGGCGGTGGCCGTGGCCGCCGACAGCCTGTGCCGGCTGATCGAGCACACTCCCGACGTCACCGACATCCCGTTCACGCTGGTGGACCAGCACGTCGATGCGGTGCGCGCGATCTATCGGGAATATGTCCGCTCCGACGCCAAGGAATTGGCCGCCCAATTGACCACGCGGCTGCGCGAAGTGACCGACGAATTCCTTATCCACGAGAACCGCGACCGCCCCGACGTGCTCGAGCAAATCGGCGGACCGTCGATCGCGCCGGAATAAGCGGCGCAACCGCGTCGCCTCACACACCGCTCATTCTTGCGTAAGCAGAAAACGGTTACGCCGCCACCAGCCGCGTATCCTCGGTCGCCAAGGCGACGGGCGGCGGCAACATGTCGTTGGCGACCAGATCGTCGCAGAACATGCGGGCTTCCTCACGCGCGGCCTCGACCGCGAAACGCCGCAGCAGCGCCAGCAGCGAGGTCATCTCCGGGTCGCGTTCGGCCTCGCAGGCTGCCAGCACCCGCTCGACCATGCGCCGCTTGAGCCGCGCCACCCCACCCTGCTCGCCGATCAGTACGCCCTCGCCCATCGCCTTGATCGCCTCGCGGAAGGCCGGATAGGCGGTGCCGGGCAGCCCGGCCCTGGCGTAGAGCGCGCGGAAGCCCGAGATGTTGCGGTCGTGCAGGTAGCTCGCGGCGCGGTCGAGCGGCACGCCCGACAATTCGGCCAGCGCCTCCTCGAACAGCACCACGTTGCCGGAGAGCAGCGCGCGCAGGATCATGCCGGCGGTCAATTGGCCGCTCTGGCGCAGATGCTGCACGAACTCGCCGACTTCCTCGTAAGGCGTCTCGGCGGCAAGCGCGACGGTCGTCTTCTCGCAAGCCTCGCGGGCCGTATATTCCGCGTGCTCCGAACCCATCCATTGCCGGGCGGCGACGAACCCCGCGAGCGTCTGCGACAGCTTCGCCAGCAGCGCCTGACGCGTCGCCATCGGTAGATCGTCGCGCTCGAGCAGATTTTCGCGGATCGGCGCCAGATGCCCGAAGCGGTCAATCATGCGGTCGACCGAGAACAGCGCGATCTCGGCCTCGGGATTCTCCAGCAGCGCCAGGCAAGCCTGCGCGACGCCGACTTCGGCGATTGCCGCGGCGAGCGAACACGGCAGCAGCGCGCGCGTGGCGATCGCCACCTGCGCTTCCGGATGGCCGGTGGCGACGAGGTCGATGAGATCGTCCTCAAACAGCAGCGGCGAGTGCGCCAGCACCGGGATTGCGATCTCGGGCTGATCGGTGGCGAGCGCGTGCACCACCACGCGCGGCGCATTCTGCGCGGAGGCGAACGCTTCGGAAAGCGCGCGCCGCACCAGCGGCGACGGATCGTCGAGCAACATGACCATCGCGCCTTCGGCGGCGGCGAGATCATCGGTGGATAATTCGGAGTGAAGATAGGCGCGCGCCAGCGCCGAGGTTGCTTCGGCCCGTTCGCCGGGCGGAGCGTAGCGCAACCATTGCAGGAATTGACGGACTATCATGACACGACCGGACGCCACCAAAGCACCGCCATACCGACGGCATGCAAAGCTTAGGCGACGAGGCTTAACAAACCGTTCACCATAGAAATTGATGAACTGTTAACGACGCGGAGCGCCCGCGCGCGGCGGTCAGACCTTGCCGCCCGACGATTTGTGCAGTTCGGGGGAAACGTCCCTGAACAGATCGAGCAGCCCTGACGGTTGGCCGGCCGGTTGCGGTGCGCGCTTGCCCGACGCCCACAGCGTGTTGACCGCCTGCGACACGCCGTGGCGCGGCACGTCGGTGAACATCGCCTGGAACAGCGGGCGGCTCTCCTGCACCGGCCGCTGCGTTTGCACGGGGACGGGCTTGCGGGCCTGC
Organism: uncultured Alphaproteobacteria bacterium; assembly: GCA_963814885.1. Classification (GTDB taxonomy): domain Bacteria; phylum Pseudomonadota; class Alphaproteobacteria; order Rhizobiales; family Xanthobacteraceae; genus Pseudolabrys. Next base: position 47,274 of record CAWFEO010000042.1, on the reverse strand, counting down.
GCAAAGGCTTCCGTCACGCCGGCGGTGTCGGCCACCGGTGGCGTCGGAATCCGCGCTGGCGGAATCGGCGGTGCGGGAATCGGCAGCGGTGGGCGCGGCACGTCCGCGCGCGCCATTGCTTGCTGCGCGTGCTGCGTGAAGGCGAGCGCATGCGCCACCTCGTAGCGTCCGGTCAGCTTGGCATAGACCGCCGCGGCGCTGCGCGAATTGCCCGCGCGGTCGTAGAAGATGGACCGGTTTGCCGCCGCGGCCGCCGGAAACATAGCGGCGGCGCTGGCCTGCGGCTGGCTGGTGGCGGCGCCGATCAGGCGGGACGCCCCGTCGGGCCCGAGGAAATGCGCGATGTATAGTTCGCCTTGCGATGGCCCGCGGCCGAGCGCGGCGGCAAGCCGGGCCTCGTTGCCGCGCGTGAAGACGCCCGCCACTTTGGCGCTGACGGACGGATCGCTGCGCAGCCGCATGACCGCCGCCCGCGCCACCGGATCGGGCACCCCATAGCGCCCGTCGGCGCCCTGCACGATGGCCGCGGAATAATTACCGAGCCCGAGTGCCGGCCCCGCCTGTTTCAGGGTGGCAAGCCAGGTTTGTTCAATGAACTGGTAGAGCCCCTTCGCCGAGGAGGTCGTTGCCTGCGCCGCCGGATTGAGGTTGGATTCGATCTGCGCCGTGGTCAGCAGGTATTCGAAGCTGGCGCCGGTCGATTGCGCCGCGTCGCGGATGGCGCCGGCAATCTTGGAGGCTGCACCGATATTGATGGAATCGATCGCCATGGGGGTGCGGCCTGCCGGGGCTTTCGCGAATTCGGCCAACTGGGCTAAGGCTGTCACGCGCCGTGTCGACCATGGGTAATTATGGTAAATGACCGGTTAACGCGGCCGGTCCAGCGGAGGAAGCGATGGCGGATACGATCCAGCGGCACAAGCGCGGCGGGCTCTATTTCGAAGATTTCGAGGTCGGCAAGACCTACGAGCACCGCTACACCCGCACGGTGACTCAGATGGACAACATGTTGTTCTCCAACATGACGCTCAATCCGCAGCCGTTGCACATCGACCGGCACTTCTGCGAACAGGAGACCGAATGGGGCCAGCCGCTGATGAATTCGCTGTTCACGCTCGGCCTGATGATCGGCATCCAGGTGTCCGACATGACGGTGGGCACGACCATCGCCAATCTCGGCATGACCGATGTGAAATTCCCCGCGCCGCTGTTCGAAGGCGACACCGTGAACTGCACGACTGTCGTGGTGGGCAAGCGCGAGTCGAAATCGCGGCCCGGCGCCGGCATCGTCGAATTCCATCACAAGACTTTCAAGCAGGACGGCACGCTGGTGGCCGAATGCCACCGCAGCGCCTTCATCCGCATGCGGCCGAAATAGCGCATGCGCTCTCTGCTGTTCGTTCCCGCCGACGGCGGCGCCAAGCTCGACAAGGCATTCGCCAGCGGCGCCGACGCCGTCATCATCGACCTGGAAGATTCGATCGCGCCAGAGCGCAAGGAGGCGGCGCGCAAACTCGCGCTCGATTTTCTCAAAAGCACAAACGCGAAGAAGAACCGCCCGCGTCTGCTAGTGCGCATCAACAGCCTCGATACCGGCATGACCGACGCCGACCTCGACGCGATTGTTGCCGGCAGGCCCGATGCAATTTTATTTCCCAAGGCGGAAGGCGGCGCGAGCGTTACCCATCTCGACGCCAAGTTGACCGCGCGCGAGGCCATCGCCGGTTTGGACGAAGGTTCGATCAAGATTTTAGCGCAAGGCGTGGAGTCGGCGGCCGGCCTGTTTCTCGCCGGCACCTTCCGCGATTGCAGCGCGCGGCTGATCGGATTCACTTGGGGCCCGGAGGATTTGTCGGCCGAACTCGGCGCCGAAGCCAACCGCGAGGCTGACGGCACACTCACCGAGCCCTACCGCCTGGCGCGCTCCATGTGCCTGTACGGCGCGGCGGCGGCGAAAGTGCCCGCCATCGAAACGGTCTATGTGGATTTCCGCAACAGCGAGGGGCTACGCCGCGACACCGAAATGGCGCGCCGCGACGGTTTCACCGGGCGGCTCGCCATCCATCCGGCGCAGGTGCCGGTGATCAACGCGGTGTTTACGCCGACGGCGGAGCAGATCGAGAAAGCCAAGGCGGTGGTGGCGGCCTTTGCCGCGCAGCCCGGCGCCGGCGCGGTCGGCATCGACGGCAAGATGTACGACCGCCCGCATTTGCTGCGGGCGCAGGCGCTACTGGAACGCGTTAAGGCCTAGTCGCGCTTGCGCTTCACGAAGGCCGCCAGCATGCGCTTGGGCTCGTCGGTCTCGTAGGCGCGCACGAAAGCCTCGATACTGGCCGCGATGGCGGCGTCGGTCGGCAAGCTTTCCCAAGCCTGCATCAGCGCCTTTTGTTGCCGCACCGCCTGCGGCCCGGCGGCAAGCAGCGTCGCGATAATCTTTTCGACTTCACCGTCGAGCGCATCGGGCGAGACCACACGCTCGACCAGACCCCAGCGCAAGGCGGTATCGGCGTCGATGATTTCGCCCAGCATCATCAATTCGCGCGCGCGCCCGAACCCGATCAGGCGCGGAATCAGCGCCGCCTCCACCACCGACGGCAGGCCGACTTTTACCTCCGGCATGCCGAATTTGGCGCGGGTCGTGGCCACCCGCAGGTCGCAAGCCGCCGCCACTTCCAGTCCGGCGCCCAGCGCAAAACCGTCGATGCGCGCGATCACCGGTGCCGGCAGCTTGCGCAAGCAATCGCAAGTCCGATGCACCAGCGTGATGAAATCGCGCGCGCTCGACCGGTCGAGCGCCGCCATCTCCGGAATATTGGCGCCGCCGATGAAGGCCTTGTCGCCGGCGCCCCTGAGCACCAGCGCGCGCAGCTCCTCGCGCGCGGCCAGCCCCTCGACCGCACCGATGAATTCGCGCATCAGCGCGCTGTCGAGCGTGTTGAGCTTGGCGCGGTTGTCGACCGTGAGCGTGGCGACGCAACCTTGTTCGCGCGCATCGAGCCGCAGGTCGACGCGGGCCGCCGCGCTCATGGCTTGCCGTAGACCGCCTTGGGGTCGAAGGTCTTCGCGGCGTCGCGTAACTCGAGCGTCACCGCGCCCTTACGCCCGAGCGGCACCGCGCGATAAAAACAAGAGCGCCGTCCGGTGTGACAGGCGCCGGGGCCGAGCTGTTCGACCTTGAGCCAGAGCGCGTCCTGATCGCAGTCGACGCGCAACTCCACCACGCGCTGGACGTGGCCGGAGCTCTCGCCTTTCTTCCAAAGCTTTTTGCGCGAGCGGCTGTAGAACCAGGCCTCGCCGCTTTCGATCGTCTTGCGCACAGCCTCGTCGTTCATGTGCGCAACCATCAGCACGTCGCCCGACGTCACGTCGGTGACCACGGCCGTGACCAGGCCATCCGCGCCGAATTGCGGCGCGAAGTCCAAGCCTTCCTCGATTGCCGATTGATCAGCCAAACTCGCCTCGCGCTGCCGAACGCGGGGAGCTAGCGTTGCGCCCCGCGCAGCATGGTCATGAACCGCACCTGCTCATTCGCGTCGTCGCGGAAGGCGCCGGTGAAATGCGTGGTCACGGTCAACGCGCCGGGCTTTTCCACCCCGCGCAACGACATGCACATGTGCTCGGCCTCGATCATGACCGCGACGCCGCGCGGCTTCAAAATCTCTTCGATCGCGGTCGCCACCTGCGAGGTCAGATGCTCCTGCGTCTGCAGGCGCCGGGCATAGACGTCGACCAGCCGCGCCAGCTTGGACAGGCCCACCACCCGCTCCACCGGCATATAGGCGACGTGCGCCTTGCCGTAGAACGGCATCATGTGGTGCTCGCAATGGGAATTGAAGGCGATATCCTTAACCAGCACGAAATCGTCGTAGCCGCCGGTCTCGCTGAAGGTGCGGTCGAGCACTTCCACCGGGCATTCGCGATAGCCCTGGTAAAGTTCCTCATAGGCGTCGATCACGCGCTTGGGCGTTTCCAGCACGCCCTCGCGGTTCGGATCGTCGCCCGCATAGGCGATCAGCGTGCGCACGGCGGCTTCCGCCTGCTCGCGCGACGGGCGCGGCTCGGCCGGCGTCGGCGCCGCCCGCACGTGATCAGACAGGCCCTGCTTCGGCCAAGGCGTAATATTGGTATTCTTCGCGTCCATAACGGGTCTCTCCGTTCGACCGGCGCTCGGCGGCGCCGGGAGTGTCACCGGGGTGGCCGCGTCTGTTAACGCGCGGTGGGCCAATTTAGCCGATCCGCGCCTGGACGCTGCATTCCCATTTCGCATGGCAGAAAGCCGGCATGGCTTAAGCCATTCCCCACCGGCGCAAGAACCCCTTCTCGCGCCGCCGGATCAGCCTCTATATATTCGTTTGCGCGGCTTAGGCAAATGCGCCGCGGGCCGGGCCGGTAAAAACGCAATGCTGAACGACGTTTACAACGCCAAAATCCTGGAACTGGCGGGCAATATCCCCCGCCTGGGACGGCTGCCCGCGCCCGATGCTAGCGCGACCGCCCATTCCAAGTTGTGCGGCTCCACCGTCACCGTCGACCTCAAGCTGGACCACGGCGCGGTTGCCGATTTCGCCCATGATGTGAAAGCCTGCGCGCTCGGCCAGGCCTCCTCCTCGATCATGGCCCGCCACGTCGTCGGCTCGAAGCCGTCCGAATTGCGCGAACTGCGCGAGACCGTGCGCAAGATGTTGAAGGAGAACGGCCCACCGCCCGCCGGCAAGTGGGCCGACATCGCGGTGCTAGAGCCGGTGCGCGACTACAAGGCGCGCCACGCCTCCACCATGCTCACCTTCGATGCGGTGGTTTCGGCACTCGACCAGATCGAGGGCAAAGGCGCGCAGGCCGCCGAATAGACGCTTACTTCGCCAACGCCAAACCGTGGATCTCGCGCGCCGGCCGTTCGGCGCGAACGCCCTTGCCGCATAGCGCGGTCAGCCGCGGCAGGTTCTGCCGCGCGCCGGTATTGCCGAGGCGAATCGCAGTCACGGTCGCGGCGCTCTTGGTCTCGATCAGCATCGAATGATTGCCGGCGGCGGCGAAAGCGCCGATCAACTCGGCCGGCACGGTTCCGCCCGCATAGGTGACAAGTTCGTCCGACCGCGTGCGCCGCTGCGACGAGACCACCTTGAGCTTGGCCATGCTGCGGCCGGAGGCCATGACGACCGCGCCGACCTTGCCGGGTAACGGCGCGCGCACACCGCCACGGCGCCGCTCGACATAGCTCACGTCATAGCTGCCACTGTCGATGCCGCAGGCCACCATCAGATCGAAACTGCCGATGTCTTCGCCTTCGAAGGTAAGCGGATGACGGCGCGCCAGCACCGCCGAGCCGGCGTGATCGATCATGGCCCAGCGCTGCTCGCTGATCGCGGTTGCGCGCACGCCGTTGGTCATGCGCGGCAATGGCGCCGCAGCCGGCGTGCCCGGCGAGGCGGCAACCGTTGCGCCGGCATCCGGTGCCTGCGTTTCGACCCGCGCGCGTTGGATTTCCGCGCGCGTCAAAGCGTGCATCGGCTCCCACGGCGGAATGCGCAGCGCCAGGTCGAGCAATTCCATGCTGGCGCCCATGTCGGCGGTGTAGCGCGCGAGACGCCCGATATCGCGCTGCACCAGGACGAGATCTTCGGCCGAATAGTTCGCCGCGGTCGGATCCTCGCGGCGGTCGCCGAGCCAGATCTGGTGTACCCGCACGCGCGCTTGCGGCGGCACCGTGCGATGCACGCCGCCGATCAGCACGAAGGCGCACATGGATTCGCATTCGGCGCGCGGGATAAGCCGCGCGCGCGGCATGTCCCGTTGCGCGCCGTCGAGATCGGCCAGGCGGCCGACGGTGGTATCGAGGCCGAGGCGGCGGATTTCGCGCCCGAGCGCGATGGCGCCGTGCACCGAACCGCCGTCGGAATCGAGCACGACGGTAGCGCCGGCGAGATCGCGGTCGCGCGCGAAAGTTTTGAAATCCTGCGGCGTATCGGCGGTGATGGCGCCGCTCGCCGCAATCAGCGTCCGGCAATTGGACGCGCAGTCGTCGCCCGGACCTTGCAGGCGCAGGCTGAAATGCATCGGCAATGAACGGTCGGAGCCGCGCGACGCCACCGGCGACAACAGGACCGGTGCCGTCACAACAAGCGCTAAAGCAGCCGCGGCAAGGCGACTCATTTGACCCCCGTTATTCGCCGCCGACGTTTTCTTGTTGCGCGTGGTTGGTCCACGTTCTGAATTGGGTTCGGCGGCAAGTCACCCCGGCGCGTTCATATGCAAATTTAGAGAGCGGGCGGATTCCGGTCTAGTGCAAAAAGGTCGCTATCGGCCTGGTTTAATGTTTAAAACCGCGGCAGTTCGGTGGCGTTGGGACCCTGTATGGAACTTTGGCACAGCCCAAGTGCAGGCAAGAGCGGGCGCCAAAGAGCGAGCCTTCGAGCGAGCCCGAGAACGAGCCTATGAGCGAGCCATCTTCGGTGCGCACCGTCATCGCCGGCCTGCCGCGGCGCTTTGGCCGCGGGCTCGTGCTCATCTATCGCTACACGTTTTTGGCGCTGATCGGCCCGCGCTGCCGCCATCTGCCCGGCTGCTCGGAATATGCCGAGGAAGCAATCACGCGCTTCGGCCTGTGGGCCGGCTGCTGGATGGCGCTGGCGCGAATCCTGCGCTGCCAGCCGTGGGGCACGTCGGGGCTCGACTTCGTGCCGGCGGCGCTACCCGCCCGCGCGCATTGGTGGGCGCCGTGGCGTTACGGCAGGTGGCGGGGGACGAACGAGGTGCCGCCGCGGTAGTTGCGTCGTCTGATTCTCCTGCTATATCCACGCGCAAGCTTACCTGCATTCGTAGGCAGCGAGTGAGCAAAGGAGACCGATATGGCCGACGCCGGCATGGCGGGCGCGCAAGCACCGTCTAAATCCACCTCCCAAATCACCCTGACTTTTCCGGACGGCGCCACGCGGCCCTACCCCGCCGGCTCGACGGGGCTCGATATCGCCAAGGGCATTTCGCCCTCGCTCGCCAAGCGCACCGTCGCCATGGCGCTCGACGGCGCGCTCGCCGATCTTACCAATCCGATCGAGCGCGATGCGAAAATCGAATTCGTCTCGCGCGAAGACCCGCGCGCGCTCGAACTGATCCGCCACGACGCGGCGCATGTGATGGCGGAAGCGGTGCAGACGCTGTGGCCGGGCACCCAGGTCACCATCGGGCCGGTGATCGAGAACGGCTTCTACTACGACTTTTTCCGCAACGAGCCGTTCACGCCGGAAGACCTACCGGTCATCGAAAAGAAAATGCGCGAGATCATCGCGCGCGATAAACCTTTCACCAAGGAGGTGTGGTCGCGCGACGAGACCAAGCGCATGTTCCGCGACAAAGGCGAGAACTTCAAGGTCGAGCTGGTCGACGCCATTCCCGAAGACCAGCAGATCAAGATCTACAAGCAGGGCGACTGGTTCGACCTCTGCCGCGGCCCGCACATGACGTCGGTCGGCAAGGTCGGCAACGCCTTCAAGTTGATGAAGGTGGCGGGCGCCTATTGGCGCGGTGACTCGAACAATCCGATGCTCACCCGCATTTACGGCACCGCCTTCGCCAAGCAGGACGAGCTCGACCTCTACATCAAGAACCTTGAAGAGGCCGAGAAGCGCGACCACCGCAAGCTCGGCCGCGAGATGGACCTGTTCCACTTCCAGGAGGAAGGCCCCGGCACCGTGTTCTGGCACGCCAAGGGCTGGACCATCTTCCAGGAGATCGTCGCCTATATGCGCCGGCGCCTGCGCGGCGATTACGACGAGGTCAACGCGCCGCAGCTGCTCGACAAGTCGCTGTGGGAAACCTCCGGCCACTGGGGCTGGTTCCGCGACAACATGTTCCAGGCAACATCCGCCGGTGAGGACATCGAAGATGAGCGCGTCTACGCCATCAAGCCGATGAATTGCCCCGGCCACATCCAGATCTTCAAGCATGGCTTGCGCTCATACCGCGAACTGCCGGTGCGGATGGCCGAATTCGGCGTGGTGCATCGCTACGAGCCGTCGGGCGCGCTGCACGGGCTGTTGCGCGTGCGCGCCTTCACCCAGGACGACGCCCATGTGTTCTGCACCGAGGAGCAGATGGCCGACGAGTGTCTCAAGATCAACGATCTGATCCTGTCGACCTATCAGGACTTCGGCTTCACCGGCGACCTGACGGTCAAGCTATCCACGCGCCCGGATAAGCGCGTCGGCTCGGACGCGGCCTGGGATCACGCCGAAGCCATCATGATGGATGTGCTCAAGCAGATCGAAGCGCGCAGCCATAACCAGAAGATCAAGACCGCGATCAATCCAGGCGAAGGCGCATTCTACGGGCCGAAGTTCGAATACGTGCTGCGCGACGCCATTGGCCGCGACTGGCAGTGTGGCACCACGCAGGTCGACTTCAATCTGCCGGAACGCTTCGACGCCTTCTATATAGCCGCCGACGGCTCAAAAAAGACGCCGGTGATGATCCATCGCGCCATCTGCGGCTCGATGGAGCGCTTTTTAGGGGTCGTGCTCGAGCATTATGCCGGCCACCTGCCGCTGTGGCTGTCGCCCATGCAGGCCGTCGTCGCCACCATCACGTCGGACGCCGACGACTACGCTGCCGAGGTGGCGGCGGCCGCGCGAAAGCTCGGCCTGCGTGTCGACGCCGACCTGCGCAACGAGAAGATCAATTACAAGGTGCGCGAGCACTCGCTCGCCAAAATCCCGGTGCTGCTGGTGGTCGGCAAGAAGGAAGCGGCCGAACGCCTGGTCTCGGTGCGCCGGCTCGGCCAGGACAAACAGCAAGTCTTGGCGCTCGACGAGGCGCTGGCAGCGCTCGCCGACGAAGCGGTGCCGCCGGATGTGAAGCGGGCGAAGACGTAAACAATCGCGACTGATCTTGGGTCTTATTTTGCCATGGGCAGCATCAGCGTCGAACCGGCGGCAGCGCCATAGGTATCGAGGTGCGCCGTCGTTAATCGCTGTTCATCAACGTAATGCGAATGGAAGAAGTCGCCCCCATGCGTGACGATTCCCTGTAGCGGCGGCGGCGCATAAAACCCGACGACATAGCCGGCGAGCAGCGGCCCCTTGGCCAATCCGGTGATGGCCATTTGATCAAACGAGCCATGGCCCTTGAAGCGCGGATTGGGCGCGGCATTCACGTGCATTACGAAATTGGTGATCGTGCCGGTAATGCGAAATGGGAACGGTTTGTTTTCGTCAAGACCGAAAGCTTTCGCTTGCTCGCGGATAAAGATTTGCGTTGCCGCGGCGTCGAGATTCTTGACGATTGGGACGGCGCGCCAGTTTCGCACTGCTGCTGTCGCCAGCAAGGTTGCCGTTTCGTCGGCGGCGTCGGATCCGCACGTGCTGCGGCATTCGGCCCCATAGCTAACGATCAAGCGCCCCTCAATCACTGAAATTTCGCCGCGCAGGCCAGATACCGCCCCCACCGCGTCGGTAACCCCACCACCGACCGCATCTTTCAGCGTAACTACTGGAAGATAGTTCCGCTCGGTTATCATGCGGCGAAATATGCCGTAGGCCTTGAAGTCGTAGAGATATTGTGCCGATTGCGCGCCGTCAGGCGACTGGTGCGATTGCGCCCTGGCCGGCGCTGTGCCGTCCAGCGAATGGATCACGGCAACCAAGATGAGCAAGGCTGCCGGCGGGATACGTGCGAGCGCGCGACGAATCATGAACCGCTCCAAGCCGCTGCTTCGGCATAAATTCCGCAACAGCTTCTCGGATATCACCGATACGGGCTTGATCGTTATGATTTAGATCATACCGAGCCTGGGCGTGAGTTCGCTCCGCCTCGCCGCGCGCTATTTCAGGCTCGCAATATAGGCTGCGATGTCACTCGCCTCGAAGCGCGACAAATTCATGTCCGGCATTTTCGGATGCGGCACCAGCAGGAACAGCGCGATCATGGGCGCGTCGATGTGCGGCTTCTTCGCAATTTCGGAGAACGGCGGCGCCTGAGTATTGCCGCGCTGCTGACTGGAGGTGACCACATGGCAGGACGCGCACCAGCGCTCGGCCAATTTCTTGCCGTTGGCTGTATCGGCCGCCGACGCCGTGCCCGTCAGGCTCGCGAAAAAGGTCAGTGACAGCAACGCGGCGATTGTTACGTTTCATGAGGTGTCTCGCAGAAGGGTTAAGGGTCGGCACGATCATATACAGCGGCGCGGCGCGCGTCACATTCGATTGAGGTCTGTGGGGAAACTCAGCGGCCGCCAGCCACGCGGGCAACCGGCGGTCCGTCGGCCGCTAGCGGCGGCCCTTCAAGCATCGACAGGAAGCGTTCCGCCCAGTGGGTGATGTCATTGGCGTCCAGCACCCGGTAATTTTGGTCGTGGCGCTGGCGCCGCTCTGTCAGCGGCATCGACAGCGCCCGGTTGATGGCGATGGCGACGCCTTCGGGATCGTAGGGGTTGACCAGCAGCGCCGCCCCGCATTCACGCGCGGCGCCGGCAAAGCGCGACAGGATCAGCACGCCGGGATCGGTCGCGTCCTGGGCGGCGACGTATTCTTTGGCCACCAGGTTCATGCCGTCGCGCAAGGGCGTCACCAGCGCCGCGCGCGCCCCGCGGTAGAGCCCGGCGAGCGCGGTGCGGCTGTGCGCCTTGTTGATGTAGCGCAGCGGCGTCCACGACGCTTCGCCGAAAGTGCCGTTAATGCGGCCGACCGCCTCGCCCACCTTGCGGCTGATGTCGGCATATTCGGGAATGCCGCTGCGGCTGCGCGGCGTGATCTGCAAATAGGTCACCTTGCCGCGCCAGCTTGGAAAATTGGTCAGGAAGCGCTCGAACGCGTCCATGCGTTCGGGAATGCCCTTGGTGTAATCGAGCCGGTCGACGCCGATGATCATGTCGCGCCCCGACAAGCTTTCCAGCACCTCGCGGACGAAGCCGGATTCAATGGCGCGGCGCGCCAGACGCGAAAAAGCCTCGGTTTCGACCCCGACCGGGAAGACGCCGACCTGCACGGTGCGGCCTTCGTACAGGAAACTGTCCTCGCCGACGCGCTTGAGGCCGCATTCATTGAGGAGATAGCGCGAGAAATTGGTGGCGTCAGTCTCGGTCTGGAAGCCGACCAGGTCATAATTCCCGAGCGCCGGAATCAGCTGCTCGTGATTGGGCAGCGCGGTCAGGACTTCCGGCGGCGGGCACGGGATATGGATGAAGAAGCCGATCTTGTTCTTGTGGCCGCGGTCACGCAGCGTCTTGGCGAACGGCATCAAGTGATAGTCGTGCACCCAAACCACGTCGTCGGGCTTGAGCATCTTTTCCAGATGGATGGCGAAATATTCGTTGACACGGAAATAACCGCCGAGATCGCGCCGCGTGAATTCGGCAAGGTCCAGCCGGTAATGCAGGATGGGCCACAACACGCGATTGGCGAAGCCGTTGTAAAACTCGTCGTAGTCGTCCTTGCGCAGATCGAGGGTGACGTAGGAAATGTTGTCCTGCGTGGACAGCTTGGCGGGGCCGGGATCGTTGTCGGCGGCGCGCCCGCTCCAGCCGAACCAAAGGCCGCCGCGGCGTTTGAGCGCGGCGCGGATCGCCACTTCGAGCCCGCCGGCCCGCGCGCTGCCGTCAGGCACGCCAACCCTGTTCGATACTACGACGAGCCGCGCCAATACCGGTCTCCCCAGCTCCGCGACAATTTGATCGCGGTCAAAATCAAGCCCGACATCGAATAAGTCTGCGGAAAATTTCCCCACAGCTTTCCGGTAGCGGGATGCACGTCCTCCGACAACAAACCGTAGCGGTTTCGCAATCGGAGTGCGTCGACGAACATATCTCGGGCCTCTTCACAGCGCCCACTATCCCACAATGCATCGATCAACCAGAACCGGCAAATCAAAAAAGCCGTCTCCGGCAAGCCGAAATCATCCGCCGCCGCATAACGCATAACGTGGAAATCGCGCCGAAGTTCACGCTCGATTGCGGCGATCGTGGAGACAAAACGCGGATCGTCGGGCGCGATCAGCCCCAGTTCGGGCAAAAGCAACGCGCTGGCGTCGAGATCGTCGCTGTCGAAGGCGGCGGCAAAAGCATTGAGCTTGGGATTCCACGCGCGTTTGAGCACCTCTTCGCCAATTCGGTTGGCCGTTTCACCCCAATAGCCCGCTCGTTCGGTGAGATTGAGGCGGTGGGCGATGGCTTCCAGCCGCTGGCAGCCGGCCCAGCTCATCGCCGCCGAATGCGTATGCACGCGCTTTTTGCCGCGGTATTCCCAAATCCCTGAATCCGGCTCCAACGCCAGCCGCGCCGCCTGCTCACCGAGCGGCTCGATCACATTAAACAGCGCTGCGTCACCAGGCCGCGGCAGCCGGCGGTCGAAAAACATCGGCGTCGCCGCCATAATGATGCTGCCATAGACGTCGTGTTGGTCCTGATGCTCCGCGGCATTGCCGATACGCACCGGCCCGTCGCCGCCATAGCCGGCAAGCGCCTCAGCGTGGCGCTCCTCGACCGGGCTGGTCGGCACCACGCCGTAGAACGGACGGATCGCCCCGGCGTGCCCGGCGGCAATGCTCAGAATGTAGGAAATGTAATCCTCCATCGTGCGCGTGGCGCCCATGCGGTTGAGCGCGCGCACGACGAAGAAGGCGTCGCGCATCCAGCAATAGCGATAATCCCAGGTGCGCCCCGATCCCGGGCCCTCGGGGATCGAGGTGGTGAGTGCGGCGACGATCGCGCCGGTCTCCTCGAAATTGGAAAGCTTGAGCGTGATGCCGGCGCGGATGATCTCGTCCTGCCAGTCGAACGAGAAGGCGAGCCGCCGCACCCATTCCATCCAGTAGTTGTGCGTGCGGTCGCAGAATTCCCGGCAGGTGGCCTCGAGCGCGCCCTCAAACGGCTCGTCGGTGCCGAACACCATGTGCACCGGCCGGGTGAGCACGAACGAGGCTTCGTTCTCCACGTAAGAGAGCGGCGCGTCGGTGGTCAGGCGCACCGGCACGTCGTCGCGCCAGTAGCGGATGTGATTGCTGCCGGAGGCGCGCGAGGTCACCGGCAGGCCGTAATGATGGGTGGTGCGGAAGCGGATGGTGACGCGCGGCATGCCGCGTATCGGTTCGATGATGCGCACCAGCTGCGGCGGGCGGAAGGTGCGGCCATAGATTTGGAAGCGCGGCGCAAAATCGGTGACGCGCACCGCGTTGCCGCCGTCGTCAATCAGTTCGGTCGCTACGATGGCGGTGTTGCGTATGTAGTCCGAGCGGGTCTCGACCATGCGATCGAGCAGCACGTCGGTGAAGCCTTTTTCCTCATCGCCCGCAAGCAGCCGGCAGAACACCGGATCGCCGTCGTAGCGCGGCAGGCACCACCATACGATGCGCGCGGATGGATCGAGCAGCGCCGCCGTACGCCCGTTCCCGATGACCGCGAGGTCGAGGCCGTAGTCGGTCATGGGCCGCGCGACCGCCCCTTGGACGCCAGCCGCCGCAAGGCGTCGCGCACTTCATCGGGGGATTCGAATATCCCGGTGACGCCATCGAAATGGCGGCCGACCGAAAAGCCCTTGCCGCCCAGTTCGGGCAGCAGCGCGAACACCGATTCATCGGTGACGTCGTCGCCGATGAACACCGGCATGCGGCCGGCAAACGGCGCGTGCGTCATCAGCGCGCGCACCGCCTTGCCCTTGCTCACGCCCGGGCGCTTGACCTCGAACATGGCCTTGCCCGGCAGCACTTCCACCGCCTCGCCGGGAAAGGCGGCGCTGCCGGCCGCGATGTGGTCGCGCAGGCGGCCCTCTTGTTGCGGCGCGCCGCGGTAGTGCAGCGCCAGCGAATAGCCCTTGTCCTCGACCACGATGCCGGAGCCCGGCGCCGCCGCCTCCGCCAGCAGCTTGCGCAGCGCCGGCGGCAGCGGCTTGGCGGCGGGGATGACTTCGCCGGCACGCACGCGCATCTCGGCGCCATGGCCGCCGATCGCCGGCAGCGCGAGCGGCGAGAACAGCCGGTCGAGATCGACGATCGGGCGCCCGCTGACCAGCGCCAACGCCCCGCCGGTCAATTCGAGCAGGCGCGCCAGCGACCGGCACAAGGCGTCCGGCACGTGCACCTCCTGCGGCGACGGCGCAATGTCGATCAGCGTGCCGTCGACGTCGAGCAGGAGCGCGATCGACCGCGTATCGATGCCGGCGAAACCGTCGATAGCCGAGTGCTTCGCGAGGGGCTGCGTCACCGTCGTCCTTCCGATGCCTGGAGGTCTAGCAGAGTCGCGCCGTCACCGCGCCAGAACTTCGACGTCGCCGTCCACACCGGTGGAGACCTTGAACTCACGCTCAAAGATTTTGCCTTCGTTGCGCGCGATGGCGCGGTAGTCGCCCTCCGCGAGGATCACGCGCGGAAAGGCGCCGATCGATTCCTTGATCACGTCGCCGCCGGGGGTGAGCACCGACCAGGCGGTGTTGGCGAGCGCCTCCCCGCCTTTCTCGGCCACCAGCTTGAGCGTAATCGCGGCCGCGCGGTGGGTGACGGTGACGTCGGTGAGCTTTGCGGCCTGCACGCGGATATCGGAGCGTATCACGGCGTTGGCGTCGCCGTAATTCGACACGATGTAATAGGTGCCTTCCGGCACCACCACCACGTCGCCGGTCAACACGTGCTCGGCGATCGGGCGACGGTCGCCGGGTTCGAACTGGCTACCCTTGAATACATTGAACGAAATCTGCCCGGACGGAATGCGCGCGTCGCCGACCCGGCCTTCGATGCGCAAGCCTCCCGCCGGCAGATCGAACTGCTCGCGCACGGTCGGCCCGCGCAAAGTCACCGGCCGCACGGCGGTAGCAAGCCCGAAGCCGACATGCACGATATACGCGCCCGCCGGCAGCACGACCGTCGGCGTCGGCGATTTGTCTTCCTTGACGAGGCGGAATTTTCCCTTGCCGTCGGGCTTGGCGGCATAGACCCGCCAGGTGAGGCCGCCCTCGATGGCCGGCGCGTCCTTGCCGAAGCGGGCGCTGAGCGCCAGCGCCACCTTGCCGGCCGGCACCATCAGCGTGGGGGAATTCGGCGTCGTGCGCGGCGGCGCGATCTGCGGCCATTTCGAGGGTGCCGTCAGCGCACCACCGTGACCGAAGACCTCACCGCGCGTGACCGGCTCGGGCGTGATCAGGCCGGTCGACGGCGTTGCCGAGAACAACGAGTTCTGCCCGGCCGCCTGCCCTAGTGCCGTGACCGGGATTAGAAGCGTGACGATGAGCGCAAGGCCCGGCCAAAGCCGGCCGCTGGTGGCGGCGATTGCGGGTGCACTGCGCATGACTGGTCATTTTTCGACTTAAATCGCGGCGATTTCAAGCCAAGCGGCCGGGTTTGTCACCCTTTCGGCGCTATGCTAGGCGCAACCGCGCGATTTTCACGGACGATTGTTTTCGAAAACCAGCAAGGTTGCCATGCCCGACGCCCTGGAGCTGCTCAAGACCCGCCGTTCGGTGAAACCGATGGAATTGGGCGGGCCCGGCCCGAAGGCGTCCGAAATCGAGACACTGCTCACCATCGCCACGCGCGTGCCCGACCACGGCAAGCTGACGCCCTGGCGCTTCATTGTGTTCGAAGGCGACGCGCGGCTCAAAGCCGGCGAAACCATAACTTCGGTGTTTCGCGCCGATCATCCCGAAGCCACGCCCGAACAGCTCGCGTTCGAGGGTCAGCGGCTGGCGCGCGCGCCGCTGGTGATTGCGGTGGTCAGCCAGGCCGGGACGCATGTGAAAATTCCGGAATGGGAACAGCAATTGTCGGCCGGCGCCGCCACCATGAGCCTGGTCATGGCCGCCCACGCCATGGGCTATGCCGCAAGCTGGATCACCGAGTGGTACGCCTATGACCGGCGCGTGCTCGAAAAGCTCGGCGTCGCTGCGAACGAACGCATCGCCGGTTTCGTCCATATCGGCCGCCCGGCCAAGCCGCCGGAGGATCGCGAGCGGCCCAAGCTCGCGGACATCGTCACGCATTTTCGGGGTTGAAAACGCATGATCCCAAAAAGCCGGTCGCGGTTTGCGGAAAAAGTCATGCGTAAAGAGGAAGACTCTTGATGTTCTACGACGCCGTTAAAAACAATCATGGTCTGCAATTCGACCCGTTCAAGGCGATCGTGGCGCCCCGCCCGATCGGCTGGATCACCTCAATGAGCGCCAAGGGCGAGATCAATCTGGCGCCCTATTCGTATTTCAACGGTGTTTCCAACCGGCCGAATATCGTCATGTTCTCAAGCGTGGGCCGCAAGGATTCGGTTTCCTTCGTCGAGGAGACACGCGAATTCGTCTGCAGTCTGACCACCTGGGACCTGCGCGACGAGATGAACGCGACGGCGGCGCCGCACGAACGCGGCGTCAACGAGATGGAGCTGGCAGGGCTGAAAGCGGCGCCCTGCCAGCTGGTGAAGCCGCCGCGCGTGGCCGCCAGCCCCTGCGCGCTCGAATGCAAGCTCCTGCAGATCGTGGCGCTCGAGGATATCGACGGAAATCAAACCGACCGCTACGTCGTGTTCGGCCAGGTGGTAGGCATACACATCGACGACCGCTTCATCGTCGACGGCCGGCTCGATACCGCCGCCATGAAACCGATCGCTCGCTGCGGCTACGACGAATATGCCGTGGTCGAGAGCCTGTTTTCCATGACGCGCCCGGGCGCCTGATCGGCAAAAGGCAAGCGCCTGAATTTTGCGCAGCCGCCGGCTGCTTAACCATAATGAAATCACTGAAGCGCACGCTCCCTGTCACGTTTCGGTCACAAGACTCCGCCAGCAGTTTTTCACCATATCGCGGTGAAACGCTTGTCGGGGGGATGGCCCGATACAATCATCGGGCCAGGGGAGAAATCGTTTGGTGTTTGAGGGACTTTTCACGCGCGCGCGCAATGGGGACCGTTCTGCGGAAGCCACCACCGTGCCGCTTAAACCGGTCGCCACGCGCCCGACCATCGGGCTCGCGTTGGGCGGCGGCGCCGCGCGCGGGTTTGCCCATATCGGCGTGATCCGCGCGCTTGTCGCCCACGGCATCGTCCCGGACGTCATCGTCGGCACCTCGATCGGCGCGGTCGCCGGCGGCTGCTATGCGGCGCGCCAGCTCGACACCCTGGAAGCCTGGGCGCGCCGCCTCACCGTGCGCAGCATCCTCGGCCATCTCGATCTCAACCTCTCCGGCTCGGGCCTCATCCACGGCGGACATCTTGCCAAGAAGCTGGAAGCCGCGCTGGCCGACACCCGCATCGACGATCTGCCGCTGCGCTTTGCCGCCATCGCCACCGAATTCAACACCGGCCACGAAATCTGGCTCACCCGCGGCCGGTTGTCCGATGCGCTGCGTGCCTCCTATGCGCTACCGGGAATTTTCCCGCCGGTGCTGATCGGCGGACGCTGGCTGGTCGACGGCGCGCTGGTCAATCCGGTGCCGGTTTCGGCCGCGCGCGCGCTCGGCGCCCGCCTGGTGATCGCGGTCAACCTCAATTCCGATCTGTTCGGCCGCGGCACCATCATCGCCAGCCACGGCTCCGACGACGAGGACGATGCGGCCCACGCGTCGGCCAAGCTCAACGGGCTGCTCGGCATGTTCAGCCGCGAGCGCGTGCTGCGCCGCCAATTTATCGGCCGACGCGGCCGCCCGAGCATTCCGGCCGTCATGATCGAAGCTTTCAACGTGATGCAGGACCGCATCACGCGCGCGCGGCTGGCCGGCGATCCGCCCGACGTGCTGATCAGCCCGCGCCTCGGCCAAGTCGGCTGGTTCGACTTCCATCGCGGCGAGGACGCCATCCAAATCGGCGCGGAAGCCGCGGAAAAAGCCATCGACGCGGTGACCGAGGCGGTCACCGCGCTGTCGCAGCCTTACGGCCCCGAAAGTCCGGCGAATTAATCTCGAAATTCAAGCGCTGCGGATATAATCCCGCATCGCCTCGGTTTCCTGCTCGATCTCGCCGACGCGCTCCTTGACCACGTCGCCGATCGAGATCAGCCCGACCAGCTTGCCGTCGCTCGTCACCGGCATGTGACGGAATTTGCCCGCCGTCATCCGTTCCATGATCGCGGCCACGGTGTCGTCCGCGCTACAGGTTTCGACCTCGCGGGTCATCACCTTTCCGACAGGCAACGCGAGTGCGCCGGCGCCGTTTTCGGCAAGCGCGCGCACGATGTCGCGCTCGGACAATATGCCGGCGAGGCGACCGCCGGCGCCGCGGATCACGACCGCGCCAATGCGGTGCGTGGCCAACAGTTTTGCCGCCGCCGCAATATCCGCCGCCGGCTCGATATCAATGAGGTCGCCGCCCAAGTTGCGTTTCTTGGCGGCCAAAATCGTCTTGACGTTCATGGCAGCCTCCCTAGCGCCCGCGTCCACCGGGGGACCGGCGAATCCGGGCAGGAGAGAACGATCCTGCCAGCCACCCGGTTCCGTCAAGAGAAGATCGACGCGGCAAGCACCGCGCTACCGCATTGGCTAATGCCGCGTTGCACCACCGCCGCCTATTTGGCGAAAATCGGTGACCGGGTCGAACCAGGGAAACAGCAATAAACCGGCCAGAAAGCCGCCGATATGCGCCTGCCAAGCCACGACCCCACCGGCGCCCATGCCGCTGATCGGCAGCGAGATCAATCCGAACAACAGATTGATCCCGAACCACACCACCAGGAAGACGAGCACGGCCGGCTCGCGCAGCGTCTGGGAAAGCGGGGCCGCGGGAACGCGAAAGTCAGCCTCTCCGCCGGTGCGCCAATAGCTCAGCGGGCCGCCGCGCTGGAACGCAAACCGCATCGCCCCCGCCATGGTGCCTGAGATCGCGGCCGAAGCGCCGACCACCGGCGCATTCTGTCCGCCATAGGCGAGCAGGTGCGCAAGCGCACCCGCGGCCGCCGTGACGGCGAAGAATATCAAAAACCGCAACGTGCCGAAGCGGCGCGCGATCGCCGAGCCGAACGGCAGGAACCAGATGGCATTGACGCCAAGATGAAGCCAGCTGGCATGCAGCAGCGCGTAGGTCACGAAGGTCCAGATCTGCGCGCCCCGGCCGCCGGGCAAAGCCTCCGCCGGAAAAACTCCCGTCGCGTAACGCACCGGATCGAATGCAAACACCCAAAGCACATCGGTGTTCTGATCCGGCGTCAGAACGAAAACGCGCAGCGCATGGACGAGCACCAGCACGGCGAGCACGGCCACGACGACGGGCGGGATATTGAAGGCGGGTTCGCGTTTCACTAATTGGCCAGTCCGGTAGCACGCCAGTTACGCTGCCAGCCCGCCCGCCACAAGTCATAGATCGCCGCGGTGGACAAAAAAAGGGAGGGCTTTCGCCCTCCCTTGAGCCGCGCTCTGCGGGGCCGTTTTTGCGCCAGTGCGGCGCCGGTCACGTTCCCCACCTCTCCCCGTGGCTCTTAGTCGCGTTGCGCCTGAAGGTTCAAAACGGCGCCGGTGTGGATTGCCGGCGACCATAGGCAAAGGCCGGCGCGCTGCCAATTCGCTTCCGTTTTTAACACTAACTCGCGTCGGCAGGCGCCCGCGCGCCGATCCGGCATGCGCCCTGCTCCACCTGAACCGTCGCGGCCAAAAGCCGGCGCCGATGTCCCGATCGGGGACAACGAGAACGCCGCCGGCGTCCCGCGACGGAACAGGTGGACGTCCATGAAACACGTATCCACACGGACCGTGTACGAATACTGGAACCGGCTACGGCAAAACCGCCCCGCTCCCGCGCGCGGCGACATCGATCCAGCCGCGATCCGCTACGCGCTCGGCGACACCTTCATGCTGGCGGCGGACTTCACCGATCAGTTGCGTTTTCGTCTCGCCGGCACGCGCGTCTGCGCGCTGTTCGGCCGCGAGATCAAGGGCGAAACCTTCACCGCGCTTTGGGACGTGCCGAGCCACCAGCCGGTCGACGAGCTGTTAAACATCGTGACCGGCGAGGCCGCCGGCGCGGTGGCCGGCCTCACCGGGCGCACGGAAGACGGCACCGCAACCGAAATCGAAATGCTGCTGTTGCCGCTCGCGCAAAGTGGCCGCGCCCGCATCCGCGCGCTCGGTGTGCTGGTACCGACGGTTCCGCCCTATTGGCTGGGCGCCAAGCCCGTCACCGCGCTCGAATTGGTGGGCTTGCGCCACATCGGGCCGCAGGTGAAAAGCCGCAGCGCGCCGAGCTTCGGGCGGGCGGCGGAAGCAAGCCGCCTGCGCCATGGCTTCGTGGTCTACAGCGGCGGGCTCGAAACTCCGCCCGGCGAGCGCACAGGCTAACGCCGCGTTAACGATACCTCCATAGTGTCATGGGTCGTAGGCGAATGCGCCCGAAGGCCCCCAGCCGCTATGTCAACGCCGCAAGTAAAACGGAAATATCTGCCGCTGGCCGAGGAGCGCCGGCACTTTCAGCGCGTCAAAATCAACCTTCTCGGCCGCTATATGCTGGCGGACCGGCGTGAATTCCCCTGCCAGATCATCAATATGTCGCCGGGCGGCGTGGCGCTGATCGCACCCGTGGCTGGCCATCGCGGTGAACGGGTCATCGCCTATGTCGATCACTTGGGGCGGATCGAGGGCAAGGTCGCCCGCACATTCGAAAACGGTTTCGCCATGACGATCGCGGCAAGCTCGCGCAAGCGCGACAAGCTCGCGGCTCAGCTCACCTGGCTTGCAAACCGGCACATCCTCAATCTGCCGGAAGACCGCCGCCACGGCCGCTTCGCCCCGCGCAATCCGCTGGCGCGGCTGCTCCTGCCGAACGGCAACAATGTCGCCTGCCGCATCATCGACCTGTCGCAGTCGGGCGCGGCGATCGCGATCACGCCGGAGCTGCGGCCCGAAGTCGGCACCTTGGTCACCATCGGCAAGACGCAGGGGCGCGTGGTCCGTCACATCGACGACGGCTTCGCCATCGAATTCACCCGCTTGCAGCACCCCGATTTCCTCGAAGAAAACATCACCGGCCAATAGCGTTTGCGCGCGATCTTTTCCGCAAACCGCGACCGATCCTGTGCCGGCATTTTCAAGATCACGCGTTAGCGTCAATCGCCGGTAAACCGGCTGCCTAAAATTGCGCGGATCGTGAGCCCGCCCGGCGGGGCTGGCACGACCGCTCGCCGGTACCATAGGTATTTTCTGCAACGTCTTCGCAAGGTAAATGCGCGCGCGCGCAAGCCCCGCGCGAGCGCGCCGATGCTGGGTTTGGCTGCTTAATGTCGACAATTTTAGTTAAATGGTATTCGCTAAGATTTTATACAAATTCGACTTTAAGTTATACTGTATTCGCTTCTACTTTTAGTCTTGTTCTTCTTAAAATGACTTGCCCGACTTAGCCGCGACGCAAAAGCTTTGTGCGAATTGTGGTCCCAACAAGACGGGAAGGGACCGCAACACATGGGCTGGCGTATCAAACACGTTTCGACCGGCGGTTTGCTGGTCATGGCCTGCGCGGCGGCGCTGAGCGCCTCCGCGGGCGGCGCGGCAGCGGGCGAACGCAAGCTTGCCTATGGCTACGCACTGCAAGGCCACGCAGTTTATGCCGCAGTCGGCGCGACCACACGCGCGCCGATCGGCTGGCTCGAATTCTGCGTCGAATATAAGCAGGAGTGCCGCGTCAAACCGGCGGCGGCGCGCGACATCGTGCTGACGTCCAAGGCCTGGACCGACCTCGTCAAGGTCAACGACTGGGTGAACCACAACGTCAAGCCGATCACCGACCTCGAGCATTGGGGCGTGGTCGAGCGCTGGAACTATCCCGACGACGGTTACGGCGATTGCGAGGATTACGTGCTGCTCAAGCGGCGCATGCTGATCAAGGCCGGTTGGCCGCGCTCAGCGCTGCTGGTCACCGTGGTGCGCGACAAGAAGGGCGCCGGTCATGCCGTGCTCACGGTCAAGACCAATCGCGGCGAGTTCGTTCTCGACAACCAGCAGGCCAAGGTCCTGCCCTGGGAAAAGTCCGGCTACCGCTTCGTGAAACGGCAGTCGCAGTCCGACCCGAACACCTGGGTCGCGTTGGGTGAGCCGTACGTCGCCCCGTCCACGGCCTCGGCCCGCTGACGACAACAAGGAAACGAATATCGAAATCGCGCTCCCGGTCACGTCCCCACCCCTCCCCGTCCCCAGACCGGGTTCGCGAGCGGCCGGCCTCCCCCAAGGCCGGCCGCACCCTGTTTAGGGGGACAGCATGCGCTGCAATCGCCGGCACGTTAGGGCGCGAGCCGCCCGCTCAGCCGATCCGCTTCAAGCCTTTTGCGTATTGCTGCCAGCGCCGCACGTAAATGTCGGCGCCGCGGCGGATCATGTCGGCGGCTTTTTCGTCGAGCGTGCGGATGACGCGCGCGGGCGCGCCTACGATCAGCGAATTATCGGGAAACGTCTTGCCTTCGGTGACCATGGCGCCGGCGCCGACCAGGCAGTTGCGCCCAACTCGTGAGCCGTTGAGCATGATGGCGCCCATGCCGATCAGGCTTTCGTCGCCGACCGTGCAGCCATGCAGGATGACGTTGTGGCCGATCACGCAATTGGCGCCGATGGTGAGCGGAAATCCCGGATCGGTATGCAGCGTGGCGTTGTCCTGGATCTGCGAGCGCTCGCCCAGCTCGATCCATTCGTTGTCGCCGCGCAGCATCGCACCGAACCAGATGCTGGCATCTTTCTTCAGCCGCACGCGGCCGATCAGCGTCGCCGTTTCGGCGATCCAATAATTGCCTTCGCCAGGAAATTCCGGCGCCTGCCCGTCAAGCTCATAGATCGGCATTCCCGCGTCTCCTTGCGGGCTCGACCATCGCAATGAAAACGGAAAAATGGAAGTGGCTTAGGCTACCAGCAAGCCGCAGGCCTGCAATGTCATCACCAGCACGAGGCCCGACATCAGGCTCCAGAAGCCGGCGATCAACGTGGCCAGAAACACGAATTCGAAGCGGCGGCCTTCCTGGCGGCGGCCGCGAACGGTGTTGCGCATGATCAGGAAAGGCGCCGACAGCATCAGCAGCGGCACCGCCGCGATGGCCGCGGCGCTCGGGCCCGTGGCGAGCAGGCCGAAGCTCGGCAGCCGGCTGGTGGCGAGCTGGTAGGCCGAGCAGCTAAGGCCGGCGACGGCAAAACCGAGCGCAAGCGAAAGCAACATTTGCAGAGATTCCGGCGGCATTTCGGCCTCAACGCAATACAGAAGCGTTTTGTGGCAAAGGCCCCGCGTCCCCGCCAGCCAATCCTTAACCATTGGTTAACGCCTAAAACCTGAAGGCCGCGCCGCGCGTGGCATAATCGCAATCGATTCGGGTATCCCATGGCCTATCTCGCCCAACAGCGCCGCGCCCACCGCAAGCGACACGCCGGCCACAATCCGCTGGCCGCGCCGCTGATGGTCTTCGGCGCGGTGGCCGTCATCGCCGCCGTCTATGTCGCCTATGTGCTGTGGCCGCGCTGGCCGGAGGCGCAGGTCGCGCTCAATGCGCCGTCGCTGCCGATCGTTGTGGCCGGGGTGAATTTCAACGTCGAGCCGGCGGCAATCCGCGAGGCAATCGAGCGTCGCCCCGGCACACAGACGCGCGTCGACCTCGTTTATCTATGGCCTTCGCTGATGCCGCCCGATCCCGCCGCCAAGCCGACGGTGGGCGCGCCGGTCGATCCCAACAAGCGGCTGTTCGTCACCATCGAGTCCGGCGACCTGACCTTGCCGCTCACCAATCGCGTACAGGAGATTTATCCGCGCTATCTGGTGCCGGAACCGAAAGCCGGACCCGATGGGCTCACGCTGCGCGGTTTTCGCGACGGCACGCCCTATCAGGGCGAGGAGCTGGTGTTCGAACAGCAAAACCCTGAGCATTTCCTGGCGCGCTGCTCACGCAAAGGCGTCATCAATTCCGGCACCTGCCTTTTGGCGCGGCGCATCGGCAATGCCGACATCACGTTCCGCTTCCCGCGCGACTGGCTGAATGATTGGAAGGGCGTCGCCGCCGGCATCGACAAATTATTGGCGCGGCTGCATCCGGGCACCTAAACAAAGTCCCGCTCGTCCCCGCGCAAGCGGGGCCCCAAAGGCGCGACTATCCTAAATCAAAAAGAACTGGATTCCCGCTGGCGCGGGAATGAACGGAGTCTGGATCAGCCGTCGACCAGATCGACGTCGAGGATCGGCAATTCGAGAATGTAGGAGCGCCGGCCCTTCTCGTTCTCGACGAACAGCACGCCGATGAATTCCTCGCCCAGATAGAGCTCGAGCGAATCCATCTTCTTCGGCCGCGTCACGACACGAAGGTTCTCGTTGTCGAACTTGCGCCTGAGGTAGGCGTTGAGCGCCGGCACCGGCTGGATGGAAGGATCCTGGCCAATGAGGATCACCATGCGGAAATTATAGGAGCGCTCGCCCTCTTCGTCGTCCACGGTCAATTCGCCGGCATCGTCCTCGCCGATGAAAATCTCCGCGGAATCCGCCGTCTTCGGCACCACGCGAATCTGCGCGTTGCCGAACAGTTTTTTCAGATAGCTGTCGAGCTGCTTGATCTCCTGGACGTCCAACGGGCCGCTCCTTAAAGGTCGTGGGCAGCGCCTGCTTGCCCGATTGCGCGCGCGAGCGCAAGCCGCGTCAGCGCATGCAATCGGCGCCTGCAACGGGCCTTAGCCGTCGAGCATGACGCCGTAGAGCATCTGGTCCATGGCGCGCGAGGGCTCGGGGCAGCCGGCCTCGCCCACCACCTTGGCCGGCACGCCGGCTACCGTGACATTGTTCGGTACCGGTTTGATGACAACCGAACCGGCGGCGATGCGCGCGCATTGACCGACCTCAATATTGCCGAGGATCTTGGCGCCGGCGCCGATCATCACGCCATGGCGAATCTTCGGATGGCGGTCCTCGTGCTCCTTGCCGGTACCGCCGAGCGTGACGTCGTGCAGGATCGAAACGTTATCCTCGATCACCGCGGTCTCGCCCACCACCAGGCCGGTGGCGTGGTCGAGGAAGATACCGCGGCCGATTCGCGCGGCCGGATTGATGTCGCACTGGAACGCGGCCGAGGAACGGCTTTGCAGGTAGAGCGCGAAATCCTTGCGGCCCTTGCCGAGCAGCCAATGCGCAAGGCGATGCGTCTGGATGGCATGGAATCCTTTGTAATAAAGCACCGGCTCGATGAAGCGCAACGTTGCCGGATCGCGGTCCATGGTCGCGACGATGTCGGCGCGGAAGGCCTCGCCCAGCGAAGGTTGGTCGTCGAGCGCCTCGCGAAAGGCCTGGCGGATCAGATCGCTCGACACGTCGGCATGGTCGAGGCGCTGGCCGACGCGATGTGCGACCGCGGTTTCCAGCGAGTCCCGATGCAGGATGTTCTCATAGAGGAAGCTGGCGAGCTCGGGCTCGCGGCGCGCGATCTCCTCCGCCTCGTCGCGGATGCGCGCCCAGACCGGGTCAACCTTGTAGAGCGCATTTGCAGGCTTTGTCTGATGATGGGCCATGGCTTGTCGTTCTCCCGGCGCCTCTCAACGCCAAATCCCTCGCACGCTATTTAGCACATATCGGTCCCCGTCACGAGGCCGCCAATGCAAGCCGCGCATGGCTCATCAGCAGCGATCAGGGACGTTGGTTAAGAAATTCGAGCACGCCCGCTTTGTATGCCTTGTCGCCCACCGCCAACATATGGTCGCGGCCCGGAATATCGAGTGCGCGGGCGCCTGGAATGAGGGCAGCAAGCGCTTGTGCGGAACCGGCGACCGGGTCTTGGGTCCCGACCGCGACCAGCACCGGCGCCTTGATTCCCCCCACTTGTTCGCGACTCAATTCCTGGCGTGAGCCGCGTATGCAGGCGGCGAGCGCCTTGAGGTCGGACCGGGTCTGCTCGGCGAAGGCGCGGAAGATGCGGCCGGTCGGATCGCCAACCTCATCAAGCGATGGCGCCTCCAGCGCGTCGGCAATGCTGTCGGGCAAACCGACACCCTCCACCAGCCGGATGCCGAGCCCCCCCAGCACAACCGAGCGTACGCGTCGTGGATGGGTGACCGCCAGGAATGCGGCGATGCGCGCGCCCATGGAATAGCCCATCACGTCGGCGCGCTCGATCTCGAGATGATCGAGCAGCGCGCGCACGTCGTCGGCCATGGTGGCGCTGTGATAGGCGCGCGCGTCGTATGGCTTGCTGGAAGCGCCGTGTCCGCGATTGTCGAGCGCGATGGCGCGCCGCCCCGCGCGCGTCAGCGTCCCCACCCAGCCAGGATTGACCCAGTTGGTTTCCTTGTTGGAGGCGAAGCCGTGCACCAGCACGACCGGCTCGCCTTCGCCGGCGTCGACATAAGCGATCTCTACGTCACCGTTTCGGAAACTCGGCATTCACGTGCCGCGATACCACGGCGCCAGCCAGTGACGGAAGCGCACCATGCCGCTGCGCACGGAGATCGCAAAGATCGCCAGGCACACCACATAGACCATCGAGCCGTTTTCGTTGAGCTCGTTCGACTTGGTGAACACCGACATACCCATGCCCGGCACGCTCGCCAGCACCTCCACCGCGATGGCGTTGGTGATGCCGCGCGCGAAGCCGAGCTCGATGCCGGCAACGATATGCGGCATGGCCGACGGCAGCGCGATGCCGAACCATATATTGTGCGTGCGCGCGCCGAACATCTTGCCGACGTCGAGATAGTCCTTGGAGATGGCGCGGGTGCCGTCGGCGGTGGTCACCGCGACGGGCAGGAACACCGAGATGATCACGATCACCAGCCGCGAGGCCGGCGAATAGCCGACCCAGATGATCACGATCGGTACCAATGCAATGAGGGGAAGCGCGTAAAGCGCGCGGATGTAGGTGGACAGGAACCAGTTGAGCTCGCGCACCCGCCCCATGGCGACGCCCACCAGAATGCCCGCCACCGAGCCGATGGCCACGCCCTCCAGGATCGCGCCCAGCGTGACGACGGCGTCGACCCAGAACTCCTTGCTCGCCACCGTCTCCGGGATCGCCAGGATGACGCCGGTCGGGCGCGCCACGAAGCTCGGCAGTTGCGTGCTCACCACCACCTGCCAGATCGCCAGGATCGCCAGTCCGGCGACCACCGGCGCCACGCGCTCGCGCGTCAGCCAGCGCGGCAGCGCGCGCCGTGGGCTGCCTGTGCCCGCCTCTACCCCACTGCTGAGTGTCGCCATCGCACCATAAACCATTCGATCAGTTCGCCGACGCCGACCAGCACCACAGCGATCGCCGCCACGAATACGGTGATCGCCAGCACCTTGGCCGAGTCGACCACGGTCGTGCCCTCCAGCATCACTGCCGCGACGCCGTCGGGATTGAGGAAAAATTCCGCCACCAGCGTACCGACCATGGACAACGCGACCGATTGTTTGATGCCGGTCATCGCGTAAGGCGTCACATAGGGAATAATCACGTCGCGCCAAAGCTGGCGCTCGTTGGAGCCGAAGATCGCCGCTACGTCGAGGTGCTGGCGCGGGATGCTGCGCGCGCCCTCCAGCGTGCCGAGCAGGATCGGGAAAATGGAAATCAGCACCGAGACCAGCACGCGCGGCCAGAACGCGAAGCCGAACAGCACCGACACGAACGGCACCAGCGAAATCGTCGGCGTGGCGTAAAGGATGTAGACGTAAGGCTCGAATGCCGCCGAAATCAGCTTGTTGCGCGCGAGGAGAAGCCCGACCGTGACGCCGGCCACGATATTGAAGACGAGCGTCACCAGATAAAGCTGGCCTGACACCCACAATGCCGCCAGCAGCTCGCCCTCGACGAGCATGGACCACAAACGCTTCATGGTCGCGGTGAAGGGAACGAACAGCACGCCGAAGCTGTTGCCGAAGGCCTGCCACGCGGCGAGCAGGAGAACGATGCTCGACACGTAGCAGGCGATCCGGATCCACCAGGCATTGACGGCGCGGAAACGGTTCACGCGGCTGGCAAACGATTCCCTTGTCGCCATGCGCGCCTGCCCGCTTCCGTCCGCCATCGCCGTCTTACTTCTTCATCATGCCCATCTTTTTGACACGCGCGGCGGCTTCCGCGTAGAGCGACGTGTCGACGAGCTGCGCGTAGGTCGGGGGCTTGGCCTTCATCGAACCGACCTTTACCAGTTCGTTGACCTGGCTCATCATCTGCTTCTCGTTGAGCCCGTTATTGTCGACCCAATAGTTTTTCGCCTGGAACGCCTTGACCGCGGCCAGCGCCACCGACTTGTCGATCTTTTTGCCCTCGGCGGCGATCGCGGCGAACTTCTCCATGGTCTTGGCATCTTTGCTGGCCATCATCTGCTGGGTCTCGATCCAGCCGACCAGGAAGCGCACGAGACCTTCGCGGTTGTCCTTGATCGCCTTGTCGCTGGCGACCAGCACCGCGTAGTGCAGGCCTTCCGCGATCGAAGCCGGCACGTCCATGATGTTCCACTTCTTGGTGGCGTGCTCGACCTGCGCCAGTTCGTCGATGTGGAACACGCCGCTATGCACCTGCTTGGCGATGCCGGCTTTGACCAGCGGCGTGTTGGCGAGGTTGATCGCCTTGACGTCGGAAATCTTCAAGCCGCAGGTCGCCAGATACGATTGCAGGTACAAATAGCGCGTGTTGTTGATGCCGTCGGCCGCCACCGTCTTGCCCTTGAGGCCCTTGCAGTCCTTGGCCTCGTCGGAGGCGATGGTCCAATCCTGGTTGGGCATGCCGGCCACGATCTTGATCTTGGCGCCGGAGGCGATCAGGTTCGCCGCCGGCGGCGTCGCCGTGAAGCCGATGGCCGCATCGCCCGTCACCACCGCCTTGGCGGTGTCGGTGCCGCGCTGGAACCAGCGGAACGTCACGTCGAGGCCGGCCTTCTTCCAGAAGCCCATGGCCTCGCCGACGTCGGCGAAGGTGTTGGAAAAGATCGGCGGGCGGCCGATGGCGGTGGCCGTCAGCTTGATGTCGGCGGCGTTTGCTCCGCCGGGCATCATGAACGTCACGGCCGACAACGCGGTCACGACGCCGAGAAGCGACTTCCTTAGCATCTGTCAGTTCCTCCCTCATGTTGAGCACGCTTGTTATGGTTTGCGTGCTCCGTTGCTCTTAGTGCTACTTGCCGGTTGATCGAACAGGTCGTGCCAGACCTGTTCCCGCAGATTGATGAATTCCGGGTGCGTCACCACGCTGCGCACGCGCGGCCGCGGCAGCTCGACCTTGCGCACCGCCCGCACATGGGCCGGGCGCCCCGCCAGCACCACAACGCGGTCGCCCATCAGCACCGCTTCGTCGATGGAATGGGTGACGAACATCATGGCGGTCGGCCGCGCGTCCCAGATGCGCAACAATTCGAATTGCAATTGCTCGCGGGTCTGCGCGTCGATCGCGCTGAACGGCTCGTCCATGAGCAGCAATTTCGGTTCCATCACCAGCGCGCGCGCAAGGCCGGCGCGCTGCTGCATGCCGCCGGACAATTGGTGCGGATAGGCGTTCTCGAAACCCTTCAAGCCTACCAGATCGATTGCCTCGGCCACGCGGCGCGCGATCTCGTCCTTGGGCGTGTGCCGCAGCTTCAGACCGTAGGCGATATTGTTCCAGAGGTTGCGCCACGGGAACAAACCGAAGTGCTGGAACACCATCGACACGCTCGGCGACGGTTTCTCGACCCGCTGCCCTTCGATCAGGATCTCGCCGGCGTTGAGCTGGTTCAAGCCGCCCACGCAACGCAGCAAAGTGGTCTTGCCGCAGCCGGACGGCCCGACAATGCTGACGATCTCGCTGCCGCCGACGGTCAGGCTCAGGCCGGAGAGCACGTCGAGCTCGCCGTAGCGCAGGCACGCGTCCTCGACCACCAGCCGTGCGTCTTGCCCGGCGTTCATCGCCGGCGCGCCCGCGTTGCGCGGCCGGGCGGCCGCCGGTGTGACAAGGTCGCTGCGGCTCACCTCATCCTCCCAAGCTTACAACGCGCCACATGGGCTTTATTTTTGTTGGAGGCCCAAGCGTTATAAAACTTCATTTAGCAGCCTATCGGCTGGCCCTGCGCTGGGCAATCGGCAGATGCCATGTATTCGTGCAGACAAATCGCACGCCATGACCGGTTTTCACATTATGGAAGGTGGCGCCGCCCTAACCGGCCGTAGCGGTCAAGGCTGCCAGGCGCGCGGGTTGCTTGCGCCGGCGACGCTCCTTGCGACGGCGAATGATGCGCAGCGTAACGCGTTCGGTCGCGCTCTTGAGCGAGGACACCAAGGCGAAAACCGTAAACAGCGCCCCGATGATCCACCATGCCAGGTCGAACGCGGTAAACGCCAACATGATGGCGCCGCGGCCGGCCATCTTGAGAATAGCGCGCGTCTTGCCGCCTTCTTTTTCGGCAAGCTTGGCGATCCGCGACAACTCACGCGGGCTCTCCGCGACCTGCAGGCCGTCAAGCGCGGCGTGCGTGCCGGCCTTGGCCTCGACGCGGCCGACGTCGCGGGCGAGATGCAACAATCCGCCGGCCCGTTCGACATTTATCGCTTCGCGCGCAGCACGGATCGCCAGCGCCGGTTCGGAAATCGACGCGCCCTTGATCGCCGTCTTCAGCCGGCCCCAGTCCACGACGCCGCGCATCATGCGCCCGACCGAGCCCGCAAGCTTGGCCGAGAGCCGCCCGGTCTTGCGCGCAGCCTTCGCAAGCGACAACCCGATGCGCGCCGGCGCTTCGGCGCCGAACGTGACATAGGTGGCGGCGGTGATCGCCAAGCCGGCGCCGGCGAGCCCGAGTATCATGGTGTCGGCCTTCTCGCCCCGCGCCAGGCGCGTGCCCTCGCGCAGGGCGTCGCGCGCATCGCCGAACACGAACAGGTCGCCGAGCGCCGTGCCGGCAAGGCTCGCCACGTCGTCGGGCTCGCCACCAGCGAATCCTTGCGCGAAACGGGTCACCGCGTGCGCCGCCGAATTTTCGTCGGCGACGGCGCGCGTCACCTTGTCGATCAGCGCCGCGGGAAGCGCGACATGGCGCGCGGCGGCCAATTCGACGAAGCTTTGGGCAAGATCGGCATCTCCGGCGGCGAGCGCCCGTTCGATCTCGCGCGCGGCCAGGCCGGCGGTGAATTTCTCGTCGAGTGCCCGCGCGGCGATGGCGGCCGGGTCGTCCACCATGGCGAGCTGGGCGCGCGCATCGATTCCGCGCGGCACGACATACGCGGCGAGCAGCGCCAGAATGGCGGCCACCAACACAGCTGGGGCGATGCTCGAGCGCATCATCAGTCCTTCCCGAAGTCCCGGCGGCGCGAGTCCGCCCGCGCGCCGCGCATCGGACATGCCTGCGATGGAAAGGCGGCGGAACGACGGCTTGGGGATAACCTTGCCGCGGCGCGCCCTTGTCATTCGGCTATCCCGGCAATACCGCGGCATTCTGGACACGCCGCCAGTCCGATTTGGCGGTAGCCGCTAGGCAGCGCCAGACCGCCCCGCTATTGTGGCCGCGAAAAACACCGCCGCGCGCGGCAATTACCGAGGGTTCCCATGGCGGAGCACGTTATTCCCCATTTCCATAACGATCCGGGCGTGCCGGTGATCGAGATTGGCGCGAAGAAATTCATGTGCGTCGGTGCCACCCCGCCCTACGATCACCCGCACGTGTTCCTCGACATGGGCGAGGAAAACGAGATCGTCTGCCCCTATTGTTCGACGCTTTACCGCTTCGAAGCGCAGCTTGATCCGCACGCGGCCCGGCCGGAAGAATGCGCGCTGCCGCTGACCGCCATCGCCTGATCAACGCCGGAGTCCGATAGTGGCGGCCGCGCGTCATCTTATCGTCGCCGGCGCCGGTATTGCGGGGCTGACCGCCGCGCTTACCCTGACGCGCGCCGGCATGCGCGTCACCGTGCTCGAGCAATCGGGCCGGCTTGCCGAAACCGGCGCCGGCATCCAGTTGACGCCCAACGCCACCCGCGTGCTGATCGCGCTCGGGTTGCGCGAGCGGCTTGCCCCCTTGGTGATGACGCCGCGGGCGGTCCGCGTCATGTCGGGCGGCTCAGGCCGCGAGATCGTGCGTATTCCGCTCGGCGACGAAGCCGAACGCACCTATGGCGCGCCATATTGGACGATCCACCGCGGCGACCTGCAATCGACGCTGGCCGCGGCGGCAACGGCCGCCCACGATGTCACGCTCAAGCTCGGCTTGCGCGTTACGGATTTCGCCAGCCACGTCAACGGCATCACCGCGCTCGCCCGCGGCGCCGGCGGCATCAGCGACGAACGCGGCTTCGCGCTGATCGGCGCCGACGGTCTGTGGTCGGCGGTCGCTTCGCGCCTGCGCGGGTATCGACGTCCGCGCTTTGCGCACCGCACGGCCTGGCGCGCGTTGGTGCCGGCCAACGGCGTGCCGGAGGAATTTCGCGCGCCCGTCGTGCACCTGTGGCTCGGGCTCGACGCCCATCTGGTGCATTACCCGGTCAAAGGCGGCCGCCTCATCAACATTGTCGGCATCGTCCACGACGAGTGGAACAGTCAAGGCTGGTCGGCGGTCGGCGACCGCAACGAGATCCTGCGCCATTTCGCCCGCTGGTCCTGGGCGGACAAGGCGCGCGCGCTGATCGCGCTGCCCGAGCAGTGGCTGAAGTGGGCACTATACGATCGCAAGACGCCGTTCCGCGGCGGGGACGGTGCGGTCACGCTGATTGGGGACGCCGCCCACCCGATGCTGCCGTTCCTCGCGCAAGGCGCCGCCATGGCGATCGAGGATGCCGCGGTGCTCGCCGCCATGCTGGGACGCTATCGCGACGACCCTGCCGACGCGCTGCGCGGCTACGAAGGCGCCCGTTGGCACCGCACCGCGCGCGCGCAACAGGTCTCGCGCAAGCAGGGCCGCATCTATGGGCTGAGCGGGCCGGAAGCCGTCGTCCGCAATCTCGGCATGCGGCTGAAAGGCGGAGAAAAGCTGCGCGAACGCTACGATTGGCTCTATAGTTGGCAGCCACCCGACTTCACCTGAACCGAGAGCGCCCGCGCATGATGTTTCCCGCTACCGTCGCCGGCAGCTTGCCGAAACCGTCGTGGCTCGCCGAGCCAAACAAGTTGTGGCCGCAATGGCGGCTGGCGGGTGACGATCTCGCGCAAGGCAAACTCGACGCCACGCTGCTTGCCATCAAGCTGCAGGAAGACGCTCGCCTCGACATCGTCTGCGACGGCGAAATGTCCCGCCAGCATTTCGTACACGGATTTCTGGAATTCGTCGACGGCATCGACTTTGCCAACAAAGTCGAGATGGGCATCCGCGCCAACCGCTACAAAGCGATGGTGCCGGTGGTGCGCGGTGAACTGAAATTGAAAGGTCGCGTGCATGCGGCCGAGACGCGCCACGCCCGCGCCCACACCAAGCGGCAATTGAAGGTCACGCTGCCCGGGCCGATGACGATCTCCGACACCGTCGCCGATGCGCACTACGGCGACAAGGTGACGATGGCGTTGGCCTTTGCCGGGCTGCTGAACCAAGAGGCGCTCGCGCTCGAAAAGGACGGCGTCGATGTCATCCAATTCGACGAGCCGGCTTTCAACGTGTTCATGGACGAAGTCACCGGCTGGGGGATCGCGGCGCTCGAACGCGCCATCGACGGGCTCAAATGCACCACCGCCGTGCACATCTGCTACGGCTACGGCATCAAGGCCAATATCGACTGGAAGAATTCGCTCGGCAGCGAGTGGCGGCAATACGAAAATATTTTTCCCGCCTTGGCCAAGAGTGCGATCGGCCAGGTCTCGCTCGAATGCATCAATTCGCGCGTGCCGTTGAAGCTGATGTCGCTCTTGGAAGGCAAGGACGTGCTGGTCGGCGTCATCGACGTCGCCACCGATGAGATCGAGACGCCCGAGCGGGTGGCCGATGTCATTGGCGAAGTGTGCAAGGTCGTACCGAAGGAGCGCATCGTGGCCTGCACCAATTGCGGCATGGCGCCGATGCGGCGCGACATTGCTGCCGCCAAGCTGATGGCGCTGGGTGCCGGCGCGGCGCTGGCAAGACAAAAATTCAGTTGAACGCGCCGGTTCGCTTGCGCGCGAGCGTCGTCCCCGCACTTACGCGCGGGCGATGACGGCATACCCACTTTCGCTGGCACAAGTAGCGTCGGCATGCCTTGATATTGATCAAAGTTGAGATTGCACACACGGCTAACGTGTTTTTCGATCAATGGTGTCGAAGGAGCACGTCATGTCTCTGAATGTCGGAACTTTCGACCGCATCGCGCGCGTCGTCGTCGGCTTGGCGCTGCTCACGTTTGCGCTCGGCTACCTCGCGCCCGGCACCGGCTGGAACTGGGTCGGCTGGATCGGCGTGGTGCCGATCCTGACGGCGCTGTTCGGCATCTGCCCAGCCTACAAGCTGTTCGGGCTTTCGACGCGCTAGCGTCCCGCCCGCCCCATCACGTCCATCAGCTCGGCAACCTTGCGCCGCTGGTCGGCCTTGTCGCCGCTGCTGATGGCATGCGCGACGCAGTGCGCCACATGGTCGCGCAGGATTTCCTCCTCCGCCCGGCGCAACGCCGCCCGCACGGCCGCGATCTGCGTGACGATGTCGATGCAATAACGGTCGTCCTCGACCATGCGGGCAAGCCCGCGCACCTGGCCCTCGATACGGTTGAGCCGCTTGAGCGTCGACGCCTTGCTGTTCTTGTTCATGGCCGCTATATACCCCCCAGGGGTATAAAGGGCAAGACGTCATGAGCGCGACCACCGAGCACCATCATCATCACCACGACGCTCCCGCCGTTGGCGGCGCCAAAGACCCGGTCTGCGGCATGAGCGTCGATCCGGCGAGCGCCAAGCACTCGGCCGAGCACGCCGGCCAGACCTATTATTTCTGCTGCAACGGCTGCCGCACCAAATTTGCCGCCGACCCCGACAAATACCTGAAGCCGCGCGAGCCGGAACCGGTGGTCGCAGGCGCCATCTATACCTGCCCCATGCATCCCGAGATTCGGCAGGTCGGCCCCGGCACCTGCCCGATTTGCGGCATGGCACTGGAGCCTGAAGTCGCCACCGCCGATACCGGACCGAACCCCGAATTGATCGACATGACGCGCCGGTTCTGGATCGGCTTGGCGCTGGCGCTTCCCGTCATGGCGGTGGAATGGGGCGGACACTTCGTCAGCGCCGCACATTGGCTCACGCCGACGATGTCGAATTACGTCCAATTCGTTTTCGCCACGCCGGTGGTGCTGTGGGCGGGCTGGCCGTTCTTCGTGCGCGGCTGGCAGTCGCTCGTCACCCGCAACCTCAACATGTTCACGCTGATCGCCATGGGCGTCGGCGTCGCCTACGTCTACAGCCTGGTCGCCACTTTCGCGCCCGGCATTTTCCCGCCCGCCTTCCGCGGTAACGGCGCGCCGGCGGTCTATTTCGAGGCCGCCAGCATGATCACCGTGCTGGTGCTGATCGGCCAGGTGCTGGAACTGCGCGCGCGCCAAGCCACCTCCGGCGCCATCAAGGCGCTGCTCGATCTCGCGCCCAAGACCGCGCGCCGCGTGCGCGACGACGGCAGCGACGAAGAAATATCGCTCGACGCCGTCGCCGTCGGCGACAAATTACGCGTGCGCCCCGGCGACAAGGTGCCGGTCGACGGCGTGGTGCTGGAAGGCCGCTCCGCGCTCGACGAGTCGATGGTCACCGGCGAATCCATGCCGGTCACTAAGGAAAAGGACGCCCGCGTCATCGGCGGCACGCTCAATAGCGGCGGCAGTTTCGTGATGCGTGCCGAAAAGGTCGGCCGCGACACGCTTCTGTCCCAGATCGTACAGATGGTGGCGGCGGCGCAAAGAAGCCGCGCGCCGATCCAGCGGCTGGCCGACCAGGTCGCCGGCTGGTTCGTGCCGACGGTGATCGCGGTGGCGCTTCTAGCCTTCGCCGCCTGGGCGACCTTCGGCCCGGAGCCGCGTTTCGCCTACGGTCTGGTAGCGGCGGTCAGCGTGCTGATCATCGCCTGCCCTTGCGCATTGGGGCTGGCCACGCCGATGTCGATCATGGTCGGCGTCGGCCGCGGCGCGCACGAGGGTGTGCTGATCAAGAACGCGGAAGCGCTCGAGCGCATGGAAAAGATCGACACCCTGGTGGTCGACAAGACCGGCACCCTCACCGAAGGCAAACCCAAGGTAGTCGCGGTCGTCGCTTTGCCCGGCTTTGACGAGTCCCAAGTGCTGAAGCTCGCCGCCAGCATCGAGCGCGGCAGCGAGCATCCTTTGGCGGCCGCGATCGTCGCCGCCGCGCAGGAACGCAAGCTCGCGCTATCGCCGGTCGAAGGTTTCGACGCGCCCGCCGGCAAGGGCGTTGTCGGCACGGTGGACAAGCAGCGGCTGGCGCTCGGCACCGCCAAGTTTCTGCAGGAGCTCGCCATCGATACCGCGGCGCTCGCCGGCGAGGCCGAGCGGTTGCGCGGCGACGGCGCCACTGCCGTATTCCTGGGCGTCGACGGCAAGCCGGCAGGCTGCATCGCCATCGCCGATCCGGTGAAAGCCACCACCCCGGACGCGCTGAAGTCGCTCGCCGCCGACGGCATCCGCGTCGTCATGCTCACCGGCGACAACCGCACCACCGCGCAAGCAGTCGCCAAGCGGCTCGGCATTACCGAAATTGAAGCGGAAGTGCTACCCGACCAGAAAAGCAAAGTGATCGAAAAGCTGCGCGGCGAAGGCCGCGTCGTCGCCATGGCCGGCGACGGCGTCAACGACGCGCCCGCGCTCGCCGCCGCCGAAGTCGGCATCGCCATGGGCACCGGCACCGACGTCGCCATCGAAAGCGCCGGCGTCACCTTGCTGCATGGCGACCTCACCGGCATCGTCAAGGCGCGCGCGCTGTCGAAGGCGGTCATGCACAATATCCGGCAGAACCTGTTCTTCGCCTTTATCTACAATTCGTTCGGCGTGCCGATCGCTGCCGGCGTCCTCTATCCGGCCTTCGGGCTCTTGCTATCGCCGGTCATCGCCGCCGCGGCCATGGCCATGTCCTCGGTCAGCGTGGTCGGCAACGCCTTGCGGTTGCGCCATACAAAACTCAAATAAATGATGCTCAAGTAACCCCACCAATTAAATCGAAAGAAAGCGCACATATGCGGTCCGCCCTGCTCGTCTGTCTCGCTGCGTCGCTGGCAAGCGCCACCGCCGCCCAAGCCGCCGAATGGCGCGTGCACCGCATCGACGCGCCAGCGCGCGTGACCGCCATCGACACGGTCGGCGGCCAGGTGCGCGTCAATGCCGGCGGACTCTGGTACGCCGTCATAAGCACGGGCGGAAACGTGTCGCTCAAGTTCATCGACCGGCCGGCCAAGCCCAAGCTGCCCGAGGGCGCGCTGCCCGACGGCCGTAT
Organism: uncultured Alphaproteobacteria bacterium; assembly: GCA_963814885.1. Lineage (GTDB taxonomy): Bacteria > Pseudomonadota > Alphaproteobacteria > Rhizobiales > Xanthobacteraceae > Pseudolabrys. The sequence continues at coordinate 10,082 of CAWFEO010000042.1, read as the reverse complement.
CGCCACCGGCACCCACGACATCGCCCGCGCCTGGCTGGCTGAACCGACCGACCGCTACGACCACGGCGTGCTCGGCGACAAGATCGAGGCCGGCAGCGTGATGATCGAGACGCGCGACGGCGCGCAACACAGCGTCCGGCTCAGAAACGACGCCGTGTTCGAGGACCTCGAACCCCGCATCGCCGATCTCGACAGCGACGGGCATGACGACATCATCGTGGTGAAGTCCTATCTCAAGCGCGGCTCCGCGCTGGCGGTGATCAGCGAGCACCGCGGCCGTTACCGTATCGTCGCCGAAACGCCGCCGCTCGGCGGGCCGCACCGCTGGCTCGATCCCGTCGGCGTCGCCGACTTCACCGGCGACGGCGAGGCCGATATTGCGTTGGTGCGCCAGCCGCACGTGATTGGCGCGCTCGAAGTGTGGAGCTGGCGCGACGGCCGTCTGCACATGGCGGCCGCGTTGCCCGGCACCGCCAATCACATTGCCGGCACGCGCGCCATCGCCATGCACGCGGTGGCCGATTTCGACGGCGACGGTATCGCCGACATCGCCGTGCCTTCGCTCGATCGCCGCAGCTTGCGCATCGTGTCGTTCGCGCCGAAGGCGCGCGAGATCGCCAGCGTCAAGCTGCCGGCCAAGGCGGCCACCAATCTGGGCCTCATCAAGGACGCAAAGGTGCCGGCGCTCGCGCTCGGCCTGGCGGACGGTTCGCTGGTGCTGATTAAGCGCGCTCCGTAAGGCCGCGCCGTCAGCGGATCGCGCCGCCGCTTGCGGCGGCGGCGGGCGCCGCGCCCGGCACGAATTTACATTTCTTGTCGGCGGCCGCCTGCCGCAAATCCAGCATCTCGCCGCGTAAGGTGAGGTATTCCGGCCGGTAACTAACGGTACTGACCAATTGCGCAGCCGAGCCGGTGCCGGCCTGCGCCATCAAGCCTTCCAGCTCGTGCTGACGCGTCATGTTGACTTCGGACTGCTGCGCCAGCTGCTTGCAGTTGAACAGCACGTATTTTCCGGGCGCCACCAGAAAGCGCGCGGCCTGGTCGTCGTTGCCGGCGCAGGCGCCAAGCGTCAACGCCGCCAGCGCGGCGGCAAGCGCGTGCCTATGGGATCGATGTCGCGCCGTCATCGCTGCGAAATTTTCCAACCGTTGGTGCGCGTCGACCAAGCCTCGACAATGTGACGGCATTGCGCCGGCTGCCCAAGCGCAAGTCAATGCGCCGAAAACGTTAACGCGTCGCCAATGCCGTGGTGCGGACGCCGGGACTCGAACCCGGACGGGATTTCTCCCAAGGGATTTTAAGTCCCTTGCGTCTACCATTCCGCCACGTCCGCGTGGCTTACTCGACACCGCGCGCGGGTGTCGGCCACGCGGGCGGTGCGTCAATCTACTTCGGTAATAAGTCGCCCCAGACCGCATCCCACTCCTTGCCGGCGGCGTCGGTCACGCGGCCGTCGGCCTCGTAGAACTTGTTGGGAATCTGGAAGATGGCGATGAAGGTGCCGCCCTTGGGCGCCCAGGCCGTGTGCCGGCTGCCCGCCGGGCGCCAGACGAATTCGCCGGCGCCGACCTCGATGCCGGCGTCAGGACCGTCCTTGTCGGCGAGCGAGCCTTCCAGCACATAAGTTTGCTCGATCAAGACATGTTCGTGATCGGGCAGCACCGCGCCCGGCGCCATCTTGAACAGCAGCGTCGCCAGCCCGCTCTTGGCATCGACCAGCAGCGGCTTGAATTCGCAGCCGGGAAAGCGCGTCTTCTGCCACGGCATGTCGGCCGGCCGCAGGTGGTGCGAGCGCAGGTCGTCGGCGGACGCCTTCTGGGCGGCGGCTGCGGTCATGGCGTTTCTCCTTGGCTCCCTTTGCGGCGATCTTAGCCGATCCCGCCGGGTTTTGCGATCAGTCCCCGCCCTCTCGGATCGGCGGCTGGAAGGCCAGCCCCGTATCCCAGGGAAAATAGATCCAGGTGTCCTGCGACACCTCGGTGATGAAGGTGTCCACCAGCGGCCGCCCCATGGGCTTGGCGTAGACGGTGGCGAAATGCGCGGCCGGCAGCAGGTCGCGCACCACCCGCGCTGTCTTGCCGGTGTCGACCAGGTCGTCGACGATCAGTACGCCCTTGCCTTGCGCGCGCATCGCGCTCACCTCCGGCGCGATGCCCTTGAGCACCTTGAGCTCGCCCTCGTTGCTGTAGTTCTGGTAGCTGAAGATACATACGGTCTCGATGATGCGCACGTTGAGTTCGCGCGCCACGATCGCCGCCGGCACCAGTCCGCCGCGGGTGATGCAGACGATGGCCTCGAAGGGTCCCGCCGCGTGCAGCCGCCAGGCGAGCGCGCGCGAGTCGCGGTGGAACTGGTCCCACGACACCGGGAATATTTTGTCCGGGCTCGGCGCGGTCGCAGGTTTCGGCTTCGCCATGGACAACTCCACGCGTTAGCGCGCGGCGACCGCGGTCTGCTTGTGCACCGTCACCAGCATTTCTTCGACCGCCTCTTTCACGAGCTTGAGCTTCTCCGGATCGCGCGCGCGCACCACGATATTGGTGTTGGGCCCGAGCTTCTCGTCGAAGAACGGATAGCTGCCGATGAGCGCCTCCGGATGCGCCTTGGCGATGACGCCCAGTTCGCTGCCGACATCACCTTCCTTGGCATCGGCGCGGATACTGACCGACAACAGCTTGGTGCCGGTCTTCAGCTTGGGCGCCACCTCGTCGAGCATAGCCTGCATGACCGAGGGCACCCCCGCCATCACGATCACGTTGCCGATCCAGAAGCCGGGCGCGCCCGACACCTTGTTGACGACGAGCTGCGCGCCCTCGGGGATGCGCGCCATGCGCAGGCGCGCCTCGTTGAGCTCGCCGCCGGTCTTGGCCATGCGCTGCTTCAGGATCGCCACCGCGTCGGGGTGATAGGGCAGCGCGACGCCGAAGGCCTTGGCCACGCAGTCGGCGGTAATGTCGTCGTGCGTGGGCCCGATGCCGCCGGTGGTGAAGACGTAGTCGTATGTACCGCGCAACGCATCGAGCGCCGACACGACGGCCGTCTCGTCGTCGGAGACGACGCGCACTTCCTTCAGGTCGATGCCGAGGGCGGTGAGGTAGTCGGCGGTGTAGCCGATGTTCTTGTCCTTGGTCCGGCCGGACAGGATCTCGTCGCCGATGACCAGGAGCCCCGCGGTGACGATCTCAAGCTTAGCGCTCATGGCGGATGACACCTTTGCCGGCCCGCCGAACACCTAGCGTTAAGCCGGGGCCCGCTCAAGCGGCGGCCGCCGCAACCCTCGTTTTCCCCGCAAATTCGCCTAAATAATAGGCATCCACTGGGCCGTGTGCCGCCGGCACACGCGCCAACACGCAATTTTCGGGGCTTTGCCTTGGCCTAAAGCTTGCAACCCTCAAGGCATGGGGCGGACCGCCATCGGGGGCCGCTCCGGGCAGCAATGGGTTAAGAGGCGTTGAGAGCAAATACGTTGACGTAACCGGTGGCGAGCTGGGGATCCGAAATGGTAGCCGCCTTTGACGAAATGAAAGGCACCAACGGCGGTGTGCGGCCCGCCTATGGCGAGCTCGCGCGCTGGCTCGCCGAGATTCCGCCCGACGTGCTCGACTACCGCCGGCGCGAAGCCGAGCTCCTGTTCCGCCGCATCGGCATCACCTTCGCGGTCTATGGCGAGGCCGACGCACAAGAGCGGCTGATCCCGTTCGACGTCTTGCCGCGCATCATGTCCGGCGTCGAATGGCGCCGGCTCGAAGCCGGCCTCACCCAGCGGGTGAACGCCCTCAACGCCTTCATCGCCGACGTCTACGGTGCGCGCGAAATCCTGCGCGCCGGCGTGGTGCCCGACGACCTGATCTTTCGCAATCCGGCCTTCCGCCCCGAAATGAGCGGGCAGCGCGCGCCGCACGGCATCCACGTGCACGTCGCCGGCATCGACGTGGTGCGCGTGGACGCCGACACATTCTACGTGCTCGAAGACAACGTCCGCACGCCCTCCGGCGTCTCCTACATGCTGGAGAACCGCGAGATCATGATGCGGCTGTTTCCCGAATTGTTTGCGCGCCACCGCATCGCGCCGGTAGAGAATTATCCGGACGAATTGCTGGCGACGTTGTCGTCGGTGGCGCCGGTTTCCGCCGCGCACGACCCGACCGTGGTGCTGCTCACGCCCGGCGTGTTCAACTCGGCCTATTACGAGCACTCGTTCCTGGCCGACAAGCTCGGCATCGAGCTGGTCGAGGGCCGCGACCTCTTCGTCAAGGACGAGATCGTCTACATGCGCACCACGCAAGGGCCGCGCCGCGTCGACGTGATCTACCGCCGCATCGACGACGACTTCCTCGATTCGCTGACTTTCCGCCCCGACAGCACGCTCGGCGTGCCCGGCCTGATGTCGGCCTATCAGGCCGGCAACGTCACACTCGCCAACGCCGTCGGCACCGGCATCGCCGACGACAAGGCGGTCTACAGCTTCATGCCGGGCATCGTGAAATTCTATCTCGGCGAGGAGCCGATCCTGAAGAACGTGCCGACCTGGCGCTGCCGCGAGGAAGAGCATCTCGCCTATGTGCTCGACCACTTGCCCGAATTGGTGATCAAGGAAGTACACGGCTCCGGCGGCTACGGCATGCTGATCGGCCCCGCCGCCAGCAAGGTCGCGATCGAGCAGTTCCGCGCCAAGCTCAAGACCGCGCCGAAGAATTTCATCGCGCAGCCGACGCTGGCGCTGTCGACCACGCCGACCTGCGTCGAGCAAGGGGTGGCGCCGCGCCATGTCGACCTGCGCCCCTTCGTACTTACCGGCCGCGACCGCGTCCGCATCGTGCCGGGCGGCCTCACGCGCGTCGCGCTCAAGGAAGGCTCGCTGGTGGTCAATTCCAGCCAGGGCGGCGGCACCAAGGATACCTGGGTGTTGGACGGATAGAAGATGCTCTCGCGCACCGCCGATAACCTGTACTGGCTCTCGCGCTACGTGGAACGCGCGGAATATCTCGCGCGCATCCTCGACGCCACCCAGCGGCTGTCGGCGCTGCCGCTCGCCTATGTCGGTGAAACCAACGAGTGGGAATCGGCGGTCGCCACCGCCGGCTGCTCGGCCGCCTTCTTCCGCGCCTATGAGGAGGCCAACGAGGAAAACGTCACCGACTTCCTCGCCTTCTCCACCGTCAACACCTCCTCGATCCGCTCCTGTTTCGAGCAGGCCCGCAGTAACGCGCGCGCGGTGCGCACCGCGCTCACCGTCGAGATGTGGGAGGCGATCAACGGCACCTGGCTCGAATTGAAACGATACGGCAACGGCCCGACCTCGCGCGAGGAATTCTCGCGCTTCCTGCGCTGGGTGCAGGAGGCCTCGCTGCGGTACGACGGCTCCGCCTACCGCACCATGCTGCGCAACGACGCCTACTGGTTCTCGCGCCTCGGCGTCTATCTCGAGCGCGCCGACAACACCGCGCGCATTCTCGACGTCAAATACCACCTGCTGCTGCCGGAGCATGCGCGTATCGGCGGACCACTCGATTATTTCCAGTGGTCCGCGATCCTGCGCTCGGTGTCGGCGCTCACCGCCTATCACTGGGTCTACCGCGACAGCCTGAAACCCTGGCTGATCGCCGACCTGCTGATTCTGCGCGAGGAACTGCCGCGCTCGCTGGCGTCGTGTTACGAAGCGGTCGTGCGCAACCTCGACCAGATCTCGGGCGCCTATGGCCGGCAGGGACCGTCCCAGCGCCAGGCCCGCGGCATTCGTACCCGCTTGCAGAACAGCCGCATGGACGGCATCTTCCAGCGTGGCTTGCACGAATTCATTGGCGAGTTCATCACCGAGAACAACCAGCTCGGTGCCGCCGTCACCCAGCAATTCCTCACATGAGCACGCAGCCTTCGGGCCGCGGCCTATGTTAAAGTCTCCAGTCAACAGCGCCGGACCCCCATGCGACTTCGCATTTCGCACGCGACCACCTACCACTACGACACGCCGCCCTCCGGCGTGACGCAGCTGTTGCGCAAGACCCCGCGCAATCACGACGGGCAATATGTGTGCGACTGGCGCATCGACCTGTCGCAAGACTGCCAGCTGCACCAGCACCAGGACGCCTTCGGCAATATCACCCATTCTTTCACCGCCGAGGGGCCGTTCGGGGAATTGTCGATCACGGTCGAGGGCGAGGTCGACACGGTAGATACCCATGGCATGGTGCGCGGCGCGATCGAGCGCTTTCCGCCCAGCCTTTACCTGCGTGAGACGCCGCTCACGGAAGCCGACACCGCCATTGTCGAATTCGCCGAGGATACGCGCGCCGGCAATGGCAAGGATACGTTGACGCTCATGCATTCGCTGCTGGGCGGGCTCAACCGGGAGATCACCTTCGACACCGACCCGACCCACACCGCCACCACGGCGGCGGAAGCCTTCGCGCTGCGCCGCGGCGTCTGCCAGGACCTCACGCATATTTTCATTACGGCGGCGCGCCGGCTCGGCATTCCGGCGCGCTATATCGGCGGCCATTTCTACCGCATCGACGGCGTGACGGCGCAGGACGCCGGCCATGCCTGGGCGGAGATCTATGTCGAGGATCTCGGCTGGGTCGGCTTCGATGCAACCAACGGAATTTCGACCACCGACGCCCATGTGCGGGTGGCGGTCGGCCTCGACTATCTCGGCGCCTCGCCGGTACGCGGAACCCGTTTTGGCGGCGGCGGTGAAACCCTCAAAGTGGCGGTTCACGTCGATCAGGCCCGCCAGCAGGTCCAGAACTAGGCGCAGGCCATGCGCGGCCAGCATGAACATTGCCCGACCTGCCGGCGGGCCGCTATAACACGGCGGCCAGCAAGAACAGGACGCCACGTCAAGCCATGACTTATTGCTGCGGAATTCTGGTGCGCGAAGGTCTGGTGATGATTGCGGACACGCGCACCAATGCCGGCCTCGACAACGTCTCTACCTTCCGAAAGCTAAACGTCTATAGCGAACCGGGCGAGCGCATCATGGCGCTTGCCTCCGCCGGCAACCTGTCACTCAGTCAGACGGTGCGTTCGACACTCACCGAAGGCGTTCAAAATCACGAGACCGGCGAGATCGAAACCTTGATGAACGCGCCCACCATGTTTCAGGCCGCGCAGCGCATCGGCCGCGTGGTCCGCAATACCCAAAGCGCCGAGGGCAAAATGCTCGCCGCCGCCGACGTCGACAGCGACGTCTCCTTTCTGTTCGGCGGCCAGATCAAGGGCGGCCGCCTGCGGCTGTTCATGATCTATTCGGCCGGTAACTTCATCGAATGCACCACCGATACGCCCTATCTGCAAATCGGCGAGCACAAATACGGCAAGCCGGTGCTCGACCGCGCCATCAGCTTCGATACCGATCTTTACGACTCCCTCAAGATCGGGCTGATCTCCATGGATTCCACCATGCGCTCCAATCTCGGCGTCGGGCCGCCGATCGATATTCTGGTGGCGCGCCGGGATACCTATAGTCCTGAGGTGAACTACCGCATCGAGCCGGGTGAGCCCTATTTCCAGGATCTGCGCGAGCGCTGGTCGGCGGCGTTGCGCGACGCCCATATGGCGATCCCGCGCCCGCCCTATCGCAGCCCGGGCTGAACGATAGCTTGCGCCTATTTGCGCGCGCCTGCACCGCTATGTGCGGATATTTCTAGGCTCCCCATTTACCTTCGATTAACGGCACTGCGCGAATTACCGCCACCGCGGGCCGCGGGCCCGGCTAACGGCTAAAATGCAAGCGAATGGCAAGCTTTCGCGGCTTAAGGTCGGCGCGAAAAGTCCAATAGGTAGGATGCTTTAGGGGACTTGGACGTTGTCCACTCGCCCGCGCGTTGCCGAGGAACGGCCATACACGAGTTGGGATCGCGCGCGCTTGAGCGTCGTGGTCCCGATCGGCGTGATCGTCGCCGTCGCCATCATCTGCATCGTCGTCGCCGTCCTCTCCTCGGCCCAGCGCGCCGACGAGGTCGCCATCGAGCACGAGAAGCAGTTGCTCTCGCATGCGCTCGACAACCTTGGCGAGCGCGTGTTGCGCGAGGTCGAAAGCGTCGCTTCCTCTGACGCGGCGATCCAAAACATCCGCCTCAGCTTCGATCCGACCTGGACCGAGCAGCGCGCCGGTCTTTGGCTGGAAACCTATTTCGCTCACGACTACGTTTTTGTCTTCGACGCATCGGACGCGCCGGTCTTTTCGCTCATCGGCACCCAACCGGCGGCGCCGTCATGGTTCGCCGCCGCCTGGCCCGACATGAAACCGGTGATCGACTACATGCGCGGCCGCCAACCGACCCTGCGGGGCGCCATCAACCTGAACCAAGCAAGCCTCACCGAAGGCGGTGCCCACCCGAACGTCGCCGTAATCCGCCGCTTCATGGACCAGCCGGCGGTGCTGGCGGCGGCGGCGGTCGGTCCGCTAAACGGCATCCCGCCGGCGCTCGACATGACGGCGCCGATTCTGATGGCGGTGAAATTCGTCGACCGCGGCGTGCTTGCCGTGATTGCCGGGCAATTGCAACTGACGCACCTGCGCGCGATCGGCGCCACCGAGCCCGTGCCCGCCGACGATTTCGTCTATAACCTCACCGGCCCGCGCGGCAACATCATCGCGCGTTTCGCCTGGACGCCGAAGCAGCCGGGCGCCGAAATCGTTCACAGTGTCATCCCCTTCATCGCCGTCGCGCTCGCCGGCTTCGCGCTGCTCGCCGCCTTTGTGCTGCGCTACATGCGGCGCACCGCCGTTGCCATCGCCGCCGGCGAATCCAGGCTGCGCCATCTCGCCATGCACGATCCGCTCTGCGGCCTGCCCAACCGCATCTTCTTCAGCGAGCGGCTGGAAACCGTGATCGAGGAAGTGTGCAACGGCGGCTCGCCGGCCGCGGTGTTTTACATCGACCTCGACCATTTCAAGGACGTCAATGACACGCTCGGCCACCACGTCGGCGACGAATTGATCCGCAACGTCACGCTGCGGCTGTCGCACACGCTGCGCGGCGACGACCTGGTCGCCCGTCTTGGCGGCGACGAGTTCGCGGTGATTTCCGCGCTCGGCGACGACACCGCCAGGATGATGGGGGTCGCCCAGCGCATCATCGCGGCCATATGCGCGCCCTATGCGATCGGCGGCCACAACATCGTCATCGGCGCCTCCATCGGCATCGCGGTCATCGACAAGAACTGCGCCGGCGCCGCCGACATCATGCGCTACGCCGACATGGCGCTCTATCGTGCCAAAAACGAAGGCCGCAACCGCGCCTGTCTCTACGACGCGGTCATGGACGCCGACCTCTCCAACCGCAAACTCATGGAAGCCGACCTGCGCGAGGCCATCGAGAATGACGGCCTGCAACTGCTTTACCAGCCGATTGTCAACAAGAGCGGCGAGAGCGTGGTCGGGGTCGAGGCGCTGTGCCGCTGGACTCACCCGACGCGCGGCGAAATTCCGCCGAGCGAGTTCATCGCCGTCGCTGAACACTCGGGCCTGATCATCGAGCTCGGCGCCTGGGTGCTGCGGCGCGCCTGCCTCGACGGCAATTCCTGGCCGGACCTGACCGTCGCGGTCAACGTCTCGCCGCTCCAGTTCCGCCGCAACGATTTTTACAGCGTGGTCGAGCACACGCTGTTGGAGACACGCTTCGATCCCGCCCGGCTCGAGATCGAGCTCACCGAAAGCGTGCTGCTCGGCAATGTCGACAGCGCGGAAGCCGCCATGCTGCGGCTGAAGGAATTGGGCGTGCAGGTCGCGCTCGACGATTTCGGTACCGGCTATTCCAGCCTGCTCTATCTGCGCCGCTTCCCGTTCGACAAGCTCAAGATCGACCGCAGCTTCGTGCGCTCGATCGAAAAGGCCGCCGACGCCGCAGCCATCGTGCACGCGGTGGTCGGCCTCGGCCGCGGCCTCGGCATGAAGGTCACGGCGGAAGGCGTGGAGACCGCCGACCAGCAATTGTTCCTGCGCGCGGCCGGCGTGCATTCCATGCAAGGTTTCCGCTTCGGCAAGGCGGTGACCGCCGCCGAGATCACGCGGCGCCTGCAATCGCCCAGCGCGTTCAAACCGATCGAGTTTGTCGAGCCGACGGCGCTGGCGAGCT
>CAWFEO010000041.1:0-32145 GCA_963814885.1 uncultured Alphaproteobacteria bacterium | reverse complement strand
CGGACATGGCTCACGATGTCGCTGAGATCGTGCCGATGCGGTAATCTCTCATCTGCCGGTACAAAAAAAGCCGTCAGGTCAAAATGTTATTACATAGCGTTTTGTCGGCCGCCTTCCAACATCAGCGGCTGGATATGCAATTAACCACCGTACCACTCGCCCGGATGAGCCGAGCCGCAGTGTCTTCGGACCATCGAAAAAGCTAGTGCAGCGCGGAGGCGCTGCTGCGCGGTTTCAGCAGCGCGTTTCCGCATCCCGCCCGCATCTGCGCCAGCGCGTGTTGCAGCCCGGTGGTCGACAACGTCGCAGTGCGCGTCCAGCTCTCGTGGTCGGTCTTGGCGAAGAATTCTTCCAGCTTGAGTGCATTGCCCGTTGCAAACTTCAGCAAGGAATCAAAGGCAATGGACCTTTCGCGCCGGTCATAATGGCCGTCGGATGCGCGCACACCGGTTAACTCCTGTAATCGGGCGGCGGAATCCCACACCGCCAGATCGTCCGACTTGAGGCGCAGAACCGATCGGCTGCCGATTTCTCGCCCCGTCAGTTCCCGCCCGATAGAAATTTTGGCAGCGCCGGCGGCCCGGCAAGCGAATTCGATCACCGTTGTCTGTCTTTCGACTCCGGCCCCGCGCGTCAATGATTTGATGACCCAATACCGGCCGCGATTTGTGAAAAGTCGCCAGGGAGTCTCGAATGGCTCGTTCGATACAATGCCGTATTGGATCATTTCGTTCGGCGTGAGCCAGTATACGCGTGAGGTGGGTATCCTTGCGGCCAGGTCGATGAGCGCAGCATCGACACCTTTGCCGATGGCATAGACCCGCAACACGTTATTCAACTTGTCGAGGCGGTCCCCAGCCGGGTTTGTTGATCCGGCGGCGCGCCCATTGTGGACCCCAAGCCGCGCCGCCGGCGCGACTTGGCGGCTGGTGGCACCGAGAAAGGCATAAGCGCATGCCGATGCACACATCGCTTTTCGATACTCGAGCTTGTATTGCCGTTCGCGTCCCGCCTTTCCCGGTTTTGAGATCGTGCGTCCAACACCGGCCGTCATGTCGTTTTTGCGCAACAGCTCGCCGACCGAAAGCGCAGCGCCGACCTGGCCGCCGCGTGAATTGAAAAAGACCGGCAAGTGCGAATTCGGCAATTTTTCCAGAAAACCTCGAAAGCGGTCGCCCGCTTTGGCGTCGAAATCGCCATGCGCGGCGATCCATTCAGCACAGCCTGGACCGCAAGCGTCCGGTTCGCCCTTGACTACCGAGAACGTCATCGGCCGGAGCGACACCGGTGCGTCGCGGCCGGCCGCCTGGGCGATCGCCGGCACGGATGCCATGCAGAGTGCCACCAGCCAGCGCACGATTGTCATGTTGATCTCACCCCGGTCCCAGCACCTACCGACCTTGCGTGTATTTGAATCTAGCGACCCGGCGTCCGATATACAATTAAAGGTCGCGGATGGCCCTGGCTTCTTATGGCCTGGGCTTTTTCGCGCTGCGAGCGGAACGTGAACGCGGCCATGGCCGCTCTTTTCTGCTTTATGTCCGCCCTTGCCCCGATAGCGGACATTCGACAGGGCAATAGGCACGTCCGCTTTGGGTCCAAAGCGGGCATTGGCGTTGAAGCGATCGGACCTTAGTCTTTTTCGTCCACGTTTAGCCTTAGCTGGCGAATTGGCGCGTCCGCCAGAGTAATTTTCTGCCGGCTGTTTGCGTGGCTATTGGCGGGCGACAATTGCGGAGCCTCCCGGGATCGATCGAACAGAACGGTACCAGCGTTGCCTCCAAACCAACCGAGATCGTCTTTCTCACAAGTTGCCGCTATCGCCAATCCGATCGACGCGAGGTGAGTTCGGCGGTAGCAATAAACCGCAAGCAACGCTCTTGCTTTCGGTGAGACCGTGGCAATGAGTTCGTTCAGTCCATGCGCGTTGGCGCGATACAAATCACCAAGCAGTTCATCCGAAACAGGACAGGGCTCGTCTTCAAGAAGCACGCGGTGTTCGGGTAGCATCGCATGGCCTCACGTCGGTTGTTCCCTGCCGTGATAATCCAGTACAAAGCGCTAACGCGGCGTTAATACTTGAGGCCTCGCCTAGGCAGTGGAATAGGCGGCGGTGTCGCTGGTCCATACGCGGCGGTGTCGCTGGTCCATACAATGTCCGCTTTACCCCCAATAGCGGACATGGAATGGCGAATAGCGACCTGTGAAACCTGATGTCCGCTTTGGGCCAAAAGCGAGCCTCGCAACGGCATCGGCATTGGAGCGCGACATCATTCTTTCCCTTGGAAGGCTTTCTCAATACAAAAAATGGGACAATTTAGCGAAATGGGCGGGCTAAGGCAGCTAAAGCCACAGTGAGGGGATGAAAATATTCGCAAGCCGCTTGCCGGCAATCTTTATGCTCCACGGATTGCTGAATTGAAGATTGTCCCAGCCCTTCACGCCCTGCACGACAGGGACGACTTTGAAGCGAGGAGCAATAATTATTGTACCGAATGATTGATCCACAGCCTCGCGAAAGAGGGTTTCTTCGACTGTATATGTGTCAGGAATGATGTCGTTGCTCAATTTAACATTGATGCCTTTGATCAGAGCTTCATAGCCCCGTTGATTCCACGCCATAAGATAAAGTTCGCATAAGCGGTACGGATAATTGCGCAAATGACAATAAAGATCCGAATCGGGTGGCCTTGAATCAACGATCCTCTCGATATTTTTTACAATGTAACGTCCTGTCACTTTCCAGATCACATCGTCAGATCGCAACAGCTTAGAAGTAGATATGGCGTGATCAACTAGCCGGAATTCTCCGTAGCCTCGTCCGTGCTTCGGCTCATAGTCTAGGCCATAAAATGATATGAACTCCAATTTGTCGAAGTGAGGCCTATTTGAACTTGCCGCAATGAGCGGAGAGACGTCAGAATTTGAATTTTCCGCAAAGACGATTGCATCGAAGCAGCCACCAAGAAGACCAGAATAGAAAGCAAGGGCTTCCTGGTAATCCTGAAGTCTGGCTTTCGGATCGGTTCTGGCAAGGACAGGAATCCCTGGCAGCGGCGTAATAGTTGCCGTCATCAAAAGAACATTTCGCGACATATTTTTTGCGTCGATTTTATGTGAGAGGTTTTGAACGGGGCGTGCCCGCTTATCCAGGAGTTCGACATAGATTCTCGGACGCGGCGGCTGCGAGGAAATCAGTTTCACCAGTTAGGATTGCCCCCGCCGCGGCCCGCATTAAGCGCGGATTGGCTGGCTCGCATTAAAGATGCGCGCGCTCGATTAACAATTTCCTAAAAGAAGCTGGGCCGAACTGGAAGGCGATGCACAGCCACAAGCCGATCACGCGGGCTCACAGCGCGCGCCAGCGTTCGTCCCCTATTTTCTAATAACGGACAAAATGTTGCGGCACCACGAATGTCCGCTTTATCTATGAAAGCGGATATTCGTCAGCTCGACCGACGCGTCGGCTGTGAGCCAAAGCGCGATACAGCGGTTCGTCAAATCCGTTTCGGCTTTCGCTCAACATCAGGAAACCTGTATGGGCTTGGCGTCGGCACCTGGCGGGCGGCCTCCTTAAGCGGCTTACATTTTGCCCCCATCGACGCCGGGAGAGGATTTCTCCAGAAGCGCTCCCGGCACCGACAAAAATCACAGTCCAAACAAGGCGTTCTCAATCCCGCAAATAGTTTTGCCGAAACGGAAAGAGACGCTGGAATTTGTGGGTATTTGGGCTAATCTGAAGCGCCGCCCGGATAACCGGCTCATAAGCGGGCGGCAGGCTTGGGGCAGATAGCCTGTGTTGGGGGGCGGTATGCGGACGTTCGTGGCAGTCCTTTTTGCGGCAATATTGCTTTCGGGCTGCGCGATGCCCGACAAACAACGCAATACCCTCATTGGGGCGACCGTTGGAACGGGCGTCGGCGCCTTGATTGGTTCCGCGACCGGCGGCGGTCCGGCCGCCATCGCCGTTGGCGCCGCGATCGGCGGAGCAGCCGGTGGCATTATCGGCTACTGGGCCGGACCCGACGCCTGCTATTACCGCAATCAGGCGCGGCGAAGTGTGGCAGGTGCCGTGCATCGACCCGCGTGAGAGATCCCAGGCTTGTTTCGTCGGCCGGCAGCCGGGCGGGCTGAGGGAAACGTATTGTCCGTGGGACCATCGCGGCGTCTAAGACGCCGCGCGATTTCAAATCGACGAACGCCGTTGCGCTTTCCAAGTTGATGGTCTGGATCGAGGCGGCCGCGTCGGCCCCTCAACGGGACGGCTTTTTCGACGGCCGGACGCGATCTACCGAATGCTAAAAAGGACGACGCTTTCCGTCTTGGGTAAGCGAATATCCGGCGTGTTCGAGAAGGCCACGCGTATACATGCCCGCGACGTATCCGAGCTGAACCGCAATCAGGCTTACGACGGCCCACAGGACGCCAACGCCGCTTTCCGAAAAGGACAGGATTACAAACTCAAAGAGCACAAAGCTCAGCACCAGCAACAACGTTCGGACCTTGAAGATCGATCCTGTGACTCCGCCAGCCAAAAAATGGAATGTGATGGCGTAGAGCAAGTGTTCGTCCTCGTGCGAATCACGGTGACGCTACACACAAACTGTAAACGCCCGCTAAAGACCTACAAGCTTCCTGGGGCGTATTTTCCCCTTTGGCGGAGTCCTTTGCGTCAAAAATTCCGGCAAACCGGCTGGATTCAAACAGGGACCGCCCCGCACGCAGACGGCTCTTGGCCGGTAGCGGAAACCGATGGCGCGCTTCATACTGGCCGAGACACAAATTCGGCCCCAACCCGGACGACGCTTAACCGTGTTTCCGCCCCGTGCGTCCTGCGACTGTCATGTGCATGTGATCGGCCCGAAGCGCCGCTTTCCGCTCGCACGTGAGCGCAGCTATACGCCGATGGATGCGGCCGTGGGCCAGCTCGCCGCGATGCTCAAGCGGCTCGGGCTCGAGCGGGTGGTGCTGGTGCAGCCGAGCTTCTACGGCACCGACAATGCCTGCATGCTGGACGCCATGGCGCAGCTCGAGAATGTGCGCGGCGTCGCCGTGCTGCCGGCGCACGTGCCGGCGGCGGAGCTCGATGCGCTGAATGATCAGGGCATCCGCGGCCTGCGCGTGAATATCGCGAGTTCGGGCGCGGCTTCGAGTGATACTATCGCGCGTGCGATCAAGGCGGCGGCGCAATTATGCGAGCCGCACGGCTGGCACGTGCAGATGTTCGTGGCCGCCGACGCGATCGAGCCGCTGGCGCCGGTCCTGCGCGCACTCCCCGTTGACAGCGTGCTCGATCATTTCGGGTTGATCGCGCCGGGCAGCACGAATGGCGCGCTGCGCGCACTCACCGCATTGCTGGAAAGCGGCAAGACCTGGGTGAAGATTTCCGGCGCCTACCGCATCGCCGACGATCCGGCCGATGCGCGCATCGGGCCGCTTGCCCGGACGCTGTGCGCCGCCAACCCCGAGCGCATCGTCTGGGGTTCGGACTGGCCGCACACGCCGCAAGTCACGGCGTGCGCAAAAACAGAAGCGGCGAGGAACTGCCATTTCAAGACATCGACACCCACGGCCTGCTCGATCTGGTGCCGCGCTGGCTCGAAGACGACGCCCTGGTCGAGCGGGTGCTGGTGACCAACCCGGCGCGGCTTTATGGCTTTGAATGAGCCCTAGCGCGCGCCGGCTGCCACTTCCTTCGCCACCCGCTCGCCAAAGGCGTCGGTGCCGAGCTTGCCGCCCATGTCCGCCGTGCGGCCGTCCGGCTTGGCGATGACGCGGTCGAGCGCGGCCTCGATCGCGGCGGCGGCGCGCACGAGCTTGTCGTCCTTTCGCCGCTCGCCCAGCCAGGCCAGCAGCATCGCCGCCGAGCCGATCAGTGAGGACGGATTGGCGATATTCTTGCCCGCAATGTCGGGGGCCGAGCCATGCTGGGCCTGAGCCACCGCATGCTCGCTGCCGGCATTGAGCGAGGCCGCCAGGCCAAGACTGCCGGAGATCTCAGAAGCCTCGTCGGACAGGATGTCGCCATACATATTGGTGGTGACGACGACATCGAACTGGCCGGCGTCGCGCACCAGCAGCGCCGCCATGGCGTCGATGATGCGCTCTTCATAGGCGACGTCCGGATAGCGCGCCGCCACCGCGCGCACGCATTCCAGATAGAGCCCATCGGAGATGCGCAGCACGTTCGACTTGTGCACGGCCGTCACTTTTTTGCGGCGCTGCATCGCCAGCTTGAACGCCGCTTCCGCGATGCGCGTCGAACCCTGCCGCGTGATCTTGCGTATGGCCAGCGCGAGATCGGGCGTCGGCATGATCTCGCCATTGCCGAGATACATCGAACGGTCGGCGTAGAAGCCTTCCGTGTTCTCGCGCACGATCACCAGATCGACGGCGGACCCGCAACGCGGCGGAAAGCCCGGACGCGAACGCGCCGGGCGGATATTGGCGTAAAGGTCGAGCTGCTTGCGCAAGCCGCCGGACGGGTTGAGGCCGCCCTCGGCAATCGGCGGATACTCGTTGTGCGACACCGGTCCCAGCATCACGCCGTCCGCGGCCTTGGCCTTTTCGAGCACGCCAGCCGGAAAGGTCGTGCCCTCGCTGCGCAGCGCCGCCAGGCCGATAGCGGCCGTGTCGAAGGCCAGCTTTAGCCCAAAGGCGCGATCGGCCGCGCGCAGCACCGCGAGCGTCGCGGCGGTGATCTCCGGCCCGATGCCGTCGCCTTCCAGCACCAGAATGTTGACCGCGTCATTTGCCATGCGTTTCCCCGCGCGCCGCCGTTTCCGTTCCTATAGCGCCAATGCAACGCCGCGGCCATGCGCGCCGGCCCGCATGGCCGGTTTTGACCGCCGCCGAGAATGCCGTAAGCTATGCCACTTCGGCATATCTCGGACGCTCGCATACCGATGGAATTGAAAGAGCTCAAGAGCTTCATGCGCGTCGCCCGCGCCGGCAGCGTCAGCCGCGCGGCCGAGGAATTGCGGCTGGCGCAGCCCGCGTTGAGCCGCCAGATCAGGAAACTGGAGCACGAGCTTGGCGTTGCGTTGTTTGCCCGGCACGGCCGTGGCATGCGCCTGAGCGCCGCCGGATCGCTGCTGCTGGAGCGCGCCGAGGCGATTACCCATCTGGTTCATCAAACCAGCGAAGAGATCAAGGAAGACCGTTCGCCGCAGCGCGGCCGCATCGCCCTCGGCGTGCCGCCGGCGGCGGGCCGCATCCTGATTCCGGCTTTCGCCGAGCGATTCCAGCGCGCCTGGCCGCAGACGACGCTGCACATGCGCGAGGGCGTCTCCAGCTCCTTGCAGGAATGGCTGGTGGAAAAGCGGCTCGATATCGCCATGCTGCACAACCCGCCGCATCTGGAAGCCCTGAATATCAGCCCGCTATTGAGCGAGCGCATGTGGGTTATCGGGCCGCCCGCGCGCCGCATCAAGACGGCCAAGCCGCGCGCGAGCTTCCGCATCGGCGATCTGGCCGAGTTGCCGCTGATCCTGCCGAACATGGCGCACGCCAACCGGCGGTTGGTCGAGAACGCCGCCATGGAGCATGGCATCAGGCTGCGCATCAAGATCGAGGCCGACAGCGTCGCCTTCGCCAAGGCCATGGTCGAGAAGGGCCTCGGCTACACCATCCTCACTTACGCGGCGGTGCAGGAAGAAGTGACGCGCAAGAAGCTGACCATCTACCCGATCGCGCATCCGACGCTCTCCACCAAGGTCACCATCGTCACCTTGCGCGAGCGCCTGCCCAAGCTGACGCAAGATGCGGGCACCCTGCTGCGCGACGTCTGCCGTAAGCTGGTGCGCGACAAGACCTGGGCCGGCGCGCAGCTCAATTAAAAGAAGCGCCACCCGCGTCCGCAGCACAACGCGCTTCCCCGCCACGATTACCATGCCGAAATAGTATTGCCCGTAGCGCGCGCCGCCCATTGCGGCACTCAGGCGACCCAACTATCGTTTTATCAAGTCAAGAAACGTCACCATACCGGGAGGACTATCATGCCGCGATTCATCGGTCGTTTTTGTGTCGCCGCGTCTGCGGCGGTGTTGGCCTTCGCCATCGGCGGAGCGGTTGCGCAGGCGAAGACGCTGAAGTGGATCACCTTCAAGCCCGAGGCCGCCGGAGACGCGCAGTCGATCAGCACCAAGTGGTTCGTCGAAGAATTCAAGAAGCGTACCGGCGGCAAGGACACGATCCAGATGTTCTGGGGCGGCAGCGTCGCCAAGTCCAAGGAAATCCCGGACGCGCTGTCGGGCGGCGTCGGTGACATCGGCGACATCATCACCCCGTATTTCCAGGACAAGTTCCCGCTCAACAACGCAGTCGGCTACTTCATTCCGCAGCCGCACTCCACCATCGAGATTGCCGAGCTGCTGGAGCTTTGGCACCGGCAGTATCCGCAGTTCGGCAAGGAACTGGAGAAGTACAATCTCAAGGTGATCGGTTACCGGCCGCTGGAGAAGTACGGCATCATCTGCAACAAACCGATCAAGTCGATCGCCGACCTGAAGGGCAAGCGCATCCGCACCTACGGCTTCGCCTATCCGGCGCTGGTGAAAGCGCTCGGCGGCACGCCGGTGTCGATGACTTCGTCGGACGGCTACGAGGCGCTGCAGCGCGGCATCCTCGACTGCTCGCCGATAGGCCCCTCGCTGGCGCACGGCTGGAAGTACGACGAAGTGGCGAAGTACTACGTCGACCTGCCGATCGGCGCGTCCTTCGGTCACCTCATCGCCATGAACCTGAAGAGCTACAACGCGCTCGATCCGCAAACCAAGGCGATCCTCGACGGCCTCGGCCGCGAATACGCCATGCGATACACCGTCACCCTCGACGAGCTCACCCAGAAAATTCTGGCGGGCTGGAAGAAGAAGGGCGTGACGGTCACCAAGCTTTCGGCGGACTCGCTGGACGCCGCGCTCAAGGCGCCGGGCGTGCAGGCCGTGCGCAAAAAATGGGTCGACAAAGCCAAGGCCGCCGGCTTGACCGACGCGCAAACCGAAGAGATCGTGGGCGAAATCGAAAGCCGTTGAACGGCATGCGGCGGGCGGCTCTTTAAGGCCGCCCGCCCTTCCCCGAGATCGCCACGATGTCCGCGTTTCGACGCCTGTACCGGGGCTACGGCCGCCTGCTGCGCGGCATCGGGCTGATATCGTCGGCCGCCACTTTACTGATGATGCTGCTGGTGGTGGCCAACATCATCGGCCGCTACCTTTTCAATAAGCCGGTGACCGGCACGCTGGAATTCACCGAATCCCTGCTGGTGCTGATCATCTTCTGCTCGGTCGCGCTCACCCAATATGACGGCGGCCACATCCGGGTGAACCTGGTCACCCGCCGGCTGCCGAAGCGCGTGCAGCGCATCTTCACCGTGATTGCCATGCTGACCGGCTGCGCCTTCTTCACGTGGTGCAGCTACGCCGCATGGATCTTCGCCGCCCAATCCTATTCCTTCAACGAACAGGAATGGGGCGAGATCGTGTTTCCGCTCTGGCCGATGAAATTCGTGGTGTTCGTCGGCATCGCGCTGCTGGCGTTCCAGTTCCTGCTCGACGCCATCGCCGAGACCATGATGCCGATCGCCGCCGACGACGAGCGCGCCATGGAGAGCATCTGATGGGCCCGCTCGAAATCGGTCTCATCGGGGTCATTGCGCTGTTCGCCGCCATCCTCGCCGGCATCAACGTCATGGTGGCGCTGGGTGCGGTTGGCGCGCTCGGCCTGATGTCGGTGGTCGGCTTCCAGGCCGCCACCTCGATGCTGAGCACGGTGTTCTTCGAGACCACCCACAGCTTCCATTTCAGCGTCATTCCGCTGTTCCTCCTGATGGGCATGTTCGCCATGCGCGCGGGGCTGGGCGAGGACCTGTTTGACGCCGCCCACAAATGGTTCGGCCGGCTGCCGGGCGGCCTCGCCGTCTCCACCACGCTGGGCGCCGCCGCCTTCGGCGCCGCCTCCGGCTCCTCGATCGGCACCGCCACCGTGTTCACCAAGCTGGCGCTGCCGCAGATGCTCGACCGCGGCTACGACAAGCGCCTGGCCTCCGCCTCCATCGCCATCGCCGGCACGCTGGCGGTGATGATCCCGCCGAGCGCGGTGATGGTGATCTTCGGCATCCTCACCGACACCTCGATCGGCAAATTGTTGATCGCCGGCGTCATTCCCGGCTTCGTGTTCGCCGCAGTGTTGTGCGGGGCGACGTTCTACACCGTGTTCCGTCATCCGGAGTACGCGCCGCTCAGCAAGGAGACGTTCACGCTGCGCGAAAAGCTCTATTCGCTGCGGCTCGCCGGACCGCTGGTGCTGGTGATTTCCTGCATCATCCTCGGGCTCTATATCGGGGTGTTCACGCCGACCGAGGCCGGCGGCGCCGGCGCCGGCGTGACCCTGGTGCTCGCGCTCATCCGCCAGCGCAGCTTCAAGAAGCTGGAGATCATGGTGATCCTGCGCGAGACGGTGAAGACCTCGGCCATGATCTTCGCCATCATCATCTGCGCGCTGATCTTTTCGCGCTTTCTGGCGATCAGCGGCGTTGCCTTTACGCTGGGCGATTTCCTCACTGGCTTCGAGGTCAACCGCTGGGTGATCGTGCTGATCATCACGGTGATCTACCTGATCTTCGGCATGATGATGGACGCCCCCGCCCTGCTCGCCATCACGCTGCCGATCTCGCACCCGGTGATGATGAAGCTTGGTTTCGACCCGGTCTGGTTCGGCGTGTTCGTGGTGCTGCTGGTGGAGATTGGCGCCGTCACGCCACCGGTCGGGGTCAATTGCTTTGTCGTACAGGGCGCCTCGGACGGCCGCGTGGAACTCGAGCACGTGTTCATGGGCCTCGTTCCCTATATCATTGCCGGTTTCGTGATGCTGCTGCTGCTCTGCTTGTTCCCGCAATTGGCGCTCTATCTGCCGCAAACAATGTAAAGGGACGTTTGGAATGTCGGAAAAGTTCGTGCTGCGCTCGTCGCTGACCTCGCCGTTCGGCCGCAAGGTTCGCATGGCCATCGACGTGCTGGGCTTGCGGGACCGTGTTACCGTGGTGCCTGCCAATACGCTCGACGAAAACGACAACCTGCGGCAGCAGAACCCGCTCGGCAAAATACCGTGCCTGCTGCGCGCCGACGGCAGCGCGATCTACGACAGCGGCGTTATCATCGAATTCTTACAGGAGGCCGCCGGCACCGACCGCCTGCTACCGGCGCGCGGGCCCGCTCGCTTCGAGGCAATGACGCGGGCGCGGCTTGCTGACGGCATCACCGAGGCGGCGATCCTCATCACCTACGAGAATCGGTTCCGCGACCCCGACAAGCACTCCGAGCGCTGGCTCGAGCATCAGCGCGGCAAGATTACCCGCGCGTTGGCCGCCTTCGAGGCCACGCCGCCCGATCCGAACAAGACCGACATCGTTTCCATTGGTCTTGCGTGTGCGCTCGGCTATCTCGACCGGCGCAAGCAGGTGGACTGGCGGCCGGCCTATGGCGGGCTGGTGTCCTGGCTTGAGGCCTTCAGCAAGCACGAACCCTCGTTCGACAGCACCTTTGCCGAATTCGTGGAATAGCGATGAACACAAGACTTGAGCATACCGCCGATACGCCCGCTGAGCCGCCGACCTGGATGGCGTCACCCAGCAAACCGAAATTGAAATTGCCGTCCGGCGCCTGCGATACCCATGTGCATGTGGTCGGACCGCGCGCGCGTTTTCCGTTCGCGCCGGGACGCCGCTTCACGCCCTCCGACGCACCAAAGGAGAAACTATTCGCGCTGCACGAATTCCTTGGCATCGAATACTGCGTGATCGTGCACACAGGGGCGCACGGCTACGACCTGTCCGTGACCGCGGACGCGCTGGCCGCCAAGGGCGGCGCCTATAAGGGCACCGCGCTGGTGCCAACCACGATTTCCGATGCCGAGCTCAATAGCCTTTCGGCAGCGGGATTTTGCGGCGCACGCTTTCACTACATGGGCCACATCGCGCCGGCCGAATCGATCGACGAAGTTATTGCCTTCGGCAAGCGGCTCGCGGATATCGGCTGGCATCTGCAAATCCACATGGCGGCCGAGCGGATCGGCGAGCTGGCACCGGCGATCAAGCGGTCGCCGGTGCCGGTGGTGATCGACCACATGGGCCGCGTCGACGCTTCGCGCGGGCTCGACCAGGAGCCGTTCCGCAATCTGTTGGCGCTGCTGCAGGACAAAAACGTCTGGGTGAAAGTGAGCGGCGCCGACCGCGCCACCCGCCAGGGCCCGCCTTATGCCGATGCGGTGCCGTTCGCCCGCAAGCTGGTCGAGAAATTCGGCGACCGTTGCCTGTGGGGGCTCGACTGGCCGCATCCCAACCACCAGGGCCCGGTTCCCGACGACGGCGTGCTGGTCGATCTGCTGGCGGAGATTGCGCCCAGCGCGCAGCAACGCCAGGCGCTGCTGGTGGACAACCCCCGGCGTTTCTACCGTTTCGCGCCGGTCAAGGAGACAAGATCATGAGCGGACGCCTGCAAGACCGCGTCGCCCTCGTCACCGGCGCCGGCTGCGTCGGCCCCGGCTGGGGCAACGGGCGCGCCGCCGCCGTGCGCTTCGCCGAGGAAGGCGCGAAAATCTTCGCGGTCGACCACGATCTCGACAGCGTCGCCGAGACGGTCGCGCGCGTGCAGGCGGCCGGCGGCGAGATCATCGTACACCAATGCGACGTCACCAATGGCCCTGCGGTCGCCGCAATGGTGCAAGCTTGCGTCAAGCACTACGGCCGCATCGAGGTGCTGATGAACAATGTCGGCGGCTCCGCCCACGGCGGGCCGGTCGAGATGGCTGAAGAGGTCTGGGACCGGCAGGTCGACCACAATCTCAAAAGCGTATTCCTCACGCTCAAGAACGTGCTGCCCGTAATGGAGCGGCAAAAACGCGGCGCCATCGTCAACGTCGCCTCGAGTTCCGGCCTGCGCTGGACCGGCTCGCCGCAAGTCGGCTACGCCTCGACCAAAGCCGGCGTCATCCAGATGTCACGTGTCGTGGCGGTGCAATATGCCGGCAAGGGCATCCGCGTAAACACGGTGATCCCGGGCCAGTTGCACACGCCGATGGTGGAGGCGCGGCTCGCCGGCCAGCGCACCGGTGGCGACGTCGAGGCGCTGCTGGCGTCGCGGCTGAAACGCATTCCGCTCGGCTTCATGGGTGACGGCCGCGATACCGCCAACGCCGCGCTGTTCCTCGCCTCCGACGAAGCGCGCTTCATCACCGGAACCGAGATCGTGGTCGACGGCGGCATGACGGTTCGCTGCGACTAGATGCGACAGAGCGCGGCCGGCGCGCGGCAACCTTGAAGTGCACCATCACGCGAGAATAAAAACGGCAAAACGCGCGAACGTTTTTACGCGGCCGTTTCATTAGCAATCCATTTGCGGAATGCTTCGCGAATGAAACATCTTTTTTAGTTACATTGCCTTCGAATTTCGTCAACAATCACGATCCGACCGCCATCCGCTAAAACATCGGAATCAGCGGTGGTCAAAAATTTTACGCAAACAGCTGCGGCGACAGCAGCGCATGCGACTCAAAAGGGAGAACACGATGAGCAACTTCACATTGGCGCGCCGAGATTTTCTGACGATCGTCGGCGCGACGCTCGCCACGTCAACATTCTCCAGAAGCTTGCGCGCGGAGGGAATGGCGGCCGAGATCAAGTTCGGCTTTCCAAACGCGTCCTGGGGCACGATTGGAATGATCGGGGATGCGAACGGCCTGTTCAAGAAGGCCGGCGCCAACGTCAAGACCTTCACGTTTGACAGCGGCAAGAGTACGCGCGACGCGATGATCTCCGAGCGCGTTGAAATCGGCGTGATCGGCGCGACGCCATTCGTGATCGGCGCCGCCAAGGGCCAGATGGAGGCGATCGCGATCGCACTTTACGGTGCCAAGACGCTTGCCGTGGTCGGTGGCGTGAAGGCGGGCGTCAAATCGGTGAAGGATCTCAAGGGCCGCCGGATCGGGTCGCAAATCGGTTCGTCGACGGATTTCGTGCTCAGGAACAAGATCCTGCCGAAATACGGTCTGAAGCCGGACGACGTCCAAATCATCAATGCGCGTCTCAAGGACCAGCCTGCGGCGCTCGCGGCCGGATCGATCGACGCCTTCGCCGGCGCCGAGCCGTTCGTGTCGGTGGCCGAAGTCGAGAAGCTCGGCCAGGTCTTGGTCGACTATAGCGATTTCGATCTGGCGCCGGTCATTCTTGCCGCCAACAAATCGGCGGTCGCCCACAAGCGCGACGCGGTCGTCGCCTTCCTGCGCGGCTGGCTCGCCAGCGTGAAGGCGTTCCGTGACGATCCCGACCAGTCCGCGAAAATCGTGCTCAAGCACTTCAAGGACCAAGGCTTCTCGGTCAACGAAGCGGTCGTCAAACGGATGCTGTCAAAATTCGACGTGCGTCCGGCGTTGACGCCGGAAGTGCAGACCTATCTCGAGGGGCAATCGAAGTCCCTCCTGACGCAGAAGAAAATCGCCGCGCTGCCGGACTGGAACAAGCTACTGAACCGCGACCTGCTGGCGGCTGCCGGCGCCAAAAGCTGACACCAAGCCGCGAGCCGGGCACGATCTTTCGTTGCGCCGCGATGAGCCCCGGATTCATCGCGGCGGCATGGAGCATTTGCATGAACCAGAACGCTATCCCGTTTAGTCAGGCACCCGGCACCGGCGCTTGCGGCTCATCTTCAAACATACTTCCGGCTTCGGCGCCGAACGTTTCGGGCGCTTCGCCGAGTTCGCCAGTGCGTTCCGTTGGTCCGGCATGACGATGAATACCGCATCTGGCGCCATCGACGCAGCGTCGACTTTCCTGGAACAGACCCATGCGCGTCCGATCACCGAAGTATGGGGACGGCGCGCCATGGTGTCGTCCATGCACCCCGACGCCACGCTGGCCGGCCTCGACATCCTGCGCGCCGGCGGCCATGCGGTCGATGCCGCCGTCGCCGTGGCGACCACGCTTGCGGTCACCAATCACAATTGGTCGGGGCTTGCCGGGGATTCGGCCTGGCTGATCTACGACAGCCGCACCCAATCGGCGATCCATCTCGACGGTTATTCGGTCTGTCCGCGCGCGCTGACCGCGGAACGTTTGGTGGCGCATTTCGGTCTCGACGAAGCCACCGCGGCCAGCGCCTTTCGCGAGGAACCGGAAGGCTACCGCGAAGTCGGCATCGTCACCGCCCTGATTCCGGGCACGCCGGCCGCGTTGCACACCGCCTGGCAACGGTTCGGAAGCCTGCCATTCGAACGGCTGCTCGAAGCGGCCATCGAGCGGGCCGCCTACGGCACCGTGATATCGAGCTATGTCGCCGGCTCCCTGCAGAAATGGAGCGCCAAGCTGGGGCATTTTGCGGCATCGCGCGAGATCTTCTTCCGGCCCGATCAGACTCCCTGGCGCAAGGGTGAAATCCTGGTACAGCGCGATCTGGCCGAAACCCTGCGCCACTACGCGCGCAATCCCGAACACGAATTCTCCAGCGGCCGCACCGCCGGGCTTATCATCGATTGCGCGCATCGCGCCGGCGTCGCACTGACCCGCGACGACCTTGAGCACTATCGCCCGCTCTGGCGCCAGCCAGTCAGCGGCAGTTACCGCGGCCGCCGCGTGGTGACGACGGCGCCGCCCACCGCAGGGCTGCACGTGATCCAGGCCCTCAACATCCTCGAACATGTGCTGGCGCCGGAAATGACCTATGCCAGCGCCGACACATTGCACGTCCTCATCGAGGCGCTGAAATGCGCCCTCGCCGATCGCCGGGTAAGCGGCGGCGACCCCGACCATGTGAGCGTCCCGATCGCGCGCCTGATCGACAAAGGCTATGCGCGCGAATTGGCGCAGGCCATTGACCTGTCGTGCGCGCGTCACGTGCTGGCCGACAGCCTTTCCACCGCGGTGGGGACGACGCATTTCGTTGTCATCGACGAGGGCGGCAATGTGGTGTCGGCCACCCAGACCATCGGAAGGGATTTCGGCTGCGGCGAGGTCGTGCCCGGCACCGGCCTGGTCATGAACGACCGCAGCTGGTGGATGTCGCTGCGGGCGGGACCGAATGCCGTGGCGCCCGGCCGGCGCCCCAATGTCGGCCACGCGCCGACGATCATGTTCGACGGCGAGCGTCCGTCGATCGTCCTCGGCTCGCCCGGTGGCTTCGGTATCGTGCCTTACGTCGTGCAAACGCTGGTGAACGCCGTCGATTTCGGCCTCGATATACAGAAGGCGATCGAAGCGCCGCGGTTCCGCCTGATGGATCTGGAATGCATGATCGCCATCGAAGACCGTTTCGATCGCGCCGTGCTCGACAGCCTGCGCGCACGCGGGCACCGCGTCGATATGTTGCCGCGCTGGACCGACCGTGTCGGCGGCGTCGAGGGCGTCGCGCGCGACAGCAAGACCGGCAGCCTGCTCGCGGGCTTCGATCCGCGGCGCAATTCATACGCCGCCGGGCTGTGAACTCAGGATTTGCGCGCGCCACGCGGCGCGGTGTAGCCGAGACTGGTGGAAATCTGGAGCGCCGTCGCCAACAGCGCGTCTTTCAACTTGCCGCCCAAATCCTTTTCCAGCGCCGGATCGCGCGCACCGGACAGATTGATTGCGGCGACGATCTTTCCGGTGACATCGCGAACGGGGGCGCATACGGAGCATCCGCTCGGAACAAAGGTGCCGAGACTGATCACGTAACCGTGCGCGCGGTCGCGCGCCAATACGCGGCGTAGCTGATCGAGTGTCGTCGGCGTATCGGCCGTAAAGCGGCGCAGCGCGCTCTTGTCCGGATAAAGCGCCGCGAGTTCCTCATCGGGCAGTTCGCACAGCAGGATGCGGCCCATCGGCGCTGCATGCGCCGGCCGCCGCTGCCCGACCTGGAGATTCGAGGTGAATGGCCCCCGGCTCGGTATCCGGATCAGATGCACGATTTCGGTGCCATCGCGCACCGCCAGATTGACCGCCAGACCGGTGCGCCGGTTCAGCGCATTCAGTGGCTCGCGCGCCAGGTTAACCACCTCGGTTGACGACAGATAGGCGAAGCCCAGGCTCAACACGCGGCTGCCGAGGCAGTAACCGTAGCCGTCCTTGGTGCGCTCGATGAAACCGAGGCTCTCCAGCGTATAGACCAGGCGGAAGGCCGAGGAGCGCGGAACGTCAAGTTGCCGGGCAATGTCGGCCAGCCGCAATATCCTCCCGTCATCGCCGAACAACTGCAGGATCGTCAGCCCTCGCTTGAGGCCTGGCACGATATAGCGCTCGCCGCCCTCGATACCTGATCCCGGCGTCCGCGCAGCCGGCGGCGCATCGTCGCCGGCGTGTGGTACGGGCCCGGCGGGTGCCGCCATGACGGTGCGCTTGGCGGGGCGGATGGTCATTGCAGGATCTTCCGCGCGATGAGCATGCGTTGAATCTCGTTGGTGCCACCGCCGATCTGGTAGTGGCGCAGGTAGCGATAGAACAGGGTCAGCGGCAGTTCGAGCGCCTCGCCCATGGCCCCGTGAATCTGGATGGCGTGATCGAGGCAGCGGGAACCCCACTCGCTGGCGCACATCTTGACCATCGCCGCTTCCGCCCGCACGTCGTCACCGGCGTCGGCGCGCGACGCGACGTCGTAGGTCATGGCCCGCAGCGCGCTGATATCGACGAACATCTCGACCAGCCGCCACTGGATCGCCTGCCGCTCGGACAGCGGTTTGCCGAAGGTGACGCGCTGCTTGGCCCAGTCGCGGCTCATGTCGAGCGAGCGCTGCATCTTGCCGATCGAATAGGGCCCGCGCATCAGCCGGTCGTGGATGGTCAGCCATTTCTGGCCGAGCCGGAAGCCGTTGCCGACCTCGCCCAGGACCGCGCTCGATTCGACGTAGCAGTTGTCGAAGTTGACGATGTAGGTGGACGCCGTCGAACCGAGCCAGGTGGAAATGCCGGGCTCGTCGATTTTCACTCCCGGATTGTTGCGCTCCACGACGAACATGGTGATGCCGCCGCGCTGGCGTTTTTCCGGGTCGGTGACCGCCTGCACCAGGATGAAGTCGGCTTCGGCCGCGCCGGAAATCCACATCTTGGTGCCGTTGATGACCCAGCCATCTCCCTTCGGCACCGCCGAGGTCTTCATCATGCCGCCGGGGTCGGAGCCGGCATTGGGTTCGGTCTGCGCGAAGCAATGGATGCGGGTGCCCTCGATCGCCGGCTTGAGGTAGCGCTCGATCTGCTCACCGCGGCACTGGTAGAGAATGTTGGGCACGTTCACGAACGGAAACGGTACGGCCGTGTACATGAACTGCTCGATAATCACCATGCGCGCCAACGTGCTCATCTCGTGGCCGCTATATTCCTTCGGCACCATCAGGTACCAGAGGCCGGTATCGCGCGCGATCTTCTCGAGCCGGTCGGTCGTTTCCTTCGGATAGACGCGGCGCAAATTGGTGAGCGGCTGCAGGCCGTAGGCGGCGCCCTTATGGGCGAGATATTGCGGCTCAAGCGGCAGCATTTCGTCGTGCACGATTTTGCGCGCGAGATCGCGATACTCGATAACCTCGGCTGGAAGCGTATAGCCGCCGGGAGCTTCGACGATGCTGTCCATTTGTTGGCAACCTTTTTCGATTCAGCCCGCTTTGCGCTGCTCGGGTTTCGGATCCCGCACCAGATCGGTCAGGCGCGCGACGTTGGGAAGCTTTTCCAGATCGTGCAACAGATCGGCCGTCGCCTCGACCGATTTCGGATCGAGGACAATGCTGGCGCAGCCACGGAATTTGACCATCAGGTCGTCCCAGTTCGGCGGCGTGGTCGGCTCCCATGGCCCGCGGTTCTGCTGATCCCGGTAATATTCGCCCGACTTCATCCAGACTTCGATGATGCAGCCGTGCGGCGCGTAGTCCGGAATATAGCCGTCCTTGGCAAATTCCGGCGAAATCACCATGGTCACCTTCTTCATTAGTTCGACGATGCGCGGATCGGCGACCGTCTCGTCGGTAACGTTGGCGAGCGTCACCTCATTTTGCAGCAGCGCCAGCGCGACGCAGAACGGCAGGCTGTATTTTCCTTCCAGTTTGGTCTTGGCAACGCCGAATTTGAGATAGTCGGCCACCGCCGGGGTGACGCTGCAGACGATGCGGTCCACCGCCTCGGGCGCGATGTTGTGCTGCTGGCGCATGCGCAGCATCGCGGTGATGCCGGGATGCGAACGCGTGCAGGTCGGATAGGCTTTGAAGGTCATACCCGGCTCGATGTACTCGTACGGGTTGCCGAGCCCCTCCAGGATGCCCTCCCCGCTCACGCCGTCGCCGAAGGTCTGCAGGAAGCCGTCGCGCGCTTCGATGACATTGGCCGGGCCGGTGTAGCCCATGCTGGCCAGCAGCGCGGCCTCGAGGCCGTCGCGCGCGGAGCGGCCGGCGCCCAGCGCCTTGCTCATGGTGCCGAAGCCGGCGCGGATGCCGCTGGTCATGACGCCGGCGATGCCGAGCGCGCAGGCCATTTTCTCGGCATCGAGATCGAGCAGCTTGCCGCAAGCGACCGCCGCTCCGAATGTATTGAGCACCGCGAGCGGGTGCCAGCCCTTGAGCTGGAGGCCGGGCTTGACGCCGACGCCGATCTTGTCGGCGATCTCAACCCCGATCACGTGCGCCGCGATCAACGCCTTGCCCGGACTCTTGAGTTCCTCGCCGAGGGCGATGAGCGCGGCACAGATCGCGCCGGAGGGATGGTTCATGTTCGGCACCACGATGTCGCTGAAGCCGAACACATCCGCGGCGGTGCCGTTGACCAGCGCCGCCAGCGGCGCCGATGTACGGAAGCCCTGCCCGACGACGCTCGCCGGACCGGTGCCGCAGGCGCGGCGGGCGTATTGCGCCAGAATTTGCGGCGCCGGCTCGCCGCAGCCGCCAAGCATCACGCCGACCGTATCGAGGAAGGAGTTTTTGGAGCCCGTGATCACCTCGGCGGGCAGATCGTCATAATTCGTGTCGACGGCAAACCGCGCCAATTGCCGCGTGATGCCTTCAGCCGTCGTGATCTGATCCATATTCGACCTCATTCAATAACAACTGTTCCGAACCTCACCAGGCGACCACACCGCCGTCGACCGACAGAATTGCGCCGGTGACGAAATCGGACGCATCCGACGCAAGAAAAACGACCGGCCCCTTCAGATCGTCAGCGCCGCCGGGACGCCCCATCGGAATTTCGCGCAGGATCGTTTCTTTGCGTTCTTCGTAGCGGCCCGCATTGCGGCTCGACGGAAAGAAGCCGGGCGCAATAGCGTTCACATAGACGCCCTTGCGCGCCCATTTCACCGCAAGATCGCGCGTCATGTTGACGACCGCGCCTTTGCTCGTGTTGTAGGCCAGCGAATCGTGGATTTCCGGATTTTTGCCGAGCAGCCCGGAAACCGA
Organism: uncultured Alphaproteobacteria bacterium; assembly: GCA_963814885.1. Classification (GTDB taxonomy): domain Bacteria; phylum Pseudomonadota; class Alphaproteobacteria; order Rhizobiales; family Xanthobacteraceae; genus Pseudolabrys. The sequence goes on along the minus strand of CAWFEO010000041.1, from coordinate 11,760 downwards.
GGCGATGTTGATGATCTTGCCTTTGCCGCGCGCGATCATCGCGCTGCCGAAGGCTTGCGAGCACAGGAAGGTGCCGGTGATATTGACCCGCATAACCTGCTCCCAGCGGTCGAGCGGCATCTCCTCGGGCGAAGCGAACCAGGCGCGCCCGGCATTGTTCACCAATACGTCGACGCGATTGAAATGCGAAAGCGTCGTGTCGCGCATCGCCGTGATATCCTCGGCGCTGGCGATGTCGCAGCGCAGCGGCAGGACGCGCACGCCGATCTTTTCGAGCTCCTGCGCCGCCTGTTCGCAGGGCTCGACGTTGCGGCCACAGATCACGAGGTCCGAGCCGGCTTCCGCCAGCGCCGTTGCCATCTGGCGTCCGAGCCCTTTCGCTCCGCCCGTGACCACGCTGACGCGGCCCGATAGCGACATGAGCTGTTGAACCGTGGCCATAGCGTTTGTGCGACCTCAGATGATGGGACGGACAAGCTTAAAGGTATCGGTGAGCCGGGCGTACAACGGACCCGTAATGCGGCCGACCGGATTGAGCTTCTCGAAATTTATGCGTTGGCGTTCGTCGACGACGTCTTCGTGAAAGTGGAACCAGAGCACCTCGCCGAGCACAAAGTGGTGGCGCGCACCGATATCGGTGATGTTGATCACCCGGCATTCGAATTGCGCCGGCGATTCCACGATACGCGGTGGTGACACCTTGCGCGCCGGCGCTACCGAGAAGCCTGCCTTCTCCAGTTCATTCACGTCGGTTGGGAAATTGGTCGAGCAGATATTCATCCGCTCCACCATGGCGTGGTTGACGATATGGACGACGAATTCCGGGTTATTTCGCAGGTTCTGGATGGTGTCCTTCTCGCGGCCGTCGACCTGGTCGCCCACCGAAATGAACAGGATCGGCGGCTCGGTGGCGACGACATTGAACAGGCTGAAGGGCGCCGCGTTCGGCCCCAATTCGCCGAGCGTCGTGACCAGCGCAATCGGGCGCGGCACGATTGCGCCGGTCATCAGCTTGTATTGCTGCGATTCGTTCAATTGATTGGGGTCGAACTGCACGGATTTGTTGGCCGTGTCGCGGATGGCGACGTCCGCCGGGGCGGGTTGGTCGGGCATGCCGCGATAGTCACGTTCAACCGGGTCAGCTTGTTGCGACATGGGTCTTCCTTTTCGCTTTACCGGCCGACGCCGTGTCGGCTGGTGCCGTCATCGCGAAATTCCGCCTTGCGCCGGGGGCGTCCGCCAGATTCCGCAGGCTCGAAAACAGCCGGTCGCGCGCGGCCGGCGGCAAGGCGTCGCCGACGCAGTCGTCGAATTTCGCGCGCAATTCGTCGGGCGTCAGCGGCCGGCTGCTATGGCCCTTAGTCCGCGCCACCGGCTCGCTTTGATGTTGCGTGCCGTCATTGAGCGTCACGGACACCTGGTCGAACGGGCTGTAATTCGGCAGATTTTGATCGACAGTTTCATCCACGATCACTTCCACGAGACCCATCAAGCGCCGGGCATCCTGCCGGCGCAGGAACGCGTCGCCGAGTTGCGCAAAGCCGACATGGCCGGCCAAAGCCGCGGCGGCCATGCAGAATTGAATGCTGAATTTCGCTTCCAGCGGGTCGCGCGGGCTGTCGACCCGCAGCATGCCGGCCTGGGTCGCGCCGATCTTCACGGCAATGGCCGCCACGTCCCGGCCATCGAAGCCGACGCGGTTGCGCAGGTCGATCATGGCGTCGATGGCGCGGTGCGCCCCGTAACAGACCGGATAGCGCTTGATGCTGAGGCGGCTTTCGGTAATCCGCCATGAGGTGCCGAGCGGCGCCGACAGGTCGTCGCGATTGCAGCGGCCGACCGGCGAAAAGGCCGATAGAAAGCCGCGTGGGTTTTCCAGCACGTCGTCAGCGCCGGTGGCGCCGGCGGCGGCGAGACGCGCGCACAATATACCGGTGGAGGCGGCGCGCCCGACATGGAAGGACTTCGACGAGCTGCCGAAATTCGCGGTCAATCCGGAGGCCTGCGACGCGGCGAGCGCGATCGCATGGCTCGCCTGCGCCGCGCTTAGCCGCCGCAGATTGGCACACGCCGCGGCCGCCGCCAGGGTCCCGTAGATCGCGGTCGGATGCCAGCCCTCGGCGTGCAGCGGGTCGGGCTCGCGCCGGTTCAATTCCGCCCAGGTCTCGTAGCCGGCCACGTAAGCGGCGATCAGGGCGTCGCCGGGCGCGTCGAGCTCTTCGGCCTCGGCAATGATCGCCGGCACCATGGCGGCGCTGGGATGCCCGCGCATGGAAACGTCGTCGAAGTCGAGCACATGGGCGGCGGTGCCGTTCACCATCGCCGCCGCCGGAGCCTCGGCGCGGCGCGCGGTGAACGCGATGCGCGAATGCCCGCTATCCCGGGCCGGCAAGTAGACTTCGGCTGCCGCGCGCACCGGCGCTTCGTCGCGGCCGGCGATCATGACGCCGACGCAGTCGATGAAGCCGGTGCAGGCGATCTGTTGCGCTTCGCGCGGAATCGCGGCCGGCCGCAGTCCGGCGGCAAACTCGCCCAGCGCCCGTGTCAGCCCAGTGGGCATCGCATCCTTCCACTTTCTGTCGGCCCAGTTCAGGCCGCCGACCGTGCCTTCGCCCGCAGGGCGCTCAGACTGCCGCCCTGCATCACATGTCCAAGCAGCGGATGGCCGACGACCGTCTGCGCCAGCATCGCCGCATCGATCATCCGCTCGAGATCAATGCCGGTCTCGATTCCCATCTCTTCGCACAGAAACACCATGTCTTCGGTGCAGACATTGCCGGCGGCGCCGCGATGGCGCGCGAACGGGCAACCGCCAAGACCGGCCACCGCGCTATCGAAACTGTCGACGCCCATTTCCAATCCGGCATAGACATTAGCGATGCCCATGCCGCGGGTGTCGTGCAGGTGCAAGTTGATGCGCGGCGCGGGAAAGCGCTCGCGCACGGCACCGACCAGCCGCTTCACCGACAACGGTGTCGCCCATCCCATGGTATCGGCAAGCGCGATCTCGTTGATACCGAGATCGTGCGCGGCGCCGATCTCGAAAATTTGCCCGACCAGATCGACCACGCGCTGCGGCGGGACCTCGCCCTCGAAATTGCAGCCGAACGCCGCCATCACCGAGCCGCGTTTCACCGGCACGCCGCGCGCCTTGTAGATCTCGACCTGCTTGTGCAGCGCCTCGATGTTCTCCTTCATGGTGCGGTTCTGGTTGCGCTTGAGGAAGGTCTCCGAAGCGCACAGCGGCAGCGAGGCCTTCACGGTCAGACGGTCGGCGAAGCCGAGCGCGCGCTCGAAGCCCTGGGTGTTGAAGAACAGCGCGGAATACTCGACCCCCGGCTTCTTGTTGAATTGGCGCACGACCTCGTCGGCGTCCGCCATGCCCGGCACTTTCTTCGGATTGACGAAGGAGACGATCTGGATCTGCCCGACGCCGGTTTCCGACAAGGCATCGATCAACGCCACCTTTTGCGCGGTCGGGATTTGCGCGCTTTCGATCTGGAACCCTTCGCGGGGCCCCTCTTCCTTGATCGTGACGGATTTCGGTATATCGCTCATGGCGCGGCGCTCATCGGTTTTGCTTTACTTGTCGGCCGGGGGCACGAAAGGATACGGCACGCCGGCGCCGCGATTGCGATAAGGCAAAGCGACGACAGCGGTGCCGGGCGTGGATTCCTTGTCGGCATCGTTCAAAATGCCAAGTTCGAGGTCGACCAGACCAAAATCGGCCAATTCCCGTTTGCCGGTGACCCGCGCCCAGATGCGCAGGGTCTCGCCGACAACATTGAGCGCGCGGAACTGAAAGCTGATCTTCCACAGCCAGCCCGCCGGCCCCGCCCAGCGGCGCAACGATTGCACGATGAGCTGCTGTTTGAAGGTGCCGTTGATGGCGAGATCCGGCAGCTTGTCGTGGGAGACCGCGAAATCGCGGTCGTAGTGAATGCGGTGCCAGTTCTCGATCGCCGCCGACCAGCGCATCAGCATGGGCGGAGAAAACGGCCCTTTCACCATCTCCGGGATATCCGTTGCCGGCGCGAGATCGTCGAAGAAGATTTGCTGCGCGTTTGCCATGGTCATCGCCGGATCTGTGTCTTGCGCACGCGCAGCAGGAGCCGGCCTGCGGCCCTGTAATCGGTGGCAATGACGACGAACAACATCGGCCCTGACTTGCCGGCTTTCTCGTAAATCGCATCGTAGCGCGACTTGGCGGTGATGCGTTCGCCGTGCCGCGCATAGGCGAAGAATTCGACTTGCGTCCCGCCGTTGAGCAGCGCGAGACCTTCTTTGACCGGTACCGGCGGTAGACCCTGCACCGTGGCGCCGACGATGCCGTCGAAGTGCGGATCGGTCGCGCGCTCGCTGAGTACGTCGGGCATTCCGAAGTCGTCGCGGAACATGGTCATCGGAAACAACGGCGGCGCCACCGGGCCGCCGTAGCGGGTGACAACGGCCGGATCGTAGTAGATCGGGTCGTCGTCCAGCGAGGCTTGCGCGAAACGGCGGACCGCACCGCGCTCGACCACGTCGCAGGCGGCCACCTCTTCGGACTCCATCCCGATTAGGGCTTCGATCTCAGACGTGAGCAGGGCCATGACGGCGCTCCTCATGACCGTATTGCGCGCACCGGCGCGGGTTGCTGATCCGCGGCCGGCACCTGGATTGCGCCTTGCGCGAGCAGGGCATCGACCTCATCGCGGCCATAGCCAAGTTCCTCGGGCGATCTGCACGCTATGCTCGCCCAGCGCAGGCGCGCTCAGCCGGATGCTGCCGACGGTCTCGGAAAACTTGATCGGCAGACCGACCATCTTGACCGGGCCCGCTTCGGGGTGCGTGGTCGTCTGAATCATGTCGCGCGCCAGGGTCTGCTCGTCGACCGCGACCTGGTCGATGGTGTTGACCCGGGTGAACGGCACACCCTCCGCCATAATCCGTTTTTCCCACTCGTCCATCGTGCGGGTGGCGAAGATCTCGGTGAGCTGCGCGATCAGCTCCTCGCGATTTTCGAAGCGTCCCGCCGCGTCGCGGTAGCGCGGGTCCGTGGCCCATTCCGGCCGTTCGATGGCGTTGCACACGCCGCACCACATCCGATCGGTGAAGGCAGCCACCACCATCCAGCCGTCGAGCGCGTGAAAGGCCTGGTAGGGCACCATGCCCTGCCCCGCCGACCCGCGGCGCGGCGGCACCTTGCCGCTGGCGAAATAAGACGAGTAGTGGTTGAACATCATCGACATCTGCCCTTCGAGCAGCGAGGTGTCGACGAGTTGACCGTGGCCGGTGCGATGGCGCGCCTCGAGCGCCATCAGGATGCCGTTGGTGGCGAACAGGCCGGCGCCGATGTCGGCGACGGAAATGCCCATTTTGACCGGCCCGCCGTCCGGCTCGCCGGTCAGGCTCATGCCGCCCGAAAAGGCCTGCATGACCGCGTCGTTGGCGCGCTCGGCGGCGCGCGGGCCGGTGGCGCCATAGCCGGTAATGCGGCAATAGATCAGCTTCTTGTTGACCGCGCTCAGCTCACGGTAGCCGAGACCCAGCCGATCGAGCGTTCCCAGACGGAAATTGTCGATCAGCACGTCGGCGGAGAGCGCGAGCTTGCGCATCAGCGCCGCGCCTTCCGGCGATTTGAGGTCGACCGCAAGGCTGCGCTTGTTGCGGTTGATGGCGACGAAGTAATGCGACACCGGGCCGGGAAAAAACGGCGGCCAAGTGCGGCTTACATCGCCGTGGTCGGGCTGCTCGATCTTGACGACGTCGGCACCGTAATCGGCCAGCATCATGCCGCAATAGGGCCCGGCCAAGGCGACGCTGCATTCGACGACCTTCAGATGATCCAACGGCCCGGCCATGACGCTGTTCCTTGCGCCTCTTGCGGTTATTGCGCGTCGATGATCTTCCACGAGCCGGGCTCGGCGGAGATGACGTAGCGCGGTATCGCCGAAATCTTATCGACGTTGGCCTCGCCTTCCTTCATCACCATCCGGATGTTTTCCTTGTCCTGCAGCACGCGGATGTCGTCGAGCGGGTTGCCTTTGACGGCGATGATATCGGCGAACTTGCCCGCCTCGAGCGAACCGGTCTTATCGCCGAGCCACAGCGCCTCGGCGGCATTGATGGTCGCGGTCTTGAGCGCGTCCATGGTCGACATGCCGTACTTCACGTACAGCTCCAACTCGCCGGCGTTGCGGCCCGCTTCCGGATCGTAGCCGAGATCGGTGCCCATCGCGAGCTTGATGCCGGCGTCGTGCATTTTCTGAAACGATTCGAAGCAATAGGGCTGGATTTTCTTCATCTTCGTGAGGACGAATTCGGGCGTGCCGTGCGCGCGGCGGCTTTCGATCGCCTCGTCGGTGCGGTGCAGCAAGGTCGGCACCACCGGGATGTTGGCGTCGCCGATCATCTTGATGGTGTCGTCGTCGGTGAAAACGATGTGCTCGATGGTGTCGACTTTCGAGCGCACGCACATGCGGTGCGATTCCGCGGTGAAGCAATGCGCCGACACCGGATGGTGGAAGGCGTGCGCCTCGTCGACGATCGCGTCGAGCTCCTCCTGCGTCATGTTGCGCACGTCGGGCTCTTCCTTGTCGGTGCCGCCGCCGCCCGACACGCTGGTCTTGATGACGTCGCAGCCCATGCGAAGCTGCTCGCGCACCATCTGGCGCAACGGATAGGGACCGTCCGCCGTGTTGCCGGGGACACGGATGGCCGCGCGCGGCAGCGTCAGATCGAGATGCGAATTCGCGATCACCGCGCGGCCGCCGACGATCAGACGCGGCCCGGGGACGATACCCATTTCGATGGCGTCGCGGATGGCGCAGATCTCTTCGGTCATCAGGCCGCGCGGCGTCAGACGCCCGAGATCGCGCAAGGTCGTGAAGCCCATTTCAAACGCAATCTGCGCGTGAAACAGCGCGTAGAACGATTGCAACTGCGGCGTGATCTCGAAAGTGGCGACCCGGTAATTATTAAAGGTGATCGGGTTGAGCGCTGCGATGTGCAGATGGCAGTCGATCAGCCCCGGCAACAGCGTGCATCCGGCGGCGTCGATGACCTTGGCGCCTTTCGGGATCTGCACCTCGCCGTCGCGGCCCGCGGCCGTAATCGACTTGCCCTCGACGACAACGACGGCGGGTTCGATCACCTTGCCATTCTTCACGTCGACCAGGCGCGACGCTTTGATCACCACTTTCGACTCGGCCATATCCGTTCCTCTTCAATTCAATGCAATGCGGAACAAGGCCATGCAGGTCCCCGGTGGGTGTTCGACCGGCCTCGGCCGCCGGCGTGCGGGCGGCGCCCAAACTCTAAAATGTTTCGTATGGAAAGCAATGTTTATGTTATGAAACAGAAATACCGGCCCCTCCGTCGCGCCCCGCGCCGGCCCGTTTTGTTTCATATATTAAACGTTGATTTGAGACCAAAACAGTGGTGAGCTAGCGGGAAATAAAAGGCCATCGCGGCGCGGTTCGGCGGTGATGGTAAAATACACGTGAAGCGTCCTTTTGGCAGCCTCATGGGAGGAGAAAATGCGAATGCATATGAAGTTTCGGCTGTTGCCGTACCTTGCCGTCCTGTGCGTGGCGTTGTTTGCTCCGCTGAACGCCAGCGCCGCTGAATTTCCGACGAAGCCGATCAAGTGGGTGTTGGGCTATGGCGCCGGCGGCGCCTCCGACACCATCGCCCGAACGATCTCGCAGAAAATGCCCGACATTCTCGGACAGCCGGTGGTCATCGAAAACCGCCGCGGCGCTTCCGGCATCATCGCCGCCAACTTCGCCGCGAAATCCGCGCCGGACGGCTACACCCTGTTGCTGGTGTCGAGCGGCTTCCTGACCAATATCGCCATGGGCCGCAAGATGGCCTTCGATTTCTTCAAGGATTTCGAGGCCGTGACCACGCTCGGGACCGTGCCGAACATCGTGGTGGTCAACCCCGAAAGTAACATTCACTCCATCAAGGATCTCATCGCCGCGGCCAAGGCCGAGCCGGGCAAGATCAACTACGGTACCGGCGGTATTGGCACCGGCACGCATATTGCGACCGAACTCTTCGATATCATGACCGGCGTCAAGATGGTGCACATCCCGTTCAAGGGAACGCCGCCGGCGCTTACCGCGCTGATGGGCGGCCGCATTCAAGTGATGTTCGCCGGTGCTCCGCCGAGCCTGCCATTGGTCCGCAGCGGCAAGCTCAGGGCCATTGCGGTCACCAGCCCCAAGAAGACGCCGGTCGCCCCGCAATATCCGCCGGTCGCGGACACCGTTCCCGGCTTTGATGGCGTGACCTATTACGCCGTTGTGGTGCCCGCAGGAACGCCCAAGCCGATCGTCGCCAAGCTCAACGCGGCCTTCACCAAGGCGCTGAACGATGAGTTGGTGAAGGCGACGTTGCTCAAGCGTGGCTTTGTGGCGGAATCCAGCACCGTCGGCGAGGCCACCAAGGAACTGCAGGTCAGGGTCGCCGACTTCAAAAAGGCCGTCAAAGAGGCGGGCATTAAGCCGGTCAAATGATTGCGGCGTGCCGCAATCAGATGCGTGACAATTGTCCAGCAAAATGCGACCCGGCGCGCCGGTCTCACGACCACCGCGCGCCGGGGGCGAGATCGAGCGGTCAAAAGAATTCATTCGGACGATGCATCATGCGAAGCCCGCGGGATCATCTCCGTCTGCTTGTAACCCCGCCGGTTGCGGGTCCACTTGCGCTCCATATGATCCGATATTGGGCATCAGAAGACCAAGCGTCCGTGCGGCTAAAAACGTTGGTTTGGCAATGACGAGCCAAAACAGGCCGTATCTTTGAAGAGGCGCCGCCCAGCATGGACATCCTTCACAATCTAATTTTCGGCTTTAGCGTCGCGCTCAGCGCCGAAAACCTGATGTACTGCCTGATAGGCGTCACAATCGCCACGCTGGTCGGCGTGCTGCCGGGACTGGGCCCGGTCGCGACAGTCAGCATATTGCTGCCGCTGACATTTAATCTGACGCCGATCGCGGCTTTGATCATGCTCGCGGGGATTTACTACGGCGCGCAATACGGGGGCTCGACCACGGCCATTTTGGTCAACCTGCCCGGAGAATCTTCGTCGGTCGTTACCTGTCTCGACGGATACCCGATGGCCCGGCAAGGCCGCGCCGGCGCCGCGCTTGGCATGGCGGCGATCGCTTCATTTTGCGCCGGCATGTTTTCCACCGTCATCGTTGCCCTGTTCTCGCCACCGCTCGCTGAAGTCGCCATCCAGTTTGGCGCTGTCGAATACTTTCCGCTGATGATCCTCGGCCTCACCTCGGTTGTTATCCTCGCCCATGGTTCGGTGCTCAAGGCGGTCGCCATGGTCGTTGTTGGACTGTTGATCGGGATGATCGGCACCGACGTCAATTCCGGCGACCTGCGATACACCTTCGGGCTCGATGAATTGGCGGACGGTATCAGTTTCGTCGTCGTGGCCATCGGCATGTTCGGCATTACACAGATTATCGCCAACCTGGAAGACCGGAGCCCGACGCAGTTCATCACCACGAACTTCAAAGGACTGCTGCCGACCGTCGACGACTTTAGGCAGGGATGGAAAGCGATCGTGCGAGGCACCCTCCTCGGCTCAGCACTCGGCGTGCTGCCCGGTACCGGCGCGACCATCAGTTCCTTCGCGGCCTATAGCGTCGAGAAACGCATGGCGGCCGACCCGTCCCGTTTTGGCAAGGGCGCGATCGAGGGCATCGCCGGTCCGGAAGCGGCCAACAACGCGGCCGCGCAGACCCACTTCATTCCAATGCTCGTGCTCGGTATTCCGCCGGGACCGACGCTCGCGGTGCTGCTCGGCGCCATGATCATGCACGGCATCGATCCCGGCCCGCAGGTCATCTCCAGTCACCCCGACCTGTTCTGGGGCATGATCGCCAGCATGTGGATCGGTAATTTCTTCCTGGTGATCCTCAACCTGCCCTTGATCGGAATCTGGGTCAGTATTCTCAAGATCCCGTATCGCATCCTCTACCCGAGCATCCTGCTTATCGGCAGCATCGGCGTATACAGTCTGAGCAACAGCAGCTTCGCCATCATCCTGGCCGCCGGCTTTGGCCTACTCGGCTACGTTTTCTACAAGCTCGAATGCGAAGCGGCGCCCTTGATGCTCGGCCTCATCCTCGGCCCCTTGATGGAGCAGACCCTGCGGCGCGCGTTGTTGCTGTCGCGCGGTGATCCGACCACCTTCCTGACGCATAAAGTCAGCCTTGCGATGCTGCTGTGTTCGGCGGCGGCGCTCATTTATTCGATGTACGGAAACCGGAAGCGGCAGCCGGCGACGGCCAAACAGCGGAGCTGGAGCTTCGCTGCGCTCGGTCAGACAATTCGCCAGCTCAACGAAACGGCGCCATTGATGAAGAGCCGCGATTTCTGGTCCGGCGTGATATTCGTCTTCATCGGCATCGCCGCCGTCGTCATCGCGCAAGGCTACGATATCGGAACCGCCGGCCGGATGGGCCCGGGCTATTTCCCGATGCTCACCGGCTGGTTGCTCGCACTTCTCGGACTGGTCACGATCGCGCGCGCCATCGTGTCCGATCGAACCGAAGTCGGGACGATCGTCTTCCGTCCGACGATCATGATTACTGCCGCGGTGATCGCGTTCGCGGTGCTGCTGGATCCAGCAGGGCTATTGATCGCGACGCTGGTTCTGATCGTGGGCAGCCGGCTCGGCGGATACGAGTTCCGCATCATGGACGTGCTCATCAGTTATGTACTGATGGTGGCGGGCGCCTGGCTGCTCTTCGTCTACTGGCTGGGGCTGCCGATCAACCTGTTGCCGTTCAGCCTGACGCCATAGCGGCCGCGCCGCCGCTCCGTCATTTTCGCGCAGCGACAACGGCCGCCGGCGCGGCCGGCTCCGTCCGCTTCAACCAGCCGCGCAGGTGATCGACCGCCTCCGAGCGGGTGCCGATCCACACGTCTTCTGCCGCCTTGGCGATTTCGATGATGCGTTCGTAGGCGGCTGCGCCCAACGGACGACCGAACACATGGGCATGAATCGCCGGATCGACGCGCACGGCGTTTGTCTCCCGCGTTCGCGCGGCATCGAGCCAGTCTTCGAACAGCGTGACCATCTCGCGCGGCGCGTTGCCGTGGCGCATGTAATGCGGAAGGTCATTGATTTCCGTGTTGTTGGGAAAGGCGACGATCGAGCGGTCGCCGAACCGGACCAGATACGGCAGGTCGTCATTGAGCGTGTCGCCATGCCAATCATAGCCGGCTTCCAGCAGCATGCGCGGCGTGCGCACGCCCGGTGTCGAGCGCGGGCTGATCCAGCCGCGCGGGGTGATGCCGGTTGCGCGCTTGAGCAATTCCGTCGTCCGCACGATATTGGCGCGCTCTTCCTCTTCGGTCAGATAGGCCGGGATCACGTCCATGGCATAGGAATGGGCGACCACCTCGTGGCCGAGATCCACGATCCGCTTGATGATCTCCGGATGGCGCTCGGCCATGATGCCGCTGACATTGATCGTGGCCCGAATGCCCTGCCGCACCAGCACGTCGAGAATACGGAAGATGCCGCGGCGGTGGCCGTACTCCGCCCATCCGATCGCATTGAGGTCGGAAACGTCCTGCCGCAGCGGGTTTCCCATCGGTCCGATGCCCGGCCACTTGCCGTCCGACCACCATTCGAAGGAAACGCGAAAAAACACGCCGAGACGTTTGCCGCCCGGCCAGCGAAAGTCGCTGGTCGGATAGACCTCTTGCGCGCGGCGTGAATATCGAGCGGATGCATTGCTTTCT
>CAWFEO010000040.1:0-15069 GCA_963814885.1 uncultured Alphaproteobacteria bacterium | reverse complement strand
GCGAGGCGCTGGCGCAAATCAATCACGCCGACACTTCGATCGCGGTGGCCTGCGAGCGCGCCTTCCTCGCCGCGCTCGACGGCTCTTGCAAGACGCCGATCGGCGGTCACGCCACGGTCTCCGGCGGCACGATCGAATTCCGCGGGCTGATCGCGCGGCCGGACGGCGCCGCCGCCCACGACATTGCCGGCCACGGTCACGCCAAGGACGCGGTCAACATCGGAACCGAAGCGGGACGCGAGCTCAAGCATCGCGCCGGCCCGAGCTTTTTTGATTAGTCCATGCGTGTCCTCGTCACCCGCCCGAACCCGCAAGGAAAACGCACCGCCGATGCCTTGGCCGCGCGCGGCCACGACGTGTGGGAAGTGCCGTTGATGAAAGTCGAGCCGGTGGCGGCCGATCTCTCCGGCGGCTGGGGCGCGGTGGTGATCACCAGCGCCAACGCGCCCGACGCCATTACCGGCAATCCGGCCTTCGCCGCGTTGCGCGAATTGCCGGTCTATGCCGTCGGCCGCCGCAGTGCCCAGGCCGCGCAGGAGGCGGGCTTCGGCAACGTCACCTCGGCCGGCGGCGACGTGCGCGACCTGGTGCAGTTGCTGCGCGAGCGTCACGCCGACGCGTCGGCGCCTTTGCTTTATCTTGCCGGCGAGGATCGCGCTGCCGATCTGATCGGTGAGCTCGCCGCCCACGGTATTGCGGCGGAGATGCGCGTGGTCTACCGCGCCGTTACCGCGCCGTTTCCGGACGAACTGGTGGCCGCGCTGGAAGCCGGCGGCGACGTGCAGGCGGTGCTGCATTTCTCCAGGCGCAGCGCCGAGAATTACGTGGCCGGCGCGCGCGCGGCCGGGGTCACGGAGCAAGCCATGGACGTGCGGCATTATTGCCTGTCGGCGCAGGTGGCCGAGCCGCTACGCACCGCCGGCGCCGGCCGCGTCGCCATCGCGCCGCGCCCGGAAGAGGCGGCGCTGATTGAACTTGTGCAGGTGTCCCCGAGTTAACGTGGCGCCGGTGGGATAATTGCGTTATTTCGTGATTATGGGCTGGTGGTGAGTTGCCGCGCATGATCCCGATAAGTGGGCACCGGTTTTCGGAATAGATCATGCGCAAATGTTAAGGCTGTTGGGATGACAGACAAGCGCAAGCGCGCGGCTCCGACCATCGATCTCACCGCTACCGATGTGTCGTCGGCGGCGGACGAGAGCGAAACGACGCCGCCGCCCGAGCCGACGCCACCGGAAAGCGCGGCTCAGCCCGAACCGGCACCGTCCGAGAGTGTGGCTCATCCCGAGCCACCAGCCGGCAAAGCGCCGCAAGCCGCGGAGCAAACGACCGAACATCATGAACCGGCACCCCGCCGCGGCGGGTTCGGCGCCGCGATTGCCGCCGGATTGGCCGGCGGAATTGTTGCAACCGGCGTGCTGGCCGCAGTGTGGTATCTCGGCTTGTTGCCGGCGGTGCCGGTCACATCGAACGATGGGAGCGCCCAGATTGCGGCGCTGCAAAAACAGGTGCAGGAGCTGCAAAGCCGTCCGGCGCCGGCAACCGACAATCAAGCCGTCGATGCGCTGCGCCAGCGTCTGAGCAAGATCGAAAGCGACATCGCCAAGGTTCCGCCCGGCGACGCGGCTGTGTCGAAGAAGTTGACGGCCGCGGACAGCGCCATGAAGTCGCTCGGCGTGGCGCTCGCCGCGCTCACCAAACGCAGCGACGACATCGCGGCCAAGGCCAACCAGGCAGAGCAAAGTGCGGCGGCGGCCGAGAAGGCGGTCAGCGAATTGCGTGACAGCGTAAAGAACGCGGCTTCGCAGGCCTCGTCCGCGGTCGATCCCGCCCAGCTTGCAGAGGTGCAAAAACGCATCGGCGCGCTCGCGCAATCGGTCGAAACAGTGCGCGCGCAAATCGGCAAGACGTCGGCCACCGATACCGCGGCGCGGCTGGCGCTGAGCGCGGCCGCGTTGCGCGACGCGGTGGAGAGCGGCGCCCCATATCAAACCGAGCTGGCGCAAGTGAAATCGCTCGGCGCCGATGAAAGCACCTTGGCGCCGCTCGATACGTTCGCGGCGGACGGCCTTCCCGGCAAAGCGGCGCTGACGCAGGAGCTGCGTGCGCTCATCCCCACTTTGATGAAAGCGTCCGGCAGCAAAGCGGCGTCCGGCGGTTTCCTCGAACGGCTGCAAGCCAATGCGCGCAAGTTGGTACGCATTCGGCCGACCGATGCGCCCGCCGGCGACGATCCATCCGCCGTGCTGGCGCGCCTCGAAGCCGCGGCAGCCAAAGCCGACATCGACGGCGCGCTGGCCGCCATCGGCAAGCTGCCGGCGACCGCGCGCCAGCAGGCGGCAGACTGGGTCACCAAGGTGGTGGCGCGGCAAAAGGCGCTTGCCGCCGCGCGCCAATTTGCGTCGGACGCGGCGCGTGGGTTGCCGCAATGATCCGGGTCGTCCTGTTCCTGCTCTCGGTGGCGCTGATCGCATTCGGCATTGCCTGGGTCGCCGACCGCCCGGGCGAAGTCGCCGTCACCTGGCTCGGCTACCGCATCGAGACTTCGGTCACGATGGCGGCGCTTGCCGTCACCGCGCTGGTCCTGATCCTTTTACTGCTGTGGGCCATCGTGCGCGGCATCTTGCGCTCGCCCGACCAGGTGTCGCTGTTCTTCCGCCACCGCCGCGCCGTTAAAGGCTATCTCGCGCTCACCCGCGGGCTGATCGCCATCGGTTCCGGCGATCTGCGGCTGGCGCGCAAATCGGCCGACGATGCCGCCAGGCTGTCGCCCGGCGATCCGCTCACGCTGCTGCTGACCGCGCAGTCGGCGCAGATGGCCGGCGACCGCAGCGGCGCCGAGCGCGCCTTTCGCGAGATGATCAGGCACGACGACACCAAGCTGCTCGGCTTGCGCGGGCTCTATATCGAAGCCCAGCGCCGCAACGACCCGCATGCCGCGCGCCTCGTCGCCGAGCAGGCGACCATGGTGGAGCCTTCGCTGGCCTGGGCCGGGCAGGCGGTGCTCGACGACCGCTGCGCCACCGCCGACTGGGGCGGCGCGCTCGTAGCGCTCGATCACATGAAAAGTACGCTGGCGAAACCGGACTACCGCCGCAAGCGCGCGGTGCTGCTGACCGCGCGCGCGCAGGCGCTGGACGAACTCGATCGCGATGCATCGCGTGCAGCGGTGCTGGAAGCCGTCAAGCTCGCGCCCGATCTGGTGCCGGCGGCGGCGATGGCCGGGCGGCGGCTGGCCGAATCGAACGAGCAACGCAAGGCCGCGCATATTCTGGAAGCGGCGTGGAAGATCAATCCGCATCCCGACATCGCGGACGCCTACGCCAATCTGCGCTTCGGCGACAGCGCGCGCGATCGTCTCACGCGCATGCAGAAATTGGCGGCGAAAGTGCCGGGCCAGCTCGAAGGCGCGATTGCCGTGGCGCGCGCCGCGCTCGACGCGCGCGAGTTCAAGACCGCGCGCGATGCGCTGGCGCCCTACTTGTCGGCGCCGACGCGGCGCGTCGCCGCGCTGATGGCGGAGATCGAGCAGAGCGAGCATGGCGACGAGGGCCGCGTGCGCGAATGGATGGCGCGCGCCATGCGCGCCTCTGGCGATCCGGTGTGGACCGCCGACGGCGTGGTCTCCGACCGCTGGCTGCCGGTGACGCCCAACGGCCGGCTCGACGGTTTCGAATGGAAGCTGCCATTGGCCGAGATCGGCGTCAGCCGCCCGGTGATCGAGGTGACGCCGCCGCCGGCGCCGGCCGAAGCGGTGATCGAAATTGCCGCGCCCGCGGCGAAGGCGGTGCCGGCGGCCGAGGTTGCTGCCAAGCCGGCAGCGGAGCCGGCAGCGGAGCCGGCGCGCGAACCGGCGAAACCCTCCGAAACGCCGGCGGCCAAGGCCAAGCCGGTCGTCGAGCCCAAGTCTGTCGGACCAGCTGTCGGACCCAAGTCTGTCGGACCCAAGTCTGTTGAACCCAAGCCGGTCGAACCGGTGATCCCGCTGGTGCACGCGCCCGACGATCCGGGGCCGGATTCCGGCCTCGACGGCGATCCGGTGCCGGAGCCGACACCCGCCGGCCGGCGATGCCTGGCAGCGAATCCGGCAGTTTTTCCGTTAAGCCCCGCGCCAGCGGTGCCGGTGTATTGCTTGCAATAACGGGCATGCGCCGATATCTGTGGCGCGGGTGGTCACTTTGTTTGCGCGTGATCTTGTCGGAAAACCGGTCGCCGTTTTTCAGGATCATGCGCTGGCCGGCGTAGCTCAGCGGTAGAGCATCCGCTTCGTAAGCGGGGGGTCGGGGGTTCAAATCCCTCCGCCGGCACCAGCATTCTAAGCCGGTTCGTTCAGTCACCATCGGGCGATTGCGCCGAGTGAACGCGACGAGGGCGGACGGAAATGGATCACGCGCGATGACGTCACCGGCCAGCGGCACCGCATTCGTTACCGGCGCGTCGACCGGGATCGGTTATGGCATTGCCTGCGGCTTGGCGCGCGCGGGTTACAATCTCGCGGTATCGAGCCGCGAAAGCGGACGGCTCGACGAGCTGTTGCGCGACCCGGCCGTTCAGAACCGCAAGGTCGTTCCGCTGCAACTCGATTTGCGGGTCGAGGCCGACATCGCGCAAGCATTCGGCGCCGCGGTAGATGCGTTCGGCGACATCGACGTCCTGGTCAACAATTCCGGCCGTGCGCTGGTCAAACCTGCGCTCGACGTCACCTGGACCGATTGGGACGATGTCGTCGCCATCAACCTCAGAGGCGCGTATTTTCTGTCGCAGAAATTCGCCGCCCATTGCATCGCCCGCAACCGTCCGGGTTGCATCGTGAACATCGCCTCGACCCACGGTCTGGCCGGATTTGCCGGCCGCTCGGTCTATGGAACTTGCAAGGGCGGGCTGATCCAGATGGCCAAAATGCTGGCGATCGAATGGGCCGGCCATAACATTCGGGTCAATGCGATCGCGCCGGCGACCGTGCTCACGCCCTCGCGCCAGAAGATGCACGACCCGCAAGCACGCGAGCGAATGCTTGCACGCATGCCCCTCGGCCGCTTCA
Organism: uncultured Alphaproteobacteria bacterium; assembly: GCA_963814885.1. Taxonomy (GTDB): domain Bacteria; phylum Pseudomonadota; class Alphaproteobacteria; order Rhizobiales; family Xanthobacteraceae; genus Pseudolabrys. Next base: position 10,028 of record CAWFEO010000040.1, on the reverse strand, counting down.
TCACGCCGGAAGAGGTGGCCGCGGCTGTCTGTTACCTCGCCAGTCCCGGCGCGGTCTCGATCACCGGCCAGACGCTGGTCCTGGACGGCGGACTGACCGCGCAATAGCGGTTGCGGGCAGTGCGGATTGCGGTGTAGCCCGTGACCGACATTTTTTTCCTTAACCGCACTGCGTTATCGCCCTGTGAAAACGCATAAATTGCGCGCCTGCAGCCGTGGCAGCCGTTGCAACACGCGCCGTCGTGGGGCTAGCCTAACCGGCGCTACGCAGCGACCGAGGTTCATTTCGACGAATTTCTACCCGCCAACACACACGTCGCTTGCGATCCTGCATCGCCGGAACCGTGCCGGTGACGCCTGGAATTGCGCCGCCGCCCTGACGGCCTATCCCCAACCGGAGACGCTGGTTTGAAGATCGGAATTTTGCTCGGCGACGATATCGGGCACGAAGTCGTGCCCGAATGCGTCAAGGTAATGAAGGCAGCGGCGGCGCGGACCGGCCTTGCCATCGATTGGCAAACTTTGCCGATCGGCAAGCACGGGCATGACCAGCACGGCAATACCCTGCCGGCGCCGACGGAAAAGGCTTTGTGGGAGCTCGACGGCTGGATCATGGGGCCGATCGGGCACGCCGCCTATCCGCGCAATGATCCCACTTGGGTGATGCCGCCGGTGCGCAAGAAGTACGATCTATTCGCGTCCGTGCGCCCATCCCGCTCTTATCCGAACGTGACGTCGATCCACAAGGACGTCGACATCGTATTCGTACGCGAGATCACCGAGGGCATGCTCTACTCGGAGACGGTGGTTGCCGGCGCTCCGGAATTCCGCCCCAACGACGAGATCACCGTCGCCATGCGCGTGATCACCCGCAAAGGCTCGAACCGCGTGGCGCGCGAGGCCTTCGAAATCGCGCGCACGCGGCCGCGCAAGAAGGTCACCGCCGCGCATAAGGAGCCGGTCTATCGGCTCGCCTGCGGGATGTTTGCCGAGGAATGCCGCAAGGTGGCGAAGGAATTTCCCGACGTGGACTATGACGAGGTGCTGATCGACTCGATCTCGATGAAGCTCGTCACCAATCCGCAGCGCTTCGACGTCATTGTCACCACCAACCAGTTCGGCGACATCCTCACCGATATCGGCGCCGGTTTGGTCGGCGGGCTCGGGCTCGCGCCCGGCCTTTGCGTCGGCGAGCGGCAGGCGATGGCGCAGGCCACCCACGGCTCGGCGCCGGACATCGCCGGCCGCAATATCGCCAATCCCTACGCCATGATCACCTCCGGGCACATGCTGCTGGCCTGGCTCGGCCGCAAACGCAACGAGCCGAAGGCGGCGGCTGCCGCGCAGCGCATTCAGAGCGCCGTCGAAAAGGTCGTCGCCGAAGCCAAGCATCTGACCGCGGACCTTGGCGGCAAGGCCAGCACGCAGGAAATGGGTGACGCCATCGCCGCAGCCATGCAGTAATATCTCGACAACACCGGACACATCCAAAAAGAACGTCAATTCCGAAGGCAAGCGAAAATGTACAATCTTCAACTCAGTCCCGAACAGCTGGAATTCCGCGACACGCTTCGCGACTTCGTCGAACGCGAGATCAAGCCGGTCATGCTCAAGGCCGACCGTATCGACGTGCGCGACCGCAGCCTGCCGATGGACTTGCTCGACCAAGTCTCGCAACTCGGCATGCGCACGCTGGCCTTGTCGGAAGATCGCGGCGGTGTGGGCGCCGATGCGCTGACCTGCTGTATCGTGACCGAGGAACTGGCCGCGGGCGATGCCGACATCGCCGCGCTATTTTCGGAGACATCGCGGCTCGGTCATGTCCTGTTCGACCAAGCGATGACGGACGCCGCAGCGCGACCGTTTCCTGCCGGCGTTCCTGGAGAACGACCGCTACCATCTCGCGGTCGCCGATCGTGAGTTCGGCAACGACACCCGGTTGGGCGTGAACTATTCCCGGCCGGCCGCGATCGAGCGGGACGTCAAGACGACGGCGGCCAAGGCAAGCGACGGCGCATGGCTGCTCAATGGCAACAAGGACTGCGTCGCCAACGCGCCGCTCGCCGGGTTGTTCGCGATCGAAGTCAAGCTTGCCGGCGAGCCGGGCACGCGCTTTGTGCTGGTGCCGGCCGATGCCCCCGGCCTGACGGTGCGCGCCCACGAGCGGCCCTGGACCCATGGACCGTGCGGCGATCTCGACCTCAAAGATTGCCGGGTGCCGGCGGATCATCTGCTCGACGAAAGGGCCGGTGATCTGCTTGCGAACGCGGATATGTCCGGCCGCGGCGCTCCGCTGTTTGCGGCCCTGAACCTCGGCATCGCGCGCGCCGCCTACGAGGCCGCGGTCGACTATGCCCGGATCCGCATCCAAGGCGGGCGGCCGTTGGCCGAGCATCAGGCAATGGCCACCAAGCTGGCCGATACCGCGATCAGGATCGAAGTGGCGCGCGCCGCCATCTGGCAGGCCGCCTGGGCCTCGGACCACGCGGAAGCCTATGCCGACCGCAGCCTGCCCGACCTGCCGCTGCGGGCCATCGCGCAGGTGTTCACCGGCGAGGCGATGCTGGAAGCCGCCAAGCACGCCGCCGAGGTGTTCGGCGCCATGGGCGTCATGCGCGACATGCCGCTGCAGAAATACGTCCACGATGCGCGCGTCTGTCTGCACACCGGCAACGGCGCCGGCGACGCCAAGCTGCGCATCGCCGAAGCCATCTTCCGCTATCGCCGTCCCTCCGACGCCATGCCGCGCGCGGCGGAATGACATCGCCATCGCCGCGCGCAAGCGCGCGAAACAGGACCACGACATAAGGACCGGCCCATGGACTTCTCACTGAGCAACGAACAGCGCCACTGGCAGGAAACGGCGCGCAAATTCGCCGACGAGGAAATCCGGCCGATCTCGCTGGAACGCGACGCGATCGAAACGGCGCGCGAGACCTGGGATTGGGACATCATCAAGAAGGGCTCCAAGCTCGGCTTCCGCACTCTGGCCGTGCCGAAGGAATGGGGCGGCCACGGCACCGACTTTGTCACGCAGGCGCTGGTGATGACCGAACTCGCCAAGGCGGACAGCGCGATCTCCAAGGCCTTCAGCCAGAACTGGAAGTGGAGCCATCTGATCTCGCAATCCTGCACCGAGGAGCAGAAGCAGCGCTTCCTGCCGCCGTTCGTTGCCGACGACACTTTCGTGCTCGGCAAGGGCATCACCGAGCCGGGCGCCGGCTCCGACAATCGCCTGCCGCCTGACGACGACCCCAAGGCGGGACTGAAGCTGAAGGCGGAACGCAAGGGCGATGAGTGGATTCTCAACGGCGAAAAGGCGTTCATCGCCAACGCGCCGGTCGGCAAGCTGTTCTTCATCGACGCCCGCACCGACGCGACGGTGCCGCTTAGGCAGGGCACCACCATGTTCCTGGTGCCGCACGACACGCCCGGCTTCCGCATCGGCAAGGTGTTCAACAAAAGCGGTTGGCGTTTCTACCAGAATGGCGAGATGATTTTCGAAAACGCGCGCGTGCCGCACGCCAATGTCGTCGGCGAAGTAGGCGGCGCGGTGCGCAAGGCAGGCGGCCAAGGTGGCGACACCACCGGCGGAGATATTTTCGGCGATCTGGAGCTCTGCGCAAACGCGCTCGGAATTTGCACCGATGCTTGCGAGGCGGCGATGCGTTATGCCAAGTCCGCCAAGCAAGGCGGCCAAATGCTGTTCGCACAGCAGAACGTGCAGTTGCAGATCAACAAGATGTTCATGCTGACCGAGGCGCTGCGCTCCTTCGTCATGCGGGTCGCCTGGGAGCACGACAAGAAGATCCACTCCTTTAACGCGGGCCTCGCCATGAACTATTCAACCTATGTCGTGCAGGAGGTGACCGAACTCTATATGAGCGTGCGCGGCGCCGACGGCTGCCGCATGGATCACCACACCGACAAACTATGCCGTGACGCCATCATCTGGACCCATCTTGCCGGCGATACCGTCCAGCAGATGAAGGTGGCGCGGCGGCTGGCGCGCTAGCGCGTTGCCGGGGAGGCGGGCTTCTCCCTAGACATCCTGCGGGCTCGCGACCTGGTCCGACCTGTGCGCCTCGATCTCGCGCGCAGGCGCACGCCCCTGGATGTCGCGGCCGGTCGGCAGCCAGGTGCACACTTCGGCCGGGTTGACCCACACGGTCTTGTGCTCGGCCGGGGCGAAAAATTCCGCGAACACCAGCTCTTCATCCTTGGCGGCTTCGAGATAATGCCGCTCGCGATCGGGATAATAGATGACGTCGCCCTGGCGCACCGGAAACGGCTGCTCGTTCGCATAGACCGTGCCGCGTCCGCGCAGCACATACATGAAATGCTCGCCGCCTTCGTGATGATGATTGGCGGCGGCGGTGCCGGGCGGATAGATGATCATCTCACCTTTCACCGCCTTGGTGCCGAACAGCTTCGGCGTCACCAGATAGATACGCTTGCGCGCGTCGTGCTCGGAATCGAGCACCGGCTCGCGCGTCCAGTCGGAGACGCGGAATTGCGGCGGTTCCTGCGCAAAGCGTGGATCGAGCCGCGCGGCATCGGGAATTTCCCCATGCAGCAAAGTGGCGCCGTCGTCGGCGCGCAGCGTGCCGGCAAAACCCGGTGGCAGCAACGCGACGTGGGCGGCGGTCAGGGGCTGGCGGTCGCCGCCACGCGTCAGCGTCACGTTTCCGTCGAGCACCTGGAGCCAGGCCAGACTGGTCGCCGGCACCGTCAGCGCAAGTTCGCCGCCGGCTTGCAGCGTCAGGCGGTCGAGCAGAATGGCGGTCCCCGGTACGCGGGCGGTAGTGAGCAACCGCTGGCGGCTCGCGTTACCGTCCGGACTTTCACTGGACACCGTGTCTTGGTTGAAAATTGTTGCCATCGGCTATCTCCCCGGAACCGATCTTGGCCAATCTTGTTGAAATGTGGAAGTATTTATCTCACGAAGCCTTTCGCGACGCCTATCTGTCTGCGTTGCCGAGCATAATCCTGTCATGGTCGGCCCCTTATAACGTTGTAGGATAGCGCCAGAAGCCCAAAGCCACCCATTCTTCTCATCGCCTAAAGAGTAGCCATATGGCCAAACCAACCGTGATTCTTGTCGGCGCTGACAAGGGCGGCGTCGGAAAAACCACTGTCGCCCGCACTTTGCTCGATTATTTCGGCGCACATGGAACGCCGGTCCGCGCCTTCGACACCGAATGGCCGCGCGGAACCCTCAAACGGTTTCATCCGGACGTTAGCGAAGTCGTCGACGTCACCTCGGTCGCCGATCAGATGAAGATCTTCGACACGCTCGGCGGCGCCGATTCCCGTGTCACGGTCATCGATGTGCGCGCCGGCCTGTTGTCGCCGACGTTGCAGGCGCTGAGCGACATCGGCTTCATCGAATCGGCCAGGAAGGACCAGATCACGTTCGCCGTATTCCATATCCTCGGCCCCTCGATCGCCTCGCTCAACGAAATCGCGGAAACCGCCCGCTTCGTGGGCGACGCCAGCTATTTCCTGGTGAAGAACCGCATCAACGACACCACGTTCTTCGAGTGGGACCCGGCGACCTACAATTTCTATTTCAAGCAGATCAAGGGTGCCTCCGAGATCAGTATCCCCAAGCTCAATGAAATGGCCTGCGAGCAGGTGGAAGTCGCCAGCACGCCGTTCGTGTCGTTCATCGCCAACAAGGACGCCAAGGAAGAAGCGGCGAATTACTCGTTCGTTCTGCGCGGCTATGTCCGCCACTGGCTCGGCAATGTCTGGAGCGAGTACGACCGGGTGAAGCTCATCGACCTGGTCTCGTCGAAAGCGGAAAGCAGTCCCCGCCAGGCCGCCGGCTAGCGCGCGGGCCATGTCAGGGTCCGACTTCAAAACCGCTCCGGCTCCGGCGTCTCAAACCGCGCCGTCGCGCGGACCGCTCGCGGTGACGTGATGACGTTGCGCAGCTCAGTCACCATCGTCGCCTCGCCGCGTTCGCGCGTCGGCAAGACGCTGCTGGCCCGGCTGCTCGTCGATTTTCACGCCCAAGAGGGGCGATCGGTCGCGGCTTTCGATCTCAACACCGGCGGGGATACGCTGGCGCAGTACCTGCCGGAGCATACGGTCGTTTCCAGGATCGACGACATCAAGGGGCAGATGGCGCTGTTTGACCGGCTTATCGGCGAGGACGAGGGCGCCAAGGTCGTCGATCTCGGCCACGAATCGTTCGAGAGCTTCTTCGCGCTGGCCCAACAGATCGGATTTGCCGAGGAAGCCCTCAAACGCGCGGTCGCGCCGGCCATCCTGTTCGCGATGACCCCGGACGCGACCTCGGTCGCGGCCTATCGCGGCTTGCGCAGCCGCTTTCCGCATGCCGTGCTGGCGCCGGTCCACAACGAGATCTTCGGCAGCGCACAATACCGGGACAAGTACCAGCTCGCCGGCAGCGGCGAGGTGGTGGTGCGGCTGCCGGTGCTGGCGCCGGGCGTGCGCAAATACGTCGAGACGCCGCCGTTTTCGTTTTCGGATGAAGGGTTGGCGGCCGCCGATCTTCCGCCGGAGGTCGCGACCGAGCTGCAACGCTGGGTGAAGCGGGCGTTCCGCGAATTCAGGGAACTCGACCTGCGATTCCTGCTCGCCGATCTGCAATCCTCGATCCGGCTTCCGTTGTAATCCGCATGCCCGCGCCGCCCCTGCTGCTGTCGAGGCGTTTCGCGCCGCTGTTCTTCTGCCAGTTCTTCGCGGCCTTTAACGACAATTTTCTCAAGACCGCGCTGGTCTTTCTGATCTTGTTCCAGGTCAAAGGCGACAACAGCGAGGCGCTGATCACGTTGGCCAGCGCCGTGTTCATCGCGCCCTTCTTCTTTCTGTCCGGGCTCGGCGGCGAACTGGCCGACCGCTTCGACAAGGCGCGCATGGCGCAGGTGTTGAAGTTTGCCGAGATGTTCATCGCCGGCCTGTCTGTCCACGGCTATGAGCGCCATTCCGTGGTCATCATGTTCGTTGCGCTCGCCGGCTTCGGCACCGTCTCGGCCCTGTTCGGCCCGGTCAAATACGGCATCCTGCCCGACCATTTGCGGCGCGAGGAATTGCCGACGGGCAACGCGCTGGTGGAAGGCGCGACCTTCATTGCCATCCTCACCGGCACCATCGCAGCGGGGCTCGCCGCGCACAATGGCGGTGACGCCAGGCTGTTCGGCGCGCTGGTGGTCGGCTTTGCGCTCGCCTGCTGGTTTTCGGCGCTGCTAATTCCGCCGAGCGGCAAGGGCGCGCCGCAGCTCAAGGTCACGCTCAATATCGCGGCTTCGACCGCCGCCATGCTCCGCCACTTGTGGGCTGACAGCAAACTGTGGTGGGGCGCCATGGTGTCGAGCTGGTTCTGGCTCACCGGCATCGTGGTGCTGTCGCTGCTGCCGCCGCTGATCAAGGTGCTGATCGGCGGCAACGAGGACACGGTCACCGCCTATCTCGCATTGTTCTCGATTGCGGTCGGTTTAGGTTCGGGACTGGCCGCGGCGATCGCGCGCGGACGCATCGTGCTCAACACCACGCTGGTGGGCGCCGTGCTGATCGCCGCGTTCGCGCTCGATCTCGGTTATGCGAGCTACGGCCATGTGGCGTCGTCGGTCCTGCGGGAACCTAATGTGGTGCTGACTTCGGGCCTCGGCCTGCGCGCGGCCATCGATCTTTTCGGCATGGCGGTGGCCGGCGGCCTGTTTGTCGTGCCGGCCTTCGCCGCGGTGCAGGCGTGGTCCGATGTGGCCTACCGCGCCCGCACCATCGCCGCTGTCAATGTGCTTAACGCCGCGTTCATGACGGTTGCGACGGTGGTGGTGGCCTTGTTGCAGAAGGCCGGCGTGACGCTGCCGACTTTGTTCTTGGGGTTAGGCGCCGCGACGCTGCTGGTGGCGCTGGCAATCTGGAAAACGATGCCGAAGACGGCGTAACCTACCTCCGCATCTTGAGCACCCGGTCCACCATCTCGCCGGCCACGCCGAGGTAATTGGCCGGATCGACCAGCTTCGCCAGCATCTTGCCGTCGGCGTGCTTGCTGATTTCCTTGTTCTCTTCCAGCAGATCGAGCAGCGGGCGTCCGGTCTTCACCACCTCGCGGCAAACGTCGTAGACCACGTCGTGCGCGCGGTTGCGGCCCATCTTGGCGCCCAGCCCCATCATGACCGCTTCCGACATGATCAACCCGTTGGTGATGTCGAGGTTCGCGCGCATCTTCTTCTCGTTGACCTGCAAGCCCTCGACCAGGAAACGCGTTTGCGAAAGCGCGCCGGCCGACAGCATGAAAATCTCCGGCAGCGCGATCCATTCGATTTCCCACGGCCCGGTGGAGCGCTCGTGGTCCTCGACCATCGCCTCCAGCAGCGCCGCCACCAGTTGCCGCACCATGGCGGTCTGCGCGGTGATGTAGACCGACGAGATCGGGTTGCGTTTCTGCGGCATGGTCGAGGACGAGCCGCGGCCCTGGTGGAACGGCTCGTAGACTTCCTCCACCTCGGTCTGCATCAACAGCTTCACGTCGAAGGCGATCTTGCCGCAGGAGCCGGTGACCAGCCCGAGGAAGCAGCCGACCTCGGCGATGGTGTCGCGCACGGTGTGCCAGGCAATCGCCGGCTGGCCGAGCTGTAAATCCTTCATCAGCTCGACCTGCACCTTCAACCCGTCTTTGCCGAGCGACGACAATGTGCCGGCGGCGCCGCCGAATTCTCCGACCAACACGCGCGGCTTCAGCTCCGCCAGGCGCTGCTTGTGGCGCTCGAAACCGGCGAGCAGGGTCGCCATCTTGTAGCCGAAGGTGATCGGCACCGCCTGCTGCAGGTTGCTGCGCCCGGCCATGGGCGTGTCGCGGTATTTTTTGGCGAGCGTGGCCAGCGCCTCGCAAATGGCATCGATGTCCTGTTCGACAAGGCGAAGCGCCTCGCGAATCTGCAGCACGGTGGCGGTGTCGGTGATGTCCTGGGTGGTGGCGCCCCAGTGGCTCCATTCGCCGAGCTTGTCCTTGCACGCCGCCACCAGTTGCTGGACCACCGGCAGCACGGGATAGCCGATCCTCTCGGTGGCCTCCTTCAGCTTGGCCATGTCCATGAACTTGAGGTCGCAGTGGGCGACGATTTCGTCGGCGGCCTCCTGCGGGATGATTTTCAGCCGCGCTTGCGCGCGCGCCAGCGCCGCCTCGAAGTCGAGATATTTCTGCACCCGGTTCTCGTCGGAGAACACGTCGCGCATCGCTTCGGTGGTGAAAATACCGCGGAACACCGCGGAATCGAGGATCGTGGACGGCATTCGGGGCTCCTTACCGGCTGGCGGCGCACGTTAGCGCGTCCCGCGCCGCGATCAACTCAGCCGTTGCACGCGGCTCCTTTTCGGTCCCAAATTGGCCGGGCCGCAAGGGAGGTGCGCATGTCCGTGATGACCAAGCAGCAAGCAAGCTTCAGGCTGGAGCCGGTGCACCCGAAGCCGGAGGAGGCGCACACCATGCCCTACGCGCCGGCGGTGCGCATCGTCGGCGCCTGCGACCTGATGTTCCTGTCGGGCGCGACGCCGTCGCCGCTCTATCACAAGCATCCGCACGTGGACGCCGAGCACGTGCATCCGCATTCCATCGAGGAGCAGACTGACCGCGCCATGGCGGCGATCCAGTCGATCCTCGACGAGACCGGCGCGAGCTGGCGCGACGTTGTTAAAGTGACGAAATATCTGACCGACTTCCGCGACGCCGACGCCATGCACGCCACCATGGCCAAGTATTTCGGCGATTGGCTCCCGGCCAGCACGACGGTGTGCATCAATCAATTGTCGTCGCCCGGCGCCCGCATCGAGCTCGACATGATCGTGGCGCTGCCGAAGAAGGCTTAGGCGCTGCGATAACAGCCTATCTCGGCCTCATGCTGAGGAGCCCGCATAGCGGGCATCTCGAAGCATGGGGCCGCCCCATCCACCGATCTCGGGTTTACCCGAGATCGGATCGTAGGTGCGCAAGTCGGCCGAGACCGACTTGCGGTGACGGGCGCTTCGCGCCCTCCTCAGGATGAGGCGGAGAGAGGT
>CAWFEO010000039.1:0-186937 GCA_963814885.1 uncultured Alphaproteobacteria bacterium | reverse complement strand
CATCACGGCGGTGCCGCATCCGGAGGAGACCCTCGACGAATTCGCGCGCGTGATCCGGCCCGGCGGCGAGATCATCCTGGTCAACCACATCGGCGCGGAAAGCGGCCCGCGCCGGCTGTTCGAGCAAGGTTTCGCGCCGGTCGCGCGCCGGCTCGGCTGGCGGCCGGAATTTCCCTACCAAAGGCTCGCCGACTGGGCGCAGCGCAACGGCTCGGTGCGCGTGCTGGAGCGGCGGCCGATGCCGCCGATGGGGCATTTCGCGCTCATTCGTTTCGAACGCTTGAAATAGGTGAGGGAACCCACCGTTCCGTTAAACCGTTATCTCCCCGAACAAGGGAGAGGAACAATGGAACGGCACATGCGATTAATCGGCTTGGCGCTGGCGTTGATATTGCCGGCGGCGGCGGTTGCGCAGACGCCGCCGAAGACCGAGCCGCCGGTGGTGTCACATGCGGAACGCGGCAAGCCCAATCCTTGCGAAACGCGCAGCACCGTGGGTGAGGGCGGTGGCGTGGACGTAATAACGCCGGAGGGCAAGGCGCTCAGCCAGAAGCTGGCGCAGTCGAACGGCGTGATCTGTCCGCCGCCGCATGTGGATCCGGCCATGAAGCACCCGCCGCCGGGCGGCGGCATCATGCCGGTGATCCCGCCTTCCGCGGTGACGCCGCACACGCAGGCGAAATAGCCAGACTTCGCGCGGCTAAGCCTTTGTTCGGAAGGCGGCTTTCGTAGCGGGGGAGGGATTTGAACCCCCGACCTCCGGATTATGATTCCGCTGCTCTAACCAACTGAGCTACCCCGCCAACGAAAAGCCCGGCATCTCGATCCGGGACGGGCGGATATAGGGATTGCCGGCAAACGCTGTCAAGCAAGGGCCCATTACATGAAGTGGTGGCAGCGCGGGGCCACCAGTCATTCCGGCTGACCTTCTGCTTCGTCTGGATTGCGTCCTGTACGCACCACCTCACCGAACACCTTAAGTGCTGTCGTGTCGGCCAACAGGTCTGCGAGTTGCGCTGCCAATCCTTGGCCTAACAAGCTGGCGACCCGTTTTTCCAAGATGTCCGGCATGGCTTTTTTGAGGGCGCTGGCCATGCTGCCTGCCACATCTTCGGGAAGTTCGTATGGCAGCAACCTCGGCAGCTCTTGGTCCAATAGCTCGCTGATTGCGGCAACGAGCGAGTATGCAACCCCTTCGGACAGCATTTCCGCCAATGCATGGAGTGCCACTTTGTCTTCGGTCGAAACATCAGTTTCGAAATCGTCATTTGTCATGTCGTTCCCCCACAAGGCTGGCGTTGACGAACTCCTGCGCGGGCGGCGAGTTTAGACGATCCCCCAGCGATCGCGTCAGCCTTCGACGACCCAATAGGGATCGCGCAAGACCACATAAATCGCCGGGATTACCAGCACGGTGAGCAGCGTCGACGACGCCAGCCCGAACAGCAGCGAGATCGCCAGCCCCTGGAAGATCGGGTCGAGCAGGATGGTCGCGGCGCCGATCATGGCCGCCAGCGCCGTCAGCAGGATCGGCTTGAAGCGCACGCTGCCGGCTTCCAGCAGCACCTCGCGCAGGGTTTTGTCTTTGCCGCCGCCGTGGCGGATGAAATCCACCAGCAGGATTGAATTGCGCACGATGATGCCGGCGAGCGCGATGAAGCCGATCATCGAGGTGGCGGTGAAGGGCGCGCCGAACAGCCAGTGGCCGAGCACGATGCCGATGAGCGTGAGCGGGATCGGCGTCAGGATTACCAGCGGTAGTTTGAAGCTGCCGAATTGTGCCACCACCAGGATGTAGATGCCGACGATGGCCACCATGAAGGCGGCGCCCATGTCGCGGAAAGTGACGTAAGTGATCTCCCATTCGCCGTCCCACAGAATGGTCGGCTTGGCCTCGTCTGCCGGCTGGCCGTGGAAGCGGACGGTCGGCGTGCCGAGCTTGCCCCAGTCGTGCGCGTCCACCCGCTTGTCGACGGCGAGGATGCCGTAGATCGGCGCCTCGTAGGCGCCGGCCAATTCGCCCATCACCATGTCGGCGAAATGGCCGTCGCGGCGGAAGATGGTGGGCGAGCCGACCTCTTCGGTCACGCGCACCACGTCGCCGAGCTCGACCACCTTCCTGGAGCCGGGCACGACATTGGCGGGCACCGGCGTCGAGGCGAGCGCATCGCTCCACGACAGGCTGCGCTTGGGCAGCCGCACCACGATCTCGATCGGGTTGCGGCCTTCGCCGCGGTGCGAGTAGCCGACGGTGGTGCCGCCGAACAGCGCCTGGATGGTGTCGTAGACGTCGCTTTGCTCGACGCCGAAGAATTCGAGGCGGTCCTGGTCGATGGAGATGCGCAGGCGCGGGCGCGGCTGGCCGATCGAATCGTCGACGTCGACGATGTAGGGAACCGAGGCGAAGATTTTCTTCAGTTCATTGGCGACGTCGCGGCGCGTTTTTGAATCCGGTCCGTAAACTTCGGCCAGCAGCGTCGACAGCACCGGCGGTCCCGGCGGCACCTCGACCACGCGCGCTACCGTGCCGGCGGGCAGAACGACTTTCTTCAGGCGCGCGCGCAGATCGAGCGCGATAGCGTGACTGCTGCGCCCGCGCTCACCGCGCGCCGCCAAGTTCAGATGCAATTCGCCCAGTTCAGGCGCCTCGCGGATGTAATAGTGCCGCACCAGCCCGTTGAAATTGAACGGCGCCGGCGTGCCGGCATAAGTCTCGATCGAGCGGATTTCCGGCAATTGCCGCGCAATGTCGGCAATCGAAAACAGCGTGCGCTCGGTGTCTTCCAGCGTGGCGCCCTCGGGCAGGTCGATCACCACCGACAGTTCCGACTTGTTGTCGAACGGCAGCAGCTTGACCGTCACGTTCTCGGTATAGAACAGCACGCAGACGGCCATGGTCGCCACGCCGACGCCGATCAGGAAAATCCAGGCGCGCTTGCGGGTGCGCAGGATCGGGCTGGCGAAGCGGCGATAGAGCCGGCCGAGGAAGCCTTCGCCGTGCGCGGCCTCGTGCTCGTGCACCGGCTTGCCTTCCGGGTGCAATTTGAGCATCAGCCAGGGCGCGATCACCATGGCGACGAAGAACGAGAACAGCATGGCGGCCGAGGCATTGGCCGGGATCGGCGCCATGTAGGGGCCCATCAGGCCGGAGACGAACAGCATCGGCAGCAGTGCCGCCACCACGGTCAGCGTGGCGACGACGGTCGGATTGCCGACCTCCGCCACCGCCTCGATGGCGGCCTGCATGCGCGAGCGGCCGTCCTTCATCGCCCAGTGGCGGGCGATGTTCTCCACCACCACGATAGCGTCGTCGACCAAGATGCCGATGGCGAAGATCAGCGCGAACAGGCTGACGCGGTTGATGGTGTAGCCCATCACCTTGGCGGCAAAGAGCGTGAGCAGGATGGTGGTGGGGATCACGACGGCGGTGACCAGCGCTTCGCGCCAGCCGATGGCGAAAGCGATCAACACCACGATGGAGACGGTGGCAAGCGCCAGATGGAACAACAGCTCGTTGGCCTTGTCGTTGGCGGTCTCGCCGTAGTCGCGGGTGACGGTGACGTTCACATCGTGCGGCACCAGGCGGCCTTCGACGCTGTCGAGCCGCGCCAGCAGGTCCTCCGCCACCACCACCGCATTGGCGCCGGCGCGCTTGGCAAAGGCGACGCTGACCGCGGGCACGCGGTCCCACTCTCGCCCTTTGGGCCGTCCTTCTCAGGCGTCTCCATCCAGACGCGGTGCTCGCGCGGGCTGGGGCCGATCACCACCTTGGCGACGTCGCGCACATAGACCGGGCGGTTGTCGCGGGTCGTCACCAGCAGGAGGCCGATATCGGGAATGCCGGCGAGCGTCTGTCCGGCGGCCACGTCGCGCATGGTGCCGTTGTCGCGCACGCTGCCGGCCTGAAACGAACGGTTGGCCTCGCGCACCTTGGCGACCAGTTGCTGGAGCGTGACGCCGTAGAGCGAGAGCTTCTCCGGATCGGGCTCGACCCGGATCTGCTGGGCGTTGCCGCCGGAGATATAAGTGAGGCCGATATTGTCGGTCTTCACCAGCTCGAACTGCAATTGCTGGGCGATCTGGTAGAGATCCTTGTCGTTGTAGCGCGCCGCCGCCTCCGGGTTGGGCGAGAGCGTGAGCACCACCACGGCGACGTCGTTGATGCCGCGGCCGACGATCAGCGGCTCCGGGATGCCGACCGGGATGCGGTCGATATTGGCGCGGATTTTCTCGTGCACGCGCAGGATGGCGTCGTCGGCGTTGGTGCCGACCTTGAAGCGCGCGGTCACCATCACGCGGTCGTCGACGGTCTGGCTGTAGACGTGCTCGACGCTGTCGATGCCCTTGACGATGGCTTCGAGCGGCTTGGTCACCATCTCGACCGCGTCCGGCGCCTTCAGGCCTTCGGCGATGACGCGGATATCGACCAGCGGCACGCTGATCTGCGGCTCCTCCTCGCGCGGGATGGTGAGCAGCGCCAGCAGGCCGACCGCCAGCGCCGCCAGCAGGAACAGCGGCGTCAGCGGCGAGCGGATCGACGCTTGGGTGAGGTGCCCCGACAGTCCAAGTTTCACGGGCGCACCAAGACGTCGCCGGGTTTCAGGCCGGACAGGATTTCAAGCGCGTCGGGCATGTCGGGGCGCGGCAGTTCGCGGCCGCGCTGCACCGGCACGTCGATCGTGCCTTTGCCCTTGCGTACGCGGGCGTAATCGATGCCGAAGCGCGTGACGATGAACGAGGCCGGCACGATGAAGCCCTTGCGCTCGCCGCCGGAGACCCAGACGCGAATACGCTCGCCGACGAAATAATCACCCAATCCCTTGACCTGCGCGTCGGCCACCACGCGGCCGTCTTCGATCTGCGGATAGACCAGCTTGATGGTGCCGAACTTGGCGCCGTTGGTACCGAGCTCTTCGCTGTCGATGCGCACGCTGTCGCCGGCCTTGAGGAAGCGTGCGTGCCGCTCGGGCACGCGCAAGCGCAATACGAAATTTTTCTCGGCGATGCGCGCCACCGGCTCGCCCGCCAGGATCACCGTGCCGGCGGTGACCGGGACCTTCAGCACGCGGCCGGCCGTGGGCGCCAGCACTTTGCCTTCGGTCAATTGCTGCTCGATCACCGAGCGTTCGGCGACGCGGGCGCGATGGGCATTGGTCGCCACATTGAAGGCGGTGCGCATCTCGTCGAGGCGTGCCTTGGGAATGGTGCCCTTGGAAAACAGGTCTTCGGCGCGGGTGAGGTCGCCCGTGGCTTGCGCGAGCTGGGCGTCGAGGCCGGCGATCTGCGCGTCGAGTGACTTGAGCCGCAGCACGAGCTTCTCGTCGCCGACCGTCGCCAGCACCTGGCCCTGCTTGACTTCGTCGCCTTCCTTGACGGACAGCTCGGCGACGGTGCCGCCGATGCGCGCGCGCGCCGGCACGACATTGGCGCTCTCGACGGTGGCGAAGACGGCCTTCTCGTCGGCGACCGTCTGCGGCTCGACCGTAAACGTCTGCTGCGCCAGCGCAGGGCCGGCGAACAGGGCGAGCAGAAGCGGGATCATCGCGGCGGTACGCATGTCGAAAAATCCTCTTCGGGCCGGATGCGGGCGGAGCGTCAGCGTCGTTTCGCGCGTGCGGCGGCGTTGGTCATTGACTTGGCTCAAGCGTGCGGCGGCGCGCGGGGCGGGCGCGCTTGCGTTTCGGCGGCGGAACGTCGCAATAGGTGCGATAGAGCGTGCCGATCAATTCGCGCACCGGCGGGCTGCCGATGGCGTACCAGATGGTCTGGCCGTCGCGGCGCGCGGTGACGACGCCGTCCTTGCGCAGCAAGGCCAGATGCTGCGACACGGTGGAGTCGCGCAGTTTCAGAAGCGCGGCGAGCTCGCCCACCGAACGCTCCTTCTCGATCAGCTGGCAGACGATGAGCAGGCGGTGGCGGTTGGCCAGCGCTTTCAACAATTCGCTCGCCTGGTCGGCGGCGGCTAGCATGGCGGTGGCTTTTATTTTCATACTTGCGTATATACGAAGTATCGTATATATCGTCAAGAGCAAATGATCAAAGGAGTAAAGGAGTGTTGTCATGAACGTCGATCGCGCCGTCCTCAGCTTTGCCGGCAGCATGGTGCTGCTCAGCGCCGCGCTGGCCTGGCTGGTCAGTCCATACTGGGTGCTGCTGACCGCCTTTATCGGCGCCAATATGCTGCAGTCGGCCTTCACCGGTTTCTGCCCGGCGGCCATAATTTTCCGCAAGTTAGGCATGAAAGGCGGTGCGGCCTTCGGGAGCGTCGCGGACGCGCCGCGCGGATAATTACCGCCGTTTCGGCCGCCGCGGCGATGGGCGCTGGCCCGTGGCGCGCGGCAATGAATCGATGAGCTTGTAAAGCTCACGTTCGGCTTGCGTGATCGAGCGCTCCTTGTGGCGCAACGCAAAAAACTGCCGCTGCGGCACCGGGAAGTTGAGCGTGACCAGGGCGCCCAACTCGAGCGAGGAGGCGACCACGAGCTTCGACAGGACGGCCGCGCCGGCGCCGTCCTCGACCACGGCGCGCACCGCTTCGTTCGAAGGCAGCTCGAGCATCAGGTCGATATCCGCCAGGCGCACGCCGGCCTTGGCCAGCGCCTGCTCGAACAGCGCGCGGGTCGCGGATCCGGGCTCGCGGGACACCCAGCGCATCGCCTTGAGGCTGGCCGCTGAGACGGTCCGTGGTTTCGGCCGCGCCAGGGCGGCGCTGACGACAAGCACCAGTTCGTCGTCGGCGACGGGCGTGACGGAGAGCGCCTCGTCGTCGACCGGCCCCTCGACGAAGCCAAGATCGGCGATGCCGTCGCGCACCGCCGTTGCCACGGTTTCGGTATTGCCGATGGTCAAACCGAGCGCGATGCCCGGATAGGCCACGCGAAAGCGGTGCATCAGCGGCGGCAGCCAGTAGTTGCCCACGGTCTGGCTGGCGGCGAGCGCCAGCGATCCGCGCTTGAGGCCGGCGAGTTCGGCGAGCGCGGTCTCGGCGGCTGCGGCACGCGCGAGCACCGCCCGCGCCTCGACCAGGAACAGGCGCCCCGCCTGCGTCAGTTCGATGCGCCGGCCGATCCGGTTGAACAGCTTGGTGGCGTAACGCGCTTCGAGCGCGGCGACGGCGGCACTGGTCGCCGATTGGGTCAGATTGAGATCAGCGGCAGCGCGCGTGA
The DNA here is from genome assembly GCA_963814885.1 of uncultured Alphaproteobacteria bacterium. Lineage (GTDB taxonomy): Bacteria > Pseudomonadota > Alphaproteobacteria > Rhizobiales > Xanthobacteraceae > Pseudolabrys. The sequence goes on along the minus strand of CAWFEO010000039.1, from coordinate 179,771 downwards.
CATGCTCGCGTTCGGCGACCGCAACAAAGACGCGCAACTGCTCCAGGGTCATCGCTACCCGTCAGGTGAACACTCTGATCAGCAGCAGACTGAAGCCGGAGATGAAGAAAAAGGCAATAAGCCCCAGCAGAAGCGGCCGCAGGCCCTCGGCGCGCAGCTTGCGGATGTCGGTTTCCAGCCCCATGGCCGCCAGGGCCATGGAAAGGCCGAACGTGGTCGCCATGCCGACCGGCGCCTTGATGCCGCTTGGGATGGTGACGAGGCTGTTGACGACGATCAGCGCAATGAAACCGATCACGAACCACGGCATCGGCACTTTCGCACTGGCGCGCCCGCCGCGGCGGCGCACCAGCAGCCCGAGCGAGAGCACGACCGGCGCCAGCATCATCACGCGGGTGAGTTTGGCGATGGTGCCGAAATCGCCGGCCTGGCTGCCATCCTGATAGGCGGCGGCGACCACTTGGGCGATTTCGTGGATCGAACTGCCGGCCCACAGCCCATAGGCGTGCGGGCCGAGATGCAGCACGCCGACCAGCAGCGGGTAAGCGAACATGGCGACCGAGCCGAACACGGTGACACAGGCGACCGCATAGGCGACGTCCTCGTCCGACCCCTCGGTGACGGTATTGGTGGCGATCACCGCCGAGGCGCCGCAGATCGAGGTGCCGGCGGCGATCAGCTGCGTAAGCTTGGCGTCGACGCCAAGCAGGCGTCCGACCCAGGTCGTGAACAAGAACGTGCTGAGGAGGGTGGCAACAATCACCGCGAGCCCGGTGCCGCCGACCGTGACAACCTGCTGCGCGGTCAATTGCAGCCCCAGCAGGATGATGGCGAGACGCAGGACGCGGCGCAGCGAGAACACCACGCCAGCCTTAGCCCAGGCCGGCGTGCGCACGAGATTATGGAAGGTGATCCCCATGAAGATCGCCAGGATCATCGGGCTCAGGACCGAGATGCCCGGCAGCCGATGCAGCCCGAAGGCGGCCGCGGCAATGCCTGCCGTCAGCAGCAGGCCCGGCACGACCGAAACCGCGGCCGCCATCGCGCCGCCGAATTGCGGGCGGCGGGGCAAGGCAACGGCGAAAGCCCGCGGCCGGGCCGGACGGTCGTTGTTGGGAACTGACGGGGTCACAATTCGGCTCCTGTTCAGAGCCGTATATGGCAGCGCACCCTTAATCGATCCAATTCATAATTATAGGCATAACGTTCTTTTTTCACGATTGATTGCCGTGCCGCGGCCGCCGCCCTTCACCCGTTGGCCGCGTCGGCCATTGAACCGCCGTGGCGGGCTCTTGACGGAAAGCCTATAATCGTATCGTATTTTTTGAATATGAAAAACGGGGCGTGAAGCGGTAAGATTCGGCTCGGTCATGCCCGCGCGCGCGGACAAGCGCCACGAACCAAGATGGCGCCGATCAACAAGGGCGGAAATCGGGAGCGGCTTTTGCAATGGGCGAACTCAGCGTAACCACCATCGTCGGCCTCGGCGGCTTCGCTATCGGCCTGGTGTTCGGCGCGGTCGTGCAGCGCACCAATTTCTGCACCATGGGCGGCATTTCCGACCTCGTGCTGATGGGGGACGGACGGCGCTTCCGCGCCTGGCTGCTGGCGATGGCGGTGGCGATTATCGGCACCCAGGCGCTTTCCTTCGGCGGCGTCATCGACATCAACAAGTCGATCTATCTCTCGGCCAATCTCGGCTGGCTCGGCGCCATCATCGGCGGCGCAATGTTCGGCTTCGGCATGACCCAGACCGGAGGCTGCGCCAACCGGACGCTGGTGCGCCTCGGCAGCGGCAATCTGAAATCGCTTATCGTCATGGTGGTGCTCGGCATCTTCGCCTATATGACGCTGCGCGGGCTGCTGGCGCTGGCGCGCCTGCAAATCGAAACCACCAATATCGACCTCACCACGCGCGGTCTGCACAACCAGAACCTAGGCGAGATGGCCGGCGCGGCCATCGGGCTTCCGGCTGCGCCTGCGCGCGCGGCGGCGGCGGCCGCGCTCGCGTTGCTGTTTCTGGTGATCTGTTTCAAGGACGCCAGCTTCCGCCACAGCCCCGTCAATATCGTCGCCGGGATTGTTGTCGGTCTCTGCGCCGTGGGCGGCTGGGTCGTCACCGGCGTTCTGGCGGCCGATGAATTCAATCCCGTGCAACTCGCCTCCGTCACCTTCGTGGCGCCGGCTGGCGAAAGCCTGCAATATCTGATGACTTTCACCGGCTCGAAGATCAATTTCGGCATCGCCGTCATCGGCGGCGTCATCACCGGCAGTTTCCTGATGGCGGTGGCGACCGGTTCGTTCCGCGTCGAGAGCTTCGTCGACCGCCATGACCTGACGCGCCACCTCGGCGGCGCGATGTTGATGGGCGCCGGCGGTGTGCTGGCATTGGGATGCACGATCGGGCAGGGCGTCACCGGCATGTCGACGCTGGCGCTCGGCAGCATGATCGCTTGGCTGTCGATCCTCGGCGGCGGCTATCTCGGCATCAAATATCTGGAAGAGGGCTCCTTCACGGGTGCCATCCGCGCGGTATTCGCGCGCGGCTGACGCGCCTGACGTGGACCAAAAAAACCGGCGCCGCACGGGCGCCGGGTTTCATTTTATCTTGCCGCCGGGAGGCTAAAGCCTGGGGACGGGACCGCTGGCGCGCTCTTGCAGTTTTTCACTGAACGACAACAGGAAGGTGAGGCTGCGCTGCGTCTCCGGCTTCGACAACAGCGCCAACGTGGCCATCACGCCGCCGCGCGGGGCTGCCGCCTTCGTCTCTTGCGCCGCCTCTTCCAGCGAAAGCCGCGTGTTCTCGGCGAGCTCTCCCATCGCCTCGTTGCCGACGGTGTTGATCATGCTCTCGATGAACATGGACAGGCGCTCGACCATGTTGTCGGTCAGGGCGTTGCGCGATGCGTGCAGCGCCATGGCAAGATCGCACACCGTGTCGAGCGCGCCCACCTTGTGCAGCTCGGTGAGCCGGTCGATCAGCGAATGCACCGCCGCGCCCGTGTTCGGGTCGTTGAGGCGGTCGAGCAATTCGAGCGCGTTTCCCCCCATCATGGCCAGGCGCTCGACCATGTTGTCGGTCAAGGCCTCGCGCGCGGCCAAGGTGAGGCGCGACATCTCGTCGAGCGGTTGGTTTGTCATATTGTCCATTGCCGCCTCCTTACAGCAAGCCGCGGGCTGAGAGCCAGTACATGCGGTTATAGGCGAGCTTGAACCAGTGGATCATCTGCGACGGCGGGCCCGGATTGGGCGGCGTCGTGTAGTTGAACCAGACATAGGTTCCGCTGTTGAAGCCGGTCTCGACGAAGCAGAACACCTTGCCGTCGTAATCGCGCGCCCAGCGGTCTTCTTTGAGCATCGAGGCGAGATTATCGACGATGGTGTCGGCCTCGAAATGGGCGGTCGAACCGGCCTTCGAGATCGGGATATTGGTGGTATCGCCGACGATAAAGACGTTGTCGGAGCCTTCCTTCAGCAGCGTGGTCTTCACCGTCGGCACCCAGCCGCCGGCGCCCAGGTTCGAATCGGTGATGACTTGCTGGCCGCTGTGCGGCGGGACGGTAACCAGCAGATCGTAGGGCAGGGTGACGCCTTCTTCCGAGGTGATGGTCTTGGCCTTGGCGTCGACCGACTTGGTGTTGAAGAAGGTTTCCGACTTGATGCCGGCTTTTTCGAATTCCGGCACCGTCCAATGTGCCACCGGCTCGAGCGCGTGCAGACGGCCGATCGGATAGGTGTAGGTGATCTCACTCTTGTCGAGCAGGCCCTTGCCGGCGAGGTAGTCGCGCAGCATGAAGGTGATTTCGAGCGGCGCCACCGGACATTTGTGCGGCGCGTTGATGTTGACCACGATCTTGCCGCCCTTGAAGTCTGCGAGCGCGTCGCGCATTTTGCGCGCGCCCTCGAGATCGTAGAACCAGTGCGCGCCTTCGCTCATGCCGGGGATGTTGTCCGGCCGGATGCGCGAGCCGGTGGCGATCACCAGGAAGTCGTAGGTGTGCGACTTGCCCGATTCCGTGGTGACGCTCTTCTTGTCGACGTCGATGTGCTTGGCGGCATCGATGATGTAGGGAACGCGGTGGTCTAGAACTTTGCGCTGGTCGCGGAACAATTCGGACTCGCGCATCCGCCCGAACGGCACATAGAGAAGGCCGGGCTGATACATGTGTTTATCGGTCGCCCCCAGCATTGTGATGGTGACGCTGCCCGAGGACAGTTCCTCGCGCAGTTGCCGGCACAGGCCGTTGGCGACGATGGTTCCGGAGAGACCTCCTCCGACGATAAGGATTTTCTTGGCCATTCTTGTTTCCTCCCCCTTTCAGCGCCGCCCCACAATCTTGTGGGAGCGCACGCTATTGATCATTTGGCTTTACGCACGACGATGCTCCAGTAGCCGTCCTGTTGGGTGACACCCACCATCTCGTGGCGGACCTTCTTGATCCATTCAGGGATGTCGTTGGCCGAGCCCTTGTCGCTCGACAACACTTCGATCTCGTCGCCGATCTCGACCAGCTTGAGCTTGGCGATCAGCTCCATCAGCGGGCCAGGGCAGTAAGCGCCGCGCGCATCGATTTTTTCTCTCGTTGCCATCTCGCTCGCCTCTACAAGGTTATGAACTGCCCGCTCTCGGCGTCTGACAGGAACTTGGTGAGCCCGAGGGCGTCGTCGAACAGCCCGTCTTCCAGGCGGTCGAGCTCCCAGCCCTTAACGTCGAGCGCCATCGAGCAGGCCCACAGCTTGAGATCGCCCAGCTCGCGTCCCTGCTGGAACAGGACCAAAGGATCGGGCGCCTTCTTTTCCGTTAGCAGCTTGGAGAAGACCGCGCCGTGATAGCGCGTCTCAACCGGCGCGCCTTTTTCGAAGGCGAGGATGGCGTTCATGCTGACGAACACCTCGACCGGCCGCTCCGACACGGCGGCGACCGAGGCTATCATCGCCGCCATCTGCACTTTCTCGTGCTCGCCGGAGCAGAGCAGGATGTAAAGCGTGTTCGATGCCATTGTCGCCTCCGCGCCGGCGCTCAAGCCGTGCGCTTGATCACGAAACTGAAGACGTTGTCGTCCTGCTTGGACTCGACGAGTTCATTGCCGGTGGTGCGGCAGAATGCTTCGAAATCCTTCACCGCACCGGGATCGGTGGCGAGCACCTGCAAGGTGCCGCCGGTCGGCACGTCCTTGAGCGCCTTCTTGGCGCGCAAAATCGGCAGCGGGCAATTCAGCCCTTTTACGTCGAGAAGCTGGTCGGCCATGTCACGGTCCTCGGGTACTGAAGCGTTTAAATGAACAGGTTGATGTCACTCTTGGTCGCGGTTTCGATATAGGTGGCGGCGCCGCCAAGCTCCGGCCCTTCGATCAGGTCGTCCGGCGTGTATTCGAACAGGTCCATGGTCATCTGGCAGGCGATCATCTTGACGTCGGCTTCGAGCGCCATGGCGCGCAACTCCTCGATCGAGGCGACGCCTTTTTTCTTGATCAGGTTCTTCATCATCGCGGTCGCGGCGGCATCGACGCCGGGGACCGCCGAAACGAGATTGGGCATGCCGATATGCATGCCGAACATCGGCATCGCCATGGCCGGATTGCCCAGGGTCGTGACCTTGAGGTCGAGCTTCTTCTTCAACAGCGTGAGCCCGTAGAACGTGAAGAACATCGCCACGTCGAGCCCCATGGCGGCCGCCGTGGTGGCCAGGATGAAGGGCGGATAGGCCCAGTCGAGCGAGCCCTTGGTGACGATCATCGACATGCTTTTAGTATTGTTTTTGGTGGCCATCGTTCCGCGCCTAGGCTCGCTCCGCGCATGCGGCAATCATTCGCATCCGGCGAAATTGTCGGCTGTCATCTTCGCTTCGTAGGGCCCGGCGACCGCGCTGCCGGCAACCAGGCTGCCCTTGGCGCCGGCCCAGTCGGCCGGTTTGACCTTGACCATCCAGCCCGCGCCGTAAGGGTCGGCATTGGCGATCTTAGGATCGCCGGCGAGCGCGTCATTGACTTCGATCACTTCGGCATTGAAGGCGATCTTCGCCGGTCCCACCCATTTGCCGGATTCGATAGTTGCGCAGGACTTGCCGCCGTCCACCTTGCGGCCCGCCTTCTTGGCGGTGAAGGCCACCAGCTGGCCGGCCATGGCCGCGGCTACGGCCGTCATGCCGAGGGTGACCGTGCCGTCGCCGTTGTCGCGGTACCAGATGTTGTTCTCGACGTCGTAGAGAAGCTCGTCGGGAAGATTGCAGCCACGGACTGTCGGCATGGGTCCTAACTCCTGGTCTCACATGGTTTCGCTGGGCGGTGCGGCGGCCTCGTGCTGCCGCAACGGACGCGACGCACAGCAGAATTCGCCGAGCCCCGCCACTTCGAGCTTGCCGCCGATGAACAGGGCCAGATGCTGCGCCACCATGGCGCCCAGCCGCAGGCGGCGCGCCGTCTCGCCATGCGCCGGATCGAGGCGCACAAGATTGTGGTGATAGACCAACTCGCGGCAGGTCTCGCGGCAGGCGTTGAAGCTCGGCTCGCCGCGCGCGCCCTGGCGGTGCAGCGCCAGCAGGCGGAAGCCTTCGATTTCACGCGTGGTCGGCTCCTGATTGCGCGCCGCCAGCCAGGTCTCCAGGATGGTTTCGCCCAGCGCCAACAGTTCGTCGGCACGTTGCGGCGCGGTCGCCGCCAGTTCGGCGTCAGGCGCGGCTGCGATCGCGTCGAGACGCGCCGTAATCTCATCAAGGCTCATGGTGCGAAGGTCGGCCATCAGCCAAGCCCTTTCGCGCGAATGAGGTCGGAGGAGTCCGACATGTTCTCGTGCACGCCGACCTTGCGCGGTGACAGGCCGAGCGCCATGCCGAGAAGCTGGGTGAAGTAGAGAATTTTAACGTTGGTCTTGCGCCCAAACACTTTTTCCGCGCGAACCTGATGCATTTCCAGGCCGGTGTGGCAGGTCGGGCATTCGGTCGCGATCACGTCGGCGCCGCAGGCCTCCGCCGTGGTGAGCAGATTGAGCACCAGCTTGGTCGAGGTGTCGCTGTCGGAAAGCGTATGGGCGCCGCCGCAGCAGGCGGTCTTGAGCGGATATTCGACGTTCTCCGCGCCGGCCGCTGCCAGGAGATCGTCCATGAAATGCGGCTGCGAGGTCGATTCCGAGCCCGGTCCCTGGTCCTTTTCCGGAAAGATGTGGCGCGGCCGCGTGTACATGCAGCCGTAATAGTTGGCGACCTTGAGGCCCTTGAGCGAGTTCTTCACCCGCGCCTTGAGGCCGTCTTCGCCAATGGATTCCTTGATCCAGTCGAGGGCGTGGATGGTCTCGACCTTGCCGGCCTCGTAGGTCTTGTGGCCGGCCTTGCTCGAGATGCGCGCGTTGACGTCGCGCGAGGCCTGGTCGTGTTCGAGATCGTATTCGGCCTTCTTGAGATTGTGATAGCAGCCGTTGCACGGCGCCATCACGGTGTCGAAGCCCATGTCCTCGGCGATGGAGAGATTGCGCGCCGACAGATAGGTCTGCAGCTTGGGGTCGACGTTCTTGACCTCCATGGCGCCGCAGCAGTTCCAATTGTCGAGCTCGGTGATCTCGAGCCCGAGCGCCTTGCCCAACGCCTTGGTCGAGCGGTTGTAGGCATGGCCGGTGCCTTCCAGCGCGCAGCCGGGGTAATAGGCGACTTTCTTGTACTTGCCGCTCATTACTCGGCTCCCTGCGTGTCGAGCTTGAGCGCGCGCGCATCGGCCGCTTTGCGCTCAACGACGTATTCTTCGATGGCCGCGCTCGCCTTGTCCCAACCGCGCGTGCGCGGATGGAACAAAGTGGCAAGCCCCATCTTCATCAACAGGCGGACCGGCAGGCGCATGACCAGCCCGCGGATGAGCGCAACCAGCCAATCCTGGAACAGCGATTGACCGGTGCGCGCGAAGAACTGGCGCAGCACCTTGCCGTCCTCGATCTTGCCGGTGGCGAAGACCTGCTCGGAGAAGGCCTCGTCGAACACCATCGACGGTTTCTTCTCGGTGAAGCCCTTCAGTTCCAGCCAATGCGCGGTCGCTTTCATGACGCCTTCCGGATTGACGTCGCGCGGGCAGGCATAGGTGCATTTGTTGCAGGAGACGCACTGCCAGATGATGTCCTTGTCGCGCAGCAGTTCGTCCTGCATGCCGAGGCGGATCAGGTAGATCCAGTAGCGCGGGTTGAAGTCCGGGTTGATGGCATTGACCGTGCAGGAGTTGGTGCAGGAGCCGCATTGCCAGCAGCGGTGGATGAATTCGCCGCCGGGGAGGGCCGCGATCTCTTCCTCCATCTGCTCGTTGTAGTCGGTGACGGCGCGCGAATTGATGAACGTGCTCCAGTGCCCGGACACGTCGACGCCTTCGAGCTCGAGGTGCTCGTGGGTGACCAGGTTCTCCGGCCGGATCAGCGATTTTTCATGGATCGGCATCGGTTTCCCTTAACTGCTCAGGCGGCGCTGCTCGCCCAACACATGCGCCACCCCGTCGATCAGTTTCAGGCGCGTGCGCCCGGTCTCTGTGTCGACCGCGTCGAGCCCGAGCAGCCGGCGCGTATGCGCCATGGAATCTTCGCGAGCCTGGCCGCAGAAATCGCCGCGCAGATACTGCCCGCCTTTGTCGTTGATGTAGCCGGCGTAGATGTGGGCGCAGAGTAGGTCGACGTAGAACGGCAATTCGCGGAACACGCCGTTGTCGGCGAGGAAGCCTTCCAGTTCCTCGCGCAAGGTCGTGAAGGTGGCGAAATTGTCCTCGATCGCAATAGTGCCGGCGTCGCTGTCGCTGTGCCAGATTTCGCGCAGCACGCCGGTGTTGACGCGGGCGTCCCATATCCAGCGCGTCATCAGCGGATACCGCTCGGGCGCGGAGAAGTGCAGCACTTCGGCGCCCAGGTCGCGCACCCAGCGGTGCTCGCGGTCGGCCGGGAAGCCGGCATGGAAGGCGGCGACGCGCCGGTCGGCGGTGCTGGTGTCGGACCAGCCGTCGAGCAGGTCCTTCAGGCGCGCATGCAAGGAGTCAAAACCGTTTTGGTCCAGCCAGGCACCGATCTTGCGGCGCGCCGGGGTAACGAAAGAGGCGAGGTCGAGGAACTCGGTCTCGGTCAATTCGCCGACGCGGCCCTTGCCGAGCAGTTCCTCGAACAGTGAGGCCTTTAGCGCCAGCGCGCCGACATAGCGTTCGACCCCGCCGCTAGCCTCGGCGGATTCGACCAGATGCTCGAAGGCGCGGCGCAACTGCGGGCCGGACAGGTGCAGCACCGGCTTAACCTGCGCCGGCGTCTTCTGCTTATGGGCCCGCAGCGCCCACATCACTCGGCCGCCTCTTTCATGGCGCCCCGCGCCGCGGTCAGGGCGGCCATCGCCGCCGACTGCCCTTGCGCGATGGAATTGTCGATGGTCTCAGGGCCGGTGGCGGCGCCGGCGACGAACACGCCGGGACGCGAGGTCGCCGACATGTTGGCGTAGGTCGAGGCCTTCTGGATGTGGCCGTACCTCTCCAGCTTGACGTCGAACACCGCCGACAACGTCATGTTGTCGACGTTCGGGTCCATGCCGATCGCATGCACCACCATGTCGAAGGGGATGGTGATGGGGCGCTTCACCAGCGTGTCCTCGCCCTTCACGATCAGCCGCTTGCCGTCCGACGTCACTTCGGCGATGCGCGCCTTGATGTATTTGACCTTAAACTTTTCCTGGCTTTCCCAGTAATAGGTGCCTTCGTAGAGGCCGTAGGTGCGGATATCCATGTAGTAGATGTAGACGTTGCATTTGGGGAGTGCTTCGCGGATTTCCATCGCCAGGTTGGACGAGACCGTGCAGCAGATTTTCGAGCACCATTCGCGGCCGATCTGGCGGTCGCGCGAACCGACGCAAAGCAGAATGGCGACGCGTTCGGGCTCGCGCCCGTCGGAAGGGCAGCGCACGCCCTTGCCCGAGGAGAACATCTGCTCGACCTGGGTGGTGGTGACCACGTCCGGATAGGTGCCGAAGCCCCATTCCGGCTTGTTCACCGAATCGAAATGGGTGAAGCCGGTGGCGAGGATGGCCGCGCCGGCCTCGATCTTGCTGCCGTCGGCGAGCGTGGCGACGAAATCGCCCGGGCTGCCGGTGAAGCTCCTCACCGTCGCGTTGAGATGAACCTTGATCTGCTTGTCGCCCTCGACGCGTTTGACCATGCCGCCGATGGCGTCTTTCGCCCATTCGCCCGACGGCACCAGCTTGGCATAGCCGGAGATGATCGGTGCGCCGCCGAGCCGGTCGGCCTTGTCGACCAGCTCGACGCGCTGGCCGGCAGCAGCCAGTGCGTGGGCGGCAGACAGGCCGGCGGGACCGCCGCCGACGACCAGAACCGGACGGCTCATTCCGCGCCTCCCGCGGCAATCGCCGCCTGCGGCTTGACGTAGCCGGGCCCGGAGGTGATCGCGCGCTTGGGATCGTAGAGCGTCTCGATGCGGCCGGCCTTGACCTCCTCGAGATAGAGCTCGAATTCGTGCTTGGCCTTCTCCCAGTCGATGCCGAGCTTCTCCAGCAGGCCTTCGAACGGCGAAGCGTGCCAGTGCAGCTGCGCCAGCTTGTAGGGGTGGGCGCCGAGCGCGAGCGCGGCGAACTGGCAGTCCGCCATGATCGGCAGCGCGTAGACCTTGTCGACCGCCTTGCCGATCCACTGGTTCTTGTCGAGCGTGGTGATGCAGCCGGTGTCGTGGCCGACCATCACGTCGGCCTTGGCCTCGTCCACCGCCACCTTGATCTTGCGGTCGATGGCGAAAGAGCGGGTGAATTCGCGCTCGCCGATGATGTGGCGGAAGCCGAAGCCGCAGCAATCGTACCAGGTCGAATAGTCAATCACCTGGGCGCCGAGCGTCTGCATCAGCCCGGTGGACACCGCGACGCGGTTGCCGTCCATGACGGTGTCGTCATAGATCACGTCCTCCGGCACCATTTTATAGACGTGGCAGGCCGGATGGATGGTGGCGCGGATCTTGCTGACGTCGATGACCTGGCGCTGCTTGATGCGGTCGCGCATCACGTGCAGCCATTCCGAATAGTGCACGACTTCTTCCGGGATCAGCAGCTTGCCGTCCACCAGCCGGCCGAGCTTGCCGAGGATCGCCTTGACCTGCTCGCGCAGCTTGGCCGAGTGCATCAGGAAGGTGCGCATTTCCTTGTAATTGCCGAACGAGGTGCCGCAATGCACCAGCGGATAATAGGTGCCGACCGGCAGGCCTTGCGCCTTGGCCGACACATAGGCCTGGTGGAAGTTGCGCAGGAACACGGCGGCGAGGCTGACGACGTTGCCGATGCCGGAGCCGTGGTAGTTCCAGGCGGTGCATGAGGTCTGGTCGGTCTCGTCGAGATAGCGCACGCCCAATTCGTTCATCAGCCAGAACACCGACGACGGATAGCCGGGGATGTTGCCGCACTGACCGCAGGATTTGTGCTGCCAGAGATTGGTGGTCGGGATCTTCTTTTCCCAGCCGTAGAGCGTGCGCGCCATCACCGGCTCGTGCCGCTCGTCGACGCGGTGGACGATGATCTCGCCGTCCTTCTCGAGCTGCCACATGGCATCGCGCACGTCGGCGACGCGGTCCTTGTTGGTCAGCATCGAGCGGCGGTCGATTTTGGCCTCGACCCAGGAGGTGGCTTTTTGCGCCTCGGCCGGCGTCAGGTTCGACGGCTTCCATTCGCTGCCGTGGCCGGTGAAGGTCGTTTGGCTATCGCCGGGCTTGTTCATCGCGTTCTCCGTTCAATCGCCGCGGGCCTATTCGGCCGCTTCGTCCTGCTCTTCCAGCCACTCTTTGTATTCGTCGCGCTTCTCGTCCATCACGTCGTTGACGACGTCGAACAGGTTCTCGTCCACCTGTTCGAGCTGGTCGAGCACGCCGGTCGCTTCCCAGATCGAGTAGAGCTCGACCGAGGTTTTCAGGTTGACTTCCCACGCCGTGTCCATGGTGTGCATGGTCGGCACGGGGATCGCTTTACGCAAAATATTGAGCGGGGCGTCGACCTTGGTGACGTTCGGTCCCCAGTCGGGAAAGGCATCCTTGGTGATCATGTTGGGCGCCAGCTGGTTGCCGGTCGAGATCACCTTCAAGAGCACGCGCGAGAACGGCCGCAGCACGTCCTTGGCCGACTGCATGCCGTGCTTGATCGCCACCTCGCGCATGATCATGACGAGGCCGCCGGGCGAATTGCTGAACGGGCAACGGGCGGCGCAGGTGTAGCACTGGGCGCAGGCCCAGATCTTCTCCTGCATCGCGTCGTAGATGCCTTCCAGGTTTTCGGTCCACAATAGCTGCACGATCTCGCGTGGCGAGTAGTCGTAGTAGTGCGCGGACGGGCAGGTGGCGGTGCAAATGCCGCAATTCAGGCAGCCGTGCAGTTCGTGGTCGTAGAGCACGTGCGTACGAATGTCCTCGAACACTTGTTCGAGTTCTTCGTAGGGCACGACCGGCTTTGAGGACGTCGGATCGCTGATCGCGGGCCGTTCCGCCGTCGTTTGCGCCGTCATTTCCACCTCGCGCGAAAAAAGCGTCAGTAGGTCAGGACCCGCGCCTCGTCGTCTTCCATGACGTCTTCGATGACCTTGGCGCCGCCGACGATGCCTTCGCATTCGGGGATCAGGTCTTCCTTCGTCATGTCGAACAGATCGAGGTTGGGCGAGCAGCAATAAAATTTAACGCCGGCGTCGTGCGCGTCCTTGATGAAATCATAGACGGTCTTCGGCGAGCCGGGCTTCACCACGAGTTTTTCGGCCACGCCCTTCTTCATGAGCTGGCCGGCGGTTGCGGTGCAGACCACTTCGACCTCGTAATCCATGGCCGCGGCGACGGTGGCCTGAAAGAACGGCGCACCCAGCTCCTCGCCGTTGCGCGGGTCGGTATTGACCATGATGATGATGAGCTTTTTCGCCATTCCTCGCGCTTCCCTGCCGGCTTGTTTATGCGTACCAAACCCGCCGCCTCGAAGACGGCTGGCCGCTATTGTTGAGGAAATACATATTCCATTTATTGAATAGATTCCAGTGCAAATGTCCTAAAAATCTTGCGGTGCGCAGGGGAAATTGTCTACCCGGACGCCCGCATTAAGTGGGTTATTTCTATCAAGCCCACCATGATTTCGCCCAGCGCCGCGGCGATTTCGCCTTGTGCGGCGCGCAATTCGGCCAGCGTTTCGGCCGTTCCATCGGGCGCATCGTCGAATTCCATGATCAGGTCCTCGACCATGGCCGATTTCGCTCCGGGATGGCCGAGGAACCCGAGACAATTTTCGCCGATCTGAAAGACCAGCGGCTCGCCGGTTGCACCAGCGGCGAGGATTTTGGCGCCGGCCGGCAGCGTCGGGCGGTCGCGCATATAGACCGCCACCGGGAAGCTCTGCGGCAGATGGCCGCTGAGGGCGTCGGGCGCGACACGCCGGGCGGTCTCGACCGTGAAGCGCAAGGGGGCATCGTCGGCGCCGCCGCCGGCGGCACTCGCCAGGATGCAGGCACCGGCGCCGATGCCGACCACCGGCAGGTTGCGGCCGAGGAAATCGCGCGTCAGCCGCAGTTCCGGGCCGAGGCTCGGGATCAAGTCGCCGCTGACCACGCCTTTCGGTCCGGCGCCCAGCACCACCAGGCCGGCAAAGTCTTCGGCGCTGGCCGGCATGATCGTGCCCGGCGTGAAAGGCCGGCAGTATTGAAAGCGGATGTTGCGGCCCTCGAAGTGATCCTCCATGAGGCCGAGATATTCGGCTTCGACATGCTGGAGAACGCACAGGGTTTTCATCGTGGGCCGGCGGTGTGAGGGATCGCGGTGGTTATACTAGCGGGCCGCGGCTGAAACATATATAATTTCTTATATGTGATGGAGCGCGAGAAACGATGGCCTGGTTCGAAACGCTGCAAGAAATTGAGCCGCTGGAGGATTTGCCGTTCGACCGGACGCTGGTCGACGCATTGGAGGAGGCGGCACAGACGCGCACGCTGTCTCCGCTGCGGTTCTACACGCCCACCTTTCGCTCCTATGCCAGCGAAGAGCTGAAAGGTTGCGGCAAGGCGAGCTTCCCCGCTTTCTCGATCACGGGCGGTGCCTGCGCGCTCAATTGCGATCATTGCCAGGCCAAAATTCTTGAGCCGATGATTCCCGCCACCAAGCCGGAAGAACTCGAGCGCAAGGTGCGCGACCTGGTGATGTTCAAGGAACTCGGCGGCTTTCTGTTGTCCGGCGGCTCCAACCGCCGCAACGAAGTGCCCTATGAGCGCTTCTATCCGACCATCGAAAAGCTCAAACGCGAATTTCCGCAGCTGCGCATCGCCGTGCATTCGGCGCTGCTCGACGAGGTGCGCGCCAAGCGCATGGAGGCGGCCGGCGTCGACGTCGCCATGATGGACGTGATCGGCGCGCAAGAGACCATCCGCGACGTCTATCATCTCGACCGCCCGGTTGCCGATTTCGAGGCGACGCTGGCGGCGCTCACCGCGACCAGCATGGAAGTGGTGCCGCACATCGTGATCGGCCTGCATTATGGCCGCTTGCTGGGCGAGGAAAACGCGCTCGACATCATTTCACGCTACAGCATCGCCGCGCTGATCCTGGTGGTGGTGTCGCCCATCTATGCACCGGCCGACAAGCCGTTCGTCACCATCGGCACCGATGACGTGGCGAAAGTTTTCGTCGCCGCGCGCCAGCGTATTCAAAATGCGCCGGTGCAGCTCGGCTGCATCCGCCCCGCCGGCCTGCACAAACTGATGACCGACGCTTATGCGGTGATGGCCGGCTTCGACGGCATCGCCTATCCGGCCGACGGCATCGTCGCGCTCGCCCGCGCCATCGGCCGGCCGGTGGAGCAGGAGCACGCCTGCTGCTCGATTTCGCTCAACGGGCTTAACGGCCGGCGCGCCTGCGCCGCATGAGGAAACCGTGACGCTTGAGACGCCCGACGTTCTGGTGGTGGGCCTGGGGCCGGCGGGCAGCCGCGCCGCAGAAGCCGCCGCGTTGGCGGGCCTGCGGGTGGTGGCGCTGGAAAAGCGCGCGCAAGCCGGCACGCCGGTGCAGTGCGCCGAATTCGTGCCCGCGATGATCGAGCGCGACGTGCCGGAAGTCGGCGCGGTCACCGCACAGCGCGTCGAGCGCATGCTCACCGTCATCGAGGATGACGATAGCCCAAGCGAAACGCCCGCGTTTCGTGGCCGCATGATCGACCGTGCCAAGTTCGACCGCCTGCTGGCGGATAATGCCGCCAAGGCCGGCGCCGACTGCCGTTATGGCGTCAAACTGCTCGGCATCGACGCCGACGGCACAGTGCATGTTTCTGGAGCGATGAGTTTCAAGCCGCGCGTGTTGATCGGCGCCGACGGGCCGCGCTCGCGCGTGGGCGCCGCGATCGGCCAGGTCAACCGCGCGCTGGTAGAAACGCGCCAGCTCACCGTGCCGCTAGTGCTGCCGCATGACGCCACCGACATCTTTCTCAGCGCCGACTATCGCGGCGGCTATGGCTGGCTGTTTCCCAAGGGCGCGGTCGCCAATGTCGGCCTCGGCATCAGCGTCGACGGCGCGCTCGACGGCAAAAGCACGCGCCGCGGTCTGAAGGAGATGCTGCTGGCGCTGCTCGCTCGGCTGGCGCGTGAGCGCCGCATCGGCACCAATGGCTGGTCGCTGACCGGCGGCGCAATCCCGGTCGGCGGGCGGCTCAAATCGATTGGCAAGCTTGGGGAAACGGCCGTGCTGCTGGCGGGCGACGCCGCCGGCCTGACCAACCCGGTGACCGGCGCCGGTATCGCTTCCGCCGTGCAGTCGGGAACAATGGCGGGGCGGGCGGCGGTCGAATTCGTCAAAGGCCGCGGCGCCGCGCTCGACGACTACGAACAAGAGCTGGGCGATATTTTCGATGCCGCGCTTGGCCGCGCACTGCGGCGGCGGCGCGAACTGCTTGCCTGCTACGACAACGGCGGCAAGCCCGACGCCCGCGCGCTCGCCGACGGCTGGATCGGTTCGCCGCGCTACTGGCGCCCCGAACCACAGACACAGAAGAAAATCGAGGAGAGGACGCCATGAGCTGCCTGGAAGGTCCACGCCAAGCTGCGCCCGACTTCCTCAGCGGCGTGGAACGCGTCTTCAACGACGCCGAGACCATGCAGCCGCGTGCGCCCGGCGCCATCCCGGCGGATGCGCGCAACGGCGCGCGGGTGAAGACCCAGGACGTGCAGCCGGAAGGCTTCTATCGGCCGAACTATAACGTCCTGACGCCGAATATGCGCTCGCCCGACTACGTGCAGATGTCGACCGCGGCGGCGATCACGCTCGGGGTGATGAGCGGCTACATGTACCGCACTTCCTGTACGCGCTGTCTCAACCTGCTGCTCACATATCCCGAGGGCTGCCGCGCCAACTGCGCCTATTGCGGGCTGGCGCGCCACCGCGAGGCCGAGCGCAACTACGCCGACCGCAATTTCATCCGCGTCGACTGGCCGGCGGTGCCCTACGACCAGGTACTCGACATCGTCGCCTCCGGCGGCGACGGCGGCCGCTTCCACCGCATGTGCATCAGCATGATCACCCATCCGCGCTCGGATGACGACACCCGCGTGGTGTTGCGCAAATGGACCGAGCGCATCAAGCACGTGCCGGTGTCGATCCTGTCCAACCCGACCACCATGACGCGGCTCGACGTACAGGAGTTGCACGATCTCGGCGCCGATATTTTCACGGTGGCGCTCGACGCCTGTAACCCGGACGTGTTCGACCGCACGCGCGGGCGCGGCGTGCAGTCGCCCCACAGCTGGGACAAATATTGGGAAATTCTGCACGCGGCGAAAGAGATCTTCGGGCCGGAGAAATTCGGCGCGCATCTCATCGTCGGCATGGGCGAGAGCGACCACGACGTGCTGACGCAAGTGCAGACCATCCGTGATCTCGGCGGCCACAGCCATATGTTCGCGTTCTTTCCGGAGAAGGGCTCGCTGATGGATCACCTGCCGCCGGTGCCGCGGCCGCAGTGGCGGCGCATCCAGCTCGGCCGTTATTTGATCGACTACCGCAACCACCGGCTCGAGCGCATGCGCTTCGACGAGGAAGGAACGCTCACCGATTTCGGCCTGCCGCAGGACGAGATCGACGAAGTGATCAAGCAAGGCACCGCGTTCCGCACCTCGGGCTGCCCGGGCAAATTCGCCGAGGACATCTCCGCCTGCGACCGGCCTTACGGCGATTCACCGCCGGGCAACATCGCGTCCTATCCGTTCAAGCTCAAGCGCGACGACGTTCGCAAGGTGCGCCGGCAGCTCGACAAAGGCATGCCGCGTTAAGGCAAGATCATGTCAGGCAAGCCGTTCCGCGTCATCGAAACCGGCCCGCATGGCGGGCGCGAGAGCACCGCGCTCGATCAAGCGCTGATCGACGCGCGCCAGGAAAACAAAATTCCCGACACCATCCGCTTCATCCGCTTCCGGCCGTCGGCGCTGATCGGCATCCATCAGTATCTCAGCCACGAGATCAAAACCGATTATTGCCGCGCCCATGGCATCGAGGTGGGGCGGCGCATCACCGGCGGCGGCAGCCTCTATCTCGATGAGGGCCAGATCGGCTGGGAATTGGTGTTCGACCGCGCGACGTTCGGCCCGCTCGATCTGGGGCAAGTGACGCGGCGCGTCTGCGAGGCTTTCGCGCTCGGCCTCAACAAACTGGGTGTGCCGGCACGCTACCGCCCGCGCAACGATCTGGAGGTGGACGGGCGCAAGATCAGCGGCACTGGCGGCTTCTTCGATCGGCAACCTCATCTTCTATCAGGGCACGCTGCTGATTGATTTCGACCCGGGCAAGATCGCCGCCTGCCTCAACGTGCCGGCGGAGAAGCTGGCCAAGCGCGATCTCGACAGCGCCGCCAAGCGCGTCATCACCATGCGCGAAGTGCTGGGCGACAAGTTGCCGGACCTCAAGACCATCTATGACGGACTGCTCGCCGGTTTCGCGGAAGGCTTGGGCATCGCGCCGCATTGGGGCGCCATCACGCCTTACGAGGAGGATTTGGCCGCGCGGCATTATCGCGAGGAGATCGGCACCGACGCCTATGTCTCGATGCTGGACGCGCCGGCTGACGACGACATGACAGTGAGCGCATCGCTTACCGGCCGCGGCGGCAGCGTGCGCACCGATATCCGGCTGGAAGGCCCGCGCCGCGAGCTGATCCGCGAGGTGCTGATCACCGGCGATTTCTTCGTGACGCCGCCGCGCGTCATCTTCGACCTGGAGGCGCGTTTGCGCGGGCTTGAGGTGGCGGACGTGGGCAAGGCGGTGGACGATTATTTCGCGCGCACGCCGGCTGATTTTCTCGGCCTGGGCGCGGGCGACATCCGCCACGTTATAGATATGGCCTTGAGCGGGCGCGCCGCCCGCGCCGCTGCCGGCTGATAGTTAGCGCGTTTTGCGCGAAGGAGCTTGGATTGGACGCGATCGCCATTGTCGGCATCGGCTGCCGGTTTCCGGGAGGCGCGCACGATGCGCGCTCGTTCTGGCGGCTGTTGCGCGAGGGCAAGAGCGCCATCCGCGAAATCCCGCCCGAGCGCTGGAGTCTCGACGGCTTCTACGATGCCGCGCCCGACAATCCGTTCCGCTCCTATTCGAAATGGGGCGGCTTCCTCGACGACGTGGCGTCGTTCGACCCGTCCTTCTTCGGCCTGTCGCGCCGCGAGGCCGAGGCCATGGACCCGCAGCAACGCATTCTGCTGCAGGTCGCCTACGAAGCAGCGCAGGACGCCGGCATTCCCTTGGAGCAGATGCGTGCGCGCCGCACCGGCGTGTTCGTCGGCGTCTCCAATACAGATTATGGGCTGCTGCAACGCTATGAGCCTGGCGTCGCCGACATCCAGGCCGGCACCGGCACCGCGCTGAGCATCGTCGCCAACCGCGTTTCCAACCTGCTCGACCTTTCCGGCCCCAGCATGGGCGTCGACACCGCCTGCTCGTCGTCGATCGTGGCGCTCGATGCCGCTTGCCGCGCGTTGAGGGAAAGCGCCGCCGATGTGGCGCTCGCCGGCGGCGTCAACGTGCTGCTCGACCCGCGCATGTTCATGACCTTCTGCCGCGCCCACATGCTCTCGCCGGCAGGCCGCATCGCGGCGTTCGACGCCGATGCCGACGGCTTCGTTCGCGGAGAGGGCGCCGGCCTCGTGCTGCTCAAGCGGCTCGACGATGCGTTGCGCGACGGCGATCGCATTTATGCGGTCATCAAGGCGACCGCGGTCAACCAGGACGGCTTAACCGACAGCATCACCGCGCCCAATCCGGCGGCGCAGCGGGCGATGATGCGGGCGGCGGTGGCGCAAGCCGGCATCGACGCGGGCGATATTGCTTATGTCGAGGCGCACGGCACTGGTACGGCGCTGGGCGATCCGATCGAGGCCGGCGCCATCGGCGCGGTGTTCGGACAGGCCGCGCGCGAAGCGCCGGTGCTCATCGGCTCGGTCAAATGCAATATCGGCCATCTGGAGCCGGCGGCCGGCGTCGCCGGGCTGATCAAGACCGCGCTCGCTCTGTCGCACGGTGAGATTCCGGCCAGCATCAATTTCGATCGCCCCAATCCGCGCATTGCTTTCGACGCGCTCAATATCGAGGTCGCTGTGCGCGGCGCGACGCTCGACGGCGGCGCGCATGCGCTGGTCAACTCCTTCGGCTTCGGCGGCACCAATGCTTGCGCCATTCTTGCGCGCCACGCAGCGGACGACCGCAACGTGGTGCGGTTGGTGCGGCCGGCGGCTCATACGCAAGCCGCGCGGCTGGTTCCGGTGCCGTTGTCGGCGCCGACCGCCGAGCATTTGGCGGCCTGGGCGCGCGAGCTGGCGGAGGCCTTGGTTGACGGCGCGCTTGCCGGTATCGCGCTCGACAAATTAAGCGCGGCGCTCATCCGCCAGCGCAGCCAGTTCGATCATCGCGCCGTCATTCTTGCGCGCGACGCGGCCGATCTCGCAGAAAAATTGACCGCGCTCGCCGACGGCCGCGACTGGCCGAAAAGCGACAAGCGCGAGGTGGCCGCCATCATCAAGGGCCGCGGTGCGCGCAACGGCAAGCTCGCTTTCACCTGCACCGGGCAGGGCGGCCAGTTCTGGGACATGGGCCGTGATTTTATTGAAAGCCAGCCGGTGTTCCGCCGCTTCGTCGAGGAGTTCGACGCAATATTTGCGCCGTTGGCCGGCTGGTCGGTGGTCGAAGCGCTATCGGCCAGCGAACAAGACTCGCCGCTGCACGACGCCGCGGTAACGCCGGCTGCAATGTTCGCGCTGCAGGCGGGGTTGGCGGAAGTATGGAAGTCCGCCGGCATTGTGCCCGACATCACCATCGGCCACAGCTTCGGCGAGGTGACCGCGGCTTTTCTCGGTGGTGCCATCGCGCTCGCCGATGTCGCGCATCTGGTCAATCACCGCGGCCTCATTCGTGGCCATATCGACCGCGTCGGCGCCATGGCGGCCATCGGCCTGGGCGCCGTCGATCTCGCGCAATTCCTGCCCGCAGACGGCAGCATTGAGATCGGCGCCTATAACGCGCCCACCATGGTGACGGTGACCGGGGAGCGCGCGGCGATCGAAGAGCTGATCGCGCGCTTGAACGCGCACGATCCCAACATTCTCGCGCGGCTGCTCGATCTCGACTTCGCCTGGCATTCGAGCTGGCTGGAGCCGGGCAAGGAGATTTTCCGCGACGCCGTCGGTGCGCAGGAATGGCGCGCGCCCGACATCACCGTTGTGTCGACGGTCACCGGTCAGCCGGAGACGCGCTTCGATACCGACTACTGGTGGCAAAATTTACGCCGCCCGGTGCGCTTCGACCGCGCGGTCGATTGTGCGCTCGATCTCGGCGCCGACACGTTCGTCGAGCTCGGCCCCTCGCGCACGCTATCGAGCCCCACTGCCGGCTGCGCCGTCGCCAAAGGGCGCGAGGTATTGGCGGTGACAACCTTGCAACGCGGACAGAACAATTTCGATTCGTTTTATGCCGCATTGGCCGAACTTTATGTGGCGGGGAGGCCGGTAAAATGGAACGCGCTGTTGCCGGCTGCAACCGAGCGCGTCGCGCTGCCGCCGATGCCGTGGCTCGATCAGCAACTGTGGAAGGCGCCGGAAGACGCCGCGCGCGTTCTCCACCCGCAGGCGGCGCATGCGCTGCTGGGCGGCCGCGAAGCGGCGCCCGGCTATGCCTGGGCGAGCGAGGTGTCGCTTGCCGAATTTCCGGTGCTCGGCGATCACCGCATCATGGGCTCCTGCGTGCTGCCGGGCGCCGCCATGCTGTCGATGCTGCGCGCGGCCGCGGCGGAGATTTTCGGCGCGCAAGCCATCGAGCTTGCCGATGTGCGGCTGCCCGAGGCGTTGTTCATCGGCACCGACGATCGCGTGAGCTTGCGCACGCAATACGAAGCCGAGCGTTCGCGCCTCCGCATCTGGAGCCAGCTCAAGGGTGGGCCCGAGCCGTGGACCCTGCGCGCCGAGGCGCGGCTGTTCGCGCGCGGTAACTTGGATGCGAACTTGATTTCCGCCGGCGAAGTGCCCGCAACGCCGGAGGCGATCGATATTGCAGGCTTCTACCAAATGGCGGCCGCCAACGGCTACGGCTTCGGGCCGGCGTTCCAGGGTCTGCGCCGGGTCGCACGCGGCGAAGGCGCGCTGCAGGCCGATGCCGCGCTGCCGGCGGCAAGCGCCATCGACGACGCCGCGCTCGACCCGCGGCTGTTGGATTCCTGCTTGCAGGTCATCATCGCCGCGCTCGGCGACGGCACGACCGGGCCGTTCCTGCCAGAACGCATCGACCGTATCCTGATAAGCGGCCCGCTTGGAAAAGAAGCGCGGGTCACGGTCGAGAGCGAATTGTTTGCGGGGGAGGGGCGCGGCGAGTTTGTGCTGTCGATCGCAGATAGCCGGGGCCGCCCCTGCCTGCACGTCGAAGGGCTGCATGCCAAAGCGGTCGAGATGCGCGGGCGCGGAAGCGATGCGCAAGCGCCCGGGTTCATCGAAGAAGAGTTCGTCAATGTTGGCCCCATGCCGTTGCCGGCCGCCGCACATTGGCTGGTGCTGTCCGGCGGTGCGCAGGGCGACGCGCTTGCCCGCACCTTGACGAGCCAAGGCCACACGGTGGCACTAGCGCAAGACGCGAGTGCGCTCGCGCACGCGAGCGGCGCAACGCACATTGTCTATGCTTTGCCGCTCGACCTGCCTGATGTCGACGGCTGGCCAAGTAGCGCGACTATCGTCGACGAGGTCTCGCGGCTAATTGAATTCGGGCAAAGCCTGGCATCCACGCCCGGCGCGCGAAATATCTGGTTTCTCACCCGCAATGCGCGCGGCGACGCGCCGGACATCTTGCAAAGCGCGCTGATCGGCGCCGCGCGCACGCTCGCCATCGAATGCCCGGAGGTGAGGTTCCGTCTTGCCGATGTCGATAGCGCGACGCTGCAAGAGCCTGGTTGGACGGACATCTTACTGTCGGCCGGCGACGCATCCGAGTTTCTGATCCGTGACGGCAAACTTCTGGCCTCGCGCCTGAAAGCGCAAGCGGCCGAAGATATCGCGCTGCGGTCGCGCGCCGCCGCGGAACTGCCGCCGGACGGCGATTTTGTGCTGCGCCAGCAAGGCCCGCGCAGTATCGATGCGCTCGCCTGGCAGGAAGGCAAGCAGCGCGCGCCCGCCGCGGGCGAACTGCGGGTACGCGTCGACTCGGCCGGCTTGAATTTCCGCGACGTCATGGCCGCCGCCGGCCTGCTGCCGAAGGACGCCGAAAGCGGCGATGCAGCGGCCGCGCTCGGGTTGGAATTCGCTGGTGTGATCGAAAGCGCGGGCGAAGGCGTCGATCTTGCGCCCGGCGCGCGCGTGCTCGGCATGGCGCGCGGCGCCTTGCGCCGCCATCTGACGCTGCCGGCTGGCCACGTCTATCCCGCCCCGCCTGCGCTCAACGACGCGCAGGCCGCATGCATCCCCTCGGTCTATCTCACGGCCCATTACGCGCTCAGCCATCTCGGCCGCGTGTCGCCGGGTGAAAAGGTGCTGGTGCATTCCGGCGCCGGCGGCCTTGGCTTGGCGGCCGTCGCGCTGGCGCAACGGCTGGGCGCCGAGGTCTATGCCACCGCCGGCCATGCCGAGAAGTGCGATTACCTCAAATCGCTCGGCGTGCGGCACGTCATGGATTCACATTCGCTCGGCTTTGCTGACGCGGTTCTGCGCGCAACCGGCGGCCGGGGCGTCGATGTCGTGTTGAATGCGCTGCCGGGTGCGTTCATCGACAAGGGCCTGGCCTGCCTTTCGCCTTACGGCCGCTTCATCGAGCTGGGCAAGCGTGACGTCTATGATGACCGTGCTATCGGGTTGAAGGCGCTGCGCCGCAACGTGTCGCTGCACGTGGTCGACGTGGCCGCGCTGATCGACGAGCGGCCGGCGCTGGCGCAGGCCTTGATGGGCGAGCTGCTGGCGCTGTTCGAAAGCGGCGCGCTGGCGCCACCGCCGGTGAAAGTTTTCCCGGCCGGGCAGGCGGCGGAGGCCTTTCGCCATTTCTCGCAAGGCCGCCACATCGGCAAAATAGCGCTCGACCTGCGCGATCCCGCGCCTGCGAGTGCGCCGTGCCCGCGACGGCGGTTTCCCGGTCGACGCCGGCTCGACCTATCTGGTGACCGGCGGGCTGGCCGGCTTCGGCTTCGCCGTGGGGCAACGCCTGGCGGAAGCGGGTGCCGGGCGGGTGGTGTTGGCCTCGCGCTCCGGCATTGCGCGCGGCGATGCGCAAGCAGCGATCGCGCGGCTGCGGGAAAGCGGCGCCGAGATCGTGACGCTGGCGTTGGATGTCGCCGATGCGGCGCAAGTCGAAGCAACGATCCGCGATCTGGCCGCCGGCGACAAGCCGCTCAAAGGCGTGGTTCACGCCGCCGTTACCTATGCCGACGCTACCCTGGCGCAGATGACGCGCGCCAAGATTGACGCCGTGTTGGCAACGAAAGTCGCGGGCGGCCTCAATTTGACGCGAGCAGTGCTCACAGCCGGCGCGAAGCTCGATTTCTTTTTATCGCTGTCGTCGCTGGCGCAAGTCACCGGCTGGCGCGGCCAGAGCAATTACGCGGCGGCGAATGCGTTCCTCGCCGGCCTCGCGTGCCTGCAACGCGCGCGCGGCATCCCCGGCGCTTGCATCAATCTCGGCATGCTGGGCGAGGCGGGGTTTGTTGCCCGCAGCGACACCATGACAGGCTATCTGCAAAGCGCCGGCTGGCTGCCGATCGGCAACGAACATGCGTTCGGCGCGTTGGCGACGGCGATGGCCAGCGAACAGCCGGTCCTCACTTTTGCCGCCGCTGACTGGAAACGCTTGCGCGCAAGCGAAACGGCGCTCGCCGCGTCAGGCCGCTTGGATGCGCTGGTGGCCGAGGCCGGCGAGGGCGCTGCCGCGCGCGGCTTAGCGCAAGCCGCCGTGGCGGAACGTCCGGCGATTGCCATGACCATCGTTCGCGGCGCGGTCGCAGCGGTCTTGAGACTCGATCCGGCGACGATCGACGTGCAGGCGCCGCTCGGCGATCTCGGGCTCGATTCGCTGTCGTCGTTCGAATTGTGGAACCGGATCGAGGCGGCGAGCGCGATTGCAATCCCGCTCGCGCGTTTCACGGAGGCCGCGACGGCGGCGGCACTTGCCGATCTCGTCTGTGCGCTGGCCGAGGAGGCGGCCCGCACCAAGACGGCAACGCCTCCAACTGGGCAATCGGCAGAGCAGGATGAGCCGCCTGCGCAAGCCGCGCCGGTGCTGCTGCTGCCGCGCGAACGCTGGGACGCCGACATGCGCGCGGCGCGCATGACGTCGGACCACGGCCGCGGCGCGCTCGATGTGGATTTCGCCGTCACCGTCGAACCGGCTGTCGATGATGACGAGATCGGCGAGGCCTGGAACGCGCTGACGCA
The DNA here is from genome assembly GCA_963814885.1 of uncultured Alphaproteobacteria bacterium. Classification (GTDB taxonomy): domain Bacteria; phylum Pseudomonadota; class Alphaproteobacteria; order Rhizobiales; family Xanthobacteraceae; genus Pseudolabrys. The sequence goes on along the minus strand of CAWFEO010000039.1, from coordinate 154,908 downwards.
ACGACACGCGCTGGCGGCCGACATCGCGCGGCTGACCTGGGCGCCGTCGGAACGCGCCACGCAATTTTCGCTGCGCGCGTCGCGCGCTCATCTCGATCGGTGGTCGGCGGCGCTGCTCATGCAGGAATTGCTCGAGCAATGCGGCGGCGCGCCGATCGATAACAAGTCGGGAGGGGAACCGTGGGAGGCCGTGCGCCGCCGCGAACTCGCCCAGTTGAGCGGGGCACAGCGCCTGCGCCATGAGACCTTCTGGACGGAAATGCTCAAAGGCGCGCCGCCGCCGGTGTATTTTGCCAAGCGCAGCCGTGCGCTGGCGCCGGTGGGCTTCGGCTTGAACCGCGGTCCGACCGTGCGCCTGCGGGCGGAGTTCGATCGCGACGCCGGCGGCGGTGAAAGCAACCTGCTGGCGGATTTCGTCAGGACGCTTGCGCAGGCGAGCGGCGCCAGCGAACTCATCGTCGGCTGCAAAATCACGGGCCGCGAACGGGACTTGCTCCGCAATGCCGTGGGTCCGCTCGCGACCACGGTGCCGCTGGTCTGCCGCATGCAAGCGGGCGAGATGCTGGCGCAACGCATTGATCGCGACTTGCAAATTGCCAAGGCGCATGCCGCCTTTGATCTTGCGGCCTGCGAGCAGGCTTTCGCTGCCGATTGGTGCGCCGGCAATATTGTCCCGGCGCAATTCGGCTTCCGTTATCGCGATGCGGCGGCCGGACCGCCATTGCTTTTGCGGTCGCCCGCTCCCAGCCGATTAGGCTCCCTGATGTTGCGCCCGCATCCTGATGCGAACGTCATCGCCAACGATATCCGGCTCGCGATCTGGTGCGACGGCGAGGCCGGCTATGCCGAGCTCGCCTATGATAGTGAGGCGGTGGAAGCCGAATTCGCCGAAGACCTGTTCGGCGCCTTTCTTGATGGGAAATTGCCGGCAGCGAAGCGGAGCCTCAAACCGGCGCGCGGATGACGCAGGCAGGGCGGAACGCGCGAACAATTTTGCCGCCGGTTGCGACTGGAAGGCTCCCGGCAGCCCTCGCGAGGTTGACGCAATTCTTGTGAACAATCGGCGGCCCAGACGAACAATAATGTCCGGCTTCGCCGTGTCCCGAATTGAAATATGTTCGCTGTGACGGGCATTTATGCGCTGGGTCGTAACGCCACCATCACATCCGCGTCAGCCTGTGCGCAGCGGGCGATTCAAGGTTGCCCCAAGCGTCTCACGATGGAACAATTGCGCCCGTTATTCGTATCTGTACGTACCGCATTCGACTTCCTATATCGGCTGCGAATAACCTGTGAATAGCGGCATGGAGGCCAGGCATGGCGCGCACGGCAGTTTCGCCCGTTTCGCGAGATGGCGCTCAAAGTTTCGGCTCCGATCAAGACAAAACAAACCCTGGAGGAAGCCCGCGCGACCTGGCGCGAGGCGTTTCGCCGTGTGCGCGATGAGACCGAGGCGCGCGCCGCGCATCTGTCGGCCGAGGATCAAATCGTGCAGTCGATGCCCGATGCCTCGCCGACCAAATGGCACCGCGCCCATGTCACCTGGTTTTTCGAGACCTTCCTGCTGGCGCCGCACGATCCCGCCTACACGATCTTCGATGAGCGTTTTCCGTTCCTGTTCAACTCCTATTACGTCGCCGCCGGCCCGCGCCACGCGCGCCCGCAGCGCGGGTTGATCACGCGGCCCAACCACGGCGACGTCTCCGGCTATCGCGCCCATGTCGACAAGGCCGTCGACCGCCTGATCGAAACCGTGCCGGAGGACAAGGCCGCGCGCGTCTTTGAAATTCTCGAGATCGGCCTGCATCACGAGCAGCAGCACCAGGAATTGCTGATCACCGACATCCTGCACGCCTTCGCGCAGAATCCGACCGATCCGGCCTACGACCCGCATTGGCAGCCGCCGCGCGCGACGCAAGGGCCGCGCGGCTTTGTCGACGTGCCGGCCGGCATCCGCGCCATTGGCCACGAAGGCGAGGGCTACTGCTTCGACAACGAAACGCCTCGCCACGACGAGCTGATCGCCGACATGCGCATCGCGCGTCATCTGGTGGCCAATGCCGAGTGGCTCGAATTCATCGCCGCCGATGGTTACGCGACGCCGTCACTGTGGCTGTCGGACGGCTGGGCGGCGGTGCAGGCGGAAGGCTGGCAAGCGCCCGGCTATTGGCGGCATCAGGACGGCGCCTGGTTCTCGATGACGCTGGGCGGGCTCAAGGCGGTCGATCCGGCCGCGCCGGTGACGCATATCAGCTATTACGAGGCCGACGCTTTCGCCCGTTTCGCCGGTAAGCACCTACCAAGCGAGGCGGAATGGGAGGTGGCGGCGTGCGAAGGCGTGATCGCCGACGCATTCGGCATCGCTTGGCAATGGACGCGCAGCGCTTATCTACCCTATCCAGGCTACCGGGCGGCGGAAGGCGCCCTCGGTGAATACAACGGCAAGTTCATGGTCAACCAAATGGTATTACGCGGGTCTTCGCTGGCGACGCCGCAAGGGCATGCGCGGCCGAGCTACCGCAATTTCTTCTATCCGCCGTCGCGCTGGCAGTTTACCGGCCTGCGGCTGGCCGAATTCAAGTAAAGGAGCCCGACATGGTCGCGGTTGCACGCTCCCGCCGTCCGTCATCACCAAGCGCGGACGACAGGTTCGCGGCCGACGTGATCGGCGGGTTGCAGACCACGCCCAAACGCGTGCCGGCGAAATATTTCTATGACGATACCGGATCGCTGCTGTTCGAGCGCATCACCGGCCTGCCGGAATATTACCCGACCCGCTGCGAGATGAAGATCCTTGACGACAATGCCACCGCGATCGCCAAGCTGATCCCGGATGGCGCGGCGCTGGTGGAATTCGGCGCCGGCGCCAACAAGAAGGCGCGCATTCTGCTGCGGGCGGCGTCGCAGATCGCCATGTATGTGCCGGTCGACATCTGCGCCGAAATGATCGAGCGCGAGGCGGCCGAGATGCGCCCCGATTTCCCGCGGCTCAAGGTGCTGCCGGTGGCCGCCGACATCACGCATGACTTCGCGTTGCCGCCGGAAGCGAAGGCTGCGCCGCTGCGGGTCGGCTTTTTCCCCGGCTCCACCATCGGCAATTTCGAGCCGCACGAGGCGGCCGGCTTCCTGCGCCACGCCGCAAAAATCCTCGGCCAGGGCGCGAGGTTGATCATCGGCGCCGATCTGATCAAGCCGGCCGAGATCCTCAACGCCGCCTATAACGATGCCGCTGGCGTCACCGCCAGCTTCAATCTCAATCTTCTCACCCGCATCAATCGCGAGCTCGGCGGCAGCTTCAATCTCGACGGCTTCGAGCACCACGCCTTCTACAACCGCGAGCGTCATCGCGTCGAAATGCACCTCGCCAGCCTGAGGCGGCAGAAGGCGAAAGTGGCTGGCGAGACCATCGAATTCCGCGCCGGCGAGACCATCCACACCGAGAACAGCTACAAATACTCGATCGAGAAGCTGACCGCGCTCGCGCGCGGCGCCGGCTGGCGGCCGCTCCAGGTGTGGACCGACGACCACAACTATTTCTCGATTCAGGCCTTCGAGCTCGCCGACGAGCCGCCGCCGGTACGCGCGGCCGAGTGACCTTCCCGAAAGCGCTCGCTTGCGCTAAGTCATGCGCCGCCCGGCCGCTCCGGCCGGGCGCGTCATTTTTGAGGCAGGGGTGCAATGAAGATCGTTGGTTTTGAAGCGGACAATGGATTGCGGCTGGGCGTGGTCGATGGCGACGCGGTCATCGACCTGCAGGCGGTGGACGGCAGCACGCCGAGCGACCTCGGCGAGGCCTTGCGCCGTGGTAACGGCGATCTCAAGCCGCTCGCCGATCTCGCCAAAAAGGCGAAGGCCGATGCCCGCCGCCCGCTCGCCGGGCTGACATACGCGCTGCCGGTGGCGCGGCCCGGCAAGATCATCTGCCTCGGGCTGAATTATCTCAACCACGTCAAGGAAGGCCCACAGCGCGACAACGTGCCGAAATTCATATCGATCTTCTTCCGCGTACTCACGTCGATGGTGCCGCATCTGCAGCCGATCGTGCGGCCGCGCGTATCGAACCAGCTCGACTACGAGGCCGAGCTGGTGGCGATCGTCGGCAAGCGCGCCAAGCATCTCACGCTTGCGAACGCGGTCGACTGCATCGCCGGCTATTCCTGCGCCAACGAAGGTTCGGTGCGCGAATTCCAGCGCCACACCACGCAATGGGGCATGGGGAAAAATTTCGACCGCACCGGCGGCTTCGGACCCTGGATGGTGACTGCGGACGAGGTGCCACGCGGAGGCAAGGGCTTGAAGATCATGAGCCGGCTCAACGGCAACACCATGCAATCCGACAATACCGATAACATGATGTTTCCGTTGGCCGAGACGCTGGTCTATCTGACCAAGGGCATGACGCTCGAGCCCGGCGATATCATCCTCACAGGCACGCCGTCCGGCGTCGGCCACGCGCGCAAGCCCGAGCCGGTTTGGATGAAGCCAGGCGACACGATCGAAGTCGAGGTCGAGGGCGTCGGGACCCTGAGCAACGGAATCGAGGACGAGCCCGCGTGATTGCGAAAAGCGGAAACCCGTTTTCGGACAAGATCACGCGCAAACAAAACATGTAGGGGGCCGACATGGCCGACAAGCTCAACGTACTGGTGATTTGCGGGTCGCTGCGCAAAGGTTCGTTCAATGCCGCGATCGCCCGCACGTTGCCGGAGCTGGCGCCGCCGGAATTCGCGCTGACGCCGGCGCCGTCATTCGAGAAATTCCCGATCTACAATGTCGACGTCCATAACGCTTCCGGCGTGCCAGCCGACGTCGAGGCCTGGGCGGCGGCCATTCGCGCCGCCGATGCCGTCATCATCGTCTCGCCGGAATACAACTGGTCGATTCCCGGCGGCTTGAAAAACGCCATCGACTGGGTGTCGCGGCTGAAAGAAGTGCCGTTCAAGGACAAGCCGGTCGCGTTGCAGTCGGCGTCGGGCGGGCAGGTCGGCGGCGCGCGCATGCAATATCATTTGCGCATGGCGCTGACCTTCTGTGACGCGCTGCTATTCGGGCGGCCGGAAGTGTTCGTCAATTTCGCGGCCAAGAAAATCGACGAAAAAGCCGGCCTGCTGGCGGACGAACCGACCAAGGACGTCATCCGCCAGCAGCTTGCCGCCTTCGCCAACTTCATCAGGCGCGTAGAGGCCTGACGCGAGTTAGCCCGCTGCCTGCGCCCGCTTCGGGAAAAGCTGCGGCCTGTTCTTTGGGTGGCAGGGCATGGTCTTGGCCGCGTAAGGCGCCTCGGCGCCGAGCTCCTCGGCGGCGTGCCAGGCCCAGCGCGGATCCCACATGGCGGCGCGCGCGATGCAGATCAAGTCGGCCTTGCCGGAGGCGACGATGTCCTCCGCCTGCTGGTAGCCGGCAATCAACCCGACCGTCATGGTGACGATGCCGCTTTCCTTTTTCACCTTCTCGCCGAACGGCACCTGGTAGCCCGGCGCCAGCGGAATTTTCTGCTTCGGGTCGAGCCCGCCGCTCGACACGTCCATGTAGTCGAGGCCGCGCTTTTTCAGCTCCTTGGCCAATATCACGGTTTCCTCCGGCGTCCAGCCGCCCTCGATCCAGTCGGTGGCGGAGACGCGCATGCCGATCGGCTTGTCCTCCGGCCATACCTTGCGAACCGCCTCGTACATCTCGATGGCAAAGCGCATGCGGTTTTCGGTCGAGCCGCCATATTCGTCGGTGCGTTTGTTGGAGATCGGCGAGAGGAATTGGTGGGCGAGGTAGCCGTGCGCGGCGTGCAGCTCGATCACGTCATAGCCGATGCGGTTGACCCGTACGGCGGCGGACGCGAATTCGCCGATACAGCGCTTGATGTCGTCCTTGGTCATGGCGCGCGGCACCGCCCAGCCCTCGGCATAGGGGATGGCCGACGGCGCTTCCGGCGTCCAGGCGTCCGGCCCTTCCAGGATCGGCTTGCCGCCGGCGAACGGCGGCGTGGTCGGGCCCTTGCGGCCGGCATGGGCGAGCTGCACGCCGAGTTTGGCGACGCCGAATTTGCGGCAGAAATCGTGCACGCGCTTGAGCGCGGCCTCGTTTTCGTCCGACCACATGCCGGCGCATTTCGGCGAGATGCGTCCTTGCGGATTGACGTCGGTCATCTCGCACATCACCAGCCCGGCGCAGCCGAGCGAGAAGCTGCCGAGGTGCATCAGGTGCCAGTCGTTGGCCGAGCCGTTGTCGGATATGTACTGGCACATGGGCGAGACCACGACCCGGTTGGGCAGCGTGAGGCCGCGCAGCGTGAGCGGAGAAAACAGGACGCTAGCCATTTGAGCGTTTTCCTTTCGGTGTGGAGATTCGGAAACTAATGCCAAGCGTGCATGGCGACCACCAGGCAGCAGATCGCCCAGAACACGCAATATTCGACGCCGCCGATGACCCAAATCCAGCTCTTGGTGACCTTGTAGGTGGCTGCGGCCGCGACCATGAGATGGACGAAGGCGACGAGCGCGACATATTGGGTGTAGATGCCGAAGAACAGGCCGATGGTGAGCACGGTTTCGATCGCCCCGGAGAGATACATCCAGGTGGCCGCCGGCTTGAAGCCGGCCTTGACGAAGAATTCGAGCGTGGCCGGCACCGTGATCTTGCCGACGATGTGCGGGATGAAGAAAAGCGCGCAGATGATGCGCAGGATATTGAATTCATTCAGCAGATTGAATTTGTCGGCGAGCGACATGCTGGCCTCCCCCCGGTTTTTCTTGGGCCGGAAAGTCGCACTAATTGAGCGGCGCGCCAAGCCCCGGACCGCCGCCCGCTATGGCTTCTTCTTCTTCTTCTAGCCACGCCTCGCCCTTGGCATGGAGCGCATCGAGGTCCGGCCCATCGAGACCGGGCATGTCGCGCTTGACCTTGTAGCCGATCTTGGTCTGCAGATAGGCGAGGTGGCGATAACCTTCCGGAAATTGGCCTAGCAGCGCCTGGTCCAGCACCGGCCGCGCGGTGGGGTCGACCGGATCGATGCGATCTTTCTCATAGGCAAGGCGGCGCAGCACGATGCCCCAGCGGCCTTTGCGCTTTTCCAGGAAGTCGTAGAAGCGGCCGGTGCAGACCACGTCGCACATCACGCCTTCGACGGCCGCGCGTTGCGAGATCGTCATCTTGGTCTGCGCGATCGAACGCTTGCTCTTGATGTCGATCGACATGCCGCCGAGCATGTGCATGATGCGCACGCCGCGGTCGTAGCCATCCTGGCTCACTTTGATGAACTCCTCGTAGGAGCCCTGGAACCAGGTGGCCCACATCTGCCCGTCCTTATGCCAGACGGTGCGGAAACGGTCCCATTGCCGCGCATCGCGCCACAACACCCAGTTCTCGATAATGTCCCGGATAGCGAGGCGGTCGGCCGTATCCCGCGGCATGATGCTTCCCCCCGCCGTGCTCGCTTGTCGCGCGCTGCGGCCCGTTGCAAGAATGGACGACAGAGATGGCCGCCACAAGGCCATAACGGCAATGCCGGGAGAAACGCATGACAAGGCTCGCAGGAAAAACCGCGATCGTCACCGGTGGCGCCCGCGGCATCGGCCGGCACTATTCGCTGGCGCTTGCCGCGCAAGGCGCGCGCGTGATGATCGCCGACATCGAGGACGGCGGCACGCTCGCCAAGGAGATCGCGCAGGCACACGGCGCCGAGGCGGCGGCGTTCGCCCCCTGCGACGTCAGCGACGAGAACGCCGTGCAGGCGCTGGTCAAGCAGACGCTTCAACGCTTCGGCCAGATCGACATCCTCGTCAACAATGCCGCGTTCTACGCCAAGCTCACACCGCGCCATTTCAACGAATGGGACGTCGCGACCTGGGACAAGGTGATGGCGGTGAACACACGCGGACCGTTCCTGATGGTCAAGCATGTGGCGCCGCATATGATGGCGCGGCGCTCGGGCAAGATCATCAACATCGCCTCGGGCGCGCCTTACAAGGGCGTACAGCGCATGCTGCCTTACGTCAGCTCAAAGGGCGCCATCCTCGCCTTCACGCGCTCATTGTCGCGCGAACTCGGCGGCTACGGCATTTCGGTGAATTCGTTATCGCCCGGCTATATCCTGAGCGACACCGGGTTGCAAAACGCGCAGCACGTCGAGGAGGAACGCGACCCGGTGCGCCAATCGCGCGCCTTCAAGCGCGACGCCTACCCGGAAGATCTCGTCGGCACGCTGGTGTTCCTTGCCAGTAGCGATAGCGATTTCATCACCGGGCAGTCGATCGTGGTGGATGGAGGCGCGGTTAATAACTAGCTGTGTTGTCCAATCTGCCCGTCCGTGGCAAAATATTTTCTCGCACGGGCATCAGGGAGAAAATTTGCCATGACCAGCTGCTACAACCTCGAACAATACGTGGCCGACCTGCGCGCCATCACCGCTGAAGAAGCCGATCCGGTCAGGATCACCGACCGCGTCGCGCCGCTCGCCAAGAAGTTCGCGAAAGAGCCCGGCTGGTTTCGCCCCGAATACCGCGAATGCGACGAGGAGCAGGGCTTCGGCGTCCACATGCTGCATGAGGAGCCCAACCACGATCTGGCGGTGTTTCTGATATCGTGGCTGCCCAACCGCGGCACCACCCCGCACAACCACAAGACCTGGGCGGTGGTGGTTGGCATGGAAGGCCAGGAGCAGGAGGTCAGCTACGACCGGCTCGACGACGGCAGCAAGCGCGGCTACGCCGACCTCAAGCGCGGCGGCGCGCAGGTGATGACGGCCGGTGAGGTGGCGCGCTGTTACCCCGAGCACATCCACAGCGTCTGGAACGTCGGCAAGGACATTTCTATGTCGCTGCACACCTATGGCCGGCACATCAATTTCACCGGCCGCTCGGAGTTCGATCCGGAGGGCAAGCGCGAGAAGCCCTATGTCGTCAAGGTCGCGGACGAGCACGCGCGGGCGTAGGCCGGGACGGCGGCACCCGCAATAACCGGCTAATAGCCATAGGCTGCGGGCCTTTGCCGCATATTCCGGTGCCGGCCGATCTGCGCTATAAAGTTACAAATACAACGATCAGTCCCAAGGAGCAGCCGATGGCGGTCGCAACCGCAACCCAAGAGCCCGGTTCAAAGCACAATCTTCAGGGCGCCCGGCAGGCCTATTACGAGAAGATTTCCAAGTACCATCTCACGCCCCTGTGGGAGGTGCTGCGCGGCCTGGTCACGCCCGAGCCGAAGACCCAGATGGTTCCGGCGCTGTGGAAGTTTCCCGAAATCGAGAAACTGATGCTGGAAGCCGGCGACGTCATCACCGCCGAGGAAGCCGAACGCCGCGTGCTGGTGCTGGAGAACCCCGGCGACCCCGGCAAGTCGCGCGTCACCAATTCGCTGTTCGCGGGCATCCAGCTCATCATGCCGGGCGAGATCGCCGACGCGCATCAGCACGTCGCCTCCGCCATCCGTTTCGTGCTCAAGGGCAAGGGCGCCTATACCGCGGTCGAGGGCGAGAAATCGTTGATGGAGCACGGCGACTTCATCATCACCGCCAACTGGGCGCCGCACGATCACGGCAATCCCGGCAAGGAGCCGGTGATGTGGCTGGACGTGCTCGACATGCCGACGATCAATCATTTCCAGACGTCGTTCGCCGTACACTTCGACGAGAAGATGCAGAAGACCCATCACGAGGATGGTGACTCGTTCGAGCGTTTCGCTACCGGCGTGTTGCCGGACGGCCTGCCGGCAACGCAAAACCGCAGCCCGGTGATCAACTATCCTTACGCCAAGATGAAGCCGATTCTGGAGCGCCTGAAGAAAACCGGCGACATCGACAAGCGCCACGGCGCGCGCGTGCGCTATGCCAATCCGATCAATGGCGGGCCGGTGCTACCCACCATGGGCGCCTATCTTGCGCTGTTGCCCAGGGGCTTCGAGGGCGAGTCATACCGGTCGACCGACGGCACCATCTTTGCGGTCGCCGAGGGCAAGGGCACCACCGTCATCGACGGCAAGCCGTTCGCATGGGGCGTCAACGACGTGTTCGTGGTGCCGCCGTGGAAGCAGTACCACCATGAGGTGAAGGACGGCGACGCCGTGCTGTTCTCGATCTCCGACCGGCCCGCGCAGGAAGCGCTCGGCATCTGGCGGGAAGGGGCCTGAGCTAGGCGGAAAGCGCCTGAACGAAGTGAGCGGCTGCGTCGCGTTTGTGACGCAGCCGTTTGTTATTTGGCGGAACCGGATGTGGTTGCGCGACATTGAACTGTGATGCAAAAGGCGTAGGGAGGACGAAAATGCAGATGCAAGAGCTGACCGCAGGCCACGGCGTGCTCACGGCGGCGCGCGCGGGCGAGGGCCGCGATCTGGTGATCCTGCATTCGCTGCTGGCCGACCGCCACGCCTTCGATCCGGTGCTGCCGGCGCTCACCGCCAACCACCGCGTTACGCTCATTAATCTGCCGGGCTTTCACGGCTCGCAGCCGACGCCGCTGGCGTTGATGGATGCCTATGTGGCGGCAATCGAGGACGGCTTCGACGAATTCAAGATCGCCAAGGATGCTGTGCTGATCGGCAACGGCTTCGGCGGCACGGTCGCGCTCGCCTTCGGCCTCGCCCATCCCGAGCGCATCTCAAAACTGGTGCTGAGCGATGCCGCCGCCTGCTTTCCGCCCGAAGGGCGCCAGGCATTCGCGGTGATGGCGCAGAAGGTGGCGGAGGCGGGCTTAGCTAGCGTGGCTGAGATCGCCGCCAAGCGCGTGCATTCGCCGGCCTATTTGAAAGCCCACCCGGAAGCGATCGATCAGCGCAAGGACGTGCTGCTCGGCATCGATCCCACCGCTTTCATCGCCGCCTGCCAGATTTTGCAGGAGACCGATCTGGTGCCGCTGTTGCATCACCTGCGGGTGCCGACGCTGGTCGTATGCGGCGAGCTCGACCAGGCCACGCCGCCGCCGCTCAACAAGCAGATCGCCGAGAAGGTCGCCGGTGCGGAATACGTGGAATTGCCCGGCTGCGGCCATTGCCCGCCGCTGGAGCAGCCGGAGCAATTTCTGAAGGCGATTGGCGAATTCGTGGGGCTTTAACCCAGCGCCTTCAGCACCGCGCCCGAGATCGCGTTCGTGCCGTCCTTGCCGCCGTATTCCATCGGCTTGATGCCGCCGGCGTAAGCCGCATCGACCGCGCGCTCGATGCGCAATGCAGCCTCGGCCGCCGGCGGATGGTCATGCTTGTCGGCCAGCCAGTCCAGCATCATCGCGGCCGACAGGATCATCGCGGTCGGGTTGGCTTTGCCCTGGCCCATGATGTCGGGTGCCGTCCCATGGCAGGGCTGGAACACGGCGTGCTTATCGCCGATATCGGCCGACGGCGCGATGCCGAGCCCGCCGATTAGTCCGGCGGCAAGATCGGAGAGAATGTCGCCGAACATGTTCTCCATCACCATGACATCGAAGTCCCACGGGCGCCCCACCATCATGGCGGCGCAGGCATCGACATAGAGTTTGTCGGTCGCGACATCCGGGAATTTCGCTTTGCGCGCGTCGAAAATCTCTCGCTGCCAGTTGAAAGCTTTGAACACATTGGCCTTGTCGACCAGGGTCAGGCGGCCGGGGCGGCCGCGCGCCTTGCGCCGCTCGGCTAGATGCAGCGAGAAGTCGAACAGCCGTTCGGTCTTGTCGCGCGTCACCACAAGTGTTTCGCGCGCATCGTTTTCAGTGACCACGCCCTTACCCATGGAAGCGAACAACCCTTCGGTCGACTCCCGAATGAGCACGAAATCGATGCCACGCTCGGGCGCGTCACGCAGCGGGCTCGGTACGCCGGGAATGAGCCGCGCCGGGCGCACGCCGGCATAGAGATCGAAGATGAAGCGTAACTCCACCTGCGGCATGATCTCGGTGTTGTCGGGATAACGCACGCTCGGCAGCCCGCAGGCGCCGAGCAGGATGGCGTCGGCTTCTTCGCAGAGCTTCACCGTCGACTCCGGCATCGACTTGCCGTTCTCCTTGTAGTGGCCGGCGCCGGCGGCGCCTTCGCTGAAGCGGAACTGAAGGCTCGGGGTGGTCGCCTGGATGCGCCGCAGGATGGCAAGCGTGGGCGCCATCACCTCCGGCCCGATGCCATCGCCCGGCAGCACGGCAATATGGAAGGCGGTGTTGGTGGACATGGTCGTTTCCTGGGTGGCGCGCGGCGGGACGGGTGCGATAATCAATACATCCGCACGCCCGTGCGCAAGGGAGCAAGCGATGCCTCGGTTTTCGGTTCATCTGGGCTATCTTTTCACCGACCGTCCGCTGTTGCAGCGCATCGATGCCGCCGCCGCGGCCGGCTTTAAGGCGGTCGAGTGCCGCTTTCCGGAAGACGTGCCGGCCGATCAATTCAAGCGCGCGCTCGAGCGCAATAAGATAAGCGCACTCGGCATCAACACGCCAACGGGCGGCGAGGGCGAATTCGGCTTTTGCGCCGTGCCTGGCCGTCAGGACGACTGGAAAAAATCGTTTGCCACGGCGCTCGATTACGTCACCGCCGTCGGCGCCAGTGCCATTCACTGCCTGGCTGGCAAGGTCGATCAGGCTGAGCGCGCCGAGGCCGAGACGGTGTTCGTCGAAAACCTGAAACGCGCCGCCGATCTGGCGGCCGAAAAGAACATCAAGCTCTATCTCGAGCCGATCAATCCACGCGACCTGCCAGACTATTTTCTCTACCAGGTCGAGCAGGCCGCCGACGTCATCGCCAAGGTCGATCGGCCGAATGTGTGGTTGCAGTACGATTTGTACCACGTGCAGATCGTCGGCGGCGATCTGATCAGGCGCTTCGAGAAGTACCAAAAGATTATCGGTCACATCCAGGTCTCGCAGGTGCCGGTGCGGCACGAGCCCGACGACGACGGCGAGATCAACTACCCCTTCGTGTTCGCGGAGTTTGACCGGCTCGGTTACCAGGGCTGGATCGGCGCCGAGTATCGCCCGCGCGGCCGCACCGAGGACGGTTTAGGTTGGGCTGCGCCTTATGGCGTGGTGCCCGTTAATCAACAACACCATTGAAAAGCCACGCTTTTTCGCTTTGCCCGAGGCTTGGTCATTGCTAGATTCGCGCCATGTTTGGACGGGACAAGAAAACCGAAGCTGAAAAGGCGGAAGCGCCGAACCCGCTTGCGGTCGCCGTGCGCGAAGCGCGCATCGAGGCGGCCGAGCGCACCGCCGTGGTGGTCGACCTGCGCGACGCCGACGTTGCGCGGCTCGAATTGCTCAACGACGCGCTCGATCCGTTGTTCAAGGACATCCCCGGCACCGTCGAGTTGTTCGACCGCGGCGTCAGCCGGGGCGACGTGCCGCGGCTGTGGATCGACGTGATCGCTCACGTCGAGATGGGCCGTGACAAACGGCAATACCGTTTTGTGCAGGACACCCGCTATGGCCGCGCGGTGCTGGCGGAGACCTATGACGTGTCCGAGATGGTGCAGGCGGTCACCCGCTACGTGGCGCGCCGGCTGGTCGAGCGCGAGCGCGCACTCGCCGACGATGCCGCAATGGGGCAGGCCTCGGCGCAAAAGATCCTGCAGCAGGAGCGGCGGCGCCGGCGCTGGACCGCGTTCCGCACCTTCATCTTCGGGGTGATCATCGGCGTTGCCGCGCTGTTCGTGCTGGCGATGCTGAACAATCCGAATCCCTAACCGGCGAGCATCGTCCGTTTCCGCTCGGCGACAGCGCCGTCAGCGTCGATGCCGCGCGCGATCATGTCGCAGCGCCACGCCCCCGCCGCGCCATCGACAACGTAGAGATTGTACCCGGCCGCGTTCCTGGTCGTGCCCGGCGCGGCGGAAGCCGAGGGCACGCCGACCGCCGGCACGCGCGTGCCGTCCGGTCCTTCCAGCCAATTGAGCATGGCGAGATGATCGTGGCCGTGCAGCAAAAGTTCGGCGCCTTGCGCGGCAATGACGCGTAAAAGTGCTGCCGCGTCGATCAACCGCTTTTGCCAGCCGGCCTCGCTCACCGGCGGATGATGGATCAGCAGGACGCGGAACAGCCCGCTGCCCGCAAGATCGCCGAGCAGTTTTGCCAGTGCCGTGAGCTGCCGGGTACCGAGCCCGCCGGACGCCAGGCCCGGCGCGCTCGGCACCGCGGTGGACAGACCGATGAGCGCCAGCGGCCCGCGCCGGCGCAGATAGGGAAAGCCACCGCCTTCGTCGCCGCTCATATAGGCGCCCCATTGGCGTGCGGCGTAGCTTAAGCCGCCGCGCACATAGGCGTCGTGATTGCCGGGCACCAGGCTCACGTCCTGTGCGCTCCCGAGGCTTTCCAGCCAGGCGCGCCCGCGCGCGTACTCCTCCGGCAAGGCGATATTGGCGAGATCGCCGGTGACCGCGATGTGGTCGGGCTGTTGCGCCTTCAGGTCGGCGACGATCTTGGCCAACACGCCGGCGTCATGAATGAAGCGGCGCTTGCGTTGCCAGTTGATGTACCCGGTGACGCGCTTGTTGAGCAGTTCGGTCCAGCGCGGCACCGGCAGCGGCGCCAGGTGCGGGTCGGAGAGGTGGGCGAGGGCGAAGGCCATGCAAAAAGTAAAGCATGTCATCGCCGGGCTTGTCCCGGCGATCCCGACCAGGGACGCACAACGCGGCTTGCCTAAGCGGGATTACCGGGTCGCGCGCCTTCGGCGCGGCCGCCAATGACAAAAAATTACGCGCTCCCGATCAAAATCCCCGCGATGAACACAAGTGCGCCGCCGACTACCACCTGGAATGCCGCCTGCAGGAACGGCGTGTCCATGAAATGGGTGCGGATCCAGGCGATCGCCGCCAGCTCGACGACAACGACGCCGATCGACACCGCGGTGGCCGTATAAAAGTGCGGAATGAGGTAGGGCAGCGTGTGGCCGAGCCCGCCGATCGCGGTCATTACGCCGCACACCGAGCCGCGCAGCCAGGGCGTGCCGCGGCCGGTGAGCGAGCCATCGTCGGACAGCGCCTCGGCAAACCCCATGGAAATGCCGGCGCCGATCGAGGCGGCAAGCCCGACCAGAAAAGTCGCCCAGGTATTGTGGGTGGCGAAGGCCGCCGCGAACAGCGGCGCCAGCGTCGAGACCGAACCGTCCATCAGCCCGGCCAGCCCCGGCTGCACGTATTGCAGCACGAACATGCGCCGCGCCGTCTCGTCTTCCTTCTCGCGCGCGCCGGCGGTGAGAATGGTCTGGCTCAGTTTGTGCGCCAGCGTCTCGTGGCCGGCTTCCGCTTCCGCCAGTTCGATCAGCAATTGCCGCACGGAAGCGTCGCGCGCATTCTCCGCCGCCTTGCGATAATAGCGCTCGGCCTCGTATTCCATGTTCTCGGCGAACTTGCGCACCTCTTCCAGCCCGAGCGGGCGGGTCAGCCACAACGGCTGCTTGGGATGTAAAAAGCCTTTCACGTCCTGGCGGCGGATCAGCGGCAGGTATTCGCCGAATTTCTGCCGGTAGAGGTCGAACAGCATGGTGCGGTGGTGCACTTCTTCTTCCGCCATCTCGTCGAACACCTTGGCGGAGGCCGGGAACTGCTCACGCAGGCCCTCGGCGAAACCGCGGTAGATGCGGCTATCCTCTTCTTCGTTGGTGATGGCGAGCGCCAGGACTTCCTGCTCGGTCAGGTCGGAAAAATTCTTCACGGGGTCCTCAGGACTGGGCGGGATATGCTTTCTAGAATAATTCTAAACCATAAGGTGCCGATTTGATAGTTTTGCCTGGGCTTGTGGGCAAAGTGGTGGGTTGCCGGGATAAAGCCATGCGACTGATTCGTCTGCGCCGCGTGATCGAGCCGCTGATCCGGCCGGCGATGCATTTCTATTGGCGGTTTTCGCGCCCCGCAACGCTCGGCGCCCGCGGTATGGTGATCGACGGCAAGGGCCGCATCTTCCTGATCAAGCATTCCTATGTGGACGGCTGGCATCTGCCGGGCGGCGGCGTGGAGACCGGCGAGACGATCCAGGAGGCGCTGGCGCGCGAGCTTGCCGAGGAAGGCAATATCCGGATGACCAGCCCGCCGCGGCTGCATGGTGTTTTCTTCAACAAGGGGGCGTCGCGGCGCGATCACGTGGCGCTGTTCGTGGTGCGCGAATACGTCCAGGACGGAAAGCCGCAGCCCAACCGTGAAATCGTCGCCCACGGGTTCTTCGCGCTCGACGCCTTGCCGCCGGACACCGGACGCGGAACGCGCGCCCGCATTGCCGAAGTGTTTGGCGGTGCCGCGGTCGGCGAGTTGTGGTGAGCTTGCTAATTTATCCTTGAATGGGGGAGGCACCCGATGCCGGTGAAGGATTGGCTGCCTGCCGCCGCGCGATCGGCGTCCGTCGAGCGCAAGCTGAAGGCCGGCGAGCCGCTGTTCCGTCTCGGCGACAAGACCGTCGGGCTCTACGAAGTCATCGCCGGCCGCGTGCGGCTTACGCGCGTCGACCGCAGCGGCCGCGAAATCATTCTCTATGTCGCCGGCGCCGGCGAGACCATCGCCGAAGCTTCGCTGTTTTCTCCCGCCTATCATTGTGACGCCGTCGCCGGCAGCGATGCGGTGGTGCGCGTTTATCCGAAAGCGGCGGTGCTCGCGGCCTTCGCCAAGGACCGCAAGGCAACGCAATCCTTTACCGCCACGCTGGCGCACCAGGTCATGGATCTGCGCACCCGCCTCGCGCAACGCAATATTCGTTCCGCGCGCGAGCGGGTGCGCCACTTTCTCGCGCTCAATGCGAGCGCCGACGGCCGCACCGTCGAATTGCGCGGCACGGTCAAGGATCTCGCGGAGGAGATCGGCCTCACCCATGAGGCGCTCTACCGCACGCTGGCCGCGCTCGAGCGCACAGGCGAGATCAAGCGGACGCAGGGCAAGATCACGCTGCTGCGCCGGCGCCGCGTATGATTTTAGTCCCAATTACGTAGTTGACACCACAAGCTCCATATGCTGTAGTGACGCCCATAGGAGAGCGTCATGGCCAAGAACCAGTTCAAAGCAGCCCATTTCCACAATGAGGAAGCCGCCCGGCGGTGGTTCGAAGCCGCCCGCTGGCCGGAAAGGCCAACCTGCCCGAATTGCGGATCACTGAAGCATTACGCGACCAAGAAGGCCGGGCGCTATCGCTGTGCCGAGAAGGAATGCCGCAAGGATTTCACAGTGCAGACCAAGAGCATCATGGAGCGAAGCCATGCCCCGCTCACCAGCTGGGCCGTTGCCTTCCAGATGGCCGCTTCCTCCAAGAAGGGCTTTTCAGCGCACCAGCTACATCGCCAGCTTGGCTGCCAGTATAATACCGCATGGTTCCTGCATCATCGCGTCATGGAAGCAATGCGTCGTGGTGGCCTAGAGCCGCCGCTTGGTGGCTCTGGCAAGATCGTAGAGGCGGATGAAACTTATTTCGGTCGCCACGATCAACCTGTGCCGCTTAAGACGCCGCGCCGGACGCCCTACACCAAGGGCGGTTGGAAAGGTAAGGGAAAAACCCGCGCGATTGTCGCTCTTGTCGAAAGAGGCGGTAACGTTCGGACCTTTCACGTAGCCCATGCCGACAAGGTAACTGTCGGCGGTATTGTGTCGTCTAACATTCTCCGCGAGACCCGTTTGCATACGGACGAAAGCCGCCTCTACACTGAGGTTGGCCAGCTATTTGCTGCGCATGAAACAGTCAAACACTCGGCTGGCGAATACGTTCGTGGTGACGTGCATTCAAATACCGCTGAGAACTATTTTTCGATCTTCAAGCGCGGTATGAAGGGCGTCAATCAACATTGCAAGGAAAAGAACTTGCATCGCTATTTGGCTGAGTTCGATTTCCGCTACAACACTCGCAACATCACGGATAGTGAACGTGCGGTGCTTGCCGTAAAAGGCGGTGAAGGCAAGCGCCTCACGTACCGGCAATCTAACTAAGCCTGATTTTTCTTTCGCCGCGAAACGGTTTTTGCGGTGGCGCCGGAAGAAGCGGCTTTAAGCCGCTTTTTTCGTTTCAGGCGGCGAAACTCGCCTTCCTTCGTTGGGATATCTTTTAGTGGCGTAGGAGGCCCAGCGAATGCCCCCTTAAGGATTGCATTGAGGCGTATTTTTTCTGGCATGTTTTTCATTTCCTTTTTACCGCGGACGCGTAGTGGACCCATCTATAAAATTCGCTTCCACGAAAACGCCCGCTAAGCTCATTCGGCGTGCGACGCAATTTATCAAAAAATTCCGACTGCTCGCTTTCCGGTATATCACTCTCAATAAGAAAACTTAGATCTGCAGAATGACGCAGCTTGTCGTTGAAAAAGGTTTTCGTGATCGTTAAAGATGCGCCAGTTTGCTTTTTGTGATCAAAGTCAATTTGTCGCTCGATCTGAAAAACTACTGCATTTACCCGTTCTGTTCCTCTTAAAAAGCGGTTCGCCAAATCTTGCGAAAATTCGTTCATGTCTCTAGTGCCATCATCCCAACTCGCAGGCAGCAAACAAAAAATAACCGCCGGTTTATCATCCGCTAATTGCCGCCGCTTCCAATTTAATGCGTTCAATGCCGTTTTTTCATTAAACTCTTTTTCTTTGAGAGCCGTCGCTTCGATATTTATTTCTAGATTTGCTCTTGAGGCCGTAAAGTCAAAATCTTCACCAAGTGTTTGCGTCTCAGGCTTAAAAAATATTTTGAAGCCCGCATTAAAAATTTTTCTGGCGGCTCTTAGCTCATAAAACGCTGATCTAAAGTCGTGCTGTTCTATAAGGCGCGCGCACATCTCACTAAATCCACTTCAACGTCGAAATAAGAACAATGTTTCCGCGACAAATAGCACTCTGCTCGCAAAACTATGCGACATTTCTCCTTTTGCTAGGATGCTTAAATCCAAATATCTGTCATTTCGCTGTGAAAAGACATTTATACCCAAGTAGCGCCATATGATTCCGCCAGCTACTTTAAGATAAAGCAGATCAGCATCATTTGATTTGCTTTCCTCATAGACGTATCGCGTCAGCTCAAGCGGGACATCAGGAAATCGGCGGCGTATTCGCGCTTCGCGCCAAGTTTGCAATAACTTGGCGGGCCATTCCAAGATCGAGGTAAGTACGCCCCTCGCTTGCCACATAGGCTTCCCACTGAACCGGGCGCGATGTGGTCCACCACATTCTCCCCGTCGCCCGATCCTTAAGGCGGATTCTTCCCGCCCCTCCGATCTGCATCAGTCGGACTTCATGGCCGCCATCCCAATAACGAAGGCCGTAGCGGGGAGCGGTCATAGATCGCCCCCATCATAGCGCTGCCCTGTCGGACAAACACTACTTATAGCCTTTGTGGTGTCAACTACGTATTCGGGATTTTAGTCATACGGGGTTTTTGCCGTGCGCGCTAACAAGGTAACGGGGGCACGACACGTTGTGCAGGATCATGCGCCAGCAGAAAGAGGCGCCCGATGCTGACATTTGCCCGGACGGCCGCGCGTGGCGGCACCGCGTCCCATTCGAATATGGCGAGGGGTGAAATGGCCGTTCACTAATCCTTGATGGCCAATTGCGGCGGCGTTTGACGCGGATCAAAATGTCAGGGGCGACATTTCAATAGAAGGCGGTTGGGCGCGTTTCAGCACTTTTTGGGGGCAAGAAGCCAAGGAGTCCCACTATGCGCAATCTTCGTTACGGCCTTTTCGCCGCGGCCGCGATCGCAGTGGTCGGTTTGGCGAGCCCGGTCAGTGCCCAGCCCTACGGCTACGGGCCGGGCTACGGCATGATGGGCCCCGGATACGGTCCCGGCATGATGGGTGGCTATGGACCCGGTTACATGATGGGGCACGGCTACGGCCCCGGCTACGGCATGATGGGTCCAGGTTATGGACCCGGCATGACGGGCGGCTATGGCCCCGGCTACATGATGCGTGGCTACGGCGGCGGCTACGGGCCCGGCATGATGGGCGGTTACGGCCCCGGCTACTACGGCAACCAGGGCGACATGAAGCTGACCACCGATCAGGTGAAGGACTATCTCACGCGGATGATCCGCAACCCGAACCTGAAAGTCGGCGACGTCAAGGAAAAGAACGCCGACACCATCGTGGCGGAAATCGTCACCAAGGATAAGGACGCGCTGGTGCAGCGCCTCGATTTCAACCGCCACAACGGTTTCATTCAACCGGAGCAATGACCATGGGTTACGGATACGGACCGCAGTGGGGAATGATGGGCGGCTATGGTTATGGCTACGGATTAATCCATATGATCTTCTGGATCGTCATCCTCATCGCCATCGTCGTGGCCATCATCTGGTTGGTGCGATCACTCGCCGGCGGCGCCGGGCACGGGCCGCACACGCGCCGCTCGACCGGCCTCGACGTGCTGGAGGAGCGTTACGCCCGCGGCGAGATCAAGCGCGACGAATACCTGCAGAAGAAAAAAGACATCGGCGGCTAGGTCAGCCCAAGCGCGCCCGGTCGTGCGGCGCGGAGAAGTCGAGCTGCGGCCCGACCGGGACGATTCCGGTCGGGTTCACTTGTCTCTGGCTGCCGTAATAGTGCCGCTTGATCTGATCGAGGCTCGTCGTCTCGGCCACGCCCGGCTGCTGGTAGAGATCGCGCACGTAGCTTCCCAGGTTCGGGAATTCGTAGATGTGCCGCCAGTTGCACTTGAAGTGCGAATAGTAGACGGCGTCGAACCGGATCAGCGTGCAGAACAGCCGCCAGTCGGCCTCGGTGATGGTGTTGCCGGCGAGATAGCGCTGTCGCGACAGGATCTGCTCGAGCTCGTCGAGCGTGTCGAATAAGTTCCGGAATGCCTGCTCGTAGGCGTCTTGCCCGGTGGCGAAGCCGGCGCGATAGACGCCGTTGTTGACGTTCGCGTAGACCAACTCGTTGAGCCGGTCGATCTCCGGCCGCAGTTCCTCCGGATAATAGTCGGTGTGGACGTTGGTGAAGGCGTCGAACGCCGAATTGAACATGCGGATGATTTCCGACGACTCGTTGTTGACGATCGTCTTGCTTTTCTTGTCCCACAACACCGGCACGCTGACGCGCCCGGTATATTTCGGATCGGCCAGCAGATAGACCTCGGAAAGCTTGCTCTTGCCGTTGACGGCGTCGCCGCTCGATCCCTCGTCCTGGTTGAAGGTCCAGCCGTCCTTGAGCATGTCGGGGGAGACCGTCGACATGGAGATGACGTTCTCCAGGCCCTTCAGCTTGCGGAGAATGATGGTGCGGTGCGCCCACGGGCAGGAGAGCGCGACGTAGAGGTGATAACGGCCGCTCTCGGCGGTAAAGCCGCCGTCGCCGGAAGGGCCGGGCGCGCCGTCCGGCGTCACCCAGTTGCGGAATCGCGTGGTGGGGCGGACGAAAGCCCCGTCCTTGGTGCGCACGCCGTCCTGCTGCCAAACGCCATCGACCAGAAGTCCCATGCCGAAACCCTCCGCTTTCACCCCATCATTTAGGCGGTTGACGCCGAAAACGCCACGGGCGATGGACCAGAATCGGCCCAGATGCTAATCGGCTCGGCTTGACAGGGCCCGCGCGCGGATGGGCTGTAAACCGGGGTCATGACCGAGCTTTCCCTGACAATCCTGCCGGAGACGGCCGACGACGCGGTGCCGATCGAGCGGTTGCACGAGCGCACCTTCGGGCCCGGCCGCTATGCGCGCAGCGCCTATCGCATCCGCGAGGGGCGGGGGCATCTGCTCGGCCTGTCATTCACCGCGCGCATCGGCAGCTTGCTGGTCGGCTCGGTGCGGCTGACGCCGATCTGCATCGGCGAGACGCCGGCGCTGTTGCTGGGGCCGCTCACGGTCGAGCCGCCGTTTCGCGAGCACGGCGTCGGCGGCGCGCTGATCGAACGTTCGCTCAAGGATGCCAAGGCGGCGGGACACAAATTGGTGGTGCTGGTCGGCGACGAGCCGTACTACGGCAAGAGCGGCTTCAAGCGCATTCCCAAGGGCCAGGTGAAGTTTCCAGGCCCGGTCGATCCGGCGCGGCTGTTGGTGGCGGAGCTCAGCAACGGCGCCTTCGACGGCGTCGGGGGGATGATCCGGCCGGATTGGGAAGAAGCAAAATAAGCCGTTCGTCCCCGCGAAAGCGGGGACCCAGGGCGGCGTTTTGCAACTTTGCGATTAAGAGCTGGATTCCCGCTTGCGCGGGAATGAGCGGAAGATGGCTACCGACCTTCGCGCGCCCACGTCGCTGCCAGCGCGCCGACGAGCAGCAGCAGGCCGAGCAGGCCGGCGAAGATCGGCAGTACGCCGATGCCGCGCACCACGGAAACGTCGCGCATCTTCAGGCCGATCCAGTCGTCACCCTTGAAGCTCGTGGCGGTGCGCACCGGCACCACCCGCGGCACGTTGAGCGCGTCGCCGCTCATCAGCCGCCGCGCGCTGCCGCCGGTGGCCTCGGTCAGCTTGCCCAACACGTCGGTGGTCGACGTGACTTCTGCGAATTCGCGCGGATTGGCGGGGCCGACATTGGCGAGCGCGGTGAGCTTGCCGTCGGTCGCGCGCCACAGCCCCAGTTCCTTGGCGGTCAGCGCCGTGCGCCACAGGCCGGGCTCCACCGGCTTAAGCGTGATCGTCGAGCGCGCGCCGGTCGGCGAAGTGAGCGTGACCTCGTTCACCGTGTCGGCCATGGTTTGCCGTTGCACGGTGATGTCGTGGCCTTGCACGATCAGCCGCAGCGCTTCCTCTTCCAAATCGGGCTGCTTCATCAGCCAATGCGACAACCGCCGCAACAGGTCGAGATGCGGGCCGCCGCCTTCGAAGCCGCGCGCCCACAGCCAGATATGGTCGGACAGCAGCATGGCGACGCGGCCCTTGCCTTCGCGCGCCAGCACCAAAAGCGGCTTGCCGTCCGGACCTTCCATCACGGCATTGCCGCTGGTGCGCTTGGCGTCGACCAGGCGGAACCATTGGCTCCAGTGCGGTGGATTGGTGCCGGAGCCTTGCAGGCCGCGCGTCACCGGATGGCGCCGGCCCGGTTCGGTAAGGCGCGCCCGGAAGCTGCGCTCGGTCACTTCCCCGCTCGGTTCCGCCGGCAGGATCACGTCGAGCGGCGTGCGCCAGATGCTGGTCGGGCTGGCGTAATCGGGGCCGGCGGCGATCAGCACGGCGCCGCCGTCGCGCACGTATTTGGCGATGTTGTCGAAATAAATCATCGGCAGCACGCCTTGGCGGGCGTAGCGGTCGAAGATGATGAGCTGGAATTCCGAGATCTTCTGCTGGAACAGTTCGCGGGTCGGAAACGCGATCAGGGACAATTCGTTGATCGGCGTGCCGTCCTGCTTTTCCGGCGGGCGCAGAATTGTGAAATGCACCAGATCGACGGAGGCGTCGGACTTGAGCAGATTGCGCCAGGTGCGCTCGCCGGTGTGCGGCTCGCCGGACACCAGCAGCACGCGCAGTTTGTCGCGCACGCCGTCGATCGAAACCACGGCGCGGTTATTGACCTGCGTCAACTCGCCCGCGAGCGGAGCGGCCTCGACCTCGACGATATTCGGCCCGGCATGCGGGATCGGCACCTTGATCTTGATGTCGGTGTGCACGGTGACGACGCGCTTCTCAAGCACCTCGCCGTCGCGCCGCACGATGATTTCGGCGGCGCCGATCTTGGCGCCATGGTCCTCGATGCGGAAGCCGATGGTCTGCGACTGGTTGACGATGCCGAAGCGCGGGGTCTGCGTGAGTACGACGCGGCGGTCGATTTCGTTGGCATGACCGGTGATCAGCGCGTGCAGCGGCGCAGCAAAACCGAGCGCGGAAACGTTGGCGGGCACGTCGTGCACGCGGCCGTCGGTGATCATGATGGCGCCGGCGATGCGGTCGGGCGGCACGTCGGCGAGCGTCGAGGACAGCGCCGAGAACAGCCGCGTTCCCTCGTTCTCGCCGTCGGCTTCGCTGGCGTCGGCGACGCGCACTTCCAGGCCGCGGATGCGATTGAGCCGCGCAACCAGCGCCTCGCGCGCGGCTTGCGTCTGCTTGGCGCGGTCGCCGAATTGCTGGCTTGGGCTCTTGTCGACGATGACGGCGGCGACCGAGGGGATCGGGTCGCGGTCTTCCCGCGTCAATGACGGATTGGCGAGCGCCAGCACCATGAGCGCGAGCGCAATCGAGCGCAGCAGCGCGGCGCGGCTGCGCGTTAGCAGCAGGATGGCGGCGATCAGAAACGATACGCCGAACGCGGTCCACACCACGTAGGCCGGCACCAGCGGAGCGAATGAGACGCCGAGGTTCACATCGCTCTCCTACTGTCCCAGCCGCTCGAGCAGGGCGGGGATGTGCACTTGGTCGGCCTTGTAGTTTCCGGTCATCGCATACATCACGATGTTGGCGCCGGCGCGGAAGGCGAATTCGCGCTGACGCGGTTCGCCCGGCACCAGCGGCAGCATCGGCTGGCCGTCCGGGCGCATCGCCCAGGCGCCGGCGAGATCGTTCGAGGTGATGAGGATCGAGGACACGCCGTCGCCAGCGCGTGCCGGCCGCTCGGCGTCATCCTTGCCTTCTGCCGGCAGCGCCTCGACCCAGAGCCGGCCGGTAGTGAAGCGGCCGGGGAAGTCGCGCAGCAGGAAGAAGGTCTTGGTCAGCACATGGTCGCGCGGCACCGGCTCGAGCTCGGGGATGTCGAGCGAGGACAAAATCGAGCGTAGCGCCAGCACGCCGGGCGTCTGCTCGCCGGTGATCCCGGGCGTCACGTCGATTGCATCACGCGTGTCGAACAGGACCGTGCCGCCGCGCTTCATGTAGGTATCGATACGCTCGAGCGCGGCCTTCGACGGCTTCGGTGCATTCGGCGACACCGGCCAGTAGATCAGCGGAAAAAAGGCGAGTTCATCGTGCGCCAGATCGAGGCCGATCGGTTCGCCGGCTTCGAGCGCAGTGCGTTGCGCCAGGAATAAAGTGAGGCCCGTCAATCCGGCCTTGCTCACGGCATCGACGTCGGCATCGCCGGTCACCACGTAGGCGAGATGGGCTTTCTCCGTCGCCTTCAGGGCGAAGGCTTCGGCCTGGCCGGACAGCTGCGGCGGCGGCTGTTGCGCCGGTTGCGCATGCACCGGGTTCAGCAAGGCAAAGGCGGCGAGCAGTCCGCCGGTGGCCAGCAGCATCGCCGCCACGCGCCGGCGCGGCAGCATGTTCAAGAAGCCGCCCGACAGGAAAATAACGATCAGGGCGTCAAGCACCAGCAGTGCGAGTGCCGCCAGGAAGATCGGTCCGCGCAGATCGCGCGGCTCGCCATGGCGATAAACGTCGAGCCGGCCATTCAGACCCGAGAAATCGAGCGCCGCCGGCCGGTCATCGGGCGCCAGCGTATTGACCGCGACCAGACCTTCCGGTGGCCCGTAGAACCCGGGCGGATGATCGGCGCTGGCGCGGGCTGTGTAATTGGACGGGATCGGCTTGGCGGTTGGCGGCGGCACCGAGAATGCGCCGAAGCCGTCGAGCACGCGGGTCGCGGGCACGAACTGGGTGGCCTGGCTTTCGCTCGCGCCGCCTGCGGCGTCGCCGGTTCCGGCCGAGCCCGCCAGCGAAACGACGCGCCTGAGCATATCGACGAACGCGCCCGACAGCGGCAGGTCGGACCAGCGGGTATCGGCGGTGACATGGAAGAGAATGAGAAGTCCCTTGCCGCGGCGCTGAGCGGTGACCAGCGGCGTGCCGTCGGCGAGCGTCGCCCAGGTCCGGTCGGTGAGCAGCGCGTCCGGCTCGGCCAGCACCTGGCGGGTGACGGTGACGTCGTCCGGCACCGGCATGCCGTTGAACGGGCTTTCGCGCGAAAAGGCCGCAAGCTTTTGCGGCTGATCCCAGCTCAGGCTGCCGCCGAGGATGCGGCCGCCGCGGCGCAGCCGGACCGGCACCAGATCGTCGTCGGTGCGCGCGAGATGGGGACCGGCGAAACGCACCAGCACGCCGCCGGCTTCGATCCACTTGCTCAGCGGCTCGCGCGCCTCGGCGACGTTGCCGACGTCGGCCAGGATCAGCATCGGCAGGTGCTGGTTGAGGAAGCGGGACACCGCTTCCGCCGGCGCCACCGGCTCGGCGACGCGCACGTCGGCGAATGGATTGAGCGCGCGCGCGAGATAATAGTTCGCGCCCAGTAGCGGCTGCGAGCGGCCGGCGTCCGAACCGGAGACGATGCCGACGGTGCGCCGGCGCCAGCGCTTGTCGAGCAGCTGCACCGCGCCTGACGAACGCTCGCCGGCGATCTCCAGCCGCGCCACGTCGTTGCGGATCTCTACCGGCAAGTCGATCGAGGCGTCGGCCTCGCGGTCGCTCGCTTTGAATGCGAACGGCGCCTCGCCGAGCGGCAGCCCCTTCAGGTCGATGGCTTTCACCAAGCCGGATTCGGCCTGGCCGGTTACCGCGCGCAGCACCTTCACCGTCAGCGCGCCGGCCGCGTTATCGGCGGCGGCAAGCGCGTGCGGAATGGCGATGCCGCCGGAAACGATCGTGAGCGGATGGTCGCCGATGGCCTGCTTGAGACCGGCGGTGAATTCGGCGCCCTTGCCGAGATCGACGCCGTCGGAAAGCCAGACGATTTCGACGTCGGGCGCGGAAGCGAGGAAGTGTTTAATCAGCGGCAGCGCCTCGCTGCGCTCAACGCTATGCGGCTTCGGCTTGAGCTGCTTGGCCTGCACGCGCGCGGCGCCGGCGGTCTGCAGGGAAATGTCACGCGCGGTTTCCGACAGCGGCAGCACGGCGACTCCGCGGTTGTCGGCGTCGGCGCGCGCGATCAACTCGTCGGCGGTGCGCAGCCGCTCGTCCCAGGCTGCCGCCGCCGCCCAGCCGTCGTCAATCAGGATCAGCAGCGGCGCGGCGCGGCTCGATGTTGCCAGCGGCGGATTCCACAGCGGCCCCGCCGCCGCGATGATGATGAGCCCCGCCAGCGTCAGGCGCAACAAAGTCAGCCACCACGGCGTGCGCGCCGGCGTCTGTTCCTTGGGTGCGATTTCGAACAGCAGGCGCGTCGGCGGGAAATTGATCCGGCGCGGGCGCGGCGGCACCAGCCGCAGCAGCCACCACAGCACCGGCAGGCTGAGCAGGCCGAGCAGCACCAGCGGCTGGGCAAATCCGAGCGGCAGAGAGCCGATCACGCCACTCTCCTAGGGTTCGCCGGGCCATGCCGGCTGCCGATGGCCGAGGACTGCATATTGGCGCCCATGCGCGAATGCAGCACCAGAAGCAGCTCGCTCGCCGGCCGGTCGGTGCGGTGGATGGCGAAGCTCCAGCCGAGGCGGTCAGTCTCGGCGCGGATGGCGTCGCGGTGGCGCGACACCAGTCCCTGATAGTCGTTGCGCCAGGATTTGGCGCGGCCGGCGGTGACGGAGCCGGCGCCTTCCGGCTCGATGAATTCGATGCGTCCCGAATAGGGGAAGCTTTCCTCGGCCGGATCGACGATCTGCACCACGTGGCCGTGAGCGCCGGTGGCTGAAAGCTGGCCAATGGTCTTCTGCACCTCGCCGAGCGGGCTCCACAGGTCGGACAGCAGGACGATCTCGGAGAGCGACGAGGGCGAAAAATTCGGCGGCAGACTGGCGCGCTCGGACCTGTCGTGCAGGATAACCTCCGCCATCTTCTCGATCACGTTGTTGCTGGCGGTCGGGCGCAACAGGCCGGGAACGCCGACCCGCTCGCCGCCCTGCACCAGCACTTCAGCGAGTGCGAAGGCCACCACCAGACCGCGCTCGAGTTTGCTGTCGGTGACAAGCGCCGAAGCAAACGCCATCGACGGCGAACGGTCGGGCCAAATCCAGACGGTGTGCGAGGCTTCCCATTCGCGCTCGCGCACATAGAGGTGGTCGTCGCGCGCGGAGCGCCGCCAATCGACATTCTGTGCCGGTTCGCCCGACATGAAGCGCCGGTATTGCCAGAAATTTTCACCCGGTCCGGCGCGGCGGCGGCCGTGCAGGCCGTGAATGACGGTCGCCGCGACCCGGCGCGCCTCCAGAATGAGCCGCGGCATGGCGTCGGCGAGCACGCGCGCGGACCCGGTCGCCTGCCGGATCGCGCTGGTCTCGATATCGCTCAGCCTCGGCTCGGCCATCGTGGGTTACCCGATGCGCGCCTTCAGCTGATCGATCACATTGATGATGGTCTCGCCTTCCGCGCGCGCGGCGAAGGTCAGCGCCATGCGGTGCTTGAGCACGGGCTCGGCCAGTTCAAGCACGTCGTCCACCGACGGTGCAAAGCGCCCGTCGAGCAGCGCGCGGGCGCGCACCGCCAGCATCAAGGCCTGGCTCGCGCGCGGGCCGGGGCCCCAGGAGATCAGCCTGCCGAGGTCGCCGGCCTCCGGTCCGGGGCGGGCCGAGCGCACCAATTTGAGGATAGCCTCGACGACCGACTCGCCGACCGGCAGCCGGCGCACCAGCCGCTGCGCCGCGATCAGGTCCTCGGCCGTCATCGCCGCCTTGGCGTGGGTCTCCTCGGCGCCGGTGGTGTCGAACAGAATTTTGCGCTCGGACTCCTGGTCGGGATAATCGACGTCGATTTCCATGATGAAGCGATCGAGCTGGGCCTCGGGCAGGGGATAGGTGCCTTCCTGCTCGAGCGGGTTTTGCGTCGCCAGCACGTGGAAGGGCTTGGGCAGATCGTGACGCGCGCCGGCGACCGTGACGTGCTGTTCCTGCATGGCCTGCAACAGCGCGGACTGGGTGCGCGGGGAGGCGCGGTTGATCTCGTCGGCCATGAGCAATTGGGCGAACACCGGACCGGGGATAAAGCGGAAGCTGCGCTTGCCGCCGGGGCTTTCTTCCAGCACTTCGGTGCCGAGGATGTCCGACGGCATCAGGTCGGGCGTGAACTGGACGCGGCGGGCGTCGAGCCCGAGCGCGGTGCCCATGGTGTCCACCAGCTTGGTCTTGGCGAGGCCGGGCACGCCGACCAGCAGCGCATGGCCGCCGGAGAGCACCGTGACCAAGGCACGCTCGACCACGATGTTCTGGCCGAAGATGACCGAGCCGATGGCATCCTTTGCGGCGCGCACATGGGCGGCCGTGGATTCCGCGGCGCGCACGATCATGTCTTCCAGTTTTTCCAGGCTTTCGCCGCTTGCCACCGCCATGACCTTTGGTCCTTTCACCGGGCGCTATTGGGCCGCCCCGCCGTTCGGGGGCTGCCTACAGGCCCCTATGCAACAAACACACCAGAGGCGATTTCCATGCGCTGTTGCGGCCGAATCTGCCTCATTATTCGGCCAAGCTTACGCTATCTTCCTGGGCCCAGCGGGCTTAATCACGAAGATGCGAACAGACTGCGCAACTGTTGATATCGTAGGCAAACAATGGCGAAGACAGGGCGGAGCGGGCTGGAAACGATCGCGGCATCGCTGCCACGCAAAAAGGGTGGGTTGCCGCCCGTCGAGCGCTGGGACCCGCCGTTTTGCGGCGATATCGACATGAAAATCGCGGCCGACGGCACCTGGTTTTACCAAAAGACGCCGATCGGCAGGCCTGCTTTGGTCAAGCTTTTCAGCTCGGTCCTGAAGCGGGAGGGCGACAATTACTATTTGGTCACCCCTGTGGAGAAGGTCGGGTTAATCGTCGTAGATGCCCCCTTCCTCGCCGTCGAACTCAAGGTCGAACAGGGCGACGATCAGATCCTCGCCTTCCGCACCAATGTGGACGAGTGGGTGGAGGCCGGCCCCGGCCATGCCTTGCGCTTTGTGTCCGAGGCGGCGACCGGCGGCCTCAAGCCCTACCTGCATGTGCGCCGCGACCTGTGGGCCAAAGTGACGCGGGCGCTGTTCTACGATCTGGTCGAGCTTGGCGAGGAGCGCGAGGTCGGCGGCAAACGCATGTTCGGCGTTGCCTCGGGCGGCGAGTTCTTTGCAATGGCGGACGCCAGCGCGCTGCGGGAGTTCGCCTGATGCGGGCGGCGGCGGCGGCGCTTTCGGGCGCGGATTTTTTCGCGCGCGTGCGCGCGCGGCTGACCCTCGACGTGCCGCCGGGGCTCACCGACGCCAGCATCACGCCCACGCGCGGCGACCATGACGCCGATCCGGTGATGGAGAAGATCGCCAAGGTGCGCCCGATCCGGCCGGCGGCGGTGCTGGTACCGGTGGTGGACCATGCCGAGCCGACCGTGCTGCTGACGCAACGCGCCCAGCATTTGCCCGACCATCCCGGACAGGTGTCGTTTCCCGGCGGCAAGATCGACGAGGGCGACCAAAGCCCGCTCGCCTCGGCCTTGCGCGAAGCGGAGGAAGAGATCGGCCTCGACCGCTCCTTCGTCGAGCCGATCGGCTATCTCGATCTTTACATGACCACGCTCGGCTACCGTATCGTGCCGGTGATCGCGCGCGTGAGCCCCGGGTTTTCGCTCACGCTCAACGAAAGCGAAGTCGACGCCACCTTCGAAGTGCCGCTCGGCTACCTGATGGATCAGAATAATGTTGAACGCCACGCGCGCGACTGGCAGGGCATGACGCGGCACTACTACGCCATCACCTTCGGCGAGCGTTACATCTGGGGCGTGACCGCGGGTATCTTGCGCAATCTGCACGACAGAATTTATCGATGACGCGCCCGCGAAAAATTTTCCTGTCATCGCCATGTCACGCCGCTGCGCGGCGGGACGGCGATGACCGTCAAAGGTTGAATTGCTCATGATCCGCCCCGCATTTACCGAGTTGCTCCTGTTTGCGCTGCCGTTCGTGCTCTATGCCGTCTTTCTATGGGCGACGCGCGCCGGCGTCATGGACCCGGAGTCGTGGCCGGTGTCGCGGCTGGTCACGCTCGCGATCGTGGCCTTCGTGCTGGTGATCGGCAGCTTCATCTATTTCGCCAACTACACCGGCGCGCCGCCGGGCTCGCGCTATGTGCCCGCGCATGTCGAGGACGGAAAATTCGTGCCGGGGCAGGTCAGGTGATGGCTTCGCCGGCCGGCCGCACCGACCGAAAGCTCACCGATGC
Source organism: uncultured Alphaproteobacteria bacterium (assembly GCA_963814885.1). Lineage (GTDB taxonomy): Bacteria > Pseudomonadota > Alphaproteobacteria > Rhizobiales > Xanthobacteraceae > Pseudolabrys. The sequence continues at coordinate 124,119 of CAWFEO010000039.1, read as the reverse complement.
CGCATGGCTGACCGCCGGCCCGCTGCCGCGCCTGCTCGGCGTGCTCGACCGCGACGGCGAAGAGGCGCGCGTGGTCGGCGGCGCGGTGCGCAACGCGTTGCTCGGCCTCTCCGCCGACGAGATCGACGTCGCCACCACCGCGGTGCCGGAAGACGTCGTGCGCCGCGTGCAGGCGGCCGGCTTCAAGGCGGTGCCCACGGGGATTGAGCACGGCACCGTCACCGTGGTCTGCGACAAGGTTCCGTTCGAGGTGACGACGCTGCGGCAGGACGTGGAGACCTACGGCCGCCACGCTAAGGTCGCCTTCGGACGCGATTGGAAGACGGACGCCGAGCGGCGCGATTTCACCATCAATGCGTTTTCGGCGCGCGCCGACGGCACGGTCTATGACTATGTCGGCGGCCTTGCGGACCTTGCGGCGCGGCGGGTGCGCTTCATCGGCGATCCGCAACAGCGCATCGAGGAAGACTATCTGCGCATCTTGCGTTTCTTCCGCTTCCACGCCGCCTACGGCACCAGCGACCACCCCGACCGCGAAGGGCTCGACGCCTGCATCGCCGGCCGCGAGGGGCTGGCCCAGCTTTCGCGCGAACGCGTGCGCATGGAACTGATGAAGCTGGTGGTGGCGCCGCACGCGGTGCCGACGCTCATCGCCATGACCGATGCCGGGCTGACGCTGCGCGTGCTCGGCGGCGTTTCGTATCTCGCCTCGTTCGAGATGATGGCCAAGGTGGAGGCGGCGATCGGCGCCGCCGCCGATCCGGTGCGCCGGCTCGGCGCGCTCGGCGTCTGGGTGGCGGAAGACGCCGAGCGGCTGTGGCAGAAGCTGCGGCTGACCAATGCCGAGCACGAGCGGCTTTCCTCGATGGGCGAAGGTTGGCGGCAAATTTCGCTGGGTTTGAGCGAGCAGTCACAGCGCGCGCTGCTCTATCGCCTGGGGCCGCTGCATTTCACCGATGCCGCGCTGCTGGCCTGGGCGCGCTCGGAGGCGACCGCGCACGAAACCACGTGGCACGACCTTTCCAGCCTGCCGCAGCGCTGGACCGCGCCGGCGTTTCCGCTGAAGGCGGCGGACCTGATGGCGCGCGGCATCGAGAAGGGCCCGGCGCTGGGCGCCGCCATGCGCGCCGCGGAAGAGGCATGGATCGCGGCGGATTTTCCGGAGGATGCGGCGGCGCTCGCGGCCATCGCCGACGCCGCGATTAAAATTCCGTAGGCTGTGAATCCATAAATACGCGGAGCGTGTTTGCTTTCTGAGCCAAAGCGGACGCGGCGCAGGCATGGCGTCTTGGCCGCTATTGGTCCAAAGCAGCTTCACGCGAAAACACAAAAAGGTCGCCGCCAGATCGGCGAAAGCAGTCGCTACGCAGGCGGTCGTGGAACCGAAGAAAAGTTCCAAGCCCTTGAGGTGAATATATAAATTCCTCGTAAATTCGGCACAAATTAATCCTTTCGGGCTTGTTGCTATAAATTTTGGCAGTTAATGCAACTACGTGGCGCTTAAGTCCGAAGCCTCGGGTACGGGGCTTCAGGGGGTTCAGATGAAAACGCGTTTGGTCAAGGCGCTGTCCGCGCTTGCGGTTGGCGGCATGGCTTTTTCATTCGCCACTGCAGCACAGGCAGTGACGGTTCAGTTCGCATCGACGGTAAGCTTCACCGAGTCGGTTCTAAAGGTCGATTTTGCAAGCGCTGGTCTGAACGACACTTTGACGGTCGGTGTACCTCTCACCATCGACCATTTTATTTCTGTCACTGTGGACACCGGCTCTTGGTCGGCATCAGGTAGTGCCATAACGGCCAACTTCCTGTTCACCATCCCGACGCCGAACGGGGCGACGACGGATGTTGGTTCGATCACCGCTTCGCAAGTGAACGGATCGAGTGCCAGCGGGACGCTGGCGGTGACGTGGCCGAATCAGCCCGTTCATTTTCTCTTTACCGACGGCACCGCACTGGACGTGACTCTTGGAAACCTCAACGTCAGTTGCAATCCCGCCGCCAACAACTGCCTCGCCGCTCAGGATCCGTTCTACATGTCCGGGACATTTCTTGTCCTGAACGGACCGACGACAAGCGAAGGTCCACCCATTGGCGAAACGCCGCTGCCGGGCGCACTTCCACTCATGGCCTCGGGTCTTAGCGCCTTGGGGCTGCTCTGCTGGCGCAGGAAGCGGAAGGCGAAAGCAGCCGCTCTGATCGAATCACCTGATCGGATTTCGGAGAGGCCGCCGCGTTGGCGGCCTTTCTGTTTTCGCAAGTCGGAATGTCCGTTTTTGACCTGAAGCGGACATCGGCCATGCGACTTGCGCTTCATCGAGGGCCGCTCGGTAAAGCACGCCGCCAAAGGTGGCTATGCCGAATATTTATCTGGCGCGAGGCACAGATCGAGCAGCACTTTTGCGGTCGCTTCCCAGGTGAAGCGCTGCGCCCGCTTGCGCCCTTCCGCGGCAAGGCTGACGCGCAAATCGCTGTCGGTCGCGAGCGCACTGCATATGGCCCGCGAGCATATCGACATCGTCCATGCCGCAGCGCAAGGCGGCCTCGCCGCAGACCTCGACGAGCGCCGGCTGCTCGCTGATGACGACCGGGCAGCCGAGCGTCATCGCTTCGAGGGCGGGCAGGCCGAAGCCCTCGTAGCGCGAGGGGTACACCAGCCCCAATGCGTGCTCGTATAGTGCGCGCAATTCGGCGTCTGAAACATAACCGACATTGCGTACGTTCTGCGAACGAATTTCCGTGAGCGCGCCGTGCACAGAGGTCTCGCGCTTGCCGGTCAGCACCAGCAGGGCATCGCCAAGCTCCGCTTTGAGGAAGGCGGCGAGCACCGTCTCAATATTCTTGTTGCTGGCGCCGACGCCGACACCGAGGAAAAAATCCTTGTTCGTCAGCCCAAAGCGGCTGAGTGCCGACGCATCCGGCGTCACCTTGGCGATGTGGTCGCCGCCTTCATGGCAGACCCGCATCGCCGCGGTGTCGACGCCGTAATATTTGCCGATCTCCGCCCGCGAGAATTCGGACACGGTGACGGTGCGCTCGGCGCGCCGGCACAGGCGCGGGATGAGAAAGCCGTAGGCGGTCCGGAAGGCGAAAGAGAAGGTCTCCGGGAGCGCTGCGACCGTCGCATCATGCACCACGAGCAGTTGCCGCCGCGTCATGAGCGGCCCGAGCATGCACAGATTGAGCTGCTGGCGGCCGGCGGCGTAAAGCGGCAGCTCGATTTGCTCCCATAAATAGCCGGCGGACAAGCCGATGCGGCGCAGCGGAATATTGTTGAGCGGAAAATCGCGCGCCTTTTGTGGCGCCAAGATTTCGATACTTCCTTTGAGCGCGCGATAGCCATCGGTGTCGAGCAAGGCGTCGATTGCCCGGATGGTCTCGATGGCGAAGCGCTGCACGCCGAAGATGACCTGCGTCGCGAGAAAGCGGCCGTTGATGGCAATGTGCGGCACTTTGGCGGTGGTGCGCGGCTTCATTGGGGTGAGCCAGGGCGCCGGCAATGCGCCAGCGCCAATGCGCGCCGCCTCCGGTTTAAAGTTTTCCGGCGTGAACCGAGCGGCGCCATTCCCTGCCGCCTAGGCGCCCATGCTGGAGCGCAAATCGACGCTGCGGGCGAGACGATGCAGCCAATCTGCGGCATGATCAATGAAAGCTCCGACAGCGCTGGCCGGTTGTGATCAACTCATATTTTTATCAAATATCGCTCCGCCAGACTATGAAGAACGCCATTCGCCTTCGCCGCCGGAATTGAGGAAATCGGCGCAACCCGAAGCGGGCCTGCGTTCACGCGGGCATCGACCACATTGTTGGCATTGCAGCTTGTATAAAATGTCGCGATCAGGATGCCGCGGCGGCCGTATTCGTTGTCCGCCTTCTGCGCATCCAACCGATTAAACCTCCTGCTCCCAAGATAGAGCCAAATAGCGGAAGCGCTGCCGGCAATGGCGTAATTACGTCGTTTGAAGAAAACAAGACAGTTGCGGTGTCGCCGTTGGCAAAATGCCAGCCGCTAAGGTTCACGTATAGCTCGCCGTTCAATATATAGGCGCCTATGGAGCCGCCATTCGATGTCATCACGCTGTCGATGCTCGGAAACGCATTGCCCGAAAGCACGGTGAACACGGGGCCGTTTTGTGACGCGGTGAGCCAGAAGAGGTCGGTAAACGAGGTGGTGAATGTCATCAGAAGTGAATTGGCATCAAAATCAGCCGACACGAACACAGTGCCGTCTTCGACATCGAATATTGTTTCAACACCCGCGCCGACCGTAAAGGTATCCGGTAACGGGGTGACTGTGGGGTCAGGCGTGCCTACGGGGGGAAAGCTCCACAGCGTATGAATGGAGTCGCCTATTAGAGTTGCCGCTTGTGCCGAAACCGACAACGCAAGCGACAGGGCCACAATTGAAATTGCTAGTTTCAGGCGTGATGCCATTTGGAACCGCACTTTCATTTCCCCCTAGCGTTTTATGGTAGCCCGCCAACCGGATCGGTCAACAGATTCTCGCGGCTTCACGAAAATCATTTCATCGAGTTCCGCTCGGCCACGCGCGCTTGAGCCGTCGCGGTATTCCGCTGCGGTCTAGGCGTTGACGATTAATCTCGATTCTCGACCGCAGCCCACACACTCGAAAACGCGCATTTCGCCCTTCAGGCCGGCTGGGAGCGGCGAATGCCAGAGCGGATGAGCGGTATCTTCGCAGTGCGGGCACTCAATCGGCATGATGTGACTCGGCGGTATGTAAATAAACGGCGGACGTCGCGGCGGCATACTCACCCCCCAAAACACGTGGTCTATCCACTATCGGCGGGCTGCCCCCAGCCCCTCAGCGCCGTGATGCGATTTTCTAGCCTGCGTATTTCTTTGTTCGGTCCTCCAACGATCAATCTGCTGACTTGACTGAAAACGCGCTGTCGCGGAATGCGACGTGAAGCAATCAACTCTAACCGGGATCGCGTGTAACGGCTGTAGCGGAACGGCAACTTTCCAAATTTGATTGCGCGGTAACCCGCTAAGGCGGCAGCGACCGGAAAGAAATCGAAACTAACAATCGAGGTGGTCACGTCGATAGATGAAGTTCCGCATGTGGGAATTTGTCCGCGTTCTCGCGACACGAGAGAAATTTAAGGGCGAAGAAAAGTGCGAAACTTCGATTGAAGTGATCGAAGCTCGGTGGCGCGGCGGAAATGGAAAACGACAGCCGCGCCTGATCGAAATATCTTCTTGGATTTCGGAGAAGCCGCCGCGAGGCGGTCTTTTTGTTTGTGCCCCGGGGCACTTCACGAATATCCGCTTGTGGCCCTTAGCCGGCACCGCAGCCCATCCGTCGGCCGCGAACCCGGCATTTTCAATTCATTCGATTCACCGCGCCGAAACCAGTTTTCGCTAGCTTGGCGGCTCAATTTAGCGAAACCGGAAAGCAGGTTTGCCGCATGCCGACGCGTTCCCCGGCCGCGCTTGAAACACGCGGTCTTTGCAAGGCTTTCGACCGCCCGGCGGTCGATCATCTCGATCTGACCATCCGCGCCGGCGAGTTCTACGCGCTGCTCGGCCCCAACGGCGCCGGCAAGACCACAACGCTACGCATGGTTACCGGATTGTTGCGGCCCGACGCCGGCGCGATCTCGGTGTTCGGCATCGATGCGCTGGCCGACCCGATCGCGGCCAAGCGGGTGATGGCCTGGGTCTCCGACGAGCCGATGATCTACGACAAGCTGACGCCGTTCGAATATCTCGAATTCGTCGCGCGGCTGTGGAACGTCGAGGCGCAGGCCGCGCAACTGCGCGCGCACACGCTGATCGAATGGCTGCAACTTGTGCCGCAGGCGCATGAGCGTTGCGAAAGCCTGTCCAAGGGCATGCGGCAGAAGGTGACGCTGGCCGGCGCGCTGGTGCACGATCCCAAGCTCATCATTCTCGACGAGCCGCTCACCGGCCTCGACGCCGGCTCCGCGCGCCAGGTCAAGCACGTGCTGCGCGAGCGCGTCGCCGCCGGCGGCTCGGTGATCATGACCACGCACATCCTCGAAGTCGCCGAGCGCATGGCCGACCGTATCGGCGTCATCGCCGACGGCCGCTTGATCGCGGAAGGCACGCTCGCGGAGCTCAACAGCAAGGCCGGCGTGCGCGGCACCAGCCTGGAGGACACGTTCCTGGCGCTAATTGGCGATGAGGCCGAAGCCGCCGGGGCGGCGGCGGCGTGAGCCAAACCTTGAACCCAGCCACAACCCTCACCTGGTTCGCCGGCCACGAATTCCGCCTGGCGTGGCGCGACTGGCTGTCGATGATGACCGCGGGCAGGCGCGGGCGCGAGCGCGTGGTGGCGGTGGTGCTCGTCGTCTTCATCGCGCTGATGCATTTGTTCGCCTGGTCCATGGTGCGCGGCATCGCCACCATGGGCGCGGTGCCGGACAAGGCGGCGCTGGTGGCGATAACCGGCAGTCTGCTTTTGTCGTTCTCTCTGATGCTGTCGCAGGCGATGGAAAGCGTGACGCGCGCCTTCTACGCGCGCGCCGATCTCGAATTGATCCTGTCGTCGCCGGTCGCGGTGGCCCAGGTGTTCGCGGTGCGCATCGGCTCGCTCACGGTTTCGACCGCGCTGCTTGGCCTGGCGCTGGCCGCGCCCTTCATCAACATGCTGGCTTGGGTAGGCGGCGCGCGCTGGCTTGCCGCCTATGGCGTGGTGGCGGCCATGGGTCTGATCGCGTCGTCGCTGGCCGTGGCGTTGACGGTGGCGCTGTTCCGCACGATTGGCCCGAAGCGCACGCGGCTGGTGGCGCAGATCGTGGCGGCGGTGATCGGCGCCACCTTCGTCATCTTCCTGCAGATCGCGGCCATTCAGTCCTATGGCACGCTCTCGCGCTATTCGGTGCTGCAATCGGCCGCGCTGGTGCGGCACGCGCCCGAAATCGGCAGCCTGTTCTGGTTGCCGGCGCGCGCCGCGCTCGGAGACTTGCCCGCGCTCGCCGGCCTGCTGGGCGCGGGGTTGCTGATGGCGGGTCTGGCGGTGGCGGTGTTTTCGCCGCGCTTTGGCGAATACGTGGTGGCCGCGGCCGGCGTCGCGCAAAGCCGCGCGTGCCACCGCGACGGCTGGAGTTTCCGCGGCGGTTCGCCGATGCGGGCGCTACGCCGGAAGGAATGGGCGCTGTTGCTGCGCGATCCGTGGCTGGCATCGCAAACGTTGATGCAGCTTCTGTATCTGCTGCCACCGGCGCTGCTGTTGTGGAAGAGTTTCGCGCACGGCACCGGTGCGCTGTTGCTGCTGGTGCCGGTGCTGGTGATGGCGGCGGGCCAACTCGCCGGCGGCCTCGCCTGGCTGGCGATCTCCGGCGAGGACGCGCCCGACCTGGTAGCGACCGCGCCGGTCGCGGCGGGCGCGATCATGCGCGCCAAGATCGAGGCGGTGATGGCGGCAATCGCGCTGGTGTTCGCGCCGTTTCTGCTGCCGCTGGCGATTATCGCGCCGTATTACGCGCTGACCGCGGTCGTCGGCATCGCCGTCGCCGCCATGTCCTCGACCGCCATCCAGCTCTGGTTCCGCACCCAGGCCAAGCGCAGCCATTTCCGCCGCCGGCAGACCTCGTCGCGCATGGCGACCTTTGCGGAGGCTTTTTCCTCGATCACCTGGGCCGCCACCGCCGCGCTCGCCGCCGCCGGCACCGGGCTCGCCGTCGTCACCTGCGCGATCGCGCTGTTGGTTCTTGGCGTCACGCGGGCCTTGGCGCCGCGCGCCGCCGCGGGGTGAACGTGGCCGCGGCAAATTCGCCAGCCGCGTGACGGCGGCAGCGCATTCAACTATGGTCGCGCAAGCACACGGGGGCGGGCGATGCGGCAATTCTGGCGTGGCATTGCGATCTTGTTTCTTGGCGGCATTCTCGGCACCGGTTTCGGCGTCGCGCTTGGCTTCTTCCTTTTTCCTTACGTTTTCCCGCCGCCGACGGCGGCCGAGCAATTGAGCGAGGCCGACCGGTCGCAACCGGTCGCCACCGGCAATTTCATCCAGGTCAATCCGTCCGACCCGATCCACTACGGCAAGGGCAAAGTGAGCGTGTACAAGCGCGCGGTGTTCTTGGAGCCGGACTTTGAGGTGGGGCCGGGACCGGCCTACCACGTCTATCTCGTGCCGAAACAAAGCGTGCGCGACGCCGCCGCGGTGAACAACAGCATGTATATCGACCTCGGCGGCTTGCGCGCCTTCAAGGGCAGCCAGCGCTACGCGATCCCGGCCGGCGTCGACCTGAAGAATTTCGCCAGCGTGGTGATCTGGTGCGAACGCTTCGCGGTGCTGATTTCGCCGGCGGATCTGACGCCGGCGCCATAGCGGGAACCATCGCGGGATATCACCATGAGCCTGTCGCTTGCGCTCTTTTGGTCGTTTCGCAGCCCGTATTCCTATATCGCCACGCCGCGGCTCGTCGCGCTGGCGCGCGATTACGACATCGATATCGATGTTCGCATCGTGCACCCGGCGGCGATCCGCAATCCGGATTATTTTCGTCACATGAACCCGCTGGCGCGGCCTTATTTTTACATCGACAGCGCGCGCGCCGCCGCGTTTCACTACATGCCGTTCCGCCGGCCGGTGCCGGATCCGATCGTTCAGGACCCAAAGACCCTGACCATCGCCGCCGAGCAGCCCTACATTTACCGGCTCGGACGGCTCGGCATTGCCGCCGCCGACCGTGGAGCGGGCCTGGCGTTTTGCGACGAAGTTTCGCGGCTGCTATGGGATGGCGAAACCGACGACTGGCATCTCGGCGATCACCTCGCCAAGGCGGCCGCGCGCGCCGGGCTCGATCTTGCCGAACTCGACCGCGCGATCGCGGCGCAGCCCGAGCAATATGAAGCCAAGCTGAAGCATAACGACGCGGCGTTGCGCGCCGCCGGTCATTGGGGCGTGCCGACAATGGTATTTCACAACGAGCCGTTTTTCGGCCAGGACCGGCTCGATGTCTTGCTATGGCGGCTGCGGCAGAACGGCCTCAGGCCACGCTAACGGGCGCGGTTGACCAGCAGGCGCGATGGCGTCCAACGGCCGCTCACGGCCACCTCACTACCGGCGGCATGGAGGATAGGATCGACTCCACATTGCCGCCGGTGCGCAGGCCGAAAATCGTGCCGCGGTCGTAGAGCAGATTGAACTCCACGTAGCGGCCGCGGCGGATCAACTGCTCCTCGCGCTCGGATTCGCTCCAGGACTTTTCGAAATTGCGGCTCACAAGCTCCGGGTAGATTTTACGAAACGCGCGCCCGACGTCTTGCGTGAAGGCGAAAGTCTTATCCCAGTCGGTTTCCAGATAGTCATAGAAGATGCCGCCGATGCCGCGCGGCTCGTTGCGGTGCTTGAGATAGAAATACTCGTCGCACCATGTCTTGTATTTCTCGTAAGGGGCGACTTGTGGGTGTGCATCGCAGGCCGCCTGCATGGCGGCGTGAAAGGCGACGCTGTCTGGGTCGGCTTGCGTGCGGCGGACATCGAGCACCGGCGTCAAGTCGGCGCCGCCGCCGAACCAGGCTTTGCTGGTGACGACGAAGCGGGTGTTCATGTGCACCGCCGGCACATGCGGGTTGTGCGGGTGTGCGATCAGCGAGATGCCGGAGGCCCAGAAGTTTGGGTTGTCGGCGGCGCCGGGGATCTCCTTGCGGAATTCCGGCGCGAACTCGCCGTGCACGGTCGAGCAATGCACGCCGACCTTCTCGAATACGCGGCCCCGCATCAACGACATCACCCCGCCGCCGCCGGGCTTTCCGCTATGGTCGGTGCGGCTCCACGGTGTGCGAACGAAATGGCCGGCGGGCCGGTCGCCAAGCGGCGCCTCTGCGGGCAAGGCGTCTTCGATCGCCTCGAGGGCGGCGCAGATGTCGTCGCGCAAAGTTTCGAACCAGCTGCGCGCGCGGGACTTGCGGGCTTCGATGTCGCTGCTCATGCGGTCAATTCTATCACCGGCCAAATCCCCCCGTCTGCCGCAGCGCCTCGCCGGCGACCATGGCGGCGGCCATGGCCACGTTGAGCGAGCGCATGTTTTCGCGCATCGGGATGCGCAAGGTGACGTCGGCCGCCTTGCGGACCGCCTCCGGCACGCCGGCGCTTTCGCGGCCGAACAGCAGCACCTGATCGGCGCCAAAGCTATGTTCAAGGTAAGAGCGCTCACCGGCGGTTGTGATTAGCACCAAAGCCAAGCCTTCCCGCCGCCGCCAGTCCTCGAAGGCCGCGAACGAGCCATGGCGGGTGAGGGCGACCGCGTCCAGGTAGTCCATCCCGGCCCGCCGGAAGGCGCGGTCGGTCACCGGGAAGCCTGCCGGTTCGATGATATGGGCCGGCAGGCTAAGGCAGGCACATAGCCGCAATATAGTTCCGGTGTTCTGGGGGATGTCCGGCTCAAAGAGGGCAAGTTGCATGGCGCCGTCCAATCCGGGCTATCCCCCTAATCGGCCTAGACTAACGATTTAATGTGGGCCGCGGGTCGTGCGGCGTTAGCGGGCTTGCACTCCTACCGCAAGGGTGCCAATAAAACGCCACCGAAGCGCCTTCCTGCCTTTAACAGGACTGCCGCGACCGGTCCGCCCCGCCGCCGCGGGACTTTAATGTCTCCGGCTCCAGCCGGGGGCGGATGATCTAGCCAGCCGGAGGAGAGGGCTTAAGGACGTGACGACCGTGTCTTCGGCGGAGCAGCACACGCGCCGCGACTTTCTCTATATCGCCACCGCAGCCGTTGCCGCCGTGGGCGGCGCGGCGACCCTGGTGCCCCTCATCAGCCAGATGAATCCGGATGCCTCGACGGTCGCCGCCGGCGCGCCGGTCGACGTCGATCTGTCGCCGATCGCCGACGGGCAGATCGTCAAGGTGTTCTGGCGCTCCAAGCCGATCTTCATCTTCCATCGTACCAAGAAGGAGATCGACGAGGCCAAGGACGTCAACATCAACACACTGCCGGACCCGGCGACCGACGCCGCGCGCACCAAGCCCGGCCACGAGCAGTGGCTGGTCGTCATCGGCATCTGCACCCATCTCGGCTGCATCCCGCTCGCTCACCAGGGCGAATACGGCGGCTGGTTCTGCCCCTGCCACGGCTCGCAATACGACACCGCCGGCCGCATCCGCAAAGGCCCGGCGCCGAAAAATCTCTACCTGCCGCCCTACACATTCCTTACCGCCAGCAAGATCCGGATCGGCGAAGAATCCGTGAAGCCGGCTTGATTCGTTGATGAATCCCGAAGGTTAGATCATGAGCGGACCCTCGACCTATCAGCCGCAAAACAAAATTCTGCAATGGCTGGAGAAACGGCTGCCGATCGGCGGGCTGGTTCATTCCTCGTTCGTCGCCTATCCGACGCCGCGCAACCTGAACTACTGGTGGACCTTCGGCGGCATCCTCTCCTTCATGCTCGGCGTGCAGATCGTCACCGGCATCGTGCTGGCGATGCACTACACGCCGCAGGTGACCATGGCCTTCAATTCCGTCGAAACCATCATGCGCGACGTGAACTACGGCTGGCTGTTGCGCTATGTGCACGCCAATGGCGCCGCGATGTTCTTCCTGGCGGCCTACATCCACATGTTCCGCGGCATCTATTACGGCTCCTACAAGGAGCCGCGCGAAGTGCTGTGGATCCTCGGCGTCATCATCTATCTGCTGATGATGGCGACGGGCTTCATGGGCTACGTGCTGGTCTGGGGGCAAATGAGCTTCTGGGCGGCGACCGTGATCACCAACTTGTTCTCCGCCATCCCCGGTGTCGGCGACACCATCGTGACCTGGCTGTGGGGCGGCTACGCCGTCGGCAATCCGACGCTCAACCGCTTCTATTCGCTGCACTACCTGCTGCCGTTCGTGATCGCCGGCGTGGTGGTGCTGCACGTCTGGGCGCTGCACGTGGCGGGGCAGAACAATCCGACCGGCGTCGAGCCGTCGTCGGACAAGGACACGGTGCCGTTCACGCCTTATGCCACCATCAAGGACGGCTTCTTCATGGCCGTGTTCTGCATCCTGTTCGCCTGGTTTGTGTTCTACATTCCGAACTACCTCGGCCACGCCGACAACTACATCCCGGCCAACCCGGCGGTGACGCCGGCGGAAATCGTGCCGGAATGGTATTACCTGCCGTTCTACGCGATCCTGCGCTCGATCCCGGACAAGCTGCTCGGCGTCGTCGCGCTGTTTGCCTCGATCGCGATCCTCGCCTTCCTGCCCTGGCTCGACACCTCGAAGGTGCGCTCGGCGCGCTACCGGCCGCTGTTCAAACAGTTCTTCTGGCTGTGGGTCATCGTCTGCATCGGACTGGGCTGGCTCGGCTCCAAGCCGCCGGAAGGCATCTACGTGATCGTCTCGCGCATCTTCACGGCCTATTACTTCCTGTTCTTCTTTCCGATCCTGCCGCTGATCGGCATTTTCGAGAAGACCAAGCCGCTGCCGAATTCGATTTCGGAATCGGTGCTGGGCGCCAAGGCGTGAAGGGGATGGTCATGAACATGCAGCGTGCGCTCTTCGCCACCGTCTTGGCCGGCTCGCTCCTGAGCTTGATCGCGCCCGCTTGCGCGCAGATGGAGGCGCAGGTGCCGCCGCCGCGGCAGACATGGTCGTTTGCCGGTCCGTTCGGCAAATACGACGAGGCCCAGCTCCAGCGCGGCTTCAAGGTCTACCGCGAGGTCTGCTCCAGCTGCCATTCGATGGATCTGGTGTCGTTCCGCAATCTGGCCGAGCCGGGCGGCCCCGGCTTCAGCGAGGCGCAGATCGCGCAGATCGCGTCGGAATACCAGATCAATACCCTCGACGATCAGGGCAATGCGACCCAGCGGCCGGGCCGGCCGGCCGATCATTTCCCGCCGCCGTTCCCCAACGAGCTGGCGGCGAAGGCGGCGAACGGCGGCACCGCGCCGCCCGACATGTCGACGCTGGCCAAGGCGCGCACCTACCAGCGCGGCTTCCCCTGGTTCATCTTCGACATGGTCACGCAGTATCAGGAGCAGGGGCCGGACTACATCGCGGCGATGGTCAACGGCTTCAAGGACCCGCCGCCCAAGGGCTTCACCCTGCCGCCGGGCGCGCACTACAACGTCTATTTCCCCGGCCACGCCATCGCCATGCCGCCGCCGTTGCAGCCCGGGCAGGTGAAATATAGCGACGGCTCGCCGGAGACGATCGAGCAATATTCCAAGGACATTTCCGCGTTCCTGATGTGGGCGGCCGAGCCACACCTGGTGGCGCGCAAGCGCATCGGCTTCCAGGTCATCATCTTCCTGATCGTGCTGTCGGGCCTGTTGTACTTCACCAAGAAGAAGGTGTGGTCGGCGGTCCATTGAATGCGGTCCGAAAATGCTAGACGCTGGGCCGCCGGAGCGCGGTCAGCAAAAGTGGGCACCGGTTTTGCGTCCGACCGCGCTCCTCCTCTTATAGTTTGCGCGCAATTCGGGCGGCTGACCGGTTCCCACTCAGCCTGATTGCGCGCGTGGGGCCCTTCGTTTCAGTGGAGCATGAACTGAGGCGGACATGACCAAAGCGGTGCTCGGCATTATCGGCGGCAGCGGCATCTACGAGCTGCCGGGACTGGAGAAGGTGCGCGAAGAGCGCATCAAGAGCCCGTGGGGCGAGCCGTCGAGTGCCTTGCGCATCGGCGAGATCGACGGCCTGCCGGTGGTGTTCCTGTCGCGCCATGACGTCGGCCATCGCCTGTCGCCGTCCGACATCAACTACCGGGCCAATATCGACGCACTCAAGCGCGTCGGCGTCACCGATCTGGTTTCGCTGTCGGCCTGCGGCTCGTTCAAGGAGGAGCTGCCGCCCGGTACCTTTGTCTTGGTCGATCAGTTCGTCGACCGCACCCACGGGCGGCCGAGCTCGTTCTTCGGCAAGGGCTGCGTCGCGCATGTGTCGATGGCGCACCCGGTCTCCCCACGCCTGCGCGCGCGCATCGGTGAGGCGGCGCTGAAAGAGGGCATCGAGCCGCATTTCGGCGGCATCTATGTCTGCATGGAGGGGCCGCAGTTCTCCACCTACGCGGAAAGCATGACTTACAAGGGGCTCGGCTATTCGGTGATCGGCATGACCAACATGCCGGAGGCCAAGCTCGCGCGCGAAGCCGAGATTTGCTACGCCACCGCCGCCATGGTGACCGATTTCGACTGCTGGCATCCCGACCACGACGCGGTCACCGTTCAGGACATCATCAAGGTGTTGATGGACAATGCCGACCGCGCCAAGCGGCTGGTGGCGCGGCTGGCGCGCGAATTCCCGCGCGAGCACGAGGCTTGTCCCATCGGCTCCGACCGCGCGCTCGACACCGCGCTGATCACCGCGCCGGAAGCGCGCGACCCGGAGCTGATCAAGAAGCTGGACGCGGTGGCGGGCAGGGTGCTGGGACGCGCCAGCTAGCCGTGTCCGTACACCACCTGCTCGGCGCAACGCGCGCAGATGATCTGGTTCTGCGTGCCGGCCCCGAATCCATCCGAGAGGCGTTTTAATATCGCCGCCTCGCGGCCGTGAGGAAGCGCGACGCGATCGCTTTCTTCCCAGGTAGCGGTTCCGGCCCGCTTGCATTTCGGGCACCTGAACCGCGTGATGTAAGTATGCCGGCGTGGCATGGCACGCCTCCCGTCCGGTGTTGCACCCCGATACCCGCCGGGCGACGGCGGTCGCTCCGGCCCAGCACTAAGCGAGAATTTACGCGTTCAGCGAATGCAGGCCGGGGACGGCCAGTTGGGGTCTTGCCTCACTGATGCGACCCGCGAGGCCGCTCCCGGCAAACCGCTCGTGAAATTGCCGCTGTGTTGTCGCCCGAACGTATCACGCAACAGTCATCGCGGCCCTTTGACCCGGTGGAATCATCTAAACCTCCGTGCCGGAAAGGTTGCAGCGAAATTCTGGACCAACAAATCGGATTGTCAAGCGTGCGGCGCACGCGCTTTCGCGGCGCAAGCCATGGTGTAAGCCGGGAAGGCCGCCGATGCGGCTGTGGATATTGGCGCCATGGCCGGATATGCAATGAGCCGCGCCCTCGCAGAACGAGACACCCATGGCCTCATCGACCCTCGAAAACGACCTACACGCCGCGATTCGCACGATCCCCGATTATCCCAAGCCGGGTATCATGTTCCGCGACATCACTACGCTGCTCGGTGACGCGCGCGCCTTCCGCCGCGCCGTGGACGAATTGGTGCAACCCTGGGCCGGCATGAAGATCGACAAGGTCGCCGGCATCGAGGCGCGCGGATTCATCCTGGGCGGCGCGGTGGCGCATCAGGTCTCGGCCGGCTTCGTGCCGATCCGCAAGAAGGGCAAGCTGCCACACAAGCGCGTGAGCATGACTTACGCGCTGGAATACGGCGAGGACCAGATCGAGGTGCACGCCGACGCGCTGGTGAAAGGCGAGCGGGTGGTGCTGGTGGACGATCTGGTCGCCACCGGCGGCACCGCGGAAGCGGCGGTGAAGCTTCTCCGCCAGCTCGGCGCCGACGTACTGGCGGCCTGCTTCGTCATCGACCTGCCCGAGCTCGGCGGCGGCGAGCGCCTGCGCAAGATGGACGTGCCGGTGCGGACGCTGATTTCGTTCGGGGGGCATTAGCTTGGCTTGATTGGCCTCGATCGGGCGGCTGATATCGTCGCAACAACATGCAATTTATGCGGTTTTAGCGACGGCTCAATTGCCGAAAAACACTCATAAAGTGTAAAGAATTACCGGGGTACCTTTCCGTCCAGGGAAGAATTCTCACTCGGAGACTGCAACTGGCGGCGGCCGAAGCCGATCGACCCGTTGCTAGTGGGTAATGCGTGCATCCGATTCGCTCGTCGATGACCTGGAAACAGCGATCCGCGCAGGCTCGCAGGAGAAGCGCGCCGAAATTTTACGGAGCGTGACCGACCTATTTCTGGGAAACGCCGAACATTACAGCCATGATCAAGTCGATTTGTTCGACGACGTGCTTGGCCAGCTAACCAGGCAGGTCGAAAGCAATATTCTCGCGGAGCTTGGAACAAAGCTGGCGCCTGTCGACAATGCGCCACGCAAGGTCGTTCGAACTCTCGCCCGTCACAACGAGATCGCGGTCGCCGGTCCCGTCCTTGCGCGGTCGACGCAGTTGTCCGACCGCGATCTCGTCGAGATTGCCAAGATAAAAGGCCAAGGACATCTGGGCGCGATCTCGGAACGCGCACGCATTGCAGCCGCTGTAACCGACATCCTGGTCGAACGGGGAGATACCACAGTCGTCCGCAAGTTGTCGCAGAATCAGGGCGCTGCCTTTTCCGACGGCGGGTTCACCACCCTGACGAAACGCGCGGAGACGGATGAGCACCTTGCCGGGAATCTCGCGCTGCGGATGGATTTGCCGCCGCAGTTGCTGCAGCAGTTGATTTCGAAGGCGACGGAGGCGGTACGAAAGCGTTTGGCCACACAGCTCGCGCCTTCCGGTCAGACCGTGCTGGATGATCTTCTCTCTTCGGCCTCGGAAAAGACTCTGCGTGAAGCGGCCAAACCCCGCGATTTTATGCGCGCGGGGGCAGTGATCGACGGATTGCAAAAAAACAATCAGCTAAACGAAGCGGCAATTTTTGCATTCGCGTGCGCCGGAAAATTCGAGGAAACGGTCGTCGGCACTGCGCGAATATGTTCGGCTCCGATCGAACTTGTCGAGCGGCTGATGCGGCACCCTCGCTACGACGGCATCCTCGTGGCCTGCAAGGCTTCCGGATTGCATTGGCCGACCTTCAAAGCGCTGCTGATGAGTAGATTTTCCGGCCATCAGGTATCTGATTCCGAGATCGAGCGGGCGCGAAGTGATTTTCTTAAGTTGTCGACGGCGACCGCGCAGCGGATGTTCCGGTTCTGGCTTATTCGCGGCGCAACGAAAGAAGGCGTCCAATAATAAATATCATAAATTCGTTGAAACAACTGTTTGTGGAGCTGATGCCATGGCGGAAAAACGACGGGTATTGCTGGTCGATGACTCCACCACGGTTTGCACCGTTGTGGAGAAAATCCTGCGCGAATGCGGCTTTGAGCAAATCGAAGTCGTGCAGGACGGCAATGCGGCACTCGCATGCATGAAAAAGTCCGAGTTCGAAATCATTCTTTGCGATTGGGAAATGACGCCAATGAGTGGCGTGGACGTCTTGAAAGAGGTGCGCCAAGATCCCGAAGTAAAAGACACCCCGTTCATTCTGATGTCCGCAAAGAAAGAGCCCCAATGGATCGTGGCGGCCAAAAAGGCGGGGGCCGATTGCATGATCACGAAGCCGTTTAGCGCCGCCACGCTGAAGGATAAAATCAATCAGCTTGGCAAGCGGAACTGAGTGCCGGCGTAAGCTCAACTGCCGTGCGCGCGCTGGTTTTGTTTGCGGGGCCTTGGCGTCAGCGTGCCATGAAAGCCTAGCTTTGCCGCGGCCCCCACGGGCCGGGCGGTAGGGGCGGCGCGCCCGGTACGGTTCCCCAGGGATCGGATTGACCGGAAGGCGGAGCCGCAGATTGCGGGACATCGCCCCAGGGGCCGCCATAACTTTCTGGGGCGGCGGACTGATCCTCAAGCTGCGGCTGCTCGTCCGGCGCTTCCAAGGCGATGGGACCGGGATCGTGGCCGCCGGCATATTTCACAATCGCGTCCACGCGCGACTCGATCGAGGGGTGGGTGGCGAAGATGTCGGCAAAGCCCTCGCGCGGATTGTCGACGCACATTTCCATCACCGCCGAGGTGGCGTGGGTAAGCTCGCCGCGGCCTTCGATCTTGCGCAGCGCCATGATCATGGCGTCGGGATTCTTGGTCAATTCCACCGCGCCGGCGTCGGCGAGGTATTCGCGCTGGCGCGACAGCGCGAAGCGGATCACCACCGACAGCACCCAGGCCAGCACGATCAGGCCGATCGCGATCAGGATGGCGATGCCGGCACCGCCCTTGCGGTCGCTGTCGCCGCCACGCCGGCGGCCGCCGAAGCCGCCGTAGAAGGCGCTCTGAAAGAATAGGCGGAAGACCACCTCGCCGAAGAACGAGATCACGCCGGCCATCACCACCGCGATCACCATCATGCGCACGTCACCGTTGCGGATATGGGTGAGCTCGTGGCCGAGCACGGCTTCCAACTCGGCGTCGTTGAGCGTGTTGATCAGCCCGCGCGTCACCGTGATCGAATATTGCGCCCGGTTGAGGCCGGTGGCGAAGGCGTTGAGCGCCCCGTCGTCGGCGATGCGCAACGTCGGCATCGGGATGCCGCGCGAGATGCACAGGTTCTCCAGGATATTATAGAGCCGCGGCTCTTCCCGACGGTCGACCGGGTGCGCGCCGGTCACCGCATCGATCATCGACTGGTGGAAGCGGTAGGCGATGAAAATCCAGATCACGGTGCCGACGGTCGCGAACGGCGCCGCCTTGACGAAATCGTAAGCGGCCGCGCGCAAGAGGTAGTCGAGCGGCGCGTTGGCCGAGAGCGATTCCGCCAGCAGCGCGCCGGCGAACACCAGCACATAGATCAGGAAGAACAGCCCGATCAGCAGCGCGATCGAGCGCCGCTTATTGGACTGGATATGCGTATAAAGACCGTAGGCGGCCATGGTCCGTCCTTCGGCGAATTACGCTTAACCTGCCGCCGCCCTAGAATTTCACGCTCGGTGCCTGCTCCAGTTGGGCCCGGCTTTCGCCGAGATCGAAGAAGGTCTGCGGATGGAAGCCGAAGCTGGCCGCGAACAGTGCCGCCGGCATCTGCTGGATGCCGGTGTTGTATTCCTGCACCGCGTTGTTGAAGAAGCGGCGGGCGGCCGCGAGCTTGTTCTCGATGTCGGACAGGTCCGTCTGCAATTGCTGGAAGTTCGCGCTGGCCTTCAGGTTGGGATAGTTCTCCGACAGCGCAAACAACTGGCGCAGCGCGCCGCTCAGCATGTTCTCCGCCTGCACCTTCTGCTCGACCCCGGGCGCGGCGATGGCCGCGTTGCGCGCCTGCACCACCGCCTCCAAAGTTCCGCGCTCGTGGGCGGCGTAGCCCTTTACCGTCTCGACCAGATTGGGGATGAGGTCATGGCGCTGCTTTAGCTGGACGTCGATGTCGGCGAAGGACTGGTTGACCCGCTGCCGCATGGCGACGAGCCCGTTGTAGAGGGTGATCAGCCAGATCACGACCACGACGATGACGCCGAGGACGACCCAGAGGGTGGTGGACATTTGCGGCTCCTGGCAGAGAAACGGGAACGCGGGCAACGGTATATTAGATGGGGGTGGCGCGGGCAAAGGCACAAGAGGGCGTGGTGAGTGTCCCCCGCTTTCGCCTAACCGCTTGATGGCACGAAAAAAGACCCCAAGCACTGCTTGGGGTCTTTTCGCCAGACGGCTATTCGGGGGGTAAGGGGGGAGCCGCCCGACTGCAAGTATCAGGCGATTAACGCCGGACCCCCGGCTTGGTTCCGTGCCCGTCCGTAATTCACCGAGACGTTATCCACAGGCCGCGGGCGGTCTCAGGCTGGCCACGATTGGGCGGTTCCATGCCGGTGCTGGAAAAGAGCTAGCTTTCGGGGGTGCAGCTATGAGTTCCGTAATGATCAAGTGCCCCGGCACCGGCCGTCCGGTGTCGACGGGAATCGAGATCGAGCCGAGCGTGTTTCACCGGCTACCCAACATGAGCGCGCACATGCTGTGCCCGGCCTGCGGCAAGGAGCATGTCTGGATGACGGCTTCGGCCTGGCTTACGGGCGAGCCGCGGCTGGTGGAGCAGCGCGCGCCTGAGAAAACCGCGGCGGCCTGACCGGCCGATCCTTTCGATTTCGATTGATTGCCTCGCCGGTTCGGCAGCGCCGGCCGCCGGCTCATTTTTTCATCGGGCGTTTTTTCGGACGGGTGAGCCGCCAGACCACCCACGCCCCAGCCGGGCCGCCGAAAAAAATCGCAACCGGCATTATCGCGAAAAATGGTCCGCGCCACATAAGTATGTCGCGTCCGGAGACATCGGTGATGCGAGCAGCGGCGATCAAGATGATTACGGCAATGCCAAACAATGCGCCTCCGCCCGCGAGCACAATGCGCGCCAGCGCGAGATTGAGCTTCAAAGCGACGATATAGACGATCACGAAGATGAGGACCACAAACGCAACCGCGCTGTGATCCATCAATCCCGTCCTAGCTTGCCTCGCGGAACCGCACCGCGGCTTCCAGATCGACCGACACGAGCTGCGAGACGCCGCGTTCGGCCATGGTGACGCCGTAAAGCCTGCTCATGCGCGCCATGGTGATCGGATTGTGGGTGATGATCACGAAGCGCGTGTCGGTGGCGCGCGTCATCTCGTCGAGCAGGTCGCAGAAGCGCTCCACGTTGTGATCGTCGAGCGGGGCGTCCACTTCGTCCAGCACGCAGATCGGCGCCGGATTGGTGAGGAACACGGCAAAGATCAGCGCCAGCGCGGTGAGCGCCTGTTCGCCGCCCGACAACAGCGACAGCGTCGCGGGTTTCTTGCCGGGCGGCTTGGCCATGATTTCGAGGCCGGCTTCCAGCGGGTCTTCGCTTTCGATCAGCTGCAATTCGGCGGTGCCGCCGCCGAACAGTTCCGTGAACAGGTGCTGGAAGTGCTTGTTGACCTGCTCGAATGACGCCAGCAGCCGTTCGCGCGCCTCACGGTTGAGGCTCTGGATGCCAAGGCGCAGCTTCTTGATCGCCTCCACCAGATCGTCGCGCTCGGTGGTTAGCGTCGTGTGTTGGGTCTCGACCTCGCGCAGTTCCTCCTCGGCGCGCAGGTTGACGGCGCCGAGGCGCTCACGCTCACGCCGCAGCCGTTCGAGCTTTTCCTCGATCTCGATCACCTCCGGCAGCGCCGCGCCCTCCTTGATTTCGGCGAGCTCGGCGACCGCGGAGGGCTCGATCTCCAGCATGTCGTGAATCTCGCGGCCGATGTCGGACAGCCGGCGCTTGGCGCCCTCGAAGCGTTCCTCGGCGCGGGCGAGTTCCTCGCGCGCGAGGCTGGCCGCTTCCAGTGCCGCGCGGGCATCGCGGTCGGCTTCGGCCAGCGCGTTCTCCGCTTCTTGCAGGCGGTCGGCGCAGGCGCGCCGCTCGGCCTCGGCCGTCTGCACTTCGCTGATCAGGCCTTGGCGCTGCTCGGCGAATATCTGCGGCGCGTTTTCGAGCTCGGCGCGGTCGCGCTTGGCTTCCGTGATGCGCTGCTCGAGCGTGGCGATCTGGTCGCGGGCGCCGTCGCGGCGCTCGCCCCAGCCGGCCTTGTCCGATGCCAGTTGATTGAGGCGGCGGTCCGCCATCTCCGCCTCGCGCACGATCGCCTGCTGCTCGGCGCGCACGTCGGCGAGCTTGGCGCGCTTGCCGGCGATGTCGTCGCGCACCTGCGCAAGCTTGCTTTCGAGATCGCCGGCGGGCGCCAACTCCGACAGCGCTTGTTCGGCTTGCGTTTTGGCGGCGGTGGCTTCTTCGTGGCTGGCGGTCAGGCGCGTGCGCGCCTCGGCCAGCGCGGACAGGCGCGCCGATTGACGGTTGAGATCGCGCTCGCGCGTGCGGCTTTCGCTTTCGGCGTGGCCGGCAGCCTCGTAGGCCGATTGCACCAGGCTGAGCGCGCGGCGCTTGTCCTCGAGCTCGGCGCGGGCGCTTTCCAATTCGCTGTCGATCTCGGCAAAGCGGCTGCGCTGCGCCAGCCGCCGCGCGGCGCCGGTTGCGGCATGGGCGGCCGCAACGAAGCCGTCCCAGCGCCACAGATCGCCGTCGCGCGAGACCAGCCGCTGGCCGGCTTTCAGGGTGGTGCTGAGCCGCTGGCCGGTTTCGCGATCGACCACGCCGATCTGCGCCAAACTGCGGGCAAGCTGCGAAGGCGCCTGCACGTAGCGCGCCAGCGGTTCGGCGCCTTCCGGCAGCGTCGGATCGCCGGCGTCCGGCGCGATGTTGCTCCAGTGCATGGGCGAGGACGGATCGATGGGTGCGTCGAGGTCGTCGCCCAAGGCCGCGCCCAGCGCCTTCTCGTAGCCTTTCTCGACCGAAATATTGTCGATTACCGGCGGCCACAGGCTGGGGTTCTCGAGCGAGAGCACCTTGGAAAGAGTTTTGGCCTCGGTCTCCAGCCGCTGCACCCGCTTTTCGGATTCGGCGAGCGCGCCGCGCACGGCCTCGAATTCGGCGCGCGCCACGTTATGGGCGGCCTCGGCGGCAACTGCGTCGGCCTCGGCTTCGGTAAGTGCGACCTGGGAGACGGCGGCGGCGAGCGGCGCGCTGCCTTCGCCGTGAACGGTGGAAACTTCGCGCTCGATCGCCTCGATTTCGCTCGCGATCTTGGCAATGCGCTCGGCCTGCTCGCGCGCCGCGTTTTCGAAGCGGCCGCGCTGGGCGGTGAGATCGGCAAGCGCGGTGGTGAGGTCGGAGAAGACCTTTTCGGCCGCGTTGAGATCGCCGTCGGATTCCGCCAGGCGGGCATCGACGCCGCTGCGGCGGCCGGCGCTCTCGCGCGCCTCGGCGCGGATGGTTTCCTCCTCGGCGGCCAGGCGCTCGATCGCGGTGTCGGCGTCGGCGGCCAGTTTCTGCTCGCGCTCGCCGTCGGCGGCGAACTGCACCAGCCGCAGATCGAGTTCGGCGACGCGGTCCTTGGCGCGCTGTTCCTCGCGGTCGAGATCCTGCAGCGCGACATTGAGCCGGTGCAGGGCGGCGCCCGCGCGCGCCTCGGCCTCGCGCAAATCGGGAAGGGCGGCCTGTGCGGTGGTCTGGCGCGTGGAAGCTTGCGCCTGCGCTGCGGTGCGGTCGGCGACCTCGCGCACGCAGATGTCCTTGGCGCGCTCGGCTTCGGCAACCTCGTTATTGGCGGCGGTCCAGCGCAGATGATAGAGCGTGGCTTCCGCCTTGCGCACTTGGCCCGACACCGTGCGGTAGCGGATCGCCTGCCGCGCCTGTTTCTTCAGCGCGTCGATCTGGGCGGCGAGCTGGCCGATCACGTCCTCGACCCGCAGCAGATTGGTTTCCGCCGCCTTCAGCCGCAGCTCGGCCTCGTGCCGGCGCGCATGCAGGCCGGAAATGCCGGCGGCTTCCTCCAGCACGCGGCGGCGCTGCTCGGGCTTGGCCTGGATGATCTCGCCGATGCGGCCTTGGTGCACAAGCGCCGGTGAGCGCGCGCCGGTGGAGGCGTCGGCGAACAGGATCTGCACGTCGCGCGCGCGCACATCGCGGCCGTTGATGCGGTAGGTGGAGCCGGCCTCGCGCTCGATGCGCCGGGCAACTTCCAGCGCGTCGTCGTCATTGAAGGCGGCCGGCGCCGAGCGGTCGGAATTGTCGACCGAAATCGCCACTTCGGCATTGTTGCGCCCCGGGCGGCTGGTGGAGCCGGAGAAGATCACCTCGTCCATGGAGGATGCGCGCATGGATTTGAACGAGGATTCGCCCATGACCCAGCGCAGCGCTTCGACCAGGTTCGACTTGCCGCAGCCGTTCGGCCCGACCACGCCGGTGAGCCCCGGCTCGATCAGAAAATCGGTGGGCTCGACAAACGACTTGAAGCCGATCAGGCGCAGCCGCGTGAGCTTCATGGTTTAGGCCTCATGGTATTCTTGCTTGGCGCACGCGTGGTTCATGCGCGAACGGGTGGAACGCGTAACAGGCCCCGTCGGCTTTTTGCATTGGGAGTCGTCAGTCCGTTCCGGGGGCATGGCCCGGACGGGTCAGGTGCCGCATCGGGCGGAGAATGAATTGCCGCGCGCGCTTGGGCAACTGCCTGGCGGCTGCCGGAACCGGTTTTCCAGACCTTTCGGCCAGGCCCGGGGCGAATTGAGGGCGCGGCGGCGTCCCCGCCCAAGCCAAAAAACCCTTATCCTGCCTTAAGATAGGGGTCGATCGCCTGGCTCATTTCCTCGATTGTGAGGGCGCCGACTTTCATGGTTCCGTTGATGAAAAAAGTCGGCGTCGACTTCACTTTGAATTTGTCGATGGCCTGCTGGCGCACCTTTTGGATGTCATCCAGCAGCTTCTGATTCGCTAGGCAGGCGTCGAAGCTCTGCTTGGTGAAGCCGGCCTGCTTGGCGATGGCGAGCAGCGGGTCGAGCGGATTGGCCACCGCCCACTGTTGCTGCTGGCGGAACAGGGTATTGACCATGGCGTAATATTTGGTGGTGTCTTTTTCGCTCGAACAGCGCGCCAGCATGAAGGCGGCGGCGGCCAGCGGGTCGAGCGGAAATTCGCGCAGGATGTAGCGCACCTTGCCGGTGTCGACGTATTTCTTCTTGAATTCGGGGAAGGTGGTCTCCTCGAAATGCGCGCAGTGCGGGCAGGTCATCGAGGCATATTCGACCACGGTGACCGGCGCCTTGGCATCGCCCAGGACCATGTCGGGCAGGGCCTGCGGCATCATCAACTCGGCGGCCGAGACGTCGTCGGCCAGCGCCTGCGCCGGAAACAGCGGAAGCGGGGAGGCGCCGATGGCGGCGGCAAGCGCCAGCATGGCGGCGCCCTGGCATAGTTCGCGGCGATTGATCGGCACCATTAAACTCCTCGGCTTGAAAACACCGCCCCAACAGGCGGTTACTTAGCTTGATACCAAGACTGTGGCAAAGGCGGGCCGCCTTGCCAATCCCGGCCTCACTTTCCCTTGACCGCCGCGCCCAGGCGGGCGAGCGCCTGGCGCAAGCTCTCATCCTCGATGTCCGGCAGGCTGGCGGCGATGCTTGCCGCAACGGCGGGATCGGGCGGCGGCGGCGGCTTGGCCGGCTCCCGCCGGCGCAGCGGCGCCTGGCGCAGCGCGATGCGGCCGATCGCCTGCCAGCCGAAGAAGCGGTTGACGCGTTCCAGGATCACCGCCGACAGGTGCTGGATCTCGATCGCCGCCGGGCCTTCCACCCGCAACACCAGGGTTGCCGGTTCCGGCGCCTCGTCGGCCAGGTCCCCATCGCGTGTGCCGCGCGGCCAGTTGATCTTGGCCGGTTCGCTATGGGCGGCGATTTCCGTGCCGACGATGTCGGCCCAGCGCGCGATGATCTCGGCGGAGGCAAAGCCCTGGCGCTTGAGAGCCTCGCTCAGGGCGGCGCCGCTGAAGGCGGAAAGCGGCCGGGGAAAACTGCGCGAAGGCTTCATCGGAGGACGGGTCCCGTGCCATCGTCGGCCGCATGACCGTAGCAGCCCGCAAGCTCGCGCGAAAGAAAGCCGGGGCCGACCCGGCCGACCTGCTCGCCTGGTACGACCGCCATGCCCGCCTGCTGCCGTGGCGGGCGCGCAAAGGCGAGCGGACGGACCCGTATAAGGTGTGGCTGTCGGAGATCATGCTGCAGCAGACCACGGTGAAAACTGTCGCGCCCTATTACGCGCGTTTTGTTGCGCGCTGGCCGACGGTGCAGGTGCTCGGCGACGCCAGCCTCGACGATGTGCTGCGGGCCTGGGCCGGGCTCGGCTATTACGCCCGCGCCCGCAATCTGCATGCTTGTGCCCGTGCCGTGGTCGAGCGGCATGACGGAATTTTTCCGGACGATCCCGGCGCTTTGGGCGCGCTGCCCGGCGTCGGTGATTACACGGCGGCCGCGATCGCGGCGATCGCCTTCGATAAGCCCGCGGTGCCGGTCGACGGCAATGTCGAACGGGTGGTGGCGCGGCTGTTCGCGGTTGAAGACGAACTGCCGGCCGCCAAGCCGGCAATCAAGCGGTGGGCTGCGTCATTGCTGCCGCCGCGCCGCAGCGGCGATTTCGCGCAAGCCTTGATGGATCTGGGCGCCACCATCTGCTCGCCCAAGCGGCCGGCCTGCGCGCTGTGTCCGTGGAGCGATTGTTGTGCGGCGCATGCGCGCGGCGACCCGGAGACCTTTCCGCGCAAGGCGCCCAAACGCGAGGGCAAATTGCGGCGCGGCGCGGCTTTCGTCGCGTTGCGCGCCGACGGCCGCGTGTTGTTGCAAAAGCGCCCGGACAAAGGCTTGCTGGCGTCCATGACCGAAGTGCCGGGCAGCGATTGGACGCATGACTTCGATGACGCAGCCGCGCCGAAGCAGGCGCCGCGTCTGAAGGGCGCCAAATGGCGGCGGCTGCCCGGCGTGGTGCGGCACGTTTTCACGCATTTCCCGCTCGCCCTTATCGTCTTCGTCGCCAAGGTGCCGCGCGCGACGCCGGCGCCGACCGCTAGGCGCTGGGTGAAGCTGGTCGATTTGCCGGATGAGGCGCTGCCGAATTTAATGCGCAAGGTGCTCAGCCACGCGCTCGGTGAGGATCATGGAGGGCATCATGCAAAGCAACGGCAATGAAAGAAGCGGTTGGAATCCAGGCCTGCGTTATCCCGACCCGCTGGTGCGCTCGCTCGACCCGCGCTTCGAGAACTACCGGCTGCCGTTCGCCAGCGTCGAGCGCCTGCACACCGGCACCAGCTGGAGCGAGGGACCGGTCTGGTTCGGCGACGGGCGCTATCTGCTGTGGAGTGACGTTGCGGGCGACTGCATCTTGCGCTGGGACGAGGAGACCGGCGCCGTCAGCCCTTTCCGCAAGCCCAGCAGCTACGCCAACGGCAATACGCGCGACCGGCAGGGCCGGCTGGTGACCTGCGAGCATCTCGCGCGCCGTGTCACCCGGACCGAATATGATGGAACGATCACGGTCATATGCGACCGCTTCGACGGCAAGCGGCTCAACTCGCCCAATGATGTGGTGGTCAAATCGGACGGCTCGATCTGGTTCACCGATCCGCGCTTCGGCATCATCGGCAACCACCTGGGCGAGGTGGCGGAACCGGAACTGCCGATGAATGTCTATCGCGTGGACGGCAAGACCGGCGCGGTCACGGTGGTGGCCGACGACATCGACGCGCCGAACGGGCTGTGCTTCTCGCCCGACGAGAGCAAGCTCTACGTTGTGGAGTTGCGTAGCGCGCCGCGCCGCGAGCCGCGCCGCATCGTGGCCTTTGACGTATCGGTCAGCGGAGACAAAATCGCCAACGGCAAAACCCACATCGACGCCGGCCCGCACGGTACGCCCGACGGCATGCGCTGTGATATCGACGGCAATCTGTGGTGCGGCTGGGGATTGGCCGAGGAGCTTGACGGCGTGCGCGTGTTCTCGCCGGAGGGCGAGCCGATCGGCCATATCTCATTGCCGGAACGCTGCGCCAACGTCTGCTTCGGCGGCCGCAAGCGCAACCGGCTGTTCATGGCGGCGTCGCATTCGCTCTATTCGCTCTACGTCAACACGCAAGGGGTGGCGGGCGGATAATGCCCCGCTAACGCAAATGGGAGGACCTATGACTATCGAACGCAAGGAAGTTGGCGCCCGCATGAGCCAGATCGTCATCCATGGCGATACGATCTATCTTGCCGGCATCGTCGCCCATGCCAACAAGGGTAAGAACATGACCGAGCAGACGCGCGAAATCCTCTCGACCATCGACAACTATCTGGCGCAGGCCGGCAGCAACAAGACGAAATTGTTGTCGGCCAATATCTGGATCACCGACATGGCAAAGTTCGCCGAGATGAACGCGGTGTGGGATGCCTGGGTGGCGCCCGGCCAGACGCCGGCGCGCGCCTGCGTCGAGGCCAAGCTCGCGTCTCCCGACTATCACGTCGAGATCATGGTGCGGGCGGCGAAATGATGATCAATGGCCTCGATGCGTGCGGATGAATAGCGGTGCAAAAAATAGAGTCCTTCGTTCCATCGAAATCGATGCGGGCAATCGCTGCGTGGATATCTTTATGCGTCCGGATGGGACGGCTGGATTTGAAGAATATCGCCGCGACAGTGAAGACCGTCGCGGCTGGTTTCCGGTCGGATTTTATTCTGCGCGTGTTTACGCAACCGAAGCTGCGGCCCTCGATGCCGCACTCGATGCCGTTTCGTGGCTGCGTGAATTCATGAATCGAGAATAAGGTTGAGGTCATGGTGACGGCAAAATAGGGCGGGCATCTGGAATGGCATTCGACTTCACGCCGCTGTTGGCGAACGACATGCCGCCGCCGGCGGCGCGCTGGACCGGCTGGGCCAAATACAATTTCACCTTCGGTAACAACGACCCGGACGGGATTGCGATCGAGGACCTCAAAGCCGCTGCGACCGCCGCGCTCACGCGCGATGGACGCAGGCTGGCGGACTATCGCCTGCTCACCGGGCCGCAGGGCTTTGCGCCGCTGCGCGAATTCCTGGTCAAGAAGCTCAAGCGCGACGCTCGGATTGACTGCACCGCCGACGACATCCTGATCACTTCGGGTTCGTTGCAGGGGCTCGATCTTGTCAACGCAGCGCTTACTGAACGCGGCGACACAGTGATCTGCGAGCGCGACTGCTACGAGGGTACGCTCAACCGCTATTACCGGCGCGGCCTCGATGTGGTGGCCATTCCGCTCGACCAGGGCGGCATGCGCATGGACGCACTGGAACGGGCGCTCGCCGAACTCAAGAGCAAAGGCGTGCGGCCGAAATTCATCTACACCGTGCCGACGGTGCAGAACCCGACCGCCACCGTGCTCGACGAAGACCGCCGCCGCACGCTGCTTGCGCTGGCCGAACGCTACGAAGTGCCGATCTTCGAGGACGACTGCTACGCGGATCTAACCTGGAGCGGTGAGCGGCCGCCGGCGCTCTATGCCATGAGCCAATCACAGAACGTCATCCACATTGGCTCGTTCTCCAAAACCATCGCGCCGGCTCTGCGCATCGGATTTCTGGTCGCGCCCTGGTCGGCGATATCGCGCATCCTGCCGCTCAAGACCGACGCCGGTTCGGCCGGATTGGAACAGCTGGTTCTGACCGAATACTGCAACACGCATTTCACCGAACACGTCTCGCAACTGCGCAAGCGCTTCCAGGCCAAGCTCGACACTCTTGTTGCGGCGCTCAACGAGCAGTTCGGCACGGCGGCCGAGTTCGACTATCCACCCGGCGGTATTTTTCTCTGGGTCAAACTGCCGGACAATGTCGACACCATGAAGCTGCGGGATGCCGCTCTTGCCGCCGGCGTGCAGATCAATCCGGGCCCCGAGTGGTGCCATGACAAGGCCTACAGCAAGAGCCGCATGCGGCTTTGCTTCGCCAGCCCCTCGCATCAAGTAATCAAGGAAGGCATTGCCGTACTGGCGGATGTGTGCCGCAGGGAATTCGGCGTGCCCGAGCGCAGCGGCAATATTGAGCGCGGGACGTAAGGCATGGGCGAGCCCGGCATCCTGGCGATCTGGAATGACGTGCGCGCAGGCGACGAAGCGCTGTTCGAGGCCTGGTTCCAGGGCGAGCATCTCGTCGAGCGGCTGGCGGTGCCCGGTTTTCTGTTCGGGCGGCGGCACCAGGCGATCACCGGCGCGAGCGGCTATTTCAATTTCTATCTGGTCGAGGGCCCGGCGGTGCTCACCTCCAAGCCCTATCTCGAACGGCTCGACAATCCGACGCCGCTGACCAAGCAAATCATGTCGGGTGTCTTCGTCAATATGAGTCGCACGATCTGCCATCGCACGCTGCGGCGCGGCGCATTCCGCGGCGCCTATGCGGTGACCGTGCGCTTCGACGCGGCACCGGACGAAACCGCGCTTGCCAGACTGGTGGGCGATCTGGTTGCCGATCCGGGCGTGGCGGCCGGAGAAATCTGGACCGCCACCGATCCCGCCGGCCAGCCGGTGTCGATGGAGGAAAAGCTGCGCGGCGGCGACAAGAAGATCAAAGGTGCCCTGATGATCGATACCTTGCGCCAAGCCGACGCGGAAAAGCTGGGCGCGCATTTCGAGATGGAATTTCCCGGCACGCAGGTCGGCGTATTCCGGGTCTTGTGCCAGCTCGGGCGCGGAGACTTATAAGGACGGATCATGCAAACGCTGTTGCCTTTGGCGGAAAAGATCGCGGCCATTCTCAAGCAGCGCGGTGAAACCATCGCCGTTGCCGAATCCTCGACCGGCGGGCTCATTTCCGCGGCGTTATTGGCGCAGCCCGGCGCCTCGGCCTATTTCGTCGGCGGCGCCGTGGTCTATACGTACAAATCGCGTGCGGTGTTGCTCGGTATCGGCGAGGCCGACATGGCGGGGATGCGCCCTTCGACCGAGCCTTATGCCTTGCTGTTCGCGCGCCGCATGCGCGAAAAACACGACACGACCTGGGCCATCGGGGAAACCGGCGCCACCGGGCCGAGTGGCAACCGCTACGGTGACGCGGCCGGCCATAGCTGCATCGCGGTTGTCGGGCCGAAAATCGATACCGCGATCACGCTGGAAACCGGCAGCGGCGACCGGCAGGCCAATATGCGGGCTTTCGCGGAGCGCGCGCTCTCGCTCTTTGCGGAACTGACGGTGAAGTAGCGATTCTGCCGCTTTCGCGGCTTGGCGCAGCGAAAGGCGGGCGCGGGGATTTGTTATGCCCCGCCCACCGGGCCCACTGGGGCTGGCGCTGTACTAAAGCCCAAGGCCTTCCCGTATACTGGCGCTTGGCCCGCGCTTGCGTCCGGCCAACCGGATTCGACAAGGGCTGCGGGTCGGGGAGCGACCGGGAATAAGCTGGGGTGCGCCGACGTTATCCGGCAGCGACCCGTTTTCAACATAACAACAAAACGAACGCCGCATGCGGCGTTCAGGGAGGAAGCCGTCATGCGAAATGCATGGACACGCGTCTTGACGTTTGCAGTGGGACTGATGGCCGTCGGCTACACCGCCGTTCAGTTTGCGCCCCGAGCCTTTGGCCAATCGGGCGCCGGCTGGGTCGTGCTGCTCGACGCCAAGAATATGGGCGACTGGGACAAGACCGGCGCGACCAACTGGCACATGGCGGACGGCGCCGTGGTCGCCGATAAGAAAACCAGCAAGGAGAACGCCTTTCTGGTCAGCAAGCAGAAATACAAAGACTTCATGCTGCACGTCGAGTTCTGGTCGAGCGACGACGCCAATAGCGGCATTTTCCTGCGCTGCAGCGATCCCAAGAAGATCACCGACAAGAACTGCTACGAGGTCAATATCTTCGACCAGCGCAAGGACCCGAGCTACGGCACCGGCGCGATCACCCGCTACGTCGAGGTGAATCCGATGCCCAAGGCCGGCGGCAAGTGGAACACCTACGAGATCACCATCAAGGGGCGTGACCTCACCGCCATGCTCAACGGCAAGAAAACCGCGGAGCTGCGCAACGGCATGTTCCAGGAAGGGCCGATCGCCCTGCAGCATGGCAAAGGCGTGATCAAGTTCCGCAAGGTGGCGATCAAGCCGCTGTAGCGTCCGCGACGTAAAGATGCCCGCGCTGCCGTCGTGTGGCGCGGGCCCTTTCGAACGCTACAATAGCGGATCGAATTATTCGGCGGCTTCCGCCATTTCGGCGCGGACTTGCGCGCGGAACTCGTCGATCAGGCGCAGGCCCTTCGGCGTTTCCACGTGCCAGAAGGTCCAGCCGTTGCAGGCTTCCAGCCCTTGCGCCAGCGCGCCGATCTTGTGGATCGAGCCGACCGTGCCGTCGAGCGAAACCGCGCCGTCGGCGCGGACGAGAGCAATGTGGCGCTTCTTGGCGTCCACCAGCTTGACGCCGGGGCTCACCAGCCCACGCTCGATCAAGGCCGCGAACGGCACGCGCGGGGCTTCGCGCGCGGTCACGAACGGCGCCAGCGCCGGCGCCTCTATCGGCTTGACCGCGGCAATGCGTTTTTCCGCCGCCTTGGCGTAGCTCGCATCGCGCTCGCAGCCGACGAAGCGGCGGCCGAGCTTCTTGGCGACCGCGCCGGTGGTGCCGGTGCCGCAGAACGGGTCGAGCACCAGGTCGTCAACGCGCGAAGACGACAGCAGCACGCGGGCGAGCAGCGCTTCCGGCTTTTGGGTCGGGTGCAGCTTCTTGCCGTCGCTGCCTTTCAAGCGTTCCTCGCCGGTGCACAAGGCAATCGTCCAGTCCGAACGCACCTGGATGTCCTCGTTGCCGGCTTTGAGCGTCTCGTAATTGAAAGTGTAGCCCTTGGCTTGCGGCTCGCGCGAAGCCCAGATCAGCGTCTCGTGCGCGTTGGTGAAGCGGCGGCCGCGGAAATTCGGCATCGGGTTCGACTTGCGCCAGATCACGTCGTTGAGGATCCAGAAGCCGAGATCCTGCATGATGGCGCCGACGCGAAAAATGTTGTGATAGGAGCCGATCACCCAGATGGTGGCGGCCGGCTTCATCACGCGGCGGCAGGCCTTGAGCCACGCCTTGGTGAACTCGTCATAGACCGCAAAGCTCGCGAACTTGTCCCAGTCGTCGTCGACGGCATCGACTTTGGAATCGTCGGGCCGCTTGAGGTCGCTGGCTAGCTGGAGATTGTAGGGCGGGTCGGCGAATACCAGGTCGACGGAATCCGCCGGCAGCTTCGCCATCTCGGTGGCGCAATCGCCGACCAGAATGCGGTGCTGTGGGGTGGAGTCTGAAACTCCACGGGGCGCCCGTGAGGGCGCCCCGCGACGCGACACTACCATGACTCAGAACTCTGACTCACGTGACGCGGTCGGCGACGCGGGACCTACAACCGACAGGCCGTCATCATGCTCATGCAAGGTAAAAATCGGGTTAGCGAGACGACCAATCGACTAGGCAAAAAATGCCTAAGAGCGCATGAGATTCAGTGGCTTGTGGCGGCGGCCCGTGGAACCAATGGACTCCGCGCGGTTCCCTCGGCAATGATCGCACTGGAACTCGTCGGAGGCTTTGCAAATGCGTTGGGATGATTTTCGCCGAAGCGACAATATCGAAGACGACCGCGATAGCGGCGGCGGCGGCTTTACCCGCGGCGGCGGCGGTATTCCGATCGGGCGCGGCGGCCTCGGCATCGGCACCGTGCTGGTGCTCGGCCTCATTGGCTGGGCGCTCGGCATCGATCCCAGCATCCTCATCGGCGGCGCCGAAATCATCAGCGGCCGCGGCGGCGGCTCGCAGTACCAACAGCCTTACCAACAGCCGAACCGGCAGCCGAACCGGCAAACGGGCACGCCCAAGGACCAAAGCGGCCAGTTCGTTGCCGCCGTGCTTGGCAATACCGAAGACGTGTGGACCGAAATCTTCCGTGCCGGCGGCAAACAATACCGGCCGGCGCCCATACGCCTTTACCGCGGCGGCGAGCAGGGCGGTTGCGGCTTCGCGCAAGCAGCGATGGGACCGTTCTATTGCCCGCGCGACCAGCGCATTTATCTCGACACCTCGTTCTTCCGCGAGATCGAGGTTCGCTTTCGCGGCTGCACGGGCAAGGCTTGCGAATTCGCGGAAGCCTATGTGATCGCGCACGAGGTCGGCCACCACGTGCAGGACCTGCTCGGCGTGCTGCCGAAGGCGCAACGCGCGCAACAAGCCGCCGGCAGCAAGGCGGCGGCCAACCGTATCCAGGTCCGGGTCGAATTGCAGGCGGACTGTCTCGCCGGCGTATGGGCAAATCATTCCAACCAGCGCTGGAACTCGATCGAGCCGGGCGACGTGGAGGCGGCACTACAGACGGCGGCTGCGATCGGCGACGACCGTCTGCAGAAGCAGGCACGCGGCTATGTGGTTCCCGATTCCTTCACCCACGGCACCTCGGCGCAACGCCAGCGTTGGTTCACCAAAGGGCTGAAAGAGGGCAAGGTCTCGGCCTGCGACACCTTCGCGGCGGCGGCGCTTTAGGACGATTAATTGAAGAAGAAAGGGCCGCCTGATATAAGCTGAGCAGTCCGGGCTACCGACAGCCGCCCGGTCAGCTGCCCAGCAGTCAAGTGTTGTCTCGCTCCGTCATGGAGATGAGACATGTCTTGCGGCAGCAGAACTTGTAGTTCCATCGATATTCCCCGGCATCGTGAGGTCGTCGCGCTTGCCTCTTGGCTTGTGCGCGCCCTGAGCGCGATGATCGATCGTTGGCGGCAGCGCCAGCTCTGGTTTGAGCTGGAAAAAGCTCGCCAGCGCGGACTTCTGAAAGGCCTTGATGACCGTATGCTCAAGGATATCGGCATAACGCGCGAACAAGCCGACCGGGAGGCCCGCAAACCTTTCTGGAGGTAGTCGGCGTGCCACGGGCTTGGCTTTCACGCGCGGCGCCGTAGTCTATACGCGAAAGGACCGACCATGCCCGGCATCGACGAAAGCAGACAATTCGTGCCGCTCAAAATCGCGGTGCTGACGGTGTCAGACAGCCGCCAGCTCGCCGACGACAAGTCCGGCGGCACCTTGGTCGAGCGCATCCGCGCCGCCGGCCACGTGCTGGCCGAGCGCTCCATCGTCAAAGACGACGTCGGCGCCATCCGCCAGCGGGTGAAGGCCTGGATCGACGACAAGTTCATCGATGTCATCATCTCGACCGGCGGCACCGGCTTCACCGGCCGCGACGTGACGCCGGAGGCGGTCGAGCCGCTGTTCGAGAAAAAGATGGACGGCTTCTCGACGCATGTTTCTGCTGGTGAGCGAGCGCAAGATCGGCACCTCGGCGATCCAGACCCGCGCCACGGCGGGCGTCGCCAACGCCACCTATATTTTCTGCCTGCCCGGCTCGCCCGGCGCCTGCAAGGACGCCTGGGACGAGATCCTCGCCTACCAGCTCGACTACCGCTACCGGCCCTGCAATTTCGTGGAGATTCTGCCGCGGCTGGACGAGCATTTGCGGCGGGAAAAGGCGAAAGGGGCGACGGCGTAATGCCGCAGGCGTGGCGCTCTCGGCCGAAAGCGCCGCTTTGCGACGCACGGCCGATTTCGCGCTCGCGGCCGCGCAGCCATCGATTCGGCTTTGACGTCGCTATCGCAAAGGGATCCGTGGCGGTTCACATGTGACCGCGTGCGGCTGCGCGGCGTAGAGGCCTACAACTCCAAATCCCAATATTCCGCCACAACGTCCTTGCTCCAGGTGTGGCGCGGCTCGCTGGCCGTGAGCGTGAAGCCCGCCTTTTCGTAAACGCGGCGGGCGGCGGTGAGCACGCTGTGGGTCCACAGCGTGATTTTGCCGTAGCCGGCCTGGCGCGCGAACAGAACGCATTCGTCCACCAGGCGATGTCCAAGCCCTAACCCCCGCGCTTTCGGTTCGACCAGCAGCAGGCGGATGCGCGCGACCTCGGCGGAATCCTTCGCCAGCATGATGCAGCCGACGTTCTCGCCGTTCATTTCGGCGATCCAGCAGCGCTCGCGCTTGGCATCGTAGTTGTTGACGAAGTCGGCGACGATCTGCGCGCACAGCCCCTCGAACGGTTCGACCCAGCCATATTCTTCGGCGTAGAGCGCGGCGTGGCGGGCGACGATCCAGCCGAAATCGCCATGTTTGGGCGCGCGCAAAATGTATGAACGCGCCGTGGATGCGGGCGGCTCGCCCAGCAGGGTTTCGATCGTTTCCATCGCCCCGACCAGCTTTGCCTGTTCGCCGGTTTTGAGCGTGCCGAGCATGGCGCCGATGAAATCCTGCGAGCGCTTCTCGAACGGCGCAAACACCTTGGCGCCGCGCGCGGTGAGCGCGAGGTGGCTTTGGCGCGCATCCTCGCGCGAGGTCTTGCGCGAGATGAGACCGGCCTTTTCGAATTTGCGCAGCACGCGGGAAAGATAGCCGGCGTCGAGGTCGAGCGCGCGGCCGATGTCGCTCGCCGTCTTCACTTCGCCGTGCGAGAGCTCGTAGAGCACGCGCATCTCGCCGAGCGTGTAGGGGCTGTCGAGATAGTTCCGGCGCAGTACGCCGATCTGCCGCGTGTAGAAGCGGTTGAAGCGGCGCACCGCGCCGATGCGTTGCTGATCCTGCCGGGCGCTCATGGGCGGCAAGGCTCAGGCAAATAGTTGATAAAGTCAAGTATTAGCGCGGGGGCGAAGCCGCGCAGGCCAGCATGCCGATGCGCCGGCGCCCGAGCTTGCGCAGCAGGGCGGTCTCGGCGTCGGAGTGGCCGTCATGACCGCCAAGTGTGTCGTAGAAGCGCCGCGCGATCAGCAGGCCCTGGTCCGGCTTGGGTACGCCCCCGAGCGCCACCCGCAGCAAGGAGAGCAGTTCGGCCGAACTGGGCCGAAACAGGTCGGCGACGCCCGGCGGGCGGAACACGGCCGCGCGGTCGGTCCGATCGGCGGTTTGTATGAAGCGATCCGCCACCGGGATCCAGCCCGGCTCGGGTACGCAGCCGGCGCGCAGGAACATGAGCCAGGGCGTACGCGCGCTGGTGGCCGCCGTCTTCAGGCGGGCGCCCAGCGGCTCTTCGGAACTCATGAAGCGGCAGCCGGCGAAATCGGCCACATCGGCCGTGGCGTCGCGCGAGCCGCCGTCGGCCACGATCACCTCGGTGACCAGCCCGGCGGTGGCGCCGGGGACGAGGGCCGCCAGCGTCGGCACCAGCCGGCGCTCTGATTCGTGTGTGGCGATGATCGCGCTCAGCATGCAGCCGTGGGCCTTCGAAGGGGTCGCACCATATCAAGTGGCGTCACATTCCCCGCCCACGAGATCAAGCCCGGACGTGCTGAAATTGTGGGCCTTTAAGAATGTTCTTGTTATGTTCACACTGCGTGATTAGGTTGCCGCCATGGCTCGAACGACCACAGCCCTGAGACGCCCGCCGGTGAAGGAGCTGCCCTCCGCGCCGGCGGGCGACTTTGTCGACGATGCTACCGGCCTGCTGGGCTTGGTGGTCGATCACGAGCGCCGGCGCGGGCGTGGCGCGCAGAGCAACGGCTCCGGCCGCTATGAGCCGCTGGCGCGCATCGCCTTCGACGACGGCTGGCGCAGTTTCGAAGAGCTGCCGCCGTTCAAGACGCAGGTGACGGTCGACGCTACCCGCAAAATCATCACCCGCAATGACAGCCCCGACATCGGCTTCGACCGATCGATCAATCCCTACCGCGGCTGCGAGCACGGCTGCGTCTATTGCTACGCGCGGCCGACTCACGCCTATCTTGGCCTGTCGCCGGGTCTCGACTTCGAATCCAGACTTTTCGTCAAGCCGGAGGCAGCCGACCTCCTTGAACGTGAGCTCTCCGCGGCCAGCTACCAGCCAAGGGTGATCGCGATCGGCACCAATACCGACCCGTACCAGCCGGTCGAGCGCAAATACCAGGTGATGCGCCGCATCCTGGAGGTGCTCGACCGCGCCGGCCATCCGGTCGGCATCGTCACCAAGTCCGCGCTGGTGTTGCGCGACCTCGACATTCTCGCGCGCATGTCCGAGCGCGGTCTGGCCAAGGTGGCGCTGTCGGTGACCACGATGGATGCCGAGCTGGCGCGCAAGATGGAGCCGCGCGCCGCGACTCCCATGCGGCGGCTGGAGACTTTGCGGCGCTTAAACGCAGCCGGTGTGCCGACCACGGTGATGGTGGCGCCGGTGATCCCGGCGCTCAACGACATGGAGATCGAGCGCATTCTCGATGCCGCCCATGCCGCCGGCGTGCGTGAGGCGGGCTACGTGCTGCTGCGGCTGCCGCTGGAACTGCGCGACCTGTTCCGCGAATGGCTGAAGGAGAACTATCCGCACCGCGAGGAACACGTGTTCAAGCTGATCCGCGATATGCGCGGCGGCAAGGATTATGACGCGGCCTGGGGCAAGCGCATGAAGGGCACCGGGCCCTATGCCTGGATGATCGGGCGGCGTTTCGAAATGGCCTGCGATAAGCTGGGGATGAACGAGACGAAGTCGAAGCTCAGCACCGAGCACTTCAGGCATCCCAAACCGGACTCGGCGCAGCTGAGCCTGTTCGAGACATGAGCGCGCCCGAGGCGATCCTGTCGCTGGTGACGCTCGGTGTTTCCGATCTCAAGCGCAGCATCGCGTTTTATGAAGCGCTCGGTTTTCGACGAAAAGGTAGCAACGCCGTCGGCGTGGGATTTTTCCAAGCCGGCGCCATAACCTTTGCTGTGTGGCCGGCAGATGAGCTTGCCAAGGACGCGAAAGCCGCCACGGCTGAACTCCCGGCGTTTCGCGGCGTGGCGCTGGCCTGGAATTGCCGCTCCGAGGCCGAAGTCGATGCTGCGATCGAACGCGCCCGCGCCGCCGGCGCGGCGGTGCCTAAGCCGCCGCAGAAAACCTTCTGGGGCGGCTATTCCGGTTATTTCGCCGATCCCGACGGACACCTCTGGGAAGTCGCGCACAATCCTCACTGGCCGTTGACCGACGACGGCCGGCTGATGCTGCCGGATTAGGGCTCACACTTTTTGTTTTTTGTGCGCGTGTGAGCCCGCGCCGGTGCGCAGGCTTTCATGGTTCCCGTTTCCATGCGCCGAACGAATGTGCATCGGTTTTCACGATGTGCCAGTGAACGACCAGCCACAATGTCGCGTAACCCGGTTGCTGATCCGCTACGTCACCAAGCATTCACCAAGCTTTGATGGGTTGATGCCGCCTTTGGCGCGGTCGGAGGCAGAATGGACGCGGCGCAGCCCACCACATGCATGCTAAAAGTAAGAAAGTTTGAGGGTATTTTCAGGTGCGACCAGCTTGCCGGTTGCGGTTCCCGGCATTTCGATGCCAAATGCCTTGGTGGCGCGGCTGACCATTGCGGTGCACAATCGGTGCGGTGTCGAGGATACAGGGCACGATGAAGGCGTTCGGATATACAGCGGCCAAAGATGTCGAGCACGCCGTGGCGCTGCTCGGCGAGTACGGCGCGAAGGCCAAAGTTCTGGCCGGCGGAACCGATCTTTTGGTCGAGCTCAAGGAAGCGACGCATGGCCCGGAGGTCGTCATCGACATTTCACGGGTCGACGAACTCAAAGACATCGCCATCGTCGACGAGGAACTTCGTATCGGTGCGCTGGTCACGCATAGCGACCTCATGCGCTCGCCGATAATCAGCGACATGTTCCCGGCATTGGCCGACGCCGCCCATTCCATCGGCGCGGTGCAAACCCGCAACCTCGGCACGCTCGGCGGTAATCTGATAACCTGCGTGCCGTCCATGGATAGCGGCCCCACGCTGATGGCGCTCGATGCGCAGATCGCCTGCGCGAGCCCCCGCGGCGAAAAAAAGATGCCGCTCGCGGATCTGTTCGCGGGGCCGAGGAAAACCAGTCTTGCACCCGACGAAATGCTGACGGCGATCATCATTCCGAAGGAGAACCTCGCAAAGCCGGTCGCCTTTCAAAAATTTGGTTTGCGCAAGGGGCAAGCGCTGGCATTGGTGAACACCGCGGCGGCATTTTGGGCCGACCGCGACAAGAACTATTTCGTCCAGCCGCGGATCGCGCTTGGCGCCGTGGCGCCGACAGTGATCCGGGCGAAGCGAGCGGAAAAGTTTCTTGAGGGCAAGCCGATCACCGGCGAGGCGATGGCCGAGGCCGGCCGCATCGCCGCGACCGAAGCCAAACCGATCAGCGATTTCCGCGCCAGTGCCGATTACCGGCGCGATTTGATCGCCGTGCTGACGAAACGCTCGCTGGAAAACGCCTATGCCCTTGCCAACAACAAAGTGAGGGAGACCGTTTCATGATCGATGTGACAATCGTCGTCAACGGCCAGACCCGCGGCGCCAGCGTGCCGCCGGAAACCACTTTGCTCCGGCTGTTGCGCGACCATCTTAATTTGACCGGCGCCAAGCTGGGCTGCGATGTCGGCGACTGCGGCGCCTGCACCGTGATCGTCGACGGTATGGCAGTGAATTCCTGCCTGATGCTCGCCGACCAGGTGAACGGCCGCAGCGTGACCACCATCGAGGGCCTTGCCACCCGCGACCGGCTGCACCCGATCCAGAAGGCCTTCGAGGACTCCGGCGCGCTGCAATGCGGCTTCTGCGGGCCCGGCGTCATCATGGCGACGAAGGCGCTGCTCGACGAGAATGCCGATCCCGACGTCAAGGATATCCGCGACGCGCTTTCCGGCAGCCTCTGCCGCTGCACCGGCTACACCAAGATGATCGAGGCTGTGCAGGAAGCGGCCCGCGTTCTGCGTAGCGAACCACGCAAGCAACTCACTCACGCGCGAACTTGAAGGTTTGAGCGCCATGGATGACAAGACCAAGGTCCTGGAACGCGAGCAGCTCGACATCGCCGAGTCGCTGCGCCCCGATATCGATCTGCGGCTGCCGGCGGTGGTGCCGCGCGAGCCATTCCCGATCGAGCCGCTGACGGTCGATGCCCGCCAGCAGACCCGCGCGGTCGGCCAGCGTGCCACGCGGCCGGACGGCCGCCTGCACGGCCTCGGGCAGACCAAATACATCGACGATCTCAGTTTCCCCGGCATGCTGCATGCGCGCATCAAGCGCGCCGGCATCGCTTCCGCCCGCATCAAGCGCATCGATACCAGCGCGGCAGAGGCCATGCCCGGCGTGATGGCGGTGATTACCGGCAAGGATATCCCGACCAATTCCTTCGGGCCCTCGTTCCAGGACCAGCCGGTGCTGGTCGACGATCTGGTGTTCCACGCCGGCGATGGCGTGGCGGCGGTGGCGGCCGTCACCGAGCAGATCGCCAACGAGGCCTTGGCCAAGATCGAGGTCGAATACGAGCCGCTGCCGGCGGTGCTCGATCCCGTGGCGGCCATGCGCGAGGATTCGCCCAAGGTGCATGCGCCCGCCAGCAACATCTACGCCAGCAAGGTGATCCGCAAAGGCGACGTCGAGAAGGGCTTTGCCGAATCCGACCACATCTTCGAGGGCCGGTTCGCGACCCAGATGATCGAGCACGTGTCGCTGGAGCCGCACGCGGCGATTGCCGACTGGGACGCCAATGGCCGCCTCACGATCTGGGCGACCATCGGGCGCATTACGCTTGCACGCTCCGACATGGCGCGCACGCTGAAGCTGCCGATGAGCCGCATCCGCATCATCGGCACCATCGTTGGCGGCAATTTCGGCGGCAAGAACGAGATCACGCAGGAGCCGGCGCTGGCGCTGCTGTCGAAGCAGACCGGCCGGCCGGTGAAGGGCGTGTTCACGCGTAGCGAGGAATTCACCTCGACCACCACGCGCCACCCCATCATCATGGACTACAAGACCGGCGTCATGAATGACGGCCGCATTCACGCGCGCCAGATCAGGCTGGTGCTTGACGGCGGCGCCTATTGTTCGTGGAGCGAGACCACGCTCGGCAAGGCCTGCATCCTGGCGCCGGGCCCCTACAAAATCGACAACGTCGTGTCGGAAGCATTCGTGGTCTACACCAACAAGACCATGACCGGTGCGATGCG
This sequence comes from uncultured Alphaproteobacteria bacterium, assembly GCA_963814885.1. Classification (GTDB taxonomy): domain Bacteria; phylum Pseudomonadota; class Alphaproteobacteria; order Rhizobiales; family Xanthobacteraceae; genus Pseudolabrys. The sequence goes on along the minus strand of CAWFEO010000039.1, from coordinate 83,219 downwards.
CGGCTTCGGCGCGCCGCAAGTGTGCTTCGCCTACGAGTCGCACATGGACGACATCGCCAAGGCGCTCGGCAAGGATCCGCTGGACATCCGCCTGCTTAACGCCTTCGACGAGGGCTCGCCGAGCCCGACCGGCCAGGTGCTGCACAGCGTGGTGGTCAAGGAAACGCTGCGCAAGGCGGCCGACCGTTTCGGCTGGGAGCCGCGCTGATGAAACAGCGCGGACGCGGCATCGCCTGCATGTGGTATCCGATCGGTTTCACCGTCTCCGCCAATCCGAGCGCGGCGACGGTGAAGGTCAATGAGGACGGCACCGCCACGGTGCTCACCGGCACGGTCGAAACCGGCCAGGGTTCGCTCACGGTGCTCGGCCAGATCGCGGCCGAGGCGCTCGGCATCGCCACCGACGACGTGCACGTCGTCTCCGCCGATACCGACGTCACCCCGATGGATACCGGCGCCATCGCCAGCCGCACGACATACGTGACCGGCAATGCCATCTGGCTCGCCGCCGAAGCCGCAAAGGCGATTTTGTTCGACACGGCGGCGCCCATGCTCGGCGTGAAGACCAGCCAGCTCGAAGCCCGGGACCGCAAGATCCAGGTGAAGAACTTTCCCCAGCGCAACGTCTCCATCGGCGAGGTGGCGCATCGTTCCCAGGTCGTGCTCGGGCAGCCCGCCATCGGCAGCGCATCGTGGAATCCGCCGACCGTCGCCATGGATCCGGAGACCGGCCAGGGCAAACCGTTCGCGACCTACGTCTACGCCACGCAGATCGCCGAGGTCGATGTCGACGACGAGACCGGCGAAGTCGAGGTCCTGCGCATCGCCGCCGCCCATGACTGCGGCACCGCCATCAATCCCATGCTGGTCGAAGGCCAGGTCGAGGGCGGCATCTCGATGGGTGTCGGCATGGCGTTGGAGGAGGAGATGCTGTTCGACGCCAATGGGCGCCACATTAATCCCAACCTGACGAATTATATCATGCCGACCTCGCTCGACATGCCGGAGATCACGGTCGACATCGTGCAGGGCTTCGATCCGACCGGACCGTTCGGCGCCAAAGGCGTCGGCGAACCGACGGCGGTTCCGACCGCGGCGGCGATCCTGAATGCGATTTACGACGCGGTCGGTGCGCGCGTCATGTCGCTGCCGGCCACGTCGGAAAAAGTGCTTGCGGCAATCAAGGCCACGCGCGCGGCCGCGCAGAAACAAATTCCGGCCTGAGCGGACGCGGCGAAAAACCGGCTGACGCTGGCGGGCGCTCTGATCGCGCGCTGTCCACAAGCGCACCGGTTTCGTCATTGACTTGCCCGCTTTGCCGCGCACTCATCGTGGTGCATGGCCCGCAAGCAAAAATCGATCCGGCGTTTGCCGCTCAACGAACCGGCGCTCCGCCCGAGCTTCCGGCGCGAGCGCCGCGCGCTTTCGCGTGGCATCTGGCCGGTGGCCGGCTGCGACGAGGCGGGCAGGGGACCGCTGGCCGGGCCGGTGGTGGCGGCCGCGGTGGTGCTCGATCCGGCGCGCATTCCGCGCGGGCTGAACGACTCCAAAAAGCTCGACGCGGAAGAACGCGAGAAGCTTTACGAGAAAATCTGCGCCAGCGCCGAAGTGGCGGTGGCCTTCGGCTCGATCGCGCGCATCGACCGCGACAACATCCTGCAGGCCTCGCTGTGGGCGCTCACCCGCGCGGTCAAGGCGCTGCCGGTGCGGCCGCAACTGGTGTTCGTCGACGGCAACAAGCGGATCGACTGCGGCTGCGACTGTCAGGCGGTGGTATCCGGCGACGCGCTGGTCTCCTCGATCGCGGCCGCCTCCATCGTCGCCAAGGTGACGCGCGACCGGCTGATGATGCAGCTTGGCCTTGCCCATCCCGGCTACGGCTTCGAGCGCCACATGGGCTACAGCGTGCCGGAGCATTTCGAGGCGCTGGCCCGGCTCGGGCCCTCGATCCACCACCGCAGGTCCTTTGCGCCGGTGGCCGAAAAGCTCGCCGAACTGGGCGGCGGCGCCTCCGATGAGGTCATCGCCGCGTTGTTGCCTCTTTAGCCGGCGTTCTCTATTGCTGCGCGCGCATGATCCCGAAAAGCATGTCCTCGACCTTGATCGGGGATGGGTACCGGTTTTCGGATAAGATCAGTGCGTAACTAAAATCTGTTTCCCGCCGAGTACATCCCGCCCGGGCCAATGCATTACGTCTCCCTGATCATCGAATTCCTGCGCGGGCGCCCGGCGGTGGTGTTCTGGACCGCGGCGCTGACGCAGGCGTTCCTGTGGACCGTGGTGCCGGCGCTGTTTTACAGCGCGCCGCCGGGCGGTGCGCCGCTGCTGCTGGCCATCGGCCACGAATTCGTGCTCGGCAGCTATCTCGGGCCCCCGCTGGCGTTCTGGCTGGGCGAGGCCGCCTTCCGTCTCGCCGGCGCCTTCGGGTTCTATGCGCTGGCGCAAGTTTGCATCGTCGTCACCTACTGGGCGGTGTTCACGCTCGGGCGCTCAATCGTCGGCACACGTCATGCGGTGCTGGCGGTGCTGCTGATGGTCGGCATTGCCGCTTTCGCGGTGCCGAGCCCGAGCTTCGGCGAGGCGGTGATGGCGGCGCCGTTGTGGGCGCTGGCGTTGCTGCATTACTGGCGTGCCGTGGGCGAGGGCCGGCGCGGTTTCTGGTTTCTGCTCGCGCTCGATCTCGGCCTCTTGCTGCTGGCGAGCTATGTCGGCGTCATCCTCGTCGTATTGATGGTCCTGTTCACGTTCGCAAGCGCGCGCGGCCGCCAGGCGCTGCTCCATCCGGAACCGTGGGTGGCGGTGCTGCCGCTCATCATCGTCGTTTTTCCGCACCTGGCCTGGCTCTGGCGCGGACGCGATCTCGTTCTCGGCGGGTTTGAGGAATCCGCCGCCAGCGCCGGCGGTCTGTCGGCGGCGCTGTGGCTGCTGCTGGCGCTGCTGCTCAGCCATCTCGGTCTCATCCTGCTGGTCGCCATGGGCAGCGGCTGGCCGCGCAAACCGCGCGAGCGCGCCCCGGAGATCGACCGCAATCCGACTGAACGGCTGGGGCGCTGGTTTATCTATGTGTTTGCGCTGGCGCCGGCGGCAATCGCGGTCGCTTTCGTATTCGTCAGCGGCCGGCTCGGGCCTTTCGACCACGTGGCGCCGCTGGTGGTGCTCTCAGGTCTTGCGGTGGTTACGCTGGCGGGCGACCAGGTGCTGCTCTATCGCGAACGGCTGGTGTCGTCGGCCTGGCTCGGCCTGCTGGTGGCGCCGCCGCTTTTGGTGGTCGTCGGTCTGGCGGTGCTGCCGTGGATCGCGGGCACCGATCTTCAAGTGGCGCAGCCGGCCAACAGCGAAGGCCGCTTCTTCGCCGACAATTTCCAGCGCCGCACCGGCAAGCCGCTCGAATACGTCACCGGGGACGCACGCATCGCACCGCTGGTCGCACTCGGCAGCCCGAGCCGGCCGCATGTCTATTTCGATTGGGCGCCGCAGCGCAGCCCGTGGGCGAGCGTCACCGACATGCGCGCGCACGGCGGGCTTCTGGTCTGGCCGACGGGCGAGAAATCCACCGCGCCGCCGGCGACGCTGAAGGCGCAGTTTCCCGACCTGGTGGCGGAAGTGCCGCGCTCGTTCGCGCGCGCGGTGCAGGGCTTCCTGCCGCTCATCCGGCTGGGTTGGGCGGTGGTGCGGCCGGAGCCCGAGCGGCTGCGTCAATGATAGCTCTCGCCCTCGCGCACCTTGCCGCGAAACAGCCAGTACACGAAGGCGATATAGCCAAGGATCAACGGCAACAGCACCAGCGTGCCGAGCAGCATGAAAATCTGGCTCGCCGGCGCCGCGGCCGTCTGCCAGACGGTCAGCGACGGTGGCACCAGATAGGGAAAGTTAGAAATCACCAGCCCCAAATAGCCCAGCAGGAATAGCGCGATTGTTGCCAGGAAAGGCGCCGCATCGCGCTTCTGCTCGATCCAACGCCAGAGCGCGAAAGCGACCAGTGCCGCCACCGCCGGCACCGGCCACAGGTAATAGATATTCGGCGTCGAGAACCAGCGCGCCGCGATGCGCGGCTCGACGATCGGCGTCCATATGCTGACGACCGCCATGAAAGCGAGCACCGCCAACAGCAAATTTTTAGCCTGGCCGCGCGCGCGCTCGGCGACCGGTCCTTCGCTCTTCATCGTCAGCCAGGTGGCGCCGAGCAGGCCGTAGCCGGCGATCATCGCGAATCCGCATAGGAACGCGAACGGCGTCGCCCAATCGAGCGCGCCGCCGGCATAGGCACCGCCTTCGATCTTGACGCCCTGGATCAGGCCGCCAAGGATGATGCCCTGCGCGAAGGCGGCGAGCCCCGAGCCGGCCGCGAATGCGAAGCTGAGCCAGGCTTTGCTGAGCGAGACGGTGCGGAATTCGAACGCCACGCCGCGAAACACCAGCGCCAGCAGCATCACGATGACGGGCAGGTAAAGCGCCGGCATGATCACCGCATAGGCCTGCGGAAACGCCACCCATAATCCGCCGCCGCCCAGGATCAGCCAGGTTTCATTGCCGTCCCAGAACGGCGCCACCGAGGCCATCATCTGGTCGCGCTCGCGCTCGCTGCGCGCAAACGGGAACAGGATGCCGACGCCGAGGTCGAAGCCGTCGAGGATGACGTACATGGCGACGGCGGTGCCGATCAGGCCGGCCCAGATCACGGGAAGATACCATTCCATGACACGATCCTTTCCCGCTTAGCCGCGCTGGACCAGTTCGCCTTGGCCGCCGCTGCCATGCGCAGCGGTGATGGGCGAGCCGACCAGCGGCCGGCGCGGCGCCGACGGGCCTTCCGGTCCACGATCGATCAGACGGTTGATGTAATAGATGCCGAACGAGAACACGACGCCGTAGGCGAGCACGAACAGCACCAGCGATACGAAAATGCTTTCGCTGATCACCGGTGACGTCGCATCGACGCTGCGCATTATTTTTTCCACGATCCAAGGCTGGCGTCCGCTCTCGGTGGTGACCCAACCGGCGATCACCGCCACGAAGCCGACCCACCAGGTGTGCGCCACGATCTGCAGATACCAGCGCGTCTCGAACAGCGAGCCGCGCCACCACAGGAAAGCGCCAAACAACGCCGCACCGATCATGAAAAAGCCTATCGCCAGCATGATGCGGAAGGAGAAGAACACGATCGGCACCGACGGCCGGTCGGATGCGGGCACGCTTTTCAGCCCCGGGAATAGGCCGTGCAGGCGGTGGGTGAGGATCAGTGAGGAGCCGTTCGGGATCGACAGCGCGTAGCGGTTGGTTTCCGTCTTCTCGTCCGGCCAGGCAAAGATGTGGAAGGCGCCGGGCTTGGATCCATCCCAATGCGCCTCGATCGCCGCGATCTTGATCGGCTGATACTTGAGCGTATCGAGGCCGTGCTGATCGCCGATCACCAACTGCAACGGCGCCAGCACCGCGGTCAGGCCGATCGCCATGCGCAACATGGTGCGGCCCGCCTCGATGTGACGGGCGGCGAGCAAAAAGCGCGCGCCCACCGCCAGCACCACGAAACCGGTGGTGAGGTAGGCGGCATTGAGCATATGGGCGAAGCGATAGGGGAAGGTCGGATTGAAGATGACCGCGAGCCAGTCGGTCGGATAAGCGATACCGTCCTTGAGCTCGTAACCGGCCGGCGACTGCATCCAGCTGTTGGCCGACAGAATCCAGAATGCCGACATGGCGGTGCCGACGGCGACGATCGCGCCCGACAGCACGTAGAGCCAAGGCGGCACGCGGTTGAAACCGAACAGCAGCACTCCGAGGAAGGTCGCTTCCAGGAAAAACGCCGTGAGCACTTCGTAGCCGATCAGCGGGCCGATCACGTTGCCGACCGCGACCGAGAAGCGGCTCCAATTGGTGCCGAACTGGTAGGACAGCACCAGGCCGGAGACGACGCCCATCGCGAAGGAGACCGCGAAGATGCGGGTCCAGAACCGCATCAGCTGGTGATAGCGCTCCTCGCCGCTGCGTACCCACATGACGCCGAGCGTGGCGATATAGGCCGACAGTCCGATCGTAAAGCTCGGGAAAATAATGTGGAATGTGACGGTAAAAGCGAATTGCAACCGCGCAAGTAAGGCAGGATCAAAATCCATCGCGCACTCCGATCGGGCGACCCCCGGAGGGCGATCATAATGCCAATCATTGAGTCTTGGCGAGGCGGTCGCGATGCAATTTCTGCGCTAAATCGAAGCGGATCGGGGCCGCCAACGGTATCCACATCATCCACAGTCCGTCTGACGCGAGGCGACTGGCCGCGATAGGATTCCCGTCTGGGCAGGCGAGGGGGCAGACGATGGTCAAGCGAGCCAAGCGGGTTAAGCAGCAGAGCGTGAAAGCGGCAGCGGCTTCGCCGGCCGGATACAGGCCGCAGATCGTGTCGATGCTGGAGGACTATTTCAGCCTCAAGGAGCACGGCACCGACATCCGCACCGAATTCGTCGCCGGCGTGACCACGTTCCTGACGATGGTCTACATCGTGTTCGTCAACCCGCAGATCCTCGGCAAGGCCGGCATGGACCCAGGGGCAGTATTCGTCGCCACCTGCATCGCGGCCGCCGCGAGCACTTTCGTGATGGCGTTCTACGCCAAATATCCGATCGCGCTCGCGCCCGGCATGGGCATCAACGCCTTCTTCGCCTTCACCGTGGTGCTGACCTACAAATATACCTGGCAGCAGGCGCTGGCGGCGGTGTTCTGCTCAGGCGTGCTGTTCTTCCTGATCTCGGTGTTTCGCATCCGGCACTACGTGATCGATTCGATCCCGCACAATCTCAAGCTCGCAACCGCGGCGGGTGTCGGACTGTTCCTCGCCATTATCGCGCTGGAAGAGGCCAAGGTGGTGGTGGCGCAGCCGGCGACGCTGGTGACGCTCGGCGACCTCAAGAACCCGGCGGCGATCCTGATGCTGCTCGGCTTCGTGCTGATCGCCGGTCTCAATTACCGGCGCATCCTCGGCGCCACCGTAATCGGCATTCTCATTGTCACGGCAATGGGCCTGCCGCTCGGGCTCGCCAAGTTCGGCGGCGTCATGTCGCTGCCGCCATCGCTGGCGCCGACCTTCCTGCAACTCGACTTCTCGCGCATGTTCGAGTGGACCTTCGTGATCGTGGTGTTCTCAATCCTGTTCGTCGACGTGTTCGACAATGCCGGCACGCTGATCGGGGTCACCCACCGCACCGGGCTGATGAAGGACGGCAAGCTCGCGCGCATGAAGCAGGCGCTGATCTCCGACAGTTTCGCAGCCATGTTCGGCGCGGTGATCGGCACTTCGACCACCACCAGCTACATCGAAAGCGCGGCCGGCATCGCCGCCGGCGGGCGCACGGGCTTAACGGCCGCCTTCGTCGGCGTGTTCTTCCTGCTGGCGCTGCTGTTTGCGCCGCTCGCCGGCATGGTGCCGGCCTATGCCTCGGCCGCCGCGCTGCTTTACGTCGCCTGCGTGATGGCGCGCGGCCTCGCCGAAATCGACTGGGAAGACATCACCGAATACGCGCCCGCGGTGGTGACGGCGATCACCATGCCGCTGACTTATTCGATCGCCACCGGCATCGGGCTCGGCTTTATCACCTATACGTTGGCCAAGCTGATCGGCGGCAAGATCCAGGAGGCTTCGCCGGCTGTGATCGTGCTGGCGGTGCTGTTCGCCATCAAGTTTGCGGTCACCGGATGAACCGGACACCCTGATGGTGTATCGCGATTTGAATGATCGTCGCGGCAGCTGGAGCGAACTCAATCCTCATCATTATCGCGGCCAATTGCTTTTCCGGTTGCTGGATTGACCAAATGAGTCCTCTGGCACGCGGTGCAAACGACCGTTTCATATGTCGCGCCGTTTTCCGAATCGTCGAGTTCGGTCCAAGCTTGGACATGAAGGCCGGTGTTCGGACAACGGTATCGGAACGCGGCCATTTGCTGCCTGACTCAGGCTGCCAACGGTTTACGAAAATGAATGGCGACACGTTGTGGCGTCAGCAATGAAATGGCGGATTTATTTTCAAGTCGCGTGAAGGCGCGCGAGACCGTTTCGAGTGACAGGTTAAGATAGTCCGCGATATCCTGGCGGGACATCAGGAGATCCACCTCCTTCCGCCGGTTGCGTTTTTTCATTTCAAAAAGAAAATTTCCGACGCGTTCGTCCGAATAATTGCGCAAAAGCAGACTATGGTTCTGAGCGCGTTGCAGTTCCACGTTGGTGATATGCATCATATGCCTGGCAACGGCGCCGTCGGCTGCCGCACGTAAAGCAAGCGCTTTTATTCCAAACAGACGAATTGAACTTGGCGTTGTTGCTTCGGCGGATATGCGATGCGTCTTGCGCATTTCCAGTCCAAAATAGTCGCCTGGAAAATAGAAGGCGAGAATCAGCCGCTGCCCATCACTTTGATTGGTAAAGGTTCGAATGCAGCCAGACTCGACTTGGTAAATGTGCCGGCCGATCTGTCCATTGCGAAACACCTTTTCGCCGCGCGAAAAAAGCGTTGTGGATCCCATCCGGTCAATGGGGCTTCGGCTGGGCGCCGACGATGCCGCCTGCGCCGACGGACTTGTGATTTTTTGTTTTTTAAACCGGTCTTGACCACAGCATCGCTCCTTAAAGCATGTTCGGGACCGTCCGCACGCTGACGGCAACCCGCCGCACAACTATCGCAATATAAGAAATTAGAATGCTCTCCCTGACCACAAACAAAGATGGGGCATTTGACTTAGGTCATAGCAATGGATTCACAACAGCCATATTGGAACCTATCGAAAGTTCGACTTGAGAGGTTGTTGCTACGTTTGAGTTGGCCTCGACGCACTAAATAAACGCGGGCGGTGAAAGCCTGTCAATGTAGGTGCATACATGAATTTCAAGAAAGCGACAGACGAATTATTCGTTCGAGCCGGCCACGCTGATTTGGCGAAATTCCTGAATGTTTCCGTGGCCGCAATACGGCAAGCACGGCTGAACCGAACCGCAAAAGCTTATCGAGAGCCGCCGAAGGAATGGGAAAAGGCGATAATACGACTTGCGCAAGAACGCATTTCCCGGTTCCGCAAGCTGATCAATCGGCTTAAGAAACAATAATTCTAAAAAGGATTGCCTCGAGGGTACGGGGCGTAACGAGCCAACGCGTTTAGAATGCGTCTAGGTTGTGGCGCATCCTCGGTGGCAGGTCCGTTTTGGAACACTTTATCTTAAACGCATAAGATGGAGTGTGTGGCGATGGATCAAAGGTTTCGTCGCGGGTTCACTGCGGCAGAGAAGACGGAGTTGTGGGATCGCTGGCAGCGGGGAGAATCGCTCAAAGCGATCGGGCGAGCGTTTGGTAAGCCGTCCTCATCGATTTACAATCATGTGGCGCCGCACGGTGGTATTCGTCCTCCACCCCGGCGTCGCTCACGATTGGCACTGACACTCGCCGAACGCGAGGAAATATCCAGAGGCATTGCGGCGCATCAATCGGCACGATCGATGGCACGATTGCTGGGCCGCTCGGCCTCGACGGTGAGCCGCGAACTCAGCCGCAATGGCGGCTATGATGGATACCGGGCTGCATTGGCTGATGAGACAGCCTGGGCCCGAGCTCGTCGCCCGAAGCGGTGTAAGCTGACGGACAGTGTGCGGCTACGACAGGCAGTGGCGAGCAAGCTCAGATTGAACTGGTCGCCCGAGCAGGTTGCCGGCTGGCTGAAGAGAGCCCACCCTGGCGATGAAAGTTATCACGTGTCCCACGAGACGATCTATCGCAGTCTGTTTGTTCAAGCCCGCGGGGTGCTTAAGAAGGAGCTGCTCGGCTATCTTCGATCGAGACGGACCATCCGCCGATCGAAACAGGCGGGTCTCAATGGCGATGGCCGGGGGCAGATCAAGGACATCGTCTCGATCCGTCAGCGGCCGGCAGCGGTTGAAGATCGGGCTGTGCCTGGCCATTGGGAAGGCGACCTGTTGTCCGGGTCGAAGAACAGCTACATCGCGACCTTGGTCGAACGTCACACGCGTTACGTGATGCTAGCGAAAGTGACCAACAAGGACACGCAGACGGTCATCTCCGCGCTTATCAAGCAGGCAAAGAAGCTCCCCAGTGAGCTCTATAAGTCGCTGACCTGGGACCGGGGCAAGGAGCTGACCGATCATCGACGATTTACGTTGGCAACCAACATCGACGTCTACTTCTGCGATCCACAAAGTCCCTGGCAGCGCGGTTCCAATGAGAACACCAACGGTCTGCTGAGACAGTATTTTCCCAAAGGAACTGACCTATCGGTGCACTCGCAAGCCTATCTGAACAAAGTGGCACGTCAGCTCAATGAACGGCCCCGCGAGACCTCGCAATTTGAAACTCCAGCAGAGAGATTTAACGCCTGTGTTGCATCAACCGGTTGAGCTGGCCGTCATAAGCGGACGGAGCGGCGCGTTCGCGCGCTAGCCCGCCAAAGCTTTCTTGATCGCCAAAAAATCGCGCCAGGCGAAACGCTTCTGCAACGGGCTGCGCAGCAGGAAAGCCGGGTGAAAGGTCGGCATGGCGCGGATTTCGCGTTTGCCCGTGTTGAAGGGGAACCAGCGGCCGCGCGCCTTGGAAATCGGATCGTTGATGCCGAGCAAAGTCTGCATCGAGGGCTTGCCGAGGCACACCAGGAGGTCCGGATCGACGAGCTCGATCTGGCGCAGGACGAAGGGCAGGCAGATCTGCGACTCCTGCGGCGTCGGCGTGCGGTTGCCGGGCGGCCGCCAGGGTACGATGTTGGCGATGTAGACCGAGCCGCGGTCGAGGCCGATCGCCGAAAGCATGCGGTCGAGCAATTTGCCGGAGCGGCCGACGAAAGGCAGGCCCTCGATGTCCTCGTCGCGGCCGGGCGCTTCGCCGACGAACATCACGCGCGCATCTGGGTTGCCGTCCGCGAACACGAGTTGGGTCGCGGTCGCCTTCAGCGCGCAGCCGTCGAACTTGTCGAGAATGGCGCGCAGTTCATCGAGCGTCTTTGCGCTTTTGGCGGCGTCGCGTGCCGACACCGCGGCCGCGTCGGGGGAGGGCGGGGCGGCCGGCGCGGTGGCGCGTCCCTTGGTCTCAAGATTTTGCGGCAGCGAGGTTTGCTGCGGCGCGCGGACCGGCGGCGGCGCAGGCGCGAAGCGGTCGACGGGTTGCTCGCCGACAAGCGCATCGACGCCGGCTTCCCGATAGAAGTCGAGCAGGTCACGGGCGTTGCGGTCGGGAGTCATCGACTGGTGCTCAGGTGCTCGTCGAGAAATTTCCGCGTGCGTTCGATAGCGTCAGCGGTCGCCTTGGGATCATAGGCGAGGCGGTGGCCAAAATAGAGCCGCTCTGGAACAGTTTGCATCGAAAGAGTGCCGGGCGCCTTGGTAGACCTTCAAAGTCGGCCGGTGCGGCGCATCCGCGCCGTACTTATCCACATAAGCCGTACAGAGCGCGGCGTTCGCCCAATCGTCGGCGTTGCCGATCAGGATCAGAAGATCGTTGGCGAGCGGCGGCGCTACTTTGGGGCAGTACGGATAATAGGAGACGACGGCGCGTAAGGGCGGCGCGCCGGCCCGCGCTGCGCTCCTTTCCCAGGACGCCGCCAGCGCGCTCCAGCCGCCGTGCGAATAGCCGAGCGCGCCGATACGGTTGCCGTCGATGTCGGGGCGCGAGCGCAGGTAGGCCGCGGCCGCGAAGGCATCCACGGCGCGTTGCGGGCCGGGCAGTTTCCCGCTGCCGTCGCAGACCTGACGCAGGCCGCGCGGGCTCAAGCTGTCGACGATCAGCGCGGCATAGCCCCAGGAAGCGAGTCGTCGCGCCCATATCCGGGTATTTTGCGATATGCCGTTGCAACCGTGCAGGACAACGACGGCGGGAAAGGGCGGCTTGCCTTGCGGCAGGATGATCGCGCCGACCTGATGCTGGCGCATCACGCCGATTGTCTGATCGCTGACGACCAGCGGCGGGATGGTTTTGGGTGGGGCGGCAGATTGCGCCGCCGCCACGACGGGACAGGCGATCAGCGCAACGCCGACCAGGGCCGGTCTGAATTTCATGCACGCCATCATACGCCAGATTTATGGCGGTACGTGGCGCCGCTGACGAACGCGCGTCCGGCTATTCGGCCGCCTGCGCCGGCAGGCTCACCACTTCGCCGCGCGCCGGATAGTTCTTCTCGGAGACGAAGTCGATTGCCGCCAGCAGGTCGGCGAATTGCGGGCGGGCGAACGGCATGGTTTGCACGCTGGCGCAATAGAGCGTGCCGTCCGGCTTGATCAGGAACAGGCCGGGCTCGTTGAACAGGCTGGTCTCTTCAATGCCGGCGGAGGTCTTGCCGCGGCTGGAGGAAATCCACAGGCCGAAAGCGCGCGCGGTGCTCAAGGGCAGGCCGTAGCCGATGCGCAGGTTCTTCAGCCCCCATTCCGCTTTGGTCTTCTCGCCGCGCTCGGGACTATCGGGGGAGATCGCCACCACCGACACGCCGCGCTTCTCGAATTCGGGCAGCTTGGCTTCAAGATCGGTGAGCTGTTTGCGGCACTGCGGACAATGCAGGCCGCGATAGAACGCGATCAGCGTGAATTTTTCCGGGCTCTCGGTCGCCAGGTCGAATTTGCCGCCGCCGGCAAGTGGGACGGTCAGGGAGGGGACAGGCTGGCGTGGAATGAGCGGGGTGATATCGGTCATCGGCAATACTCCTTTTCGGAACGCGCGCGAGCATAGCGGCCGGGTGAGGCGTGGCCAGCCGGGCCGGTTTCACACTTCGGTGAACCTATCACAGGGCGAAAGGGTTCGGCAGTCACGTTGTCACGGCGACCAAATCGTGGAACACATCCTGCATGATACGCAAGTTGTAGAAGATTATTGCCGGGCTTGAGCGCCCGGCTTGCCAAAAAGTCGGGCCCTCGCAGGGGGAGTAGCAGGGGGAGTACATGAGCCAATCCGAACTACCCGCCCGCGAGTCGATGGAATTCGACGTGGTGATTGTCGGCGCAGGTCCCGCCGGCCTTGCCGCCGCCATCCGCCTCAAGCAGATCAACCCCGATATCAACGTGGTGGTGGTGGAGAAGGGCTCCGAGGTCGGTGCGCACATTCTCTCCGGCGCGGTGATCGATCCGGTCGGCCTTGACCGCCTGCTGCCGGAATGGCGCTCCGAGGACACGCCGATCAAGACCGCGGTCACCGAAGATCGCTTCTATTGGCTGTCGGCGGGGAGTGCCGTGCGGCTGCCGAACTTCATGATGCCGCCGCTCATGAACAATCACGGCGCCTACATCGTTTCGCTTGGCAATGTCTGCCGCTGGCTGGCGACCAAAGCCGAGGGGCTCGGCGTGGAAATCTATCCGGGCTTCGCGGCCGCCGAAGTCCTGTACGACGACAACGGCGCTGTCGCCGGCGTCGCCACCGGCGACATGGGCATCGGCAAGTCGGGCGACCCCAACGACAGCTTTACCCGCGGCATGGAGTTGCGCGCCAAATACACGCTGTTCGCCGAAGGCGCGCGCGGCAATCTCGGCAAGCAGCTGATCGCGAAATTCGGTCTTGGCGAGGGGCGCGAGCCGCAAAAATTCGGGCTCGGCTTAAAGGAGCTGTGGCAGGTCGCGCCCGACAAGCATCGCAAGGGGATGGTGCAGCACTCGTTCGGTTGGCCGCTCGACGGCTCCACCGGCGGCGGCTCGTTTCTCTATCACTTCGACGACAATCTAGTGGCAGTCGGCTTCGTGCTGCATCTCAACTACACCAATCCGTACCTCTCGCCCTACGAGGAATTCCAGCGCTTTAAGACGCACAAGCTGGTGCGCGACACGTTCGCCGGCGGCAAGCGGCTCGCCTATGGCGCACGCGCCTTGACCGAGGGCGGTTACCAATCGGTGCCGAAGCTCACATTCCCGGGCGGCGCGCTGGTTGGCTGTAACGCCGGCTTCATGAACGTGCCGCGCATCAAGGGCAGCCACAACGCCATGCTGTCGGGCCTGTTCGCCGCCGAAGCCGCGGCCGCCGCGCTCGCTAGCGGGCGTGAGCGCGACGAACTGGCCGATTACGACGCGACCTGGCGCGGCTCTGCCATCGGCAAGGATCTATGGCGCGTACGCAACGCCAAGCCGCTGTGGTCGAAACTCGGCACATTCGTGGGCATCGCGCTCGGCGGATTCGACATGTGGTGCAACACGATCGGTTTTTCGCTGTTTGGCACGATTCCGCATGGCAAGCCCGACTACGCCACGCTCAAGCCGGCGGCGGAATGCGCGCCGATCCCCTATCCCAAGCCCGACGGCATCCTCACTTTCGACCGGCTGTCTTCGGTGTTCCTGTCCAACACCAATCACGAGGAGGATCAGCCGCCGCATCTCGTCGTCAAAGACCTGAGCCTGCAGAAGTCGTCCGAGCATGACGTCTTTGCCGGACCGTCGGCGCGCTATTGTCCGGCCGGAGTCTATGAATGGGTGGAGGAGGGGCGCGCGCCGAAGTTCGTGATCAACGCGCAGAACTGCGTCCACTGCAAAACCTGCGACATCAAGGACCCGAATCAGAACATCACCTGGGTGCCGCCCGAGGGTGGCGGCGGGCCGAATTATCCGAATATGTGACGCCGGGTAACCGGCTCCGGCCACGATGCCGCCGCTATCGGGGTCTTCAAAGTGAGCCTGCGGCCCGGTGGCCGTTCTTGCGGGGGCGGCGCAAAAAGGCCATTCTCGGCGCAACCTCGGCGGCCTGGCGCGAAGAGTCGCGGACAGCCGCCCTCATTGGAGCATTGCCAGTGACTTCTTCGAGCCTCGCCCGGTGGATCGCCGGCAGCGCGCTGGCCGCTATTCTCGCGGCCGCACCGATCACGCTTGCCGCGCAGGCGCCGTCGCCGCAGGACCTTCGCGGGCTGACCGTCTCGGGCAGCTACCTGGCGGCCCGCCACGCTGGGCAGATGCGTGATGCGCTCTCCGCCGCCGCTTTTTACCGCGCCGCCCTCAAGCGCGACCCGCAGAACAAAGACCTGCGCGACCGCGCCTTCCTCTCGCTGCTGGTCGGCGGCGACGTCAACGAAGCCGTGCAATTCGCCGAGAGCATTGCAAAATCCGACAAGAGCGACCGCGTCGCCCAGTTGGTGCTGGGTGTGCATGCGCTCAAGCAGAAGCATTTCCGGACCGCGCGCCGCGACCTTGCGAAGTCGGTACGCGGCCCGATCACCGACCTGACCGCGACGCTGCTATCGGCCTGGAGTCTGTATGGCGCCGGCGCGCCGAAAGAAGCCGTGGCGCGGATCGACAAGCTCACCGGGCCGGACTGGTACGCGATCTTCAAGGATCTGCACGCCGGCATGATCCTCGATCTCTCCGGCAACAAGGCAGAAGCCGGCAAGCGGTTGGCGCAGGCCTACAAGCTCGACTCCTCGGCGCTGCGGGTGGTTGAGGCTTACGGTAGCTGGACCTCGCGCAACAAGTCGCCGAAGGATGCGGAAGCGATTTTCGAAGCCTTCAACAAAGTTCTGCCGAACCATCCGTTGATTGTGGCGGACCTGGCAAAGCTCAAGCAGGGCCAGAAACTGCCGCCACTGGTGCAAGCCGCACGGGCCGGCAGTGCCGAAGCACTCTACGGGCTCGGCGCCTCGCTCGGGCGTCGCGGCGGTGAGGATCTCGGCCTCGTCTACCTCCAGCTTTCGCTCTATCTCGCGCCCGACCATCCGCTGGCGCTGCTTTCGCTCGCCGACCTCTACGAGTCGCTGAAAAAGCCGGAACTCGCCATCAAGGCCTACAAGCGTGTGCCGGCGGATTCGCCGTTGCACCGCAATGCCGCCATTCAGATGGCGTCCAATCTCGATGCGCTCGATCGGGAGGCCGAGGCCGAACAGCACCTCAAGGCGCTGATCAAGGACCATCCTAAGGACCTCGAAGCGATCGTGGCGCTCGGCAACGTCCTGCGCGGGCACAAGAAGTTTGCCGAATGCGGCGACGTCTATTCCAAGGGCATCGACACCATCGCGCAGCCCACGAAGGCGAACTGGGTGATCTTCTATTTCCGCGGCATCTGCTACGAGCGCTCGCATCAGTGGCCGAAGGCGGAAGCCGATCTCAAGCGGGCGCTCGAATTGTTTCCCGAGCAGCCGCACGTGCTCAACTACCTCGGCTACTCCTGGGTCGATCAGGGCACGCATCTCGACGAGGGCATGTCCATGATCAAGCGCGCCGTGAAGCAGCGGCCGGACGACGGCTACATCGTCGATTCGCTTGGCTGGGCCTATTTCAAGATCGGCAACTATCCGGAAGCCGCTAAACAGCTCGAGCGCGCGATTGAACTCAAGCCGGAAGACCCGACCATCAACGATCACCTCGGCGATGCTTATTGGCGCATCGGACGCACGCTCGAGGCCCGCTTCCAATGGGCGCATGCGCGCGATCTCAAGCCGGAGCCGGAGGAACTGCCGAAGATCGTGGAAAAGCTGAAGAACGGGTTGTCGGACGAAACCTCGTCGCAGGCGAAAGCCGGCAAAAAGGACAAGGACGGCGACGGCGGCTAACGCCCGCCAGGGGCCACTGCGCGTGAGCGAACCGCTGGTCGAAAAGGCTTGCGCCAAAATCAACCTGACATTGCGCGTGCTCGGCCGCCGCGAGGACGGCTACCACGAGCTCGAGAGCCTGGTGGCGTTCGCCGATTTCGCCGACAAGCTCGATCTTGAGCCGGATCAGCCCGAAAGCCTCGACATCTCCGGTCCATTTGCTGCCGCCTGTGGAACGCGCGCTGACAATCTCGTGCTCAAGGCGGCGTCGGCGCTGCGCGAGCGCGTCGGCGGCCTTAGATCCGGGCGCTTTCTGCTGGACAAGCGGATACCGGTGGCGGCGGGCATCGGCGGCGGCTCGGCTGATGCGGCCGCGGCATTGCGGCTGCTGGCGCGCGCCAACAATCTCGCCCTCGACGATCCGCGGCTGGAATCGGCGGCGCTTGCCGCCGGCGCCGACGTGCCGGTTTGCCTTGAGTCCAGGCCACGCGTCATGCGTGGTGTCGGCGAGCTGTTGTCGGCGCCTCTGGTCATGCCAACGCTGCCGGCGCTGCTGGTCAATCCGGGCGTGCCGCTCGCCACGCGCGACGTATTCGCCGCCTATGCCGGCACTGAGGGCAGCAAGGCGCAGGTGGGGACGCCGCCGCGCGAGCGCGACCGGGCAATCGATTTCCTGGCCCGCTACGACAACGATCTCACACAGGGCGCGATTGCGCGGGCACCGGTCGTCACCGAAGTGCTGATGACGCTGCGTGCCTTGCCGGGACTGCGGTTGGCGCGCATGTCCGGCTCGGGGCCGACCTGCTTTGGCTTGTTTCGCTCGCCCGGTGAGGCCGCCGCGGCGGCGCGCAGGTTACAGGCCGAGCGCAAGGATTGGTGGGTGCATGCCACCGCCATCGGCTAGCTTGAAAATGCCGTTATTTGCGGGAACCGTTGGGCGGCCGGCGATTTGACGTCGCGCGGCGCGAAGGAGAGAACCATGACATTGCGGTGGGCCGTCACAACGGTTGCAGTTTTGAGCGTGATCGCCGCCGATCCGGCGCTGGCGCGCTCACGGCACAAGGTCAGGCCCCATTGCGTATCCCAGCCGCTGCAATTTTCCTGGACCGGGTGGTGGTTCAACCCGCCGCCGCAGCCTAACGGCTGCTCGCCCCCGGTCTATACCAATGGCCGATTTGTCGGACAGGACCCCGACGCCAATATCCGCACCCAGCTCGAGCGCGACCCCGCCACCGGCAACCTCTACGATCTGTATTAGTACGCGCGCGCGATACAGAAACCGACCGCGTCGATCAGCGCCGTCTTGATTTCGGATTGCGGAACCAGCGCCAGCGCGTCGGTGGCGATGGCGCCGTAGTGGCGGGCGCGGCCGACCGTATCCTCGATGGCGCGATGTCTGGCGACCAACTCGATGGCGGTGTCGAGATCGCCGTCGCGGACGTCGCCCCGTCCAAGGGTGCGATTCCAGAACTCGCGTTCACCCACCGTACCGCGGCGGAACGACAGCACCACCGGCAAGGTGACTTTGCCCTCGCGGAAATCGTCGCCCACGTTCTTGCCGAGCTTGGCGGATTTGCCGCCGTAGTCGAGCGCGTCGTCGACGAGCTGGAAGGCAATGCCGAGATTCATGCCGAACGAGCGGCAGGCGGCGAGCTCGGCCTTGCCCTTGTCCGCCAGCGCGGGACCCACCTCGCAGGCGGCGGCGAACAGTTCCGCCGTCTTGGCGCGGATCACCGCCAGATATTCATCCTCGTTGGTGGCGGTGTTCTTGGCGGCGCCGAGCTGCATCACTTCGCCTTCGGCGATTACCGCGGCGGCCGCGGAAAGGATTTCGAGCGCGTGCAGGTTGCCGACCTCGACCATCATCCTGAAGGCCTGGCCGAGCAGGAAATCGCCGACCAGAACGCTTGCCTCGTTGCCCCACAGCATGCGGGCGGCGAGCTTGCCCCGGCGCATGTCGCTTTCGTCGACCACGTCGTCGTGCAGCAGCGTCGCGGTGTGCATGAACTCGACGGCGGCGGCGAGCTTGATATGGCCGTCGCCGGGATAGCCGGACAGCTTAGCCATCGCCAAGGTGAGCATCGGCCGCAGCCGCTTGCCGCCTGAGGAAATCAGGTGGTTGGCGACCTCCGGGATCATGGCCACGTCCGAGCCGGTGCGCGCCAAAATGGCCGCGTTGACTCGCTCCATGTCCGGTGCCACCAACTCGGCCAGCCGATCGAGTGAGGGGGGGTGCGGACTTTCGAACGGTACGACGACGGCCAAAACGCTTCTCCCGGCTAACAAAGGAGATCAGCATAGAAACGCTGCGTTAACGCGGCAAGTGCATTAGTCGTATGATTGCAAATTGACGCAGCAGGCAGGGGGGCCCCGCTTGGCAAAAAGCGTTGCAAAATCGGCGACCGCCGATGCCGGCGGCCACGGCGCCTACAAGATCGCCGTGCTGGTGCCTTGCTACAATGAGGAAGCGGCCATTGCGACGGTTGTGAAGGACTTCCGCGCGGCCCTGCCCGGCGCCGCGATCTTCGTTTTCGACAACAATTCGACCGATAAGACGGCCGCGGTCGCCCGCGCCGCCGGCGCCGAGGTTTTCCAGGAGAGGCACCAGGGCAAGGGTTTCGTGGTGCGGCGCATGTTTACCGACGTCGAGGCCGACATTTACGTGCTGGTGGATGGCGACGCCACCTATGACGCGGCAAGCGCCAACCGCATGATCGCGCGGCTGCTCGAGGAGCGGCTCGACATGGTGGTGGCGACCCGCGTCGACAGCGAAAAGGCGGCCTACCGCGCCGGTCACCGGACCGGAAATTGGCTGCTTACCGCTTTTGTCGCCTCCATGTTCGGTCCCACCTTCAATGACATGCTGTCGGGCTACCGGGTGTTCTCGCGCCGCTTCGTGAAGTCGTTTCCGATGTTGTCCGCCGGCTTCGAGATCGAAACCGAGCTCACCGTGCATGCGCTCGAGTTGGGTCTGGCGGTCGCGGAGATCGACGCGCCCTATTACGCGCGGCCGGAAGGGTCGGCTTCCAAGCTCAACACCTGGCGCGACGGCTACCGGATCCTGCGCACCATCATCAAGCTTTATCGCGCCGAGCGTCCGCAGGCGTTTTTCGTCGGCATCGGCATCGCGCTGGCCATTGCGTCGATCGGGTTCGCGATCCCGGTCTTCGTCACCTACATGGAGACCGGGCTGGTGCCGCGGCTGCCGACCGCGATACTCTCGACTGGCTTGATGCTGCTGGCGTTCTTGTCGGTCGCCGTCGGCCTGGTGCTCGACACGGTGACGCGTGGGCGGCGGGAGATAAAGCTGCTCGCTTACCTATCCCATCGCGCGCCGGGCGAGGAACGCCGGCGGAGATAATTCGTGAAAGAGATCGTTCGCACCAACGACGCGGTCCTGGTCTCGGCGATCGGCGCGTTGCTCGATGGCGCCAAGATTCCGTACATGGTGCTCGACCAGAACATGAGCGTGCTGGAAGGCTCGCTCGGTATTTTGCCGCGCCGCGTTCTGGTGGCGGATGAAGATGTCGAGCCCGCGCGGCGGCTGCTCAGCGAAGCCGGGCTCGCCCATGAGCTGCGTCCCGATGGCCGCTGAACGCGGGCAGCACGAGACGACCAGCGAAGACGCCGTGCTTGGCGGCCGCTTGCTGCTGCGCCAGCCGCTCAGCGGCCACCGCGTCGGCCACGAAGCCATTTTACTCGCCGCCGCGACCGGTGGCCGTGCCGGCGAACAGGCGGTCGATCTCGGCGCCGGCGTTGGCGCTGCCGGCCTGGCGCTGGCCGCGCGCGTCGCCGGGCTCAAGGTCACACTGGTCGAGATCGACGCGGCGCTGAGCTGGCTTGCCGCCGAGAATGCGCGGCTCAACCACATGGACGATCGGGTGGCGGCGCTGGCCTGCGATGCGGAGGACCTTGACGCGCTTGCCGCCGCCGGGCTTGGCGCCGGCAGCGCCGACCGGGTGCTGATGAACCCGCCGTTCCATGACGCGCGCCGCCACAACGTTTCGCCCAATGCGCGCCGGCGGCTCGCCCACGCGGGCGAGCCCGGTCTGCTGGGGCGCTGGATTGCGTCCGCGGCCTTTCTGCTCAAGCCCGGCGGCGTGCTGACCCTGATCTGGCGGGCGGATGGGCTGGAAGACGTTCATGGCGCGCTCGCGGGCATGTTCGGCGGTATCGCCGTGCTGCCGGTCGCGCCGCGCGCAGACGCGCCGGCCATTCGCGTGCTCGTGCGTGCGGTGAAAGGCGGTACGGCTGCTCCGGTCCATCTTGCGGCCCTGATCCTCAACGACGCGCAGGGACGCCCGACGCCAGCGGCGGAGGCGGTGCTGCGCGGCGCTCAATCCTTGAGTATTGCCGCGGCGTGAGCACCGGCAGGCTTTGACTTGCCGGCAATGATCGCCTAACTGGCCGCTATGGCGATCCTCTCGCGCACCCTCGATATGCTGCTCATGCTGGTGCCGGCGCGTTTCCGCGCCGACATCCCCATCGTGCCGGTGGTGCGTCTCAGCGGGGTTATCGGGGTGGTGACGCCGCTGCGGCCGGGCCTGATGCTGTCGACCGTCGCCCGCACGCTGGAACGCGCCTTTTCGGTCAAGCGCGCCCGCGCGGTGGCGCTGCTCATCAACTCGCCGGGCGGCTCGCCCACGCAGTCGCACCTGATCTTCCGCCGCATCCGCCAATTGGCCGAGGAAAAGAATATCCCGGTGCTTGCCTTCATCGAGGATGTCGGCGCTTCCGGCGGCTACATGCTGGCCTGCGCCGGCGACGAGATCATCTGCGATCAATATTCGATCGTCGGCTCGATCGGCGTGGTCGGCGGCTCGTTCGGTTTTCCCAAGTTGATGGAAAAACTCGGCGTCGAGCGCCGGCTCTACACCTCGGGCGACAACAAGGCGATGCTCGATCCGTTCCTGCCCGAGAAGCCCGACGACGTGAAGCGTCTCAAGGCGATCCAGAAGGACATCCACGATCACTTCATCGCGCTGGTCAAGGAGCGCCGCGGCGGCAAGCTCAAGGGCGCCGGCAAGACGCTGTTCTCCGGCGAGTTCTGGACGGCGCAGAAGGCAATCGAGTTGGGGTTGGCCGATAGCATCGGCGATCTGCGCGCGAATTTGCGCGAGCGCTATGGCGAGAAGGTGCGCACGCCGCTGATCTCAGCCGAACGTAGCCTGCTTGGTCGGCCGAGGCCCGGGATCCAACTGACGGAGGCACTGGCCAATCATCCAGGACTTGCCGACGATCTGATTTCGGCGCTGGAGGCGCGCGCGCTGTGGTCGCGCTACGGGCTCTGATCGAGCCGCGAAATTGCCGTGATTGGCTGTAAAGTTCCACGGGTCATCGCAAGGAGCCCGTCATGCCGCCGATTTTGCTCTCGCCGCTGGTAAAATGGACGCTCGCCGCCGCGGGCGGTGCCATGGTCGTGCATTGGGTGGTCAAGGAAGCGCGCCGGATCAACGAAGAGCTTGACCGCGCCAAGCGCGCGGTGCGGATTTCGGACCGCGAGAACATGCCGAGATTGCGACGCGACCCGGTGAGCGGCGAATACCGGCTCTAGCCGGTCTGCATGGAAGCTGAAGTGAATGCGGCCCGCGGCGTCAGCGGCTAGCGCTGCGCTTGTTGCTCACAAGGGCGCCGAAGAACAACACGAAAAGCGCCATTCCGACCAATTCAAATTCAAACACGGCGTTCCTCCGCAACTATACCTTTGGTTCTAATTAGTCGCGTCACTAACAATTTCGGTTCAATGGCCAGTAAATGGTTACCGCCTTGACCCTCTATGGGGCCGCCGATAGGGTCTAAACCCATTCCCGTGCTTAACAATTCGTAAACACACCATGGCTGAAGCCGACCTTCTCGCCAGGGACCGCCTGCGTCAGGACAACCTGGATCCGGCACGTTCGTTCCAGGGTTTGATACTGGCGCTGCAGCAGTACTGGGCGAATTTGGGCTGCGTGATCCTGCAGCCCTACGACATGGAGGTGGGGGCGGGCACCTTCCACCCGGCCACCATGCTGCGCTCGCTCGGACCCAAGCCCTGGCGCGCCGCTTATGTGCAGCCGTCGCGCCGCCCCAAGGACGGCCGATACGGCGAGAACCCGAACCGGCTGCAGCACTACTACCAGTTCCAGGTGACGCTGAAGCCGTCGCCGCTCGACATCCAGGAACTCTATCTCAATTCGCTGCGGACCATCGGCATCGATCCGGCGCTGCACGATATCCGCTTCGTCGAAGACGATT
Source organism: uncultured Alphaproteobacteria bacterium (assembly GCA_963814885.1). GTDB lineage: Bacteria > Pseudomonadota > Alphaproteobacteria > Rhizobiales > Xanthobacteraceae > Pseudolabrys. Next base: position 60,521 of record CAWFEO010000039.1, on the reverse strand, counting down.
GGGAAAGCCCGACGCTGGGCGCCTGGGGCTTGGGTTGGGAGTGCTGGTGCGACGGCATGGAGGTGACGCAGTTCACTTACTTCCAGCAGGTCGCCGGTTTCGAATGCGCGCCGGTCACCGGCGAGATCACCTACGGGCTCGAGCGCCTCGCCATGTATGTGCAGGGCGTCGAGAATGTTTACGATCTCAACTTCAACGGCGGCGAAGGCGCGGCGAAGGTTACCTATGGCGATGTGTTCCTGCAGGCCGAGCAGGAATATTCGCGGCACAATTTCGAATTCGCCGACACCGCCATGCTGTTCGAACAGTTCAAGATGGCGGAAGCTGCCTGCCAGAAATACCTTGCCGATGGCTGGCAACAAAAAGATAACCCCGACAAGAAGCGCCATCTGATGGCGCTGCCGGCCTACGACCAGTGCATCAAGGCGTCACACGTTTTCAACCTGCTCGACGCGCGCGGGGTGATCTCGGTCACCGAGCGCCAAAGCTACATCCTGCGCGTGCGCGAGCTGGCGAAAGCCTGCGGCGAGGCCTGGCTCGCCACCGAAGGCGGCGGGGCCGCGCCGTGAGCGAGCCCGAAATCGGCGGGCGTGAACCGGTTACCGTCGAGGTCGCGGCCGGCGAGACCTATTGGTGGTGCCGCTGCGGCCGCTCGCAGACACAGCCGTTCTGTGACGGTTCCCACGAGGTGACCGACTTCCAGCCGCTGGAATGGACCGCCAAGCGGGCGGGTACCCGCAATTTCTGCACCTGCAAGCGCACCAAGACGCCGCCCTTCTGCGACAACAGCCACTTGAAGCTATAATCAACGCTTCCGATTCGCCGGGCGACGAATCATCATGGTGCTTTGGGTCATCCTCGCGGTCGTTGCGGCGACGGTCGTTTACGCGATCGTGGTCTTCAACGGCTTGGTGCGCACGCGCCAGATGGCGAACGAGGCCTGGAGCGGGATCGACGTCCAGCTCAAACGGCGCTCCGACCTGGTGTCCAATCTGGTCGACACCGTGAAGGGCTATGCCGCCCATGAGCGCTCGGTGCTGGAAGAGGTGACGCAATTGCGCGGGGCGGCGCGCGCGCTGCCGGAAGGCGACGTCGCGGCCCGCGCCCGTGCCGAAGCCGCGCTGTCGCTCTCGCTCGGCCGGCTGTTTGCGCTGGCCGAAAACTACCCCGACCTGAAAGCCAGCGCCAATTTCCTCGAATTGCAGCGGCAGTTGAGCGCGCTGGAGAACGAATTGCAGATGGCACGGCGCTACTACAACGGCGCGGTGCGCAATCTCAACGTGCTGGTGCAATCCTTTCCGAGCAACCTGATCGCCGGCCTTGCCGGCTTTCGCCTGGGCGCGTTTTTTGAGCTGACGGATGCGGGCGAGCGCGCCGTCCCGCAGGTCGATCTGGCGCGGGCGCCGCCGCGATGAGGCCTGCATCGCACATCGCTGCGACGGCGCGCGTGGGGATTTCCTGCCTCGCGCTCGTTCTTGCCCTCACGCTCGGCGCGGCTTCCGCGCGCGCGGCCGAGGTCATTCACTCCTTCGTCTCATTCGTTCAACTCGCCAAGGACGGCGAATTGACCGTCACCGAGACCCTTCGCGTGCGCGCCGAAGGCCGCGCGATGCGTCACGGCATTTATCGCGACATTCCGCTGACCTTCAAGGACGCCGCCGGTAGCCTGCACGAGGTCACCTTCAGCCTTCTCAGCGTTAGCCGTGACGGCAAGCCGGAGCCCTATCACACCCAGCACCGGCGCGGCTTCATCCGCATCTATGCCGGCAGCAAGAAGGCTTTGGTTAGTCGCGGCGACCACACCTACGAGTTCCGCTATCGCACCGGCCGGCAGGTTCGCTGGTTCGACGGCAAGCCCGAACTGAACTGGAACGCCACCGGCAATTTCTGGAACTTCCCGATCACCGAGGCGACCTATTCTCTTCAACTCTCCGACCATGCGCGCCCGGTGCGCTGGACCGCCTTCACCGGCCGGCGCGGCGCGCGCGGCACCGCCTGGCAAGGCAGCATCGGCGCTGACGGCGCGCTTACGGTTTCGACCACGCGGCCGCTGGCGCCGGGCGAGGGCTTCACCGTGGTCGCCGAGTTGCCCGGCGATGCGGTCGAGCCGCCGAGCCAGAGTACGCTGCTGTGGTACCAATTCCTCGACAACCGCCGCTGGATCTTCGCTGCGGTGGGTTTCATCGTGGTGTTTGTCTATTACGCTTTCGCCTGGATTGCGGTTGGGCGCGATCCCAGATCCGGCACCATCATTCCGCTGTTTCATCCGCCGCCCGGCGTTTCACCGGCGCTCGCCAATTACATCCGCGATTGGGGCTTCGGGCGCAACAAATGGCGCGCCTTCACAGCTGCCTGTCTGTCGCTGGCGGTGCGTGGGCTCATCCGCTTCGACGATAGCGGCGGCAAGCTTACACTGAAATCGATCGGTAAGAACGTCAACACCGACACGCTGCCGCCGGGGGAACGCGCCATCATCGACAGGGTGATCGGCCCCGGCACCGTCGTCATCGACAGCGCGCATGGGACGTTGGTGTCCACCATTGGCAAACAGTTTACGACCGCCATCGAAAAAGAGAGCAAGAACCGCTTCTTCCGCCGCAATCTCGGCTACGTCGTCGCTGGGCTGATCATGACCGGGCTGGTTGTGTTCGGCATTGTCATGTTGGGCGGCTTGGAAAGCGACGAATTTGCCATCATGTTTACGATCGCCTTCGGCGGGTTCTGGCTTGGCATATTCATGGTGCCGATGCTGATGGCTGCATTCAGCGGTAGCGGCTTCGTCCGGGTGGCGCGCATCGCATTTTCGCTGGTCTTCCTTGGCATCCTGTCTTCGTTCGCATTGGTCGTCGTGCGCGGAGTCTTTCCCGGCGGATTCGGCACGGTGCTGCCCGTCCTGTCGAAATATTTCTCGACCTATCCATTCCCGTTTGTGCTGCTGACGGCCTTCACAACCCTCAACGGGCTGTTCCTCTACCTAATGCGGGCGCCAACATCACTCGGCCGCCCGGTCATGGATCAGCTTTCCGGTTTCCGGCTCTATCTGGAAACCGCGGAGGCCTACCGCCTCAACGCGCAGGCGCCGGAGATCACAGCCGAGCGCTTCGAGGCGCTGCTGCCCTATGCGGTTGCGCTCGACGTGGAAAAGCCCTGGGCGCAGGCCTTCGAGGCGGCGCTGCGCCGCGCCCATCCCGGCGATGCCGATCCGATGAGCCATTACCACCCGACCTGGACCAGCAGCGGCAGTTCCTGGTCGAGCAGCGATTTCAGCAGCGCGGTCGCTTCTACCGTGGGCGGCGTCTCCAGCGCGCTGGCGAGCGCGGTGCCGGCGTCGTCCGGCTCCTCGGGTTTTTCCGGTGGGGGCGGGGGCTCCGGCGGCGGTGGAGGCGGCGGAGGCGGCGGCGGCTGGTAGCGCGGCGCCGTGGGTGACAGCGGCTGGCCGCCTTGCTAGGCAAGCCCCGACTTCTACGTCTCGCGCCCCGATCTCACGCCTTGGCCGCCATGCCCGACCTGCTGCTTGAATTCCTGTCGGAGGAAATCCCCGCGCGCATGCAGGCGCGCGCCGCCGATGACCTGCGCAAAATGGTCACCGACCGGCTGGTGGCGGCTGGGCTGACTTATGAGGGCGCCAAGGCCTTCGCCGGCCCGCGCCGGCTGGCGCTGTCGGTGCACGGCGTGCCGGCGCGCCAGCCCGACATCCGGGAAGAAAAGAAGGGCCCGCGCGTCGGTGCACCGGAGAAGGCCATTGCCGGGTTTCTTAAAAGCGCCGGTCTCAATTCTATCGATGAGGCCAAGGTGCAGCCGGACAAGAAGGGCGATTTCTACGTGGCGCTGATCGAGCGGCCGGGCCGGCCAGCGATCGAGGTGATCGCGGAGATTATTCCAGAAGTAGTCTCAAATTTTCCATGGCCTAAATCAATGCATTGGGGTGATCGGGAAGATTACACTGAGGAGGTCATTGTCGTTGATGATTTCGGCAATCGGATTGTTACCGATGACCAAGAGCAGGTTGTCGTTGATATTTGGCTGAGGTGGGTGCGTCCGCTGCATTCGATCGTTGCCACCTTCGGGCCCGAGACCGAAGAGCCGGACATCGTTCCGTTCGAAATCGGTGGCATCAGAGCAGGCGACGAGACCCGCGGCCACCGCTTCATGGCGCCGAATGCGATCAAGGTGCGACGCTTCGACGACTACGTCGCCAAGCTGCAGCAGGCCAAGGTCGTGCTCGACCCCACGCGCCGCGCCGAAATAATCCTCACCGACGCCAAGAACCTTGCCTTCGCACAAAGCTTCGAGCTGGTCGAGGACGAAGGCCTGCTGGCCGAGGTGGCCGGGCTTGTGGAATGGCCGGTGGCGTTGATGGGCGCCTTTGACGAGGCGTTTCTTTCGATCCCCGACGAGGTAATCCGCTCGACCATTCGCAATAATCAGAAATGTTTCGTGCTGCGCGATCCGCAGAGCGCCAAGCTGGTCAATCGCTTCATTCTCGTTGCCAACGAGGAGGCGAGCGACGGCGGCAAACAAATCGTCGCCGGCAACGAACGCGTAATCCGCGCACGATTGTCCGACGCGAAGTTTTTCTACGACACCGATCTAAAGACCAAGCTGGAAGAGCGGCTGCCGAAATTCGAGCAGATCGTCTTCCACGACAAGATCGGCTCCCAGGCCGAGCGTATCGCCCGCATTGAGGCGCTTGCCGGCGAGCTCAGCGACATCGTCGGCGCCGATCCGGCCAAGGCCGCGCGCGGCGCGCGCCTGTGCAAGGCCGACCTGCTCACCGAAGTGGTGGGCGAGTTCCCCGAATTGCAGGGCCTCATGGGCCGCTACTATGCCGAGGCGCAGGGCGAGGACGAGGCGGTCGCGCACGCGATCGAGGATCACTACAAGCCGAAGGGGCCGGACGACCTGGTGCCGGGCGACCCGGTAGCGATTGCGGTAGCACTCGCCGACAAGATCGACACGCTGGTCGGTTTCTGGTCGATCGACGAAAAGCCAACCGGCTCGAAGGACCCTTATGCGCTAAGACGCGCCGCGCTCGGCATTATCCGCATCGTGATCGAGAACGAATTGCGGCTGCCGCTGCGCGTGCAGATGTGGCGGCATTTCGGCGCGGTCGGCCGCGACGAAATGCTGGCCGAAGCGATCGCCTTGCTGCATCCGCTGCATGAGGACATCGTCAAGCTCAGCGCCACCGACATCGAGCTGGCGGTGAAACTGGAAGTGCTGGTGTCGGAAAAGAGCCGCAGGGTGACCGGGCCGGTGCTGGTGCAGGCCCATTCCTACCTGCATCAGAGCCACGACCTGTTAGCGTTCTTTGCCGACCGGCTCAAGGTGCAATTGCGCGAACAGGGTGCCCGTCACGATCTGGTCGACGCCGTGTTTGCCGTCGGGGGCCAGGACGATCTACTCATGGTGGTGCGCCGCGTCGAGGCGCTCGGCAAATTCCTCGACAGCGACGACGGCAAGAACCTGCTCGCCGGCGTCAAGCGTGCGACCAACATCATCCGCATCGAGGAGAAGAAGGACAAGCGCGAATACGCGGGCGCGCCCGACGCCAAGCGCTATCAGCTTCCCGAAGAAAAGGCGCTGGCCGAGGCGATCGCCGCGGCCCGCAAGGACGCGGCCGCCGCCATCGGCAAAGAAGACTTCGCCGCCGCCATGAGCGCGATTGCCGTGCTTCGCCCCGAGGTCGATGCCTTCTTCGACAAGGTCACCGTCAATGTCGATGACGGCGCATTGCGCGAAAACCGTCTCAAGCTGCTCAACGAAATCCGCGAAGCCACGCGCGCGGTAGCGGATTTTTCCAAGATCGAGGGATAGCGCCGCGCGGTGGAACCTGGCGCGCCCGCCTGCCGTTTCTCACTCTGACCAACACGGAGAAACCTTATGGTCATTGGTATCGCCCATCTGCAACCGATTGTCGCGCTCGTCGCCGGCGTCGCCATCCTGATTGTGCCGCGCCTGCTCAACTACATCGTTGCCGCCTACCTGATCCTGGTCGGCCTGTTCGGTCTGGGAGTTATCCGCTAGGGGATTTCCGGGGCTTGCGCCGCCTTCACCGGCGGTGTTGTTAGGGGCCATCCATCCATGCATCCATCCGACAATTCGTGACCCATGGCCAAACGGAAATCCAATCGCGCCAGCGCCCAAGCCAAAAAGCGCGTCAGCGCCAAAGCTAAAAAACAGGCGGTCCGCCGGGCGCCCGCGCGCAAGCGCAAGGCATCGGCGTCCCTGAAACCGGCCAAAGGCGGCAAATGGGTCTACGCCTTCGGCAACGGCCGCGCCGAGGGCAAGGCCTCCATGCGCAACCTGCTCGGCGGCAAAGGTGCGGGCCTCGCCGAAATGGCCAATCTCGGCCTGCCGGTGCCACCCGGCTTCACCATCACCACCGAGGTTTGCACCTACTACACCGCGCACGGCCACCAGTATCCGAAGGGCCTGAAAGCCCAGGTCGAGAAAGCGCTGGCGCAGATCGGCCGTATCACCGGCAAGAGCTTCGGCGACAAGGCCAACCCGCTCTTACTGTCGGTTCGTTCCGGCGCCCGCGCTTCCATGCCCGGCATGATGGACACCGTGCTCAATCTCGGCCTCAACGACGAGACCGTGGAGGCGCTGGCGAAAAAGTCCGGCGACAGCCGCTTTGCCTATGACAGCTACCGTCGCTTCATCACCATGTATTCCGACGTGGTGCTCGGCGTCGGCCACGAGCATTTCGAGGAACTGCTCGACCAGCACAAGGAACGCGAGGGCTATCACCTCGATACCGATCTTTCCGGCGACGACTGGGCCGCACTTACCGAGCGCTACAAGACGCGCGTCATGGAGGAGCTCGGAGAGCCGTTCCCGCAAGATCCGCACGAGCAGCTCTGGGGCGCGATCGGCGCGGTGTTCGGTTCCTGGATGAACCAGCGCGCCATCACCTATCGCAAGCTGCACAATCTTCCGGAAAGCTGGGGCACCGCCGTCAATGTGCAGGCCATGGTGTTCGGCAATATGGGCGACACATCGGCCACTGGCGTTGCCTTCACCCGTAATCCTTCCACCGGCGAGAAGAAGCTCTACGGCGAATTCCTCATCAACGCGCAGGGCGAAGACGTGGTCGCCGGCATTCGCACGCCGCAGGAGATCAGCGAGGCAGCGCGCATCGAGGCCGGTTCCGACAAGCCGTCGATGGAGCATACGCTGCCCAAGGCCTATGCCGAGCTCAAGCGCATCTACAATACGCTCGAGCGCCATTATCGCGACATGCAGGACCTCGAATTCACCGTCGAGCAGGGCAAGCTGTGGATGCTGCAGACCCGCAACGGCAAGCGCACCGCCAAGGCCGCGCTGCGCATCGCGGTCGAACTGGCGAATGAGGGCCTCATCTCCAAGAACGAAGCGGTGCTGCGGGTCGAGCCGTTGAGCCTCGATCAACTGCTGCATCCCACCATCGATCCGCGCGCCCACCGCAAGGTGATCGCCACCGGCCTGCCGGCGTCTCCGGGCGCCGCCAGCGGCGAAATCGTGTTCTCTTCCGACGAGGCAGCGCAGCTCAAGTCCGACGGGCGACGCGTGATCCTGGTGCGCGTGGAAACCTCGCCCGAAGACATCCACGGCATGCACGCCGCCGAAGGCATCCTTACCACCCGTGGCGGCATGACTTCACACGCCGCGGTGGTAGCGCGCGGTATGGGCAAGCCCTGCGTCTCCGGCGCCGGCTCGATCCGGGTCGATTACGCCGCCAAGACTTTGACCGCCAGCAGTCAGGTCTTCAAGCAGGGCGACATCATCACCGTCGACGGTTCCACCGGGCAGGTGCTGGCCGGCAAGGTCGACATGATCGAGCCGCAGCTCTCCGGCGAATTCGCGACGCTGATCGGTTGGGCCGACAAGGTGCGCAAGCTCGGCGTGCGCGCCAATGCCGATACGCCGGCCGACGCCAAGGCCGCCGTGCGCTTCGGCGCCGAGGGCATCGGCCTGTGCCGCACCGAGCACATGTTCTTCGAGGAGGGGCGCATCCAGGCGGTGCGCGAAATGATTCTGGCCGATGACGAGAAATCCCGGCGCGCCGCGCTTGCCAAGCTGCTGCCGATGCAGCGCGCCGACTTCGTCGAGCTGTTCGAGATCATGGGCGACCGGCCGGTAACCATCCGCCTGCTCGACCCGCCGCTGCACGAATTCCTGCCGCATGGGGAGGAAGAGATCGCCGAGGTAGCGGCCGCCATGGGCACCGAGCCCCGCAAGCTTGCCGACCGCGCCAACGAGCTCGCCGAGTTCAACCCGATGCTCGGCTTCCGCGGCTGCCGTATTGCCATCGCCTATCCAGAGATCGCGGAGATGCAGGCCTGCGCCATCTTCGAAGCGGCGGTGGAGGTGCAGAAACGCACCGGCAAGCCGGTCAAGCCGGAAGTCATGGTGCCGCTGATCGCCACCAAGGCCGAATTCGACATTGTCAAGGAACGCATCGATGCCTCCGCCGAGGCCGTCGAGGAGCAGGCCGACGTCAAGCTCGATTACGACGTCGGCACCATGATCGAACTGCCGCGCGCCTGTCTCATGGCCGGTGAAATTGCCGAGACGGCGGAATTCTTTTCGTTCGGCACCAACGATCTGACCCAGACCACGTTCGGCATTTCGCGCGACGACGCCGCGAGTTTTCTGTCGGTCTATACCGCGCGCGGCATCTTGCCGGCCGACCCCTTCGTGTCGATCGACCAGCAGGGCGTCGGCGAATTGGTAAGGATCGGCGTCGCCCGCGGCCGCAAGGTGCGGCCGAAGCTGAAAGTCGGCATCTGTGGCGAACACGGCGGCGATCCGGCCTCCGTCGCCTTCTGCCACGAGGCCAAGCTCGACTACGTGTCGTGTTCGCCGTTCCGCGTGCCGATCGCGCGCCTTGCCGCCGCGCAGGCGGCGCTCGGGAAAACGGCGGAGAGCCAGGCTTAGGCTGAGGGCCTACATCGCCACCTTGGCGAGAAAATCCTTCACCTCGATGCGCAAATCGCTAACCGCCGCCTCCACGGTTTGCGAGGCATCGCGCACGATCTCCGCCGACGCGCGCGTCTCCGTGGCGGCGCCGGAAACCTCGCCCAGCACCGACACTACTTGGCCGGTGCTTTCGGCGGCGCTGGCGACATTGTGCGAGATTTCCCCAGTCGCCGAATTCTGCTGCTCGACCGAGGCCGCCACCGCCGCCGTGTAGCGGTTGATTTCGTGCATGCGCGCCGCGATATGGCGGATCGCGTCGACCGCGCCGGAGGTCGAGCCCTGCACCGCCAGGATGTGGTCGGCGATCTCTTCGGTGGCTCTGGCCGTCTGCACCGCCAGCGATTTGACCTCGGAGGCGACCACCGCGAAGCCTTTGCCGGCTTCGCCGGCGCGCGCGGCCTCGATCGTGGCGTTGAGCGCCAGCAGATTGGTCTGGCCGGCGATGTTGCGGATCAGCGTGACCACGTCGTCGATCTTCTTGGCGCCATCGGCAAGCCCCGCGATCTCGCCGTCGGTTGCGCGCGCTTCGTTGGTCGCCAGCGTGACGAGTTTGCTGGTGTCGCCGAGCTGGCGGCTGATTTCGTCGATCGAACGCGCCAATTCATCGGCGGCGACCGCCGCCGTCTCCACGTTGGTGGAAGCCTCGTTGAACGCCTGCACCGCGCTGGTTGCGCGCTGCGTGGTCTGGTCGGAGGAGCCTAACAGCGCGTCGGCCGTCGAACGCATGGCGGTCGCACTGTCGTTCACGCTCGAGAGCAGCGTCTCCACCTGCGGCCGGAACGAGGCGATGCTGGCTTCGACGGCGGCGCGGCGCTGCTCCTGGCCGTGGGCCGCCGCGCGCTCCTGCTCGGCGTGGCGCTGTTCGGTGACATCCTCATGGGTCGAGACCCAGCCGCCGTTCGCCATCGGCATGTTCTTGGCGAGCACGGTGCGGCCGTCACTCGCGGCAATGTAATTTCCCTTGCCGGTGCCGTCGCGCACGCTGGCGAGGATCTGAGTGCAATAGGCGTCCACGTCGCCGGTGAAAAGCCCGGTGTCCTTGCGGTGCTGGATCAACGCCCGCAGCGCGCAACCGGGCCGCACGATCCGCGGCGACAGGTCGTACATTTCGATGTATCGGCCATTGACGACGATGATGCGGCCTTGCGCGTCGAACATGCACAGGCCTTGCGACATGTTGTCGATGGCGGTCGAGAGTCGGCGATTTTGGGCTCCGGCGCGCCGGTACAGATAGCCGGCAAGCACGAGCGTGGCGACGCCCAGGCCCGCAATCAGCGTCGCCTGGCCGGTGGTGGTCGCTGGGAGACTGAACAGAAGCATGCCGGCCCCGGAAGCTGAATTTTGCGGCAGTATCGGTGCCGGCCATTGCAATATGGTTAACGTTTGTTACCGAATGGTTGCGGCGGCGCAGCGCGCGACGGGCCGCCACACTTGCCGGTTAAGCGGTTCGCAAGGTTAAGCAGACGATAAGAAAACCTGTCGCATGCTCGCCATTCGGGCGGGGCGTAGGCGTGTGCGTTTGGGTGTTGCGTGAGTGTGGTGGGTCCAGCTTCGCATAAACGGCGGCGCCGCAGGCTGGCGGCCGCTTTCGGCGTGCTGGCTTTCGCGGTTGTTCCCAGCACGATCGGCTTCGGCGACCTCGGCGCGCTGCTGGCGCGCCAGCCCGGCGTCACCGCGCGCGCCCATAAATACATCATCGCTTCGCCCTTCGGCACCATTCACGCCGCGACCTTCAGCATGCCGCGGCCGGTCGGCACCGCCATTCCGCACCCGCCGCTCTACGCCTTGGCGAATTTCGACCCAACCGCCATTGCCGTGTCGATCGGCGCGCAGCTGCTCGGCGATCCGACCGCGCCGCTGCAATTTCCCACCGTCAATCGCAAGGGCAAGCGCAACTCGCTGATCTCGCGGGCGCGGCAGCCGATGCCGCCGTTACCGCCGGCATTGCCGATCGAGCCGGTGGCACCCGCGCAAGCCGAGGCGCCGCTCAACAATGGCGAAGCCGCCGGACGCTTCGATCCCTATACGGAGTATGAATTCGCCGCCATTCCCGATGAGCAGCCGGCGGCGCCTAAGGCTGTGCTGCCGAATGGCAATGTCGCGCCGCCCAAGCCCATCGCCGCGGCGCCGGGCAAGGACAAGCCCAAGGTCGCGGCGCGGCTTTATTTCGGCGCCTCGCCGCTCGCACCGAGCGAGGAGAGCACTGCAATCAAGCCGTGGGCGCCCGGCGAAGCGCCGGTGGTGAACGCAACGGGCGATCCCGACATCAAGATGGCTGCGCTGACGCCTTCCAACGATGTGAAATCCAAGGGCGGCGAAACAATCGCCAACAAAGGCGAGGTCACCGGGATCGATCAACGGCCGAAATCGCCGGCGGAGCGGCTGGCGCTTACGGGCAAGACATTCGAAAAGGCGGAGACGTGTCTCACCAACGCGGTCTATTTCGAATCGCGCGGCGAAGCGGTGCGCGGTCAGATCGCGGTGGCCCAGGTCATCATGAACCGCGTGTTCTCGCCATTTTATCCCAATGATGTCTGCGGTGTGGTCACCCAGCGCAACAGCCGCGGCTGTCAGTTCAGCTATAATTGCGATGGCATCGCCGACGTCGTCACCGAGCCGACCGCCTGGGCGCGCGCCAAGCACATCGCGCACGACATGCTTATCGGCAAGCTGTGGATGCCGGAGGTGGCCAAGGCCACCCACTATCACGCCTATTGGGTGCATCCCGACTGGGTCAACGAAATGAAGACGATTTCCACGCTCGGGGTCCACACTTTCTACCGCCCGCGCGACTGGGGCGACGGCGGCGATGAGCCGGTGTGGGGCGATGCGAAAGTGACCAGGAAGGAAGCCGCGTTATTCGAGCAGGAGTGGCCGGTCAGCCATAGCCGGGAATGGCTGCGCTCGCCGGATGGACGGGCTTGGGCGCGCGAGCATCCGCGCAACTGACGCCTGCGCGCTTTTAGCCATGCGCGGTACAAATGGCTCCGATCACTAATATTCGTTTTGGCGAGGCCACCATCGCTTATATGGTCCCGGCACCGTCGCGCCGATTGGGGCGTGGCGATCAGGATGATTGAGCCGGGAACCGACAGGATGGCAGTGCAATCAGCGCCGGGTAGCAAACCCGCGGCAGGCGGCTGGCGCACGCCCATGGTGATCCTCGTTTGCGGTTGCCTGATCGGCGCCATCGGCTTCGGGCCGCGCGCCGCGCTTGGCCTTTTCTTGACGCCGATGTCGGCTGCCAACGGCTGGAGCCGCGAGGTATTCTCGCTGGCGCTGGCGATCCAGGTAATCGTGTGGGGCGTCGCGCAGCCCTTCGCCGGCGCCATCGCCGACCGCTTCGGCTCCATGCGCGTGCTCTCGGTCGGCGCGGTGCTTTACTGCGCCGGGCTTGCGCTGATGGCCTATTCGCGCACACCCGGTATGCTCGATTTGTCGGCCGGTGTATTGACGGGGTTGGGCATCGCCGGCTCGTCCTTCACCATCGTCATCGCCGCCTTTGGCAAGCTGATGCCGCCGCACATGCGCTCGCTTGCGTTCGGGGCCGGCACGGCCGCCGGTTCGTTCGGGCAATTCCTGTTCTCGCCGTTGGCCGTCGCCTTCATTCAAGGCTTTGGCTGGCAGCACGCGCTGGTCGCCTTTGGCTTCATCACGCTGCTGGTGATACCGCTATCGGCCGTCGTCGCCACGCCGTCGATGGATATGAACAGCCACCATGAGGCCAGCCAGCAGTCGCTGCGCCACGCGATGGTGGAAGCCTTTGGCCACCGCTCCTATGTGCTGCTGGTGCTCGGCTTCTTCACCTGCGGCTTCCAACTCCTGTTCATCACCGTGCATCTGCCGGCCTATCTGATCGACCGCGGCCTGTCGGTCGATGCCGGCGCGTGGACGCTCGGTGTCATCGGCCTGTTCAACATCGTCGGCTCCATCACCGCCGGCTGGCTCGGTGACCGCATGCCCAAGCGCTACCTGTTGTCCATCATCTATATGCTACGTTCGATCGCGGTGATCGCCTTCATCAGCCTGCCGGTGACCACCGCCTCGGCGCTGATCTTCGGCGCGGTGATGGGACTGCTGTGGCTGTCGACCGTGCCGCCGACTTCGGCGCTGGTGGCGATCATGTTCGGCACCCGCTGGATGGCGACGCTGTTCGGCTTCGCCTTCTTCAGCCATCAGGTCGGCGGTTTCCTCGGTGTCTGGCTGGGCGGGCTTTTGTATTCGACCACTGGCTCCTACAACGTGATCTGGTGGCTGTCGGTGGCGCTCGGCGTCATCTCGGCCATCATCAACCTGCCGATTATCGAGAAGCCGATCGAGCGCCTGGCGCCGATCGAGGCCTGAGACGCCTGGCTCCCATCACGTCTGGCGCGCTCGCCGGCCCGGAGCGGCGGATACAATCCTTGCAGGCGCTAAATATGGCAATTGACCCACGTCAAAGCGGGGATCGCCGAACGTTCTACTTATAAGCATCCGTGTCGGCTCAAGGCCGATTTCGCAAGCTTATGAAACCAATACAGATTGGGGCTTTTCCCTATGTTCCAAGTGCGCATCCACGGCCGCGGGGGACAGGGGGTCGTGACGGCCGCGGAACTGCTCTCGGTCGCGGCCTATCGCGAGGGCAAGCACGCCCAGGCCTTTCCGAGCTTCGGCTCCGAGCGCATGGGCGCGCCGGTGGTTTCATTCTGCCGGATCGACGACAAGGAAATCCGGCTGCGCGAGCCGATCCTGGAGCCGGACGCCCTGATCGTGCAGGACCCGACATTGTTCAAGGCGATCGACGTTTGCCAGGGCCTGAAGGCGACCGGCTATTTGCTCGTCAACAGCAATCGCAGCCTGAGCGAGCTCCATCTCGACGCAATCGCCAGCAAACTTCCCGCCGGTCACGCGCTGACGGTGCCGGCGTCGGAGCTCGCGCTCAAGCATGTCGGGCGCCCGCTTCCCAACGCTGCATTGCTCGGCGCTTTTGCGCATCTCACCGGCGTCGTCCAATTGAAATCGGTTGCCGCCGCGATCAGCGAAGCATTCAACGAAAAAATCGCGCAAGCGAATATTGCAGCCGCCACCGCGGCTTATGACGCCGTTACCAACGCGCCCGCGGCTGCTTGAAGGATCACCGCCATGTTAAAGCAAATCGAAGGCTCGCGGGCGATGGCGGAAGCGATTGGGCTATGCCGGCCCGAAGTGATCTGCGCCTATCCGATCACGCCGCAAACCCATATCGTCGAGGGTCTCGGCGAAATGGTGCGGACGGGCGAAATCACCAAGTGCGAATTCATCAACGTCGAATCTGAATTCGCCGCGCTGTCGGTTGCGATCGGCGCGTCCGCCGCCGGCGCCCGCGCCTATACCGCCACCGCCAGCCAAGGGCTGCTGTTCATGGCGGAGGCCGTCTACAACGCCTCGGGGCTCGGCCTGCCGATCGTGATGACGCTCGGCAATCGGGCGATCGGCGCGCCGATCAACATCTGGAACGACCATTCCGACGCCATGGCCATGTGCGATTCCGGATGGATGCAGTTGTTCGCGGAGACGAACCAGGAAGCCGCAGACCTCCACATTCAGGCTTTCCGCCTGGCCGAGGAACTGTCGATGCCGGTGATGGTCTGCGTCGACGGCTTTATCCTCACGCACGCGATGGAAAGGGTCGATATTCCCGAGCAGGCCGAGGTCGACGCCTATCTTCCGCCCTATGAGCCGGTGCAGGTGCTCGATCCGAGTGACCCGATTTCGATCGGCGCGATGGTCGGGCCGGATGCCTTTACCGAGGTCCGCTATCTGCAACATTACAAGCAGACTCTGGCACTGCGGCTCATTCCAGAATTCGCCGCCGAGTTCAAAGACCGGTTCGGTCGCGATAGCGGCGGGCTGCTGCGTTCCTACCGCACCGAAGATGCCGAATTGATCGTCGTCGCCATGGGATCGGTGAACGGCACCATCAAGGACACGATCGACGAAATGCGTGCCGACGGACTGTCGGTGGGTCTCGTGACGCTGGTTTCGTTCCGGCCGTTTCCAACAAAAGCCTTGCGCGAAAAGCTGGTGGGCGCGCGCAACGTCGTCGTGATCGAAAAGAGCCTGGCGGTCGGCATGGGCGGACAACTCGCCAGCAATATCGATCTCGCGTTGCGCAATGTGGCCGGGGCGCCGCAGGTGCATTCGATCATCGCCGGGCTCGGCGGGCGGGCGATCACCTGCGCGTCGCTGCATCGCGCGTTGCGCCGCGCGTTCGTGCAGCCGTGGGAAGGTTCGCTGTTCCTCGATCTCAACGAGGAGATCGTGGCCAAGGAATTGCATTACGTGCGCAAGGTGCGGCGCTCCGGCCCGACCGCCGAGAACCTGTTGCGGCGTCTCAGCGAGGCTGGCGAAAAAGCCGCCGTATAAGGAAGGGGGAAATCCGGTGAACGATCGCACGATGACGCTGGACGCGACGCAGAAGCTGCGCTTCTACCAGAAGGGCACATTCACAGTCGGCAACCGCCTCGTTTCGGAGGAGCAGCGCGCGGTGCAGGCCTCGTCCGACCGTTCCAATGCGCTCACCTGCGGCCACCGCGCGTGCCAGGGCTGCGGCGAGGCGTTAGGCGCGCGCTTTGCCATCGACGCGGCCATGCGCGCGACCCGAAACAATTTGATTGCCGTGAATGCCACCGGTTGCCTGGAAGTGTTTACGACACCCTATCCGGAAACGTCGTGGCAGACGCCGTGGCTGCATTCGCTGTTCGGCAATGCCGCCGCGGTCGCGACCGGTGTCGCCGCCGCCATGCGCGTGAAAGGGCGGCCCGAGGTCCGCACAATCGCGCAAGGCGGTGACGGCGGCACCACCGACATCGGCTTCGGGTGCCTGTCGGGCATGTTCGAGCGCAACGATGACGTGCTTTATATTTGCTACGACAACGAAGCCTATATGAACACCGGCGTGCAGCGCTCTTCGGCGACGCCGCCGGCGGCGCGCACCGCGACCACGCCGGCCATGGGACCGAAGCCGGGCAATGTGTTCGGCACCGGAAAGAGCGTGCCCAAGATCGCCGTGGCGCACGAAATTCCTTATGTTGCCACCGCCACGGTCGCCGACCTGCACGACCTCGAGCGCAAGGTGACCAAGGCCATGGGCATTCATGGCGCGCGCTATCTGCATATCCATGTGCCTTGTCCGCTCGGCTGGGGCTCGCTTTCCCACGACACAATCCGGCTGGCGCGGCTCGCGGTTGAATGCGGGCTGTTTCCGGTGTTCGAGGCCGAGCACGGCGTCGTCACCGGCAGCCGCAAGATCCGCCGCCAGGTTCCGGTCGAGGAATACCTGAAGCCACAGCGGCGCTTTACCCATCTGTTCGCCAGCGAAGAAGGAAAAAAGCGCATCGGTCAGGTGCAGGCCATCGCCGACCACAACATCGCTGAATATCACTTGATCGATCACGAGGGAGACGCCTAATGGATCATCCCTTTGCGATCACCCTCGACGTCGGCTCCAGCCTCGCCAATCTGACCGGAACGTGGCGCACCGAGCGGCCGGTCTATGTCGATCGCCTGCCGCCCTGCAACAACGCCTGCCCGGCCGGTGAGAACATTCAAGGCTGGCTCTATGATGCCGAGTCCGGCAATTACGAAGCCGCCTGGCGCACGCTGACGCTCGACAATCCGCTGCCGGCGGTGATGGGCCGGGTGTGCTATCACCCCTGCGAAACCGCCTGCAATCGGGCGCAGATCGACGAAGCGGTCGGTATCAATTCGGTCGAACGTTTCCTCGGCGATGTCGCGATCCGCAAAGGCTGGCAATTCGAGCCGCCGCAATCCGACAGCGGCAAGCGCGTGCTGGTGGTCGGCGCCGGCCCTTCTGGCCTATCCGCCGCTTATCAACTGCGGCGGATGGGGCATACGGTCGAAATCCACGAGGCCGGCCCATTTGCCGGCGGCATGATGCGCTTCGGGATTCCGAAATACCGTCTGCCGCGCGACGTGCTTGATGCGGAGATTAACCGCATTGCCGACCTCGGGGTTGCCATCAAGCTCAACACCAAGGTCGATCGCATCGTCGAGAGCATGCAGGCCGGAAAATTCGACGCGGCCTTCCTCGCGGTCGGCGCCCATATCGGCAAGCGCGCCTATATTCCCGCCGGTTCGGCTTCGAAAATTCTCGACGCCGTCTCCATGCTGCGGTCGATGGAAGGCGAAGACAAGCCGCTGCTCGGCCGGCGCGTCGTCGTTTACGGCGGCGGCAACACCGCGATCGATGCCGCCCGCACCGCCAAGCGGCTGGGTGCGACCGAGGCGATCATCGTCTATCGCCGCACGCGCGAGCGCATGCCAGCGCATGATTTCGAGGTCGAGGAGGCGCTGCAGGAAGGCATCATGATGAAATGGCTTTCGACCATCAAGCGCATGGACGAAGGCGTGCTCACCGTCGAAAAGATGCAGCTCGACGAAAAAGGCTTCCCGCAGCCGACCGGCGAATTTGAGACGCTGGAGACCGACTCGCTGGTGCTGGCGCTCGGCCAGGATGTCGACCTGTCGCTGCTCGACGGCGTCCCCGGACTGGAAATCAAGGACGGCGTGGTTCAGGTCGATACCAACATGATGACCGGCCATGCCGGCATCTTTGCCGGCGGCGATATGGTGCCCTCCGAGCGCACCGTCACGGTGGCGGTCGGTCACGGTAAAAAAGCGGCCCGCCACATCGACGCCTGGCTGCGTGGCACCATCTATGCGCCGGCGGAACGGCACGAGCTGGCGGATATCGGCAAGCTCAATTCCTGGTACTACGCCGACGCGCCCAAGACGGTGCAGCCGATGCTCGAACTCGTCCGCCGGCAGAGCACTTTCGAGGAGGTGCAGGGCGGGCTCGACGAGACCAACGCGCTCTACGAGGCGCGCCGGTGCCTTTCCTGCGGCAACTGCTTCGAATGCGACAATTGCTACGGCGTGTGCCCGGACAATGCTGTAATCAAGCTCGGGCCCGGCAAACGCTTCCAGTTCAACTACGACTATTGCAAGGGCTGCGGAATATGCGCCCAGGAATGCCCGTGCGGCGCCATCGCCATGGTACCGGAGGAGATCTAGGCACGCAGTCGATCCGAATCTACTGTAGAATGGTGGGGACAAGAGCGAAGGGGTATTTCCAAATGCAAACCTGTTTGCGGGATTCCTTGTTGGTGTGCGCGGTCGCCGTCGCGGCTGGATTCGTTTCGTTGCCGCCGGCGCGTGCGCAGGAACCACTTGAAATCCGGTGGGAACAGCTCGTTCCCGCGTCACTCCGTCCGGGCGCGCCGCACAATCTGATGGCGAAGATCTTGCCGCGCAAACAAACGAAAGAACACGCGAATATGAGCGTGTCGCAGCGGTCTGATCTGGTCGCTATCTACAATGGCCAGCGCATCAGGATTGTTGGATTCGTCTTGCCCTTCAACAACGAAGAGCAACCCTACAAGCGGCTGCTTCTTATTCCCTTCTCCGGAGCGTGCGTTAAGTTTCCTCCGCCGCGAAATCAGGCGATCCTCCTCACCCTTGAGAAGGGCATTCACCTTAACAGTTTTGTCGATCCAGTAGCGGTCACCGGCATCATGAATGTAGCGCCCACGGTAACCGATATCGCCAAGATCGGTTATCGGATAGCGGCCGAGGTCATCGAGCCGCAGGAGTAATTCTTTGCAATTGTTGTGTGCGTTCCCTTCGCGCAAGAGGGCGTCAATTTCGGCGCGGTCGTGGCCGAACGCACGGCGGATGAGGACATCGTCTTCACTTTTTGGAACTTGATCCAGGTCAATGCGCAAACGCGGCTTTTCGGGGTGACTAGGCAGGCGAATGCAGGAGGATTTGATGCAAAGCCGCAATCCTCGCTCGGCCGATAAACCCACGGAAGGCGACGAAAGCGACGGTCTTTTGGATTGTCGCATGGCCATGCTGGGTCTCGACTTCGAGACGATCAAGCAAAGCGACACCGAAACGGTCGTCCAAATTGTACGAGAGTGCGCGCGTTGCGGCAGTCGCGAAGCCTGTGTGGTGGACTTGAAACGAGATCCCAACAGCCCGGTGTGGGAAACCTATTGCCCGAACGCGGAAGCGCTCATTGCGCTCGCCAAGGAGCGGTGGGAAAAAGGTTCGAGCTGAGGCGATACCCCCGTCCTCGGCGCTTGCACCGCCGCGGCCATCGCGCCATGAATGGCCTCAGGTCATTCCGGCAGCGAGGCGTTCAGTGGCGACATTCAAGGCGATCGTAATCGAGAAATCGGACGGCGGTACGAAGGCCGCGCTCGCCGATTTCGATGAAGCCAATCTGATGGATGGCGACGTCACCGTCGGCGTCGAATATTCCACGCTCAACTACAAGGACGGGCTCGCCATCACCGGCAAGGCGCCGGTAGTGCGCCGCTTCCCGATGATCGCCGGCATCGATTTCGCCGGCACGGTGGAAGCGTCCACCAATCCGGCCTGGAAGCCGGGCGACAAGGTGATCCTCAACGGCTGGGGCTGTGGCGAGACCCATCTGGGCGCCTATGGTGCCAAGGCGCGCGTCAAGGGCGATTGGCTGGTGCCGCTGCCGGCGGGCATGAGCGCGCGCGAGGCCATGAGCGTCGGCACCGCCGGCTATTCGGCCATGCTGGCGGCGATGGCGCTGGAGCGCCACGGACTGACCCCCGAGAACGGCCCGGTGGCCGTCACAGGCGCGGCCGGCGGCGTCGGCTCGGTGGCCGTCGCCATCCTTTCCAAGCGCGGCTTCACCGTCCATGCCGTCACCGGGCGGCCGGAGGAGGCCGGCTATCTCAAGAGCCTGGGTGCCGCCGAGATCGTTGAGCGCAAGGAGCTCGCCGGGGCGCCCAAGCCGCTCGCAAAGGAGCGCTGGGCCGGTGCTGTCGACGTGGTCGGCTCCGCCACGCTCGCCAATCTGCTGTCCATGACCCGCTACGGCGGGGCGGTAGCTGCCTGCGGACTCGCCGGTGGCATGGACCTGCCGGCCTCGGTTGCTCCGTTTATTCTGCGCGGGGTGTGTCTTTACGGCATCGATTCCGTCATGTGCCCGATCGAGCGCCGCCGGGAGGCGTGGAAAAGGCTGGAAACCGACCTGGACCGCCCAAAATTGGCCGCCATAACCCGGGAAATTGGCCTTTATGAAGTCTTGAAGGAGGCCCCTGCCATCCTGGCAGGCCAGGTTCGCGGCCGGGTCGTGGTCAAGATCGGGTAAACGCGTTCATGATTTATCGACGAAAGCCCGGCATGTTGGCTACGATCGGGCTAGGAAAGCCGCGTCTGGTGGCGTCAGTCGGAGTGTTGGGGATGTTGCGCGCGTTTGTAGTGCTGGCCGGCCTGCTGGCCACCCTGCCGGCAATGGCCGGCGAAATGTCGGCCGACGAAGCTCGCCGCTTCGTGGTTGGCAAGACTTTCTCCTACAACTGTTTCGAAGGCACCCGCGGCCAGGGCCTGGTCTATGCGGATGGTTCGGTCGCCGGCTCCATCCAATTTCAGGGCCACGGTCGCGTGCGCTATGCGGTGTTGCCGCCCGGCACGTTGCGGGTGAGGGGCGAGTCGGTTTGTGCCTCGCTGCGCGGCCTGCCGATCAAGCCGTGCTTTAGCCTGCAGCGGATCGGCAGCGAAAGCTTCCGCGGTTCGATCTCGGGCTTGGGCTTTGCCTATTGCAAATTCACCCGCCGCTACGAGCGCGCGGAGGTGGAGCACAACTCGCGTGATGGCGCTCCGCTGGCGCTGCGTCCGTCGCTCACAGCCGACGCCGAATAATCATTCATCCAGACCTTCGCGGCAGCGTTAGAGCGCGTATATAACGCTTGCCATGAGTCCTCAGCAGACCAGCCGGTCACGCGGGCCCCGTTCGCCGGAGGTGACCGGCTTCTACGAGCCCGACACCGGCAGCATCCAATACGTGGTGAGCTGCCCGCGCACCAAGAAAGCCGCGATCATCGACGCGGTGTGGAATTTCGATCCCAAGCACGCGCGCACCGACACGCACTCCGCCGACGAGATTCTGGCCTACGTCAAGGAGCGCGGCCTGTCGGTGGACTGGGTGCTCGACACCCACCCGCACGCCGACCATTTTTCAGCGGCCGCGTATCTCAAAGAGCGGCTCGGCTGTCCGCAGGCGATCGGTGCGAAGGTGCGCGATATCGCCGTGCTGTGGCGTGAGTTCTACAACGAGCCGAAGGCGTTCGACGTCGAGCGGGCGTTCGACCACCTGTTTGCCGATGGCGATACCTTCGAGATCGGCACGCTTCCCGTCCGCGTCATGCTGTCGCCCGGCCATACGCTCGCCTCGATCACCTATGTGGTTGGCGATGACGCGGCCTTCGTGCACGACACGCTCATGTATCCCGATTCTGGCTCTTCGCGCGCCGATTTCCCCGGCGGCGACGCAGCTGTACTCTACCGCTCGATCCAGGCGATCCTGGCGCTGCCGGCATCGACGCGTCTGTTTGTCGGCCACGACTACGGCAAGGGCGGCCGCGAGCCGAAATGGGAAGCAACCGTCGCAGAGCACAAGGCGGCAAACATCCACGTCAAGGATGGCATCTCGCAAGATCAATTCGTCAAGCTGCGCACCGAGCGCGACAAGACGCTGGCGCTGCCCGTCCGCATGCTGCACGCGCTGCAGGTCAATTTGCGCGGCGGCCGCCTGCCGGAAGCTGAAAACGACGGCCGTAGTTATTTCAAGATCCCAGCCAATCGGTTTTAGCGTTCTCCGTGCTTGCCCAGGATCATGCAGGTCGTGGTGGCGTGGGCATAAAGTTTGCCGGTGCGGTCCTTCAGGTCGCCTTCCGAAGTAGCGACCGAGCGTCCGCGATGCACGATCCTTCCTTCCGCGCGCACCGGCCCGGTGTCCTTGGACAGCGGGCGCACGAAATTGAGCTTGAGTTCGAGGGTGGTCCAGACGTCGCCCTTGACCATGGTCGAAAAGATTGCGCAAGCAAGCGCTGAATCGAGCAGCGTCGCCGCAAAGCCGCCATGCACGGTGCCGATCGGATTGTAATGGCGCAGTTCCGGCAGGCCCTCGAACGCCGCGCGGCCCTTCTCGGCTTCGACCAGGTAAAAGCCGAGCGTTTCGCCGATCGGCGGCTGCGGAACCGTCCCGTCGATCATCGCCTTCAGGAAATCAAGGCCGTCATAGGAATTGAGGACTTCGGGCGTCACCAGCCCATATTTTCTGCCGCTCACCACGCCCTCCGGTTCGGTGCGGCGCCGTCGACGCCGCGCAGTTTTCCTGAAATTTTCTCGCTAGCGGCCGAACAAGGCCCGCTATGTGGTTGAACTGGAACCTATTTCGGATGCCTTACCATGTCCATTCGGGACCGCCGGTTGCGGTCAGCGAAAGCTAACCAACGCGCTTTTTCGCCAAAGCAATCGTGAACCTTTTGCCCGGTCGATGCGACATAGCAATTGAACACAAGCGCCGGGTAAGCCACACCCCGACACGACGTGTTCGGTAGCCACGCCCGCGCTTAGCGGGCGGGCTACTTTTTTCAGCGCGTGCAAAAATGTGACATGCAGGTCGGGTTAGACGGCGCGCACACCGATGGTGGCGCGCGAATTTATACGCAACGAATCGTTAGAACGAATTTTCGAGCAGGATAAAGAGCCCATATGCGATGAGACCGACCCAGGCGAAGGTGAGCGCCAATCCCAAAGCAATCACTAGGCTCGGCCATATTCGGCGAATGGCCGAATCGGCGCGAGGCGCGGTGACCGTTGGTGCCATCGATCGTTCAAGCGGGAAAATCTGATCCTGGCTCATGAAGCGCTGCCGTTTGTAGGTAGTCGCGGCAGGATGAGCGCAGGTTCAAAGCCCGATGCAGAAAATTCGCCTTGCGGCGGTCTCTATTAAAGCCAGTGCTGAAGCCAATGCGGGCGCACATAGCCCGGGCGGGCGGATAATACGGTTCCGTGCGCCAAATGCTGCGGGTTCGCGCCTAATTCAGCCAATCACGCGATATCGAGCCGGAACGGATTGCCTTCCATGGCCACATCGCCGGGCCCGATCGCTTCGACCGCCCCCACCATGCGGCCATCGCGCGCGAGCAGACGGCCACCGATCGAGACGATGCGCGCGTTCGGCTGGTCGGTGCGCGCCGTAATGTCTCACGCGTTCACTCAGTCGCTGCTTCCGGCGTCTTGGCTTGCCCGCGCGTCGGGAACAGCAGCCGCTGGTAGAGCCAGCCGATGCCGACCAGAACGGCGCCGAGCCCGATGAACGACAAGGCGCGCAGAATGCCGGTGAGCCCCGCCATGTCAATCAGGAAGACTTTGCCGATGGTGAGCGCCACCACAGCAGCCGACGCCATGCGCGCGGGTTGCGAGCGCAGCATGAACCCGCCGGCCAAAAGCGCCACGCCGAATAATAGCCACACGACCGAATAGGTATATTGCTCCGCATCGCTCGTCGGCGCCCACGGGAGAATCCGGCTGCCATGGAACAGCCGCCGGACCTCCAGCGAGAAATAGAGCAGCGACAAGGCGATCGCAGTCGCCGCCGCGATGGTGCGATAGACGAGCGGCCGGTTCGCGCGCGCGACCAGCGCAAGGATTGCCGCCAGCAATGCCGGGATGCCGTAGCCGAGCAGGATTAGATTGAAGAACGGCCCGCCGACCACGGTGGCTTTAAAGAACGGATTAAGTGTCAACAACAGGCCAAGCACGATCGCGGCCAATGTCAGTGCGCCGACGATCACGGCGCCAATGTTATGGACGATGCTATGAGTGCGCAGACGCAGGCGTTCGAGGCCAATGGTTATCGCGAGGCCAACTGAGACCTGCATCGCGACTTCCGCCAGTGCGGTGGACGGCGCGAATATGTTGCCATTGGTCATGAAGTGGCGGATTTCAAGTAGCGCCAGTAGCACCGTGAACAAAATGGCCGCCGCATCGGCCATGCGCGCCGGACCATCGTCGGCCCGTCGCCGCAATAGATAGCCGGCATACCAGAACGACACCGCCGGCACGCCGTAACCATAAAGCAGCCAATTGAAAATCGGCGTGGTGCCGATGTCGCGGCCGACGATGCGCGGTTCGTACCCGATTCGCAGCAACACCAGCACGACGACTGCCGCCGCCAGAGAACGCAGCGCCGGAAGCGGGCGCTGCTCGCTGATCCAGGCAATGCCCGGCACCATCAGCGCGAGGCCGACGGTGAGCCAGCCCTTTTCGAGCGCGAATGTGAGCGCCAGTGCCAGCGCGGCGACCGCGCCAGTGGCAAAGACCGCCGCGGAGGCGGCAATTCCGGACCGCGGCCCGCGCTTGCTCAGGAGTTCGGTAGCATAGCCATAGAGTGCCGCCAGCAACAGCGCGAGGCCGGCGAATGGAATGGAGCGGTCGAATTCAGCGATGCGCAGATAAAGCGCGATGAGAATCGCGATCGGCGTCGCCACCGCGCTCGCGCTCCAAATCAACGCGACGACAGGATTCTGCGAACGTCCTTGCGCGGCGTAGCCGGCGCCACCGAACAGGGCCGCCAGCGCCATCCCTAAGGCAACATGCGATTCCGTACCCGTCGGCAATTCGGGAATTGCGCCGTGTGTAATCCCCGGGGGAAAGATGAGCTCAACGAAAATACGCGGAGCGACCCAATGCAGCAGCACGACTACGGTCATGACACCAGCTGCGGGCAGCGCCCAAAGCGCGGCATCCGTGCGCCAGGCGATGGCGACCGTGGCCGCAGTAGCGACCATGAACACCGCGAGCGCGGCGGGAGCGTGGAAGCTGCCGATCGCTAGAACCGTCGCGGCGCACAGATAAGCTGCGATCGACGCGGAGGAAATTTCGTCGATTTTTCCTGGCGTTGCATCCGGGCCGAAGAATAGCCCAGAGACGATTAGCGCCGCAGCCAAGGTGAAGCCGGCGGTGACGTGGAAAAGATGCGCTCCGAGCGCGTCCACATGCGAATAGGCGATG
This sequence comes from uncultured Alphaproteobacteria bacterium, assembly GCA_963814885.1. Classification (GTDB taxonomy): domain Bacteria; phylum Pseudomonadota; class Alphaproteobacteria; order Rhizobiales; family Xanthobacteraceae; genus Pseudolabrys. The sequence goes on along the minus strand of CAWFEO010000039.1, from coordinate 35,675 downwards.
CCGGGCAATGTCCAAAGCGTGCCAAGCACCACGGCGGTGATTGCGAGCCAGCGCCATAGCCGCATGCGCGCCAGCGCGAAGGCGGCGCCGGTGACGACAAAGAGGTAGGCGTAAAGCGCCCAATAGCTCGGCTCCTCCGTGGCGACGAGCAGCGGCGTGACAAAAGCGCCCGCGAGTCCAAGCCCGGCGACCGCCGGCCCGTGCAGCAGCGCTGCCGCCAGCGTCGCCAGCGCCACCAGGCCGAGCAGGATGAAGGCGGCGCCCGGCGACAGGAAGCCGTAGAGCGCGTAGGCAGCGTAGACGGTGGCGTAGGCCGCAATTGTGCCTGCGGCGGTGAGGATGCTCGGGATGTGCTGCGCCGGGACCGCGGTAATGCCGGCGGCGATTTCGTTGCGTCGCGTCCATTCGCCGGCGGCGATCAGCGCGGCTGCGAATAAGGCGGCAAGGAAAATGCGCACGCCCGGTCCCAGCAGGCCTTGCTCGACCGTGTAGCGCACGAGGAAGATGGCGCCGAGCGCCAGCGCCAGCCCGCCAATCCAGACCACCCATTGCGTGCCGAATCGTTCTTCCAGCGTTGCTCGGGCCGGCACAGCCGCAGGCGCGGCAGGCGGCGTAACCGGTCGCTTGACGGCCGGTGGTTCTATAGCAGCCGGCGGCTCTATGACGGCGAGCGTCGCTTCGGGGGGGCGAGGAGGGGCGGCCGGCGGCGCAATCGTTTGGCCGGCTTCAAGCTTGGCGATACGCTCTTGCAGCCGCTGAATGACAGTGCGGTCGTTCAAAGCGACCACCAAGGCGGCGATAGCGATGACCGGGATCGCCAAAACCACAACGGCCAGAAATTCCAACATCGCCCGCCCCCGGTTCGGCTGTCATGGCCATGGTAGATGGCCGCAGGCCTACATGAAAGCAGGCTTGCTGGGCTCTGCAGGCAACGCGATCAGTGCAGATCAAGCCGGAACGGATTGCCTTCCATGGCCGCGTCGCCGGGCCCGATCGCTTCGACCGCCTGCACCATGCGGCCGTCGCGCGCGAGCAGGCGGTCGCCGATCGAGACGATGCGCGCGTTCGGCTGCGCGGTGCGCGAGGCGCGCCGGATGGCGAGCGCGATCTCGGTCTCGTCGCGGTCCGGATTGAGCGCGCAAGCCGCCACGAACGCCCCGGCGGTCGAGCGGCTGATGCCGGCAAAACAATGCACCACCAGCGGCGCCGAGCGGTCCCAGCCGCCCACAAAATCGATCAGCCGCGCCACGTGCTCGTCGCCCGGCGCGGTATAGCCGTCCAAGGGCGTGGAGATGTCATCCATGTTGAGTATTAAATGGTTCTCGGCCGCGATATGGGCCGGCCGCTCCACCCGGTCGGAAAGCCGTAGCAAGGTGACGATATGGCGCGCGCCGGTCTCATCGACGGTGGCGTACAAGCGCGCGAGTGAGCAGACGTGGATCATGGTGCGGCTATGGACGAATCTTGCGTCATATCTATGACGTGATTCCGATAACAAAAAGCTTTATGTGCGCATGAGCCGCTCCAGCCGCTCGCGAAAACGGCTTTCCGCAGTCTCGGCCGGCCAGGGCGTGAGATAGTCGCGCTCGATCGCGGCCGAGAATTTAGGCGGCGGGCCGAAGAACTTGCGCGCTTCGGCCGGGTCGAAACCAGCGAGCCTCGTCGCCTCCAGGAATGCTGCGCTGCGGTCGGCGGCTTTGATCAGTTCCGTCAAACGTTCGGGCAACTTGGCCGGCAGGCCGAAGCGCAGATGGATGGCGACAAGCAAGCGGCGCTCGACCGCCTTGTAGCTGTCGCCGATCACCGCCTTGAACGGCGAGATCATGTCGCCGATGACGTATTCGGGCGCGTCGTGCAGCAGCACCGCGCGGCGGCCGGCCGCGTCGAGCCGCGGTACTTTCGCCCGCGCCAGCGCCTCCACCAGCAGTGCGTGCTGGGCGACCGAGAAGATGTGCGCGCCTTTGGTCTGACCGTTCCAGCGCGCGACACGCGCGAGCCCTTGCGCGATGTCCTCGGTCTCGACGTCGAGCGGGGAGGGGTCGAGCAGGTCGAGCCGCCGTCCCGACAGCATGCGTTGCCAGGCGCGCGGCGCCGGCGCGCGCGCAGGTTTCGATACTTTGCGCGGCTTGCTCATCGCCGCTTGGCGAGCTTCTGCACCGCCGCGTGGCGGTGGCAGCTCACCAGATGATCGTTGACCATGCCGACCGCCTGCATGAAGGCGTAGACGATCGTGGGCCCGACGAACTTGAAGCCGCGGCCGATCAACTCTTTCGACATCTTGCGCGAGATTTCGGTTTCCGCCGGCACCTGTTTGGTGCTGCGGAAATTGTTCAGCTTCGGACTGCCGTCGAGGAAATCCCACAACAGGCTGGAAAAGCCAGGACCGCTTTCCATGATCTTGAGATAAGCGCGCGCCGACGTGACCGCGCCCTCGATCTTGGCGCGGTTGCGCACGATACCGGCATCCTGCATGAGCCGCTCGATTCTTTTCGGCGTGTAGCGCGCGATTTTTTCCGGCTCAAAATCGTCGAAGGCTTTGCGGAAGTTTTCTCGCTTGCGCAGGATGGTGATCCACGCGAGGCCGGCCTGGAAGCCATCGAGCACCAGCTTCTCGTACAGCGCTCGGTCGTCGAATTCCGGCACGCCCCATTCCTCGTCGTGATAGGCGACGTAAAGCGGGTCCTGCTTCGGCCAGGGGCAGCGCTTGAGCCCGTCGGGATGGGCGACAGCCGCGCTCATGACGTTGCTTGCGTTTCTCCGGGCCAGGCAAAACGCGCCCAATCCGGCTTGACCACGCGTAATGGAATAGCGCCGCAGGTGAGGGGCAGGCCGGCGGCGAGCGCATCTTGAACCCGGTCGAGCCGCAGCAGCGCCAGACCGCGTCCCCGGGCGGCCGAACCGAAAGTGCCGACCTGCTTGTCGCCCGCCATCACCGGTGCGCCGGGGGCGGGCGCAGTCCTTTCATAGGCGACCGGCACGATGCGGCTGCGCGCGCTATTGCGATGCTCGACGCGTGAGACCACTTCCTGCCCGACATAGCAGCCCTTGCCGAAATCGACGCCGGCGAGCTGGTCCATATCGGCTTCGTGCGGAAAGGTGTTGCCATAGGCGAAATCCTCGCCGCCGCGCGGCACGCCCAGCGCAATGCGGTGGGCCTCGTAAAATTCCGGCTCGACCGGCTTGGCGCCGAGATCTTCAGCCGCCTCCGCCGCGAGTTGCGGCGGCAGCATGATCCGCCAGCCCAGCGCGGCAAGCCGCGGATCGGCATAGCAAAGCCCGTAGTCACTGAGACCCGCGCCGTCCCAGACCGCCAGCACGCCGAGCGCCTGCGACAGGTCCTCGACCGTGATCTTGGCGCGCAGCTTGTAGAAGTTGAGCTTTTGCACCAGCGTGGTCGCGAGCGCCTTGGGGACATCGAGGAAAAAGCCGTCGCCGTCCGCGGCCGGCGCCTCGGTCGCGATGAAATCCGCGATGATCTTGCCCTGCGGCGTCAGCAGCGCGGCATAGCACGCCGTTCCGGGGGCGGCCTTGGCCATGTCGTTGCTGGCAAGCCCATTCAGGAAGCGCCGGGCGTCGTCGCCGGCGACCTTGAGGACGCCGCGGTCGGGGAGGAGCGCTGCCTGCATGTCAATTCTCTTGGGTTCGCCTCGCCCTGGTCTCTTGCCAGAACTCGCGATGAAACGTAAGCGCTGTCGGGCTGGCCTCAAGTCCCGAATAAGAACGGCTCAAATATGCCCGAGACCTACGACCTGATCCTCAAGGGCGGCACCGTGGTCAACCACGATGGCGAGGGCATGCGTGACCTCGGCATTCGTGGCGGCCGTTTCGCCGCGATCGGCGACCTTGCGCGCGCCTCGGCCGGAGAAGTGGTGGATTGCCGCGGCCTGCATCTGCTGCCCGGCGTGGTGGACAGCCATGTGCATTTCCGTGAGCCCGGCCTCACCCACAAGGAGGACCTGGAGAGCGGCTCGCTTGGCGCCGTGCTCGGCGGCGTCACCGCCGTGTTCGAGATGCCCAACACCAATCCCACCACCACCAACGCGGAGGCCATCACGGACAAGGTCGAGCGCGCGCACCACCGCATGCATTGCGACTTCGCCTTCTATGCCGGGGCCACCCGCGAGAACACGAAGGACCTCGCCGAGTTGGAGCGGCTGCCCGGCATCGCCGGCGTGAAGGTATTCATGGGCTCCTCCACCGGCTCGCTGCTGATCGAGGACGACGATGGCGTGCGCGCGGTGCTGCAAAACATCCGCCGCCGCGCCGCCTTCCATTCCGAGGATGAATATCGCCTGCGCGAGCGAACGAACCTGCGCGTCGAGGGCGATCCGCGCTCGCACCCGGTCTGGCGCGATGCCGCCGCTGCGCTGATGTGCACGCAGCGACTGATTGCGCTTGCCCGCGAGACCGGCAAGCGCATCCACGTGCTGCACGTCACCACGAAGGAAGAGGCCGCTTTCCTCGCCGAGCATAAGGACGTAGCCACCGCCGAGGCGACGCCGGCTCATCTCACGCTCGCCGCGCCCGACTGCTACGAGCGGCTTGGGACGCTCGCCCAGCTCAACCCGCCGGTGCGCGATGCCAGCCATCGCGAGGGGCTTTGGCAGGGCATCGTGCAGGGCGTCATCGACAGCATCGGCTCAGATCATTCCCCGCACACGCGCGAGGAAAAATCCCCTCCTTATCCCAAGACGCCGTCCGGCATGACCGGCGTGCAAACGCTCGTTCCGCTGATGCTCGACCATGTCAATGCCGGTCGTCTCACCCTGCAGCGCTTCGTCGATCTCACCAGCGCCGGCCCCGCGCGCATCTTCGGCATGGCCGCCAAGGGCCGTATCGCCGCCGGCTACGATGCCGATCTCACGGCGGTCGACCTCAAACGTCGCGAGACCATCACCGACCGCTGGATCGCCTCGCGCGCCGGTTGGACGCCCTATCACGGCGTCAGCGTGACCGGCTGGCCGGTGGGAACGATCGTGCGCGGCCACAAGGTAATGTGGGAGGGCAGCCTGACCGAAGCGGCGCGGGGCGAACGGGTACGTTTTCTAGAGACCCTGGCCGGCTAGCGGGTCTCTTTTTGCGGCTGCCGATTGCGGCTACTCAACCGAATTGCGCGTTTTCCCAGACTTTCTCATCCAAAATTTTCTTGTGGATTTGCAAACTTCGCGCCAGCGGCTATTCAACAGCGTGTGTGGCGCCCTCTCGTCCGGCTGTTTTGCCGAGACGCGAAGAGCAGCGACTATGGGCGGTGATCTCGTTTCGCTTCGGATGCTAGTCGTCGTCGGCCGCGCCGTCACAGCAGGACCTGTGGCAAAAAGGCGCGGCGATGGCGTCTGTTCCGATTGAATTTACGGTGGAGGGCGGTGCCGCCACCGCCGTGGTCGCGCTTAAAGGCGGCGGCGTGGATATCTGCGTTGTGGATGCTGCGCTGTCCGATGGCGACAAGACGGCGGTGACAGCGGCCGCGCGCGCGGCGCAGTCGTCGCCGCTGCTATTTGCGTCGGTCGGGCGCGGCGCAGCGCGTCCTGACTATGTCGATGGTGCCTTGGCACGGCCGCACAATGCCGATGATGCCTGCAAGTTGGCTGAAATCTGCGTGCGCGCGAAATTCCCGACCCGCGTTCTGATCGTGGACGATTCCGTCACGATGCGCAGTATCGTACGCAAGATTTTGTCGGCCAGCCGCTTCGCGCTTGGAGGTCCACGAGGCGTCGGAAGGCTCCGCTGCGCTCGAACAATTGGGCGCCGGCCAATTCGATATGGTCTTTCTCGACCATAACATGCGTGGCTTTAGCGGTTTCGAGACGATGTCGGAGATCAAGCGCCTGGCGCCCAACGTGTCGGTGGTGCTGATGACCTCGACGGTCAGCGACCCCGCAATCGAACGCGCTCAGGCTTCGGGCGCGCTGGCATTTCTCCGGAAGCCGTTCTACCCGGCCGACATCGACACCGTGCTCGCGCGCCATTTGGGCCTGCACACGCCGCACGCCTAACGTCGTCTGATATTTTCGTGAAAACGTCGAGCGCCGCGAATGCGGGCGCTTATTGGCGCGGCTGCTCGAGCGAGAATTCGCCGTTGCGGATGCGGATGCCGAGGCCTTCTGCGAACGTGGCCGCCGCTTCCTCGCCGTAGGTGTTGACGAATTCGGCCAAGGCGGCGAACAGGCAGGCTTGCGCCAGGCAATCGCCGTCGATTCCTTCGAGGCGCGCTTCGGCCCAGGCCTCCTGTAGATAGCCGAGCGCGACGCGTTTCTGGTCGCGGTCGGATGCCGGATCGGGCGCAGGCGTCGGCTCTGATGTGTTTATTGGCACGTTTACGTCCCCCGGCGTCCCAAGCGCCGGCTCCAATTTCGATGCGGACGTTAGCACGCGAGGTCCGCCGGGCCACTTGGACCTCGGAGAAAGGTTAACAGGGGTCGGGAACTAATTGGAGTATCGGGCGGTTATTTCGCGGGCGATCTTGGCGCCTTCTTCGAGATAACGGCGAATTGCGAGATCGGCCGCCGGCGTGCAGGTGCGATAAGTCTGCTGAAAGCCGCGGTAACCACGATTGAAGCTGGCGGCAATTTTGCGCCTGCGGTCTCCTTCGGGCGCCTCGGAGTCGAGCAAGGCTTGCATTTCATTGCGCCATTTCTGTCCTTCTTTGGCGCCGCAGACCTCGCGCAAATAGTGCAACGCGCCCAGAATCTCGGCCAGCCGCTGCAACTCGGTGTCATAGGGCGCCGTCTCTACGCTGTCCACGGCGCGGGCAGGCGCGGCAAGACACAGCAGGATCGACGCGATGGTCAGCAGCTTCTTCACGCGTGTTACGCCTGATCGTTGACGGTGAGCGATGATATGCCCTCGCTCTGAGGCAACCGCAAGGCGGTCGGATCAGGTCTCCCGCTCCAGGCACTTGAGAGCCGCGTCGACGATCTCGGCTCAGCCCCTCTGTGGTGTGTAGTTTTGAGAGTTCCGCGGGTGCAAGCCAGCGCGCATCGTCAAGTTCTTCGTTGAGCACCGGCTCGCCGGCAAGCCAGCGCGCGGCAAAACACAAGATCACGAAATGGCGCTCGACCCGGCCCTGGTCGTCGCGCATGATCGCCTCGCGGTGACCGGCAAGCGCGACCGGCTCGATTCTGAGCTGTGTCTCCTCGCGCACTTCGCGCACCACCGCCTCATGAAGTGTCTCGCCGGTTTCGACTGCGCCGCCGGGCAGCGTGTAACGATTGAGCGCCGGCATGCGCGCGCGCCGCACCACTAATACTTTGCCGTCGCGCACGATGGCCGCGCTGACGGCGAGATAGGGGCGCTGCGGGTAGCGGCGGCTATCGTTCACGCGGAGGCCTGCTTCATCAGCCGGTCGACCACCGCTTGCGGCGCCGCCGGTGCGTTGGCCTTGGCATCGGCTTCGCCGTTGATGACGGCGCCCGCGCGCGCAATCAGCGGCTTGAGCCAGGCCGCGGCGGCCTCGGCGATGAGGCCGCCGGCTTCGGGCGGAATGTTGGACAGCAATGCCGCGCGGGTCGCTTTCAGCATCGCCGTCATGGTGCCCGCCAATGCATCGAGAGATTCGCGCTGGTCCGGGTCGGCGGCGTCGTAGGCGGCGATCGCCATTGTGCGGCCCGCGAAGCGCGAGGCGGCGAAGTGCTCGCGATAGCTCGTCGGCTGCCAAGCGAGGAAATCGTCGAGGCAGTCAGGCGAGCTCGACAGCATTTCGAGCAGCATGATCGCTTCGTTGAAATGATTGAGGTAGTCGGTGGCGAGCCCGGTCACCGGATTGATATGGGCGTCGCATGCGGCGGCGTCGCCGCCGGTCTTGCCGTCGGGCGCCTCAGCCGGCGCTTGCGCCGCCGCGACGCAATCCTGATATTTCATTGGAGCCCCGCCGATACCCGCTCTCCGCTATTGTCACAGGGCGCGGTTAAAGTGCGATTAAACGGGCAAAACGCCGGGATTCTTGTATATGTGCGGCCGTTACACCATCACGTCGGCGCCGGAAGCGATCCGGGCGCTGTTCCACTATCCGGAGCAGCCCAACTTTCCGCCGCGCTACAACGTGGCGCCGACGCAGCCGATCCCGATCGTGCGGCTGGTTGAAGGCAAGCGGCAATTTGCGCTGGTGCGCTGGGGTCTGCTGCCGTCCTGGGTGAAGGACCCCAAGAACTTCGCGCTGCTGATCAACGCGCGCGGTGAATCGGTTGCCGACAAGCCGGCTTTCCGTTCTGCCATGAAGCGCCGCCGCTGTCTCATTCCGGCCGACGGCTTCTACGAGTGGAAGGCGGTGAGCGGGCGCAAAGCACCGTACTTCGTACGGCTGAAGTCGGGTGCGCCGATGGCTTTCGCCGGCCTGTGGGAAACCTGGACCGGGCCGAACGGCGAGGAACTGGAAAGCGCGGCCATCGTCACCACCGAGGCCAACCGCACGTTGGCGCCGATCCATTCGCGTATGCCGGTGATCCTGGCCCCTGAGGCATTCGACCTCTGGCTCAACACCGCCGATGTCGATGTAAAAACCGCGGCGGCGCTGATCGCGACAGCGCCTGACAATTGGCTCGAAGCTTATGAAGTGTCGACCGCGGTCAACCGTACCGCCAACGACAATGCGAAGTTGGTGGAGCCGGTCGTCGCGCGCACAGAGCCCGCACCGGCGCCTAAATTGCCCGCACCGAAACAGGCCGCGCGCGTCAAGCGCGCCAAAAAGAACGACGGGCAGACGTCGCTGTTTTAGGACGCGCCTACAGCACCTTGCCCGGATTCAAAATGCCGTTGGGATCGAGCATCCGCTTCAAGTCGCGCATCAGGTCGAGTGCGACCGGGTCTTTATATTTCGGCAAAGCGTGGCGCTTCATCAAGCCGATGCCATGCTCGGCCGAGATCGAGCCGCCGAGTTTCTTGACCACCCCAAATACCGCGTCACTGATTTCGTCCCAACGCGCCAGGAATTTCTTTTGGTCGGCGCCGACGGGATGAATGACGTTGTAGTGGACGTTGCCATCGCCGACATGTCCGAAGGCGATCAGGCGGGCGTCTGGAATGAGCTTCTTGGCCGCCGCATTGGCTTCCGTGATGAACGTCGGAATGGCGGCGACCGGCACCGAGACGTCATGCTTGACTGCGGCGCCGATATGACGCTGCACCTCACTGAACATCTCGCGGATGCGCCAGAATGCATTGGCCTGCTCGAGGCTTTCGGCGATGGTGGCGTCGATCACCAGGCCTTTGTCATGGCCTTCGCTCAAAATCTCCTCCATCACGTCGCGCAGCCCGGTGCGCGCCTGCGACGACAATTCGAACAGCGCGTACCAGTCGTGCGGCTCGCTCAGGGGATCGCGGCTGTTGGCGTCATAGTCGATCACCGCGGCAACGCCGAAGCGCGCCAGCAATTCAAACGAGGTGACGCCACCCGCATTGCGCACTTCGGCGAGCCCCAGAAGGTCGAGCGCCGCCTGCGGCGACGGCACAGCGGCGAACGCCGTCTCGACCGAGCGCGGGCGCGGCACCAGTCGCAGCGTCGCCGCGGTAATGACGCCAAGTGTTCCTTCCGCTCCGATGAACAGGTTTTTGAGGTCGTAGCCGGTATTATCCTTTTTCAGCTTGTTGAGATTGTGCAATACGCGCCCGTCGGCCAGCACCACCTCCAACCCGAGTGCGTGCGAGCGTGCGACGCCATGCGCCAGCGCGCCGATTCCGCCGGCATTGGTGGAAAGATTGCCGCCGATGGTGCAAGTGCCTTCCGACCCCAACAGTTGCGGATAGAGCCGATCGGCTTGCGCCGCGGCTTCACGCGCCCGCTGCAGCGTGACGCCGGCCTCTACTGTCATAGTGTAGGAGACCGGATCGACCTCGCGGATCTTGTCGAGGCGCGTGAGCGAGAGCAGCACTTCGCCGTTGATCGGGGTTTGGCCGCCGACCAGTCCGGTATTGCCACCTTGCGGCACGATTGCGGTTTTCGTCTCGTTGGCGAGCTTGAGGATCGCGGCAACCTCATCGGTCGAGCCGGGCCGCAGCACGACCGGCGTGTGACCGGGGTAGAGGCCGCGCAGCTCGATCAAATAGGACTGCTGCATCTGCGGGTCGGTGATGGCGTATTTCGAACCGACGATGTCGGTGAAACGCGCCAGCAGCGCGGGCGGCAGCGTGGGCTTGCTCTGAACGTTCATTACACTACTCATGGCTTACACTAGTCATCATTGCGGTGCGGCGGCGCGCCTGAGGGTTCGTATTCGCTCACAATACCTTGCCCGGATTGATTATGCCGTTGGGGTCGAGCATGCGCTTCAAACCGCGCATCAGGTCCAGCGCCACCGGGTCCTTCACTTTCGCTAGCGTTTCGCGCTTGAGCCTGCCGATGCCATGCTCGGCCGAAAACGAGCCGTGATACTTGAGCACGATCTTGTCCACTGCCGCGTTGACCTCGTCCCAGCGTGCAAGAAACTGCGTGGTGTCGGCGCCGACCGGCTGGCTGACATTGAAATGGATATTGCCGTCGCCGAGATGGCCGAATGGCACCGGCCGGCAGCCTGGGATCATCTCGCGGACGGCGGCGCTTGCCTCGGCGATGAAATCCGGCGCCGCCGCCACCGGCACCGAGACGTCGTGCTTGATCGAGCCGCCTTCCGGCTTCTGCACTTCCGGCAGCGCGTGACGCAGATGCCAGAACGCGCGCGTCTGCTCGATGTTGGCCGCGATGGTGGCGTCGCTCACCAGCCCTTGCTCGACCGCCGCGGCCAGCAACTCCTCCACGTTGTCGCGCAATCCCTCATTTTGCTGCGACGATACTTCCAGCATCACGTACCAGGGATGCTTTGCGCCGAGCGGATCGCGCACGCCGTACCCGTGGCGCACGGCAAAGTCGACCATGTCGCGCACGATCAGCTCAAAACTGGTCACCGTGCCGCCGGCCTGCTCCTGCGCGAGATTGAGCAACTTGAGCGCGGCCTGCGGGGAGGGCACGCCAATGAAGGCGGTCTCCACCGTGCGCGGGCGCGGGAAAATTTTGAGCACCGCGGCGGTAATGACGCCGAGCGTGCCCTCGGCGCCCACGAAGATGTGGCGTAGGTCGTAGCCGGTATTGTCCTTCTTCAGCTTCGACAGCAGATTGAGTACGCGGCCGTCGGCCAGCACCACTTCCAGCCCCAGCACGAGGTCGCGCGCGATGCCGTAGGCGAGCGCGCCGGTACCACCGGCGTTGGTCGACAGATTCCCGCCGATGGTGCAGCTGCCCTCGGCGCCGAGCGACAACGGAAACAGGCGGTCGGCAGCGGTCGCTGCTTCTTGCGCATTCTGCAACACCACGCCAGCCTCGCAGGTCATTGTGTTGGACGAGGGATCGACTTCGCGGATCTTGTCGAGCCGGGTAAGCGAGAGCAGCAGTTCGCCGTCGAGCGGAATCTGCCCGCCGACCAGGCCGGTATTGCCGCCCTGCGGCACCAGCGGCGTCTTGGTTTCGTTGGCGAGCTTGAGGATGGCCGCGACCTCGGCGACCGAGCCGGGCCGCAGCAGCATGGCCGTGCGCCCATGATAAAGGTCGCGCCCCTCGATCAGATAAGGCGCGAGCGTGGCCGCGTCGGTGACCGCGTACTTCTCGCCGACGATGGCGGCAAAGCGCGGCAGCAGATCGGGCGAAGGCGCGTGGCGAAGCCGTTCGTTCATCTACTCTTATCCCTGTCGCGGCGCGGCGGCGCGCTTGAGCCGGTCGTTGATCGCTTCGCCGAGGCCCTCATGCGGCACCCTCATTACCGCGATGCCGGCTGCACCGGAAGCATCCAGCGCGCGCAAATGGGAAAACAGCTTGGCCGCCGCCTCGATCAGGTCACCGCGCGGCGACAAATTGAGGCTCATGCCGCTGGCCGCGGGCGCGTCGGGTCCGAAGGCGAGGAATGCTTCGTCCGCGCGCGGCGCTTGCGCCGCGAGCCGCAGCCGCGCTTTCGGCGCGTAGTGCGAATCCAGCATGCCGGGGGCGAGCGGTGCCTCTTGCGCGGCGGCCGGCAGCGCCAGCGCGCCGCCGAGGACGCGTTCGATCGCTGCGCGGTCCACGCCGCCGGGGCGCAACAGCGTTGGCTCGCCCAGGCACGCGACGATGGTCGATTCAACGCCGACCGTGCAGGGGCCGCCGTCGAGCACCATATCGATGCGCCCGCGCAGGTCGGCGAGCACATGGGCCGCGCTGGTCGGCGAGACGTGGCCGGAGCGGTTGGCCGAGGGCGCCACCACCGGCCCGCCGAAGGTTTCGAGCAACGCATGCGCCAGCGGGTGTGCGGGAACGCGCACCGCCACGCTGTCGAGGCCGGCAAGCGCGAGATCGGCGACCGGGCAGCCGGCCAGCTTGGGCAATACCAGCGTCAGGGGTCCTGGCCAGAAGGCGGCCGCCAGCCGCTCGGCGGCACTGTCGAAACGGCCAAGCCGCCGCGCGGCCCCCGTGTCCGCAACATGGGCGATCAGCGGGTTGAAAGCGGGCCGCCCCTTGGCGGCGTAAAGGCGGGCCACCGCCTCGCCGTTGCGGGCGTCGGCGCCGAGCCCATAGACGGTCTCGGTCGGAAAGGCGACCAGCCCGCCCTGGCGAAGGCAGCGCGCCGCGGCCTCGATGGCGGCGGTATCGGCCTTCAATACGCGGGTTCCCGGCTCGGCGGTCATCAGGCTCTCGTGCTTGCGGCTTCGTCGTGACCGGGGTTATAAGGCCGGCCATCAGTCGGAGTGTAGCGCAGTCTGGTAGCGCACCTCGTTCGGGACGAGGGGGTCGCAGGTTCAAATCCTGCCACTCCGACCATTATTTCCATGATTTAGCAGAATTTTGCACGCGCCAGCCGGCCGCGCAAAGAGATTGCCCCAGCCGGTGCCGGCCGAGGCAATCACTTTAAGACGCCGATGAAGGGACGGGGCATCGAAGGCCGTTTTACCGGCCGCCGCCACCGCCACCACCGCCGCCGCCGTCACCACTACCGTCAACTTCGTTCATCTCGCCGATGACGTTATACGTGGGCGGTGGAGGCGGATCGGGAATTTGGACCACGATGCTACGGCCACGGCCCCTGAACTGGTTCTTGTCGCCGCAGCGTTGCCACCAGCCGGCACCGTATTCATTGGTCGAGGTCCAGCAGTAGTTGCCCTGCCGGGTTGGGGCGCCGGGCTCATGGGTCTCCGGCATGGGGTTCGCGTATGCGCTCGTGGTCGCCATGATGGCGGCCGCTGCCGCGAAGATTGCAACAGTCTTCATGATGACACTCCTGTTGAAGCGAAGGCTCGGGGGATGGGGGAAAGCACCCGCTTCCGTTGATGCTCATCCGCCAGATTGGTCCGTGCTGGGAGCCCGTCGGTTCAAAGGGGCGAGGTGAATTTTCCGGCCGGCGTCGCCGGCTGCCCTCATGCCCCTTTTTGCGATGGTAAGGGCCGGTCTGGCGACGTGCTTCTTGGCATTGGAACCGCAATTGCTGCGAATCCCCAATCACGCCACCAACAAGCCGACGATTTCCACCCCGCACCGCATTGCGAAATAACGGCCCGGTACCGATACCGCTGTCGCTGCCGGGTTGATTACGGGTGTGATTGGGATCAGACTGTCCCGCCCAATGAGACGACAAGAATAATTCTAGTGGGAGGGAACAAATGAGAATTGGTCATAAGCTGGCCGCAGCCGCCATTGCTGCGGTGCTTTTCGCTCCGGCCGCGCAGGCGCAAACTTTCGTACGCATGGTGTCGGGACCGTCCGGCGGATCATGGTATCCGCTCGGCGCCAAGATCATGCAGGTCATGCAGGACAACATTAAAGGCATCAGCACGTCGAACCAGCCGGGCGGCGGCATTTCCAACATCCTGGCCGTCAACGGCGGCGATGCGCAGATCGGCTGGTCTTACGGCCATACGACCTTCAACGGCTACAAGGGCCAAGGCAAATTTACGAAGCCGAACCCGAACGTCATGTATTTTGCGACTCTCTATCCGGCGATGTTCCAGGTGGCGGTGCGCAAGGATTCGCCGATCAAGTCCTTTGAGGACATGAAGAAGGCCAATATCAGCCCCGGCAAGGCGAAGTGGACGGGAACGGCCTTTGCCGAGTCGATCCTCAAGGCCTACGGGATCAGCTTCAATTCCATCAAAAAGAACGGCGGCACCGTCCATCATGTTGATTACACGGAATCCGTGGCGCTGATGAAGGACAAGCACATCGACGTGTTCATGGCCTCAACGTCGATGCCACAGGCCTCATTCATCGAACTGGAGCACAGCCCCGGCATTCGTTTCATCGGCATGACCAAGAAAAAGCTGGACGAGATCATCAAGGCCAACCCCGGCTACATTCCGGGTGTGATGCCCAAGGGCGTGTACAAGAGCCTCGACCATGACGTGCTGACGCTCGGAATCGTCACCGACATGGTGGTGAGCAAGGATCTGCCGACTGACCTCGTTTACAACATGTGCAAGGTCTTCTGGGCACACCACGATGACTTCGCGCAGGTGAAGAAGATCTGGAACAAGGTCCAGTTGAAAGACGCGCTGAAGGGTGCGGCGATCCCGATCCATCCGGGCGCCAAGAAATGTTACGACGAACTCGGCGTCAAGAGTTGATCTTCTGCCGAAGTTGAATTGAACGGATCAGGGATGCCGGCGGAAAGCCGGCATCCCTTCCATCGATCGCCCAGCCGCACGGATTGACTTACCGCCAATAGCGTTGCGGCGACTCCGAGATTGCGCAATGAGCGTAGAGACGCCCACGCTTTCCTATCACGAACAGCACGAACTCGGCTTTCTCGAACGACTGTTGCTGGGCAGGGCACACGGCGCCGTCAAAGCGGTGCTGATGGTTTCGGCGATCATTGCGCTCGCGCTCGCCATTTTCCATCTCTACGTCGCGGCGTTCGGCACGCCGGAGGGACGTTCGTTCCGCTCCGTGCACCTGACCGTCATGCTGACGTTGGCGATCTTCATGTTCCCGCTGTTTCGCAAGTCGATTCGCGACCCGCTGGTCGTTCCCGGCGATCCGCGCAACGGACTGCGCATGGCCGGCTTCGGCATCGATCTGCTGCTCGTTGCGCTGGTCCTCTTTGTCGAGATCTATACGATCTGGGATATCGAGGCGTTCCAGTTGCGCCTGGGCGACAAATACCCGCCGGACCTGATCGTCGGCGGCATATTGATCGCTCTCGTGTTTGAGGCGACCCGCCGGGCGGTCGGCTGGGCCATGGTCTTTGTGACGGGTTTCTTCGTCTTCCACACGCTGTTCGCGAACCATTTCTTCGGCTTCTTCTACGGTCCGCCGGTGCGCTTTGGAAAGTTCATCGACACTTTGTTCGTGGCCAGTGACGGCATATTCGGCATACCCCTGTATGTTTGCGCAACCTACATTGTGCTGTTCATCATTTTCGGCGCCGTGCTGATCCGTTCCGGCGCCGGCCGTTTCTTCATCGACCTGGCGGTTGCACTGACCGGCCACCGGATCGGCGGACCCGCCAAGGCCGCCGCGGTCGCCTCAGGCTTCATGGGAACCGTTTCGGGATCGGCTGTCGCCAACGTGGTCACGACCGGTTCGTTCACCATCCCGTTGATGAAGAACCTCGGCTACCGCCCAAAGTTTGCCGCCGCGGTAGAGGCTTGCGCGTCGTCGGGTGGACAAATCACGCCGCCGATCATGGGAGCAGCCGCCTTCGTGATGGCGGAGTTTCTGGAGGTGCCGTACACCGACATCATCGTTGCCGCCGCGATCCCGGCTTTCCTCTACTTCGCCACCATCTATTTCATGGTGCATCTGGAAGCCGACAAACACAATATCGGCAGCATTCCGAAGGAACAGCTGCCGCGCGTGGGCGAAGTACTGGCGGGCGGCTGGCATCTGCTGATCGCGTTGTTCGTGCTCATTTATTTCTTGCTCGTCGGCTATACGCCGATGAAGTCGGCGATCTGGGGGATCGGCACACTTTTCGTGCTCAGTTTCATCAATAAAGGCACGCGCATGAGCCCGGTCGACCTCATGGCGGCCTTGGAAGCAGGTGTCCGCGCCACGGTTCCCGTCACCATCGCCTGCGCCTGTGCCGGCATTATCATCGGCTCGGTCTTCGTGTCGGGACTGGGACTCAAATTCACGCAATCGGTCATCGAGATTTCGCACGGCAATCTGCTCATTCTGCTGGCGTTGACCGGCATCTCGGCGATCGTGCTGGGCATGGGGATCACCACGACGGCCGTCTACATCACGGTCGCCGCGCTGATCGTGCCGGCGCTCATCAAGAGCGGCATCGTGCCGATCGCCGCGCACATGTTTGCCTTCTATTTCGGCGTCGTCTCGGCCATCACGCCGCCGGTGGCGCTGGCCTCCTTCGCCGCCGCCGCCATCGCCAAGACCCCGCCGATGGCGACCGCGGTCGAATCGACCCGCATCGGCATCGCGAAATATATCGTTCCGCTTGTTTTCGTTTACGACCCGTCTCTCCTGTTCGTCGGCCCGCTGTGGCTGACCGCGGTCTCTAGCGCGCTCGCCATGACCGGCTTGTGGGTTCTTTCGATTGGCCTTGAGGGATGGTACCGGGGCCCGATCAACCCGCTGCAAAGACTGGCCGTCTTGATCGCGGCGGCCCTGATCCTGCTGCCACCGCTCGACCGGATTGGGGATTTGCCGGGCTACGTCGCAGATACCGCCGGGCTGGTGCTGGCCGCCATCATGTTGGGCTCGCGCATCGTGAAGGCGCTTGCCGCGCAGATGGAAAGGCAGACCGCATGAGCAATCTCTTTCTCGGCAAACCGTTGCACTGGCTGATGCTGGTCATCGTCGCCGCGGGTCTGTGGTATGCTGGCTATTTGCGGGAGCATATCATTCATTTCGACGCTTTCATCCTTGCGCTGCTTGCGGTCAGCACGGCGTGCGTGTTGCTTGTACTTTACGGCCCCGGCCATGGTGAGCGCGTTACGCGCGATGAAATCGTGCCCGATGAAACCGAGCTGCGCCTGGACGACGCGGGCCGCTCCGATTGATGAGCAAGCCCGGCGTGGAATAAGCGTGGTCTGCTAGGGCTGATTGTTCCAGAAATTCATCGCCGCCGAGGAAGCG
The DNA here is from genome assembly GCA_963814885.1 of uncultured Alphaproteobacteria bacterium. GTDB lineage: Bacteria > Pseudomonadota > Alphaproteobacteria > Rhizobiales > Xanthobacteraceae > Pseudolabrys. Next base: position 18,658 of record CAWFEO010000039.1, on the reverse strand, counting down.
GCGCCGCCGACAACGCAAGGGATGCCGAGCGCGACCTGGCCGGTAAGCGCCGCGGCGATACAGCCGCCGGCAATCGCGCTCTGTCCGATATAGCTCCACCAGGAAACATTGCGCTTATAGGCCGGGCCCTTGCGCTTGAGCTCCTCGATTGCGGCCAGCGCCTCCTTGTGGAGGTTGGTGGTGTCGACGGTTTCGGCCGCGTCGACCACTTCCTTGAGCACTGCGACGGTTTGCTTCGGCTGATTACGCGCCTTGATCGAGGCCTTGAGCAAGGCGAGCAAGACCTCGTCGTGGGCGGCGTTACGCGCCAGCGTGTATTTGGCCATGTTGCCGATGGTGAGCCGCTCAACGTCGTTGTGGTCGCGCGACCACGGCAGCAACGCGATCAAGTGCATGATCGGCCGGTAGCTACCGGTGGCGAAGTAGTAGCCCCACAGGAGGTCGAGCACGTCCTGGCTCGGCTCGAGCGCAACCTTGCGCGGCGATTTCCCGATCTGCAGATGCTCGCGCATGCGCTCGAGTGTGGTCGGGCTCGGCGGGATAGTGAATTGCGCGAGCGTCGCCTTTTTCCCGGTCAGGTATTTTTCGCTCATCACGTCGTAGCGCGGCATGCGGAACTCGGACCATCGCATGAGCTGCTTCCAATCGGGCAGGCCGGAATAGGCGATCGCCCGCACGATGATCCAGCGGTCCTGCTTGCGCATGGCCATCGTGCTGGAAACGAGCTGGTAGGCTTTATCCCGATTGGCGGCGATGACGCCGGCGAGGAAGCCGACATAGACGCCGCAGCGCTCGGGATCGTTGAAGGCGCCGAACCGGCTCAAAGCCAGCATGGCCGCCGGCACGCCGTCCGGATCGGGCTTGACGCGATAACCGCTGATCCAGCTTGTGACGCTCTCGGTCGAGGCGAAGTCCGCCGATTGCGGTGCCGCCGCGGTGACGGGCGAAACGGCGAGCAACGCGAACAGTCCGGCCATCAGCCAGCGCATGTCCCCTCCGCGTTTCCCCAGAACCCGGCGTGGAGTCGATCAAGCGCTCACGACTTTTTCGTGGGCGCCTGTTGGCAAAGTCGTGGCGGGAAGATTGCGCAATGCGACCGCCGCGCGCGTGCCGCGTGTCTCAATTTGGGAAAGCCATTGACGGGAGCGGCCGGTAGTGGCCATTTGCTGGCGCCAATGAGCGACGACATCCCATTCGACAAGAATCTCGCACTCGCCCCCGACACCGTGGACGAGGTGGTGCCCGGCGTGCGCCGGATCATGGCCAACAACCCCGGACCGTTCACCTTCAAGGGCACGCTTAGCTACATCATCGGCAAAGGCAAGGTCGCTATCGTCGATCCGGGCCCCGACGACCCGGCCCATATCGCCGCACTGCTCGATGCGGTGCGCGGCGAGACCGTGACCCACATCTTCGTCACTCATACCCATCGCGATCATTCGCCGGCGGTGCCGGCGGTGAAGGCGGCAACGGGCGCGGTTGTCTATGCCGAAGGCCCACACCGGGCCGCGCGGCCTTTGCATATCGGTGAGCATAATCCACTCGATGCCAGCGCCGACCGTGATTTCCGGCCCGACGTGGCGCTCAAGGACGGCGCGGTGGTCGAAGGCGACGGCTGGACTGTCGAAGCGGTGGCCACCCCCGGCCATACCGCCAACCACATGGGCTATGCGCTGAGGGACAAGAACCTGCTGTTCGCCGGCGACCATGTCATGGCCTGGGCCACCTCGATCGTGGCGCCGCCGGACGGCGCCATGAGCGACTACATGGCCTCGCTCAACAAGCTCGCCAAACGCGGCGAGACGATCTATCTGGCCGGCCACGGGCCGACGATCGCCGATGCGCCGCGTTTCGTGAACTACTACATCTTGCATCGCAAGGCGCGCGAGGCCTCGATCCTGCATCGCTTGTCGAAGGGCGCGACCGATATCCCGACCATCGTGCGCGCGATCTATATCGGCATCGATCCGCGCCTGACCGGTGCCGCCGGGCTGTCGGTGCTGGCGCATCTGGAAGATCTGGTGGCTCGCGGGCTGGTCGAGACCGAAGGAACGCCTGCGATCGATGGCGTCTACCGTTTGGCCGGCCGCTGAGTCTGCGGACGCTTGGTCTGGGGCCGCTTGCTTTCCGGTTCCTTGGGCTCGGGCGCCGGCGCGCTCAAGGCGTCGTCCATGGCGTCGTCGATGTCACTGAGCAGCGCGGCGACCCGCATGGCATTCTTGCCGAAATCATGGAAGGCGTAGCGCGATGCCGAGCGCACATCGATGCGCGCGCTGCGGCCGTCGCCGTGCACGCGCACCACGACGTCGTCGCGAAAGCCCATGATAAGCGTGCGCGCCACTGCCTCGATCGCGCCGTCGCGCCGCGTTGCCGGCGGCACGGCGTCAACGATGTGCCAACCGCGCTTGGTGACGACGGCGAGCGCGACCCGATACGCGATTGCCGACGGCGCGTCATACTCCAGCGGATCGAGGTCGGGATAGGCCTGGCGTTGCAGCGCGGCGGTTTGCGCGCCGGGATAGGTGCTGCTGCCGCGCGGGCGCAGACGCGCCAGCACGCCGAATCGTGGTGGGTTGCCGGGGTCGGTGGTGATGTCGGAAATTTCCGGCAGCTTGCTGGCCCGATAAGCGAGATAGCCGGGATAGGCGAGCAGCATCAAGCCGATCAGCAGCCCCATGACCGCGCGTCCGAGCCCGGTCAAGCCCTGCCGCCAGATCACGACGAATCCGCCAAACGCCAGCAGAATGGCGAGGCCGGCGAACACCAACGCGGCCGCGAAGGTGGCAAGCGCCGGCTCGATCTCCAGGAAGCCGGACCGCACGATGATGATCGAGAATATCGCCACCGCCAGCGCGAACCATGCCAGCCGGCTCGACCACGCCGCCATCCGCGACATCGGCACGTCGAAGATAGGGCCGCGCGTCGACGTTCTCATCCCGCATACACCTTCTTCGGCTTTTTGGGCGCAGCCCAAGCGCGTGCGCCGGGCCCCTGCGGCGGCAGCCGCCAACCGGCGCCGTACGCTCCGGGGAGCCCTGTGCCGCCAGTCGCTGCCGCCGCGTTTTTCCCTAGCCCGGTCATGGCTCAGGGATAATGGCTGGCGGGCGCCGGAGCAATAACGTTCTGTTTTCCATCGTGTTTTGGTTGGGGAAACGGGCGCAACCGTTCCTTAACCGAGCTTAAATAAGTTCTAAGCGGCTCGGCGCTACTTTGATGGCGGTTCCGATGGCATCGCGTGCAAAAGTTCATTGGCTCTGGCGTGATTTGCGCCTGCTCTATGTGCTGCTCGTTTGGGTGGCCTTCGGCTGCAGCCTTTTCTATTTTTTCAATGGCGGAATCATGTTCCAAGGCGCCGCGATCATGCCGCCGTATGGCGCCGCGTCGGCGCCGCCGGCGCAAGCCCAGAATGACAATGAAATCTATACCGGTTCGATCATCGTCGTGCCGCCGCGCGGCGATCAATGCTGGCAGATGATGCTCGATAACCGCACCGGAAGAATGTGGGAAACCGGTTACGTCGACTGCTACCTCGCCGTCCGTGAGCTCGCAGAGAATAAACGCAGCGGGGCGATCAGCTCCGTCCGGATGCAGTCGATCAGCAATGCGTTCCGCGGCGAAGAAAAGTGACGGGCGTCGGCGGCTAGATCCAGGTTTTGAATACGGAAGCTAGGATCTACGGTCTGGGCGCCGGTTCGTCGGCGCCGGTCTGATGAAAAAACCACCGCAGCCGCCGGGCGCGCCGCAACAGAGCGGCGCCTCGTTCGGTCAAGGAATAACGGTTCCCCGCCCGAGCAATCAGACCGGTCCGCTCCATATTGTCGAGACGGCTGGTGACCGCGTATTTGGTTTCACGCTCGGATCTCGCCCGGAGCGGTTGACGCCGGTAGACACGCAGGAGAATGGCGACGGAGATGCTCCCGCCCACCAGCGTGAACAGGAAGATGAACAACTCGCAGAGAAAAGCGTAGACCAGCAAACCGGCAACGGCTTCGTACGGATGGACGGCCGCAACCGCCAGCGTCGCCGCCAGCCCGACACCGGCGACCGCCCCAACCATCAGAAACCGTACGACGCCGCGACCGCTGCTGCGGTCCCAAGGAGCCAGCGCGAAGGCGGCAATCGCCGCCAGCCAGTATCCCGCCGCGATTGCCAGCCCCGTCACGTTTCGTCCCCGGATTGGCGCGCGGTCCAGACGATGGCAGCGAGCATCACGGCAACGACGCATCCCGCCGTCGTCAGCTTCGCAACATCGGCCTTTTCGCGAATAAGCCCCAGCCGCCGCAGCCCGTTAAGGCGATCATCCTGTTTAGTTCCCTCGATTGCGGCGAGTCGGCTCCAGGGCAGGTCGGTCCCGTCGCGTTGTGCCGCGTCCACGGCGTCGAGGATGCTGAGCGAATAGCTGCCCTGGGTCAGCGACCACAGTTCCAGGAACGTCAGGCTGTAGATTCCATGCACGGCAAGCGCCGAGGCGACCAGGGCCGTCGGGGCGCTTGCGGCGCTCACGACCGAGACCAGCAACACTGCCAGGCCCAGAAGCAGGAACGAGGCTAGGTGGTAGAAAAAGATACCGCACTCGTTCCGCCCCCATCGGCGGGTGCGAACCAGAATCGCATAGACGAGAAAATGGGCGACGCAGTAGCCGACAATGCCGGCGTCGATCACAGTCTCCGTGAACGTCAAGACGCTTCCTTTCCAGGCCAGGCTTGAACCGACGACGCAAACTGCCTGCGCGCGCCGACACCGGCCGCGCGAAACCGAAGCCGGCGCAAGCCGAGGTTAAAGTTAGCGCCCTCCAGCTGCAGGCGCCGCGGCGTCCTTGAAGCAAAGATGGTAGGCGGCCTCCGCATATATCGGAAATGACACGTTACAGTGAAACCCGGCCAGGCTGATCGAGAAAAATCTCTCGACGCGCTGCCGCGCCTGTTCGGCAGTCTCGCTTGGATCGATGCTGATGAAGACGGCATTCTTGAATGCGCTCACATCGATCGGTTGCTTCACGAAGTAGTAGCAGAGCTGTTTCGGAAACAACCGTGCCACATACCGGTATGGACGCCATTGTATATCCAGAATGTCCGCGCCGCCCTTGCATATGCCGCCTTCGATAGAAGGTATCCGGTAGCGGTTGTCGGTCGCGAACAAAGCGGTTGTCCCCGGATGGGCTTCGAGCTCCCGTTTCATTTTTTCATAGTTCGCCGCCATTACTAGCGATTGCGCCCGAAGATTTTCGAGGCCCGCATATCCCTTTGTCCCATAGGCAATGAGAAACGTAAAAATGACGAGTACGGTGGGAATTGTCGCCCGCCGGTGCAGCATTGCCGCCTTAACTGGCGGGAATGCCTGGACGGTGGCGGCGACAATAACGACCCAGCAGACCGCGGCGAATGTCATTGTTCCGGTCATGCTGTACCAATACGGTCGCAACCCGTAGAAACCGATCGAGAGCAGCGACAAGGGCACCAGGGCGATCAGAAACCGTAGCCGGGCCGAGAGCATGGCGAGAACGAGAAGCGTCAGCGGGGTCAAGATCACGAACGGGACTATGTCGAAGGGAAATTGCGGGAGGAAATCCAGCAACCAACTGTTCGTCCGCACGATCAGGCTCAGTGTCTGTCCCTGCGAGCCCGCGAAAATCATGAAGTCCCTTATTGCATGCTGGAGGCGGAGCAAGCTGCCACCGGCCGACAGCAGCAGAATGACAAACCACACCAGCAGGAAAGCCCCGCCCACCACCGCGGCTGCGTTTATGAGGGTACGTGGGCGGCGGTTGATCGTGGCGAACACGCAGCACACGGCCAACGGAAAAATCAGCAGCGTAATTTTCACGCCGGCACATGCGCCGCAGAACGCGCCGAACAGAAGCAAGCGCCGGGTCGTCGGTCGCTCGGCGCCGTCGGGGCCCATAACATGCAGCAGCAAGCTGCAGGTCACGATGCCGATCGGGAATTCCCAGGCGATATATTCGGGAATTGCAATCGTTCCCAATAGCGCCGTTTGTCCATAGATGACGGCCGCAAACAGCGTGAGTATGGCGGCGCGCGCCAGCTCATGGCGTACGGTCCCGCAAAGCTGCCAAAACGCGAGCGCGCCCAGTAGCGGGGGTAACAAGGCGCCCCAGAAAATAAAGACGTCGATCCGCGGAAAGATCTGGTTCGCCGGATAGCCGGCAAAACTCAGCGCATATTGCAGCAGGGCAAAATACAAATCGGGCAGTTGGCCCTGTGGGAGCCAGGGATATTCGCCGCCGAGTGCCGCGCGCAGGCTGTAGAAGTAGCGGTAGCCGACGCTCTCCTCGGCCCAATGTGCAAGCGTTACGCCGTGGAACGTGAAATAAAAGAGCGGGAATGCGAGTACCGCGAAAAATAGCGCTGTGAAGACGATGCGCAGCGGATCGTCTGGTCGTCGCGAAGGCGCCGGCACAACCAAATCGATTCCCTTTGCCATTTTATTTACGGCAACGTCTTTAAATACTATGGCCGCGAGAATACCAGCAGCCCGTGGCCCACATGGGCGCTGCGGCCATTTTCCATACTACGCCGCCATTCTCGCCGGTATCCCCCGCAGCGGCGAAAAGGTACGGTACATGGCTATGGAGGCTCCGGTTGGGAGAACCCATTTGGATCAAAAGCCGGCATCGAAAGAATCAATTCATTCTGCCGCTTCTGTCGTCGGCAGCCGGTAGTCCTTGAACTGCTGGCGCAAGGTGAGCTTCTGGATCTTTCCGGTCGCGGTGTGCGGGATTTCGTCGACGAAAACCACGTCGTCCGGCATCCACCATTTGGCGATTTTGCCCTGCATGAAACCGAGGATGTCCTCCTTGGTGGCAACCTCGCCCTTCTTGAGCACGATCACTAGAAGCGGCCGCTCGTCCCATTTCGGATGCACCACGCCGATGGCGGCGGCTTCCGCCACTTTCGGGTGCCCGACCGCCAGGTTTTCGAGATCGATGGTGGAAATCCATTCGCCGCCCGACTTGATCACGTCCTTGGCGCGGTCGGTGATCTGCATGTAGCCGTACTGGTCGATGGTGGCCACGTCACCGGTGTCGAACCAGGCGTCCTTTTCGAATACCGGATCGTTGTCGACTTTGTAGTAGGCCTTCGCCACCGCCGGCCCGCGCACCTTCAGGCGCCCGAAGGTCTTGCCGTCCCAGGGTAGCTCCTTGCCGGCGTCGTCGGTGATCTTCATCTCGACGCCGAACGGCGGATGGCCGGCCTTCTGCTGGATGTCGAGCCGCGCTTCGCCGGTGAGCGAGGCATATTCCGGCTTCATGGTGCAGAGCGAGCCGAGCGGACTCATCTCGGTCATGCCCCAGGCATGCACCACCTCGACGCCGTATTGCTCCTCGAAGGTTTTGGCCATGGCGCGCGGGCAAGCCGAGCCGCCGATTACTACACGTTTCAAGTAGGGAAGCTTTTGCCCGGTCTTTTCCAGGTCGTGCAGCAGCATCAGCCACACCGTCGGCACCCCGGCGGTGAAACTCACTTTGTAGGTATTGAGCAGTTCGTAGATCGAGGCGCCGTCCATCTTGGCGCCCGGCATCACCAGCGTGGCGCCGACCATGGGCGCGGAGAAGGCGAGCGACCAGCCATTGGCGTGAAAAAGCGGCACCACCGGCAGCACCACGTCGCGTGAACTGATGCCTTTGGAATCCGGCAGCGCCGCCATGAAGGCGTGCAGCACGTTGGAGCGGTGCGAATAGAGCACGCCCTTGGGGTTGCCGGTGGTGCCGGACGTGTAGCACATGCCGGCGGCGGTGTTCTCGTCGAAACTCTTCCAGGCAAAGTCGCCGTCCACTTCGGCGATCCACGCCTCATAGGGCACCGCGTTCTTCAATGTTGTCTGCGGCATGTGCGCGGCGTCGGTGAGGACGACGTAGCGCTCAATGGTCGGCAGCTTGTCGGCGAGCTTTTCCAGGAGCGGTACGAAAGTAAGATCGGTGATCACCATGCGGTCTTCCGCATGATTGATGATCCAGGCGATCTGGTCGGGGAACAAGCGAGGATTGACGGTGTGATAGATGGCGCCGAGCCCCAAGATGCCGTACCAGGTTTCCAGATGCCGCCAGGTATTCCAGCCCAGCGTCGCCACCCGGTCGCCCAGCTTGATGCCGTCTTTTTCCAACCGCTGCGCAACTTTCAGCGCGCGGGCGCGGATTTCGGCGTAATTGGTTTCGTGGATCGGACCTTCGACCGATCGGGTGATGACCTTGCGCGTACAGTGATAGGTGGCGGCGTGGTCGATGATGCGATGGCACACCAGCGGCCAATCCTGCATCAGCCCGAGCATGGCGTTTCCCCTCTTTCAGTCTTTCTGGGCCTGTGGGCCTTTTTGGGCCGTCTTTGCCGGCCAGCTGTAAGGTTAGCCCGGACCCTGGAAATGCCGCAATCCTCGACCGACATCGCCGCCATGAGGCAACCGATCGCGATCCTGTTGCTGGCGGGCTTTGGCTTTTGCCTTGGCTTGGGCTTGGGCTGCGGCGCGGCCGCGGCCGAGCCCATCCCGCTGCCGCGCCCGCGGCCGCCGATCTGGGCGGAGCCGCATTCCTTTGCCGAAGCGATCGCCGGCCTTGAATTCAATGCAACCGGTGTCAGCAGCGATCCGACGCTTTGCGATGAACGGCTCGCGGCCATGGCCGCCATCGAGCCGATGCCGTGGCTGATCGGACCCGGCGCCTGCGGCGGCCGCGACATGGTGCGGCTCGATTCGGTGCTGCTGGCCGATAAGACCCGCGTCGAATTCAAGCCGCAGCCGATGCTGCGCTGCGCGATGGCGGAATTGCTTGCCGCTTGGGTGCGCGACGAGGCGGTGCCGCGCGCGGCCGCTCTCGGCGCCAAATTGCGCGGCGTCGACACCTACGACGATTACGAATGCCGCAGCCGCAACCGCGTGCCGGGCGCCAAATTAAGCGAACACGGCCACGGCAACGCCGTCGATGTGCGCGCCTTCACCCTCGACGATGGCCGCGTGGTCCTGCTGACCGATATGACGGTGGCGAAAGATTTCCGCACCGGCTTGCGCGACAGCGCCTGCCGCCGTTTCACCACCGTGCTCGGGCCGGGCGCGGACAGCCACCACGACGGCCATATTCACCTTGATATCCTGGAGCGAAGCCACGGCTATCGCGTTTGCCAGTGGGAGGTGCGGGAACCGCCGCCGCCCAAGCCCACCGCCGGCCGGATTCCGCTGCCGCGGCCGCGGCCGGCCGCGGCCGGGCCACCCGTTAATCATTCCCGCAAACTCTGAGCGGACGACCATTGTCCCTTCATGGTTCCAGGCTAGCTCTTCCGCTAATGGCCCGCCGCCCGACTGATCGCATCGTCGATGCCCCGCTGCAGCCTGCGGCCGCGGGCGTGACTCGCCGTGGCCTCATCAAGGCCGGGCTGGGACTGGCCGGCTTTGCCGGGGTGCTGATGCCCAGTACCACCGCCTATGCCGCCGTCGAAGCCGCCCATGACCTCATTGTCACCGACTACCGGCTGCGGCCGCCGGGCTGGCGGCCGGGCCAGCGCCTGACCATCACCGTCATCGCCGACCTGCATGCCGGCGGCCCCAATATGGGCATCGCGCGGGTGCGCCAGGTGGTCGATGCTGGCAACGCGCTCGGCAGCGACCTCGTCGTCGTATTGGGCGATTATTTCGCCACCCATCGTTTCGTCACCGAAGTCGTGCCGCACGCCGCCTGGGCTGCTGAGCTGGCGCGCCTTAAGGCACCGCTCGGCGTCCATGCGATCCTTGGCAATCACGACTGGTGGTACGGCATCGACGCCGTGCGCCAAGCCTTGGCCGATGTGCGTATACCGGTCTTGGAAAACCAGGCGGTGCTGCTCGGCGAGGCGGGCCGCCGTTTCTGGTTGGCCGGTCTCGGCGATCAACTTGCCTATATGATCGAGCCTGGCAAATACGTTGGCGTCGACGATCTACCCGGCACGCTGACGCACGTCACCACCGACGATCCGGTCGTCCTGCTGGTGCACGAGCCCGACATCTTCACGCAGGTGCCGGAGCGCATTGCGCTGACCATCGCCGGCCACACCCATGGCGGCCAGATTCGCCTGCCGCTGCTGCCGTCGTTCTGGACCCCGTCGGAATATGGCGAACGCTTTATCTATGGCCATGTCGTGGAACGCGACCGCCACATGATTGTCTCGGGCGGCCTCGGCTGTAGCAAGTTGCCGCTGCGGCTGGGCGTGCCGCCCGAAATCGTTCGCATCGAATTGGCCGCCTGATCCGTTCGCCGGGCATGAAAAGCAAAACGGCGCCGTGACATTGCGTCCGGCGCCGCTTCGAAAAATCTTGTCTGCTTACTGGGTTAGGTCGCCGCGCGCCGCCACCTGCCGCGGATTGAACGGTGAATCGCCTTGGCCCGGCGCCAGCACTACCACCACCGTGCCCGGCTTCACCCGCTTGTAGAGGTCGATGACGTCCTCATTGGTCATGCGGATGCAACCCGACGAAATCGCCTGGCCGATATATTCGGGCTGGTTGGTGCCGTGGATGCGGTAGAGCGTGTCTTTCTTGCCTTCGTAGAGATACATGGCGCGCGCGCCCATCGGATTTTGCGGGCCGGGGCCGACATAGTTCGGTATGCCGTCCATGCGCTGTTTGATCTCGGCGGTTGGCGTCCACGACGGCCATTCCTGCTTGCGGCCGATCTTGGCCACGCCCGACCAAGCCAGCGCTTCCTCGCCGACGGTGACGCCGTAGCGGATCGCTTTGTTGCCGGGCAGCACGTAGTAGAGATAGCGCGCGTCGGAATCGATCACGATCGTCCCGGCCGTTTCCTTGCGGTGATACGTGACGAGGTGCCGCTTGTACGGATCAGGGATCGCCGCCGGCGCGTAGGGGGCTGCCGCCAGGAGCTTCTTGTCGCGCGGCGTCAGGTTCGCTTCCGACGCCGGCTCGAGTGTGGACTGCATGCAGCCGCCGAGCACGAGGCCGGCGCCGAACAGAACCACCAACAACCCCCTTGTCGCCATTTTTTTCCCTTTTTGCCTGAGCGGCCCCGGGCTTCGACGCGGAAGCCCGAAGCGGCAATTAAACGAAAAACCCGCGCTAAAGCCACGGTTTCCGGTGTATTGGCAGGCCCTTCCTGTGGACCTGTTGCAAGAATGCCGCACATGCTTGGCGGCAGCTCCAAAGCGCCGTAGCCAGGCCGCCATCCGGCCGACCTTGATCGCCAAGCGTTAACGGACCGTTTGGCTTAACAGACCGTATAGGCGAGATCGCCGCGCGCCGGTGCTCGGCAACAATCGGCAACAAAATGTCACGACAGAATTTGAATGCGTGCGCAATTCCGCCCCAGTTGGCGACCAGATAGCCGGGCCTTGATAACCCAAGGACGGACCGGAGAACGAGACAATGCAGGCGACCAAGGCAACGGAGCAGAGCCAAGACTCCCGAAGCCACTATACCAAGCTCGACAACCGCTACGGCAAGATCGGCATTTCGGCGGTGGCCGCCGCCATTCGCCATCGAAGCCAGCAGCCGATCCGGCCGGAAACCCGCCAGACCCCTTTCGACAGCGACTGATGCACTTGCCGGCCGCGACGCCGGCTGAGGCTCCAGCATTCTCCGCACCACGTTGACGCGCGGCCGCGCAGAGGCGGCTGCCGGCGCCATTTATTGTCTTGCGAAAGCCTGCGTGATCGGGCCATGAGAGAAGGTCCGCTGGCCGCATGATGGTGGGTGCATGCTCTCGGTCTACGTTCCGCACGGCACATCGCTCGAGCGCTTGTCGGCCGACACCGGCGCGCCGCCGCCGGACGCGGCGGTCTGGCTCGATCTGGTTTCGCCCACCGTGCAGGAAGACAAGCTGGTCGAGGGCATGCTCGGCATCGCGGTGCCGACGCGCGAGGAGATGCAGGAGATCGAGGTCTCCAGCCGGCTCTACGTGGAGCAGGGCGCGCGCTACATGACCGCGGTGCTGATGTGCCACTCCGACACCGCGCCCAAGACCACGCCGGTGACCTTCATCCTGGCCGCGCACAAGCTGGTCACCGTGCGTTACGACGAGCCGCGCCCCTTCGCCATCGTCGAGCACAAGCTCGGCCGCTTCTGCACGCCCAAGGTCTCCGGCGACAGCGTGTTGATGGACCTGCTCGACGCCATTATCGACCGCTCCGCCGACATCCTCGAGCGCATCGGCGCCGAGGTCGATCAGATCTCGCACACGATTTTCGAGCCCGACGAGAGCAAGGAGCCGCCGTCCCACAACGAGGTGCTCAAGGCGCTCGGCCGCAAGGGCGATCTCAACTCGAAAGTGCGCGAGAGCCTGGTGTCGATCGGCCGCCTGCTCCTGTTCCTGGCCAACGAGTTGGAAGGCATGAAATGGCCGAAGGACACGCGCACGCAGTTGCAATCGATGCAGCGCGACGTGGTCTCCCTGACGGATCACGCCAGTTACCTGACAAACAAGGTGACTTTCCTGCTCGACGCCATGCTGGGCGTGGTCAACCTGCAGCAGAATGCCATCATCAAGATCTTTTCGGTCGCGGCGGTGATCCTGATGCCGCCGACGCTGGTCGCCTCGATCTATGGCATGAACTTCAAGCACATGCCCGAGCTCGAATCGCCCTACGGCTATCCGATCGTGCTTTTTGTAATGCTGCTCGCCGGCGTGCTGCCGTATCTGTATTTCAAGTGGCGGAAGTGGTTGTGAAGTGAGGGGCAACGTTCGCCCTCACACATGCTGCCCGCCGTTGATGTGAATCTCGGCGCCGTTCACGTATGAGCTCGTTTCCGTGCACAGCACGTAGATGATCTTGGCCACCTCGTCAGGCGTGCCCAGCCGCTGCAGCGGGATTTGCTCGACGATCTTGTCGGTGCCGGGCGATAAAATCGCGGTGTCGATCTCGCCCGGCGCAATCGCATTCACCCGGATGCCGAGCCGGCCGAAGTCGAAGGCCATTTCGCGCGTTAGCGAGGCGAGGGCGGCTTTCGAGGTCGCATAGGCCGAGCCGGCGAACGGGTGCACGTGCGAGCCGGCAATGGAGGTCACGTTTACGATCGAGCCCTTGGCACTTTTGAGCTGATCCATCAGCCCGCGCGCCAGCATGATGGGCCCGAAGAAATTCACCTGAAACACCTGGTGCCAGACTTCGATGGCAGTATCGAGCGTGCCCATGCGCTTGCCGCCCTCGGCCTTGGGCGAGATCGCGGCATTGTTGACCAGCGCGTGCAGCTCGTTGCTCTCCAGCCGGTTCTTGATCTCTTCGACCGCGGCAAGCGTATTGGCCTCGTCCGCGAGGTCGACCTGGATGTGATCTTCAGGCCCTGCGTCCCACGGGCAATTCTCCGGAAACGGGTGGCGCGAGCAGGTGATCACGCGCCAGCCGGCGGCTGAGAAGCGCTTGACGGTCGCATGGCCGATGCCGCGGCTGGCCCCGGTCAGGAGCAGCGTGCGGCGTGGCTGGTTCGATTGCGAGGTTGGCATGGCGTGTTTGGAATCTTTCTCGACTGCACGCAGGTTTGTCGTGTGATGCTAGCTCACGGATAGAGCCGCGTCTTGCTCCACGGCGCGCCCGGCTGCGCGCGCCGGAACGCGACGCGATCGTGCAGGCGGAACGGCTTCTCCTGCCAGAATTCGATGGCCAGCGGGACGATCCGGTAGCCGGACCAGTAGGGCGGCCGCGGCACCTGGCCGATGGCATATTTGGCGGCGTAGAGCGCGACCGCCTTCTCGAAGGCGAGCCGGCTTTCCAGCGGCGACGACTGCTTGCTCGCCCAGGCGCCGATCTGCGCCTGCTTCGGGCGACTGGCGAAATAGGTATCGGCCTCCGCATCGCTGACGCGCTCTACCGGCCCGCGCACGCGCACCTGCCGATTGATCGATTTCCAATGAAAGACCAGCGCCGCGGCGGGGTGGACGTCGAGTTCGCGGCCTTTTTGGCTGTCCATGTTGGTGTAGAAGACGAAACCCCGGTCATCGGCGCCCTTCAGCAGCACCATCCGGGCATTCGGCAGCCCGTCGGCATCGACCGTCGCCAGCGTCATGGCGGTCGGATCGCGCGTTTCCGAGGTGGTGGCGTTCTCCAGCCAGGCCGCAAACAGCCGTAATGGGTCGTCGGCGGCGGCAAAATCACCACTCGTTAACCAGCTTGGGTGTTCAATCGGCACAGTATCGGACATTGCCCGGAGTGCTCGCGTGGCCGGTGTGGTTGCTCAGCGTATGCGTCCTTATAGTGGATGTGCCTCTTTGCGCCTATGCCGCGGCAGCGCCGCCGCAGGGGCACTGATTCTGGCGTTGGCGACCGGCGGCTGCAGCATCTCCTATCAACTCGATTCCTTTTTTGGCGGCGACAGGGCCACGACCACCGGTTCCATTACGCCGCCGCCCGGCGCCAAGCCTGCAAGCACGATGCCGCCCGCCGGCGATTTGGCTTACGCCCGCGCCGCCGCCAGCGAGGTGCTCCGGGGCGGCAAGAAGGACGCCAGCCAGCCCTGGGAAAATCCACGCAGCGGCGCGCGCGGCACGGTCACGCCGATCGCCTCCGCCTACACCCAGGGCGGCCACACCTGCCGCAATTTCCTGGCGAGCTATGTCAAAGGTGAGGCTGAGGCCTGGCTTCAGGGTGAAGCCTGCAAGCAGGGCAAGGACAGCTGGGAAGTGCGCAGCCTCACGCCTTGGAAGCGCTCCTGACGGTCTGGGCGTGAGCCAGCCCCACGCGTTGCATCCCGGCCGATTGAACCCCACATTCAGTCTATCGAGTCGCCGGCACGTGGCCGGCGGGTAGGGCATTTTCACGGAGATCTGGACGGATGCGCGACCCCTACGAGATTCTGGGGGTATCGAAGGGTGCGAGCGAAAAGGACATCAAGAGCGCCTACCGGCGGCTCGCCAAGAAGCTGCATCCCGACGCCAACAAGCACGATCCCAAGGCCGCCTCGCGCTTCGCCGAGCTCAATGCCGCCTACGAGATCGTCGGCGATGACGAAAAGCGTAAAGCCTTCGATCGCGGCGAAATCGACGCCGAGGGCAAGCCGCGCTTCCAAGGCTTCGAGGGCTTCGGCGCGCAGCCCGGTGGCGGCGGCTTTCGGCAGGGTCCGGGTGGCGCCCATTTCGAGAGCTTCAGTTTCGGGCCGGACGGCTTTCAGCGCACCGGCGGTGGCGGCGGCGGCGGATTTCGCGGCGGCGGCGGCTTCGAGGATATTTTGCACAACATGTTCGGCGGCGCGGCGCGCGGCGGCCGCGGCGCGCATTTCGAGGCGGAGGATTTCGGCGCGCCGGTCACCGGCCAGGACCTGCACGCCACCCTCACCGTCAGCCTGCCGGACGCCGCCAAAGGCACCAAGGCGCGCGTGCATCTGCCCACGGGAAAAGACATCGATGTCAAGATTCCGGCCGGCCTCCTCAGCGGGCAGACCATCAGGCTGAAAGGCCAGGGCTGGCCGAGCGCCCAAGGCAAGGCCGGCGACGCGCTGATCACCGTCAATGTCGCGCCGCATCCGCTGTTCAAGCCGGACGGTTCCGATTTGCGGCTCGACCTGCCGATTACGCTTTACGAAGCGGCGCTCGGCGGCAAGGTGCGGGTGCCGACGCTCGATGGCGCGGTGGAACTGGCGATTCCGGTCGGCACCAATTCGGGCCGTACCTTCCGCCTCAAGGGCAAGGGTCTCAAGGCCAAGAGCGGCAGCGGCGATCTGCTCGCCACCGTGCGCGTCGTGTTGCCCGAGCGCGCCGATGACGAATTCAAAGAGCTGATGAAGAAGTGGCGCGACAGCAAGCCCTACGATCCGCGCGCGGACATGGCGTGATCAGGACGCGTAATCAAGATTTGCGCGCGCTGCTCTTGTCCAACTGCTCGTAAATCGTCTTGGTGATCTTCTCGAGCTGGGCGCGGTTGTCCGGCCCGCTCACCACATAGCCGGCATGGCCGTCGATCCAGGTGAAGGCGGCGAAGTGCTTGCCTGTCTTGAAGCGGAGCGCGCTTTCCGGTGACGTCGCCTTGGCGCAATAGAGCGTGAAGCGTTCGCCGGACGCGCCCTCATACATGTACATCGCGGCGGCGCCATTCGGGCCCGGCAGCAGCCGGCCGCCGACCAGCTTGAGGCCGATCGATTGCAGTTCGGGGATGCGCTGCGCATAGCCGAGCCGCTTCGACAGCCATGCCGTCATGTGCGCGCGTTCATTGCCCGGCACTTCCACCGGATGACGGACTTCGACCACGTAGAGCTTGTGTGCCTCCAACGCGTCAGCGGTGATCGAGCCGGCGCTGGTGGGCGCTGCAGCCGATGCGCCGCGCGCCATCCAGCCGGCGGCGCCGCCGACGACAAAGGCGACAATAGCCGCGGCGGCGGCAAGTGCCGCCAGCGAGCGGTTCGATCGGTTCTGCCGCATGATCCGGCTGAGCTTAAGCCGCTCCGGCACCGGCTCGCCGGCGACCGCGCCGTAGCGCGCAGCGATAGCCTCGGCCTGCGCCCGCCAAGCGGCGACGGTCGCGGCCTGTTCGGGATGGGCGGCCAGCCAGGAGCTGACGGCTTCCCCACGGTCGGCCGGCAATTCGCCGTCGACATAGGCGTGCAGTTCGTCCTCGGTCACGGGTGAATCTTGCGTCGTCATGGCTTCACCTTGTCCTTCATTTCACGCGGCGCAGCGCCGGGCGCCCGCCTTCGAGATAGGTCTTGATCTGGACGCGCGCGCGCGCCAGACGCGACATCACGGTGCCGATCGGTACGCCTTGCACTTCGGCGACCTCGCGATAGCTGAGGCCCTCCAGCACCACCAAGAGCAGCGCCGCGCGCTGCTCCTCCACCAGAAGCGCGAGCGCCCGCTCGATGTCGCGCCCGCCGGCTTCCGGTCCGGCCTGATCCGGTGCGTCGTTGTCGTCGATCGACGCCAGCACCGGCCGGCGCGCCAGCGATCGCAGCCGGTTGCGGTTGAGGTTGGTCAGGATCGTGTACAGCCAGCTGCGAATCTCGTCGCCTTCAAACAGGTGCTCCGAGCGCAGCGCCCGCACCAGCGTGTCCTGGACCAGGTCGTCGGCGATATCCGAGTCCCGCGTCAGCGCCCGGGCATAGCGGCGCAACGCCGGGATCGCCGTCTCGATCTTCTGCTGGAACGTGGCCAAGCCGGCCCTCCCTGGTTTGCGCAACACGTAAGACACCGCGCTAGTCGACACCGTCAACCGTTAGAAAAACCCCTCGAATTCGATCATATTCCCTGAAACGAATGGATTTAACGGCGCCAAGCGCCCGAAACGGCGCATTGCTTGATGGGCCCAAGACCCTATGCCATAGGGAGACAGCCGGCGCTGACCGGCCAAAGCGGGAAGGGTCATGCCGGAAACTTCGGGTCTGATGCGCGGCAAACGCGGCCTGATCATGGGCGTGGCCAACAACCGCTCGATCGCCTGGGGCATCGCGCGCGCCTGCCGCGACCAGGGCGCCGAGCTTGCTTTCACCTATCAGGGCGATGCGATCAAGAAGCGCGTCGAGCCGCTGGCCGCGGAAGTAGGCGGCCTGGTGGCCGGCCATTGCGACGTCACCGATCCGGCCTCGGTGGACGCGGTGTTTGCCGCGGTGCAGTCGGCCTGGGGCTCGCTCGATTTTCTGGTGCACGCCATTGCCTATTCGGACAAGGATCAGCTCGACGGCCGCTACGTCGACACCACGCTGGATAATTTCACCAAGACCATGCAGGTAAGCTGCTACTCGTTCACCGCCGTCGCGCAGCGCGCCGAAAAGCTGATGACCAATGGCGGCTCGATGCTCACGCTCACTTATTACGGTGCCGAGAAATGGATGCCGCATTATAACGTCATGGGGCTGGCGAAGGCTGCGCTTGAATCGTCAGTGCGCTATCTCGCCGCCGATCTCGGCATTAAGAACATCCGCGTCAACGCCATCTCCTCCGGCCCGATCAAGACGCTGGCCGCCTCCGGCATCGGCGACTTCCGCTATATCCTGAAGTGGAACGAGTACAACACACCGCTGCGGCGCAACGTCACGCTGGACGATGTCGGCAAGACCGGGGTCTATTTCCTCTCCGATATGTCGAGCGGCGTGACCGGGGAGATTCATCACGTCGACGCCGGCTATCACGTCGTCGGCATCAAGAATCCCGACGCACCGGACATCACGGTGGGCGACTGACGACTGTATTTCATGGCGGCGCCAACCATCTACTACCTCCGCCACGGTGAGACCGACTGGAACGTCGAACGCCGTCTGCAGGGCCATCAGGATGTGCCGCTCAACGCGCGCGGGCGCGCGCAAGCCACCCATTGCGGTGAGGTCCTGCGCGATCTGTTCGCCGGCCAAGGCGTTGATGCCGCCGCGCTCGACTATGTCTCGAGCCCGCTTGGCCGCGCCCGCCAGACCATGGAACTGGCGCGCCCGGCGCTCGGTCTTGGCGTTCAAGGCTACGCAATCGAGCCGCGGCTCATCGAAATCTGCTTCGGGCAATGGGAAGGCTTCACCCTCGCGCAATTGCATTCGCGCGATCCGGAACGGGTTGCCCTGCGCGAGCACGACAAATGGCACTTCGTGGCGCCGGGCGGGGAAAGCTACAAGACCGTGGCGGAGCGCATGCGCGATTGGTACGACAGTCTCCGCCAGGACACCGTCGTCACCGCCCATGGCGGCACCGCGCGCGGATTGATGGCCTCGCTCGGCATCGCCAAACCGGCGGCCGCTCCGCTCATCGATATCGCGCAGGGCG
>CAWFEO010000038.1:0-44798 GCA_963814885.1 uncultured Alphaproteobacteria bacterium | reverse complement strand
CAAACACCGCCTTGATATTGTCGAACAACTCGATCTTCGCCCCGTGCTTGCGCATGATGATCGACTGCTGCGCGACCGACAGCGAGTTGTTCCACGCCCAGTAGATCACAAGGCCCGCGGGAAAGCCCGCCAGCATGAAGGTGAAGATGATCGGCATCCAGTCGAAGATCATCTTCTGGGTCGGATCGGGCGGCGCCGGGTTGAGCTTCATCTGCGCCCACATGGTCACGCCCATGATCAGCGGCCAGGCGCCGAGATGCAGGAAATGGCCGATCACCGGAACCACGGTCGGGTCGAACGGAATGAGGCCGAACAGATTGAACACGTTGGTCGGGTCGGGCGCCGAGAGGTCGTGGATCCAGCCGAAGAACGGCGCGTGCCGCATCTCGATGGTGACGAACAGCACCTTGTAGAGCGAGAAGAACACCGGAATCTGGATGGCGATCGGCAGGCAGCCGGCGAGCGGATTGATCTTCTCTTTCTTGTAGAGCGCCATCAGCTCCTGCTGCTGCTTGGCCTTGTCGTCGGGATAGCGCTCGCGCAGCGCCTGCATCTGCGGCTGCACCGCCTTCATCTTGGCCATCGAGGCATAGGACTTGTTGGCAAGCGGGAAGAAGGCGAGCTTGATCAGCACGGTGACGATCAGGATCGCCAGGCCGAAATTGCCGACCAGGCGGTAGAAATAGTCGATCACGACGAACAGCGGCTTGGTGATGAAATAAAACCAGCCCCAGTCGATCAGCAGATCGAAGCGGTTGATGTGGTACTTTTCTTCGTAGGCGTTGATGACGTGCTGTTCCTTGGCGCCGGCGAACAGCCGTGCGTCGACGGTGGCGGTGGCGCCGGGCGCGATCGTCTTGGCGTCGAGCAGGTAGTCGGTCTGGTAGGTTTCCTTGTCGCCCAGCTTGCCGGCCGAAAAATGTGCCGTGAGATGCGCCTTCGGATCGGGCAACAGCGTCGCCGCCCAGTATTTGTCGGTGATGCCGAGCCAGCCGTTGGTCACGTTGAAGTTGATGACCTTCTCTTCCTCGATCTTCTTGTAGGTGTATTCCTGCAGGCCCTTGTCACCGAGCACGCCGATCAGGCCCTCATGCAAAATGTAGTAGCCGAGCGTTTTCGGCGTGCCGTGGCGCGAGATCAGCCCGTAAGGATAGAGCGTGACCGGGTTCGCGCCCTTGTTCGCCACTTCGTCCTTGATGGTGAACAGGTACTTGTCGTCGACTGAAATGGTGCGGCGGAATCGTGAGACCCTGGCCGTTGTCGTAGGTGAGCGTCACCGGATGGCCGACGCTGAGCGCGCCGGAGCCGCTTTGCGTCCACACGGTATTGGCGGTCGGCAGCGTGAGCTTGGCGTCCGGCGCGCCGGTCCAGCCGAATTCGGCATAGAACGGCGTGGGGCTGCCGGACGGCGACAGCAACTCGATCGGCGGCGACTTCGGATCGACGGTCTCGTGATACTTGGTGAGCGCCAGATCGTCGATGCGCGCGCCCTTGAGATCGATCGAGCCTTGCAGGCTGTCGGTCGCAATCTGGATGCGCGGCGAGGTCTTAAGCGCCGCGGCGCGGCTGACGGCAGCGCCGGCGGGCGCCTGCGCGGTTTGCCCGGGCGGCTGCGGCGGCGCGCCCGGCTGGGCGGACGGTTTCGCCGGCTGCGTGGTCTGGCCGGATGGCGCGGCCTGTTTTTGCTGCGGCTGCTGCTGTTGCTGCTGCGTTTTAAGTTGTTCCTGCCGCGCCTTTTGCTGCGGCAGCCCGACGAAAAATTGCCACGCGATCAGCACGACGGCCGACAGCACGATGGCGACGATGGTGTTCTTGTTGTCGGTCATCGGGATTCCGTCTTGCCGTTACGCCCCGCATGCACGCGGCGCAACGCGCCGTCGAAGTCCTTGGCCAATCGCTCGAACGGCGCCTTCAGCGCGGCGCGCCGGCCGACTAGCACATAATCATGACCGGCTCGCGTCCGGCTGCCGGCCGCCAGCCGCACCATCTCCCGCAAGCGGCGGCGTACACGGTTGCGCTCGACGGCATTGCCGACCTTCTTCGATACGGTAAAGCCGAATCGCACCGGCCCCTCATCCGCCCGCCGGCGCGCCTGCAACATGAACGCGGAGGCGGAGACCTTAGTCCCGGACGCCGCGGCTAGAAAGTCCGCCCGTTGCTTCAGTCGTTCCATGAAAACAAGCGCTGCGGATCTCTTTCCCGCCCCCCGTCAGGCGGAAAGCCGCTTGCGCCCGCGCGATCGCCGTGCCGCTACCACCTTGCGTCCGCCCTTGGTGGCCATGCGCGCGCGGAAACCGTGACGGCGCTTGCGTACAAGCTTGCTCGGTTGATAGGTCCGCTTCACGATTAAGTTCTCCGCTGGTCGCGCCGTGGCGGCGAGAGTGCCAAGCAACCCCGCAATTCGCCATGAAAATCCGCGGGAACGGCGGATCGGCACGCGATTTGCGCGGCTTATAAGGGAGGGGCTAGGGCGCGTCAATGCGACCGCCGGCGGGGCCGAATGCGGCGTCTGGCGGTCAAAAACCCTCACAAGCAGGTGATGGCGGCCCTGTTTCGCGGGCGCTCGTGTATATAACGCGCATGGCTGAAACCGCTTCTGGCTCCGCGCCGCTGGCCCGCCGGCTGATCCCTTTAATCGTGATCGTCCTGCTCGCGGCTGCGGCGTATTTCACATTCGGCCGTGGCATGATCTCGCTCGAGGCGCTGGTCCAGCACCGCGCGGCGATCGACGCCTTCGTGACGGAACACCGCGTTCTGGCGGTGCTCACCTATATCGCGCTTTATGTCGTGGCGGTCGCCCTGTCCCTGCCTGGCGCGACGTTCCTCACCGTGACCGGCGGCTTTCTGTTCGGTCTGGTGTTGGGCGCCTCGGCGGCCGTGATCGGCGCCACCCTTGGCGCCACCGTCATCTTCCTGGTGGCGCGCACCGCGCTGGGCGAGCCGCTGCTCAAGCGCGCCGGCCCGCGCGCCAATCAACTGGCGCAGGGGTTCCGGGACGACGCCTTCAGCTACCTCTTGTTCCTGCGGCTGGTGCCGGCCTTTCCATTCTTCCTGGTTAATCTGGTGCCCGCCTTCGCCGGGGTGAAGCTGTCGACCTTCGTTGCCGCCACCGCGCTCGGCATTATTCCCGGCGGCACCGTCTATGCCTTCGCCGGCACCGGCCTCGACAGCATCATCTCCGCCCAGAAGAGCACCTACGACGCCTGCATGGCCGCCGGCCAGGCCGACTGCCACCTGACCTTCAATGCCCGAGGCATCCTGACGCCGGAACTGATCGGCGCGCTGATCGCGCTCGGCGTGCTGGCGCTGGTGCCGGTGGTGGTGAAACGGCTGCGGGCGCGCTCGCGCGCGACGATGTAATCTATGAGTTATTGTCGCGCGGCGAGAGCGAGGGGGCATGGCTGAAACACTGACACCCGACATATGCGTGATCGGCGGCGGCTCCGGCGGCCTGTCGGTCGCCGCTGCCACGGCGGCCTTCGGCGTTTCCTGCGTGCTGATCGAAAGCCACAAGATGGGCGGCGACTGCCTCAACAGCGGTTGCGTGCCATCGAAGGCCTTGCTGGCGGCGGCCAAGCACGCCGAACTCGCGCGCAGCGCCTTGCCGTTCGGCGTGGCGGCGCAAACGCAAATCGATTTCGCCAAGGTGCACGACCACGTGCAGCGCGTGATCGCCGCCATCGCGCCGACCGATTCCGTCGAGCGCTTCACCGGGCTCGGCGTGCAGGTGATCAAGGGCCACGCCAAGTTTGCGGACCGCCGCCGCGTCGTCGTCGGTGACGCTTACGAGATACGCGCGCGACGCTTCGTCATCGCCACTGGGTCGACCGCGGGCGTACCGCCGATCCCCGGCATCGAGACCGGCCCGTATTTGACCAACGAATCCATTTTCACGCTCACCGAGCGGCCGCGCCATCTCGTCGTCATCGGCGCCGGCCCCATTGGACTTGAAATGGCGCAAGGGTTCCGCCGGCTCGGCTGCGAGGTGACCGTACTGGAAGCCTTCGCACCGCTCGCCAAGGACGACCCGGAAGCGGCGGCCATCGTGGTCGCTCAGCTCGAACGCGAGGGCGTCGTCATCCGCAGTGGCGTAAAGATCGCGCACATCGGGCATTCTCCCGGCAGCGTGACCGTCACCCTTGCGGGCGAGGGCGACGAGGAGACGGTCGAAGGCAGCCATCTGCTGGTCGCCGCCGGGCGCAGGCCGACGGTGGACGGGCTCGATCTGGAAGCCGCCGGCATCCGCTATGACCGCGCCGGTATCGCCGTGAACAAGCGGCTCAAGACCAGCAATGGGCGCGTCTATGCCATCGGCGATTGCGCGGCGAAACAGTTGCAGTTCACCCACGCCGCCAATTATCACGCCGGCCTGGTGATCCGGAACGCGCTGTTCCGGTTGCCCGTGCGCGTCGACAACGACGTCATCCCATGGGTGACCTATACCGAGCCGGAGCTGGCGCAGGCCGGCATCTCCGAGGCCGATGCGCGCAAACGCAAGATGAAAATCCGCATCCTGCGCTGGCCCTATCACGACAACGACCGCGCCCAGACCGAACGCGAGACCCACGGCCATATCAAGGTCATCACGAACAAGAAGGGGAAGATCCTCGGCGCAACAATCGTCGGCGCGCAGGCCGGCGAGTTGATCGCGACCTGGATTCTGGCGATCTCGCAGGGCTTGAACATCCGCGCCATGACCGGCGTCGTGCTGCCATATCCGACGCGGTCGGAAATCGGCAAGCGTGCGGCCATCGACTTTTTTACGCCAAGTTTGACGAGCCCTTGGGTGCGGCGCATCATTGCCTTCATGCGAATCTTTGGTTGAGGCGAACTTGCAGGCGGGAAACGAGCCAACGGTCGAGCAGATCATGCCAGGGCCGCAACCTGCGGCGCGCGGCCCGCGCGTCGGCCTGTCGGGCAAGCTGCTGTTCCTCACCATCGTTTTCGTGATGGTTGCGGAAATCCTCATCTACGTACCGTCGATCGCCAATTTCCGGCTCAACTGGCTGAACGACCGCCTGGCCGCCGCGCATACCGCGGCGCTGGTGCTCGATGCCGCGCCCAGCGGCATGGTGCCGGAAAGTCTCGCCAAGCAGATTCTGGCAAGCATCGGCGCGCGCGCGGTGGCGGTGAAGATGGGCAATGAGCGGCGCATGCTCGCTGCCTCCAACGTACCGGCCAAGATTGCGCAGGACATCGACATGCGTGACCTGCGCTGGTGGCACGCCATCATGGACGCCTTCAGCGCGCTGCTGTTCTGCATGCCCGACGACGTCATGCGCGTGGTGGGCCCAGCGCCGATGGCGCATGGTGAATTCCTCGAGATCGTTCTCGACGAAGCGCCGTTGTGCAAAGCGATGTGGTCCTTCTCGGTCAACATCCTGCTGTTGTCGTTGGTGATCTCCGGCATCACCGCGGCGCTGGTGTTCCTGGCGCTCAACTATCTGCTGGTGCGCCCGATGCGGCGTATCACCGACAACATGATCGCGTTCCGCGCCGATCCTGAAAATCCCAGACGCATCATCGCTGAATCCGGCCGCGGCGACGAAATCGGTACCGCCGAGGAGGAGCTTGCCGCCATGCAGCGCGAGCTTGCCTCCATGCTGAATCAGAAGAACCGGTTGGCCGCGCTCGGCCTCGCAGTGTCGAAGATCAATCACGACCTGCGCAATCTGCTGGCCTCGGCGCAGCTATTCTCCGATCAGCTCGCGCACGTGCCGGACCCGAAGGTACAGCGCTTCGCGCCCAAGCTGATGCGCGCGCTCGAACGCGCGATCGCCTTCTGCCAGTCGACGCTGTCCTACGGCGCCGCGCATGAGCCGCCGCCCGAGCGCAAGACCGTCGCGATCGAGCCGCTGGTCGAGGAGGTGCACGAGGCGCTCGGTCTTTCCTTCGACGTGCCGATCCGCTGGATCATGTCGGTCGAGCGCGGGCTGACGGTCGAGGCCGATTACGATCAATTGTTCCGGGTGCTGGTCAACGTGGCGCGCAACGCCGTGCAGGCGCTGGAAGCGCGCGGCGCCCGCGATCCGGCGCGCGACCAGATCCGCATCACCGGCCGGCGCGAGGGCAGCGTGGTGGTGCTGGAAGTCTCCGACACCGGGCCAGGTGTGCCGGAGAAAGTGCGCGTCAATCTGTTTAAGGCCTTCCACGGCTCGACCCATGCCGGCGGTGCCGGCCTCGGCTTGGCCATTGCCGCCGAGCTGGTGCGTGCCCATGGCGGCGAGATTGCCCTGGTGCCGGGAACCATCGGCGCCACCTTCCGCATCACCTTTCCCGACAGCGCGGTCGATCTGAAATCGCGGCGCGGCGAGCGCGCGCGGGCTTAAGGCGGTCACGGCTATGTGATTGCGCGGCTTCGTGAAACGCCAATGAAACATCGCTTGCCGGTGTTCTCCCCTGAGGGCAATGACCCGAGGGACATCCATGGCGCCGCAAACGGTAAACCTGCTTTCGCTCGCAACGGCGCTGCCGCCGCATGAAATCGAACAAGCAGAGGTGGCGGCCGCATTGCGCGGCATCTATGCACGCTCGCTTGCGCGCTACCCGAAGCTCGCCGACGTATATCGTAATGCTGGAATCGAGAAGCGTTATTCCGTGCGCCCGCTCGACTGGTTCTTGGAGCCGCGCGGCTGGCCGGAGCGCACGCAAGCTTTTCTCGAAGGTGCCGGCGCACTGTTCGTGCAGGCGGCGCAGCGCGCGCTGCGCGGCGCCGGACTTGCAGCGCGCGACGTCGACGTCGTCGTCACCGTGTCATCAAGCGGCATCGCGACGCCAAGCCTGGAAGCGCATGTCTTATGCGAAATGGGATTTCGGCCAAACGTGGTGCGGGTGCCGGTGTTCGGCCGCGGTTGCGCCGGCGGTGTAGCCGGCCTTGCGCTCGGCGCACGGCTCGCGCGGGCGGAGCCTGGCGAGGTCGTGCTGATGGTCGCGGTCGAAACCTGCACGCTGGCGTTCCGCGGCGACCGCGGCAACAAGGCCGACGTCATTTCCTCGGCGCTGTTTGGCGACGGCGCGGCGGCCTGCCTGTTGCGCGCCGAGCGGGAGCAAAGCGGTTTGCAGATTGGCGTCGGCGCCGAGCACACTTGGCCCGGCACGCTCGATATCATGGGCTGGACCGTCGATCCTGTCGGCCTCGGCGTCGTGCTGTCGCGTTCGCTGCCGCGCTTCATTGAACAGAGATTGGCGGCGCCGGCGCGCCGCTTCGTCAGGGCCGCGCGGCTGGTGGCGCCGCAGTTCATCTGCCATCCGGGCGGCGCCAAGGTGCTCGACGCGGTCGAGACGGCGCTTCAATTGCAAAAAGGCACGCTGCGCGACGAGCGCGAAGTGTTGCGTGGGCACGGCAACATGTCGGCGCCCAGCGTGTTATTCGTGCTCGATCGCGCCCTCAAGCGCGGCATGCGCGGATCGGCGATGCTGACGGCGCTCGGGCCCGGCTTCACCGCCAGTTTCCTGGCGCTCGAGGCCGCATGATCTCGAAAAGTGGGAACCGGTTGTCGGAAAAGATTGTGCGCAAGGAAACTGCGCATGGGTGAGGGCGCGTGGCTGGTTGCGTTCCTGGTCGCCCAGCGGCTCGCGGAACTCGGCTTCGCGCAATGGAATACGCGGCGGTTGCGCGCTGCCGGCGGCGTCGAACTCGGCGCCGCGCATTATCCCCTCATGGTGGCGCTGCATGCGTTCTGGTTGCTTGGGCTGTGGATGTTCGGCCATGGCCGTGCCGTCGATCCATTCTGGCTGGCGGTTTTTGTCGTGTTACAGGGCGGCCGCCTGTGGGTGATCATGAGCCTTGGGTGGCGCTGGACCACGCGCGTGATCGTGCTGCCGGGCACGGAGGCGGTCGCGCGCGGGCCCTATCGCTGGCTCAGGCACCCGAACTACCTGATCGTGGCGTTGGAGATTGCGGTGGTTCCCCTGGCGTTCGGACTGCCGGTTTTCGCGCTTGTATTTGCAGTCGCTAATATGGCGCTGCTTTCCTATCGAATTCATGTTGAGAACCGGGCGCTTGACTGGGCAGCGCTTGCGGGGCGAGGGGGCCGGCAACCCTTGCCAATAGATACCCAAAACGTTAGCTAATGCCCGGTTCCGCAGCCCAAAACCGGCAGCGGCATCAAGCGCCCGTAGCTCAGCTGGATAGAGCACCAGACTACGAATTTGGGGGTCAGGAGTTCGAATCTCTTCGGGCGCGCCACTTCCCGGGCGGTACATCGGAAGATGGGCCTTCTCGATTTCTATTTTTGGAACGACCTGGGCGGCGGTCTTTCAGGGCCGCGTATTTGCCGAAGATAGTGCTGACCGGCACCTACGATGTTGACTTGAAAATTTTAGCTGATGGCGTCGCTGTTGCTCATACGGAGTCGCCGCTTAACGTCGAGAAAGTCGGCGTGGCGCAATTCGTGGCCACGGCTTCTATCGACCACAGTCTCATCTATGGACTCGCCGCCATGGGCATGGCGTTGCTGACGGGATGGATTGCATCGATTGCGTTCCGGCGCGGTTGATTTCAAGAAGAAGATTCACCGAACGAAACGTTCGCTTGCGTGAATGAACGTTGTCTCACGCAGTGGACCTGTTTTGTTTTGCGCTCTTTGTAACAAGAATATAGAAAGCCGTGTCCGACGGTCGGGGCAACAGCTGTGGCTCTGGCCGCGGCCAAAAGTACATATTCGAAAGATTGCAAGTGAGCGCCCCGTCGGCTATCGTGACGCTCAAAACTTAGGCTAATCGGGGGAAACGTCGAGCGATGTTCACCAACAATCCGTTCGCTGAGCTTTCGGCAGTCGTGCCGCCTGCGATCATGCAGGCCTACGTCGTCGTCATGGCTTTCCTGGTCGTGGCCGGCACGTTGTTCGACGTCATTCATAAAAGGAGCGCCAAGTACTTCTTTGCGAACATGCGCGACTCCGAAAAGAACGCAAAGAAGTCCGTTGGCGGTGGTGAAAAGATCGCGATCGCGGTGCAGACCGCGGTGGTGGACGTTGCGTTGTCGGGCGAGTTCTGCAACCAGCAACGCCGCGTCGCACATCTCTTAGGGATGTACGGCTTCATCATCTATGTCGCCACCGCCGCCATTATGGTGTTCGCCTATCCGAAGCCGGCCGATCCGGGACCCCAGGCGCTCGCGACGCTTTGGTACATCGGCGCGCTGATGATTTGCCTCGGCGGTTGCTGGTTCTGGTTTTTCATTCGTGCCGATGTCGCCGCGGAAGGTCAGTCGCCGTTTCGCCTCATGCGGGCTGATCTTTTCGTCACCATGCTCGTGCTGGGCGCGGCCTTCGGCTTGATCTGGGCGTGGTTGCAGACAGCAGGCAATACCGCTTGGAGCTACGTGTTCCTGACGCTCTATCTCATCGCCACCACGGCGTTGTTTGCATCGATCCCGTGGTCGAAGTTCTCTCATATGTTCTTCAAACCGGCGGCCGCGTTCGAGAAAAGAGTCGCAAAGGCCAATGGTTCAGCGATGAACTTACCGACGTTGACCCGTGACGATCCTGAACAGCAGAAAAGACATTCCATGGAACTGTTGCGAGACGCTCCGATGGATATGGGGCTTGGCATCAAGCGCGAAGCGCCCCGCCACTATTAAAGAGCAGTCCGCAAGTTCTTTCGGAAGAGAATAAGAAGGAGCCGATAGATGCCTACCTTCGTCTACATGACGCGATGCGACGGATGCGGACATTGCGTCGACATCTGTCCCTCGGACATCATGCACATCGATCCGACCTATCGCCGCGCTTACAACATCGAGCCGAGTATGTGCTGGGAGTGCTACTCCTGCGTCAAGGCTTGTCCGCAGCATGCGATCGATGTGCGCGGCTATGCCGACTTCGCCCCGCTCGGTCACAGCGTTCGCGTCGACCGCGACGAAGCGAAAGGCACGATCGCCTGGAAGGTCAAATATCGGAACGGCACGGAAAAGAATTTCCTGTCGCCGATCACCACCAAGCCCTGGGGAACGGCGATCCCGAAACTCGCCGACGTTCCCCCGCCGACCAAGGAAATGCGCGATAGCCAGCTGTTGTACAGCGAGCCGAAATTTATCCGCATGGATGACGGCGGATTGCACACGCTCGAGGCCAGCGGTCTTAAGCTGAAGAAAGGCGTGTATTACTGATGGCATACAAAACGATCGTCGAAGACGGCATCGATATTCTGGTCGCCGGTGCAGGCCTCGGCGGCACCGGCGCTGCTTGGGAGGCCAGATTCTGGGGGCAGGACAAGAAGATCGTCATTGCCGAGAAGGCCAATATCGATCGCTCCGGTGCGGTCGCCCAGGGCCTTTACGCCATCAATTGCTACATGGGCACCCGCTGGGGCGAAAATAAGCCGGAGGACCATGTCCGCTACGCGCGCATCGACCTGATGGGTCTGGTGCGGGAAGACTTGCTGTTCGATATGGCGCGTCACGTCGACTCGACCGTGCACCAGTTCGAAGAGTGGGGCCTGCCCATCATGAAGGACCCGAAAACGGGGCGCTATCTTCGTGAAGGGCGATGGCAGATCATGATTCATGGCGAGTCCTACAAGCCCATCGTGGCCGAGGCCGCCAAAAAATCAGCGGATAAGGTCTTCAACCGCATCTGCGTCACCCACCTTTTGATGGACGAAAGCAAGGAGAACCGGGTTGCCGGTGCCGTCGGCTTCAACGTCCGCACGGGCAACTATCACGTCTTCAAGTCGAAGACCGTGATCTGCGGCGCGGGCGGCGCCTCCAACATCTTCAAGCCGCGTTCAGTGGGCGAGGGGTCCGGCCGGACCTGGTACGCGCCCTGGTCGTCCGCGTCGGCCTACGGCCTCATGATCAACGCCGGCGCCAAGATGACGCAGATGGAAAACCGCATCGTGCTGGCGCGTTTCAAGGACGGCTACGGCCCGGTCGGCGCCTACTTCCTGCACTTGAAGACCTATACGCAAAATTGCCTGGGCGAGGAGTATGAATCCAAGTGGTTCCCCGAACTTCAGAAGATGGTCGGCAAGGAATATCTGGATCCGGAAGCTTCGCACTTGACGCATCGGCCGATCCCGACCTGCCTGCGCAACCATTGCATCATCAGTGAAGTGAATGCCGGCCGCGGCCCCATTTACATGGTGACCATGAAAGCCTTCCAGGATCCCCATCTGGAAGAGGTCGGCTGGGAAAACTTCCTCGGCATGACCATCGGCCAGGCGGTCCTCTGGGCTGCGACGGACGTGGACCCCAAGAACGAGAACCCGGAACTGACGACGTCCGAGCCCTACGTCATGGGCTCGCACGCGACCTGCTCGGGCGCCTGGTGCTCGGGTCCCGAGGACGTTTCTCCCCCTGAGTATTTCTGGGGCTACAACCGCATGACGACGATCGAAGGTCTGTTCGGCGCCGGCGACGCGGTCGGCGGCACGCCGCACGCCTTCTCATCCGGTTCGTTCACCGAAGGCCGTCTCGCCGCGAAGGCTGCTTGCCAATACATCGACGATGGCAAGGGCGAAGGCATTGTCGTCTCCGCCGAGCAGATCGAGCGCCGCAAAAAAGAGATCTACAAGCCGCTGGAGCACTACAAAGTCTACCGCAATGAGATCGTGGCGGGCGATGTCAACCCGCACTACATCAATCCCAAGCAGGGGCTCGACCGTCTGCAGAAGCTGATGGATGAGTACTGCGGCGGGGTGACCGTCAACTACATGACCAACGAGAAGCTCCTGAGTATCGGTCTCAAGAAGCTCAAGATCATGGAAGAAGACCTTGAGAGCCTGGCCGCAAAAGATATTCACGAGTTGCTGCGCGCGTGGGAGTTGAAGCACCGTCATCGCGCCGCAGAGTGCGTCACGCAGCACACGCTATTCCGCAAGGAGACCCGCTGGCCGGGCTACTACTACCGCGGTGATGCCATGAAGGTGGACGACGCAAACTGGCACGTGCTGACCGTTTCGCGCCGCGATCCGAAAACCGGTGAATACACCATGGAGAAGGCGCCTTGTTATCACCTGGTTGGTGAAGGCGAGTAGCAATCGCCCCGGGCGGACGTACGCGCAAAACGTTTGCCCGCGTGCAGAGAGGCCAGCATGTTGAGTGTCGTGGACCCTAAAACGGCGGTCTCTTCCGGTCAGAACGAGCCGAGCGTGAACATTATTGACAAGACTGATGAGGAGATAAAGGCGATAGCCGATTCCCTCTGGCGCGATCTCGTCAAATATTCGAACGAAGGCAAGTACGGAGAATTCGTCAAGAATTTTTCCAGCGCCTTCGCGCTTGCCATGGACCAAGTTCAGGTCGGCCACCAGTTCGCAAACAGCGAACTGGCGAGAAACCTGTCCGAAGACGCCGACTATCTCGGCGTTATCCGCCGGGGCGAACACGTGACGGTTATTTACCGGCAACGGAGCACTAAAAGGCCAGGCGAATGGCTCGGCCGGCTTGTGCTTGGCTATGAAGACGGAAAGGTCAGGATTTTCGGTGCATCCATCTTCTGACCACTCGGCTTGGATTCGACATGAGTGAAACCATCCAGGACGGCAAGCTTGTCGAACTAACCTACAAGGTGACCGACAAGAAATCGGGACACGTTCTCACCATGGTCGAATTCCCCTTGGGCTATGTTCACGGACACAATGAGATTCTGGCCCCTTCCGTCCATCAGGAGTTGGAGGGTAAGTCCGCCGGCGACGTCATCGCGGTGCCGATCGATGGCAATCAGATCTTCGGCCCGAGAGACGAGTCGCTGGTTTTTACCGATCACATCGAGAACGTTCCAGAGGATTATCGGCAAGTCGGCACTTCCATCCTCATGGAAAGCGACAAGGGTCAGACCCGCAGCTTTATCGTGACGCGGGTCGACGACAAGACGCTGACTGTCGATGGCAACAATCCGCTTTGCGGCAGAGAGGTTGTCTTTACGCTCGAGGTGCTGACCGTGCGCGACGCCACCGATGAAGAGACACGAGCGGGCGGGGCGATCGTTGCGGAGGCGGCGATCGACCCGTCACTCATGAGACCTGTTTGAGCGGCGGCGTTGAATGGCACCGGACAAATTTCGGCTTTAGTTACTTGCACTTGCAATCCCGGCTTCAAAGCAAAAAAGGTGACTTATGAGCGACGAGAAAAAACCTGACACCAAAGTTCCTGACGGCCATACGCGCTTTTTGACGACGCGTCAGATGGCGCCAAACGAAAAGGGTTATGTCGGTTACGAAACCATCTGGGAACCGTTCCAGAAGGAAGTCGAATACAAGACCCCAAAACGGCCGTAGACGTCATACCGTAGCGTTGATGAGCCGGATCGCGCGGCGTCTTCCGGATTCTGCATGCGCGGGGCTTTTCTTGCATGAGTGCCTGACCCCGCCAGCCGGAGCCGTCTGCAAAGGTTCTCCTGTCCGGGACAGTTTGATTTCAAATTAGGATTTGCAATGCCCCAACTCGTGGCGCCGCACAATTCGGAACAGGTCAAGCCGCTGTTGCTGCCGGAGGCGGAGCGCGTCGACGAGCGCAAGCGTGCCGAGACGCTGAAGAAGATCCCGCTCGACTCACGCGCGGTCTCCGACGTGTTCATGCTAGCCATGGGGGCCTATACGCCGCTCGATGGCTTCATGGGGCATGACGACTGGCGCGGCTCGTGCGTCGATATGAAAATGGCTAGCGGCGTGTTCTGGCCGATCCCGATCACGCTGCCCGTCGCCAAAGAACTGGCCGACAGCATCCGTGCCGAGGAGGAAGTCGCGCTGGTCGACGGCGAGACCGGTGACATCCTCGCCGTCATGGAGGTACGCGAGAAGTATGCGATCGACAAGAAACTGGAAGCTGAGCACGTCTACCGCACCACCGATCCTAAGCATCCCGGCGTCGAGAAGGTGCTGGCGCAAGGCGACGTCAACCTGGCCGGGCGAGTCATGGTGCTGAGCGAAGGCGATTACCCCGCCAAATACCCGGACCTCTACATCCGCCCTGCCGAGTCACGCGCCATGTTTCTGGAGAAGGGCTGGTCGAATGTCGCCGCCTTCCAGACCCGCAATCCCATGCACCGCAGCCACGAGCACCTGGTGAAGATCGCGATCGAGGTCATGGACGGCGTCTTCATCCATCAGGTGCTCGGCAAATTGAAAGCCGGCGATATCCCGGCCGATGTGCGCACCCGGGCGATCCAGGCGATGATCGACAACTATTTTCGCCCCGGCACGGTCATCCAAGCGGGCTATCCGATCGAGATGCGCTACGCCGGCCCGCGCGAGGCGCTGCTTCACGCGCTCATTCGCCAGAATTTCGGCTGCTCGCACCTGATCGTCGGGCGCGACCATGCCGGCGTCGGCAGCTACTATGGGCCGTTCGACGCGCACCACATCTTCGATGAACTGTGGGACGGCGCGCTGCTGACCAAGCCGTTGAAGATCGACGTCACCTTCTACTGCCGCAAGTGCTACGGCATGGCGACGGCGAAGACCTGCCCGCACGATCCGAAAGATCACATTTCGATTTCCGGCACCCAGCAGCGCGAAATGCTCTCGACCAATGCGGACATCCCTCCCGAGTTCAGCCGGCCGGAGGTGGTGGCGATCCTCAAGGAGTATTACGCGAGCCTGCGCTAGGTGGGCTGGCGGCCGGCAGCATGATCATCGCGCAGATCTCCGATACGCATATCGCGCTGGATACTCCCGACGCCGCTCAGCGAATAAGCGATTTTGAGCGCACGATTGCCGACATCAACGCGCTCGACCCGGCGCCCGACCTGATTATTCACACCGGGGACATCGTTCACAACGGACGGCCCGACGAATATGCACAGGCGGCGGCGATTCTCGCGAAAGCGCGGGTGCCGGTCTATGTCATTCCCGGCAACAAGGACGACCGGGCAAATTTGCGCGCGGCCTTCGCGGCGCGCGGTTATCTTTCGCCCGGTTCCGAATTTATCGACTATGCGGTCGAGGACTATCCCGTAAGACTGATTGCGGCCGACACCCTGAATACCGGCAGCAACAAGGGCGACTTTTGCCCGGCGCGGGCCGGCCGTTTGATCGGCATGATCGATGCCGAGACCACCAAACCCATCGCGGTTTTCGCGCACCATCCGCCGTTTGAAGTCCCGGTGGGGCCGGACCCGCTCAATTTCGATACGCCGGAGATGATGGAAAGGCTGCGCCGGGCCTTGCAGCATTCCGGGCGAGTCGTCGCCGTTTTCAGCGGCCATGTTCACCGTGGCACGGCCGGCTATGTCGGCGGCATCACCGCGACGGTGATGCCGAGCATCGCCACGACGCTGCGCAAAGGCGCGTATCCAGCGCAAATGAAAACGCGCCCGGTCTATCACATCCACCGGTTCGATCCGGCTTGGGGCATTGTCACGGAAACACGGATTGTTGCGGCATAGCGCGGGTGTCACCACGCCCGTATTCGGCTATGATCATGCGCGATCACAGCTTGCGCCGGTAGCTCAGCTGGATAGAGCACCAGACTTCGAATCTGGGGGTCAGGGGTTCGAATCCCTTCCGGCGCGCCACAGCTTGCTCTTGCGGATTGTAAGGAACGGCCGCCGATGAAATTTTTGCCGCTGATCGCCGCGTGGCTTGCGTTGTTGACGTTTGGCGTACCGGCGCAGGCACAGGATCCGGTGGTCCACGGCCGCGCGCTGGTCAAGGAATTCTGCGGCGATTGCCATGCGATCGGGAAGACCGGCAAAAGCCCGCATGACGATGCGATGCCGCTGCGCATGATGGGCAACACCTTCGATCTCGACAATTTTCCGCGCGAACTGATACGCGGCATTTCCTCCGGCCACCCCGACATGCCGCAAGTCAAGTTCAGCCCGCAAGACGCACGCGACGTGCGCGACTATCTGCGCACGATCCAGGAGTAGATCAGCGGTCCAGCGTGATCTCGTCGCTGCGCGCGCGCGAGACGCAGATCATGATGTGGTCGGCGCGCTCGTGCTCGGCCAGCACCAGGTCGCGGTGGTCGGCCTCACCGGCCAGCATCTTGGTGCGGCAGGTGCCGCAAGTGCCGGTCTCGCATGAACTCGGCACCTCGAGGCCGTTGTCGCGCAGCACCTCCAGGATGGTCTTTGTCACCGGCACCTCGACCACCTTGCCGGATTTCGCCAGCCGCACGCGGAACGGCTTGTCGCCCGGCTTGTGGGTTTCCGCCTCGCTGAACGCCTCGAAATGCACCGCGGTCGACGACCAGTGGTCGGTCATGGCGCGCACCGCCTCCATCAGCGGGCGCGGCCCGCAGCAATACAGATGCTCGCGGTTCCGGCGCTCGGCCAGGATCGGCTTGAGGTCGAGCGAACAGTTTGGATCGCCGTGATCGTGATGGATGGTGACGAGGCCCGCGAACTCGGGCGCGCTCAACTCGTCGACGAACGCCGTCGTCTCCGGCGAGCGCGTGCAATAAAACAACCGGAAGCGCTTACCCTCCGCCTGCACCTGGCGGATCATGGCCATGATCGGCGTGATGCCGATGCCGCCGGCGACGAACAGGAAGTCCTGCGCGCGCGGCGGCAACTTGAAGTCGTTGACCGGCGCCGCCACCATCAACTCGTCGCCGGCCTTCACGTTGTCGATGAGATTGCTGGAGCCGCCGCGCCCCTCGGCCTCGCGCTTGACCGCGACCTGGTAGCGGTCGCGTTCGGCCGGATCGTTGCACAGCGAATACTTGCGCAGCAGGCCGTTCGGCACGCGAATGGCGATATGCGCGCCGGCGGCAAATTCCGGCAGCGGCTTGCCGGCGGCGTCGCGGAATTCCAGGAGGTGGATGCCGTCGGCGATTTTGTCGTTGCGCGTCACGCGCAGTGGCATCATTGGCGGTTCGTCGCTTGCGGCCATGTCGCCCCCGGTTAGGACCTCTCGGACAGGCAACAAGTGGCGGTTTTGTGCCGCGCGGGCAAGGGCCCACGCGCATGCATGCGATGCGCGCCGCGCGGCCTAGATCTGGCGGATCGAGCCGAAATCGAAATTGGCGCCTTTGGGATTTTCGCCGATACGAATCTTGTTGCCGCTGACGAAATGATAGGGCGGCACCGGCAGGTTGTAGGGCGCCGGCACGCCTTTGAAGACGCGCCCTGCCAAATCGTATTTCGAGCCGTGGCACGGACAGAAATATCCGCCCGGCCAGTCGGCGGCCGGCATGGTCGGATTGGGCCGCGGGAAAAACGACGGGATGCAGCCGAGATGGGTGCAGATGCCGACCACTACACCGTATTCGGGCTTCAGCGAGCGGTGCCAGTTCTGGGCGTAAGGCGGCTGCTGAAGCTCTTGCGATTGCGGATCGGCAAGGCTGTCGATGAGCGCCGCGGATTGTAATTCTTCGAGCGCCTTGCCGGTGCGGTTGACGACAAACACCGGCCGGCTGCGCCAGCGCACCTGCACCTGCTGACCGGGCGCCACCCTGCTCAGATCGAGCTCGACCGGCTCGCCGGCAGCGAGCGTCGCGGCATCCGGGTTCATCTGGCCGATCAACGGAACGAGGCTCGCGCCCGCGCCGACGGCGGCGACCGAGGCCGTGGCGATATAGAGAAAGTTGCGGCGCGTCGGTTTCGGCGGATGCTCGAATGGCGAGATGGTGGTGTGGGTCATGAGCGGTCGAGCCGTTATCGTCGCCTCATAGCAGGGTGAAACGCGCAACAGTGGCCAATGTTCGGCGTGCCCGGTTAATTTTTGGCAATACCGCCGTTTATCGCGTCGCTTAGCGCTGTCCGGTGGTCACGCGCGTGACCGGCCGCGCCTGCGCCAGCGGCGGCTTTTCCTTGGCGAGCGCGCGGTAGGCGTCCGCCAGGCCGGCGCCGAACTGGCTGTCGCGGCCCTTGGGCCCCAGATCGATAGCGGTCGTCATCAGGAGGTAGCGCACTTTGGCGGGGCTCAAGGTGGGTTCACGCTGGAGCATCAGGGCGATGATGCCGCTCACTTCGGCCGCCGCATAGGACGTACCGGATGACACGTCATAGCCGCCGCCCGGAAGGGGCACCAGGATTTGCTCGCCCGGCGCCGCCACGTCGATATGGCGGCCGCGGTTCGACAGCGCAAACAACTTGTCCGCGACGGTGGTCGCGGTCACCGCGATCACCTTCGGATCGGCGGCCGGATAGAGCGGCGGCGATTTCGCCCCGGCATTGCCTGCCGCCGCCACCAGCACGATGCCTTTCGCGTGCGCGGCCTCGATGCTGCGGTGGAGCGCCGGATCGTTCGGGCCGGCAAAGCTCATATTGATGACGCGGGCGCCGCCCGCAGCGGCCCAATCGATGCCTTTCAGGATATTGAATGTGGTGCCTTGCGTGCGTTCGCCCGCGGGATCGAAAGCGCGCACCGCGATGATCTTGGCATTCGGCGCCGCGCCCATCAGCTTGCCATGACCCGCGATCAGGCCGGCGATGGCGGTGCCATGCTTGTCCGGCTTCATGGGCGTCTTCAGCGTGTCGAAACTTCCGGCGATGCTGCCGGCGAGGTCGGGGCTGTGGCCGTCGATGGCTGAATCGATCACCGCCACCAGAATGCCGTCGCCTTTGGCGATGGCGTGCGCTTGCGGCAGGCGCAGTTTGGCGAGCGCGTATTGCGCGGGGTCGCCCTCGGATGTGGATTTGCCGTTGCTCTGTTGCAGCGTGAACAAGTAATTCGCCGATGCCGAAGCGACGACGGCGTCGCCTTCGAGCGCGCGCACCACCGCCGCGACCGAACGGCGGTCGGGAATCCGCCAGCGGAACACGGTCGTGTCGGACAATTGGAATCTGTACGACTCGATGCGCGCCAGCCGGAAGCGGTTTTGCAGCGCGTCGATCTGCGCCGCGCTGACCGAATTGGCGACCTCGATCACCACTTCATCCGGCACGTAGCGGTGTTCATTGGCGGGCGGCGCGCTGCTCGGGCCCCGCTGCGCGGTCGTGGTGCGTTGACGCGGTTTGCGCGGCCGCTTTGTCCGGTGCGGAACATACTGAACCGGGCCGTCATCGATGACCTGTCCGCCGGGCGGAATGCCCACGATGATGCCGGGGCCATTCCAGCCGCCGCCGGGATGCCAGCCGCCATGATGGCCGCCGCCTTGATGTCCGCCGCCGCGATCGGGCGGCGGCATTGGATTGGTCGACGGCGGATTACCGCCATGGGAATTCAGGAAGCCGCCGCCGCCAAGCCGGTTTTTCGCGCCGGCGACGCCGGTCGATACAGCCGTCAGCGCCGCGACGGCCGCGACCAGGAACAAGGCATTGCGTCGCGCGCGCATGGCTGATCCTTCCAAGACGACCGCTCAGTTCACTGGGTCGTGCCGATAAAGCCGATGTACCTGTTCGCCTGCAGCCTCGTCACGATGCGGCCGAGTTCATCCTTGGGCAGCGCGCTATCCGAGACACGCACCTTGTAGAGTCCGCCCGGCACCGGTCCCGCCACGATCGAATACCTGTTGGCTTCGAGAAACTTGTTGACGTCGTCGAAGCTTGCCTGCGGCGCGAAGCGGATGAGGACAAGCGCGCCCTCGGACGGCGACCGTAGCGACCTCGTCTTTGTATCCATTGGTGCCTGCAGCTTTGTACTCGGCGGCGCCGAAGCGGTCTCGAAGCGCGCCTGCTGGGGCTCGATCAATACAAGGTTCGCAATCACCCCCGCTTGCAGTACCAGGACGACCGCGGCCGCGCTCGCCGACCAGGCCATTTTGCGCGGCGTCAGATTGGCGAAGAGGCCGGCGACGCGTGCGCCGAGATTGAGCGAAGCGGCGGGTTTGCGCGCCGGTTCGGCATCGATCTTGGCGAACAGCGTCTCCATCGCGCGCGCCGACGGCGCGCCCAGCGTCTCGTTGAGGTGAATGGTTTCGCCCAGCTCCTCGCGCACCAAGTCGTAGCGGCGGGCGAGCTCGGGATCCTCGGCGAGCGCCTGCTCGACGCGCTGGGCGTCGCGGCGGCTCAGCGTTCCGGCCGCATGCCAGGGCAGGAGCTCTTCGATGTCCTGGCCGTGCGCTTCTTTATCTATCGTGTTCATGGCCAACCTCGATCTATCCCTTGCTCCTTGAGGAGCTCCGATATTTTCTTGCGCGCGTAGAACATACGCGTCTTCACGGTCGCCTCCGGGATGCCGACAACTTCGGCCACTTCCTCCACCGACTTCTCGTGGTAGTACACGAGATCGATGACTTCCCGGTGCTCTGCCGACAGCTTGGTCAGGCATTCGCGCAAGACCGCGCCTTTATCCTTCTTGGCCAGGGCGGTTTCGGGATCGTCCGATTGATCCTCGATTCGCTCGGCCGTCTCGTCGTCCAGTTCCTCTTCCGTCCGCCGCCGCAGCGCCGACAGCGCCTTGAAGCGGGCGATACTCAACATCCAGGTCGAGACGGCGGAGCGGCCCTCGAACTTTCCGGCTTGCCGCCAGACGTCGAGGAAGATGTCGCTGATCAAGTCCTCCGCCGTCGATTCATTGCGCACCAGCCGCAGCACGAACCGGTACACTCGAACGTGGTGCCGTGCGAACAGCACCTGCATGGCGAGCCGGTCGCCACCTGCGATCCTCGCGATCAGAACCTCATCCGAAGTCGTTTGCATCGGCAGGCCAATCGGCTCGTGAATAGGTCGCGGCGGACGGGGTCCAGGTTCAAGCGAATCTGAAGAAATTTCGATACTTACCGCCCGGCCGGGGCGGCCCGGGCTAGGTTGCCCTTTTCCGGTTCCGCTGGGCAACCCAAGGGGGGTGATTTACCCCCTTTTTGGTGATTTTTCGCCTGAAACGCCATGTCTGGCGGCCAGCGGCGCTTTTACGTCTCATTCATCGCAAAACAGCTTTGAACCTTTCCCCGGGGGCCGACGACCCATGTTCAGGATGTGTGAGGCACATCCCCCAAACACAGGAGAGACCCCATGTTTCGCAAGTTCACCGTTGCCCTCACTGCCACCGCTATCATTGCCGGCGCCGCGCTTGCGCCGACGGCCGCCTCCGCCAAGTGGTGGAAGCACCACCACCACGGTCTCGGCGCCGCGATCGTGGTCGGCTCGGCGATTTTGGCCTCGCAGGTCCAGCAGTGCCCCCTGATCAAGCAGTACTACGTCAACAAGTGGGGCCACGTGCGCGTGCGCTACGTCCCGGCCTGCTACTAAGCAGCCAACCCCCTTGGACACCGACAAGTCCCGGCTTTGCCCAAGCGAAGCCGGGACTTTCGTTTTGTGCATAGGCTCTCGCGCCGCCCGCGCAAGCGTCCCAATCGCGCCGCATTTGACGCCGGCCGCGCCCGCACTCGCCCCCACCGTTTGATTCTGCTACTGCATCGCCCGGCGCCTTGTTTGGCGCGCGGCGTCGAGGGGGGTGTTGGGACCCCGCGCGCCGACCCGGAGGACGAATGCTCGAGTCGCTGCGCGCCGTGGCGCGATTTTTCCAGAACAATATCGGCTGGAATTGAATAGGCGTCCTGCTCAGCCTGACCATCATCGCTGTGGCGGCGGTGGTGCTGTTCCAAAGTCTGCGCGACCTCAACGTCGACGAGGTGATCGCGGCGGTGAAGGCGATCGAATGGAGCCACATCGCGGCCGCCGCTCTGTTTGTCGCCGGCGGCTATTTCACGCTCACTTTCTACGACTGGTTCGCGCTGCGCACGATCGGGCGCGACGAGATTCCCTATCGCATCGCCGCGCTCTCCGGCTTCACCAGCTATTCGATCGGGCACAATATCGGCGCCACCGTGTTCACCGGCGGCGCGGTGCGCTACCGCATCTATTCGGCGTACGGCCTCAGCGCCATCGAGGTGGCGAAGATCTGTTTCATTGCGGGTCTGACCTTCTGGCTCGGCAACGCCACCGTGCTGGGCCTCAGCGTCACGCTGACGCCGCATGCCGCCGGGCCGATCGATCAACTGCCGGCCTGGCTCAACCGCGTCATCGCCATTCTGATCCTGATGACGCTGGCGTCCTATGTCGGGTGGGTCTGGAGCGCACCGCGCGAAATCGGGCAGGGCGAATGGAAAGTGAAACTGCCGAATGGACCGTCCACGCTGGTGCAGATCATCATCGGCTTATTCGATCTCGGGTTTTGCGCGCTCGCCATGTATATGCTGCTGCCGGCCGATCCCCATGTCGATTTCGTCACCCTGCTGGTTGTGTTCGTGACCGCGACCATGCTGGGCTTTGCCAGCCATGCGCCCGGTGGCCTCGGCGTGTTCGACGCCGCCATGCTGGTGGCCCTGTGGGAATTCGACAAGGAAGACCTGGTGGCCGGGCTGCTGTTGTTCCGGCTGCTGTATTATCTGGCGCCGTTCGTGATTGCGTTGGCTATTCTGGGCACGCGCGAGGTTTTCTATATGCGTAGCGGCAGAGTGCTCCCGAAACCGAGAACGGTGCCGGCGGCCGAGCCGCTGCGCAGCGAAATCGAGCCTGAGAAT
Organism: uncultured Alphaproteobacteria bacterium; assembly: GCA_963814885.1. Taxonomy (GTDB): domain Bacteria; phylum Pseudomonadota; class Alphaproteobacteria; order Rhizobiales; family Xanthobacteraceae; genus Pseudolabrys. The sequence goes on along the minus strand of CAWFEO010000038.1, from coordinate 22,501 downwards.
ACCGACGCAGGCTGACGATGACGACGAACGAAGACAGTGGAAATTTCCCGTCCCGCGCCCCTTGGCTCGGCCGGTTGCGCGATGCCTGGCACGCGTTGCTCGGCCAGTCGGGCCTAAGCGGCGCACCGGACGCCGTCGTGCCGGCGAGCGGGCGCGTGGCCCGGCCCGCGCAAGTCTTGCTGATCGAATCGCTGATCGGCGGCTTGCCGGGTCCTGCCATCGTGCTCGACCGCGAAGCCAGGGTGATCGCGTTCAATGAGGCGGCAGCCGTCATCGCCCCGGCGTTGCGCCGCGGCGAGCCCGCGCTGATCACCTTGCGCATGCCGGAACTGGTCGATGCCATCCGGCGCGCCAGCAAGCGGCGCGAGCCGCAGCGCGTGGAATTTTTTGAGCGCGTGCCGCTCGACCGCTGGTTCGAGGCCTTCGTGACGCCGGTGCGGCTGACGCCCGGGGAAGGCGGCTCCGACATTCTGCTGATGACGTTCAACGACCTGACGCCGCTGCGCCGGGTCGAGGAGATGCGTGCCGACTTCATCGCCAATGCCAGCCATGAGCTGCGCACGCCGCTGGCGGCGCTGCTCGGCTTCATCGAGACGCTGCAAGGCCGCGCCAAGGACGACTCGGTCGCGCGCGAGAAGTTCTTGAGCATCATGCAGACGCAGGCCGCGCGCATGGCCCGGCTAATCGACGACCTGCTGTCGCTGTCGCGCATCGAGCTCAATGCGCATCTGCAGCCCAACACGCCGGTCGACCTGGGGCCGATCGTGCGCCAGGTCGCCGACGGCTTGCAGACGCTGGCGCGCGACCGTGACGTCGAGATCAAGGTGAGCGCGCCCTCGGAGCCCCTGATCGTGCTCGGTGAGCGCGACGAATTGATCCGCGCGCTCGAAAACCTGGTGGAGAACGCGCTCAAATACGGCGCCGCCGGCAAGCGGGTCGATATCACGCTGACGCGTGGGCAGACCCGAGCCGGTGGTGCGGAAGCCCGCCTGGCCGTGCGCGACTACGGTCCCGGCATCGCGCCCGAGCATTTGCCGCGGCTGACCGAGCGCTTTTACCGGGTCGACGTGGCGGAAAGCCGGGCCCACGGCGGCACCGGATTAGGGCTGGCGCTGGTCAAGCATGTGCTCAATCGCCATGGCGGCCGGGTGACCATCGACAGCACCCCGGGCGCCGGCGCCGCCTTTACCATGCATGTTCCCTTGCCCACCGGTGATTTGACGGATCCGGGAGAATTGTCAGTTAAATCATAGGCTTGAACCGTCATGTGACTGTCACCGAACGTTTATACAACGGTGACATGCGACGCCTAGGACTGACCACGGCTTCGGATTGCCTCGAGCGACAACAAAAATTTGGTCCGAAGTTGAAGTCTCGGAGTGCGTTTAAAAGCAACAGCGGCCGCCCGGGCGACGGGCATCAGGGTGGACCCCCACGGGCTGTCATGCCCGCGGAATGCCTTTGGCCGCAAACATGGAGAGATCCCTTGAAACACTGGACCGCCAGAATCTTTACGCAGGCGGCAGCCGCCGGCTTCATCGCCGCCGCCGCTATCGTTCCCGCGCAAGCCGCCGACATTTCCGGTGCCGGCGCCACATTCCCCTATCCCGTCTACGCCAAATGGGCCGACGCCTATAAGAAAGCGACCGGCACCGGCCTGAACTACCAGTCGATCGGCTCCGGCGGCGGCATCAAGCAGATCAAGGCCAAGACCGTGACGTTCGGTGCGTCCGACGCGCCGCTGTCGGGCAAGGAACTCGACAAATACGGTCTCGCGCAGTTCCCGATGGTCATGGGCGGCATCGTGCCGGTCGTGAACGTCCCCGGCGTCAAGGCCGGCGAACTCGTTCTCGATGGCACCACTGTCGCCAAGATATTCCTTGGCGAAATCAAGAAGTGGGACGACGCCGCGATCAAGAAGCTGAACCCGAGTGCAAAGCTGCCGAGCTCGGCGATCGCCGTCGTGCATCGTTCGGACGGCTCGGGCACAACTTTCAACTTCACCTACTATCTGTCGGACGTCAGCCCGGCCTGGAAGTCGAAGGTCGGCACCAACAAGGCCGTGCAGTGGCCGGTCGGCATCGGCGCCAAGGGTAACGAAGGCGTCGCCAACAACGTCGGCAACACCAAGGGCTCGATCGGCTATGTCGAATACGCCTATGCCCTGCAGAACAAGCTGACCTACGCCAAGATGATGAACAAGGACGGCAAAACCGTTGCCCCGACCTCCGAGGCGTTCGCGGCTGCCGCGGCCAACGCCAATTGGAAGTCCAAGCCCGGCTATGGCGTCATCCTCGCCAACCAGCCCGGTGCCGAGTTGTGGCCGATGACGGCCGCCACCTGGATCCTGATGTACAAGCAGCCGAAAGATGCCAAGGCTTCCGGCGAGGCGCTCAAGTTCTTCGCCTGGTGCTACAAGAACGGCGCCAAGATGGCTTCCGACCTCGACTACGTCCCCATGCCCGCCAATGTGGTGAAGGACGTCGAGAATTACTGGAAGAGCGAGATCAAAGCGGCGGCGATGTAACCCTGCGACCTGGGGAAAGGGCGCCGCCAAACGGCGCCCTTTCCTTGTCCACCGCCGCCCGCCGGGCGGCTTGTCTTGCGACCTCAAGGTCGTTTCAGTGTGCTCTCCCGGATACGTGACCCCTGAGGGAGAGCCGGATGCAGTCCAGCGGGAGGCGACCCGTGGTTGACGTAGCGTTGCAAGGCGGGGCCGCTATTCCAGCGACCCGGCAGTTCGATCGGGGCAAGGTTCTCCAGCGGCTACGCCTGCGCGACGCTGGTTTCCGGCACCTGACCCGCATTGCCGCGGTCACGGTTTTGCTCATCCTCAGCGGTATCATCGTCTCGCTGATCCACGGCTCCTGGCCGGCGCTGCAAACCTTCGGGTTTTCGTTCATCTACACCGAAGTCTGGAACCCGGTGACCGAGCAGTTCGGCGCCATCGCGCCGATTTACGGCACCGTCGTCACTTCGGTCATTGCCATGCTGATCGCGGTGCCGATCGGCCTGTTCATTGCCCTTTTTCTCACCGAACTGTGCCCGATGTGGCTGCGGCGGCCGATCGGCATCGCCATCGAACTGCTCGCAGGCATTCCCAGCATCATCTACGGCATCTGGGGCTTGTTCGTGTTCGCCCCCTTTCTGCAGCAACACGTGCAGCCGTTCATCATCAAGGTGTTCGGCCCCATACCGGTTCTCTCGACCCTGTTCGCCGGGCCTCCCTATGGCATCGGCATCCTGACGGCGGGTTTGATCCTCGCCATCATGGTGCTGCCCTTCATCACCTCGATCTCGCGCGACGTGTTCGACGCCGTGCCGCCAGTGCTCAAGGAGGCCGCCTATGGCGTCGGCTGCACTACCTGGGAGGTGGTGCGCTACGTGGTGCTGCCCTTTACGCGGGTCGGCGTCATCGGCGGCGTCATGCTGGGCTTAGGTCGCGCGCTCGGCGAAACCATGGCCGTCACCTTTGTGATCGGCAATGCGCACCGCATTTCCGGCTCGATCATGGCGCCCGGCACTACCATCTCCGCAACAATCGCCAACGAATTCACCGAAGCCGACGGCGATCTCTACACCTCGTCGCTGATCGCGCTCGGCCTCATCCTGTTCGTCATCACCTTCATCGTGCTGGCTTTGGCGCGCTACATGTTGATGCGGCTTAACGCGCGCGTGGGGGCCTGACCATGGCGCTGCAGGACACCCGCCGCCGCCGCAACCAGCTCGCCATCGGACTGGCGATCGGCGCCACCGGCTTTGGGCTGACCTGGCTGGTGCTGATCCTGGCGGTGCTGCTGTGGAACGGCTTCAGCGGCCTCACGCTGGCAGTGTTCACCGAGATGACGCCGCCGCCCGGCTCCGCCGGCGGCCTGCTCAATCCGATCATGGGCAGCCTGGTGATGACCTTCATTGCCGTGCTGATCGGGACGCCGCTCGGCATCCTCGCCGGCACCTACATGGCCGAGTACGGCCGCTACGACAAACTGACCTCCGTCGTGCGCTTCATTAACGACATCCTGCTGAGCGCGCCGTCGATCGTCATCGGCCTGTTCATCTACGAGGTCATGGTCGTGCAGATGGGCCATTTCTCCGGCTGGGCGGGTTCCGTCGCGCTGGCCGTGATCGTGGTGCCGGTGGTGGTGCGCACCACAGAGGACATGCTGACTCTGGTGCCGGATACGCTGCGCGAAGCCGCCGCCTCGATCGGCCTGCCGCGCTCGCTGATGATCCAGAAGGTCGCCTACCGCGCCGCCCGCGCCGGGATGATCACCGGCGTGCTTTTGGCGGTCGCCCGTATTTCCGGCGAAACCGCGCCCCTGCTGTTCACCGCGCTCAACAACCAGTTCTGGAGCACGGACATGAACGCGCCGGTCGCATCGCTGCCGGTGGTCATCTTCCAGTTCGCGCTCAGCCCCTACAAGGATTGGCAGCAACTGGCCTGGACCGGCGCACTAATCATCACGCTGGCGGTGCTTGCACTCAGCATCATCGCCCGGCTCCTCGCGGCACAGAGAAAAACATCATGAGCGTAGCCAGTTTCACGACACCCGCCGTCACCAACGCTCCCAGCAGCGCCGAGGGGCTCGCCGAGAAGGTTACTGTCCGCGATCTCGATTTCTATTACGGCGACAACCGCGCGCTGAAGACCATCAACGTGCCCCTGTATCTGCACAAGGTCACCGCCTTCATCGGGCCGTCCGGCTGCGGCAAGTCCACGCTGCTGCGCGTCCTCAACCGCATGTACGACCTGTATCCCAACCAGCGCGCCACCGGCCATGTGTCGATGGACGACGACGACATCCTGTCGCCGTCGCAGGATCTCAATCTGCTACGTGCCAAGGTCGGCATGGTGTTCCAGAAGCCGACGCCGTTCCCGATGACCATCTACGAGAATATCGCTTTCGGCATAAAACTCTACGAGCGGCTGCCGAAATCCGAGCTCGACGACCGCGTCAAGCACTGCCTGGAACGCGCCGCGCTGTGGGACGAGGTGAAGGACAAGATGAACGCCAACGGCCTCTCGCTTTCCGGCGGCCAGCAGCAGCGCCTTTGCATCGCGCGTACCGTCGCGGTGCGCCCCGAGGTGATTCTGTTCGACGAGCCGTGCTCCGCGCTCGATCCGATCTCCACCGCCAAGATCGAGGAGCTGATCGACGAGCTCAAGGACGACTACACCATCGCCATCGTCACCCACAATATGCAGCAGGCCGCGCGCGTGTCCGATTTCACCGCCTTCATGTATCTCGGCGAGCTGGTTGAGTTCGGCGAGACCACGACCATATTTACAACGCCGAGCGACCGCCGCACCCAGGATTACATCACCGGCCGCTTCGGTTAAGCGGTTGGCTCCGGCCGACAGGACCACAGCAATGACCGAACACACCGCGAAGGCCTTTGACACCGATCTGCAGGACCTCGGACGCATGGTCGCCGAAATGGGCGGCTTGGCTGAGAAGCAAGTCGCCGATTCGGTCGACGCTTTGGCCAAGCGCGATACCACGCTGGCGCAGCGGGTCACCGCCGCCGACTCCAATATCGACGCGCTTCAGCGCGAGATCGAGGAAAAGGCAGTCAATACCATCGCCCGCCGCCAGCCCATGGCGGTCGACCTGCGCGAAATCGTCGGCGCCTTGCGGCTCGCCAATGATCTGGAGCGTATTGGCGACCTCGCCAAGAACATCGCCAAGCGTGTGGTCGCGCTCAACGGTGAGTTTCCGCCGCCCAAGCTCATTCGCGGCGTCGAGCATATGACCGACCTGGTGCTCGAGCAGCTCAAGACGGTACTCGATGCTTACGGTCGCCGCGATATCAGCAAGGCGATGGCGGTGTGGCGCGGCGACGAGGAGGTCGACGCGGTCTGCACGTCCGTGTTCCGCGAGCTGCTCACTTATATGATGGAAGACCCGCGCAACATTACCTTCTGCATCCACCTGATGTTCTGCGCCAAGAACATCGAGCGCATGGGCGACCACGCCACCAACATCGCGGAATCCGTGCACTACATCATCGAGGGGCGGGAGATCGCCGACGAACGGCCGAAGGGCGACACCACGACGATCGCCGCACTGCGCACGGCGGGAGATAGGTAGCGGGTGCAACCATGAGCGCGCGCATCCTGATCGTCGAGGACGAGGAGCCGCTGACCATGCTGCTCCGCTACAATCTCGAGGCGGAAGGATATGAGGTCGAGACCGCCGCCCGCGGCGACGAGGCCGACACCCGCCTGAAGGAAGCAACGCCCGACCTGGTGGTGCTCGACTGGATGCTGCCCGGGCTGTCCGGCATCGAACTGTGCCGGCGCCTGCGCGCGCGGCCGGAGACGCGGCAGTTGCCGATCATCATGCTGACCGCCCGCGGCGAGGAGAGCGAGAAGGTGCGCGGGCTCGCCACCGGTGCCGACGACTACATCGTCAAGCCGTTCTCGGTGCCCGAGCTGCTGGCGCGCGTGCGCGCATTGTTGCGGCGCGCCGCGCCTGAGCGGGTGGCGACGGTGCTCAACATCGGCGACATCGAGCTCGACCGCGAGAAGAAGCGTGTCGTGCGCAACGGCCGTCCCATCAATCTGGGCCCGACCGAATACCGGCTGCTGGAATTCCTGATGGAGCGCCCCGGCCGCGTGTTCTCACGTGAGCAGTTGCTCGATGGCGTGTGGGGCTCGGACATCTATATCGACGAGCGCACCGTCGACGTGCATGTCGGGCGTCTGCGCAAAGCCATCAACCGCGGCCACGCCGCCGACCCGATCCGCACCGTGCGCGGCGCCGGCTACGCGCTCGACGACCGCTTCGGGCGGATCGCGAGCTGACGCGCGCAATACGGGCTGTTCCCTCATCGGGAGCGGAGTTTTGCCCCCGCTCTGCGTAAGTCGGAAATGCGAGCGCGCTGAGGCCGATAGCCTGCGGTCGCAGCGAGAGGCCGCGGCCCCCGGGGGTTCATTGTTTCCAACCCACCGGCAAGCTGGCAGAATGCACTTTAAGGCAATGTTTTTCAGTCTTCGGCTTTACCGAAGACGCGGTTGGCTTGGGGTGAACCGCTATGGCTCGCGACCCGCTTCGCGAGTGGCAGGAACGCTACGCGCAAAACGGCACTCAACTGGGTTTCAAACCCGAAACGGGAACCCGGTTCTGGTCGGCCGTTGACTCCATTTGCGATTCGCCGCGCGTCGTCCGCGCCGCGCTGTCTCCGGGTCTGCTGTATCGCGACCGGGGGATGATAGGAGATCGCGACGACAATTTGAGCCTCGTGGTCTCACTCGGGCCGGAGCTCAATGTCTGGCACCGGGGACGCGAAATTCGCCTCGGGCGAAACGAAGCCACCATTTTTCAGGCCGACGCTCCCGGCAAAGCCGGTACACGGCGGCAGTTCGAGGTCCTCGAGGTCAGCATTTCGCCGCGTGAGTGGAGCGCGTGCGGCAAGCGTTCCGGTGACGCGCTCATGAAACTCATCAAGCGCGACTCGGAAAGCCTCAAGTTGCTGCTCGGATATGCGAAGTTGCTCGCCAAGGTCGAGCGAACCTCGTCTGTGGAAATGCATGCCGCCGTTCACCGCCACCTGATCGATTTGACGGTGCTCGCCGCAACCGAGCCATCGCTCGGGGAGAGCGAAGCTGCCAGCGTCGTCGCCGCTCGGCGCGCCACTGTCCTTGAATACATCGGCTCTCATTTCAATGATCCAGAACTCAGCGGGTCGAGCCTCGCGCAAAGCTTGGGAATGTCGCAGCGCTACCTGCAGCGGCTGCTGCAGGGGACCGGAAAATCGTTCACGGAGCGCGTCAACGAACTGCGCCTCGAGCGGGCCTTCGCGCTGCTTGCTGCGGCGGACGGTAATCGGCGCGTGTCCGATATTGCGTTTGAAGTCGGCTTTTCCGACCTCGCCCATTTCTACAGATTATTCAAATCGCGCTTTGGCGACACCCCCAAAGGGGTTCTCGGCAGCACGAAGGCGCCTCGCCCAAGTTGAATTGTTTACGGCGCGGCAATGGCATTTCGCGCACCTCATATCTTAGCAGCAGTACGCCGGAGTCCAAGAACTCGGTCGGCCGAGTCTGGCAAATTTCGTTCCTGTGGCTCGGATTGACGGAGTGTGAAATGGAGACGACGTATCGCCACGCTGTCGCCTTTGATCTAGCAGCGGTACCGGTCCCGGGTCTTCGCTCTCATCGGCCTAGGAATGGCCCGGCAGCATGCCGCTGTGGGACTCTGTCATTTATTGTTGGAGCGTTAGTAATGCGAACCTTTAACACTAGAACGGCGTTTTCTGCACTGGTAGGCGGGGCAATACTCAGCTTGAGCTCCGTGCTTTCAGCGAGCGCAACGACATACACCATCCCTCTCTCGTATTCCTATGACTCATACAGTTCGCCAACTGACGTTGGCTATCCTGATTTCTACACGCATTCGTTGCCTTTCAACCTGCCGGCCGGCTACACCAACGCCTCGCTGAATATCACAGCTCTCCAGTTTGACGACCGCGGTGTCGTTCAGCTGAACGGCGTGAACGCAACCAGCTCCGGGATTACGAACGGCCTTGGGCTGGTCGGGCAGATGGTGTTCACCGCCGGCGGGACACCCGTTCCGTTCACATTTGACTATGGGTTTGTTGAAGCCACAACGTTCGCGCCGATAACCACCGGCTTTCAGACCGGCCTCAATACGATTGAGCTCATCGTGAACGATACGAGCGGTGGCCTCAATTTCCGCGACGGTTTATTATCGGGCGGCTATTTTTGGTACACGATCCGATGCTTCGATCAGTCTGGGTGCCCTTTCACCGAGGAAAGAAACGGCGTCACCTACTATCGGGGCTTCGAAAACCCGCATACATCTGCGCTATTTGTCGCGACCGTCACGTATGACCTTGCCGACAATATGGGCCAAACCCCCCTGCCAGCAGCGCTGCCGCTATTCGTCAGCGGCCTCTGCGGCATGGGCTACCTCGCTCGGCGGCGCCGGAAGAGCAGCGTTACAGCCTAAGCATCGACGCAGCGCGAATTTTTCTCTCGGACGTTGCCCGGCTTGGCCGGGCATTTTTTTCCGCGAAGGGGCGCGATCCGTGCCGTTCGCGGCGCCGGCTACGCGCTCGACGACCGCTTCGGGCGGATCGCGAGCTGACGCGCGCGATACGGCGCACAAGATTTCACAAAAAACGCATTCCCGCGCGATTGGGTGCGCTCCATTCCCTCTTCGGAGGGGCCGGAAAAAAGGAAAACCGGCGCCCCCGCGCCGTCAAAGAACAGGGGCGATGACGCTTGCCTGGCGCATACCGGGCAAGCCCGGCATGCGCTGCGTTGGCTGTTGGATCAGCTCCGGAACGGCGGCCGCTTGTCGCGCCGCCGGTCAAGCGGCTGATAGGCCACCCGAGAGTGGTACGAGCAATAGGGCAGCTCGTTCACGGTGTCGCCGCCGCAGAAATAGAACTCCGCGCTGCCGGGGTCGCCGATCGGCCAGCGGCAGGTCTTTTCGGAGAGCTGCAACAGGGTCTTGCGCTGCTCGACCGGGATTTCGATCAGTTCCGGCTCGGGCTCCATGTCATAGTCGTAGGCGAGCGCGGTATTGCCGCGCATCGACGGCCGCGATACCCGCATCATGCCGGACGAGCGCGCCTTGCGCGGCCGCGGGCTGGATGAAGAGGGGCTCTTGGCCCGCCCCGACAGGCCGAGGCGGTGCACCTTGCCGATCACCGCATTGCGGGTGACGCCGCCGAGCTCGGCCGCGATCTGGCTGGCGGACAGGCCGTCCGCCCAAAGCTTTTTCAGGAGTTCGACCCTTTCGTCCGTCCAGCTCATGGGTTTTCTCCTCAGCCCTCAAGGACTTGGTCGGAATCCGTCCCCGTCGTCGGGCACCCTTTCAGGGCACCTGACGCATACGCCTCAGGAATGAACTAGATGCCGATCCGCCGTACGATATGTCGTGCCAGCTTGTGCAAACGCTACAATATCGGGTGACTCCACTGCAAGCGTTTGCAACCCCCGGAATGTAGCTACCAACAGGTTTTCCTTTAGAATCGGCACTTGCGGCAAATTTGAGTCGCAACGCAGGCTGCCGAAATGTGGAAACCGGTTTTCGGACAAGAGCATGCGCTAAAAACGCCTTGCGGCTCCCGCTTGTTGACAGGCCAAGACCCGGCAATAGAATGAAAAAAGTGCCGCCCGGCGAGGCGGCACATTTCTTTTCGGCCGCGCACGACGTCTGAAAGGTCGGGACGACGGGAAATATCGTGCACAAACGACAAAGCGTTTTGAAAGATCCAGGCTGTGAGCTCGCATCTATTGCCGACTTATGCGCGCGTCGATCTCGCTTTCGAGCGGGGCGAGGGCGCGTGGTTGTTCACGGCCGAGGGTGATCGCTACCTCGATTTCACCTCCGGCGTCGCCGTCAATGCCTTCGGCCATGCCCATCCTTATATGGTGGCGGCGCTGACCGAGCAGGCCAAGAAGGTCTGGCACGTCTCTAATCTTTACCGCATCCCGGAGGGCGAACGGCTGGCCGACCGGCTTTGCGCCATGAGCTTCGCCGACACGGTGTTCTTCCAGAATTCCGGCACCGAGGCGATCGAGTGCGCGATCAAGATGGCGCGCAAATACCAGTCGGCCTCGGGCAAGCCGGAGCGTTTCCGCATCGTCACCTTCGAGGGCGCCTTTCATGGGCGCACGCTGGCTGCCATCGCTGCCACCGGAAACAAGAAATACCTGGAAGGCTTCGGGCCGCCGGTCGAGGGCTTCGACCAGGTGCCTTACGCCGACCTGGAAGCGACCAAGAAGGCGATCGGGCCTGAGACCGGCGCCATCATGATCGAGCCGGTCATGGGCGAGGGCGGCGTGCGCGTTGTGCCGCATGCTTTTCTCAAGGCGCTGCGTAAGCTCTGCGATCAGCACGGCTTATTGCTGATCTTCGACGAGATTCAGACCGGGATCGGCCGCACCGGCGACCTGTTCGCCTATGAACACACCGGCGTGACCCCCGACATCATGACGCTGGCCAAGGCGCTGGGCGGCGGATTTCCAATCGGTGCCTGCCTCGCTACCGCCGAAGCCTCGAAAGGTATGACCGCCGGCACCCATGGCTCGACCTTCGGCGGCAATCCGCTCGCCATGGCGGTCGGCAATGCGGCGCTCGACCTGGTGACCGCGGACGGTTTTCTCGACAACGTGCGCAACACGTCGCTGCTGCTCAAGCAGCGCCTGGCAGAGCTGAAGGACCGGCATTCCGCCGTGATCGCGGAAGTGCGCGGCGAGGGTCTGCTGATCGGCCTGCGCATGGTGCCGCCGGCCTCCGCCATGGTGGACGAATTGCGCGCCGAGAAAATAATTACCGTCGCCGCCGGCGACAATGTGGTGCGGCTATTGCCGCCGCTGATCGTCGGCGACGAAGAAATCGCGCACGCCATCGGCTGCATCGATCGCGCCTGCACGCGGCTGGCGCAGATGCATCCGCGGTCGAAGGAGGCGACGTCATGACCGGCAACGGCGTGCGGCACTTCCTCGATCTCACCGACATCCCCAAGCCGGTGCTGGCCGGGCTGATCAACACCAGCCGCGAAATGAAAGCCGAGCGCGCCTCCGGCGTCATCAAGTCGCCGCTCGCCGGCAAGACGCTGGCGATGGTGTTCGACAAGCCCTCCACCCGTACACGGGTGTCGTTCGACGTCGCCATGCGCCAGCTTGGCGGCGAGGCGATCATGTTGACCGCGCAGGAAATGCAGCTCGGCCGCGGCGAGACGCTGGCCGACACCGCGCGCGTGCTCTCGCGCTTCGTCGACGCCATCATGATCCGCATCCTCGACCCCGAGGCGGTGGCTGAGCTCGCGCGTTACGCGACGATTCCGGTAATCAATGGGCTCACCCGCCGCTCGCATCCCTGCCAGGTGCTGGCCGACGTCATGACCTTCGAGGAGAAGAAGGGCCCGATCCGCGGCCGCACCGTGGCCTGGACTGGAGACTCCAACAACGTGCTGGCGAGCTGGATGCACGCCGCCGAGCGCTTCGAGTTCCAATTGCGCGTCGCCACGCCGGCCGAGCTGCGCCCCAAGAAATGGTTGATGGACTGGGTGAAGTCCGCGGGCGCCGCCATCAAGCTCGGGGAAGACCCGGAAGTCGCCGTCAAGGACGCCGACTGCGTGGTGACGGATACCTGGGTCTCGATGGGCGACCGCGACGGCAAGCGCCGCCACAACGTGCTCAAGCGTTACCAGGTCAATGCCCGGCTGATGGCCAAGGCCAAGCCGGACGCCGTGTTCATGCACTGCCTGCCGGCCCACCGCGGCGAAGAGGTCACCGACGAGGTGATCGACGGGCCGCAGTCGGTGGTGTTCGACGAGGCGGAGAACCGGCTGCACGCCCAGAAGGGCCTGCTGGCCTGGTGCCTGCACGCGGACGGGGGTTAACGCCCGATCGGCCTGATGGCGAGGAGCCCGCGCAGCGGGCGTCTCGAACCACCGCAAGTCGGCTTTAGCCGACTTGCGCACGAATAGTGCCCAATGTCGGGCAAGCCCGACATTGGGGTGGCCGCCACATCCTTCGAAACGCGTCGCTAACACGACGTTCCTCAGGATGAGGCGGATTGGGGTCTCGCATTTAGACCAATGAACTCTAGATAGCGCTCATGACCGATCCCACGACCAGCAATCCCGACATCGCCATTCCCTCGCGCGCGCCTTCGGCCACGCCCACCGACGACAGCGTCATGCCGTTCGAAGTGGCCAAGCTCGACCTGCGCGGCCGCGTAGTGCGGCTCGGGCCGGCGGTCGACCAGATCCTCGAAAGCCACGCCTATCCGCCGCCGGTGGCCAAGCTGCTGGGCGAGGCGGTGGTGCTCACGGTCATGCTCGGCTCGGCGCTGAAGATCGACGGCCGCTTCATTTTACAGACGCAAAGCGACGGCCCGGTGCGCATGCTGGTGGTGGACTACACCGCGCCCGGCAAGGTGCGCGCCTGCGCGCGCTTCGACCAGGAGCGCGTGGCGCAGGCGATGGAGGCCGGAAAAGCCGACGCCGGCGCGCTGCTCGGGCGTGGCCATCTCGCCATGACCATCGACCAGGGCCCCGACATGAGCCGCTACCAGGGGCTGGTCGCGCTCGAAGGCGGCTCGCTCGAGGACGCCGCGCACGAATATTTCCACCGCTCCGAGCAGATCCCCACGCGGGTGCGGCTCGCCGTCGCCGAGGAATTGCGTGCCGGGCAGGGCGGCGCCAGCCATCGCTGGCGCGCCGGCGGCATCATGCTGCAATTTTTGCCCAAGGCGCCGGAGCGCGCCCGGGTTGCCGATCTCGATCCCGGCGACGCGCCGGAAGGTATGGAGCCGCATGTGGTCGAGGAAGACGATGCCTGGGTGGAAGGCCGCTCGCTGGTCGCAACCGTCGAGGATATCGAGCTGATCGATCCGGCGCTCTCCAGCGAGCGGCTGGTCTACCGGCTGTTCCACGAGCCGGGGGTGCGCGTGTTCCGCTCAAGCCCGTTGCGTGCCGAATGCTCGTGCTCGCGCGAGACGGTCGAGGCCATGCTCAAGAGCTTTTCGCAGGACGACCGCGACCATATGGTCGAGGACGGCAGGATCTCCGTGACCTGCGAGTTTTGCAGCGCGAACTACCGGTTCGATCCCGCCGAGGTCGGCGCCAAGGAAAACTGATGCGGCAAATTCCATCCGCTCATTTCCGCGTAAGCGGGAATCCAGAGAAGCGGAGGGTCTGGCGTCCCCGCTTTCGCGGGGACGAACGGGTTCTATAGTTTGCTCTTGTTCGTTGTTTTCGTGCTCGCGCCATGCGTGGCGCAGGCGCAAAGCTGCCAGCCGCTGCTTAGCGATGCGCGCCGGCTCCTGCATATTTATTCATCTGCGGTTACCGGGCAAAACCGGCACCGCGGGCTGCATTGCGCTGCCGGAGCCGCGGCTCAAAGCCTGGCAAGATTTTTCGCAGGGTGGGGCGGTTCTGGCCGTTCTACCCAGGCAGGCGCTCGGCCGCTTCAGGGGCTGCTTGCCGCCCGTGGCGGTCAATTGATCGTCCGCTCGGCGTAGCTGGAATCCAGCGAAAACGCCGGGATCTCGATATCGAAATGCTCACCCTCCGCCGTCACCATGCCGTAGCTGCCGGTCATGAAGCCCGAGGGCGTCGGCAGCGGCACGCCGCTGGTGTATTCGAACGACTCGCCCGGCTTGAGCAGCGGCTCCTCGCCGACCACGCCCGGGCCCTTGACCTCCTGCAGCCGTCCGAGCGCGTCGGTGATGCGCCAATGCCGCGTTTTCAGCTGCACGGCCGCGGCGCCGAGATTGGTGATGTTGATGGTGTAGGTCCAGAAGAAATAGCCGTTGCCGGGCGACGACCGCTCCGCCACGAAGCGGGGCGTTACCGTAACCTCGACTTTGCGGGTGACCGCGCGGTACATCGAAATGCCCCATAACACCTGGCGTTCGGCGTTCGCCATGTCTCCGCCTTAGTGCGCGATTATGGCCGAAACCCTGCTCGAAAGAAAACCCGCTCGAAACAATCCGCACATGGTCAAGGCTTTGGCCCCGGTTTCGACCGAACGCGATCTGCGGCTTGACCTATTCCGCGGGCTGGCCCTGTGGTTGATTTTCCTCGACCACATTCCGTCCAACGCGGTGAGCTGGGTCACCATCCGCAATTACGGTTTTTCCGACGCAACCGAGATTTTCGTGTTCATCTCGGGCTACACCGCCGCCTTCGTCTATGGCCGCGCCATGGAGCAGCACGGCTTTATCGTCGCCGGCGCGCGCGTGCTCAAGCGCGCCTGGCAGATCTACATCGCGCACGTGTTCCTGTTCGCGGTCTATCTCGCCGAGATCGCCTATGTCGCGCACTCGTTCGACAATCCGCTCTATACCGAGGAAATGGGTGTGCTCAATTTCCTCGCGAATCCGGATGTCACCATCATCCAGGCGCTGCTCTTGAAGTTCAAGCCTGTGAACATGGACGTGCTGCCGCTTTATATCGTGCTGCTCGCCTGGTTCCCGCCGGCGCTGTGGCTGTTGCGGCGCGCGCCCTCGACCGCGCTGATCGCTTCGGCGACTTTCTACGCGTTGACCCTACGGTTCGGCTGGAACATCCCAGCCTGGCCCAAGGGCATGTGGGTGTTCAATCCGTTCGCCTGGCAATTTCTGTTTGTGTTCGGCGCCTGGTGCGCGCTCGGCGGCGCGCAGCGCATCAAGCCCTTCGTCGACTCAGCGGTGGTGCGCTGGCTGGCGGTCGCCTATCTCGCGTTCGCATTCGGCATCGTGATGACCTGGTATTTTCCTTATCTCGGAACCTTCGTGCCGAATTCCGCCAAGGACGTCATATATCCGATCAGCAAGACCAATCTCGACGTGTTGCGCATCCTGCATTTCCTGTCGCTGGCGGTCATCACGGTCTGGTTCGTGCCGCGCGGCTGGTCGGTGCTGAAGTGGCGCATATTTTGGCCGGCGATCGTGTGCGGCCAGCATTCGCTGGAAACCTTCTGCCTCGGCGTATTCCTGGCCTTCGCGGGCCATTTCGTGTTCACCGACGTGTCCAACCGTTTGCCGATGCAGATCGCCGTCAGTCTCGCCGGAATCCTCATTATGGTCGGCGCGGCGGCACTGGTGTCGTGGTATAAAAACATCGAGCGGCGCGGGCCGCGCCCGCCGGCGGCCATGCCGGCCACCGCGGGAGGCGGGGCATGATGAAGTGGTTCGCGATCGCGCTGGCAGCGCTGCTGCTGGCCGACCCGGCAAAGGCCGCGGCGCCGGCCCAATGCCTGACGGCGCAGCACCTGCTCGACAATGTTTTTCCGCTGCCGCACACCGACCGCGCCATCGCCGCTAAGAAGCTCACGGTGCTGGTGGTCGGCGCCGGCTCGTCGCGGTTGCCCGGGCCGAAAGGGCCGCAGTCCGCCTATCCCGCCCGTCTGCAAGGCGCGCTGACGGAATTGCTGCCGGGCGTTACCGTCAAGGTCGTGACCGACGTGCAGCGGCACCGGACTGCAGCCACCATGTTGAAATCAATGAAGGCCGCGCTGGCGGCGTCCAAGCCCGCGCTGGTGATCTGGCAAACCGGGACTGTGGACGCAATGCAGGCAGTCGACTCAGGTCAATTCAGCGATACGCTCGAGCAGGGTATTGTCATGGCCCGTACGTCGGGCGCTGACGTAATCCTCGTTAATGCCCAATATAGCCCGCGCACCGAATCGATGATCGCGCTCGGTATTTATGCCGACGATATACGTTGGGTTGCACTGCAATATGAAGTGCCGCTGTTTAACCGCTTTGAAATCATGCGGGCATGGGCCGATTTCGGCACCTTTGACTTCACCAGCGCTAAGGATAAGCTTGCCATGGCCGGTCGCGTCCATACTTGCATCGGCTGGCTTTTGGCCAAACTCGTGACCGAGGCGGTCAAACCAGGCGAGCCGCAAACCGAGGGCGTGCGGTAATCGGGGGCTGAGAACTAGCTTGAAAAACTATCAACTGAATTTCCGCGCGGCGAAATCCGTCGCCGCCGCCGCTCTTGTTGTCGCTCTGGCGTGGCCACTGACCGCGCGCGCAGCGGCGCCGGGCTGTGATGCGCCGCTCGATCTGGTCCGCTTCGCCAATCCGCTTATTCGCGTGGCGCAGAAGCTGGCGAGCGGCAATCCGATCACCATCGTTGCCATCGGTTCGTCTTCGACTGCCGGCCACGGCGCCAGTTCGCCGGCGGCGAATTATCCGAGCCGGCTGCAGGCCGAGCTTAGGCAGCACTTCCGTGCCAACGAGATCACCGTCCTCAACCGCGGCGTTGGCGGTGAGGAAATCGGCAATATGTTAAAGCGCTTCGACAAAGCCGTCATCGCCGCCGAGCCCGACTTGGTGTTGTGGCAGCTCGGCACCAATTCGGTGATCCGCAATCATCCGCTTTTGGATAATGGCGCCGCCATCCGCGCAGGCGTCAACAAGATCCGCGCCACCGGCGCCGACGTGGTGCTGATCGATCCGCAATTTGCGCCCAAGGTGATTGCAAAGCCCGACGCCGTACACATGGTCGAGACGATCGCCTTAACCGCCAAGCAAGAAGACGTCGACCTATTCCCGCGCTACGCCATGATGCAGCGCTGGCACGACGTCGATCACCTGTCGTTCAAGGAGTTCGTGTCGGCCGACGGCCTGCATATGAACGACTGGAGTTATGCCTGCCTCGCCAAAGGCCTCGGCCTGGCGATCGCCGAAGCGGCAGCGCGCCCGGTGGTGTCGGCCAAAATCTTCGCGGAATAAAAAGCCGCCATCGTCACGCCGCTTCCAGCGCCGCCAGTAGATCCTCGACCACGTCGTCGGGGTGCTCGAGCCCGGCCGAGAAACGCACCAGCCCATCGCCGATGCCGAGCTCAGCGCGCTGCTCCGGTGTCAAACGCTGATGCGTGGTGGTGGTTGGATGTGTAACCAGGCTCTTGGCGTCGCCGAGATTGTTGCTGATCCCGATCAGCTTCAGCGCATTGAGGAAGCGGAAGGCGCCGGCCTTGCCGCCCTTGACCTCGAATGAGCACAGCGTCGATCCGGCGCGCATCTGCTTGGCGATGACGGCCGCTTGCGGATGGTCGGGGCGGCCGGGATAGATCACCCGGCTGAGCTTGTCGTGGCCGAACAGCGCGGCCGAAACGGCGGCGGCGGTGTCGGTCTGCCGCTGCACGCGCACGGCAAGCGACTCCAGCCCCTTGAGCAGCACCCAGGCATTGAACGGCGACAGCGACGGCCCAGTCTGGCGGATGATCTGGTGCACGTGGTCCATGATGAATTTTTCGGAGGCGAGGATGATGCCGCCGAGCACGCGGCCCTGGCCGTCGATATGCTTGGTCGCGGAATAAACCACGCAGTCGGCGCCGAGCGCGAGCGGGCTCTGGTAGAGCGGCGTGGCGAACACGTTATCGACCACCAGTTGGGCGCCGGCGTCGTGCGCGATGGCCGCGACAGCGGCGATATCGATCACCTCCAGCGTCGGGTTGGTCGGCGATTCCAGAAAGAACGCCTTGGTGTTTTTCTGCACGGCCTTTTTCCAGGCGGAAAGATCGGTGCCGTTGACCAAGGTCGAAGTCACGCCGAAACGCGGCAGCCATTCCTCGATCACCCAGCGGCAGGAGCCGAACAGCGCCTTGGCGGCGACCACGTGATCGCCGGCCTTCACCAGCCCCATCAGCGCCGTCGTCACAGCCGCCATGCCGGTCGCGGTCGCGCGCGCGGCCTCGGCGCCTTCGAGCGCGGCCATGCGCTGCTCGAACATGGACAGCGTCGGGTTGGAATAGCGCGAATAGACGTAGCCCGGTTTCTTGCCGGAAAAGCGCGCCTCGCATTCCTCGGCGCTCGGGTAGACATAGCCTTGGGTGAGAAACAGCGCCTCGGAGGTCTCCCCGAACTGCGAGCGCAGGGTGCCGGCATGAACCAGGCGGGTCTCGGGGCGGTAGGTTTTTTCGGTCGACGCGGACATGTGAGCCTCCTTTGGGCGTTGCGCATGGTCTTTTCCGAAAACCGGTACCCACTTTTCGGGACCATGCGCAGGCAACAAAAAACCGGCCGGAGAAATGTTCTCGGCCGGGCTCACGTGTCCCCGGCCTTTTAGCGACTTATTTAACGTGGCTGCAAGCCGGCCGGCTCAAATGACCACGGGATAAGATGTTTTGTACGGGAACCCACGGCTTCCCGTCAAGCCGCCTGTCGGGTTAGATCGGCGCTCCATTTTAGAGGGGCGCCCGTGGCACTGTCGTTTGCCATCGAGGACAAGGGCATTCTGCCCGACCGCATGATCGCGCGGCTTGCCGCCGACGGGGGGATTCTGCCGTCGAGCGAATTCGTGCCCGACCAGATCCAGCCCGCCAGCCTCGACCTGCGCCTGGGCGAGGTGGCCTACCGCGTGCGCGCCAGCTTTCTACCCGGCTCGACCACGGTCGCCCAGCGCATCGACGAATTAAAGCTGCACGAATTCGCGCTCGGCGACGGCGCAGTGCTGGAGACCGGCTGCGTCTATATCGTGCCGCTGCTCGAAAGCCTTGCCCTGCCGGACGAGATTTCCGCCGCCGCCAACCCAAAGAGCTCGACCGGACGGCTCGACGTGTTCACCCGTGTGATCGCCGACGAGACCCGCGGCTTCGACCGGGTCGAGGCCGGCTATCACGGGCCGCTTTATGCCGAGATTTCACCGCGCACCTTTCCGGTGCTGGTGCGCGAAGGCTCGCGGCTGTCGCAGATCCGCTTCCGTCACGGCGGTGCGCTGCTCGATGCCGAAGCCTTGCGCGCGCTGCACGCGCGCGAGCGGCTGGTGGATAGCGACGACGCTGACGTCAGCGAAGGCGTCGCGGTCGGCGTCGATCTGTCCGGCATCGGACCCGGCGGGCTGGTGGGCTATCGCGCCAAACGCCACACCGGCCTCATCGACGTAGAGCGGCGCGCCGGCTACGCGGTCACGGAATTCTGGGAACCGATGATGGCGCGCGCAGACAAGAGCCTGATCCTCGATCCCAACGAGTTCTACATTCTGGCCTCGAAGGAAGCCGTGCAGGTGCCGCCCGACTACGCCGCCGAGATGGTGCCGTTCGATCCGCTGGTCGGCGAATTCCGCGTGCACTATGCCGGCTTTTTCGATCCCGGCTTCGGCTATGCCGGCGCCGGCGGCAAAGGCGCGCGCGCCGTGCTGGAGGTGCGCTCGCGCGAGGTACCGTTCATTCTCGAGCACGGGCAGATCGTCGGCCGGCTGGTCTACGAGAAGATGCTGGCGCGGCCCGACAAGCTTTATGGGCAGGGCATCGGCTCGAATTACCAGGCGCAGAGCCTGAAGCTCTCCAAGCATTTCAAAAGCTGAGCCACCGTCGGTCTCAGCCGGCCGGCACCTTGACGCCCTTCATGCCGGCGCGCTCGATCGCCTGCGCGATCCAGCCCGACGCGACCGCTTCGTTCAGGAACGCGTTGACATAGGCGAGCCCGGCCGTCTGGCGGCCCTTGGGCACCACGATCCCGACCCGCGCCACGTCGAACCAGTCGTCGAGGATGCGCGAGCCGGGAAATTTCCCCTGTGCCGCCGTCAACACCTGACGCGGCGCCGCCACCACGTCGCTTTCACTGGCGCGCAAGCCCTCGAACGCCGCCCCGACGCCGGGATAGCGGACCAGCGTGGCATGCTTGATGGCGCGCGTGAGAAAATTGTCGAACGCCGACTTCTCGGCGACCCCGATACGGGTGCCCGGCTTGTCTGCCGCGGCGACGTTGCGGATCGTGGAGCCGGCGGGCACCAGATAGGTCGAGTCGGCCTCGAGATAGGCTCGGCTGTAGTCGAAGGTCTTCTCGCGTTCGGTTTCCATGACGATGGTGGCGATGTCCCAGCGGTCGGCGCCGGTCGCTGCGATCAGGTCGCGCACCGCGGCGCAGGGAAGCGGCTCGAACGGCACGCCGAGGCGCGCGGCGAGTGCCGCACCGATGTCCATGGACACGCCCTTGAGCGCGCCGGTCGCCGGATCCTTGGTGACGTACAGCGCGCTCGCCACCGGAAACGCCAGCCGCAGCTTGCCGTGCGGCGCGAGATCGGCGCGCGCTGCGGCGGATGGCGGGGCGGCGGGAGGCAATTTGCTGTCGGAATTCACGGGAGTTACCTTGGCGGGCGGGTAGGGGCGGCCATTCATAGTCAATCGCCGTGGCTTGTCGATAGGCGCCGCGCTGGCAAGTGCGATTTTGCGAGCGGGACGTCAAGCCCCGCGTCAATCGACGGATTTTTCCGCCGCCTCGCCGCGCTCGACAATGCTGCCTTTGCTGAACAGGATCGTCTTCAACTCCTTGCGCCAATCCGGCGTCCGCCGCAGCAGGAATTCCAGGTCCATTCCGAAGTGTTTGAATTCCTCTTTTTGCGCGTTCTCCATGATCGCCTTGGCTTCCGGATCCTTTTCAAGGGAGATGCGTTGGGCGTACCAGCCGATCGCCTCCGCCTCCTCGATCAGCGATGTGATCATGCGGGCGAAATTTCGGGTTTCCGCAGATAGCTCGTCCGGCGGCTCGTGGTATTGTTCGGTGGCCATGCTTAACTCACATACAAGGGTTGCAGGCCGCAATAGCTTGTCGCCTTCTGGCCGGCGGCGCAATGTCCGAATTGACAGGCCTGACATTCGCGCAAAAATCGTCTAGAAATTTCCCGGCGCGGGCGTAGTTCAATGGTAGAACGGCAGCTTCCCAAGCTGCATACGAGGGTTCGATTCCCTTCGCCCGCTCCAGACACGCGAGAAACACAAAGATTGCCGCCTGCAATTCGGTGCGCACTTCTGGAATCACAACGTAATACCTACGGCGCTAGGAGTTTCCCCGTCGGGCGGCGGTTCGCGGTCCGCACGCCGATCATTGCATATTCAAGGCGGAATACGCACAATGAAAAAAACGGATAAATTCGCGGTTTGCCGGGGACGATTGTGGTGAAGACTCCTCAGGTCAGCGTCGTCGTTCCAATCTTCAACAGTGCAACGACAATCAGGCGCGCGATCGACAGCATCGTGGCGCAAACGTTTTCCGATCTGGAAATCATCGTCGTCGACGACGGTTCCACCGACCAAGGCGCCGATCTCATCGCGCAATGGCGCATCGACCGGTTGAGTCTCGTTGGCCATCCGCACAACCGTGGCGCGGCCGCGGCGAGGAATACGGGAATTGCGGTGGCGCGCGGGCGCTGGATTGCGTTTCTCGACTCGGATGACAACTGGAAATCCGACAAGCTTGAACGGCAGATGGCCGCACTCGACATGCCCGGTCACTTCAATTTTCGGGCCTGCGCGACCGGCTATTTTCTGCACAAGAACAACCAGACGCTCACCGTGAGATTAAATCTGTCCCCGAGCCAATTTCGCAGGAATATCCTGTTCGGTTGCACAATATCGCCGGGCACGACCTTGTTGGTCGACCGGGCCGTCTTCGAGGAAATTGGGAATTTCGATGAAAACTTGCGGCGTCTGGAAGATTGGGATTGGCTTTTGCGATTCTCCCAGCGGCAGGACTACGATATGCAGGTCTTGTCCGATCCCCTTGCCGATATTTACGTGACGTCCCAAAAACTGCCGCTCTCGCCTCATGCCCTCGACCCGGTCATGCATTCAATTGCAGGGATCGGCGCGAAACAACTACCGGCATTTAAAGGGGTGTCGAGAAAGCAGTTGCAAAGCTCGCTGCTCGTGGAAAAAGCCGCCCGGCTGCATCGGGCGGGCCGGCCGGTTTCCGCATCGGCCTATGTGCTCGCCGGCCTTGTCGTATATCCTTTTCGCAATGCCGCATTTTTTCGCACGCTCTGGCGCGCCGTCAAAAGTCTATTGCGGTGATTTTGTAAAATGGCGCCGTCACGCGATACGCGTGCGTCCGCTTTGTCCTTGACGCAAGCGCCGGCGGCTTTGCACCGGAGCGAGCGGGCGCAGGAACGACCACATGTGGCGGCTGAGATCCGCATGATCAAGTGCGGGGTAATGAATTTGCGTCCCTCCGGGCTGCTGGCCAGCCAGGCGAACGTGCGTAGATGATATTCCGGAATGAGCCCGGCGCGTCGCATGCTT
>CAWFEO010000037.1:0-28108 GCA_963814885.1 uncultured Alphaproteobacteria bacterium | reverse complement strand
CAACCGGCGCCCCGCTCGCGCAGCGGAGCCGCCGCCAACGCGCGGGGCAAACCCCGCCGCTTAAGGGACGAAACGAAAGGCTTGAAGCACCGATGACACGCATAACCGGCACGCAGGCGCCAATCGCGCTGCTGTTCTACACCACGGTCAACCTCGTCATCTTCACCGCCGCCGTCTATGCGGTGGCGATCTTCCCCACGCTGACGCCGGACGCCGGCTTCTGGCTCGCGGTCATCGTGGGCACGGGGCTCGCCGTGACGGCGCCGGTCGCCTGGTGCATCGGCCGCTGCCTGCTGCCCGCGTCCTGGCGCAAGGACGTTCTGGCCGAGCCGTCGCCGCTCGCCGGCGAGCCGACGCGTCCCATCTGATCCGGCGCGGCCGGCGGCACGCGCTTTTCCTATCTGACTTTCACGCGGAGTGCCCGGCGCCGGACGCCGAAGTTCCCTCGCTGCCGCCGTCTCGAAGTTATCAACAACCCTCGGTTGCGGGTTTCGGTTGAGATGCTACGGTCCCGTTGGGGGCGATGCATTGTTGAATCATGGGGGATTCAATGCGCGCTCTATCTTTGCGTTCGTCACTTGCCACGCCGTTGAAACTGGTCGCAGGAGCGATTGCCGCGGCATCCATCGCCGGCGCGGCGCAGGCCGATACGATTAGTTACAATTCCAGTCTCGTCGATCCGCCCGGCGTTTATTTTGGCTCGGGCAATCCGAACACCGGCTGGACCGTGAATGAAACCACGGGCGGAATTGAACTCGGTCTGGACGTCCTCAAGCGAAAACAGTCCGCGGTCGCGCCGACGACCGGAAACGTCTATTACGTCGACACCGGTTACTATTCGTATACCTCGGATTTTTGCACCGGGATCTGCGCCATCTGGAATTTCTCGTTCTCGGTAAATCTGCAAGCCGATACGGCCAGCACGGCCTACGACCGCAGCAATATCACCGCCAACCTTTTCGTGCAGAACTTGGGAAATGGGACCACGTTGAGCTTCGACCCGAATTTGATTGGCGATAATGCGAGTGTGGATGCCTACACGTTCCAAAACAGCGAAAACCTCTCGTTCTTTTCAGGTGCTCCCGGATGGTCGTTCGATCCGCTCGCCGACGACACCTACATCATCACGCTTTCGCTGTTCGGCCCCCAAGGGGAGAACCTTGGCGCGATCGAGGAAATCGTCATCGCCGGCGCCGGCGCAGCGCCGATCCCGGCTGCGCTGCCGCTGTTCGCCAGCGGTCTCGGTTTGCTCGGCTTCGCGGCGCACCGCAGGAAGCGCAATAAAGCCCGCGCGGCGGCCTGAGCGGGAGCAACAGTTCCTCAAGACGAAAGACCGCCGCCCGGGGGCACTAGGACCCCCCGCGAGGAGCTCGCTGACGGTGAGCCGGCTCGGCGTAGCGCTGATGCTCGAGGCCAAGCGCTGCGGTCTGAGTTACGCGGAGCTGCGCGTGGACGTGCCCGGCGAAATCGCCGCCATCGAGAACTGGATCGGCCTGGTGCACGCCGCCGCGCGCGGGAGCCGCGCCTGCAATGGCTGACGCCGGTGCCGGCCTGCCGGCCTGCTGCCGGCGCCGCTGCGGCCGCTGGCGATGCGGCGCCTATCGTGGGCGAGCCTGCAAAAGCAATGCGCCGGCCCATTGCTGGGCCGGCGCAGGTTAACTTGAGAGAATTGCGGTTCGGCTCAGGCGGCGCGGCCCTTGGCTTTGCGGCGGCGCCAGTAGCCGACGCCGCCCACCAGGCCGAGCCCGGTGGCAAACATCGGCAGCGCGGCCGGAAGCGGCGTAATGGCCACCTCCTCCACTTCGACCGACGCGAGGGCGATGGTTTGAGGCGGCGGCAAAGCGGTCAGGGCAAATGTCGCGGCCACATTTCCATCTCTGCCGTCGCAGCTATTATACTTGCAGTCGATCACGATGTCCGACAGCGCGATCTGCAAGCCAATCCCGCTGAAATCGATGTCGATCGGGCCATCCCAGACGACATTCAATTTCGAACAATGGAGCGAGAGTCCGCACTCTGAACTCTCACCGTAAACCTGGCCCGTTGTCGAACCGTTTACGGTGCCGCCTTCGCTACCCGGCAACGTGAACGCGAAGTTCACAGAGATGGGATTGGAACTAAGGTCGTCGGGCTGGTCGAAGTCGATACTTTCCATGATGGTGATCTTGAAAAGATCGAAGCCGGTTGAATCGCCGACGTTGTTGAGGTCGAAGTTGAATGGGTTTGCAGCGACGTCCGCTGCGGCAAGCGCCGTGCCCCCGCTCGTGCTGGTATGCAAGGTCACGGAATACCCGCCGTTGAATGTCACGGCTGAGGCGCTGCCCGCCCACAATATTGCGGCGGCGCTAAGCGCAATTGTTCGGATTCGATGGGTCAGTGGCACGACGACGCTAAACCTTCGCGATTTGTTGCGCCCCCGCAGGAGCGCCAGTCGCCACACCCGGAGACTGCCCCATTATGCCCTCCAAAGTAAAGAGGGATGGCAGCGCGGCGCTGCGTCGCACCTCCAAATTTGGTTAAAGTCGGGAAATAACTCCATGATTTCAGTTGTTTGCGATGCCGCGCCGCTTCGGGAGCCTGTGGTTGCGCCGGCGAATAGGGGCTCAAGACCGCTATCGCCCTGCCGTAGATCCCCGCCTGGCCCTCCCCTGGCCCGCCGGCGGCGCGCCGGCGCGGCGCATCGCCCGCGTGCGGCGGCGGCCGCGCGTTCAGCCGTCGTCGGCCTATGGCCGCAGTGCGGCTTACTGCCGCATCTGCTGATTTTGCATCTGCTCGGTCATGCCGCCCGCGCCCTTCTGCTTCGCAACCATGGCACGCAGCATGTTGAGATCGAGATCGTGCTCCTCGGCAAAATCCTCGAGCTCCTCGTCGAAGTTCGCGTCCTGCATCATCGGGCCCAGCATCTTCATGATTTGGCGCTGGCTCATCCTGCCGCCCTTCTGCTTCGCGACCATGGCGCGCAGCATGTAGGGGTCGAGATTATGCTCGTCGGCGAAGTCCTCGAGCTTCTCGTTGAAGTCGGGGTCCTGCATCATCGGGCCTAGCACCTTCATGATCTGGCGCTCGCTCATCCTGGCGCCTTGCTGCTTTGCGACCATGGCACGCAGCATGTTGAGGTCGAGATTGTGCTCCTCGGCGAAATCCTCGAGTTCCTCGTTGAAGTTCGGGTCCTGCATCATAGGGCGCAGCATCTTCATGATCTGGCGCTGGCTCATGCCGCCGGTCTGCGCGGCGGCCGGCCGGGCGAGCGCGAATGATGCTATGGCGAAGGACATAGCGGCGGCCGCGACGATCGTCATGCCACGCGCCCAAAACGATTGCATGAAACGAACCATGGCATTGCCCCTATTGTTTTCCCGACTGCTCGGAATGCCATTGCGCGGCCATGCTAACACAGATCGTCCCGTCGGAGGGGGTCGAGCAGACCAGCCACCACAGTTCTCGCCCTGGCATAGATTCCCGGCGCCTCGCTCTCGCGCGGACCGCCGACGGCGAGCCGGAACGGGGTCGCGGGATGCGCGGCAAGCAGTCCGTCCAGCCAGGCGCGCGCCTTGGCCGCCGCCCCAGGTGCGGCAACGTCCAGCACCTTGAGCGGCTTGCCGTATTGCGCCGCCATCCGTTCGGCCAAGGCGGTTCCCTGCGAGACGGCGGTACCGTGCGCCTCGACCAGGATCAGGCTGGCGTCGCTGTCGCGCACGTTCCATTCCGTGCGTTGCGCCGGATCGGCGAGCGGCGTCTCGCGCAGCAGCGGATAGTGCGCCCTGACGCCGGGCGGTTCGGTCAAATCCTCGGCCCAGCCGCCGAGCGGGCACCAGCCGCCATAGCCAACGCCGCGCGCGATTGCCGCGTCGAGCGCCGCGCGATCGACACCCGTCTGCCCGCCGGAAATGATCATCAGCCGCATGGAATTGATTCAAAATGTACACATCGCCGGACCGGCTCTTCAACGTTTTTATGCGATTAAAGCAGCGAGCCGGAAAGGCTCAAGAAGCCCGCGCCATTGCGCTTGGTAAACGATTTCTATCGATCGAACGCAGCGACGCGGGCAAGGAGCGCCTTGCAAATGCCGATCCGCCCGTTCGTCATCGCTGCCTTGCTGGGTTTCCTGCCGTCGTGGCTTGCGGCAGCCGAAGAGCCCGTCGTCAGAGGCTCCTTTCACAGCATTCTTGTTCTTGGCGACAAATGCCTGACCGTCCCTCAGAACGTGCCGCGTCTGCGTCCGGGAACGCGCGTGAGTTTGCGCGGCTGTCAGAACCACCCCGACCAGATATTCGAATGGAACGTCGACACATTCGAAATCAAATTCCACAATCTGTGCCTGGATGCATTTCGCGCCGACAAGGGCCAATCACGGGCCGGCGATCCGGTCGGACTATGGTATTGCCAAAAGACAAAAAACCAAAAATGGTTCCCCCATCAGAAAAACAAGAAATGGGAGAACGCGTTCAACATCGTTGGCGGTGGAAGCCCCAACAGTGACCTCTGCCTGTCGATTGCCGACGGCAATGACGCCAAGCGCGCACAGCTGACGCTCCAGAATTGCAATGACAGCCACAATCAGTGGTTCCGCTTGTCTTCATGGCCGTCTCACAACCCCCGCCCGGTGGCTCGGCGCGACAAGCCAATTTCCTTGACCGCCAAACCGGCCACAAACGCTCCCCGCTGATCCGGCTAAACAAGCCCGAAAAAGCCCGCAGCCAGAAGCCGCAGCCGTTGCGCCTACATTTTCCTGCCGGCGCGGCGCGGAGGCACACAAGCGCGCCTATCCTTGTCCTCGCTTGCTGGCGCAATCAAAGCGCGCTCACCGTTCCGTGACCGGTCCGCGAACCGGGCTGACCGCAAGTTGACGCGCGTTCACGCGCTTGTCGGTCGCAGTTCATTGCCTATGGCCCTATCTCTCCGGTCAAGCGCCAATGGCGATTCCCGCCGGGAGCGCCAAACCGGACCGATAAGACCAATGCTCAGCGCCCTGTTCGCATTCCTGGCCGGCATCGTCACCGTCGCAGCCCCTTGCACGCTGCCGGTGCTGCCGATACTGCTCGGCGCGTCGCTATCCGGGCGCGGCAAGGCGCGGCCGCTGTTCATCGCTTCCGGCTTTATCGCGGCGTTTGCGGCGGTCACGCTGGTGTTTACCGCCTTCACCCATGTGCTGGGCCTCGAACCGGATCAGTTGCGTACCGCCGCGATCGTTCTGCTCGCTGTGTTTGGCGTGCTGATGCTGTGGCCGCAGCTTTATGCGCGGCTCGCCACGGCCGTTTCCGGCCTGTTCAACCGCAGCCATACCGGCCCCGCGCGTTCTTACGAAGGCGCCTTCGGAGGCTTCCTGCTCGGCACCACGCTCGGCATCGTCTGGACGCCGTGTGCCGGCCCGGTGCTCGGCTCGATCCTGACGCTGCTGGCGACGCAGGCGCAAACGCAATGGGCGGCGGTGCTGCTGGTGTTCTACGCCATAGGCGCCGCCATCCCGATACTCGCGATCGCCTATGGCGGGCAAGTCGCCGCCACCCGCGTACGCGCGGTTGCCGCCTACGCACCGCGACTGCAGCAAGGCTTCGGCGTCATCGTCGTCGCCACCGCCGCCGCCATGTACTTCCAATACGACACGCTCATCACCGCCTGGCTCACCGAATTCTATCCGTCAGGCCAAATCGGCTTATGATGAAAGGATACCGTCATGCTTCGTAAGACTCTCTATGCAGTGCTCGCCGTTGGCGCGCTCGCCGGCCTGACGCTCGCCACCGGCGGGCTGATCGGCCCCGCCGTCCCCGCGCATGCCGACGCCGCGACAACGCCGGTCAAAGTCGCCGCCGCCCGCCGCGCCGCGCCCGAGATCACCGGTATTACCCATTGGCTCAATTCCGGCCCGCTCAAGCTCGCGGATCTGCGCGGCAAGGTCGTGCTCGTCGACTTCTGGACCTACGGCTGCATCAACTGCGTCCGCACGCTGCCGCACGTGGTCGAGCTCTACGAGAAGTACAAGGACAAGGGCTTCGTGGTGATCGGCGTGCACGCGCCGGAATTCCCGTACGAGAAGTCGACATCGAGCGTCGCCTCCGCGCTCAAGCGCCACCACATCACCTATCCGGTGGCGCAGGACAATAATTTCAAAACCTGGAAGGCCTACCGCAACCAATATTGGCCGGCGCAGTATATCGTCGACCAGCACGGCAAGATCGTATTCGAGCATGTTGGCGAAGGCGCCTACGGCACTATCGAGCAGACCGTGCGCGGGCTGCTGGGCGCCAACAGCTGAGGCGATGCCCGGCGTTCCTTCGGCGCTCAAAGCGCGCTAGCATCGCGCAATGAGCGAATAAGAAGGGGCACCCCATGCCGGGCCAGACCATCAAGATCGCCGCCGGAGGCGGCGGCGAATTTGACTGCTATCTCGCCATACCGGCGGTAAAAGAGCCCGTGCCGGCGATCGTACTGGCTTCCGCCATTCACGGCGTTGACAAGGACCTGCGCGACATCGCCGACGCGTTCGCAGGCCTTGGTTATATCGCGGCCGCGCCCGATCTGTTCTGGCGCACGCTGCCGGGGCCGCTGCCGCGCTCCGATGCGCGCGCGCCGGAGCGCATAAAGCCGCGGGAGGAAAAGATAAAGATTGGCGAGGCCGACCTGGCCGACACGCTGGCGCACTTGCGCACGCTTGAGGAATTCAACGGCCGCGCGGCGGTGATCGGCTTCTGCTATAGCGGCCCCTACGCCATCATCGGCCCGAAGCGCCTCGGCTATGCCGCCGGCATCGCCTGCCACGGCAGCAACTTGCTCACTTATATCGACGAGCTTGCCGGCCTAACCGCGCCGCTCTGTATCATCTGGGGCGACCAGGACCACGCCGCCCCGCCCGAGGTGCTCGATGCCTATGGCGCGGTGCCGGAGCGCATGAGCAACGTCGAAGTCCATATCTTTCCAGGTATCAAGCACGGCTACATGATGCCTGATGCGGGCGAGGCGTTTGACAAAAAGACGCGCGACTTCTCCTTGGCGCGAACGCTCGCCATTCTCGACGGCTTGCGCGGCGGCGGGCAAGCGATGCGCCGGGCATCGTGAGCCGGCACGCGCCGACGGCGGCAACAGGACATCCGGCGGGGTGACAAAAGCCAAACGCAAACAGGACGGAAAACCGAACGGCGCCGTGTCCTGGCGGCAGTGGCTGCGCGGGCTCTATGAGGCCAACACGGTCCGCGGCCATCGCTTCCGTTACGGCCTGCTCGTCTTCGACCTGGTCACCATCGTCTTCATTATCGTGACCTCGTTTCTTCCGCACTTGCCGGCGATCGAAGAGCTCGACGTTGTGTTCGGTATCGCGATCCTCGCCGATTTTTCCGCGCGTCTCGCGATCAGCCGCGCGCCCTGGCGGGAGTTCCTGCATCCGGCAACCTGGGCCGACGTGGCGGCCATCGTCTCCTTCCTCGCGCCCCTGGTCGGCGAAGGCGTCGCCTTTTTGCGCGTCATGCGCACGCTGCGGCTATTGCGCACCTATCACCTGCTCGCCCAATTGCGCGCCGACAGTCCCTTTTTCCGCCGGCATGAGGACGTGATCTTCGCCGCGACCAATCTCGCGGTGTTCATTTTCGTGACCACTGGCGCGGTCTACGAGACGCAGCACTACAGCAATCCGTCCATCCACAATTACGCCGACGCGCTTTATTTCACCGTCACCACGCTTACCACCACCGGCTTCGGCGACATCACGCTGCCGGGCACGCTTGGCCGCCTGATCTCGGTGATCATCATGATCTTCGGCGTCACCCTGTTCTTCAATCTGGCACGCGCGTTGATCAGCCCGACCAAGGTGCGTTTCCGCTGTCCGCAATGCGGGCTGCTGCGGCACGATGTCGACGCCGTGCACTGCAAGGCCTGCGGCACCGTCCTTAACATTCCGGACGAAGGGCGGATTTGACGCGACGCGCGCTCAAGCCGACGCGCTGAGCTCCTTGTCCTTCGCCTCGGCGCGTTGCGCGGCCGGCCGCGCCGCGATGCGCGCAGCGTAGTCGAGAAATTCCTTCCGCTCCGGAAGCATTTTGAAAATCAGGCCCCAGCGAATTTGGCTGCCGATCACCACGTCGGCGGCGGTAAACTGCTCGCCCATCAGCCAAGGGCCGGTTTCCACCGCCTTGGCGACCACGTTCATGGTAGTGTCAAAATCGCCATAGCCGAGCATGCCGCGCCGCGCCTCCTCTTTGCGCGGGGCGGCGCGGTCGATCACCGCCGGCTCCATGCAACCGGGCCCAAAGAACAACCATTTCAGATAGACGCCGCGCCGCGGCGTGCCGATTGGCACGTTCAGCTTCTTGTCCGGGAACGCGTCGGCAAGATAGGTGCAGATCGCCGCCACCTCGGTGATGACGGTTTCGCCGTCTTTCAGCGCCGGCACCTTGCCCATCGGATTGATGGCGAGGTAATCGGGCTTCATGTTGTCGCCTTCGCTCAGCTTGAGCAGCTTGATGTCAAAGGGCACGCCCAGTTCCTCCAGCATCCACAGCACGATGGACGAGCGCGACGGCGAGGCGTGGTAAAGCGTGAGTTCCGGCATGGGATGTCCTTCGAATTGCGCCACCAAAGGCGCATGCAATTCATCGCATCCAACCTAACGCAATATTTACCCTTCGGTAAGACATTGGGCCGTTCGCGCAGCGTCACGGGAGCGCGCTTTGGACCTACTTGCCGGCGTCAAGTTCTTCTTTGGCCAGATCAGCAGCCTGCTGCTATCGCTGGGCTCGCATTTCTCGGCCTCCTCGCTGGCGGTGGCTTTCATTGTCGCCGCGCTGTTTTTCGTCGTGGCAGCGCGTGAAACGCGGCCGCCGCGTGCGGCTGCGCACGATCTGGCGCGCGCTGTTTCCGAAACGCATCATGCGGCACCGCTCCAATCAGGCCGACATCTTCTATCTGTTCTTCAACGTGTTCATGGCCGGCATCGTGTTCGGTTGGGCGGTGCTCGCCTATCAGTTCATCACCAATGGCATCATCGCCGGCATGGTCGCGGCGTTCGGCCCGGTCGCGCCCTCGACGCTGCCGGTCATCGTCTCGCGCGGGATCGTCACCGTTCTGATGTTCCTCGCCTACGAACTCGGCTACTGGTTCAATCACTGGCTCAGCCACAAGGTGCCGCTGCTGTGGGAATTCCACAAAGTGCACCACACCGCGGAAGTGCTCACGCCGATCACCAATTTCCGCGTCCATCCGGTCTATGGCTGGATCTTCGCCAACATCCTGGCGGTCTCGACCGCGATCGCCAGCGGCTTCGGCAATTATCTGTTCGGCGCGACGACATACCAATACGCCTTCACCGACACCAATCTCATCCTGGTGATATTCATCCACGCCTACGTCCACTTGCAGCACACGCATATGTGGATCGCGTTCCGTGGCGTGCTCGGCCGCATCTTCATCAGTCCGGCCCATCACCAGGTGCATCACTCCGCCGATCCCAAGCACTTCAACACCAACTTCGGCAGCTGCCTGGCGCTGTGGGATTGGATGTTCGGCACGCTCTACGTGCCGCAAAAGGAGCGCGAGCCGCTGGTCTTCGGTGTCCCCGACCATGCGGACGGCCACACCGTCAAAGCCGAGCTGGCGGATCCGTTCGTCAAGGCCGCCGGCCATCTCAAGCCGCTTTTGCCGAAGCGGCCGGCCGGTGCTGCGCCAATTCCGGTTGCGGAGCGCGACCGCGCGTAGTTAAACGCGCCCATGCGCAAGCGCACCGTTACCGTCAACGACAAGATGCAGAAAGGCTACCGTTACACGCTCTCGGCGGGCGTGGGCCGCGGCTTCGATCCCGATTTCAGGCCGCCATTGACGCCGGCGCAGATGCTGAGATTGGGCGTGTTCTGCGGCAAGTACATGACCGACTGCCGCCGTGAATTCCCCAGGAGCTGGTTCACCCATGCGAAACTTGCGCGCGGCAGGCGCGATTGCGCGCTCAATTTTTTCGGCGTCGACGCCAGCCAGCCGCTGTCGGAATGGAAGCGCAAGGGCTGGGTCCACCGCGACGACCCGCGCGGCTGGTTCCAGTGGTATTGCCGCTATTACCTGGGCCGCCGCATGCCGGACGAGGACGCCCGCCAGATCAAGCGCTGGAAGGCGATCCGCCGCCATGTGCGGCAGATTCAGAAGAATTGCGAGCCCGGCGATCTGCTGTGCCGGCGACGGCAACGGCAGGCGCTGTTGCACTGGGCCTATGACAGCCGCAAACTTTAGCTGAGTCGTGCCTCGCCCTCGACGGAGCCGCCGATGCGCCTGAAAAAAGAGATTTCCGACATGCGGACCGCCCTCGAGCCGCTCACGCTTTATGAGAAGTTCGAGCAGATTTGCGTATTGATTCTCATCGGCTTGATTGCCGTCATCGTCGTTTTCTCGCTCTGGCACCTGGCACTCAATATTGTGCTCGGCATCTACGCCAACACGTTCGATCCCACGAAACATGAGATCTTCCAGACCGTGTTCGGCATGATCTTCACGGTGATCATCGCGCTCGAATTTAAACGCTCACTCTTGGTGCTTGCCCAACGACGCGACAGCATTATTGAAGTCCGCGCCGTCATCCTGATCGCGCTGCTGGCCGTAGTCCGCAAACTGATCATCCTGGATATATCGCACACCGAAGCGCTCAGTCTGTTCGCCCTGGCGGCGGCCATTTTGGCGCTCGGATGCGTCTATTGGCTGGTGCGCGACGGAAGCACACCGCCACCGAAAGTCGGCAGGAAAAGCTAGACGGCGACGCGATCGAATAATTCCGCCAGCGCGGCGGGATTGGTGACCTGCGCGCTGTGGCTGGAATCGATCTCATAGGCGCCCCAGCCTTCCCGTTTGGCGCGCTCATAGAAGCGCCGGAAGCGGTCCTCCGGCGTGATGCGCGTGCAGTAGAGGTAATGGCGCGGCAACGTCAGCGGGCCATTCTGGAATTTCAGTTTCTGCGCGAAGGTCTTCGC
Organism: uncultured Alphaproteobacteria bacterium; assembly: GCA_963814885.1. GTDB lineage: Bacteria > Pseudomonadota > Alphaproteobacteria > Rhizobiales > Xanthobacteraceae > Pseudolabrys. The sequence goes on along the minus strand of CAWFEO010000037.1, from coordinate 17,174 downwards.
CGGCAGCGGCACGCGCCGCGGCGTGCACCAGGCGACGTCTTCCGGCGCGCTGTCGGGCGACATCTTACTGGGCGGGATACGCCAGTCGCTGCCGGCACTCGCCTGGCGTTGCGCGCGGGTTTCCGGCGGCAACAGGTCGTAAAGGCTTTCGCCGTCATCCGGCACAAAGGCGTCGACATAGATCAGTTGGGCGATGCGCGAGCGCGCGCGGTCGGCGACGCCGGTCGCGACCATGCCGCCATAGGAATGGCCGACCAGATTGACGCCGTTCAGATCTTCGAATTCGAGCACCGCCAGCACGTCCGCGATGTGGGCACTCGAGATCGATGTCGGGATGGGCGAGATGGGCGCGCTCGCCCAGGCCGGTATAGGTCGGCGTCACGAACTGGTGGCCGCGCGCCGACATCATTTCGCGCACTTTCTTCCAGCTCCAGCCGCCCGACCAGGCGCCATGCGCCACCACAAACGTTGCCATCGATATCCCCTATTCCGCCGCGACCGCGCGCGTGCGCGCCGTGCGGCTGTTCCAACGCGCGCGCACGAAATCGAGCGCAACCACCGCCAAGCCGGCGGCCAGCACTTCCCAGCCCGGCCGGATGCCGGCGTCAAGATCGAAGGCCACGCTCAGCACGCGCAGCGGCGAAACATGAAACGCAATACCGATGCCGATCGCCTCGCCGACGAAGGTCAAGATCGAGACCGCGATCGTGAGCGCGAAAAGGCTCAGCGTCGTCAACTCGCTGGTCCCCTGCCACCAGGCCAGCAGGCGATAGCAAAACAGCCATCCGAAGAGGCTGGCGGCGAATGTCGGCACGGTAACGTCGGCCTTGGTCTGCTGGAAATAATGGATGAGCGCGAGCAGCGCGATGCCATAGACCAGCTGATGCAGCCGGCGCCACCGAATGCCGCCGAGCCGGCGCACCATGCCATCCGTGGAGGTGGCCGCGAGCGTCGCCAGGCCGAGCCACGCCGTGCCGCCGACGATGAGATACCAGCGATGGCTGATTTCATGCGCGACCTTGCCGAGATCGAAGCCTTGGTCGGCGGTGAAGAGCGTTAGATGCGCGGCGATGTAGCAGAAACGTACCGACGCCGAGCATGCGTCGCACATCGATCAAGTTGCCGTAGCGGGCGATGCGCCGGAACGGCGTCACCGCCAGCGTCACGCCCAGGAATACCAGCGCCCAGAACCCGGCGCGGTGGATCAGGTCGTTGAGCGGCCGCGCGCCGTGGATGATCGCGTCGGCGTCGAAAAGCGCCTTGGCGAGCGGCAGCAGCAGCAGCGCCAGCGTGCCAATCCGCAAGGCCGACAGCCGCCCGCGCTTGTCGCGCCAAAGCTGCCAGGCTGCCGTCATTGCCAGCGCGGACCCGGCGGCCCGGCGAAGGCCCTGCTATCTGCTTGGAATTTAGTCATTTTTTCGCTCTGCCCGGCTCGCATATCAGTTATACTGCACCGCACAATTTTACCTTCCGCGTCGGTAAGAACGTGCTAGCATTTCTCAGTTGCTTCGATTCGTCACAACCGATCACAAGGTTGGGCACAACAAGTCTGGCCAGCTGGAACCCAACCTGCGGTCAATTATTACGGGAGAAGTGAGGGCAAAAAAGAGACGCCGCGCCGGGAGGTTTTGATGGAGGCCACCCATGCCGCGCACCCTTATGCGCTCTATGCTTGCTCTCGTTCTGACTGTTTGCGGTTCCGCCGCCTTTGCCCACGACATCTGGATCAGTCGCGGAAGCTTTAAGAACCCCGCCGGCGAATGGTGCTGTGGCGCCGAAGACTGCGGTGTCGTCAGCCCCAAGGCCGTACGCCCAATTCGGGGCGGCTACTCGGTCGTCGGCGCCGTGACTTATGGCGAAGCCATCACCGGCAATTCGCACGACGGTCCGACCACCCACGACAATGTCAACGAGGTCATCCCGTACAGCCAGGCGCTGCCGTCGCCTGACGGTGCCTATTGGCGCTGCAAGCGGCCGGATGGCACGCCGCGCTGCTTCTTCGCGCCACCGCCAGGAAGTTGATCGCCACCTGGACGAGTTGACGGGCGCCTAGACCCGCGGCGGCGGGCGCCCGCCAGCCTCCTTCGACGGGACCTTCACCCAGGCCTCGCCGTCGAGCACAGGCTCGCCGTCAACCACACAGGTGCAGGCAAGCCGCGCGCGAAATTTTTCCGGCATCAGTTCGGCAACCACCACGCTCACCTCGACCGTATCGCCGATTTTTACCGGCGCGCGGAAATGCAAGGTTTGCGAGATGTAGATTGCGCCGGGCCCCGGAAGCCTTGTGCCCAACACGGCCGAGATCAGGCTCGCGGTATAGAGCCCGTGCGCGATGCGGGTGCCGAACGGCGTCTTGGCGGCGAAATGCTCGGATAGATGGATCGGATTGCGGTCGCCGGTGACCTCGGCGAAACCGACCACGTCCGAGGAATCGATCGTCTTGCGCAACGTCTCGGTCATTCCCACCGAGAGGTCCTCGAAAAACAGCATCTGCAGTGGCAGGATCATGGAAGCGCCTATTTTCGGCTCAAAAGCGCTGGCCGGAAAGCGACAAAACGTGATGCCGGTCACAGAACACTCGCCGCCACACGTGTTGAATACCATTCGATGACTTTAAGCGAGCGGTCAGTGCCATGATCTTAGTCCGATTTGCCATCAGTATTTTTGCCCTGGCGCTGCTGGGCATGGCCTTCTCCTTGAGCTCGGCCCACAGCCAGCAACCGGCCCCGGCACCGGTGGTCACGCTTCGCTAGCTCGCCCCGCGCGGCACAGCCACCACAGCGCGCCGATCAGGACGACGTTGATCAGCCCAATAACGGTCAGTACGGCGAGGGTCGCGTCCGCGCCGCTCGCTTCGATCAGCAACGCGCCGGCCGACGGCGCCAAGGCCTGCACGATCAGGCTCGGGAACGCGAGCTTGCCCATCAGCCGCGGAAATCGCATCGGCCCGAACAGCGCCAGCGGCAGCGTCCCGCGTCCGATCCAGGATACCCCATAGCCTGCGCCGTAGATCAGGATGGTCAGCATCAGGATCGGGAATCCACCCGACAACATCAACAAGCCGGCCGCCATCAGGGTGCAGGACCCGATCATGGTCCAGATCGGGTGGTAGCGGGCCCCGAACAACCGTTCCACCACGCGGGCGACCACCTGTGCCGGACCGAACAGCGTGCCGAGGCTCACCGCCACGGCGTAGTCCACGCCCCTCGCCTGCAGAAAGAGCAGGAAATGCACGATCACGATGGAGCCGATGCCGGCGGCGAGCGACAGCACCAATGCAAGCAAGGCGAAGATCGCGTTTTCATTGGTGAGCCGCGGCGGTTCGGCGCTTTCGGCATCGGCATCGCCAGCCGTCGTGGCGGCAGCGCGCTGCGCGGCTGGTCGCACCACCGCCATTTGCAGGGGCAATGACACGACGAGGTGCAGGCCGGCGTAGATCAGGCAGGCGCTGCGCCAGCCGGCGTGCTCGATCATGAAGGCGCTCAGCGGCCAGCAGATGGTGCTGGCGAAGCCACCGAACAGCGTCAAGTTCGTGATCGGCCCGCGCGCATCGCTGCCATAGAGTCGGCCGAGCGCGGCAAACACCGCGTCGTAAAGCCCGGTACCCATGCCGATGCCGATCAACACCCAGGCCATGAGATAGATCGGCAGCGCCGGCGAAAGACCGACACCTATGAGACCGGCGGCATAGAACAGCGAACTCGCCAGCAACACCGGCCGCCCACCATGACGGCCGATCAGCCGGCCGACCTGCGGTGAGATCAGGCCGGCCACCAGCAAGCCAACCGAAGTTCCGCCAACCACAAAGCCCAACGACCAGCCGGTGTCGCGCACGATCGGCTCGGCAAATACCGCAGGGAAATAAAACGAAGTGCCCCAGGCCAGGATCTGGCTGATGCCGAGCGCGCTGATGACGATACGGCGATCGGGCGGGCGCGCCTCTGCTTGCAGTGTCAAAGCGTGCCGTCCCTAGCCCGCCGCCTGCATGATCCGGTGACGGGTGGCCTTTATCGGTGGCCCGGCGTGATTGGCGGCGCAGCCGAAACGCGAACCCATTCGTTTTCCTCCCCGTGCGCGGCGCAATCTACACGATCCGCTTTGTTTGCGGGCTCGCGGGCGCTTGCCGCGCCGGCGCGAATGGTTCTCGTGAAAAACCGCGTCAAAAAACCGCCAAGATCGGCTTTCGGGTTAAGGATCGGTTACTTAAGCTATGCACTTTCTGCACTGCTGCGACGCAGCATTATTACTTTTCAAGCGGGCGAACGGCCCTATTTTGCGGACAACACGATTCACCGGCCGCGCGCCGGAAAAAGAGAAAGAGGAATATCATGTTTGCGACTTTCGTCCGCTTCATCCACGAGTGGAAGCGCTACAATCAAAGCCTGAGTGAACTCAGCCGCCTGGGCGACCGCGAATTGGCCGATATCGGCATCAGCCGCTCGGATATACCCCAGGTCGCGTGGAACGCGACGCACCGCCACTAAGCGCCCAAATCGTACCAAATTTGAAACCGCCCGCGCCTGCCGCGGGCGTTTTCGTATGCGCAAACTGCGCGCCCAATTTTGCCGGCGAAGCGCGCCTACCTCTCTTGAATCCATTTCGCCAACGGCATGACGTCGGGGACCTGCCCGTAAGCCGTCGGCCACATATCGACGACCCACTTGGTTCCGCCCTTTCGCTCCACAATGACGGAGGTGTTGTGCGGCAGCTGCCCCATAAGAAAATTGCCGCGGTAGTACGGATCATCGACCGTGTGGTGGCGCAACGCGCCCCAGGCCTGCAGGATCAGCAACAGGCTGGTTTCGTTGCGGGTGGTGTCCCAACAATCGAAATTATGCGCGGCGTCGAAGGTCCGGATATCGGCATTGGCGACGCGCTTGGATGTGCCGACCTCCTTGCCCACGCGGTGGTCGAACCAGACGAAGGCCTGCTGAATGGCCTTGCGCTCGGCCGCGGGCGATGCCCGGCCCCGGGCCAGAATGTGCTTCAGGGTGGCCCGCTCCTTGGCGGTGAAGGTCAATTCCATGCGGCGCCGGCACACAAAGCCGTAGCAGACCGTCATGCCTGCCGCCGTCGGCGGTGAAGCTCCGACCGCCGCATACATCTCGTTAATGGCCGGGGTCAGCTTAACGGTCGCGGCGGCCCGCGCACCGCCAAACATCAGGCCAGCCGCCACAATTACCCACAGAACCTGCCGATACCGCACGTCGCCAGCCTTTTCGTCGCGGCCCCCGACCGTTGTCACGCTTAGCCCCGTCGCCTAGGTATTGGGCCATGACGGCCAGGCAGAAGCAAGTGATCCATGTCATTGGCGGCGGGCTCGCCGGCTCGGAAGCCGCATGGCAATTGGCGCAAAAAGACGTGCCGGTTGTCTTGCATGAAATGCGGCCGTTGCGCGCGACGGCCGCGCACAAGACCGGCGGTTTCGCCGAGTTGGTCTGCTCGAATTCGTTCCGCTCCGACGACAAGGAGCACAACGCGGTCGGCCTGCTGCACGAGGAAATGCGCCGGCTGAATTCGCTGGTGATGCATGCCGCCGATTTGAACCAGGTGCCGGCGGGCGGCGCCTTGGCGGTCGACCGCGACGACTTTTCCGCCGCAGTGTCGGCAGCGCTGGAAAGCCATCGCCTGATAACGCTCGAGCGCGGTGAAGTCTCGGTTCCGCCGCAGGACTGGGACAACGTCATCATCGCGACCGGCCCGCTCACCTCGCCGGATCTCGCCGGGACCGTCGCCAAGCTCACCGGCGAAACGCAGCTCGCGTTTTTCGACGCCATCGCTCCGATCGTGCATCGCGAGTCGATCGATCTCGGCCAGGCCTGGTTCCAGTCGCGCTACGACAAGGCCGGCCCTGGCGGCTCCGGCGCCGACTACATCAACTGTCCGCTTAACGCTGAGCAATACGGCGCCTTTGTCGAGGCACTGATCGCGGGCGACAAAGTTTCGTTCCATGAATGGGAAGCCGCTACCCCCTATTTCGACGGCTGTCTGCCGATCGAGGTGATGGCGGAGCGTGGCCGCGAAACGTTGCGCCACGGCCCGATGAAACCGTTCGGCCTGACCAATCCGCATGCGCCCGGCGTGAAACCCTATGCGGTGGTGCAACTGCGCCAGGACAACAAGCTCGGCACGCTGTTCAACATGGTCGGGTTCCAGACCAAATTGAAACACGGCGAACAGGTGCGCACCTTCCGTTCCATCCCAGGCCTGCAAACGGCGGAATTCGCCCGCCTCGGCGGCCTGCATCGCAATACGTTTCTCAATTCGCCCAAGCTGCTCGACCAAAGCTTGCGGCTGAAAGCCAATCCGCGCTGGCGCTTTGCCGGCCAGATCACCGGCTGCGAGGGTTATGTGGAATCGGCGGCCGTCGGCCTGATCGCCGGACGCTTTGCCGCCGCCGAACGCCATGGCGAGACGCTTTTGGCGCCGCCGCCGACCACCGCCCATGGCGCACTGCTCGCTCACATCACCGGCGGCCATATCGAGACCATCGACGCCGGCCCGTCCTCTTTCCAGCCGATGAACGTGAATTTCGGCCTGTTCCCGCCGCTCACCAAAACGCCGGCCTACGACCGTGACGGGCGCAAATTCGGCCGCGGCTCCGCCAAGAATCTCGCCCGCAAAGCCGCGCTCAGCGCCCGCGCGCTCGCCGATCTGGCGCGCTGGATGAGCACGCCGGCGCACGCGGACGCAGCCGAGTAGCGATCACACTGCAAAGATCCGCGCCGGATCGCGCGCCGCCCGCCATAGCCACCATTGCCGGCGCCAGCCCGGTATCGGGTCGGCTTCGAACGGTTGATATGCGCGCCGCTCCGTGTGGCGCATCAGCGGGCCCACGAGCGCAAGTGGCAATAGCGCCGGCAGAATCTCGGCCGGCGCGGCGGCCAATTCCGCCTGCGCCGCCGCCAGATGACCGCGCGCATGGCGCCGTAGCTCGCCGAGCGCGGCGCTCAGCGGCGCACCCGCTTGCCGCCCAAAAACCGCCTCGCGATCGACCGCATGCCGCTCCAGCAGGTCCAGCGGCAGATAAAGCTGCCGACGCGCGGTGTGAACCGGCAAGCCGCGCAGAACACCGGCGACAGTATCGGCGATGCCGGCATGGCGCGGCAGTACCTCACCGGCCGCGCCCGCACCGCCAAGAATATCGGCGACCATGCTAAACAGCGTGCCTTGCGTCTTGCCGGCGTAGGTGTCCAGATCGTCCAGTGTCGCCATCGGCTCGTCGTAAAGGTCGAAGCCATGCGCATCGATCAGCGCGATCAGCCGGTCAGCAGCGATTGGGTACCGCACGAACGTTGCCCGCAACGCCGCCGCCACCGGATGGGCCGCCGCCTCGCCCGCGCGTTCGCCGGTCAGCGCCTCGCGCCACCATTGCAGCCGGATTTCGCCCGGCATCGGCTCGCGCGCCAGTTCCCGCACCCGGCCGATCTCGACATTGAAGGCGTAAAGCGCAAACAGCGCGTCGCGATGTTCGGCCGGCGCGAACAGCGTGGCGAGATAGCGGTCACGGTCGCTTTCCCGCACCAGCGCCGCGCAATGATCGAAATCGGCCTGCATCGGCTTATTCTAGCCGAGCCGTCAGTCGACGGCGATCAGCCCGGCACCGACGCGCCGGTTTTCCGCCAACAGGACATTGTAGGTCCGCACCGCCGGTCCGGTGGCCATGGCGTCGAACGACAGCGAAACCGCGTTGAACCGCGCGCGCAACGGCGCGGGCAGCAGAAACGGGTCGCGGCCGCCGCCAATCAGGAAAAAATCGAGCGACTCGACCCGTGAAAACACCGGCTCCAGTGCCGCCGCGGTGAGCTCGGCTACGCTCGCCACCGGCCAGGCCCAGATGCCATCGGGAAAACACAGCAGCGAGCCACGGTGCGACATGCCGGCAAAGCGAAAGCCGCCATTGCCATAGGCATCGATCGGCGCCGGCCGCGGCAGGTGCGGCACATCGGCCCCGCCGCCGGCCATGGCCGTTACGGCTTGTCGTCGTCGGGCCGCGACAGCGGGTCGCGGCCGGTGCCGACGCCGAGATAGATCAGGACCGGCGCGGCAATGAAGATCGAGGTATAGGTGCCCACCAGCACCACGCCGAACATCATGGTGGCGGTAAAGCTGTGTATCGCCTGCCCGCCGAACAACAGCAGCGCCAGCAGCGCCAGCGTTACGGTCACGTGCGTGATGATGGAGCGCGACAACGTGGCATTGACTGAGATGTTAAGCAGATCCGCCATGCTCATGCGTTTGTAACGCCGCAGCATTTCGCGGATCCGGTCATAGATCACCACGGTGTCGTTGAGCGAATAGCCGAGAATGGTAAGCAGCGCCGCGATGCTGGTGAGATCGAAGTCGATGCGGGTTAGCGACATGAAGCCGATGGTGAGCACCAGATCGTGCACGTTGGCGATCATGGCGCCGAGCGCGAACTGCCATTCGAAGCGGAACCACAAGTAGATGAGGATGCCGAGAATCGCGAGCATCAATCCGATGATGCCGTAGGACAGCAATTCTCCCGACACGCGCGGGCCCACCACCTCGACCCGGCGATATTCCATATCGCTGCCGAGCGCGCCGCGCACCTTGTTCACCGCCACCTGCTGCGCGGCATCGCCGCCGGGCTGTTCGGCGACGCGGATCAGCACGTCATTGGGTGCGCCGAATTGCTGTAACTGCACCTCGCCGAGGCCAAGCGCACTGAGGCTCGCCCGCATCGTGGCGAGATCGGCCGGCCCGGATTTGGTCTGGATTTCGATCAGCGTGCCACCTTTGAAGTCGATACCGAAATTGAGGCCGTGAAAAAAGTAAAGCGAGATCGCCAGGATCGACATCAACGCGGAAATAGGAAAGCTGATGCGCCGGAAGCGCATGAAATCAAATTTGGTGTCGTCGGGGACGATGCGAAGCAGACGCATAGCTATTCTTTCCTGCGCATGATCTTGTCCGAAAACCAGTTCCCACTTTTCGGGATCATGCGCGCCTCCTAAATTGGCACGCGTTGTGGGCGCCGCCAGCGCACCCAGTAGGCCACGATCAGGCGCGTCAAAGTGAAGGCGGTGAACACCGTGGTGATGATGCCGATGCCGAGCGTCACCGCAAACCCGCGCACCGGACCGGTACCGATATAAAACAGCACCGCGGCGGCAATGAAGGTGGTGATGTTGGAGTCGAGAATGGTGGCGAGCGCGCGTGAAAAGCCGGCGTCGATGGCGTTGATCGGCGTGCGGCCGCCGCGCACCTCCTCGCGAATACGCTCATAGATCAGCACGTTGGAGTCCACCGCGATGCCCACGGTGAGCACGATTCCGGCGATGCCCGGAAGGGTGAGCGTCGCATTGAGCATCGACAAGACGCCGAAGATCATGGCGACGTTGACCGCGACGGCGATGTTGGCGAACAGGCCGAACAGGCCGTAGGTGGCGAACATGAACAGCACCACCATGGCCGCGCCGACGTAGGAACTGATTTTTCCCTGCGCGATCGAGTCGGCGCCGAGACCCGGTCCAACCGTGCGCTCCTCGATGATGGTGAGCGGCGCCGGCAGCGCGCCGGCGCGCAGCAGGATGGCGAGATCGTTGGCGCTCTGGACGGTGAAGCTGCCGGATATCTGCCCGGAGCCGCCGAGAATCGGCTCACGGATCACCGGCGCCGAGATTACCTGGTTGTCGAGCACGATGGCGAAGGGCTTGCCGACGTTGTCCCGCGTCACTTCTGCGAATTTGCGCGCGCCGGACGTATTGAAGCGAAACGAGACGATCGGCTCGCTGGTGCGCTGGTCGAAGCCGGGTTGCGCGTCGGTCAAATCGGCGCCTGACACCAGCACGCGTTTCTCGATCAGATAGGGCGTTTTCGGTCCGCTTGCGCTGTAGAGAATTTCGTCTTCCGACGGCACATGACCTTGCAGCGCCTGCTGCGCCGGAATCGAGGTGTCGACCATGTGGAAGTCGAGCTTGGCGGTTTTGCCTAGCAATTGCTTAAGCCGGGTCGGATCCTGCAGACCGGGGACCTGGACGAGAATGCGGTCGGCGCCTTCGCGTTGGATGAGCGGCTCGACGGTGCCGAGTTCGTTAACGCGCCGTTCGATGATCTGAATCGACTGGTCGACCGCCTGGCGCACGCGCTCCAGGATCGCCGGGTCGGTCAGCGTCAGCCGGAACAGGCTGTTCGGCTCGCTGGAGATGTCGACGTTGCGGTGACCGGTGGCGCTCAGGATTCCACCGAGCGGCTGCGATAGGGTCTGCAGCTTTTCCTGTGCCTGGCTCGAATTCTGCCCCGCGCGGATGCGCACCTCGACGCTGTTGCCGCGCACCACCAGTCCGGTATAGCCGATGCGCGCCTCGCGCAGCACGCGCCGCACGTCGTCGCGCAGCGTTTCCAGCATTTCCTTGCGAACGGCCTTGGTATCGACCTCGAGCAGGATATGCGAACCGCCTTGCAGATCGAGGCCGAGCACGATGTGGCGCTGCGCCCATTTCGGCCAGCTATCCACCATCTTTGTCGGCAGGAAGTTAGGGAACGCGAACAGGCAGACGGCGAAGACCGTGCACAGAATCGCCACCACCTTCCAGCGCGTGAAATACAGCATGACGTCCCGACTGCGGTTGAGAACGAAGGCGCCGGCGCTCAGCCGGCGGAAGCCTCGTCCTTCACCGGTTCACCCTTGGCGCGAACGTCGGTGAGCATCTGCCGCAGCTGGCGGATACGGACCTCGTCCGCGATCTCGATCTCGATCTGGTCGTCATCGATCACCTTGGTGACCTTACCGATGAGCCCGCCATTGGTGACGACGGTGTCGCCCCGCCGTACGTTCTTGACCATCTCCTGATGCAACTTCACGCGCTTCTGCTGCGGGCGAAGGATCAGGAAATACATGATGACGAAAATCAGCACGAACGGCAGCAGCGACATGATCATGCCGCCCTCGCCGCCTGCCCCGCCGAAAAGCGACCCTTGCGCAAACGCGGGTGTGATGAACATCGCGAGTATCCCCATTCGGTTGCTGGACAGCGGCTGGGAACCCTAAGGTCCTCGCCGGCGCCGCAAATTCGCGCGGACTATAACCGCCGCCCGCCCAATTGCAACGCCGCGCGAGCCCTCATAATCGGCCATTTTTGGCGATTTCCGGCACGCCGGGTTGCGGGTCCATCGCGGCCCGGCTAAGAGCAGCGCACTTTTAACACGCACGCCCAAAGCACGTCCTATGCCGAAGCCAAAGTCCAAGCCGCAGCGCAAAGCCAAGGCCAATACGAAGGCTACCGGTAACCGCGCACGGGAAACCGAGGTGATCGAGCGCATCGCCAATGCGCTGGAGCGGCTGGCGCCGCGGCCCGCACGGCTGCCCGATTTCTCCAGCGCCGACGCCTATGTCTGGCATCCCGACGGACTCCGGCTGGCACCGGTCAAGCGCGTCAACCGCGTCGAAATGGCGCTGCTCAAGGGCATCGACCGCGTACGCGACGTGCTGGTGGAAAACACCGAACGCTTCGCCAAAGGGCTGCCCGCCAACAATGCGCTGCTCTGGGGCGCGCGCGGCATGGGCAAGTCGTCGCTGGTCAAGGCGGCGCACGCGGCCGTCAACATCGCCTTCGCGCGCAACAGCAAGAGCGGGCCGCTCAAACTGATCGAGATTCACCGCGAGGACATCAAGAGCCTGCCCGAGTTGATGGCGTTGATTCGCGGCGCGCCCTGGCGCTTCATCGTGTTCTGCGACGACCTGTCGTTCGACGGCGAGGACACCACCTACAAGTCGCTGAAGGCGCTGCTGGAAGGCGGCATCGAGGGACGTCCCGACAATGTGATCTTCTACGCCACGTCGAACCGCCGCCATCTGATGTCGCGCGACATGATGGAAAACGAGCGCTCGACGGCGATCAATCCCGGCGAGGCCGTAGAAGAAAAGGTATCGCTGTCGGACCGCTTCGGCCTCTGGCTCGGATTTCACCGTTGCAGCCAGGACGAATACCTCGCCATGGTCGACGCCTACGTCAGGCACTTCAAGATTTCGACCGATACCGGGGCCCTGCACCGCGACGCGCTGGAATGGTCAACGACGCGCGGCGCCCGCTCCGGGCGCGTCGCATGGCAGTTCATCCAGGATTTGGCGGGACGGCTCGGCGTGGCGCTAAAGGACTGACGTCACGCCCCGTTCAGATACTTGGTCGGGTCAACCGGGGTCGAACCTTTGCGGATTTCAAAGTGCAACTGCGGCGAGGTGACGTTGCCGGTCTGCCCAGCATGCGCGATCACCTGCCCGCGTTTGACGCTGTCGCCGCGCTTGACCACGAGATTGCTGGCATTGGCATAGGCCGACACGTAGCCGCCCGAGTGGCGGATCAGCACCAGGTTGCCATAGCCCTTCAGCTCATTGCCCGCGTAAGCGACCACGCCGTCGTCGGTCGCCTTGATCGGCGTGCCTTTTGGAACCGCCAGATTGATGCCGTCGTTCTGCGATCCGTTCGGCCGCGGGCCGAAGCCGGCGATGATGCGGCCCTTGACCGGCCAGCGGAATGACGGGATGGCGCCGGCGGGCTCAACCTTGTGGGTGATGCTTTTGGTCTCGCGCACCTCCGGCTTGGCCATGCGTGCGTGCTGCGTCGGGATGCTCGCAACCTTCTCGGGCGCCGCCGTGCGTGGCGGTGCCACCTTCGGCGCCGGTGCGTGACGCGCCGCAACCTTGAGGCCGCCGGGGATCGTCAGGCGGTCGCCGACCTTGAGCTTGCTATAGGGCTGGAGGTTGTTCGCGCGCGCCAAGGCCGTCAGCGTGATGCCGTTTTGGCGCGCGATTCCCATCAGGCCTTCACCCGGGGCAACGACGTGGACGTTACCAGCGGCGCGTTTGGGAGCCGGCGCCGACCTCGGCGCCTGTGGCGCGGCGCGTGGCGCGCCATTGACGTAGCGCGGAATGACCAGCCGTTGACCGGGCCGGATCGTGGCCGGGTCGGTAATGCCGTTGGTCTGCATGAGGGCGGAGACCGGCACGCCGTTCCTGCGCGCGACGGTCGCGAGTGTTTCGCCGCGGTTGACGGTCACCGCCGAGCCGCCATCCCAGGTCCAATGTCCCGCTGGCTTGGGCGGCGGCGCATGGCGCGCCGGCACCGAGCCGGTCACGTCGGAATTCTGAGGGCTCGGCCGGTAGGCCGCGAACCCGCGCTCGCCATAGGAGGCGCCGCCCTGGGCCGCGACCGTGGCCGGCCGGCTCGGCGCCGGCAATGGCTGCGACACCACGCTGGCGTTCGACGCCGGCCGTGACGAAACCGAACCGGTGACGTCCTGGCCCGGAGCCTGGCGATTGGAGGCGAATGGATTGGAGTCGAAGCGCGCTGAATTCTCACAACCGGCGACGGCAACACCGACCAGAGCGAGGACTGCGACCCGCGGCCAAACACGCGGGTGAGACGGCACCTTGGGGCGCGACATGTGGTTACTCACTCATACGCACAAAGATTACAGTTCGAAATAAAGCAGCAGCGAGTAAACAAGCTTTTAAGAATTAGCGATTGGTTACGCGTGTATTTGAATCCGACAAAAATGCCACAGTTCCAATTACAGTTCCCTCGCCTGCCCCGGCAGCAAAGGCACGAAACGCACCGGAATCAGCTCTTCGCGTTCGACGCCCGTTTGCGACTTGGTAAGCTTGATAATGTGTTGCGATCCGTGCTGCGGCCCGAGCGGTAACAGCATGACGCCGCCATCGTCGAGCTGATCGAGCAGCGTCTGCGGAACCCGCTCGGCGGCGGCGGTGACGAGGATGCGGTCGAAGGGTGCCTTGTCCGGCGCGCCGGCAAGACCGTCGCCGACCACGACCTCGACGTTTTCGTAGCCGAGCGCAGCCAGACGCTTGCGCGCCTGCTCGGCAAGCGTGCGATAGCGCTCGATACTCACGACTTCACGCGCTAGCCGCGACAGCACCGCGGCCTGGTAGCCCGAGCCAGTGCCGACTTCGAGCACCCGGTGGTGCGGGCGCAAGGCCAGCTTCTCGGTCATATAGGCGACCACGAAAGGCTGGCTGATGGTTTGCCCGCAGGCGATGGGCAGCGCGTGGTCGGCATAGGCCTGCCAGACGAAATCCGTCTCGACGAATTGCGCGCGCGGCACCTCGTCCATGGCTCGAAGGACCGCCTGGTCGCCGATGCCCCGGCGGCGCAGGTTGAGCAGAAACTCCATGCGGCCGGCATCCTGGTCGTATTGCGGCACTGCGGACAGGCTCCTCCCTACCGCCCCATTTTTAGCACGTTTGTCCGCAATGCATTGAAGCGTCCACAGCTTCGGTGGATGTCCGGCGACGGTCGGAAGCCTGCGCCGGGCAGAATTTTGTGGCAGGAGCAAGCGATGAACGAGCGCACTCAGGCGCAGGTCCGCGTTCTGGTGGTCGAGGACGAATACCTGATCCGCATGCTGGTCGAGGATATGCTGGCCGATCTCGGCTACGCCGTCGCGGCGGCCGTCGGCAGCATCGGCGAGGCGAGCGAATTCGCCGCCAGCGGCGACTTCAGCGCCGCCATTCTCGACGTCAATCTCGACGGCAAGGAGATTTTTCCGGTCGCCGATATTCTTGAGCGACGCGGCCTGCCCTTCGTGTTCGTCACCGGCTATGGCGAGCGCTCATTGCCGGAGCGCTATCGCGACCGGCCCGCTTTGCAGAAACCGTTCCAGGCCGAGCAACTCGGCGCCGCGCTCGGCGGCTTGCTGGCCACCGCATGATCCCGAAAAGTGGGAACCGGTTTTCGGATAAGATCATGCGCAAGAACAAATGTTAGGCCAGGACCGAACTCAATCCAAATCGGCGGACGCTAGTCGAAAACGTCGGCCAGCCTGGTCATGAACGGCTCGTCGGTCAGATCGAGCCGCAGCGGCGTCACCGCGATGCATTTTTCATTAAGCGCGGCGAGATCGCTGCCTTGCGCCGCGCCGGCGATGCCGCCGCGGCCAAAGGCGATCCAGTAATACGGGTTGCCGCGGCCGTCGTGGCGTGCGTCGATGCGCAACAGTTCCTGATCGCGCTTGCCCTGCACGGTGATGGCGACGCCGGCGACCTCCTCCGGCGGACAATCGGGAAAATTGACGTTGACCAGCACGTCGCGTGGCATGCCGGCCGCGAGCACTTTGCGGATGAGGCCGGGCGCATGCTTTATCGCGGTCTGCCAATGCGGCAGGCGCTTGGTGGAGGCCGCATAGGCCTGAGACAGCGCGAACGAAGGAATGCCGAGCACGGTACCTTCCATGGCGCCGGCGACGGTGCCCGAATAGGTGACGTCTTCGGCGCAATTGCGCCCGCGGTTGACGCCGGACAGCACCAGGTCCGGCACCTCCTTCATGAGATGGCGCACGCCCATGATGACGCAGTCGGTGGGCGTGCCCTTGACCGCGAAATGGCGCGCGCTCACCTCGCGCAGCCGCAGCGGATCGTTGAGCGAGAGCGAATGCGACACGCCGGACTGGTCGGTTTCTGGCGCCACGATCCACACCTCGTCGGTGAGCGCGCGCGCGATTTGCTCGCAGGCCTCGAGCCCCGGCGCGTGGATGCCGTCGTCGTTGGTGATGAGGATACGCATTACGCCCGCTCGATCTTGCTCATGCCACCCATATAGGGCTTGAGCGCGTCGGGCACCACGATCGCGCCTTTGTCGTCCTGATAGGTCTCCATCACCGCGATCAGCGCGCGGCCGACGGCAACGCCGGACCCGTTGAGGGTGTGGACGTGGCCTTTAACCTTGCCGTCCTTGCCTTTGTAGCGCGCATCCATGCGCCGCGCCTGGAAATCGCCGCAGACCGAGCAGGACGAGATTTCGCGATAGGCATTCTGACCCGGCAGCCACACTTCGATGTCGTAGGTCTTCTGGGCGGCGAAACCCATATCGCCGGTGCAGAGCGTGACCACGCGGTAGTGCAGGTCGAGCTTCTTCAGCACCTCCTCGGCGCAGGCCAGCATGCGCTCGTGTTCTTCGCTCGATTTTTCCGGCGTGGTGATGGAGACCAGCTCCACCTTGGTGAACTGGTGCTGGCGGATCATGCCGCGCGTGTCCTTGCCGGCGGCGCCCGCTTCGGCGCGGAAGCACGGCGTGCAGGCGGTGTAACGCCGCGGCAACGTGTCTTCGTCGACGATAGATTCGCGCACCAGATTGGTGAGCGGGACTTCGGCGGTGGGGATGAGCCAAAGTTCTTGCAGTTTTCGAAAGCCGAATTCCAAAAATACTTGGGCTATCTCTAATCCAGAGTGATTGACACTCTGTTCTCCCAACCATTGCAGTTCATAATCGGTTGGCTGCCGAGAAGTCACAAACTGGTCGTTTGCAAACTTCGGTAACTGCGCCGTACCAAACATCACCTCGTCGCGTACCAGGATCGGCGGATTGACCTCGGTGTAGCCGTGCTCATCAACGTGCATGTCGAGGAAGAACTGCCCCAACGCGCGTTCCATGCGCGCCAGGCCCTTCTGCAACACCACGAAGCGCGCACCCGATAGTTTGGCGGCCAATTCAAAATCCATCATGCCGAGCGCTTCGCCTAATTCGAAATGTTGCTTGGGCGTAAAGGCATAGTTGCGCTTATTGCCGGACTGATGATGCTCGACATTGCCTTTCTCGTCCGCGCCATCCGGCACGTCGTCGCGCGGCAGGTTGGGGATTTGCGCCAGCTCCGTCTCCAGCGCGGCGGAGGCTTCCTTTTCCTGCGCTTCCAGCGCCGGAATGTCTGTCTTGAATGCCGCAACCTCGGCCATCAGCTTCTGCGCCGTGGCTTCGTCCTTCTTGGCCTTGGCCTGGCCGATCTCCTTGGACGCCGCGTTGCGCCGCGCCTGCGCCTGCTCCAGCTTGGTGATCAGCGCGCGCCTGATCTCGTCGCGCTTGATGAGCTTGGCGGCCAGCGGCTCCAGCCCACGGCGCTTGAGCCCGCGGTCGAAGGCGTCGGGATGCTCGCGAATCCATTTGATGTCGTACATGGCGGGCCGCTTTTATCCCGTGTCATGGCCGAGAAAAAGACGCGAAGCGCCGTCTTTAACTCAAAAAGTCCCGGCCATCCCGACAACTCGGGCACGGGTTGCCTACCTAAGCGGGATGCCCGGTACAAGGCCGGGCATGACAATAACCTAATCCGAGCAAACAATTCCCGGAACTACGCCTCGGGCTTTTCGGTGTCTTTGTCGGGAGCGGCAGCGTCCGATCCGCCATCGCCCTCGCCACCGGTCG
>CAWFEO010000036.1:0-97391 GCA_963814885.1 uncultured Alphaproteobacteria bacterium | reverse complement strand
TCGCCGGTCACGGGCTTTAGGTCGTCGATGATCTCCCAGCCCCAGGTCCCTTCGATACGAGCTTGTCGCGGACCTCCGGACGCTCCTTGATCAACTTGAACAACATCTGCTTGCGGATATTCGGCGACTGCCGCTCGCCGGCATTGCTCAGGTCCGGCTTATAACCGAATTGGAGGTAGATCACTTTGACGCCTGCCCCGCGGGCCGCGGGCAGCAGCTTTTTGTTTGCTTCGATGACCTGCCCGATGCGGGCCTCGTCGATCCCTGTTCCAATATCGAGCATCCCGCCCTTTAAGCATAGGCGTTTTGCATGTCGACAACGACGACCGCGGTCCGGTTAATATCGACTTCCACGTCACCCGGTCTCGCCTTGAGCATGACCATGGTGCGACCGCGCTCGCCACCGCCCCGATTTGACAATTGAGCTTCGCCTTCTTGATCGCTCATGGCGGCACTATTTGTTGACAACCTTGCGATATTCAGCGGACGGGGTGTACTCGGAAGGCCAGTTCATCCCGTCCTCAAAGCGGGCAAACACGTGGGCGTGCCGTGCGAAACCGCCTTCCATAAGCGCCACCGAGACGATCTCCACGATGGCCAGGTCGTCGAAGCCGGCGTCCCGCAACGCGTTGAACTCTTCGTCCGTCATGGGCTCGTTGAGAGTCAGCTTCCTGGCCACCCGGTAAACCGCCTTTTCGGTTTCCGGCAGGTCCGAATTTTCGACCAGATTTAGCTTTTCGACTTCCTCGGCATCGAGTTGCAAACGGTCGATGAGGTCGGTCTTGTGGAACTCAATGCACCGCGGACAATCCGTGGCCACCGCGCAAACCATCCCGACCTTGTTCATTAGGTCTCGCGGAACACAGCCCTTCAGCAGTTCAAGCTGTTTTTGCAACTCCCACCATGCCTTCAGCAACGGCGGCGAGATGGCGAAAAAGCCCAGTAGCGGTCCGAGCCAGCGCGGGTCTCTGAGACGGCAGATTTCGTCATAGACGTGTTCAACATCTGCGCTGCCTTCACCCGGCTTTACCAGCCTGACCAGTTCGACCTCGCGATCGCTCACATGAACCTCCCGCTGAGAAAATAGCATTCGCATGTTACAGAGGAATTCGCCAACTAGCATCAGCAAAAATACTATCCGCTCCCAGCGGTAGCGGCCTGCAAGTCACATTACAATATCTGCTATTAAACGGTAGACTTCACGTAGCGGGGGCTGTGTGTGCCAAAAACTTAAATCCGCACATAACGGTGATAAAGGCCGCCGAGGATAGCCTGCGACTTTACACTTTCCGATCCTGTCCCTACCGCAAATTAGATCCGGACATATTGATAGTGAAGTCCACCGAGCATGGGCCGCCCTTCGATACGCCCGTGGCGCTGAATGGCCCTTCCATTGGCGCATCCTTCCAACGAGAGGTGCGTGCGCACCGTATTGTAATATTCCATGTAGCACGCAAGGATGTGGCGAAGGTGCTGCTCGCTTGTCACCACAATGTGGTCCAGGCACTCCCGACGGATCGAGCCGATCAGTCGTTCCGCATAGCCGTTCTGCCATGGCGAGCGTGCAGAAATCGGATGATCGCGAATGCCAAGTGAGCGAACCCGGCGGATGAAGATACTGCCGTAACAAGCGTCCCGATCCCGGATCAGATAGCGCGGAACCGGCTCCCAGCCGCAGGCGGCCGTCAGCTGATTGGCAATCCATTCCGAGGTGGGGTGAGCTGTCACGCCGAGCCACAGGATTTGCCGCCGGCCGTGGCCCATGATCAACAGCCCATACAGCAGTCGAAAGGACAGGGTCGGAACGACAAACAGGTCCATCGCGGCGATACCATCCGCATGATTGCGCAAGAAGGTCTTCCAGCCCTGCGACGGCGGCCCTCTCCTTCGCGCCATATACTTGGCGACGCTGGTTGGCCAATGTCGATGCCGAGCTTGACCAGTTCGCCGTGTATGCGAGGTGCGCCCCACGGGGGGTTGGCAATGCTCATCTCCCGGATCAGCTGCCGGATCTCGGCCGGCACCCCGGGGCGGCCCCACCGAGGCCTCGACTTCCAGCGCCAGTACCGCCGGAAACCAG
The DNA here is from genome assembly GCA_963814885.1 of uncultured Alphaproteobacteria bacterium. Lineage (GTDB taxonomy): Bacteria > Pseudomonadota > Alphaproteobacteria > Rhizobiales > Xanthobacteraceae > Pseudolabrys. The sequence goes on along the minus strand of CAWFEO010000036.1, from coordinate 95,311 downwards.
CGCGATGCCACCGAACCACGGTATCAGGCCGAACGATGGCAAGCGCTTCACAGCTCTTTGGAAACAGCTGGCAGACCCAGCCCAGAACCATCCTATCCACGGCTGACAATGGCACTCGACCGGGCCTGCCCCGTCGCAGCACATTGATCTGCTGCCGCAACACCAGGATCTCGGCTTCCAGCGCTGCCCGCGGTCGAAACAGATCGACGGCAGCTCCAAGGATCATTCTGCAGAGAGCCAACATCCAGCAGAGGATCATCCGATTCTGCGTCTCACGCCAACCGGATGGATTTTGCGACAGGGACAGGGTTTCCGTCGTTTTGGATGGAGCGCAATTCTATCGCGTACATCAGACGAGCATGGAGCCCTGGCTTACCGGAGACCGGCTTGAGGTCAGCGCAAAGCTGGATCCAAATTCGACACCCAGCAAACCTGTTTTTGATATTTTAGCCCGCATTTTCGGGGGCTCGATGCCACGGAGCAAACCGCTTGCGTCGCCGCCCTTCCACGCTGATGTCGCCGCGATTCTCCACGGGGTTAGCAGCGCCGGCCCGAAAAGGCTCTTGGCCCAACTTAAAGATTGGCAGAGCCGCGGTGGGCACTTAGACGTGACCAGCGCCCGCCTCCAACAGGGAGACGCTATTGCAACCGCGACCGGCAATATTGGCTTGACTGAAAGCGGTCATATCGATGGCGCATTGCATGTCAAAGCGATCGGGGCATACAAACAGATCGCCCGGGCTTTGGTTGGGAATGGCCAGGGCAACACCACCGATCGACAAAGGGTTGCTGAATTACTGCTCGGCAGTCCGCATGTGCGAACCCTGTCCATAGAAAATACGCAGCGGAAAGCGCGTGAACTGCAGGCTGCCGAACGGGAAGCACGATTGCGCGCCGAGCGGGATACCCAACGGCTGGTGGCGCCCCAACAAACGCCAGCAGGTGCCAAGACCACGATGCCATCTTCGATTTCGCCGAGCCTGCCCTCAGCCGGATCGTTGAATTTGCCGATTTGGTTCAAAGATGGCCAACTGTTCGTTGGATCGGTTTCGATTGCTACTTTGCCATCATTGTTTTGAGGAACGAGGCTCACCAGCGTATGGCTGAGATCGACCGAGAGATACGCACAGTGCTTACGGAAATCGGTTCGGGAGGCTAACAGCCACAATGACAGGGAGCCGCGTGGGAACATGAATACCTCATCAGGTATTGTTGTGGGAGCATTGATCGTCGCGGCAGCTATCGCCGTGGTGTTTCGGTGGGAGCTTGTTGTTGGTCCGATCCAACCGGCGGGCGTTGTAAGCTCCAATCAACCAACGGGCGATCACCCTCTTCAGGGCATCTATCGTCTCGACCGCTGGACAGGAACTGTTACTTGGTGCCGTGGTCCCCTCCCGGGCTTCTCACACCAAGCAAGTTTGACTGTGACGTAAAATGACCGGCTCACTAACCCTACGCAATCATCCCGCCGGGATGCTGGCGGTGCCGTCGCGCGTGGCGCAGCGGTTGCCGCACTTGAGCGCGCACGACGTCGCCAAGATCGACAGCGAGGTGCGCGCGGTGCTGGCGGAGATCGGAACGAGCTAGGACAAATGTCCGCTTTTGGGCCAAAGCGGACAAAGGCTGCGTTCAGACGAGGGCGGTTTGTCCGCTTTTGACCCTTAGCGGAAAAGCAAACGCTGGTTGATTGGGGGCAATTGCCGTTTTACAATCAAGAGTATATCTATTGACTCCTTTCTAACCGAACGCGTAAAATTCTTACGTGGCGTTTATGTGATGTTGTGCGTGGGGGCAATGTCATGCAATCACGACATGTAATATTTTCCCATTTTTGCAATCGAACTCGTGGCGGCAGCCAACTTGGGTTTTTCGCCAGACCAACAAGCTGCGCGACAAACAGTGGGGCCCTGATTATCGGATTTTTGTTGTTTTCGATCCAAACGGTTTCAGCTCAAAGTACCGTCATCACCACAGTAAGCGATCTGCAAAACATTCAAAATAATCTCGCTGGTTCCTTTGTCTTGGGTTCCAACATCGACGCTTCCGGTTTCAACTTTGATCTGCCCCCTTTGAAGTGGTCCTCCCTGAAGTATTATTTTGACAGAGGAGGATACGGAGATGGGCAGGAAGAGGCATACGGCGGAAGAGATCGTTGCGAAGCTTCGGCAGGTCGATGTGATGATGGCGCAGGGTCGGCCGGTGGCGGACGCGGTCCGATCGATAGGCGTAACGGAAGTAACGTACTATCGATGGCGCAATGAGTACGGGGGCCTGAGGGGCGATCAGGTTAAACGGCTCAAGGAACTAGAGACCGAGAACGGTCGTCTCCGGCGAGCGGTCTCAGACCTGACACTGGACAAGCTGATCCTGGCAGAGGCTGCAAAGGGAAACTTCTAAGCCCCTCGCGGCGCCGGGCGTGCGTTGATCACGTGATGACCGAGCTTGGCATCCCCGAGAGACGGGCATGCCGGGTTCTTGGCCAGCACCGATCGACGCAGCGCAAGATCCCTAAGACACCTGGTGATGAGGCGGTCTTGACTGCCGCCATCATTGAACTTGCCCGCCAATACGGTCGCTACGGATATCGCCGGATCACGGCGTTGCTGCGTAGCGCCGGTTGGACGGTCAACAAGAAGCGTGTCGAGCGGATCTGGCGGTGTGAGGGGCTCAAAGTGCCCACCAAACAGCCTAAACGCGGGCGCCTGTGGCTCAATGACGGCTCATGCATCCGTTTGCGGCCAGAGCGCCCCAATCACGTCTGGTCCTATGACTTCGTCGCTGACCGCACTCACGACGGCAAAGCGTTCCGGATGCTGTGCATCATCGATGAGTTCAGCCGCGAGAGCCTACCGGCGCGCATCACCCGCGACCTGCCGATGCGACGCACGATTGAACGCGAGATCAACGGCGTACTCACAAGGATCGCCGACATTGCCGCCGCGAACGCCGAGCGTTTGGAACGGGAGCAAAGCTAACCGTTAATTGAGCAGGCGAAGCCTAGGCCCCCGTCGCTGGGAGAAGCCGTGAATGAAGTTCGATCCGGGAACACGAGCGGCGCGCCCTTTCGGGCGCGCACTTGGCGGCTCGCTCAATTGCTGGCGAAGGTGGACCGGGGACAGGGCGAGCGGATGAACCTAACTCCGGGCGCGGCCCGCCGGAAGTCTTTGGCGGCTTATCTCGAGCAAATCAGCCTCGACAAAAGCCGGGCGCGGACAGTGACGGGCATCGATTGCCCCCCGGCGCGCTGCCCTTCGGGCGAGCTCAGTGACCACCTCGAGATAAAGCAGCAAAAATTATTACGCCATAAATTGTCGCCGTGACGGCACCGATGAAGATCGTGCTCGTCCAATGGCTCATCGCAAGATCGAAGCTCTAGACGATCTGAGCGTGCGGGCCCCCGCCGTTCGGACGGAAGACACCGTCATTATCGCCGGAGGACCTCGGTTTGCGGGCGCGATCCAACACAACGCGATCCAACACAAAAAGCCGGATAGCCGACGAAAGGTTGCCCTGATGGTGATACTTGTCGATGTTGCCGATCATCGTCGACAATGTGATGTTTTCTTTTCGGGCAATTTCCTTGAGCCCGCTCCAAAACGCATTTTCGACACTGACGCTCGTCTTATGTCCGGCGACAATGACGGATCGCTTGACGACAGATGATTTCATGAGCCTACCCTCTAACATCGCAGCTAATTGGCTTCGTGTTATTTGCGTGCGTGTCCACGCTCAACGAACAAATGGCCGCTAGCGGATGCGACCACGGAAGGCAGTGTTGTTCTGTTCCGAATTGCACAAGCACAACAGTGTAATCAGTAGTAGTATTATGCTTATTCACCCGCGTTCGCCGGATGTCTTGGTGGGCACGAACCGCATGTTGGCCCTCGTGACAGCCTCGCAGATCGCCTCCGCATCGGCGGCATCGTTCTTCTGCCGTTTGACATAGGGCTTCACGTAGGCCGGTGGCATCAATCGCACGGTATGGCCGAGCGCCTTGATCTCGCGCGACCAATGGTGCGACGAAGCGCAGGCCTCAATACCAACGAGGCATGGTGACAGCTTCTGGAAGAACTCTAGGATCGCACGACGCTTCAACTGACGGCGAATGACCACCTGGCCAGCAGCATCAACCCCGTGGACCTGGAAGACTGACTTGGCGATGTCGACACCGATCGTCGTAACCGTTTGCATGTTTGGCTCCTCCATATTGTGGGGGCCTTAACAGCACCCACTTTCATGGCACTCACGTGCCGGTGGAGGAGCCGTCCACAGCATCATTAGCGACCAAACGCGCCGCAGCATTATCGACGCAAAAAGAAAGACCGCCTCGCGACGGTCTTTCTAAATCGCGATCCAGTCTGGCCAGTCTGATCTTAAACCAGCGCCGCGATTTCACGCCAAGTACGCAACGTCAAGCAAGCAGCAAGTGGTTGTCGATCACGAGGTAGCTGCTGCCGATGGATGGGTCTTGAACGCCATAACCAAGATCGGCCAGCGCGCCGACGGTTGTGTCGGAAAGATAGGTCTGCTCGTTCGGGGCGACATAACCCGTCATGAGTTCGTTGGACATTTGTACACCGTCCGGTGCGAAAGTGACTTCATCCCAGTGCGAGCCGGCCGTGCCACTGCCGCCGTCCTGCTCCAGCGGGACAGACGTAGCACCTGTTCCATAGGCAGCGACGGCATTCGCCCCGGTGAAGTTTCCAAAACTATCAACCAAACCGAGGTTGTCGAAGACAATTCCGGCAAAGCCCAGGGCATGCCCCATCTCATGCATGATGATGGTATCCCAGGTACCGGACCAGCCCTGATTGATAGAGTTTTTCAGGTCGGTGGAATCAAGCGTGATCGATGACGTGACCGGCAACCATTGGTCGATCGAGCCGGGGTCGCGGACGGCAATAATCTGAGTCTGCGCCAAAACATCGCCGGTTAGTGGGTTTCCAGACCCGTCGATGCGGCCGATGTTCATCGAGATGGCGACGTCGTCGACCGGATTGCCATTGAGATCGGTGTCATCTCTGACGTCTGCAGTTATAATTTGGCTCCACAGGTCGGTCGCCCATGTCACGATGGCTTGCTCTTGGGCAGTCCAACTGCCACCGAAGTCGATGTGGATATTGAACTCGTTGGCATCGGCAACGTTTGGGTCGCCGCTGGTATAGGTCGTGAGCAAACCGCCACTGCCACCACCGCCGCCGCCCCCAGAATGACCGCCGCCGCCGCCACCCCCGCCTCCCGGATGACTACCGCCGCCACCCTTCGCGTCTATAAAGCCCGCAAACATGTCCGGCCCAAAGGATGGGCCCGTCGCATTGGCAGGTGAGTCAAATGTTTGGAAATACGCAGCTTGCGCGCTGTCTACATTTAAGATGCCGGGCCACCCACCGGTGGCTCCGTCTGATGACAAACTCAGCAACTGGTGTTGCGGGTGATCAATGAAGGACGTGTCTTTGGCCTGGATATTGAGCCCGTTGGCATGTTTGATCGCAACGTGGCTGGTATGGATCGTCAAGGGATCTGCACCATCATTGACACGGCCACTCGTGGGATCATCGGTTGCATCACCCGGGGTAGACAGAGCCTTCGCATCGGCACTCAAATCTAGCTCGTGAAATGCTGATGCAGGTGTGTCACCGCCTTCAACAGTCGACCAGATACTGGCCAACGAGGGTCCCCCAGTTTCCCCGAAGATTCCATGCTGAAGGTCAAAAACAAACTGGTCGTCGCCAGTCACTAAAAGACCATCCTGACTTACTGGGAAATAAAATTGGATTTCGGCAGACATCAGACACCTCCGGCTTTTGACCGCTTGGTCAGATCAATTTCCTTTCGTTCTGTTTCTCCATTGTCAAAAACAAAAATGTAGAGGATATGAAAATGGCGCTTTTAATTTTCGCCAGAGTTTATGCATAGTCGTAAAATTGTACACGCTTCGGCGCGCAAGCGTGATGTCCGTGTCATGTCCAATTCATTTCCGAAAGTGTCCCTGCCAGAAAAAAGGTCGCGTAGCCGGTCTCTTCTTTAGAGTTGTCCGTTCACGCCTAGAATGGCGGGCCGCGAATGGCCTAACCCATTCGTTCTGGGGCGGCTGTTGTCCGCCTTGCGTCAATTTCGCATTTTGCAGTGCAAAGGAGATGTCCGAGTTGGGTCAATCGCGACCAACGCACCGCTGCGAAAAGAAAGACCGCCAACTGCGGCGGTCTCTCCGAAATCGGTTCAAATATTTTGATCAGGCTGCGACAATCCTCGTCGTTTGGCCAAGGAAATTGTAGTGTTTAATTCTTCTCTCAAGCCGTTTTAATTGCGCTCTTCACTTTTGCCAAAGTAGCAGCGTCGATGCTGCTCATATTGTGTGCCTCTTTAGCATGTTGAGCGATTTTTTTGAGGAGCTCCTCTTCCGTTTGTGCCTCAGCTTTGAAATCGCAGTCCACGCCAACATCCTTACAGCTAACGCTGACAGTCATATTCGCCTCCTTAGGATCCATGAAGTGTTTTAATCAGCGGCTTGACCTGACGGCCTTTTTTACCAGCGGATGAGAGATTACTGTATCGACGCGATCTCGTCTAGACGGGCAGCCGCGGGCACGATTGTCTGCGGCGCCGGCGGCCTGTATGGGTCATTCGCGGCCTAGCCATTGAGGCGCGACGGCGCTGTTTGTTCGCTGTTGGTCCAATAGGCGACAAATGTCCTGGTGCAGCGAAATGACGCGATGTGCCATAAGCCGACATCGTGATCGGCATCCGCGTTGACAAAAAACCCCCGAGCTTTCGCCCGAGGGTTTCCCGGCCACTTACTAAATTAGGTTAGGCGGCAACCTTCTTCCGCTTCCTGCGCCAGCTGAGCAGGCTTAGTGCGCCGAGGCCGGTGGCGAAGAGTGGGAGGGCGGCCGGCAGCGGCGTTTGTTCTATTTCTAGCACGGGATTGCTGAACGAAACGAAGTCATCCGAATGGCCGGGAGTTTGCCAGACAATCTGCAAAGTGGCAAAACTAGGAGGTGGTGGAAAAATACTCGTAATGAAGGAGTTGATCAAAGTCGTGACGTCGACGCTAACGAAGGGGGGTTGCCCCGGAAAAAAATTGAAATTTCCCGCCGGCGCGCCCAGCGCGAAATCCGAAGCGTCGATATTTCCGTCTCCGGGCTTCCCGTAAATTCCGAAGGACACAGTTGAACTTCCGATCTGAAAGTGCTCGATTGCCATTGTCAAATGTGCGGCGGCCACTGGACTGCTCAGAGAGGAGATTGGGAATTCGATGATCCCGCGACTCTCTCCTCCTCCTCCAATGCCCGGAAAATTGTAATAAACTTGCATTGTGGATGCCCCGACACCCGATTCGCCGGTACCGTCTTCATCGTAATCGAGCGCCATCCCGGTTCGAAATGGAAAAATCGTCAGCGCAAGAGCAGATTGGTTTGGTACGGCCGTGAGAAGCAACGCCAAGACCACGCCTGCGCGCTTCATTTGCAGGAATCTTAAGGCCCACATGGCCAGTTCCCCCAGATTCAAGATACGCCACGAGGGCAAGGTTACCGCTTTACGAAGCAAATGGTCAATCGCGACCTCGCCGTCGAGGCTCTGCGCCGATGTTTGTCCGTTGTTGTCCCAATAGCCGACAAACATTTGCGGCGCAGCGAACGCAGCGAAGTGCCAATAACGGACCATCAGCCCATGAAGGTGGGCTGGCGCGGATGCAGGCAATCTTTGAAATCGGTGAAGACTTTCCTGGCCGGCTCGTGGCCGGCCCAAAGCAAAGAAATGTCCACTTGCGCGCACCTGAGATGGTTCGAGGTTACTCATCCCACGCTTGCACCACGGTTTGGTGGGCGATCTTGCCATCTTTCAATTCGAGCATGGCAAGGCAGAAAACCCTGGCGCCATCCGGATATGCGCAGGCCTGCGAGAACGCGAGCCGATCGCCTTCCGCCACGCTGAAGTTCACCTCATGCGTCATGGCGCGGCTGCAAATATCGTCCCAAAAGCTGCTGATCGCAGACTTGCCTCGAACTTCACGTGGCCGGCTCGGCGGGTTGTTGCGATCGATGACCCGCACGACCGCACCGTCGGCATAGAAATCCGCCAGCATGCGTCCGTCCCGGCCTTCGATGGCACGCTTGATAGCGGCTCCATTTACAGCGTTTGATTGCGCGCTCACGATTCCCTCCCGTTGAATTCCAAAGATAAGCCCTAATCTGAATTGCGTGCCGGCAGACGCGCCCGCCCTCGCAAGACGAAGGCGGGCGCCTTGCCGCCCATCATTTGCTGGCGCTCTTGGCCTTTTCTCCAGCCATTTTCAGCACCATATCGGTCTCGCGTTTGAAGCCGGCAAAATCGACCTGCATGCCGTTAAGCACCGTGCTCCAATGGCGTACGATGGCCGACATGGCGACGGCCTCGCGAATTTCCTCATCGCTGGCGCCATTGGCCTTGGCCGCCGCAGTGTGGAAATAGATGCAGTAATGGCAGGGAATCTGCGCCGAGATCGCCAAGCCAATCAGCTCCTTGGTCTTGCCATCTAGCTTTGTCTTGGGATTGAGTTGGATCGATTTGAATTCCGCCCAGGCGCCGGCGATGCCGGACTCCGGGAACAGCTTGAAGAAGCTCGGTACCGTGCCGAGCGTCTTTTCGATGTCCTTGTAGGTTGACTGTGCCGACATATCCTCGGCTAACGCCATTGGCGCGATCACGCCGAGTGTGCCCAACGACATGACGGTGACGAATGTGATAAGAACTCCAGCTTTCTTATGCATGTTGATCTCCATCGATCAGTGCCACGATGGAATAATCTCTAAGTCAATCGACGATAACGCGCTTCGCCTTAATGGGCCATTGTCGCTCTGGCCCGTTCGAGCCACGGCGCCTCAACCCGTTCGCTGCCGCGCCAGTATGGCCGCGGCGGCAGCGCGGGTCGGCAGATCGAGTTTGACCAGGATATTGGCGACGTGCCGTTTGGCGGTATGTTCGCTGAGATCGAGCTGCTCGGCGATCGCCGCGTTACTGAGGCCGTCGGCCACGAGTTCCAACACCTCCCGCTCCCTGACGCTCAGCACTTCCAGACTGGGCGTCTTGGCGGAACGTGCGAGCGGCTCAAGGTGCTGTTCAACCATGACCGAATAAAGCTGCAGCCGATTGTTGTTGTCTTTGAATCGCTCCAACGGGCTTTCCACGAAATGAAATCCCGAACCGGAAACGAGATTGGTGACGACTCCAGACACCAGGATCTGACCAGCATTCGCGCAAGCCGCAATCCGTTCGGTCAGATGCAGCGCATACCCCGATAGCGCGCCGTCATGAACCTCGACATCCCCGGTGTGCGCACCGATTGCGAGCTTCAGGTCCACCGCATTGGCGGTGTCGTTCAGCGCGAACGCGCATCCTATGGCGCGCGCCGGGCTATTAAAATGCGCACAGACTTCCTCCCCGCCGCCGCCTGACATTTCACCGTTGAACTTGGCGACCGCGCTGGCCGCGTCCCGGCGGAACTGGTCGATGTGTTCTCGCCAAAGGCCGTCGCCGAGCCGCCGCGCCAGCCGTTCCGGCTCAACCAGTCGCGCCACGACCACGGTTGCGAGGATGCTGCTGTGCGACGGCGCCGGGCGTACGCCGGTGACGAATTCTTCGATCTCGTCAACGAGACGGTCAATCTCGCCGGTCCAGATCGGATGGTCGCGGCCGGCCAGTTTGACAAACCGCGCACCGTCGATCTTTTGCGCGAGTTGACGTCCGGCGGAAAATTTCGCCCAAACGTCGTCGCGTCGATGAATGACGAAAGTTGGAGCGCAAATAGTCCGAAGACGATCGCGTACGTCGATTTGAGCATTCATGCGGGTGAGTGCAAGGGCCGCGGTCGGACTTGCCGATAGGCGTTCGAGGCGCGCCCACCACGTATGAAACCGTTCATCCTTGGCACGCCCCGGTACGAAAAAGGGCAGGCTGACGCCCGAGCCCCAGGCGTTTTCGATATGGCGGCAAAATCCGTCGAGTGCTTCTCGACCCATGACCCCGCTTTGAAAATGCGCGTATGCGCCGTAAAGCATGAGCGCGCGCACCCGCGCCGGCTCCGCGGCGGCGAACGCGATCGACAATGCGGCGCCTTCGGACACTCCCAGCAGAACGGCGCGGCCGCTACCTGCGGCATTCATGACCGCGCGAATGTCGTCCGTGCGTTCTGCAAGGCCGGGCAGACGTTGGGCGTCGACCCGATCGCTAAGGCCTGTGCCACGCTTGTCGAACTGAATCACGCGCGCGAAAGCGCTGAGCCGACGCAACAGACGGTTGAAGCCAGGGTCTTCCCATTGGCAATCCAGATTTGAAATGAAGCCGGGTACGAGCACGAGGTCTATCGAGCCATTGCCCACCACCTGGTACGCGATGCGGCAATCGCCGCTCCTAGCGTACCGCGTTTGGGGAAACGTCATGGCAGCGCCTCATACAACACGCTGTAAATGTAGCACTGATTAGCGAGCACCTTTCAATGGAAAGTATCCAGCGCGCCATGTCCGCTCTGGGTCATTCGCGACCTAGGCGTTGAGGCTCTGCGCCGATGTTTGTCCGTTGTTGTCCCAATAGCCGACAAATGTTTGCGGCGCAGCGAACGCAGCGAAGTGCCATTAACGTCCGATTTGCGTCTCGACGCACCGCAGCAAAGTTCGCTTCGCTATTCGATGAGGCCGGCGGCGGCGTACGCGATATGACAGAGATAGACCGAACCAGTGAGCATGCTTAACTGTCGCGGTGCTGGCCCGTGGGCGCAAATCCACTGAATGACGACTAGCTACGAGATAAATGCAGCTGACGATTCGCTCCGGGTCAGCAAAGGAATAGATTCGACGCGAACGAGCCCAGCCCCTCGATTAGTAGCCGCGTAGTGAGCTAGATTATGGTCGATGCTGAACGAGCCGGCTCAAACCTTCGATGCGTACCACTTAGGCGGGCCAGGACAGGGCTCACGAGAGGAACTCGATGAACACAGTCAAAGACGCTCTGGCCCAGAAGAGTAGTGGCGCCCTGATCCATGTTCGTTCCGGCGACATGGTCGTCGAAGCCTTGCGCCAGATGCGCGACAACCGGGTCCGGTCGGTGCTGGTCATCGACGACGACGTACTGGTCGGTATCGTGACCCAGGGTGACTGCGCCATAAAAGTGCTGCTGCCCGGGCTCGATGCGAAGCAAACTCCGGTGGGCCAAGTGATGACGGGCGACCCGGTGACGGTCACGCCGAACGACCAACTGGAAGGCTGCATGGCAATGATGGCTGCGCGCGGCTTTCGCCATCTACCAGTGCTGGACGCGGGCAAGGTCGTGGGCGTGATCTCGATCGGAGACGTCGTCAAGGACATCATCCGAAATTTGGAGCACAAGGTGGGCGACCTGATGGGCTACATCATGACGGACGGCCCCGGGGGCTGACAGACGAACCGCGATGCTGTCGCCGGCGTCCGGGAGGGAAAACGGAGGGGCACCGTTAACGGGCCACCCTCCAGCTGCCGAGGAGACTGCATCGTACCGGCTCAAGCAAATGTTTTGATAGAGCTGAGACTCGCTTCGCGCTGCAACATAAAACGCCGGACAATGTCGCTGCTGGGTCATAAGCGACCTAGCCGTTGAGGCTCTGCGCCGATGTTTGTCCATTGTTGTGCCATGTGTGGACGGCGCCATTGGCAAGAGCTTTTTTGACGTTGCTGCAGCATTGGTCGGGTGCGGTCACGTGTCCGGCCTGTTGAGTGCGGCTCGGTGTGGCCGCTGGCCCTAATGCTCTGCGCGGATCGGGTCCCAATCATTAGCACGCACTTTTAGAGCAGTGCGATGACCCAAACGGGCTCTCCCGATCCCCGGAACGACCGTGTCTGCATTACGTCGTCATGCCCTCGCCAATTGATGGTGCCGATCTGCCGGCTGGCGTCTGTTAAGCTGCCATCAGCAGCGTCGGCTCCTTGTATCTCTCGCCGCGGACCATGACGGCCCAGGCCATGCGGGCAATCTTGTTGGCCAGCGCAATGGCTGCGACCTTGGTTGGCTTTCGAGCTAGCAATGCCGTGAGCCACGGCCGATGTTTGGTGCCGTGGATCTTGGCATAGCGGATCACGGACAGCGCACCGGCCACAAACAGTCCGCGCAGATAGCGGTCCCCTTGCTTGCTGATACTGCCGAGTCTGTCCTTGCCTCCGCTTGAGTGCTGCTTCGGCACCAGCCCGATCCAGGCTGAGAAGTTACGCCCTGATCGGAAGGCCTTCGGATCGGCAACGCTGGCAACCAAGGCCGTGGCCAACATCGGGCCAACCCCGGGAATGTAACGAAGGTGCCTGCTCGTTTCGTCGGATCGGTGCCAGACCATGATCATTCGGTCGAACTCTAAAATCTGTTTTTTAATGCTGAGCAATTGAGTGCCGAGTGCGGCCAGGCACGCGCGGGCAACATCAGTCACCCGTTTGTCGCTCGGATCGGCAACAACATGGAGCAGTTCCATGACTCCTTTGCGCCCGACTGGGGCGACAATGCCAAACTCGGCCAGGTGAGCTCGGATCGAGTTAATCACAGCGGTCTGCTGGCGGATGAACAGATGGCGTGTGCGGTGGAGCATCAGGCAACTCTGCTGCTCGACTGTCTTGGTGGGCACGAACCGCATGTTGGCCCTCGTGACAGCCTCGCAGATCGCCTCCGCATCGGCGGCGTCGTTCTTCTGCCGTTTGACATAGGGCTTCACGTAGGCCGGCGGCATCAATCGCACGGTATGGCCGAGCGCCTTGATCTCGCGCGACCAATGGTGCGACGAAGCGCAGGCCTCAATACCAACGAGGCATGGTGACAGCTTCTGGAAGAACTCTAGGATCGCACGACGCTTCAACTGACGGCGAATGACCACCTGGCCAGCAGCATCAACCCCGTGGACCTGGAAGACTGACTTGGCGATGTCGACACCGATCGTCGTAACCGTTTGCATGTTTGGCTCCTCCATATTGTGGGGGCCTTAACAGCACCCACTTTCATGGCACTCACGTGCCGGTGGAGGAGCCGTCCACAGCATCATTAGCGACCAAACGCATCGCAAAAAGAAAGACCGCCTTGCGGCAGTCTTTCTGAAATTCAATTTGCTATTTGATCAGGCGGCAAGCGCAGCTGCTTTCTTCTTCCTGCGCCAGCCTAGCAGACCCATCGCGCCAAGGCCTGAGGCGAAGAGTGGGAGAGCAGCCGGAAGCGGAACGGCGGCCGCGCTGGTGGTGACGTTGATGATCGTATTGGGCAGTGTTGGAAGCACACCCTGGTAGTTCAAGAACAGCTGATTTCCGACAAAGCTGACCGAATCCGGCACAACGCCGCTGGCGTAGCTCGCGCTGAGGAAGACGCCGCTCAGGTCTGTAATGACAAAGCCGTTGAAACTGGCGCCGGTGAACTGATCGGGAGTGTTACCGAAACCGACTTCGATCTGAGTGTCCGACAAATCGATGCTTTCGCTATAGCCGGAAATAGAAAAGATGGGATATTCGAGGTTGGCGTCCACCACCTTGTTCCCGGCATCATAGTACAAGGTCGACAAGTCAGGAAAATAGGCCGACACGTTGACGGTCGACCCGAGCAAGCCGACCGCGTAACTCGGCGTTTGGGCAGCGAAAAGGAGCAAAAGGCCGACGGCAAGAATTTTGACTGCCTGGATCATTGGTTCCACTCGATACGAATAATCGCCACAGCGTAAATTCTGACAATCCGTATATGGCTCGTCAAGTAGTGTTTGTGTCAGAACTATCACTGCGATTCACGTGTGCACCAACTCGGAAATTGACCGAACTGCGGGTAGTTATTTGGCGCCTCAATGTCCGCTTTGGGTCAAAAGCAGACAAACCATTCAGTCTCCGGGGCGACCGTTGTCCGCTTTAGTCCAATAGCGGACATTCGCAGCAAGCGTGCGCAAGTCCACCTTTCGCCAGCAGACATAGGTCACGATCGCGGAGTCAGTGCTTTATCAACACGAAATGGGGCTTACGCTTGTCCGCTGGCGGCCTCACGCAGCCATAGCACGCCGCTGTTCAACAATGTCGGTTAGCCTAACCGTCTGCGGCCGGGGGGCAATGAGCAGGCTTTGTGCTGGCAGTCGCTCGACCGCCGCGGCTGCGGGCAGTTCAGGCGCTTTCGCGGTAACGCGCTCAAGCATTTCCGTTCGCATACCCCAAATGGCCCTCAGCATTTCGCGTGTTGCTGTCCATGGCGAGGCGCTGACGTGGGTGGTGTCCAACCCGGCGGTAAACAACTTGCGGATCAGGAGATCGCGTTCGACTGACGCCATTAGATGAAATTGAATGGCGAGACGCGATTCTGCACTGCGCACCACGGTCCCGGCGATAAATCCCACTTCGATGATGAAGACACGCACAGTTTCGCCCACACTGGGAACCGACGCCGGATCGCCATCTTGCGAGAGCGCGATGCCAGAGAGCGCGATGTCCTTGCTGCGGCCCGCCGCAATGGTGCCGTTTGTACACACGATCCAGACCGGTTCTTCGATCTCCATTCGCTCTTCAGCGCGGCGGATCGGTGCCTGCAGCGACAGCATGCAGACCAGGAACAGCACGACCGCATTGATCACCGACCAAATGGCGACGACCGGCAACACATCCGGATTCTCGATGATGCGCCACTCCGCGAACGTATTAATGATCAAGCCAAATATGGTCAGCCCCATCAAGCCGCTAGCAATCCAGAAGATCTCACGCGCATAGCTCGAAGTCTGGCTGGTGCCGCCCTTGGGTGTGACTTTGAACGGATGGCCGAATGGCCTGATTAGCGTTTCCAGGACGTTTGGTAAAATCTTGAAGCTCAGAAAAACGCCCTGGACCTGCGAGGCCAACGAGAAATGTTGTCCGGCAGCGAAGACCCGCACGCCGCCAGCAAGGGCCAATACCATGGGTATGAAATAATATACGACGTCGGTCGGCGTGACGTCGAACACTGGCGACAGGCCGGTCCACAGAAAGATCACCGGCGCTGCGACTGTGATCATCGAGCGCAGTCCAAGAGACAACCAATGTGTCGGCAGAAACAATAGTCTTTGAATGAGCGTGAGCCCGCGACCGAGCGGCCCGCTGGTTAGATAGACGATCTGCATGGCGCCGCGCGCCCAGCGTTGCCGCTGCACGAAAAAGGCATTGATTGTCTCCGGCGCAAGACCAAAGGCGAGCCGTTCGCACAAATAGCGTGTGATATATCCTTCGCGCAGCAGCACCATGCTGAGCAGAATGTCCTCTGTAATCGAATGGGTCGGCAATGCATCGTCGATGCTGTGCAGCGCGGCGCGGCGAATCACCGAATTTGAGCCGCAACAAAATGCGGCATCCCAGGCGTCGCGGCTCGGCATGATCGTATCGAAAAAAAATCGTTGCTCGTCCGGCAAGGACTTTTGGAGCGCTAGGTTCGCCTGAATCGGATCGTAATTGTAAAAGACGTGCGGCGCCTGCATAATTCCAATTTTGGGATCGGCAAAGAAGCCGATCATACGCATGAGAAAATTGCGCTGCGGAACGAAATCGGCGTCGAACAAAGCCACGAACTCGGCGCTCGTCCGGGTCAAGGCATTGTTAACATTGCCGGCCTTGGCGTGGACGTTATCGGGCCGATTGAGATAGCCGACGCCTTTGGCCTCGCAATATAACTTGAGCCAGGGCCGCCGGCCGTCGTCCAGGACCCAAATGCTGACATTGGGATAATCGAGGCACAGCGCGCCTGTAATGGTTTTTTCCAGCACTTTAAGTGGCTCGTTGTAGGTCGGTATGTAGAGGTCGACCGAGGGAAGCAGCGCGGGCGGCAAAGCACGCAACCGTGCCTCGTGGTAGTCGGCCTCGGCGCTGCGGTTGCTGGTGCGCAGGAAGGCAACATAGAGAATGAACTGATCGCATATCGCCAGCGCTTCGATTGCGAAGCACAGCCAGATCCATCCAATTTCGATCCATCCCCCTTCAGCGGGCAGCACCGTGGCGAACAGCCGCCAGCGCAGATACCAGGCCACGACCAGCCAGACCAGCGCAAAGGTCAACAACCGCGCCCAGCTTTGCGCGATCGGCAGAACGGGACCAACGACATAGATCGCGCCGATAACAAAGATTGTCGGCGCCAATATTTGTAGGAATGGGAGTGACGAAGGTGGCACGTCAGTTACTCGATACTTTGTGACCTGGGGCATCGAGAGTAAAAGAGCCGACTATCCGCTGCAGGAACGCCAAACCAACGCGTTCGAACTGGACTTCGGCCAGCCGGCCGATGTTGCAAAAGTTATAACGGTCCGCTTTCGCGGTATCCGGCGGCAGACTGATTTCCACGACGATGCTGTTGGGGTCGGGTCTCTGGACCTGCGCTGCCAAGAGCCGATCGTCCAGCCGTGCTGCCGAGCCGCGAACGAGGCGAATTTTACCGAGCGTCCAATCGCTGCTGCCGATCAGCCGTACGAAGGCGCGGCCGCCGGGTTTGATCCTTTCAAATTCCCGTTCCGGGAGCTCGACAACGACGAAGCGATCCTCGCAATCTGCGAGATCGAGCAGAGTCTGCCCCTCGGATACCATTGAGCCGGGGCTTGCCGGCATTGCCCAGACCACGTAGTTGGCCGGCAGTGACAAGTCAAAATGGCTGAGACGGTCGAGGCGAGCTCGCTCTTCCTTGATTTCCGCAGCGGCTTGCGCCGATTGTCCACTTTCTTCTAGCGCCTTGGTCTCGAGTTCCTGTCGCCGCAGAAAAAGACGGTCGCGCTGCTGCTGCGAGTAAGGCGCGTCGTTTGCTCCGCCGCCCAGAGACACGCCTTCTTTCGCCGAGGTTAATTCGGTTTCCAATCGCTGCAAGCGTGCGTCTGCCATCTCGCAACGCGTCGTGGTGGCCTCCAGCGATGCAAGTGCCTCGGCCGTCCGGATCGGTGTCGCGTTACCGGATTTAACCAACCGTTCCATGCGCGAACCGACGTCGCGCCGCTGCTCGGCTTCAGCCAGGCAGCCGACCTTTGCGGCGCTGGCCTCGTCGCGCTCGTGGCCGAGCCGCGCAATCATTCCGTCGCGATAGATTTTTGCCCGTTTAGAAAGTTCGTCATCTGCGGCGGCGATCTCCGCCAGCTGCCGGCGCGCTAGATCAGCGCGCTCTTTCGAAACCGTATGCTGGCTGGTCATGCGGAGAAGATCCCGCTGATCAAGAGACAGCGCCGTGATGAGGGTGATCGTGGACACGTGCTCTAGGAATTCGCCCTTATGGGGAAGATCGCGAGTAAGGCGTCCAGCGATGGGGGCCGTCACGCGCACAAGCTCGGCGTTGACAAAGGCCGAGCTGGCAACACGATAACCGACGTAGGGCAGAAACGCCCACGCACTCAACGCGATCAGCGCAACACCAAGACCGAGTCGGACTGACCTGTTGCGTACGAAGCGCTGCAGATGATCGGTACCGAGCATGTTGCAACCTTCCCCGGTCGCCTGGGCGGAACAGAGCCTGGTACCAGGATATAGCCGTTCTCGGTTTACGCACCGCATATACTGCGGTGACGGCATACCGGCCGCTACGTAACGCGGACCGCAATTACCCTTCCTGGTTGGCGGTGCGTTAACATATTGATTAAAACGGTCAGGCACTCGTTGCGCGCACTGTTAAGCGCTCTTAGGGAAATGTCGTCCGCTAAGGGTCAAAAGCAGACAAACCGTCCCGGCCCAAATTTCGGATTTGTCCGCTTTGGTCCGAAAGCGGACATCCGACGGGCCGGAACGCCCGCGCTCAGAACGTCACGTCCTGCAGTATCCTAGCGAGCCGCTTCGGGTTGGCCTCGACGTACATCGCCGTCGTGCGGATGCTGGTGTGCCCCGCGATCTCAGCGATCGACTTCAGGTCGATGCCCCGCTCGGCCAGCCGCGTGATCAGCGTCCGCCGCCCGCTGTGCGAGGAAGCGCCCGCGATCCCGGCCTCGGCGTAGAGCGCCTTGAGGAAGCGCGCCATCGAGGCGGGCGTCATCGCGCCGCCCTTCTGGCTGGCGAACAGCGGCGCCTGCGACGCCCGCGCGCTCAGCAGCCAGCGCGCCTCGCCGTACTTCTCCAGCACGCGCCGCAGCGCGGGAGACGACGCGAACACGTCGCGCGTCTTTCCGCCCTTGGTGTAGGCCGCGCGTAGGTGCACGACGGCCCGCACGCGCCCGTCATCGGCGTAGACGTCGGCCCACCGCAGGCCCGCGAGCTCCTTCGCCCGCAGGCCCAGCCCGATCGACATCGCGAGCGCCGCCTCGGCGCGCGCGGCGTGGCGGCCCCGCGACCGCGCGACCCGCAGCGCGTGCTTGACCTGCGAGGCTGTCAGGACGGCGGCCCGGCCGGACGTGCCGGGCGGGCGGCCGCGCTTGGCCTTCCTGGTGATCATGGAGAGCGGGGAGCGCCGGCAGTCGCGGTGACCAATCGCTACTTGCGATGGTTGCTCGTCGCCGGGGCAATGGCGGTCATCCGCTACGCGCAAAAGCACGGCACCGAGAGGCGGCCGTGGCTCGCGCGGTTGATGGAGCGCCGGCCGACCATGGTTGCGGCGGTCGCGCTGGCCAACAAGATTGCCCGCATGGCCTGGGCCGTCATGGTCCGCGGCGAGAGATACAAGGAGCCGACGCTGCTGATGGCAGCTTAACAGACGCCAGCCGGCAGATCGGCACCATCAATTGGCGAGGGCATGACGACGTAATGCAGACACGGTCGTTCCGGGGATCGGGAGAGCCCGTTTGGGTCATCGCACTGCTCTAAAAGTGCGTGCTAACGATTGGGACCCGATCCGCGCAGAGCATTAGGGCCAGCGGCCACACCGGCCGCATCAACAGGCCGGACACGTGACCCCACCCGACCAATGCTGCAGCAACGTCAAAAAAGCTCTTGCCATGGCGCCGTCCACACGTGACCCAAAGCGGACGTGCGAGGCATTGTCGAAGCGCGGTCACGCAATTCGGGCCGTGGCGGCGCGCGATCTCGAACCCACGCTCAGTGCGGCTTAAGCTCGGAGATTCTTGCCTCTATTCTTGAGGCCTCTAAATAATATTGCGCGGACATAAGCTCGAGGGTTTTCGCCGTCTCGTAATCCATGCAGTTTCGCGAAAGCCGCAGATTTCGGTCGGCTTGCAGACGCAGGCAAGCGGGCCACGATTGGTTCAACGGTTCTGTTGCCATAGTCCGCATGACGAATCACCTTGGTGGGCCAAAAACAACTTGATCGCACCAACAAAAGAACAGAGCCCCGACTTGGGAAGGTGCGTGCCCCTTCACCGACCCATTCTAGGATTTTGGGGCCTTGCAATTGAGTAAAGTCCTATCCAGCGTCTTTCGTTCCATCACGTGGTCGGCATTCCGGCAGGGCAGCCCTATGCAGTGCCGGTGAAAACGTTTTTGAAAGTTGGTCGATTCTGATCAGACTTTCTGATGATAACTGCTGAGTATGTCGCATGCGATTTAAGATATCATAGGAAACTAGTGTCGTGCTTATTAAGGGCCTGATTTTATATTCGCTGCCGTATATCGTGGGCGTAGCCAGTTCGATAGTAGCGGCGAGCCAGCTTGTCCCCGCGCTCGATACTTTGGCACACCGCTTGTCGGAGACTCCCGCAAAAGGTGATGTGTTTCTTGGCCAAGTTGTCAATCGCTCACTCAAGGGCGACAGATTGTCGATGCAGCACGCGAAGCCTCTTACTAATGGCAAAATTTATATAAAGATCCCCGCACGGATCGCGCCAAGCCCAGAAATCAACATTCGGTGCAAACGTCCAACTGATGTGATCGACCGCTGCTTTGCCAATACCGGGACGGTCACTCGCGCTACATAATGGCACTGTACGCTGCCGGATTGGCACACGGTCGCGTGAAAGCCTGCATTGGGCGTGAATTACAGCGTTAATTAAGCGTTAAAAGAACGAAAAGTGGTCTGTATGGCTCAGCCAGCGTCCTTTCCTGAGGGGTAGCTTGTTGCATCACCGAAACGGCCTCGGGCCTCGGTGACTGAGAGACGCTCTTGCGCTCTCGCCCGTGCTTCACGGGAGGTAGTTATGAATATCGTTCCGTTCAAAGACGTTTCGTTCGACGATACCACGACGTCGGCTATGGGCGAGGCTTTCGACCATGCTTGCATGTCGCTCCGCCGTTTCAGAACATTAATCACAGCGCGTGAACTGATCGCAAAACGAATTATTGACGCCGCGAAAAATGGCGAGCGCGATCCCGCCCGGCTCTATAGGCAAGCATTAAAGGCTTTTCGCATCGAAGATATGTCGATGCTGGTCGTTAGCGTAGGCCGCGCGCCCCCCAGCCGCGCCTATGCTTCGGTCGCGCACGCAGCGTGATCATAAAGAGCCCCGCCCTATGCAACCCATCCCCCAGCGCATAGAGGCGGGGTACTACTTTCCAGACGCCCAAGTTTATTCAAGTCGGCCAATTCGCACTTTCCACACCTGAGCTACGAACGACCGCCCCGCCCAAAGCGCTGCGCGACGATGATGCTTTCCCATTTTGATCGCGAAAATACGAATTCCGGTAAGCTCACCTTTTAAACCAATTGCCAAGCGTACGATGTGCTGCCCGACGTAAAATAGTAGTGGCTAAGATTGAAAGTGATCGTTTTAGACCAGACTCGAAAAGGCAACTTTTTGAAGATGTGGGCTCTAGCAAGTCGAATGACCCCGTCCTATGCCCCGCCACAATGCATAGTGGCGGGGCATTCTCTGCGGCTCCGATACCCGCAGGTCAAATTAGGAGCGTGTGATGGCGGTGCTCACAAGAGATCTCATTAGGATGGACCTCGACGCCTTGTGCCACGGAGGAAAAGAGGCGATCACGCTTTTTATGGAAATGAGCAGACGACTAGACGAGGAGGGTGCAAAGGACGCACTACAGGACTGGATTACTATTGCCGCCCCAGCACTTCCCGAAAAGGAACGAAACGAAGTGCTCGAGATGTTGATGTGCTCACATTTATATTTGAACCGCCGACAGCGAGCGGAGGGTTCGCCAGCATCAATACCGTCCCCCCATTGAGCGGGGAAAGCGAATAAGCCTCGCTTGCGACGGAACGAAACAGCGTGAAGCACGTTGTAACGTGCCCCCAAGGAGGGGGTTGCCAATGAAAATGAAATTTATCGCTGCTGCCGCTCTTGTAGCTGCATTCGCAATGCCGGCCTTCGCCGCCAACGAGTTTTATCTTGTGCAGGATACGGCGACGAAGAAGTGCTCGATTGTTGAGAGCGCGCCTACGATCGACACATTAAAGGTCGTTGGCGCTGTTCATGAGACAATGGAGCAAGCCGAAGCTGCGATGAAGGCAGACGAGAGTTGCGTCGCAGAGTAGCCTGATAACATCAGGCTTCCATCGCTGGCAGCTTCGTCGATTTCGGCTTATTTGCGTATTTTACGTATCGTGAGACAAAGAGACGCTGTGCTGCTATCGCCGCCTGATCAAAGCACCCGATCTGATTTTTGAGAGACCGCCGCGAGGCGGTCTTTCTTTTTGTGCCGATTATACTGCGGTGCGTTTGGTCGCTAGTGGACAAGAGCGGACAAAGCCGGATTTTGGCCCGGGATGGTTTGTCTGCTTTTGACCCATGAGCAACATTCTTCTTGCTTCTTGTTAGGAATTGTCCCAAGCGACATTATCATACAGGCAAGCAGGTTGGCACAATTGGTCCGCATAGCTATTTTGCAGCCGCTGGCAGGACAGAACTTGAACGGGAGTGGGCGACAATGAATACAATAATCAAATTTGGCTTTTTGACGGTAGTGCTCGCTTTGCCGCTGGCAGGAACGGTCGCAGAAGCGCAGACCGCGCCGAGCCCCAAAGAGACCAAGGCCATAGCAGAAGAGGCCTTTACCTACGGCCTGCCGCTGTCGATGTATTACAAGATCATGAACCAGTACGCGATCAACAAGGACTCCGGCCAGTTCAAGGCGCCGTTTAACACGATCAAGAACGAACCCAAGGTCTACACGCCTGCCGACACCGCGATCGTGACGCCCAACAGCGACACGCCCTATTCGTGGCTGTTCCTGGACTTGCGCGCCGAGCCGGTGGTGCTCTGCGTGCCGGAGATCGCGAAGGATCGCTACTACTCGGTCATGCTGACCTCGCAATACACTTTCAACTTCGGTTACATCGGCAGCCGTGCGACCGGCAATGGCGCCGGCTGCTACGCCGTCGCCGGGCCCGGCTGGAAAGGCGCCACCCCTGCCGGTGTCAAGAAGGTCTTCACTTCCGAAACGGAATTCGCGCTCGCGACCTACCGCACCCAATTGTTCAATGCGGCCGACATCGACAATGTGAAGGCGATCCAGGCCAAGTATGAGGTCAAGCCTCTGTCGGCTTTTCTCGGCAAGCCGGCGCCGGCCGCGACGCCTGCGATCGACTGGCCGAAGATCAACGCGGCGACGGAAAAGAAGGACGTCCTCAGCTACCTCCCGTTCCTGCTCCAGTTCGCGCCGCCCACCGGGGCAGCGGCCGTCGAAGTGCCGCTCCGGCAGAAATTCGCCCGCATCGGCATCGAAGCGGGCAAACAATTTCCCACCGTTAAGCTGACCGACGCCGACAAGGCAGCGGTGGCCGAAGCCGCCAAGGCCGCAGCTACGGCGATCAAGGCCAAGATCGAGACGATGGGCAAGCTGGTCAACGGCTGGACTGTCGTGAACTCGGGCATCGGCGACCGTGCGCTCTATGACGGCGACTGGACGCAGCGTGCCGCCGTGGCTGTTGCCGGCATCCTGGCCAACGATCCGGCCGAGGCGGTCTATCCGATCACCCGAAAGGACGGGAATGGCCAGCCGCTTGACGGCAGCAAGCACAACTACACGCTGACCTTCCCCGCGGATGCGTTCCCGCCGGTCAATGCCTTCTGGTCGGTGACCATGTACGACGGCAAGACGCAGTTGCTTATCAAGAATCCGATCGATCGCTATCTCATCAACTCGCCGATGCTGCCGGACCTGAAGAAGAACGCCGACGGTTCGCTGACGCTCTACATCCAGAAGGACGAACCCTCCGACCCGGTGCAGAAAGCCAACTGGTTGCCGGCGCCGGACGGGCCGATCTACCTCGTCATGCGCCTCTACTGGCCCAAAGAAGCGGCGTTGAACGGCAAATGGCAACCGCCTGGAATCCAGAAAGTGGCGCAGTAGAGTAGCGGCGAAACCGTAATCCAAAAGATAGAGGGACGAATTGACAAGAGAAGGGAGCGCCGCCGCCAAGCCGAGTTGGCGTCCATTCTGTATTGATAGGAAGATGGAAGGTCTAAGGCCATGAACTTCTGAAAGACCGCCACCCCGGCGGTCTTTCTTTTTGCGCCGCAGCGAGTGACGCAAATGGCACGAAGCGGACAATCGCGGCATCGCAAAAGTTTGTCGGCTATTGGGACAACAACGGACAAAGGGCGGCCCGGAGCCTAAATAGATACGCAGCGTTTGACCCACAACGGACATCAACCGAAACAAAAACCAGCCCCGAAGGACCACTTTTGTCGTGTCAATTTGAGGACGACGGCTAAATTGTCGTTTTCGCCGACCGTTTTTTGCGTCGCCAGCCGAAGAATCCCAACAGACCAGCGCCACTCGCGAAGAGCGGCCTGAAGCGGTGTAGCTCCGAGGACCTCCACGGCACCAACATCAAAACAGATTGTATCGAGCGCGATGATAACGAAATTGGAATTGTCGACGTCAACTAGCACCGCGGTTACGATTAAGAAAGCTGACAGATCCAATGTCATAAAAGGCTTTACGGTCAGGTGCCCGGGGTTGCCCAAGCCCGCCCACGGCGGCAATATCACCCCAACGAGAGGCGTCATCCGGTGGGTGTCAGGTATTCACTCTCGGCGCAAAATTGTGAGGTCATATCATTGCGCTCCATTTCACACTCCGGTGCTTCAAACTACCTACTCCAGCTCGGCAGGCTCGTCATCTTGAGCATCGCGGCACTATTTCTTGTGCCATCGACTTCGTCCGCACAACAGGCACCCGACGCCGCCGGCGTCCAAACAACGAACAAGCGAACGTCCAGTAGCACTTACGATGGTTTGCAGTATACCGTGCGCACAGACAGTCCCCGAGAAACGTTCTCCAGCTTTCAGCGGGTGTCTGCGAATATTCGCGTCGTCTTTGCCGACTACAAGAAGATGAAAGATCGCAAAACGGCAGAGCGTATCTACTTTGTCGCGGATCAATGGCGCTCGCTGATCGACCTGTCGCAGGTTCCCGTTGCGACTCGCCGCCTGGCCGGTGCGCTGACAGCAGCATATCTTCTTGACATCTTTAATCGGATCGCACCACCCGCCCTTGGAGATGTGCCCGATGCCACCGCCTTCAAGGCAGACGGCCCGGCTTCGTTCCTGATACCAAATACACCGTTCAGAATTGTTCGGATCGACAGCGGGCCACGACAGGGCGAATTCCTGTTCAGCGCGCATACGGTGGAGATAGCTCCACGTTTCCATAGTGCAGTTAAGAATCTGCCTCTTAGATCTTCCAGTATGGTCGGCAGCTGGGTCTCGGAGATACGTCAACTGACGGGGCCGATGGTCCCGGCCGCGCTCGTCAAAGCGGTCCCGGAAAACCTGACGCAACCAGTCCTGGGAACACCGATCTGGAAGATTATTGCGGTTGTGGTGCTGACGATAATAGTGGCGCTTCTTCTGCTTCTCTGGAACCGCGCAACAACATACCCGAGTTGGAGGGGGGCGGCTGGGGACCGCTGGCGGCGGCTCCTGAGCCCATTAGCAGTGCTATTTGCAACATTTGGCCTTCTTTACTTCTTCGACGGTCAGATCGTCGTTGCCGGCCAGTTCGCGATGATGGTCACCGAAACGCTGACACTGGTCGTGTATCTGGCCATGGCCTGGACGTTCTGGGACTGCGTGATGGCCATCTTCGAGACCGCAATTGAAAAAGGGGGCATTCCCGCGCAGAATTTCAACGCGGAAATGCTGCGGCTGATCGCCAGGATCATCGGCTTCATTGGCGGCGTCATCATTCTGGCCTATGGCGCGCAGAATATTGGCCTGCCGGTGTTCAGCCTGCTTGCAGGCCTCGGAATTGGTGGCATCGCTGTAGCCCTCGCGATCCGGCCAACCTTCGAGAACCTGATCGGGGGGTTCATTCTCTACCTCGACAAGCCGATCCGGGTCGGTGATTTTTGCACCTTTGGCGACCATAGCGGGACGGTTGAGCGCATCGGCATCCGATCGATCCAGATCCGGCCCCTCGATCGGACGCTGATCACGGTGCCCAACGCTCAGTTCGCCGATCTGCAGATCGTCAATTGGGCGCAATGCGACCGCATGCTTATCAGCCAAACTATAGGTCTGCTTTATGGGACCGATGAGGACCAATTGCGATACTTGCTCGTGAAGCTTCGAGAGATGCTCATCGGTCATCCGCGAATCGACAGCGACACTGTTCGCGTGCGGTTCTCAGACTATGGCGCTTCCTCGCTCGACGTCAGCATTAGGATCTATGCCCTGACCCGAGAATGGAACGATTTTTTCGCCATCAAGGAAGATGTTCTGTTTCGCATTAAAACCATTGTCGAGCAGTCCGGCACCGCTTTTGCCTTCCCGTCGCGGACACTCTACATGAGCAAGGACGACGGCGTTGACGCCGATCTTGCCGAGAAGGCCAAGCAGCAAGTTTCAGCTTGGCGGCGCGCCGGCCAATTGCCGTTTCCGAACTTCACGGAGGCCCGACTGAAACAATTGTACGACAGAGTGAGTTACCCGCCGCCCGGCTCACCTGATTTTAACGCTACGGCGGAAGAACTCGAGGAACTCGGTGACGAGCCGCTTTCGACCGCCCCCCTACATGACGAGAACGAACAGCCCGCTGAGGAAAAGGAAACATCCGACAAGATCAAACAAAAATAGTGGTATGTCGGCGTCAGTGCGCGAGGTCGCGCCATGGGCACGCCGAGTGGACCCGCGCGGTCGGTCGCGCCGGTCGAGCTTCTGATGGATGTTGGCAGCGACCCAGCAACCGAAACAGCGTGCGCCTCCGGCGATGGGGAACATGCGCATTAAAGCCCACCCAATGCCATCGAAGAATTGTCTCTGTCTTCACGACCTGAGCCAAATCGAGCAATTCGGGGCGAGCCCGCGTCATCCAGACCATCAGGGCGCGATCGAAGCCACTCAAGTGAGGCCGCGATGGCGCTCGCCTCATGGCAATCCCAAGTTGAGGCCGAAGGAAGAGGTTAGAGATGGTCCCGGAAATTTGCACAGGGCGATGAGTGGAATTTCTGCCTGACGGCAGGCACGCTTTGGCCTTCGAATCAGGAGAGAGCATGTCGAGACGACCGCGCCGGAACCACAACCCAGCATTCCACGCAAGGGTCCGATGGCTCCGCTACTTGTTTCTAAGAAGCCAGGTATAATCAACGACAAACCGAAATTCCGGTTGTGTTTCTCGTACGTTTCCTTTTTGCCAAACGTCCGAATATTGCACCTTGACTCCGAAGCCCTTCAAAGAGCCGTAGGTGGGACGGTATTGAACCCAAGTGTCAAGTTCGTCCTGATGAGGAATTCCAACGCAGTGGCCTATCGCGCTAATGAATTTATTCGGACGAAAAAATTCAATTTGACACCGACGATAATTGGCGCGAATTGACGAGCTTGATGTGGGACACAGGGCGGAAAAGCCTCGAGATTGCATGGAAAAGATTTGTGTCCCACCAGATGGTAAGCCTTTGAGGCAACTAGCATCGGGCGGCCCGCCCCTGGGCACCAAAGCACTTGGCGGTCCAAGGGTCGCTAGAGACCGACGCTGCTTTGCATGATGCCGCCGTCCGCGAAAATTGTCGTCGCGGTGAGATAGCTCGCGCCATCACCGGCCAAGAATACGACCACGTTGGCAATCTCCTCGGGGCGCGCCATGCGTCCAACCGGGATCGCGGCGTTCAATTTCGCGAGCTTGGACGGATCGTCCATGGTGCTGAGGTTGATCGGCGTGGCTACGGCGCCCGGACCAACGCCAACGATCAGGATGTTGTGAGGCGCGAGCTCGACCCCGGCGGTGCGGGTGAGCATCCGCATGCCGCCTTTGGCGAGGCAATAGGGCGTATTGCCGGGCATCGGCCAGTCCTCGTGCACCGAGGTAATGTTGATGATGCGGCCGCCGCCGCCCTGCTTGATCATCTGCTTGGCGGCGATTTGCGTGCAGAAAAACGCGCCTTTGAGGTTGATGGCCATCACACGATCATACTGTTCCTCGGTGGTGTCGAGGACCGACGTCCGCGTTTCGATGCCGGCGTTGTTCACCATGATGTCGAGCCGCCCAAATTTACCGACGGCCGCATCGATGAGCTTCTGTATATCGGCGGGCTTGCTGACGTCGGCGTCGACGCCGAGCGACCGGCCGCCGAGCTTGGCGATCTCCTGTTCCTGCGCTTCCGTTGCTTTCGGGTCAACGACGTAGTCGATGACGACGCTTGCGCCTTGGCGCGCCAATTCAAGAACGATCGATTTACCGATACCGCTGTTGCCGCCGGTGACGATCGCGACCTTGTTCTGCAAAGACATGCACCACCCCCTTGTGGGCTATTTTGAATATCCACGTGCGCCGAAAGCGCAACGGCTCGCCGCGACGGCCGCTGACAAAGGATAGGCTAGACATTGACGGCAGCATGCGCAACTTTGTTATCATCGTGGTATTCAGTCTTTGACAGTGCTGTGACGTGACATGCTGATCTGATTCTTGGGAGGTGGGAGAATCGTGATGGCGAAATACGACGTAATCATCATCGGCAGCGGCGCGGGCGGTGGCAGTGCCGCCTACAAGCTGGCGCTGGCCGGCAAACAAGTTCTTCTTCTCGAGAAAGGCCCGTTTCTTCCGCGGGATGCCTCCACGCTGGACGTCAGGCAGGTCTTCGTGGACGGCGTATTCAAGAACCACGTCGTCTGGCTCGACGGCAAGGGAGGCGAGTTTGTGCCCGGCGAGTTCTACAACGTGGGCGGTAAAACCAAGTGGTACGGCGCGGCGCTGTTCCGCTTCCGGCCCGTCGAGTTCGAGGCAGAGCCCGACTTCGGCCTGCTTGGCTGGCCGTTCGGATACGACGAGTTCAAGCCCTATTACGACGAGGCGACTGCACTGCTCAAGATCACCACCTTCGAGAATGAACCTCAACTGCAGGCCCTGCTCGACAAAATCACGACTGCCGATCCCGGCTGGAAGCTGGAGTCACTGCCGCTTGGCCTGTCGAAGGAGATTGTCTCCAATCCCGACGAAGCAAAGCATTTCGATGGATTCGCGTCGCCTTCGGGCTACAAGTCCGACTCGGAACGCAACCTGATCGACCATATCCGGGACAAGCCGAATTTCACGCTCATCGCCGGCAATCCGGTATCCGATCTCGTCGCTGCGCCGGGCGATCCGCGCACCATCGTCGGCGTTAAATGCGCCGATGGTTCGACCTACGAAGCCGGGACCGTCGTGCTGGCCGCCGGCGCCATGACAAGCCCGCGCATTCTTCAGGATTATCTGCGGGCAAGCGGGCTCGCTCTCCACTGCGGCGACCTGGTGGGCGCCAACTTCAAAATGCACATCAATTCGGCGGTGCTCGGCTTCTCGCCGTTCAAGGACCACGATGTGATGCGCAAGACGGCGGTCCTCTACAACGACAGGTTCCCGCACTCTTCGATGCAGTGTCTCGGTTGGATCGACGGCGAAGTCCTCGCGACGCAAGCGCCAAAGGCGTTGCCCGGCTTCCTCGACAATATCCTCGGCAAGCGGGCGATCGGCTTCTGGGCAACCACCGAGGATTCCTCTTCTCCGCAGAACCGCATCATCTCCGGCGGGCCCGGCGGCAAGCCGATCATGGATTACAGCCTCGACCGCATCGAGAAGGCGAAGAAGGAGCACGAAGCGCTGATCGACGCCTGGTTGAATCGCTTGCTGCACGCCGGCCTGGTCGGCTTCGAGAAATATATGGGCATGGCGGGCACGGCGCACGCTTTGGGCAGCATGGTGACCGGCGACGATCCGAAGACCTCGGTGGTCGATTCGCACGGTAAGGTCCACGGCATGGAACGTCTCTATGTGGGCGACGGCAGCACGCTGCCGCGCGCCAGCCGGGTCAATCCGTCGCTGACCATCTACGCCTGGGGCCTGCGTTTGGGCGATCATCTCGCGGGCGCCTGAGCCCCGCGCTCAATCGACGGCGAAGCGATATTCCGTGGTGCTCGCAAAGCGCTCGCCCGGGCGCAACACCGTGCTGGGAAAGTCGGGCCGGTTCGGCGAATCCGGGAAGTGTTGCGTTTCAAAAGCAAAGCCCGTGTGGCGGCTGTAGACCTTGCCGGTCGGGCTGCGCAGCGTGCCGTCGAGATGGTTGCCGCTGTAGAGCTGAATCCCTGGCTGCGTGGTGTGCACTTCGAGAACGCGCCCGCTGCGCGGTTCACGCGCGCGAGCGGCAAATTGCGGGGCGCCGCTCGCCGATGCTTTTAGGATGAAATTGTGATCGTAGCCAATGGCGGCCAAGAGTTGGTCATCCCGTTCGCCAATGCGGGCCCCGATCGGGTGCGGCTTTCGAAAATCGAACGGCGTATCTGTGACGGCACGCATCTCTCCGGTTGGAATGAGCTGCGCATCGACCGGCGTAAACCGCTCCGCGGCGATCGTCACTTCATGGCCGAGGATGTTGGGGGTCGCCGCTCCGCCCAAGTCGAAATAGGCATGGTTGGTGAAATTGATGACGGTCGGGCGGTCGGTTTCCGCGCGATAGTCGATGCGCAAAGTATTCCCCCCTGACACGACATAAGTCACCTCAAGAGTAATAGCGCCGGGGAAGCCCTGGTCTCCATCGGGGCTGACGTGGCGAAGGGTGACATGCGGTTCCGGGCCCTCTCCACTTTCAACGACACGCCAGACCGCTTTATTGAATCCGATGCGCCCGCCATGTAGGCAGTTGTCACCGTCATTCTTGGGCACGCGATATTCGCGGCCGTCGAGCATGAACGAGGCGCCGCCGATGCGATTGGCATACCGCCCGACCAGCGCGCCGAGGTACGCGTCTTGCGCGACATAGTCGGCGAGAGACGGGAGCGAAAGGACGACATTGGCGCGGATACCATCCCGGTCCGGCGTTTCGATGCCGATGATCGTCCCGCCATAGGTCATGATGTGTGCACGCAGCCCGTCGTCACTCCCCAGGATGTAGAGATCGACCGCCGCGCCGTCCGGCGTCACCCCGTATGATGATCGCACAAGCTTCATGATGTCAGGACGCCCGCAACCGCGAGCTTGGCTTGCCAGATCACCGTGTCGCCGAGAATGAACAGCACGTCTTTGTCTGGCCCGCCGAAGGTGAAGTTGGCAACGCCAGGCGCGATGATCTCGCCGAGCAGATCGCCCTCCGGCGTAAAAACCTGCACGCCGGTTGCGGACGAGGTGTAAACGCGACCGTGCATGTCGAGCTTGATGCCGTCGGGGGCGCCCGGGCTGACGACGGCGAACAGGCGTTCGTTTCGCAAGTGGCGCTCATCCTGCACGTCAAAGGCACGGACATGATGCGGCAGCCCGGCGAAATAGGTGCCCGGAGCCTGATTGGCTCCCGTATCGGTGATGTAGAGAACGGATTCGTCCGGTGAGAAGGCTAGTCCGTTCGGCTTGTTGAAGCTGTCCGCGACGACGGCGGTCTCGCCCGTGGTGGGGTCGTGGCGATAGACGTAGGTGCCGACCTCCGGCGCATCCTTGAAGCCCTGAACTTCGCCGTAGTTGGGATCGGTGAACCACACGGTCCGATCGCTCTTCACGATCACGTCGTTCGGTGAATTGAACTGAAGTCCGCGCCATCGATCGACCACCGTGTCGACCGAGCGCGTTTTTAGGTCCATACGGCTGATGCGGGCCGGCGTCTCGCGCGTGCCCTGCTCGCAAACCACCAGTCGGCCGTCGCGGTCGAGCGTCATGCCGTTCGCCATGTTCGAGGGAAATTGGACCGTATCGAGCGCCTGCGCCGCGAAAGGAAATGTTTTGCTTGCCAGTTGCAGGCGCTTGATGGCGATGTTCTTGGGGCCCGGCTCCGGTACTGTCGTGAAGTAAAGCGCATGCTCCGCGGCGACATAGACCGGCCCTTCGTGGGCATTTGTTTCCATCAGGACGGACCGGCGAAAGCCCGAGCCCAACACCGAGCGGAACGCGTCGCGATGGATCGTGAAGGTCGCGCCGTTGCCATTGTCGGGGGAATGAGCCATTGCCTCTGACCTTGCTCACCGGTGGCACCGGCTTGCTGTTTTAGCGGCCGCGAGCCGATTTCGTCATTTGGACGCCGCTAAGCTAGAATAGCACACGACAAAGGGGTTGTGATCCGCGCTCTCTTCGCAGAAGATTCGGTATTCCGCGACCCTATCGACAGGAGTGCTCGCCATGGATTGGCTGGTCAACGACGCTTTGCCCGTGTTGGCGCGCATCTTCATCGTCTGGATTTTCCCGTTCAGCTTTCTCGACAAGGTCATCAATTGGGACAACGCGCTCAAGCAGGCGACGTCGAGCTGGCTCCCCGGCGGCCCGGTGCTCCTGATCCTCGCCATGATCGTGGAACTCTGCACCCCGCCCATGATCGTGCTCGGATTCTACGACGGAATCGCGGCCTTCTTTCTCGCCGGTTATTGTGCTGTCACGGCTATCGTCTATCACGCGTTCTGGGCCTATCCGCGCTTCTGGTCGCCCGAGAGCGAGGGCTATCCGCACATCTGGGATTTCTTTAAGAATTTCGCCGTGGTCGGCGGGCTGATTTACGTCATGTACGCGAGCGGCTTCATCCAGACGGTCGGCCACGACATCGAGAAGGTGTCCATGCTGACGACGTTATAATTGCAGGCAGAGAGGTATCAGGGATGGGCGGAGAACCCCCAAAGCTTGCCTATTGGCACCTCTGGACGGACGATAGCGGCGTGAGCCGCCACACACGCTGCGAACTCACCGAATTCGAATTGGGTGCGCTAGGTCCCGGCGATTCCCCGCAATGGAGCGACACGCTGCTGAAGGATGGCAATGCCTTTCTGACCGTACTCCCGGCGGGCTGGAGTGCCGGCTGGCATATGAACAAGACTGCGAAGTGGATCTTCGTTCTGTCAGGCCGGTGGTATGTCGAGAGCATGGATGGGGAACGTGTGGTGATCGGACCCGGCGAGTTCTCCTTCGGTGGCGATCAGGGTTGCAAGGCCGATGCGCAAGGCCGCATCGGGCATCTTTCGGGACAGGTGGGCGACGTGCCGTGCGTCCAGTTGATCGTTCAAAATAATGATTCGAAGGCCTGGGTCGGCGCGAGGCCCGGCGCCTTCAAGTAGGCGGCGTCACATGCCGGTAACGCAACTTCTCAGCATCAGCGTCACCGTCGCCGATATCGCGGAGACGGCTGCCTTCTACCGCGACTCGCTCGGACTCATGGTCGGTCCTGAGCAGACGCTGGAAGATCCGGCCTGGAACAGCTTGCTCGGCCTGGAGCCGGGCGCCAGGGTGCGCGCCGCCGATGTCGCGATCGGCCGGCAGACGATCCAACTCACGGCCATCGACCCGCCGGGGAAGCCATATCCTCCCGGGCGTGCCTCAAACGATCAGTGGTTTCAGCATTTCGCTCTCGTCTGCCGTGACATCGCAAAGGTCGCGGCGCGACTAAACGGTGGCTCCCCAGGCGCAATCTCAAGGGGTGGGCCAGTGCTGCTGCCACCCAGCACCGGCAGCGTCACCGCCTTCAAATTTCGCGATCCCGAGGGCCACCCGCTGGAACTGATCTCCTTTCCGGACGGCGTCGGCGCGCCGGTTTGGCAAGGCATGTCCGGAAAGGGAATTCTCGGCTACGACCACACTGCCGTCTCGGTGATGGATGTGGATCGAAGCGTAGCCTTCTACACAGGCCTGCTCGGGTTCCGCGTCGGCGGACGCTCGCTCAACCGGGGCCCGGAGCAGGATCGGCTCGACGGGCTTGCCGGTTGTGAAGTCGATGTGGTGGCGCTCGAACCGGCTGCCGAGGCGACGCCGCATGTCGAGCTCTTGCACTACCGGACGCCGCGCGGCCGCACGCTGTCCGCTGAGGTCGCGGCAAACGACGTGGCCTCCGCCCGGCAAATTCACAAGGTTGAGAATCTCGATTCGCTCATCGAGCCGCTCGAGACTGAAGGTGTGCGGTTTGTCTCTCCCGGCCCGGTCACCTTGAAGGACGGCGGCAAAGGCGTTTCCATCCGCGACCCCGACGGGCACATGCTTGTGCTAATGGAATGAGATTGCTGCCGTAGCGCGGCCAACCTAAAAATATGTCCGCTGATTGGGCGGCAGCTGCCTACAAAGTAGTGCTCGATTGCGCGCAACTTGGCCATATCTACGGGCCACAACATATCGTTAACGATTTGGTTACCGGCCATTAACCGCAAAAAAAGCAGTCAAAGATTATTGTGCCGTCAAATAGGGATGACGGACTCATGTTCAGGGCCTTTTTCTCCCTTACGCTCGAGCGCGCCACGTCACTGGTGACGCTGGTCGGGCTCGCCGCTTTTGTGGGCAGTTTCGGCGCGCTGACTGTCTTTGCGGCGGGCTGGCCTGCCGCCGTCATCCCTGCCATGTCCGAAACGGTCCTCACCGCGGTCGTCGCCGCGGTTGTTGCTCAGTTTGCGATGAGCCTGACCGGCGCCTTGCTCACCCGCCACCAGGCCCGAGAAAACGAGCAGATCCGGACTGCGATTAACAGCATGGCGCAAGGACTGTGCATGTTCGATGCCTCGGAACGGCTGGTCGTCTGCAACGCGCAATATTTCGAGATGTACGAATTGTCGTCGGACGACGTGAAACCGGGGTCCACGCTGACCGAGGTGCTGGCAAGACGCGTCGCCAAGGGCACGTTCTCGCGCGACCCCGGTCAATACCGGAAAGAATTTCTGGCGGCGGTTGCGCAGGGGCGCACCATCGTTCACGAGGTCGAGTCCAAGGGCGGTCGCCTCTTGCTGGTCACGAATCATCCGATGAAAGGCGGCGGTTGGATCGGCACGCACGAAGACATAACCGAACGGCGGCAGGCCGAAGAGCAGCGTACGGCCATGCAGCACCAGGAGGAGCGTCGTGCCGTCGTCGACAATGCCATCTCGGCGTTCCGCACGCGTGCCGAAAATCTCCTGCACACCGTGTCCGTCAGCGCGGGTGAAATGCGCGCGACTGCGGCGGGCCTGTTCAGCGCCTCCGGTCATATGTCGCAACGCGCCGAAAGCGCCGTGCAGACGTCGAATGAAGCCTCGACCAACGTCGAGAGCGCGGCATTTGCGGCGGACGAACTATCGAATTCCATCTCGGAGATTGCGCAACGGCTCAACCAGAGCGCCGAAGTGGTGCGTTTTACGGCCGGCGAAGCGCAGGCGACAAATCAGGACATCGACGTCCTGGCGCGGGCCGCGGGGAAGATTGGCGACGTCATCAAGCTGATCCGGAACATTGCCGGACATACAAATCTGCTGGCGCTCAATGCCACCATTGAAGCGGCGCGCGCCGGCGAGGCAGGCCGCGGCTTTGCGGTGGTCGCGTCCGAGGTGAAGTCGCTGGCGGTGCAGACGGCGAAGGCGACCGAGGATATTTCCACCCAGATCCTGGAAGTGCAGAACTCGACTGGCAAGGCGGTGGAAGCAATCGGGCGAATAACCGAACGGATGGGGGAGATCGATGAGTACACCTCCGCCGTCTCCAAGTCGGTGCAAGAACAGAACGTCGCGACCGGCGAGATCTCACAGAACGTGACAAGCGCCGCCGACGGCGCCAAATTGGTCGTGACGGTGTTGAGTGAAGTGACCGGCGCCGCCATCGAAACCCAAGAGTTGGCGCAGAAGGTATTGACTGCATCGCAATCGGTGGAAGCGGCCGCCGCCGAGATGCGCAGCGAAGTCGAAAGCTTTCTCACCAAGGTCGCGGTCTAGCCAAACCGCCACGCATCAATCGCGGCGCTTCACGCCTTGCCGCCATTGGCGCCGTATTGAAGCACCTGCACCTTTTCGATCGTGACGAGCCCGCTGCCCATCATCTGGTCGAGCACCGGCAGGAAGGCGTCGATCTTGTCCTTGGAATCAACGATCTCCACGATCAGGGGCAGATCTTGCGACAGCCGCAGGATCTTGGTTGTGTGAATCCGGCTCGATTGGCCGAATCCCATATTGCCGCGGATCACGGTGGCGCCGCCGAGATGCATCTCGCGTGCCTTCAGCACGATCGCTTCGTACAGCGGCAGGCCGTCGTGCTTATCGTCTTCGCCGAAGAAAATGCGCAGCAGGGTGGCGTCGCGGGGAATCTGCATGGCTCAGATCCATTTCATCGAGTTGAGGCTTGCGGCCAGGAGATAGCCTGCCCAGACCGCGATCAGGCACAGTGTCACGGAGCCCGCAATATTGCCGCCGGCGCGCAGCCATTCACCATCGTGCAGCAGGTTGAGCGTCTGCAAGCTGAAGGAGGAGAACGTGGTGAAGCCGCCGCAAAAGCCGAGCATGACGAATTGCGACGCTGCCGAACTGACAAAGACGCGGCCGCCCGGCCCGGTGAGGGTGGCGAAGAAGCCGATGATGAACGAGCCGACCACGTTGACGATCAGCGTGCCCCAGGGAAAGGTCTCGCCGATCAGAACCGCGGCGACGCCTGAGCACCCATAGCGCGCCATGCCGCCGAGCGCGCTGCCGATCGCGATCCATAAATAGGCGAACATCGAATTGTATCTCCTATGGCGGCAGCCTAGACCAGTTCGCCTGCGCACACCCAGCCGCGCGCCGGGCGTGCGTGTACGCTCCGCACATTTTTTTGCGTCAATAATTGCGCCGGTATTTGCGTTGACGTTTGCAGGCACGACTCCTTTACGTCCGTGGCAGACGGATGAAAGGAGTCATCAGCCCTAAGGGCGGTTAAAAGGCGGAACCCCATCGCCTGCCGGTATCGCGCGGCGGCGACTAGGTAAGAAAAGGGACCCGCGCCTGTCAAGCCGCCGCTGCGGTGTGCTTGTCACGCAGGCGATGCGGAGGTGCGCTAGCGTGGACCGAAATAGCGCGAGCCCCAAAGCACGATGATCCACACGACCGCCAGCGTGCAGGCTGAAATGAGGAGTATTTGCATCCAGGCCTCCGTTTCGTCCCCATCTCATGGCGACAGGGAGATAGGCGCTTCCTCGTGCGACCCGGACATTCAATGAGGCGCTGGCGCTTCATTCGTTCGGGTCTTATTGTTGTCGGCGCCAATGGTAGGACAGCTTCCGGCGCGACACCACGCCGCCGGTTCACTTGCGCACCGGCGCGCGCGCCACGCCTCGAAAAAAGTGTTAGCAATTCCAGCAGCTTGCCGGTCCTTCGCAGTCGAACTCCGAGCGGATATGCAATAATCCCTGTGTCGCTTCGGTTATTGCAGTCGGCAGACTGGCTGCCTGATTTCGCGAGAAATGGCGAACGATAAACAGGGAACGCTCATGATCTGGCGTGCAGTGTCCGCATTGGCGGTCGCATTGCTGCTGGCCGTTGCGCCGGGCGATGCGGCAACTGGCCGCCGTGCCGTGGTGCTCGAGGTCAATGGCGCCATCGGTCCGGCGATTGCCGACTACATTGCGCGGGAGCTTGCGGCGGTTGCGCCGGCTGACACCGGCCTGGTTGTGCTGCGCATGAACACCCCCGGCGGCCTCGACGGCTCCATGCGCAAGATTATCAGTGCGATTTTGGCGTCGCCGGTGCCGGTAGCGACGTTTGTCGCGCCGGGCGGCGCGCGCGCGGCCAGCGCCGGCACCTATATCGCCTATGCCAGCGCCGTCGCCGCCATGGCGCCGGGCACGAATATCGGCGCGGCGACGCCGATCCAGCTCGGCGGGGGCGGGCTGTTCGGCGGCGGCAACAAGGACGACAAGAAAAAGTCCGGCACCGAACCGGCCGACACGCACACGCGCAAGATCGTCAACGACGCCACCGCCTATATCCGCAGCCTGGCCGAGCTCAACAAGCGCAACGTGGAATGGGCCGAAAAGGCGGTGCGCTCGGCGGACAGTATTTCCGCGGCCGACGCGCTCAAGCTCAACGTCATCGACGTCGTCGCCGCCGATGTGCCCGACCTGTTGCGCAAGATCGACGGCCGCTCGGTGATCGTGGCCGGCAAGCCCACGCAGCTGCAAACCGCCGGCTTGAGCGTGGTGACGATCGCGCCGGGCTGGCGGACCGAGTTTCTCGCCATCATCACCAATCCCAACGTCGCCTTTATCCTGATGCTGATCGGCATCTACGGCATCATCTTCGAATTCACCACGCCCGGCACCATGGTGCCCGGCACGATCGGCGTCATCAGCCTGTTGCTGGCGCTCTACGCGCTCAACCTGCTGCCCATCAATTATGCCGGCGCCGGCCTGGTGCTGCTCGGCGTCGGCCTCATGATCGCCGAAGTCTTCATCGGCTCGTTCGGCGTCATCGGCATCGCCGGCGTGATCGCATTCGGCATAGGATCCTTCATGATGTTTAATTCCGGCGTGCCGGGCTTCGAGCTGTCGTTATCGGTGCTGGCCGCGGCCATGGTCGTCACCGCCGCGCTGTTCGTTTTGGTGATCGCGCTGCTCTTGCGCTCGCGCAAGCGCCCGGTCGTCACAGGCCAGGAGGGGATCATGGGCGCCGAGGGCGAAGCGCTGGACTGGCAGCAGGACGAAGGGAAGGTTCGGGTTCAGGGAG
Organism: uncultured Alphaproteobacteria bacterium; assembly: GCA_963814885.1. Taxonomy (GTDB): domain Bacteria; phylum Pseudomonadota; class Alphaproteobacteria; order Rhizobiales; family Xanthobacteraceae; genus Pseudolabrys. The sequence goes on along the minus strand of CAWFEO010000036.1, from coordinate 57,678 downwards.
AGATCTGGCGCGCGCGCTCGTCACACCCGCTCGAGCCGGGAACGCGCATCAAGGTCGTCAATCGTGACGGCCTTGTGCTGCACGTCGAACCGGCCTGACCGTAACGTATTCAGAAGGAGACTTGAGCATGGCCTTTTCCATCGCTACCGGCTTGGTCGTCGCCGTCCTGTTGTTCATCCTGTTTTCGTCGATCCGCATCATGCGCGAATACGAGCGCGCGGTCATGTTTACCCTCGGCCGCTACACCGGCACCAAGGGGCCGGGCCTGATCCTGATGGTGCCCATCATCCAGCAGATGGTGCGTGTCGATCTGCGCATCATCGTCAACGACGTGCCGCCGCAGGACGTGATCTCGCACGACAACGTGTCGGTGAAGGTCAACGCCGTGATCTATTTCCGCATCATTGACGCCGAACGCTCGGTCATCCAGGTGCGCGATTTCATGGAGGCGACCAGCCAGCTCGCGCAGACCACGCTGCGCTCGGTGCTCGGCAAGCACGACCTCGACGAGATGTTGGCCGAGCGCGACAAGCTCAACACCGACATCCAGGAGGTGCTCGACCGGCAGACCGACGCCTGGGGCATCAAAGTCTCCAACGTCGAGATCAAGCGCATCGACCTCGACGAAAGCATGATCCGCGCCATCGCCCGCCAGGCCGAGGCCGAGCGTTCGCGCCGCGCCAAGATCATCAACGCCGAGGGCGAACAGCAGGCGGCGCAGAAACTTGTCGAAGCCGCCCGCATCCTGGCGCCGGTGCCGCAGGCCATGCAGTTGCGTTACCTCGCCGCGCTGTTCGATATTTCGAGCGAGCGCACGTCGACCATCGTGTTCCCGTTCCCGGTCGATCTGGTGCAGACCTGGATGCAGCGCGGTTCGGCCGGCGCGAGCTGAGCAGGGCTAGACCTGCTCGGCGTTGAGATAGGCGAGCCGCGCGCCGCAATAGGCGCAGATCACGCCGAGCCCGAGCGCGGTTACGCCGGCGATGACGTCGACGGTGCCGCCGACGTCGCCGACCTTGCTCATGATGCCGCCGGCGGTAGCGACCGCGAACACCAGCGCGATCAGGAAGCGCCGCGCCAGCCGGTAGACGAATTCTCGCTCGCGCGCCGCCGCGATCAGATAGGCGCCGGTGCCCCAGCCGCCGACGAAGCCGGCGGCGCCGATCGCCCACCAGGCCAGCGCCGAAATCAGCTGCTGTTTGCTGCCGGAGGTGGCGGCCTGGCGCAGCACGGCGTCGAGCCCGAAACCGAACACGGTGAGAACGATGTGCATGGCGATGGCCGCGAACACGCCGCAAGCGACGGCGGCGGCATAGTTCAGTCGGCGCAGGACGTCGGTTTCCATGCGGTCTGTCCGAAACGGCAGCGGCGAGGTTCGCCGGCGCCGCAGAATAGCCGATCGTGTTTTGGCGCCGAGCCCCTGTTACTCTGGTTTAGTAGGCTCGCCGAATTGGCTCCGCGCTGTTGCATTTCGGTGACAGCGCCGGCCGCAATTTGCCGAACACGGCTCGGCTCAAGGCGCTAATCTGACGGCGCGGCGCAGACGAGGGCATCCAATGGCCGTGGGCGACATCATTGAGAGCGATATCCCGACGCGGCTCGACCGGCTGCCCTGGGGCCGCTTCCACTCGCTGGTCGTGGCGGCGCTCGGCGTCACCTGGATCCTCGACGGGCTGGAGGTGACGCTGGCCGGCTCGCTCGCCGGCGCGCTGAAGGACAGCCCAGTGCTGCGCTTCAGCAATGCCGACATCGGTCTTGCCGCCAGCGCCTATCTCGCCGGCGCCGTGCTGGGCGCACTGTTTTTCGGCTGGCTCACCGACCGGCTCGGCCGCAAGAAACTGTTCTTCATCACGCTGACGGTCTATCTCGTCGCCACCGCGGCGACGGCGGCCTCGTGGAACATCGCGAGCTTTGCGCTGTTTCGGTTCATCACCGGCGCCGGCATCGGCGGCGAATATGCCGCGATCAATTCCACCATCCAGGAACTGATCCCGGCGCGCGTGCGCGGCTGGACCGACCTCGTCATCAACGGCAGCTTCTGGGTCGGCGCCGCCATGGGCGCGCTCGGCTCGCTGGTGCTGCTCGACCCCGACGTGATCAACCCGGAAGTCGGTTGGCGGCTCGCCTTCCTGATCGGCGCTTCCCTTGCATTGGTGATCTTCTTCATGCGGCTGTGGCTACCCGAGAGCCCGCGCTGGCTGATGACCCATGGCCGCGCCGACGAGGCCCACCGGGTGATCGACGCGATCGAAAGACGCTTCGAGAATGTACCGCCGGCCCACGATCTGCCCCGCGTCAAATTGCGCACGCGCATGTCGACGCCGTTGTGGGAAGTGGCGCAGACGCTGTTTCAGCGCCACCGCCAGCGCACCTATGTCGGTTTGTGTCTGATGGTGGCGCAGGCCTTCTTCTACAACGCCATCTTCTTCACCTATGCGCTCATCCTCACCGATTTCTATCAGGTGCCGTCGGACCACGTCGGCTGGTACCTGCTGCCGTTCGCGGCGGGAAATTTCCTGGGCCCCGTGCTGATCGGCCGGCTGTTCGACACGCAAGGGCGGCGGCCGATGATCGCCTTCACCTACATTATCTCCGGTCTGCTGCTTGCCGGCACCGGCTGGCTGTTCGCGCACGATCTGATCGGCGCGGAGACTCAGACGCTCTGCTGGATGACCGTTTTCTTCTTCGCCTCGGCGGCGGCGAGCTCCGCCTATCTCACCGTGAGCGAGACTTTCCCGCTCGAGATCCGCGCGCTGGCGATTGCGTTCTTCTACGCGATCGGCACCGGTATCGGCGGCATCGTTGGGCCATTGCTGTTCGGCGTTCTGATCGACACCGGCTCGCGGGTGAGCGTATTCGGGGGCTATCTGCTGGGCGCGGTTCTGATGATTTTAGCTGGCTTGGTGGCCTGGCGCTGGGCCGTTCCCGCCGAGCGCAAATCCTTGGAGATGGTGGCAAGGCCGCTGACGTTTATCGATATTAATTGAAGCTCAAATCTCCGCCAGCTCGCGCATGATACGATAGAGCGCGGCTTGGCCCTCGAAGCCGATGCCGGGGTGGTCGGAGAGCGTGACGGCGCCGTTCGCGATCTTGGCGTCGTCGGCGAAGCCGCCGAAATCGCCGAACACGCCGGGATAGGATTCAGCGCCTCCCAGCCCGAAGCCCGCTGCAATGGCGAGCGACATCTGGTTGCCGCCGTGCGGATAGAGCGATGTGCGCGGCCAGCCGCGGCGCTCTAGTGTGGCGACCGTGTGGGCGTATTGCGTGATGCCGTAGGCCTGCGGCGGGTCGATCTGGATGAAATCGTGGCCGGCGCGCCAGCCGCCGAAGCGCACCAGGTTCTCCACGTCCTGGGTCGAGAAAAGATTTTCGCCAGTGGCCAGCGGCGGCGCATAGACGTCCGCCAATTCCCTGAAAAGCGCAAAGTCGAGCGGATCGCAGGGCTCCTCGAACCAGCGCAGCTTGAACGGCGCCAATGCTTTGGCGTAGGCCAGCGCTTCCTCGCGCTCGAACTTGCAATTGGCGTCCACCGCAAGATTGTCGCCGGAGCCGACCACGTCCAGCACCGCTTCCAGCCGGCGCAGGTCCTCGTCGAGCGGCGCGCCGCCCACCTTCATCTTCACCATGGTATAGCCGGCGGCGAGATGCCGGCGCATCTCGTCCTGCAAGTCCTTGATGGTTTGTCCCGGCCAGTACCAGCCGCCGCCGACATAGCAGAACATTTTGTCCGGCAGCTTGCCGCCGCTGAATCGTTCGGCCAGCACCGCGTGCAGCGGCTTGTCCATGATCTTGGCAAGCGCGTCCCACACCGCCACCTCGATGGTGCCGATGGCGATCGAGCGCTCGGAATGGCCGCCGGCCTTCTCGCGCGTCATCATGCAGGCGAGAATCTTCGCCGGATCGAGCAAGCCGCCGTCGTCGAGCAGCGTGTCGGGCGCGGCGGCCAGGATGCGCGGAACGAAACGCGCGCGCATGGCCGCGCCGCAGGCATAGCGCCCGGTCGAGTTGAATGCGAAGCCGCAGACCGGCTTGCCGTCGCGGACGACGTCGGTAATCACCGCCACCACCGAGGTGGTCATCTCGGAGAAGTCGAAGCTTGAATTGCGCAAGCTCGATTTGAGCGGGATCGCGGTTTCGCGGATGTCGGTGATGCGCATCAATTTAGATTTTGCGCAGACTTGGCGAGCCAACGCAACGGCCCGCGCAGAGCGCGGGCCGGTTCGATAGGGCGGTACTTACGCCCGAAGATTCAACGGGCGATTATGGGCAAGCCGCTACGTTCCAGAACCAGACATCCCCAACTCTGATCCAGCAAGGCCCGACGCCATAAGCATACCATTTCCCATGCCAATTACGCCGCTTCTTACCGACGTAAATGTTGCCGTTATACTTTTTTCCGATGACGTATGTTGGCCCGCCTTTCTTATGGATCACGACACCCTTATTCTTGGGTCCGACCACCACGACAGCCTTCTTCTTGGGCTTCGCGTCCGCCGGCACCGGGGCCGTGAGAACGAGACCAAACGCGGCAACGATTGAAAGGATGATCGAAATCTTCTTCAGCATTTCCTTGTCTCCTCTGGAGTGAATGGAGCACCGTAGCTGGATTGAACGAGGTTTTTGTCGCGGCAGGCGCTCATTGATTCGCAATATCGCTTGAATCATGTGAACAAGTCCTGAAAAAGGCAGCGCAAAAATTGACGCGAAATGGAGCTATTCGGCCAACTGCTGGGGCTTGCTTTCGTTCCCCGTGGCGGGCTGTATTTCAGCCAACCCGCCCCCAACCACCCAATTTCATTAGAGGAAACCCATGGCCGCCAAGAAAGTCTCCCGCCAGGACCTGAGCGACGCCGCGGAAAAATACAAAAACTGGGGCAAATGGGGCCCGGACGATGAGGTTGGCACGCTCAATTACACCAGCGCGGAAGACATCGTTGCCGCCACCCGGCTGGTGAAGAAGGGCAAGGTGATCTCGCTTGCGCTCAATTTCGACCACACCGGGCCGCAGGGCGCCAAGAGCAAGTACCCCTCCATGGGCCGCACCAATCCGATCCACACCATGCTGCGCACCGGCACCGACGCCTATTCCGGCGTGCTCGACAAGCGCGGCATCCGCGCCGCCGACGATATGGTCACCATGCCGCTGCAATGCGGCACGCAGTGGGATGGCCTCGGCCACGTGTTCTACGAAGATTACATGTGGAACGGCTACGACTGCCGCGAGGTGACCAGTGCCGGCGCGCAGAAGTGCGGCATCGAGAAGACCAGGAACAAGATGGTCGGCCGCGGCGTGCTGCTCGATGTCGCGCGTTACAAGGACGTGGAGTCGCTCGACGACGGTTACGCCATCACCAACGATGACCTCTACAGCACCGCCAAGCAGCAGAACGTCGAGCTCAAGCGCGGCGACTTCATCATTGTGCGCACCGGCATGATGGAGCGCTGCCAGAAAGCCGGAAGCTGGGACGGCTATCCGGGCGGCGACGCCCCGGGCTTCGGCTTCGAGACGCTCGATTTCGTCAAAGACACCGAACTCGCCGCCTTGGCGAGCGACACCTGGGGCTGCGAGGTGCGCCCGAACCAGAGCGAGGAAGGCATCAACCAGCCCTGGCACTGGATCACCATTCCGATCATGGGCATGACCATGGGCGAGATCTTCCAGCTCAAGGAGCTCGCCGACGACTGCGCCGCCGACAAGGTCTATGAATTCCTGTTCGTGGCGCCGGCGCTGCCGATCACCGGCGCGGTCGGCTCGCCGATCAATCCGCTGGCGATCAAATGATCATCGAGGAATCGATCATCACCTGTCCGAAATGCGGGCATCGCGCTACCGAACGGATGCCCACGGATGCCTGCCACTTCTTCTATGTCTGCAAAGGCTGCGGTGAGCGGCTCAAGCCGCTGGCAGGCGATTGCTGCGTGTTCTGTTCCTACGGATCGGTTCCGTGCCCGCCCGTGCAGGCATCGCCCGATCAAGCGTGCTGCCGGACCTGAAAGGCAAGACGATCATGAAACTTGGCCACAATACCAAACGCACCGGCGCCGAGGTGCTCGCCGACATGCTGGCAGGATATGGTGTGACGCATGTGTTCATGGTGCCGGCGGTATTGCGGCGAACCTTCGCCGAGATGGAGCGGCGCACCAAGATTGCGCGCGTGCATTGCCACGGTGAGAAGTCGGCCGCCTACATGGCCGATGGCTATGCGCGTGCTTCCGGCAAACCGGGCGTGTGCATGGCGCAGGTGATCGGCGCGCTCAATCTCGCCGCGGGCTTGCGTGACGCGTACCTCGCGCATTCGCCGGTGATCGCCATGACTGGCGGCCGCGATCCCAAGACCAAGTTCCGCAAGGTCTACCAGGAAATCGACGACCTGCCGGCCTTCGAGCCGGTCACCAAGATGAACGTCACCGTCGACGACGTGGCGCGCTTTCCCGACATGATCCGTCAGGCTTTCCGCACCGCCACCACCGGCGCGCCGGGTCCGGTCCATCTCCAGTTCCGCGGCAACGAAGGCCAGGTGGACGTGGACGAGGCCGAGATGGAAGCGCTGGTGGAAGCACGGTTCGCGATAGTGCCGCCGTTCCGTCCCGCGCCGGACGCCGGTGCGGTGAAAGCCGCGCTCGATCTGCTGCAAAAGGCGGAACGCCTGATCATCGTCGCCGGCGGCGGCGTGCGCGCGTCAAGCGCGGGAAGGGAACTGGTGGCGCTGGCGGAAGCGTTGCAAATCCCGGTCGCCACGTCGCTCAACGGCAAGGATGTGATCCCCGGCACCAATCCATTGTCGGTCGGCGTGGTCGGCAGTTACTCGCGTGAGAGCGCCAACCGCGCCGTCAATCTCGCCGACCTAGTCTGTTTCATCGGCAGCGAGACCGGAGGCATGACCACGCATTTCTGGACGGTGCCGGCGATCGGCACGCCGGCGATCCAGATCGACATCGCGCCGGAAGCGCTCGGCCGCAATTATCCCCTGCAGGCCGCCGTGCTGGGCGATGCCAAGACCGTGCTCGCGGCCATGCTGGCGAGCGCGGACAAGGCGAGCGCTAAAAAACGAGACGCCTGGATCAAGGAAATCGCCGCGCTGCGCAGCGACTGGTACGTGAAATACAAGGCCGATCTTGAATCGGACGCTGTGCCGATCCACCCCGCGCGCATCTGCCACGAATTGACGCAACACGTGCCCGACGACGCCATCGTCGTCGTCGACACCGGCCACGCCGGCATGTGGATGGGCGGCATGTACGACGTGCGCAAACCTACGCAAAGCTACATGCGCAGCGCCGGCCATCTCGGCTGGGCTTTTCCGGCGGGCATCGGCGCCAAGGCGGCCTGCCCGGGTCGCCCGGTGGTGGCGTTCACCGGCGACGCCGGCTTCTGGTACCACATTGCGGAAATCGAGACTGCAGTGCGCTGGAACATCGCCTCGGTGACGCTGGTCAACAACAACGGCGGCGGCAATCAGTCCAAGCGCGGCTTCGATCGCGCCTATGGCGGCGAGCAGACCGCCAAGGCGCGCGAATTGTGGACCTACAATCCGATGAACTTCGCCAAGCTCGCCGAAGACATGGGTGCGCTCGGCATCCGTGTTGAAAAGCCCGCCGACATCGCGCCGGCGCTTGCCAAGGCGCTGGCCGCCAAGCGCCCGGTGGTCATCGATGTCGTCAGCGATATCGAGGCGCTGGCACCGACCGCGGTCACCTAGCCGGCGCCAGCCCTTTTGACCCACGTCAAGGCCGGCAGCGTCCCTGCGCGCGATAAAGGTGCATCACCCAGATGCCCGCCGGGCCGGAAGGGAGCGCAAGTCATGAAATATGTTCGACTGCACGCCGACAAGAACGGCAATAGCCATTTCGAGGACGCTACCCTCAAGCTCGACGAGGCCGACTACCGGCCGCCGGCACCGCTGGTGTTCGTCTCGCACGCCTATCAGACCGACGGCATCCAGTTCATTCGGCTGCCCGCCGGCTGGGCCGCCAATTCCATCCAGGTGCCGAAGAAGCAGTTTCTGATCTGCCTGAAGGGCCATCTCGAGGTGACGGCGAGCGACGGCAAGACCCATACCTTCGGTCCCGGCGATACCGTGCTGATGGAAGACATCAACGGCAAAGGCCATCGCTCGCGCGTCAAGGGCGAGGAGTGTCTGGCGGCGGTGATCCCGGTCGATTGACCGGCTCAGCCTTCCCCAATCTCGCGTAGAATTTCGGAGGTGTGCTCGCCCAGCAGCGGGGAGGGCCGCTCTGACGCTGCTTTCCAGCCGTCGATCGTCACGGGCGTGCGCACGCCCGGGATGGTGCCCGTCTTGGAGGCGGCACTCGGCAATTTGAGCTGCATGCCGCGGTGGATCACTTGTGGGTCGTTGAACACCTGCTCGAGATTGTTGATCGGGCCCGCCGGCACCTGCATCGCTTCCAGCTGATCGAGCAGGTCGTCGCGTTTTATGCGCGACGTGATCGCGGCGATCTTGCCGACGAGTTCGTCGCGATGCTTGAGCCGCCCGACATTGCCTTTGTAGTTCGGATTGTCGGCGAGCTCGGGCGCCCCCAGCACGTTGCAGAGCTTGACGTATTGCGCGTCGTTGCCGGTGGCGATGATGACGTGGCCGTCGGCGACCGGGAACACTTGATAGGGCACGATATTGGCGTGCGCGTTGCCGAGCCGTTTGGGAATGTTGCCGGACACCAAATAGTTCAGCGCCTGGTTCGACAAGACGCCGACGGTGGAATCGACCAGCGCGTTGTCGATGTAGCAGCCCTTGCCGGTGGTCTCGCGCTGGTGCAGCGCGGCGAGGATGCCGATTGCCGAGTAGACGCCGGTGAAAATGTCGGACACCGGAACGCCGACGCGGGTCGGCTCGCCGTCGGCCGTGCCGGTCAGGTCCATGACGCCGGCCATGCCTTGCGCCATCAGATCGTAGCCGGCGCGCTTGGCGTAGGGGCCGTCCTGGCCGAAGCCGGTCACCGAGCAATAGATCAGCCGCGGGCATTCGTCCTTCAGGCTGTTGTAGTCGAGCCCGAACTTGGCGAGCCCGCCGACCTTGAAGTTCTCGATCAGGATATCGGAGCGCGCCGCCAGCTTGCGCACGATGCGACGGCCCTCGTCGCTATCGAAGTCGATCTCGATCGAGCGCTTGCCGCGGTTGGCGCCGTGGAAATAAGCCGAGCCGATATGCTTGCCGTCCTTGCCTTCCACGAACGGCGGCCCCCAGCCGCGGGTATCGTCGCCGGCCCCATTGCGCTCCACCTTGATCACGTCGGCCCCCAGATCGGCGAGGATTTGGCCGGCCCATGGACCGGCCAGAATGCGGGCAAGTTCGAGGACGCGGAGGCCCGCCAACGGTTTCGGCATGGATGAAAACTCCTTGGACTAGGCGCAAGTGACCGCGATTGCAGGGGTTTATAGGACCATCGTCCGATCCTGGCCAGACCAGGGAAACTCCATAGCCCGCACCCGCTTGGCAACGAAATTTACGCGGCGCTTATCGCGACCGCCAGTTCCCCCGACTAAGGTCGCGCAACGGACGGGCGAACCTATGTGCCTTGCGCGCGCCAGCGCGGACGGCGCCCCCAGCCAAAACGTCCAATTTCGGAGGAACCTCGATGAGGACACTAACCACGATTATTGCCGCCGCCTCGACCGCCGTTCTGTTGACGGCGTCGGCCCACGCGCAGGTCACGCTCAAGGCCTCGCACCAGTTCCCGGGCGGCAAGCACGATGTTCGCGATGACATGGTGCTAATCATCGCCAAGGAGGCAAAGGACGTCAATGTCGGCCTCAACATTCAGGTCTATCCCGGCGCTTCGCTGATCAAGCCGAAAGAACAGTGGAATGCGATGGTCAACGGTCAGCTCGACATGGCGCTGTTCCCGCTCGACTACGCCAGCGGCAAGGTGCCGGCCTTCGGCGCGACACTGATGCCCGGCCTGATCCGTAGCCAGGATCGCGCCAAGCGCATTAACAACTCGGCGTTCATGAAGCAGATGCGCGCCGAGATCGAGAAGCACGCCGTGATGGTACTGTCCGACGCCTGGTTTGCGGGCGCCATGGCTTCCAAGAACGGCTGCATCACCAAGCCGGAAGACATGAAGGGCCGCAAGTTCCGCTCCGCCGGCATTACCTTTGCCGACATGTGGAAGACCGCTGGTGCCTCAATCGTCAGCCCGCCGTCGAATGAAATTTATAATGCGTTCCAGAGCGGCGTCATCAACGGCACCGACACCAGCCTCGGCTCGTTCCAGTCGATGCGGCTTTACGAGGTGACGGATTGCCTCACGGCGCCTGGCGACAACGCGCTGTGGTTTATGTACGAGCCGGTGCTGATGTCGAAAAAGAGCTTCGACAAGCTCAATAAGAAGCAGCAGGCCGTAATCATCGCCGCCGGCAAGAAGGCCCAGGCGTTCTATGAGGGCAAGGCCAACGAAGTGAACGAGGATGCGATCAAGGCGTTCAAGGATCACAAAGTGAAGGTCGTGAGCCTGAACGACGCCGAATACAAGGCTTGGCTCGATGTCGCGCGAAAGAGCTCTTACGCGGATTTCGCCAAGAAAGTACCGAACGGTCAGAAACTGATCGACGAAGCGCTCGCGGTCAAATAGCGTCCAGACGCTTGCGCCGGCCGGCGGATCTCCGGCCGGCCGGCAGCAAGTCGCGGGCTCGCGCCGCGCATCGATTCGCCCGCCGCAACAAGCCGGAAACCCCGCCCCATGGATACTTTCATCTGGGTCGTGCAACTGTTGTCGCGCATCGCCGGCGTGATAGCGGGCTTCTTCGTTGCGCTCGCCGTGTTCGTGATTTGCGATATGGTCATCGAGCGCTACATCTTCAATCTGACCACGATCTGGCAGCTTGACGTCGTCACCTACAGCATTATCGCCACCACCTTCATCGGCAGCGCCTATGTCCTGATGACGCGCGGTCACGTCAACGTCGACGTGCTCCCGATCTACCTCGGCCCCCGCGCGCGCTGCTGGCTCGCTATTTTTGCCAATCTTCTGGCGCTGGCCTTTGCCCTCGTGCTTTTCATTCTCTGTACCAAATTCTGGTACCAGGCATGGTCGAACGATTGGCACTCGGACACGGTCTGGCGCGCGCGACTGTGGGTTCCCTATCTGTCGATGCCGGTCGGCCTCGGATTGCTGGTGCTGCAATACATCGCGGAACTGATTTCGGTCGCGACCGGGCGAACCCCGCCGTTCCAGATGACCCATGAAGAGCACGTGGCATGAGCCCGCCGGTCCAAGGAGCGATTGTCCTGGTCGCCACCATCGCGACGTTGCTGACCGGCATACCGGTGGCCTTCGGCCTGGGCGCGATCGCGGTGATCTTTCTGGTGCTGTTCCAGGGCATCGACTGCATTCAGGTTGTGGCCGAGACCTTCTACTCCAGCCTTGATGAATTCACTTTGGTCGCCATCCCCATGTTCATCATGATGGGCGCAGCCATCGGCTCGTCGCCCGCCGGCAAGGACCTCTACGAAGCCCTCGACCGCTGGCTCTACCGGGTGCCCGGCGGGCTGGTTGTTTCCAATCTCGGCGCCTGCGCGATTTTCGCGGCGCTCACCGGCTCGTCGCCGGCGACCTGCGCCGCCATCGGCAAGATGGGCATCCCGGAGATGCGCAAGCGCGGCTATCCGGACGAGGTCGCGACCGGCTCGATCTGCGCCGGCGGCACGCTCGGCATTCTGATCCCACCGTCGATCACGTTCATTCTCTACGGCATCGCCACCGAAACTTCGATCGGCCGGCTGTTCCTCGCCGGCGTGATGCCGGGATTGCTGCTCACGGTGCTCTTTATGGCGTGGACGCTTGTCTACATCTGGTTCAAGGGCTTCCGCGCCTATACGCCGGATTTCCGCTTCTCGTGGAAGCAGAAATTTGAATCTATCCCAAAGGTCGCGCCCTTCCTCGCGGTGGTGATCGGCGTCATGTACGTGCTCTACGGCGGCGTCGCCACGCCCTCGGAGGCCGCCGGCGTGGGCGCCGCCTTCTGCGTGCTGCTGGCGATCTTCATCTATCGTATGTGGAGCCCGAAATCGTGGTGGGAGATCCTGCGCTCCACCACGCGCGAATCGGTGATGATCCTCATGATCATCGCCACCGCCGCGCTGTTCGGCTACATGCTGACATCGCTCTACATCACCCAGACGCTGGCGCAGGCGATCGCCGACGCCCATTACAATCGCTGGGTGCTGATGGGGATGATCAACGTTTTCCTGTTGGTCTGCGGTTGCTTCGTGCCGCCGGCCGGCATCATTCTGATGACCGCGCCCATCTTGCTGCCTATTGTCACGGCTGCCGGCTTCGACCCGGTCTGGTTCGGCGTCATCGTGACCATCAACATGGAGATCGGTCTGATCACTCCGCCGGTCGGCCTAAATTTGTTCGTTGTGAACGCCATTGCCCCGGATGTGCCAACAAGCAAGGTGCTGTGGGGCTCGGTGCCCTATGTCTTTATGATGATTATCGGCATCATTATCTTGTCTATCTTTCCGGATATTGTCACATGGTTGCCGAACCATCTGATGGGCGGGGGCAAATGAAGACAAGGCTATAAAACCAACGCCGCGTGCTGGCCAGAGCGGGAATTGTCCTTTGGCGTGACGGACTTGCGGCTGGTTAGTGGACTGTTTCGCCGGCATTATAATTTCGTCTATGTTTCCTTGCTATATGGTTGCCGGACCATCTGATGGGTGCGGCCGTAGGACCTCAATGAACGCTTCGTTTTTCGGCGAACTGTTGCAGACTATTTCGGAGCGCGGCCGCGCGTTGCTCGACCGCACGCGCGAACGCCGCGGCATTGATTCGACCCGCTCGGAAAGCCTGGTCGAGCTCGCCGAGCACCTGCTCTCCGGCCGCGGTGAGGCCTCCAGCGTGGCGCTCGCGCGCGAGATTCTCGGCCGCTACGCCGAACTCACCACCGGACCGCGCATCGCGTTCTTCGAGGCGCTCGCCCAGCGTTTCGGGACGGACAACGCGCGGCTGGAATCGGCTATTGCGGCCTGGAAGGAAAATCCGAGCGATGCTACCGCCGCCGTCGTGCACGCGGCCTCCGAGCCGCGCCGGCAAGAACTGTTCCGCCGGCTCAATCTGGCCCCCGGCGGGACCGTGGCGCTGGTGCGCATGCGCGCGCAATTGCTGGACGCGCTCGTTAAGCGCGACGATCTCGCCGCGGTCGATGATGATTTCGTCCATTTGTTCTCGTCCTGGTTCAACCGCGGCTTCCTGGTGCTGCGCCACGTCGACTGGTCGACCCCGGCGATCGTGCTGGAAAAGATCATCCGCTACGAGGCGGTGCACGCGATTCACGACTGGGAGGACCTGCGCCGGCGCATCGATCCGCCCGACCGGCGCTGTTACGCCTTCTTCCATCCGGCACTGGTGGACGACCCGCTGATCTTCGTGGAGGTCGCGCTCACCCGCGACATTCCGGCCGCGATCGCGCCGATTCTCAGTTCCGAGCGCGAATTGAGCGACGGCGAGAAGAACCGCACCGCGGTGTTCTACTCGATCTCCAACTGCCAGCGCGGACTCGCCGGCGTCTCGTTCGGCAACTTCCTGATCAAGCAGGTGGTCGAGGAGATCAGCCGCGAGATGCCGAAACTGTCGACCTTCGTGACGCTGTCGCCGCTCACCGGCTTTGCCGCATGGCTCAAGCGCGAGCGCGAAGCGGAAAAATCGGCGGCGCTGACCGAGGCCGACAAGACCATGTTGGCGGCGCTCGATGAGCCGGGCTGGTGGACCAATGGCGAGATGGCGGAGCGCCTGCGGGACCCGGTGAAGCGAGCGGCGGCCTGGTATCTGGTGCGCGCGCGTGGCCCGCGCGGTCTGCCGGTCGATCCGGTGGCGCGTTTCCATCTCGGCAACGGCGCGCGGCTCGAGCGTATCAACTGGCTGGCCGACGTGTCCGACAAGGCGCTGGCGCAGGCGCACGGGCTGATGGTCAATTATCAGTACGATCTCGACGACATCGAGAAGAACCACGAGGCTTATGCCGAAGGGCGCACCGTGGTCGCCGCCAACGCCGTGCAGCGTCTGCTACGTCCGCCGCTCGAGCTGGTACCGGTCGCCGGTTAGGACTTCCCGTACACCGGCACGATCGCGCCGCGCGTGACCGTGTTGGCGGGCGAAGCGAGAAACAGAATTGTTGCCGCCACGTCGTCCACTTTCGGCCAGGCGTCGAAATCGGCCTTCGGCATGGCCCTGCGGTTTGCGGCTGTGTCCATGATCGAGGGCGCCACCGCATTGACCAGAATGCCGTCCTTGGCAACCTCCTCGGCGAGCGCGACGGTGAGCGCAGCGACGCCGGTCTTGGCGATCGTATAGGCCGCCATGCCTGCGCCGGCGCGCCATTCCAGGGCCGGACGCGCCGCCACGTTAACGATGCGGCCGCTGCCGCCCGCGCGCATTGCGTTCACGGCCGCGCGGCAACACAAGAAGCAGGAGATCAGATTGCCGTCGAGCTGCGCCATCAGCGCGGCCTTGCCGGTTTTCGCGACCTCGCCCATGGCGAAGCCGCCGGCGATGTGGATCGATGCCCATGGCGACAGGCCGGCGTAAACCTTGCTGACGTCGCCTTCGTCGGCCAGGTCGGAAACCTTGATCAGCGTCGCCTTGCCGTCATTGCGAAACGGAAAACGCTCCGCTTCCGCCTCGTGTACATAGGGCACGGTGCAGCTGGCGCCAGCGCCCAGCAAGGCGCTCACCACCGCGCTGCCGAGTGCGCCGGTGCCGCCGGTTACGACGACTGCTTTGCCGGAAAAATCCATTTCATGTCTCCGTCATGCCCGGCCTTGTGCCGGGCATCCACGTCTTTATTGCAGTGAAGCAAGACGTGGATGGCCGGGACAAGCCCGGCCATGACGAATTATTACCCGCGTCCCCGCTTCACCCGCATCGGCAGCACCTGGAGTTCGACCCAGTTTGCCACCTCGCTCACCCGCAGCTTCTTGTCGAGGATGTTCTTGCTGACGCCGTGCCGCCAGGCGAGGCGCTTGCATTCGGGATCGCGGTCGAGCAGGTCGAGGTCCTGCGCGAACATTTTCATGTCGGCCTCGTCGGCGAAGAAGCCTTCGGCGATCAGCCTTGTGCCGATGCGGCGCACGATCGCCGCCAGCTCGCGCAGCGGATATTCCGGATGATACTGCACCGCCCAGGCGACCGAGCCGTTGGTGCGGATTTCCACGCTCTGCACCGACGACATGGCGTTGGTGGCGAGCACGGTGGTGCCCGGCGGTACGGCGTCGACCTCGTCCAGGTGTACGGTCGGTGCGTTGAATACGTCGAGCTTGCCCACATACATCGGATGCTTGCGGCCGGCTTCCGTCAGACGAATGCCGCGGCCGAACCCGATTTCGCGGCCCTTGGGGTTCTTGCGCACGCTGCCGCCGGCCGCCGCCGCGATCACCTGCAGGCCCCAGCAGGAGCCGAACAGTGGCGTCCCGGTGGCCAGCGCCGAACGCACCAGTTCGACCTGCCGCATCACCTCAGGCCCGTCATGATAGACGTGCAGCGCCGAGCCGGTGATCGCGACCCCGTCATAGCCTTCCAGCGCTTCGCCCGTCGGCAGGGACGCGCCTGGATCGCCCGGATAGCAGATGTCGACCGCTACCCCCGGCAACAACTCGCGCAGCAGGTCGGAATAGCCCTTGCTGGCCGGCACTCCGCCAGCGGCCACGTGTTCGGCCGTGGTCTGCGGTGAATTGCCTTCAATGACCAGCAGGCGGGGTGAGGGCATGGGCTCCGGCTTCAAGATCCCGGTGGCGCCTTAGGCGTCGCGAGGACATTGTTTACGACATATGGCTAGAACAAGGTCGTTTGGCAATCGCGGCCGAATGTTGTGGCTTTAAACGGGCTTGAGTGGGCCGGTGAAGCCGCTCATTCTGCGCGCAAGCAGCGAATCAGCAGGCAACTCCGCGCAATCATGGCCGACTTCGACCTCGCCATCATCGGCGGCGGCATCAACGGAACCGGGCTCGCACGCGACGCCGCCGGGCGCGGCTTGAGCGTGCTGCTGGTCGAGATGAACGATCTCGGCTCCGGCACCTCCTCGGCCTCCTCGAAGCTGATCCATGGCGGCCTGCGCTACCTCGAACACGGCGCCTTCCGGCTGGTGCGCGAAGCGCTGGCCGAACGCGAAGTTCTGTTGCGCATGGCCCCGCACGTGATCCGCCCGGCGCGCTTTCTGCTGCCGCCGCGTTTGGGCGGGCGCCCGGCGATGCTGCTGCGCTTCGGCTTGTTTCTTTACGACTGGCTGGGCGCGCGCAAGCTGTTGCCGGCGAGCCGCACCGTCGATCTCACCCATCACGCGCTCAGTGCGCCGCTCAAGCGCTCGTTCCACTACGGCTTTGAATTTTCCGATTGCCTGGTCGACGATTCCCGGCTGGTTGTGCTCAACGCGCTCGATGCCGCCGAGCGTGGCGCCGTCATCCACACCCGCACACGATGCGCGCGGGCGGAGCGGCGCCAAGATTGGGAGCTGGTGCTTTTTGGCCGCGGTCGCCGCGAGGTCAGAACCGCGAGCGTGCTGGTCAATGCCGCCGGGCCCTGGATCTGCGAGGTGGCCGACACCGTGATCCGGCAGCCGCTTCCGGCGCCGGTCCGCCTGATCAAGGGCAGCCATATCGTGGTGCCCCGCCGCTTCGAGCACGATTGCGGTTACCTGATGGAGGCCGCCGACGGGCGCGTGGTGTTCGCCCTGCCGTTCGCGCAGGACTTCACCCTGATCGGCACCACCGACGATAATTTCGTCGGCGACATCAATTCGCCGTCGGCCGATGGCGCCGAGATCGTTTATCTCTGCAACACCGTGAACGAATATTTCCGCGACAAGATCATGCCCGACGAGCTGGTGTGGGCGTTCGCCGGCGTGCGCGCGCTGCATGACGACGGCGCCGGCAAGCCCGAGGACGTCACCCGCGATTATGTGCTGGCGTTTGACGAACAGCCGCAGGAGGCGCCGCTCCTGACCATCTACGGCGGCAAGATCACCACTCACCGCAAACTGGCGGAGGCGGCGATGGCGAAAATCGCTCCCTTCTTCCCGGCGCGGCCGCTCTGGACCGCAGGGTCTACGCTGCCCGGCGGCGCTTTTCCGCCCGACGAATTGCCCGCGCTAGTGGCCGAAATGATCAAGCTCTGGCCGTTTCTCTCGGAGGCGCACGCGCAGCGCCTGGTGCGTGCCTATGGCCGGCGCGCCGAGCGTATTCTTGGAACCGCGCAAAGCATGGACGAACTCGGGCCCCGCTTCACCGGCGATCTCACCGGGGCCGAGGTGCGCTACCTCGTCGAGAATGAATGGGCGCAGACCGCGGAGGACGTGCTGTACCGGCGCAGCAAGCTTGGCCTTAAAGCCACCGACGAAGAGACCGCCGCGCTCAGCCAGTTCCTCGCCTCGCTCACTGCCAAGACGGCGCAGCAGACCGCGCCTTGAGCGCGGGCCGCGATGGTTTATCGATCCTTGCCGTAATCGGCGCAATTGCCGTGGTCCGTTTCAGCGGAACGCCACACCTTTGTGGTTGAATTGTAATGATTGCACCGTCTCGGGGGATACGGACCGTCTATGCCGATCGATTCCAACGCCCTTGCGGAGCGTTTTGCCGCCACCAAGGTGCTGGTGGTGGACGACGAGCGGTATATGCGCAAGGTCGTGCGCACGATGCTGATGAGTATCGGCGTACGCAATGTCTATGAGGCGGCGGATGGACCGGCCGGTCTCGAACTCATCCGCACCAGCGCTCCCGACGCCGTCATTCTCGACTGGGAGATGCCCGGCCTCGATGGCCCGGCTTTCGTGCACATGGTGCGCTCGCCCGACACTTTCCCGTACCCGAACGTGCCGATTATCATGCTCACCGGCCACGGCGAGCGCTCGCGCGTGATCGAAGCGGTCAAAATTGGCGTCAATGAGTTCCTGGTTAAGCCGGTGTCGTCCAAGGCTTTGCAGGACCGCTTGATCTCGGTGTTGATCAATCCGCGCCCGCTGGTAAAAACCGGCGACTATTACGGCCCGGCGCCGCGCAAAATGATGGCTTCGGTCAATGCCGATAACGACGAGGCCATCGCCAGCCTGTTCGTAGTGAATTAAGCTCCGCGCTGCTTTCAGCGACTTTCAACGCGGCAGCCCGGGGAAGACGACTTGGCCGCAGCTCTCATCGCCATCGACCAGGGCACCACCTCGACGCGCGCCATCGCCTTCGATGCGGCGCTCAAGCCGCTCGGCCTCGCTCAGCACGAACTGCACCAGATCTATCCGGCGCCCGGCCTGGTCGAGCACGACCCGGAAGCGATCTGGTCGGCCACCGTTGCCTGCGTGCGTGAGGCGATTGCCGAAGCGGGCCTTGACGCGCGCGACGTCGCCGGCATCGGCATCACCAATCAGCGCGAAACCACGGTGATCTGGGAGCGCTCAACCGGCAAGCCGATCCATAACGCGATCGTCTGGCAGGACCGGCGCACCGCCGACCTCTGCGCCTCGCTACGCGAATCCGGCCACGAGGACGAGATCGCCGCCAAGACTGGGCTGGTGCTCGATCCGTATTTCTCTGCCAGCAAGATCGCTTGGTTGCTCGAGCACGTGTACGGCGCGCGGGCGGCGGCGGAGGCGGGCAGGCTTGCTTTCGGCACCATCGACAGCTTCTTGTTGTGGCGGCTCACCGGCGGCAAGGTCCACGCCACCGACGCCAGCAACGCCGCGCGCACGCTGTTGTTCGACATCGGCAAGGGTGAATGGGATGCGGGTTTATGTAAGCTGTTCGGCGTGCCGCCAAGCCTGCTGCCGGAAGTGCGCGACAATGGCGGCGAATTCGGCGTCACCGCGCCTGATTTGTTCGGCGCCTCAATGCGCATTCTGGGCATGGCCGGCGACCAGCAGGCGGCCACCATCGGACAGGGATGCTTCAAGCCCGGCATGATGAAATCGACATACGGCACCGGCTGTTTCATGGTGCTCAACACCGGCTCCGAGCGCGTCGCCTCGCGCAACCGCCTGCTCACAACCATCGCCTATCAGCTCGAGGGCAAGCGCACCTATGCGCTGGAAGGCGCGATCTTCATCGCCGGCGCCGCGGTGCAATGGCTGCGCGACGCCCTCAAGATCATTGCGCATTCAGCGGACGCCGACGCGCTCGCCGCCGTCGCCGATCCGGCCGAGCAGGTCTATCTGGTGCCGGCTTTTGTCGGGCTCGGCGCGCCCTATTGGGACGCGCAGGCGCGCGGCGCGATTTTCGGCCTCACCCGCCATTCCGGCGATGCCGAGCTCGCGCGCGCGGTGCTGGAATTGGTCGGCTACCAGACCCGCGATCTGCTTGGGGCCATGCGCGCCGACTGGCCGGCGGCGCGAGGCGCCGGCGTGCTGCGTGTCGACGGCGGCATGACGGCCAGCGACGCCACCATGCAGTTCCTCGCCGACATCATGGCGAGCCCGGTCGATCGCCCGGCGGTGATGGAGACGACCGCCCTGGGCGCCGCCTATCTTGCCGGCCGGTCCGCCGGTCTCTGTCCCGATCTCGACGGTTTTGCCGCGCAATGGCGGCTCGACCGCCGCTTCGAGCCGCGCATGAACGCCGAAATGCGTGAACGCAAATATAACGGCTGGCAGGACGCGATCAGGCGCACGTTAACGGCCCGGTGATGATTGCGGCACAATATTGCCGCCGCCGGAGCCTGCCCGTCATGAACATCAGCGCCAAGCACGTCGAAGTCCTGATCCAGCAATTGCGCGTGCTGGTGGTCGACGACAATCCGTTCATGCGCAATCTGGTGCGCGGCATGCTCGTCAATATTGGCGTCAAGAAGATCTTCGAGGCCGGTGACGGCATCGCCGCGCTGGAAATGATCCGCTCGCTCACGCCCGACGTGGTCGTGCTGGACTGGGAAATGCCGCTGCTCAACGGCCCGGAACTGGTGCGCATCGTGCGCTCGCCCGGCGCCTTCCCGATGCCGGACATTCCCATCATCATGCTCACCGCCCACGGCGAGCGCTGGCGCATCCTGGAATTGGCCAAGCTCGGCGTGAATGAGTTCCTGTGCAAGCCAGTATCGGCCAAGGCACTGTTCGACCGCCTGATCTCCATCCTGCTCAAGCCGCGTGAGAGCGTGCAGTTCGGCGAGTATTACGGTCCGGCCCCGCGCTTTCCGGCGCCGACACCGGCGCCGGCGGTCGATTCCGACCGCGAGCCGCCGGACGCGGCTTGACGCTTCTACCATTGCCGATCGAATTGCCCGGTTGAGCGCGCGCGCTTGCCCCGCTAGCGTTGAGCGCGGTGAGGCGTCGAGGGGAATCGATGGCGGACGGTGACGGTACGCGCGGGCGTGAGGAGGACGGCCGGCCCGCGCTGGTGCGTTTCCAGCAAGTGAGCAAGCGTTTCGGCGACGTGACCGCGGTCGACGCGCTCACTCTCGACATCAAGCAAGGCGAATTCTTCGCGCTGCTCGGCCCATCCGGTTGCGGCAAAACCACGCTGTTGCGCCTGCTCGCCGGCTTCGAGGTTCCGAGCGAAGGCCGCATCCTGCTCGACGGTGAGGACATCGGCGAAGTTCCGCCGCACCGCCGGCCGGTCAACATGATGTTCCAGAGCTATGCCTTGTTTCCTCATCTCACCGTGGTGGGAAATATCGGCTTCGGCCTGCGTCAGGAAAAAGTCGGCCGGCGCGAGCGCCGCGAGCGGGTCGCCGACATGCTGGCACTGGTCAAGCTGGAGGGCTTCGGCCAGCGCCGCGTCGGCCAGCTCTCCGGCGGCCAGCGCCAGCGGGTGGCGCTGGCGCGTTCGCTGATCAAACGCCCGCGCCTGCTGCTGCTCGACGAGCCGCTGGCGGCGCTCGACAAGAAGCTGCGCGCCGAGACCCAGTTCGAGCTGATGGATTTGCAGCGCAAGCTCGGCACCACATTCGTCATCGTCACCCACGACCAGGAAGAGGCGATGATCGTATCCGACCGGATCGCGGTGATGGACCAGGGCCGTCTGGTGCAGGTGGCGGAGCCTGCCGAGATCTACGAGCGGCCGAATTCCCGCTGGGTCGCCGATTTTCTGGGCGAGGTGACGCTGATCGAGGGCTACCTGAACGAAGACGGCACGCTCGCGACCAAGCTCGGGCCGCTGGTCGTCGCCGGCGGCGGCAAGCCCCACGACAAGGTCTGGCTGGCGCTGCGCCCGGAAAAGCTGCGCATGGACGCCGAGCGCTCTGCGGCCGAAGGCCACAACGTGGCCGCCGGCATCGTGCTCGAAATCGGCTACCGCGGCGACGTCTCGCTCTACAAGGTGCAGCTCGCCGACCGTACGCTGATGAAGGTCGTGCTCGCCAATACCGGCGCGCGCGGCCAGCCTGCGTTCGCCGTCAAAGACCTGGCGTGGTTGTCCTGGCCGCATGACGCCGGCGTGCTGCTGACGGAATAGACCATGAGCGCAACGCGCAAAAGCGGACGAAGCTGGGGGGCGCGCGCGGTCCTGCTGTTGCCCTATCTGTGGCTGGCGATCTTCTTCCTGGCGCCGTTCGCGATCGTGCTCAAGATCAGTTTTTCGCAAACAGCGATCGCGCAGCCGCCTTATGTGCCGGTGTTCGATCTTGCCGGTGGCTGGCAGGGCGTGAGGGATTTCGTCGCGCGGCTGACGCTCGAGGGCTACCGGCTGATCGCCTCCGACCGGATCTATCTATTCTCCTATCTCAAGAGCCTGCAGATCGCCGGCATCTCGACCGCGATTCTGCTGCTGATCGGCTATCCGGTCGCCTACGGCATCGCGCGCAGCCCGCGCGGAATTCAGCCGCTGCTGGTGATGCTGGTGGTGCTGCCGTTCTGGACCTCGTTCCTGATCCGCGTCTATGCGTGGATCAACATCCTGCAGCGCGACGGCTTGCTCAACGACCTGCTGCTGACGCTTCACGTCGTCAACGAACCGGTGGCCTGGCTGTCGTCCGACACCGCGATCTATATCGGCATCGTCTATTCCTATTTGCCGTTCATGGTGCTGCCGCTCTACGCCACGCTCGAGAAGTTGGACGAGACGTTGTTGGAGGCGGCGGCCGATCTCGGCTGCCCGCGCTGGAAGACATTCTGGCTGGTGACGGCGCCGCTGTCGCTGCCGGGGGTGGCGGCCGGCACGTTGCTCTGCTTCATCCCGATCATCGGCGAATTCATCATCCCCGACCTGCTCGGCGGCTCGCGCACGCTGATGATCGGGCAGACGCTATGGACGGAGTTCTTTTTCAACCGCGACTGGCCGGTGGCGTCGGCCATTGCGGTGGCATTGCTCGCGCTGCTGGTGCTGCCGATCCTGCTCTACGAGCGCCTGCAGCGGCGCCAATTGGAAGGTTTCCGCTGATGCTGCGGGCATCCCGGTTCAACGCCATCTCGGTCGCGCTCGGCCTCGCGTTTCTTTATCTGCCGATCGCCATCCTGGTGATCTATTCGTTCAACGCCTCGCGGCTGGTTACGGTCTGGGGCGGCTGGTCGCTTGCATGGTACCGCGCGCTCCTGCACGACGATGCCATGTTGCAGGCGGCCTGGATCAGCCTGCGGGTGGCGGCGCTGTCGGCGAGCGCGGCCACCGTGCTCGGCACCTGCGCGGCTGTCGCGCTGGTGCGCTTCGGATCCTTCCGCGGCCGCTTGCTGTTCTCCGGCATGGTCTATGCGCCGCTGGTGATGCCGGAAGTGATCACGGGCCTGTCGCTGCTGCTGATGTTTGTCGCGTTCAATGTCGACCGCGGCTTCTGGACCATCGCCATCGCCCACACCACGCTGACCTTGTGCTTCGTAACCGTGATCGTGCAGGCCCGCCTGATCGGCTTCGACCGCAGCCTCGAGGAAGCGGCGCTGGATCTCGGCTGCCCGCCACTCAAGACCTTCCTCACCGTCACCCTGCCGTTGATCCTGCCCGCGATCGCGGCCGGCTGGATGCTGGCCTTCTCGCTCTCGCTCGACGATCTGGTGATCGCCAGCTTCACCACCGGGCCGGGTGCCACCACGCTGCCGATCCGCATCTATTCGCAGGTGCGCCTGGGGGTGAAGCCGGAGATCAACGTCATCTGCACCATCATGATTTCGGTGGTGGCGCTCGGCACCATCATCGCGTCGCTGCTGATGAAGTGCGGCGCCGTGCGGCGCGAGCGCGCAGCATTCGGCGCGCAGGTATAGGGTGCAAAGTGAAGGCTCACTTTGCGCCGACAGCGACCGGAATTGGGATGTCGCGGAGGGACCGCGCCAGCCTGCGCGGGTTCCAAAGGTCGCGCGAGCCGGAAAAAAGTTTCGACGATTTGCCCGGCGGCAATCAGTTCGTAAACGTCAGGCGCACCATCGGCCCATGGTAGAATCGATCAAGATTTTGGAGGTTGCCGTTGCTATCGTAGCCTCTCAATGCATTCCAATAGCCGTCAAAGCGATAGCTTACCATCAGATTGGCGTACGGGGTTATCGCATAGGATAGGCCGAGCATTGCATCGAGATTGAACACAAAACCGTTGCTGCTCGAACTTGCGCCAATCGGCCCTCCGGACACTAGAACCGCTGGCCCTGTGAAGGTCGGTACAGTCGGATGGCTAATGGCTATGTTCTGATCGACCTTTCGGCGGCCGTACAGGCCGGCAACGCCAGCCATATAATCCAGTGACCATGCCCCTCCGAGCGGAATCACTCCGTCGAGCTGCAGCCTGGGACCTACGCCAAGGAATTGGCCCGTTTGCGTGTAATCGCGCACTTCGCTGCCGCAATACGAAGGTGTGCCGGCGCAGCTGGCAATCGCGCTAACCGGCACATTGTTCCAGAACGCCGAGCCGGTTGTCTTGCCCCTGATCTCCGCAACGCGCACGCCAAATCGCGCGACTTGGGTTCCTTGCCCCAATCCCAGATCTCGCCCGACCATGAAGTCTGCGGCCCAGTGGTGCTCTTTGCGACTCGCGGAATTGGTGCCGGCGATGGCGACCGTCGTTCCCGGACCGACGAACGTCGCGATCGGGTTGCTGAAGGCTGATCCTTTCGCGTGCTGGCCATACCGGAACTGCGCACTCCAGATCCACGGCGACATTGAAGGCCGGTACTCGAAGCCGATGGCTGCTTCCCAGCCCCACCGCTTTGCATCAACGTCGAAGCCGGTCAGACCGGCGACGCCGGGGTCGCCGGCCATCGCACTGGCGCCGCCTTCAACCCACCATGACCACCGGTCGCGGAACGTCGCCTGCGGCGCTTTCGTCGCCATCGCCGGGCGCGCAGGGAGGTCCGCAGGTCGTGCAATTTCCGGATATGCTGCAACAATTGCCAGCGCCGAAACACCAGCCAACAGCCCGACGCGAACACGGTACATTGTCTGCCCCCAGATGAAACGATAGACGTTCTCGATCTATCTTACTTTATCAGTATGATACCCCTCCGATAGAGGAGTCCACGACCGTGGGTAGTGCAGCGGCCTTTCCCGTGGGCATAATGTGGATGAGAATTGCATTATCCTGACGCCTGTTGCAGCAATGCAACAATCAACCGACGCCCGGAAGGCCCGAATGAGCACCCAGCCCGCCGCCAGCCCGGCTCCCGATTCAGGGATTGTCTGGCTCGCCTCCTACCCAAAATCGGGAAATACCTGGACGCGGGCTTTCCTGTCCAATCTCGCCACCGTCATGGCCGGCGAGCTGGAAGAACTCGATGTGAATTCAATCAACCGCTTTTCGTTGGGCGAGAATTTCACGCAGTACTACAAAGACGTATGCGGCTTTGAGCCGAAACCGGGCGACCATCGCAAGGTCGCGGAAAATCGACATCGCGTCCAGGAAGTGATTGCTGACCAATTCGAGGGGCTGATCTTCTGCAAGACCCACAACGCCCTCGTCGTCGACCGCGGACAGTCGATCATCAATTTTGCGGTGACGTCGGGGGCCATCTATATCGTCCGCAATCCGCTCGATGTCGCTATTTCGCTTGCCCATCACATCGACAAGTCCGTCGACCACGCGATTTCGGTCATGGCAACGCAAGACGTGGAAACGCCGATTAACGAAATGCGTGTTCACGAAGTGTGGGGTTCCTGGAGCCAGCATGTTGAGAGCTGGACACGAAAATCTCATCCGGCCATTTACGTCATGCGATATGAGGACATGCTGAATGATCCTGAAAAAACCTTTGGCGCGCTGGCGCACCACCTGCTTCTCAACCCCACCGCGGACGAGCTTGCCCTGGCAATCAAGCGGTCCTCATTTGAGGCACTGAGAGAGCAGGAGGATAAGGACGGTTTCCAGGAAAAGCCGAAGCATGCTGATCGTTTCTTCCGTGAAGGACGTGCCGATCAATGGAAGAATGTTCTGTCGCCGCAGCAGATTGATGCGATCGTTAGGGCGCACGGCGAGCAGATGAAAAAGTTCGGATATTTGCCTTGATTGGATGGATTTTGCGCTTCCCGCCTATGGCGCAAAATGGATTGTAATCGGTCGGCCTCAATACAAGCAGGATGGCTGGTTTGTGTCCGGCCAATGATGGTGGCGTGATTGCGCTTGGTGCTAGTCGCTACTGCTCTGCCCGGGCGGGCGGAACAGAAAGACGATGAACCAAACCGGCACGATCACCAGCGCGCCCAGCAGCATGTTGGGCCAGGCCCAGGCAAAGCCTTTGCGCGCATAGTCTTCGACGCGATCGGCCGAGACCCCGAACTCGCGCATCAATTGATCGGCGGAGATACCGAAATGCGCCAGGATCGTTCCCACCACCAGTGAGGCGACGACGACCTTGGCTAACGTCCGCAGCGTTGGGT
The DNA here is from genome assembly GCA_963814885.1 of uncultured Alphaproteobacteria bacterium. Classification (GTDB taxonomy): domain Bacteria; phylum Pseudomonadota; class Alphaproteobacteria; order Rhizobiales; family Xanthobacteraceae; genus Pseudolabrys. Next base: position 31,963 of record CAWFEO010000036.1, on the reverse strand, counting down.
AGAGCATCCGCGCCCCATCGCGCCGGCAGCGATGCCGGCGGGTGATTCGTCTTGAGCGCAATCATAGTCAAATGGCGGTGCCGCGACACGCGCGCACAGCGGGCCTTTAGGCCGATTCCTGGGCCTGGCGATTCAATTTATTGCGGTTTTTGCGCCGCTGGCGGGGCGGCGGACTGCTCGGCCGCCGGAATCGTGCCCGAGGTGCCGCCGGTCAGGCGATCGATGACCGAGCGGGCGGCGTCGCGCGCCCTGCGCTCGCGCACGGCGTTAAGAAGCGGTGCGGCCGCGCCCGAGCGGCGGATCAGCGCCTCCGCATCGGGCAGCAGGATCGGATCGTCCCACGAGCCCTGCACGATGAACGGCAGCGCAAACGGCGCGGCTCCGGCCTTCGGCGGGGCCACCAGCGCCGCCGTGCCGGTGAGATCGAGTTCGCGCGACGGAATCGAGGCCGAGCCCGCCAGCGCCAATTGGACGCCCGGCCCCGACACCTTGACGTCCTCGACGCTGACCTTGCCGTGGGCGATCTTCAGCGCCACCGCGATCTTGTCGTAGGGCGTGCGTCCGGTGCGGAAATCGCCGCTGCCGGACAGCGGCCGGCGCTCCAGCCGGCGCAGGAGCTGCTCCACGTCGAAGCCGGCAATCGCACCGCTCCGCCCGGTCAGGGTGGCGGTGCCGTTCAAGGTGTGCGTGACGGCGAGCACGCTCTCGCCGGTGCCCTCGACCGCGAACGAGATGTCGCCGGTGCCTTCCAGCCGGTGCAGCCCGAACAACTGGCCGAGGCAGCTTTCCAGGTCGACGTCGGTGAAATGCAACTGCGATTTGACGTCGACGCCCGCGTCGAAAGTGGCGAGCGCCACCGAGCCCTTGATGACGCCGCCATAGGCCTGCGCCTCGCCAATGGTCACGGTGAGATGGCCGTTGCGCAAATTGGCGCCGATCGCGGTGCGGCCGAGGTTGGCGTCGGCCAGCACGACCTTCGCCGCCGACAGCCGCAAGTCGAAATCGGTGCCGGACAGGCCATCGAGCGTGATGTGGCCGTTGTTCCATTGGCGCTGATTGGCGGTGAGCAGCCTGACGGTGGAGACATAGGGCGTGAGGTCGAGCGTGTCGGAGGCGAGCGTGCCTTGCAGCGTTTGCCGCCCGTCGGTCGCGAAGGTGAGCACACCTTCCGCGGTGTTACCGTCCAGCTCGACGTTAACGTTGGACAGGCTGATGGTGCCGCCAACCACGTTGGCCTCTGCCTTGATCGCGAAGCGGCCGAAGCCGCCGCCGGGCAGCGGCTTCAGTCCGGCCCAGATCAGCGCATCGCGCAGCGCGGTCGCGTCGGCGGCGAGCGTGCCTTCGACCCGGACGCTGGGCTTGATGCTGACCGCGCCTTCGAAAGCGGCCTTCATCGGGCTGCCTGCGATGCGCAGCTTGACGCCGGTGCGCTTGCCGGCAAGCGCGGCCGCGAAATCGCCGAGCGTCACGGTCACGTCCAGCGGCTCGTCATGCCAGACGAAGTGGCCGGTGGCGCCGAAGCTCTTGGAAATCGACGGCCAAGCCAGCGAGAACGCCACGGCGTCGAACGTCTCGGAAAGCTTTTTGGACTTGTTGCGCACTACCACGGTGCCGTTCTTGATGCGCATCTCGGAAAATGCCGCCGTCCGTTGCGCGTTCGGCTTCTGGCTGCGCGCCAGCGCCTCGATCAGGCCGGACCAGTTGGAACGGCCGTCCTGCTCCAGCTCGACCGCGATGGTCGGCCGCTCCAGCGACACGTCGGCGATTTCGACGCGGCCGACCAGCAGCGGAAAAAAGCGCAAGCGCGCGGTCAACCGCTCGGCGGTGAGCGCGGGCTTCTTGGCGTCACCGAGCACGACGTCGCCGAAGCTGACGCTGCCGGAGGGGAACAGGGTGACTGCGGTCGGGCCCCGCAGGATCGGGTTCAAACCGGTGACGGCGCGGATTTCGCTTAAGACCTGACGGCGCACGGTATCGGGCGAGATCAGGTAGCCGGCGGTCGTGAGCACGCCCGCGCCGGCCGCGATCGCGGCGAGCAGCACCATTCCCAGGCGTCTTAAGCCAGTGGCGGCCGTCAAAGGGGATTTTCCGCTTGTTTCAGTTCAAATTCGCGACGGACTATAGCACTGGTCCCGCTTTCCGTAACCTTGGGAGCCCTCTGTGACCCTTTCATGGCCGGTCAGCTAGGCCTGGCACTCGGTCTATTGCACCAGCACGCGGGTGGCGGGGAACGACACCTCCACCAGGGTTCCGTCCTCGACCTGGCTGGTGATGTGGAAGCGCGCATGGTTGGCCTCCGCCAGCGCCTTGGTGATCGGCAGGCCCAGCCCTGAGCCGCTTACCCCCCAGTTCGCGGCGGTGGCGACCTGGCGGAACGGCTCGAGCGCGGTTTGTAATTCCTTCTCGCTCATGCCGTGGCCGGTGTCACGGACGCGCAAGACCACCTCATGGTCGTCGGTCAGGGCGGTGGAGACGATCACCTGCCCGCCGGGGCCGGTGAACTTGATCGAGTTCGACAGCAGATTGAGCGTGATCTGCCGCACCGAGCGCGCGTCGGCAACGATCTGCGGCAGACTCGTCGGCAGCGAGGTCCGGATGATGACGCGTTCGCGGTTGGCCTGCTCCTGCATGACAGCGACGCATTGCTGCACCAGGTCGTTCAAATTGACGTTCACGAAAGTAAGCTCGAGCTTGCCGGCCTCGATCTTGGACAAATCGAGCAGATCGTTGAGCAGCGAGATCAGATGGCCGCCTGAGGAATGGATGTCCTTGAGATATTGCCGGTAGCGCTCGTTGCCGACCGGGCCGAAGCGCTCGTCCATCATCACCTCGGAAAAGCCGATGATGGCGTTGAGCGGGGTGCGGATCTCGTGGCTAATCTTGGCGAGGAATTCCGACTTGGCGGTGGAGGCCTTCTCCGCCTCATGCTTGGCGTTGATCAATTCCTCTTCGGTGCGCTTCCAGGCGGTGATGTCGCGCAGCACCGCGCAGAACTTTTCCCCGTCGGAGATGCGCCCCATGGTGATGTAGAGCGGCACCAGGCCGCCTTGGCGTACCAGCCCGATCGCCTCGCGGCCGGCGTCCAGGCTTTCCGGGCCGCCGTTGCGTGCCAGCCGGTCGAGATGGTCGAGCACGCTGCGCCGGCTTTCCGGCGCCAGCAGGTCGCCGAAGGAGAGCTCGGCGATCTCGGCGGCGTCATAGCCGAACAGCGCCTCGGCACTGCGATTGGCGGACAGCACGCGGCCGGCGCGGTCGAGCATCAGTACGCCGTCGGTGGCGGTGTCGAGGATGGTCTCGAGCTCGCGGCTTTCGGCTTCGACCCGGCGCAGCGACAGTTCCGCCGCTTTGCTTTGCCGCGCGTCGCCCGCCGGCTGCGGGTTGAGCATCAGCACCAGCGCGTTTTCGTCGTTCCAGGGCACGCCGAACAGGCGGCCCTCGACCGGCTGCTGCTCGCCGCTGACGGTGCTGACGGTTAGCCGCTTGACGCCGTCGTGCGCGTCCGCGGCGCCGGCGTCCGCCGTCTCGATGTACAGGCAGTCGAGGCCGCCGTCTTCGGCGAGCGCTTCCAGCGTCGGATAGCCGGCCCAGTCGAGGAAGTTGCGGTTGGCGTAGATCAGGTTGTTGAGGCGATAGACCAGGATACCGACCGGCAGGCGGTCGAAGATCGGCCGCCCTTCATGGAGATCGCGCGCGGCGTCGCCGTAGCGCGCGGCCTGCGGCGGCGCGAACGCGGGCATAGGCGCCTGGGGCAGTTCGAGCTCCGGCCCGAAATCGTCCGTCGCCGGCCCGGCGCTTTCACTGGAGGGGCTTTTCAGCCGCTGGCCGAGTTCGCGCGCCAACTCCTGGAATGCGCTGTGCTCGCCGGGACTGAGCGCGGGCGCCGTGGGAAACGGCGTCACGGTGGCCGTCGGCTTCTCCACCTCCGCCGGCATCGCCGCGGGCGGCTCGCTCGGCGGATGCGACCGGCGGCGTTCGATCGCCTCCAGCCGGTCGATGTCGCGGCAGATCCCGAAGCCGCGGAAACCGGCGAACTGGCGCTCGCGGTCGAAAACCGGCAGGCCCGACATCTCGACGTCCAGGCGCTCTGCGTCTTCGTCAACCGGCCAGTGCACCACGATGCCGCTCCAGGTGTCGCGGGCGGCGAGGGCGGTCGTCACGGCGCCTTGCGGGTCGAGCTTGAGCGCGGCGGCAATTTCCGCCCAGGGCCGGTCGAGCAGGGCGGCGGTCTGCGGCCCCAGCAGGCGAACGAATTCCTCGGTACCGAGCGTAAAACGGCTGGCGGCGTCCATCTGCCAGACAAAGCGGAGCGGGAAGCGGCGCGGCCGGTCTTCCGCCGCGGCGAGATTCGCTGCGCTCGGCGCCGGCGTTTCGGCTGTTTCGACCGTGGCGTCGCTGGCGGGCAACGTCGCCGCCGGCGCTGTGAATGCTGCCAGCAGCACAATGACGCTGGTGCCGGCGCCGAGCCGCAGAAAAGTGACGGGTCCGGCCGCGATTTCGCCCTCGGCTTTGCCGTTGAGCGTCGCTTCGCTGGCGAGTTTCTCGGCGCCGAGCGCGACCAGGTTGCGCGCTTGTCCGAAGCGCTCCTGCGCCTCCGGCATGGCGTCGATCAGCTCTCCATCGGCGGTAAAGATCGCCGCCGGCGGCTCGAATCCGCTCAGCAGCCGATGCGCGCGCTCGGGCAGGGGAAGCTCTTTGCCGGCGCGCTCGGTCGAGACCACCAGGATGGCGACGGTGTTGTCGGCGAGCGAAATGCGCGAGCACAGGCAGACCAGCGCGCCGCCGAGACTGGCGCCGAAACCGCGCAGCCGCTCCAGCCGCGGCGCGCCGCCCTGCGGCAGCGTGCCGGCAAGGCGCGCGATCTGGGCTGCGGCCGGGTGCTTGGCGTCGAAGCGGATCGTTGCGGCGGCAGCCGGCGAATCAGCCTCGAAAATCGCGGCAGCGGGCGGATTGGCCCACAGCATGCGGTTCGCGTCGGCGCTCCACAGCCACGCCGGCGACGGACTCAGGGTGAGTGCCGCGAGCCGCGGATCATTCAGGCAGGCAAACTGGAACCCGGTACCATTCATTTCTATGTCGCACACGCGCATTACGGCTAATGAAGCCTTAATACGGCTGCTTCGCCGCGGCGTCCACGAACCGGTAGTCGCCAGGCCGTACCAACGGGTGATAACGTTAATTGCGTGGGTTCGATGTCTGGTGTGGGCAGGACGCCCTCCTAGATAGCGTTAAAGCGACGACGGTTGCGGGGGCAAGTGGCAAGGAGGTTGACATGACCAAGCAGGGCAATGCGCCTTTTGAAATCCCGGCGGAAATGCGCGCCTTGGCGGAGAAAAGCGTCGAACAGGCCCGGCAGGCCTTCGACAGTTTCATCTCCGCCGCGCAGCAGGCCGCCAGCGGTGCCGACAAGCAGGCAGCGGGCGCCCGCGCCGGCGCCCAGGAGCTGGGCGGCCTCGCGGTGCGTTTTGCCGAGCGCAATATCGCCGAGTCCTTCGAATTCGCCCAGCGGCTGGTGCGCGCTAAAAATCCCGAGGAAGTGCTGGCCCTGCAGGCCGACTACGTGAAAAGCCAGATGGCAACGCTTAGCGACCAAGCCAAGGCGTTGAGCAAGGAAGCGGCCAAGATGGCCGACCCAGACGCCCAGCGCTGACGCCCAAGGCTCCCGCTTCAAAAAAAGGCCCCCGCGCCAAAATGCTCCCCGGCCCGGGCGGGCCGGCAGGCTCCCGCCTATTTTTTTGTGCGTCGCAATATTTTTTATTGCAATGCACCAAAAAATGTGCTATGTAATTTTTATTGAACTCGCCAGAGCGCCTCTTAGCGCTTGAGGCTTCGGCCTCCCAGTTGGCGGGTCCTGATAGAGGCGCGGGCCGGTTTGCCGAGGGCGGCGGCGGCTCGCCACCCGCCGAGGCCGCCCTCAGAGCCAAGGACGACGATCATGGCCGAAACCCCCGACACCCCACCTGCCACGCCGAAATCGAAGTCGAAGGCGGCTGCCGCGCCGGCGAATGTCTTCGAATTCCCGAAATTCGATATGCCGAAGTTCGAAATGCCGAAGTTCGAGATACCGAGCGCCTTCCGCGAGGTCGCCGAAAAGGGCGTCGCGATGGCCAAGGAAAACTACGACAAGATGAAAAGCTCGGCCGAAGAGGCCACCGACCTGCTGGAGGAAACCTACAGCACGGCCTCGAAGGGTTGCTCCGGCTACGGTCTCAAGGTGATCGAGACCGCGCGCGTCAACAGCAATGCCACTTTCGACCTGTTCAGTGAATTGCTGACCGTCAAGTCCTATGCGGAGATGGTCGAGCTTTCCACCACCTTTATGCGCAAGCAGTTCGACGTCATGACCGCGCAGGCCAAGGAGCTCACCGAGGAGGCGCAGAAGGTCGCGTCCGACACTGCCGAGCCGATCAAGGAAAGCCTCACCGGCGTCTTCGGCAAGGCCGCCTGACAACGACGTTTATTGCGCCGCGCTTGAAGGCGCAGCAGCAAGCCAAGCCCGGGCCGTATGCCCGGGCTTTTGCTTTTGCGGGCTGCGGCGCGGGTGGGGGAGACCGGCTTGCCAAACCGGCGCCTCGAACCTAGGTTCGCCCCGCGACGTCTAATAAGACGCCCGTGCAGGTGTAGCTCAGTTGGTTAGAGCGCTGGTCTGTGGAACCAGAGGTCGGTGGTTCAAGTCCACCCACCTGTACCAGCCTAAATACGTCCCCCGAATTCCTTCGCCACCGCATCGCAGTCGCGCGCAAAAAAATAACGCCGGCGATTGTCTCGCCGGCGTTTAGTTTTCAGAGACGATGGGTGGTCAACGCCTCGAATAGAAATTGCCATTGTTGCCGGCGTGCGGGCCGCGGATGGAGCCGCGCGGGCGCGGGTTGCGGTAGCGCGGCTGATAACGCCGTCCGCCGCCGAACAGGAACTCGAAGAAGTTCTGGCCACCGCCATTATATGCGTAGCCTTCGTCACCGAAACCGCTGTAGGTGCCGACCGGCATTCGCACCGGCAGCGCCGACGCATCCTTCGGCCGCTCGATCGGGGTGTCGGCGACCTTGCGCTCGCTGCCCTTGAGAATCTGGATCATGCGGGCGTCGCGGCCGTAGACGTCGTCGCGGAATTGCAGCTTGCCGTTCTCATCCACGAACGCGGTCTGATAGGTCAGGTGCACCGGGATCGACTTGGGGAAATTGATGTTGATCTCGCTGCTGCCGAACATGTTCTCCAACTTGGCCGGAGTGTAATGCTCGTTGGGCAGTGCGATCGACAACAGTTTCTCGCCGTAGACCAGCGGATTTTCCACCCGCATGCAGCCATGGCTGTAGGCGCGCTTGGCGCGCTTGAACAGATATTTGTCCGGCGTGTCGTGCTGGTAGACCAGAAACTTGTTGGGAAAGTTGAACCGGATGCGGCCGAGCGCATTGCCGGCGCCCGGCGGCTGGTAGATATGCACGGTGCCGTCAGGGTCCTGATAGATTTTCAGGCCGTAGCGATCCAGCACGGTCGGGTCTTCCGCCAGTGCCGGCAGATACTCGTTCTCGATGATCGACGGCGGCACGTTCCAGGTCGGGTTGACCGTGATGTATTTCATCTCCGCGCTGGTCATCGGCGTCGCCTTGCCCGGCTTGCCGACCACGATCTTGGTCTTCCAGTACAGCTTGTTGTGGTGGAACAGGCTGAGCGAATAGTCCGGCGTATTCTCGACGACGTAATCGTTATCGTCATTGCCGAGCTTGCGTGGCAGCCAGCGCCAGCGCTCCATGTTGACGATGACGGTGTCGATCGGATCGGCGGGCGCGCGGTGAACCGCATGCTCGCCGTTGAGCGCGGCCAGCGTATTGGGGCCGACCACGCCGTCGGCGTTGAGGTCGGCGCCGGTCTGGAACGCCTTCACGGCCTCGATCACGTCGTTGTCGTAAAGCGGGCTGTCCTTGTCGCCAGCGGCCTTGAGCCGCTTGCGCAGCAGCACGACGCGCGAATCCTTCATGCCCTCTTTCAACGTCTTGCCGTCCGGCACGCGCACGACTTCCGGCTTGTCCTTGGGCTTATTGAGCTGGCCGCCATTGGCGCGCAACTCGGCAAGCTTTTCCTTGAGCGCCTTGAAGCCGGCCTGGGGCGGATTGTAGCTGTCGAGCGCTGCCGCGGTGTCCTCGCTGTCGGCGAGCTTGGCCAGCACCTCGGCCGGCTCGGGCGCGACCAGCTTGAAGGAGATGTCGGCGGCGACGCGGCTGAAGTGGATGCGGCCGATCTCCGCTTCGCGCGCATAGTTGAGCACGGAATTGGTCAGCCGCAGTTCGTCCTCGGCCAACTGCTCGGGCGTCGCCGATGCGCCGAAGTGCGGTGTCGGATAATCGTTCGGATCGAGCGCGATGGTATCGACCTGGCCGAGATAGGCGATGGCGGCCTTGGCGCGCGCGTCGGCGGCGCCGGCGCTCGTCCACAGCGGCTTGTAGTTGCGCGCGCTATAGAACTGCTCGACGCCGGCGCGGTCATCCTTGCGGATGATGAAGCGGGCGAACCGCTTGCCGGTGATCAGGTCGCGCAACTGGTCGGCCACCTGGGTATCGATGGTCACCGGGGCCGGCGCGTCCGCGGCTTTGACAGGCGCGGCCGCCGGAGCGGTTGCATCCTGTTTCGGTTCGGTTGCCGTGTCGCTCTTGTTGTCGGTATCGCTCTTGGCGGTATCCTTGTCCGCAGGCGCGGTGGCGTCCTTCTTGGGTTCGGTCTCGCTGCCGGTCTTGGCAGTGTCCTTGCTTGCGTCGGCCGGTGCGGTGGCGTCCTTCTTGGGTTCGGTCTCGCTGCCGGTCTTGGCAGTGTCCTTGCTTGCGTCCGCCGGCGCGGTGGCGTCCTTCTTGGGTTCAGTCTCGCTGTCGGTCTTGGCTGCGTCCTTGCTTTCGTCGGCTGGCGCGGCGGCGTCCGGTTTGGATTCGGTATTGTCGGCGTCTTTCGCGGAATTGGCCGGCAACGCCGCGCTCGGCGCGGCCTCGACGTCTTTCGCCGTCAGCGACGACGTATCCGGCGCCGAAATTGCCGCCTCGAGCTGTTTTCCGGATTGCTGCGCGAGACCGGCATGGCTGGACAGAGCCAGAATCAGGCCGAAGGCAGTCGACGCCAGCAGACGCTCAAATCGAAGGGACTTCACCGTCGTCTCCCAATACTGGACCAGGCCAAGAGGCCCCTATTTAGGGCCGCATACTACTTGATGCACCTAGGTAAGTTACGTTTTTCCCAACATGGTGTGCATCAACACCGGCCGACTGTGGCTATTTTGCACGGGCAGCCAAAAGCGCGCCTTTTGTGGGCCTTTCCAGCCCTTCGTGCACCCTAGTCTATAGTAACGGGCGGCCAAGCGGCCGGTTCCTGAACAGGTTTTTGCGACTTTTCCCGATGATTTCTTCGTGATGCCGGATTTAGGCCCGAAAAACCTAAAACGACCGCATGACAAGGGCGCGACGGCGCGCTGGCCGCATGCAACCAAAACGTGCAGGACGCGCCCGCGAGACGCCCTGCGAAAACGCCACATTGCCGCCTCCGGGCCAATTATTGGAGACTTGAGCACTATGGAAGTGGGTCGCTATCGGCCGTTCTCGATCGCAATGCGCGGACGAGCGCTTCGCCATCCGGGAGGGCTTTGATGTCTGCGCCCCGCGCGCTGCCAATCGCCGTCTTGGTCGCCGTCACCGTGGCCGGCCTCGTGCCGGCCGCTCTCGTGCATGCGCAAGCGCCTCCCGACAATGCGGCGGCCGCCAAGCTGGCGCCGCTTCGTCCGCCTGCCGAGCCGGCCGCGCGCGACCGGCTGCCGCTCGACAAGCTCAAGCTCCCGCCCGGCTTCCGCATCGAGGTCTATGCCAGCGGCATCGCCAACGCGCGCTCGCTGCGCGTCGGAAAGCGTGGCACCGTGTTCGTCGGCAGCGCCCGCTCCGATAAAGTGCACGCCATCATCGACGACGGCGGCTGGCGCCGCGTGAAGGTGCTCGTCTCCGGCCTGCACCGGCCGAACGGGCTCGCCATCCATGACGGCGCGCTCTACATCGCCGAAGTCGCGAAGATCTCCAAAATCGACAACGTCGAAAAAAGACTCGACGATCCGCCGAAACCGGCGGTGATCTACGACGGCCTGCCCAAGGATGAAGCGCACGGCGCGCGCTTCATCGCCGTTGGCCCCGATGGCAAGCTCTACATTTCGGTCTGCCAGCCCTGCAACAATTGCGTGCCGCCGGCCGGACAGGGTGAAATTCGCCGCGTCGACCTTGACGGCGGCAACATGGAAGTGGTCGCGCGCGGCGTGCGCAACTCGGTCGGCTTCGACTGGTCGCCGCGCAGCAAACAGCTCTACTTCACCGACAACGGCCGCGACTGGTTGTCGGAGGACGCGCCGAACGACGAGCTCAACCGCGTCCGCAAGGCGGGCGAGGATTTCGGCGCGCCGTACTGTTACCAGGGCAACCTTCCCGACACGCAACTGGGCTGGGGCCGTTCCTGCGATGAATTCACCGCTCCGATCGCGCTCTTGGGGCCACATGTCGCCCCGCTCGGCATGCGCTTCTACAGCGGCCGCATGTTCCCGAGCGAATACCGCGACGCCATCTTCATCGCCCGTCACGGCTCCTGGAACCGAACCAGGAAAATCGGCGCTGACGTCATTGCCGTCCATCTCAACAAGAGTGGCACAGTCAGGGCGATGGAGCCGTTCCTCACCGGCTTTCTTGCCGACAACAACTATCTCGGCCGTCCGGTGGACGTGCAGCCGATGCGCGATGGCTCGCTGCTGATTTCCGACGATTGGAATGGCGCGGTTTACCGTGTCACGTACGGCCGTCGCCACCGCCGCTGACGCATTTTTTTCAGTCTCACGCGCCGAGATTCGCGTTGCCAAAAAAAACCGGGCCCCGTAAGGGGCCCGGTTGAGGTTTGCCGGCGTGGGGGGCCGGCAACATTTCCAGAGGGGAACTTGCTGCCTCACCGGTTCAGTTTGGGAGGATACACATCCGGTGAAACAGCGTGGACGAACTATGCGAGGCGCAGCCAGGTCCGGCAACATCGCGCGCCGCATGACTGCCATGCCGATTTGCCAAGCCGTGCAACAATTTGCCGCAATGTTTTGCCGCAGGTTTTTCGGGCGTGAAAATTGGCGAATCTAAAAGTGCCAACGCTGTGCATTGGCCACCAGAAAGTCGCGAAACACCTGGATGCGCGCAACCGACTTGAGTTCTTCCGGGTAGACGAAAAAAGCATCGAGTGCGAGCGTATCGTCGTCGCCGAACAGCTGCACCAGCCCGCCGTTTTCTTCCACCAGGTAATCTGGCAGCATCGAGACGCCCAAGCCGCGCTGGCAGGCGCGCAGCAGCCCGAGCACGTTGTTGATGGTCAGAATGGGCATGCGCGGCTCTTTGCCGTCGCGGCCCACTTCCAGGAGCCAGCGCCGATTGGCGAAATGTGCCGGCACCGCGCCGCCCAGCAGGATGATGCGGTGCTTGTCGAGTTCTTCGTGGGTGCGCGGGGTGCCGAAACGCTTGAGATAATCGGGCGAGGCATAGGCGTGGAAATGCACCGAGAAAAGCTTGCGCTGGATCAGGTCGGGCTGCGTCGGCTGACGCAGGCGGATGGCGACGTCGGCCTCGCGCATCGCCAGATCCAGCTCCTCGTCGGTGGTAATCAAGGTGACGTGGATGTCGGGATAGAGATCGAGGAATTCGCCGAGCCGCGGGGTGAGCCAATGCACGCCGATGCCGGGCGTCGTGGAGACCTTCAATTCGCCATTCGGCCGTTCGCGGCTGTCGGTGAGCTTGGTGCGCGCGGCCTCCAGCTTCATGAACACTTCGTGCGCGGTGCGGTAGAGCAATTCGCCCTGCTCGGTGAGGATCAACCCGCGCGCATGACGGTGAAACAGCGAGACGCCGAGTTCGCCCTCGAGCGCGGAGACCTGACGCGAGACAGCCGACTGCGACAGGCCCAGCCGCTCGCCGGCGTGGGTGAACGAGCCGGCCTCCGCCGCGGCGTGGAACACCTTCAGCTTGTCCCAGTCCATTGAGTTTTTCGCGGCCATGATCTATTCCGCCGCCGCGCGCTGATGGTCTTGCGCCGCCAGGAATTTTTCCGTTTCGAGCGCGGCCATGCAGCCCTGTCCGGCGGCGGTGATCGCCTGCCGGTACACGTCGTCGGTGACGTCGCCGGCGGCGAACACGCCGGGGACAGAGGTCGCGGTGGAATGGCCGGCGGTGACGATGTAGCCGGAGGGTTTCATCTGCACCTGGCCGGCGAACAGTTCGGACGCCGGCGAATGTCCGATGGCGATGAACACGCCGTCGACCTTGCGCTCGCTGACGGCGCCGGTCTTCACGTTCTTCAGTTTGACGCTGGCGACTTTCAGGGGATTGGCGGAGCCGAGCACATCCTCGAGCACCGTGTCCCAGATCACCTCGATCTTGGGATTCTTGAACAGACGGTCCTGCAAAATCTTTTCCGATCGGAAGGAATCGCGCCGGTGCACGACCGTGACCTTGGAGGCGAAGTTGGTGAGGAACAGCGCTTCCTCGACCGCGGTATTGCCGCCGCCGATCACGACCACTTCCTTGTTGCGGTAGAAGAAGCCGTCACAGGTCGCGCAGGCCGACACGCCATAGCCCTTGAATTTCTGCTCGGACGGCAGGTCGAGCCAGCGCGCCTGCGCGCCGGTGGCGATGATCAGGCAGTCGGCGAGGTAGACGTCACCGCTATCGCATTCGAGACGGAACGGCCGCTGCGCAAGCTCCACCTTGGTCACGGTGTCGGAGACGATCCTGGCGCCGACATGCTCGGCCTGGGCCTGCATCTGCTCCATCAGCCAGGGGCCCTGGATGACGTCGGCAAAGCCCGGATAGTTCTCCACGTCGGTGGTGATGGTCATCTGGCCGCCGGGCTGGATGCCCTGGATCAGCACCGGCTCCAGCATCGCGCGCGCGGCGTAGATCGCAGCGGTGTATCCGGCCGGGCCGGAGCCGACGATCACGACTTTGGCGTGGGTAGTCTTTGACATCGCTTTGCGCCCCCCTGGCGGGCGTGATCGGGCGGCTCGTCACCCGGGCGGCCGGATTTGGCCCCCGGCTCTTTTGCCTCGCCCGATTTATGGATTCCGGACGAGCTATGCAAGAACCGCAACCCCCGACGCCACAGCATTCCCTGACCGCGGGACATCTGGTCGCGTCGCCTGCGCAATAATGTTTCGCGAAACATTGTTTCGCGGTATGGATGTTCCGGCCGGGCCAAGGCCCTGAGCCCGGCAGGGGAGTTGCCGTTGCCAGCCCGTCTCGACGCCATCGACCGCAAGATCCTGAAAGAGCTGCAGGACGACGGCCGCATCACCAATGTGGAGCTGGCGCGCCGGGTCGGCATTTCGGCGCCGCCCTGCCTGCGGCGCGTACGCGCGCTGGAGGAGGCCGGCTACATCAAGGGCTACCGCGCTTTGCTCGACGAGAAGAAGCTCGGCTACGAGGTGACCGTATTCGCCATGGTGCATCTGGCGAGCCAGGCGGACGCCGACCTTGCCGCCTTCGAAGCCTTCGTGCGCGCGCAGCCGCTGGTGCGCGAATGCTGGATGCTGTCGGGCGAGATTGATTTTGTCCTGAAATGCGTGGCGCCCGATTTGAAGACCTTCCAGGCCTTCGTCGAGAAGCTCACCGCCGCGCCGCAGGTGCGCAACGTCAAGACCTCGCTCACGCTGCGCAACTCCAAGGACGCGGCCATGGTGCCGATGGAATCCGGGGCGCCGACATAACGGCCTCGTCGACACCGAGCCGCGGCGGTCCCAAGGCGCACCATGACCGAGTTCAATCACATCCTGGGGACGATGGCGCCGTGGATCCAAACCTATGGGTCGGCGGCAGTATTCGTGATCCTGACGCTCGAATTGTTGGGGATGCCGCTACCGGGCGAGTCCCTTTTGGTCGTGGCGGCCATTCTTGCGGGACGCGGCGAAATCTCGTTTCCGGTGTTGCTCCTGTCGGCATGGGGCGGCGCCGTCATCGGCGACAATATCGGCTATCTGATCGGCAGGACGCTCGGCCGCACGCTGCTGCGGCGCTACGGCCGGAAAGTCGGCATCAAGCCTGAAAGCTTGCAGAAGGTGGAAGCAGTCTTTGCCCGCTATGGCGCGGTTGCGGTTGGTTTCGCACGGTTCGTCAACATCCTTCGCCAAATGAATGGCGTCGTCGCCGGCGCGCTAGAAATGCACTGGGCGAAGTTCCTGTTCTTCAACGCCCTCGGCGGCGCGGCTTGGGTGGCGGTGTGGACAATGGCCGGGTTCTATCTCGGAACACACGACGCGAAGCTCGAAGAGTTCGTGCAAAAGCTCGGAATTTATGGCGTGGTCATTACGGTCTCAGTCGCCGCCTTGGTAATCGCTGTTATTTGGTATCGCACGCATCGCGCCAGCGCGCTGTGATCTGCGCCAATCCAAGGACGCGGCCATGGTGCCGATGGAGCACTACGGGCCGCGCGTAAGATGACTTCGCGTTTGCCGTCGGAGTAGGTCAGCTTGACGGTGACGGTGCCTTCATTGAGCAGCCACGGCCGCACCGTGTAGCTGCGCGCGCCGCTCTTGTGCATCGGATCGGCGGCCGCAATCTCTTTGGCTTGCGCGAGCGATCCGGCCCGGATGATAACCATGCCTTCGCCTTCCCAGGCGTCTTCCGCGTCGTTCCAGAACGGGCCCGCGCCGAACATGATGCCTCGCCGCTCCAGGTCGATCTGGAAATCGAGGTGCTCCTTGATCACCGCCATCACCGGCTCCATGCCTTTGGTGGGCTTGGTGAAGACCACATAGAGCTGCTTGCGCAGCATGCCCTCGCAGGCTTTCACGATGTCCGCGGCTGGGATCGATTGCATGGGTCTGAGCCCTCCCGGTTCGATGCTTCGTCGGCAGGATAGTGAATTGCCGCGGGGCATAAAACGAAATCGCCGGGCTCAAGCCCGGCGATGACGTATTGCAGCGGTCGCTCGGAGCCGCGTCAGCGCCACTCCACCTTCTTGATCTCATAGGCCTTGGCGCCGCCGGGCGCATTGACCTCGACGGTCGTGCCCTTGGCCTTGCCGATCAGCGCCTTGGCGAGCGGCGAGGTGACCGAGATGCGTCCCTTCTTGGCGTCGGCTTCCGGCTCGCCGACGATCTGCCACACCTTCTTCTCATCGGTGTCCTCGTCGACCAGCGTCACGGTGGCGCCGAACGTGATGGTGTCGCCGGATAGCTTCGACACGTCGATGACGTCGGCGCGCGCCAGCTTGTCCTCGAGCTCCGCGATGCGGCCCTCGTTGAGCGACTGCTGCTCCTTGGCGGCGTGATATTCGGCATTCTCCGACAGGTCGCCGTGCGTGCGCGCGTCGGTGATCTGCTGAATGATGCGGGGCCGCTCGGTCTGCTGGCAATGCTTGAGCTCGGCTTCGAGCGTCGCATAGCCGTCGGCGGTCATCGGAATTTTTTCCATCGTCTCATCTCCTCCTGGCGGGCGCCCGAACCAACCTGAGCGCGACTGCAGTGCCGCCAAGCCCCTTCCCATCCTTGAAATGTCGTTCCTTCGACTCGCAATACGACTCCGGCCACGGACTACCCGCGAAACCGGAGCCATGTAAACGAGGGCCGGTCAAAAAAACCTGACCGCGGCCAGCCTCACCTGCGCCGCGACCTGGGACTTCCCGGCCTAACTCGCACCGCCGCTTGTGGCTTGGACCATGGGCAAATGCCCTTAGGCCCGGCCGCTATAGTAGCTTTGCAGCGCGCGTACCTTGAGGTCGCCCCCGAGATAGGCCTTGATGCCCTGCGCCGCAGCGACGGCACCTGAAAGAGTGGTGTAGTACGGCACTTTATGCAAGAGGGCGGCGTGGCGCAGCGAGCGGCTGTCGGCCAGGGCGGTTGCCCCCTCGGTGGTATTGAAAACAAGCTGAACGCCGCCGTTTTTGATGGCATCCACGATATGGGGTCGGCCTTCCAGGACCTTGTTGATCTTGGCCGCCTCCACCCCCTGTTCGGCCAGGTAGCGCTGGGTGCCGGAGGTGGCGATCGTCTTGAACCCGAGTGAGGCCAACAGCTTGATCGCCGGCAGGATGCGCGCCTTGTCCTCGTCCCGGACCGAGACGAACACCGTGCCCGAACGCGGCAGGCTGGTGCCGCCGCCGATCTGGCTCTTGGCGAAGGCGATTTCGAAGCTGCTGTCGATGCCCATCACCTCGCCGGTCGATTTCATCTCCGGGCCAAGCACGGTGTCGACGCCGGGGAAGCGCGCGAACGGGAACACCGCTTCCTTCACCGCCCGGTGCTTGGGATGCGCCGGCTTGAGGTTGAAACTCTTCAGGCTCTCGCCCGCCATGATGCGGGCGGCGATCTTGGCCACCGGTAAGCCGATCACCTTCGCCACGAACGGCACCGTGCGCGAGGCGCGCGGATTGACCTCCAGCACGTAGATGTCGCCGTCCTTGATGGCGTATTGCACGTTCATGAGCCCGCCGACATTGAGCGCCAGCGCCAGCGCCCGGGTCTGCCGCTCCAATTCGGCGATGGTCTTGGCGGAGAGCGAATGCGGCGGCAGCGCGCAGGCCGAAATCGCCGGAATGGATGCCGGCCTCCTCGATGTGCTCCATGATGCCGGCGATGAAGGTGTCCTTGCCGTCGGCCAGGCAATCGACGTCCACTTCGGTCGCGTCCGACAGATAGCGGTCGATCAGCAGCGGGCTTCGCTTGGAAATGACCAGTTCACTCGGTCGGTCGAGGTCGCCTGTGAGCCGCGCCACATATCTGTCGAACTGGGCGGCGTCGTGCACGATCTCCATCGCCCTCCCGCCTAGAACATTGGACGGCCGGATCACGACCGGATAGCCGATCTCGTCGGCGATAGCGCGGGCGGCGTTGAGCGACGCTGCGATGCCGTTTTTGGGCTGACGCAGCTTCAGCTTGTCGAGCAGCGTCTTGAAGCGGTCGCGGTCTTCCGCCAGATCGATGGCGTCGGGCGAAGTGCCGAGGATCTTCACCTTGGCTTTCTCCAGGGACTCGGCCAGCTTGAGCGGCGTCTGCCCGCCGAACTGCACGATGACGCCGTGCAGCGTGCCGTTGGCGCGCTCGGTATCGATGATCTCCAGCACGTCCTCCGGCGTCAGCGGCTCGAAATAGAGCCGGTCGGAGGTGTCATAGTCGGTCGACACCGTCTCCGGATTGCAGTTGACCATGATGGTCTCGTAGCCGGCTTCCTTCAGCGCGAAGGCGGCGTGGCAGCAGCAATAGTCGAACTCGATGCCTTGGCCGATGCGGTTGGGTCCGCCGCCGAGGATGATGACCTTCTTCTTGTCCGACGGCGCCGCCTCGTTGGCGACGGTGCCGGCGAACGGCGTCTCGTAGGTCGAGTACATGTAGGCGGTAGGGGACGCGAATTCGGCGGCGCAGGTGTCGATGCGCTTGAACACCGGATGCACGTCGAGCGCGCGGCGCTTTTGCGTCACTTGCTCTGCCGGCGTGCCGGTGAGCTTGCCGAGGCGCGCGTCCGAGAAGCCCATGGCTTTCAGCCGCCGGAATGGGCCGGCTCTCGTCGGCAAGCCCTTGACCTTGATCTCGGCTTCCGTCTCCACCAGGTGGCGGATCTCGGCCAGGAACCAGGGATCGACGCGGCAGGCATTGTGGATCAACGCGTCGCCGGCGCCGAGCCGCATCGCCTGCGCCAGCGCAAGCAGGCGGTCCGGCGTCGGCGTGCCCAGCGCCGCGCGGATGTTGTTCTTGTTGTCGTCGTCGTCGATGCCCTTGGCGACGTCGAAGCCCTCGATCGTCACTTCGTCGAGGCCCGTCAGCCCGGTCTCCAGCGAGCGCAGCGCCTTTTGCAGCGATTCCCGGAACGTGCGGCCGATCGCCATGGCCTCACCCACCGACTTCATCGAGGTGGTGAGCGTGTGCGACGCGCCGGGGAATTTCTCGAAGGCAAAACGGGGAATCTTGGTGACCACGTAGTCGATGGTCGGCTCGAAGCTCGCAGGCGTGGCGCCGCCGGTGATGTCGTTGGCGATTTCGTCCAGCGTGTAGCCGACCGCCAGCTTGGCCGCGACTTTGGCGATCGGGAATCCGGTGGCCTTCGACGCCAGCGCGGACGAGCGCGACACCCGCGGGTTCATTTCGATGATCACCAGCCGGCCGTCGGCCGGATTGACCGCGAACTGCACGTTGGAGCCGCCGGTCTCCACCCCGATCTCGCGCAGCACCGCGATCGAGGCGTCGCGCATGATCTGGTATTCCTTGTCGGTGAGCGTCAGCGCCGGCGCGATGGTGATCGAGTCGCCGGTGTGCACGCCCATCGGATCGATGTTTTCGATCGAGCAGATGATAATGCAGTTGTCGTTTTTGTCGCGCACCACCTCCATCTCGTATTCCTTCCAGCCCAGCACCGATTCTTCGATCAGCACTTCGCTGGTGGGGGAGGCATCGATGCCGCGCTCGACGATCTCGATGAACTCGGTCTTGTTGTAGGCGATACCGCCGCCGGTGCCGCCGAGCGTGAACGAGGGGCGGATGATCGCCGGCAGTCCGATGTCGTCGAGCGCTTCCAGCGCCTGCACCAGTGTCTTGATCTGGTGCGAGCGCGGCGTCTCCAGGCCGATCTTGGTCATCGCCTCGCGGAACAACTCGCGGTCTTCCGCCTTGTCGATGGCGTCGGCGGTGGCGCCGATCATCTGCACGTTGAATTTTTCCAGCGTGCCCATCTTGCGCAAGGACAGCGCGCAATTGAGCGCGGTCTGCCCGCCCATGGTGGGCAGCAGCGCGTCCGGGCGCTCCTTCTCGATGATTTTGGCGACGATCTCGGGGGTGATCGGCTCGATATAAGTGGCGTCGGCGAGATCGGGATCGGTCATGATCGTCGCCGGGTTGGAATTGACCAGCACGATCCGGTAGCCCTCTTCCTTCAGCGCCTTGCAGGCTTGCGTCCCGGAATAGTCGAACTCGCAGGCCTGGCCGATGACGATCGGTCCGGCGCCGATGATCAGGATCGATTTGATGTCGGTGCGTTTGGGCATTCGCTCACGGTCAACTGGGCACAAAAAAAGGGCGCGCTTGCGCGCGCTTTCAGGCTGAGTAGACACCGGTTAGCCGCCCGGAAAGCGCGCTTCTATTTAGTGGGCGCGCGGCCAACGCGAAACCGGTTCCCACTTTCGCTGGTCGCGCGCTGGCGTCCCGGGAGCTCGGCGCTAGGGCAGGGCCCCGCGCGCGAGGGGTCTTTAGACCAGATTCGAGAGGCAGGGAAGGGCGGTGGCCGCATAAGCGGTGGACGGACAAATCCGGCCAAAAGCCAGCAAAACTGTACTAGTGTCCGGGCCGGATTCGGCGCTTCGGCCGAACCCCGCGCGTCACCCACCTGCTCGATCCACCACAAAAGACGGACCCCATGACCGCTCACGCGAGCTTCCCGTTTTCGCAAGAGCCGGGCGCGCTTCCCGCCGTCGGCTTCGGCACCTCGCCGATGACCGAAGGGCTCTCGGCGGCGACCGTCGCCGCCGCGCTGGCCGCCGGCTACCGCCACATCGACACCGCCCGCAAATACGGCACCGAGCACCCGGTTGGCGAAGCGTTGCGGACCGCTGGTGTGCCGCGCCAGGACATTTTCCTCACCACCAAGGTCAGCCACGAGAACCTGCGGCCGGCCGACTTCGCGCGCTCGGTGGACGAAAGTCTTAAGGCGCTGCAGGTCGACTACGTCGACCTGTTGCTGGTGCACTGGCCCAATCCGGAGATCGACGTCGCCGAATACATGCCGGCGCTGGCGAAGGCGAAGCGCGACGGCCTCGCGCGCCATATCGGCGTCGCCAATTTCACCACGCGTCTGCTCGATCAGGCGGTCGCGTTGTGTCCCGAGCCGCTGGTCGCGCTGCAGGCGGAGTATCATCCCTATCTCGACCAGTCGAAGCTCATGGCCGCGGTGCGCCGCCACGGCCTTGTCTTCATCGCTTACTGTCCGCTCGGGCGCGGACGGCTGTTCGGCGATCCCGTCCTGGCCGACATCGCACAGGCGCGCGGGCGCAGCGTCGCGCAGATCGCTTTGCGCTGGCTGCTGCAGCAGGACGTCGCCTCGATTCCGTTCTCGTCGAAGCCCGAGCGCATCGCCGACAATTTCAATGTGTTCGATTTCACGTTGAGCGACGAGGAGATGAAACGCATCTCCGCGCTCGCGCGCGCGGACGGCCGCGTCGCCAATCCGGCCGGGCGTGTGCCGGGCGGCTGGGACTAGCCGGACTCCTTGGCGGCGTCGAGCGGCAGGCAGCGCACCGCGACGTCGGAGCCGAGCTTGATGCGGCTGCAGACGCCGCCGGCGGCGACGGCCGCGAGGATGGGCTCGGTGCCGTCCGCCAGCACGGCCGGCGGCAGGAAAACGCTGATCAGAATGCCGTCGCGCGCGGACGCCTGCTGCGGTGGCACGAAGTCGACGTCGACGCGCATGTCGTCGAGGGGCTTGCCGCGCGCGGCCAACGCGTTGCGGATCGAGCCGGTGGCGCAGGAGGCCATCGCCAGCAGCAGCAATTCGCCCGACGTGCAGCCCGCGTCGGTGCCGCCGTCGGCGACCTTGCGGTCGGTCACCACGCTGTGGCGGCCGGCTGTTCCGAGCAATTTCTTGCCGGCGATGGGGCGGGTGAAAACCATGACCCGTGGTTCTTGAAGTTGCGTGGCTTCGTCATCCGCTATCACGCGTGCCACAGGCTGGCGACCCCAATCTGATCGGGGTGAGACACGGTCCTGTTGGGTGAGAAAGCGGATGGGACGCGCTCGCTCGTGGGCACGCGCCCTCCACGGCGCTGTCCCGTATCAACAAGCGGAGAAACACTGCCGACACGGCGATCAATGCGTTCATAAGATGCCCGTGATCGTCCGGTCGACCCATGTGCCCTCCCAATAAAGCAAGCGCACGGCAATTGCGGCGGTGATCCCCGTGGCCGCGCCGCCGAGGACATCGGTGGCATGATGCGTCCCCACGTAGATGCGCGAAAGACACACCAATAACGCTGCGCTCAGGAATGTGAGCCCGTGCCGGCGCAAGCCCTGGAGCAGGAAGGCGCCTGCTATGGCGAAGGTAGCGGTCGCGTGATCGGAGGGAAACGACCAATCGGCGCTGCGGCTGATGATCAGGTGGGTCAAGCCGGCATCGTACGGACGCGCCCGGTGAACGAAAAGAAGAATAATCTGGTTAAGCGCAAGGCCGAGTAGAAATGACAGTCCTGCCGCTACGCAGGCATGTCTGACGTGAACGCGTTCATGTTTGCTCCACCATTGCAGCACTGAAACGAGGATAAGGAGAGGAACGCCAAATCGACTTGCCGTGATCATAATTAGGTCCAGCAGGACGTTGTTGCCGGCGAAAGCGTTGATCCAATGCGTGATTGTGTGATCCATTGAGCCTCGTGCGCAGTTCGCGTGATACCGGTTTATATACGTGCGGATGAACGAACATCGAATTCATCAAATCTTCGAAGTGGGCATCCTGGTCAAGGGCGCTCATGCATTGATTGAATGCTTGGGCGGAATTGCGCTTGCGCTGGTCAGCACCGGAAGTATCGCAAGTTTTGTAAATGTTATCACGTAGGAAGAGCTGATTGAGGACCCAAACGATTTCATTGCTACCTATTTGCTCGCCACGGCGCATCATTTTTCCGTTCAATCGAAAAATTTCTATGCTTTCTATTTATTGAGCCACGGCGTCGTAAAGCTGCTCCTCGTCGTCGGCCTGCTCAAGAACAAACTGTGGTCCTATCCGGCGTCCCTTGTCGTCTTGGGCCTTTTTATTGTCTATCAGCTCTATCGCTTCAGCTACACGCACGGCGTTGGATTGATCGTCCTGACGATCTTTGACGTGATCGTCATTGGCCTGATTTGGCACGAGTACAGCCTGGTTCGCCGTCATCTGCCGCTGGACTGAGAGCGAAAATTGGAGGCCCGGCCTGGATTCGAACCAGGCTGGAAGACCATGCACGGCTTCTGCGTCGCCACTCCGCCACCGGGCCGCTGACAGCAATACGGAAATGCCCTTGACGCAAGGTTACGATGGTCGCCGGACACCGTCCGGCCGGAGTTGCGGTTAACGGGGCGTTACGGCGCAAGATTTGCGAACAGTGAAAACCGGTTTTCGGTGAGGATTATGTGCTCGCTTATTTGCGGAAATCATCGCCGCGCGGAAAATCTGGTGTGGCATTGGCCGACCGTCGTGCTGGCGACCGCCGATCCGGACACGGTGCGTCGGCGGATCCTGCCGGTATAGATGGCCGTGACGCGGTCGTCGCCGCCGGGAGTTGGCCGCGTGCCGTGGATCCTCACTTTGCCCTTGCCGTCGACCGTGCCGGGATAGGTTGCGAAGGCATGGGTCAGGCTGACGGTGCCGCCGTTCACTCTGACCGTGATCACCAAGCTCCCGCCCACGGCCGGACACTCGTGGCCGGCATTTCCGACACGTTTGGTGACGGTCACCGATCCCTTGTAGGTCCCGTCGAAACTCTGCGCCTGCGCGGGCACCGCAAGCGCCGCGCCCATGAGGACGCCGATCAAAATCCTGATCGCCATTACATGCTCTCCCGCGGCCGTAACGGCCGCCGCTTGGACGATCGACCGTTGTCTCCTGCCGCCCGCGCCGTCAGGAACGCATTCGCGCCGAGAGCGTGCCGCCGCAAACCCCGCCTCCCGGGCCCGAGCTATTCAGTTCGCCGCGAAGGTTCCGGCCTTTGATCCGGCCGGACCATGTCACCATCGCTCCTTCCCAAGGGCTCGTTATGGAAAATGCGCCGTCGGGTCGGATCGTTCCCGTGAAAACCACATCGCGGCGCAGCAGATAGCGGAGCGTGATGGTGCCGCCTGCCACCCTGAATTCGATGGCGGTCCGCTTCCCGCCGGTCCCGGGGCAGCCCGGCAGCGGACCGCCCTGACCGGACCGCGAGAGGGTGATCGTCCGCGTCCCGGAATAAGTCCCGTCGAAACTCTGCGCCTGCGCGGACGCTGCGAGCGCGGCGCCCAGCAGGACGCCGATCATTGTCCTCACCAACATGACCTGCCCCCCAAAGCGGCCACGCCGGCCGCTATTCAAGCAATCTTGCGTTTGGCCTGCCGCATCATGTCGACGAAGCGCGTGAACAGATAGTGGCTGTCGCGCGGGCCGGGCGAGGCCTCCGGGTGGTACTGCACCGAGAACACCGGCTTGTCTTTCAACGCGATGCCGCAATTGGAGCCGTCGAACAGCGAGACGTGGGTCTGCTGCACGTTTTCCGGCAGCGTCTCCTTGTCCACCGCGAAGCCATGGTTCATCGAGGTGATCTCGACCTTGCCGGTGGTGAGGTCCTTGACCGGATGGTTGGCGCCGTGATGGCCCTGATGCATCTTCACCGTTTTGCCGCCGACCGCGATGCCGAGCATCTGGTGGCCGAGGCAGATGCCGAATGTGGGCGTGCCGGACTCGATCAGCGTTCTGATGACCGGCACCGCGTATTCGCCGGTCGCCGCCGGATCGCCGGGGCCGTTCGACAGGAACACGCCGTCGGGCTTGAGCGCCATGATGTCCGCGGCCGAGGTCTTGGCCGGCACCACCGTCACCTTGCAGCCCGATCCGGCCAGCAGCCGCAGGATGTTGCGCTTGATGCCGTAGTCGATGGCGACCACGTGGAATTCCGCCTTGTCCTGGCGCCCGAAGCCTTCGCCCCAGACCCACGGCGTCTCGTCCCAGGTGAAGCGTTGCGCGCTGGTGACCATCGGCACCAGGTCCATGCCGACCAGGCCCGGCCAGCTTGCGGCTTCTGTCTGCAGCGCATCGAGATCGAATTTGCCGTCGGGCGCGTGCGCGATCACCGCGTTGGGCATGCCCTTGGTGCGGATCAGCGCGGTCAGCGCGCGGGTGTCGATGCCGGCTAAGCCCACGATGCCGCGCGCTTTCAGCCAGTCGTTGAAGTTGCGGGTGGCGCGGTAGTTCGAGGGCGGCGTGATGGCGCTGTGCAAGATGATGCCGCGCGCGCCGGTCGCCGCCGCCATGTTGACGGTCTCTATATCTTCCTCGTTGGTGCCGACATTGCCGATATGCGGGAAGGTGAAGGTGATGATCTGCCCGGCATAGGAGGGATCGGTGAGGATCTCCTCATAGCCGGTCATGGCGGTGTTGAAGCAGACCTCGCCGACCGCATGGCCGGTGGCGCCCAGGCCGAAGCCCTCCAGCACGGTCCCGTCAGCCAGCACCAAAAGCGCCGTGGCCTTGGGGTCGTCCCAAGCCGCGCCGGACGCCCCGGCGGGTTTGGCTTGCGTCTGGGTCATGGCCACTTAGTTGCGTATTATAAGGAGAGAGGCAAGGGGCGCGCCTGAGTTGCCCCCAGACGCCTCAACGAAAAGGATTTCCCCGTGCTGCGCGACGACATCAACAAAGCATTGACCGAGGCCATGAAGGCCAAGAACGAGCGGGCGGTTTCCACCCTGCGCATGGTCAATTCCACGCTCAAGAACGCCGACATCGAGGCGCGCGGCTCCGGCAAGCCGGCGCTCGGCGACGCCGAAGTGATCGGCATTCTCCAGAAGATGGTGAAGCAGCGCCAGGAATTGGTGGAGCTTTATCAAAAGGGTAACCGCGCCGATCTGGTCAAGCAGGAGCAGGAGGAGATCGCCATCATCCAGGGCTATCTGCCCAAGCAGATGTCGGACGCCGACATGGCCGCCGCCATCGACGCGGCCATCGCCGAAACGGGTGCCGCCGGCATGAAGGACATGGGCAAGGTCATCGGCGCCTTGCGCGCGAAATACGCCGGGCAGATGGACATGGGCAAAGCCAGCGGGCTGGTGAAGGCGAAGCTGTCGGGCTAGCGCATGATTCCGAATAGTGGGAACCGGTTTTCGGAAAAGATCATGCGCAGGCAAATTGCTAAGTAGAATTCTGCTTCAAACTGGAAGGATCGGACTCTCAACGTCCCGCCCGCCTCAGGCGTCTTTCGCAAACAACAACTCGAGATACTGCCGGAACTGGCGCGACAGGCGCGCGACGATGATCGGATCGTTGAAGCTGCGCGACAGGATAAATCCGCCCTCGATGATCGCCATGATGGTTTCGGCGAGTTCGCGCGCGGTCGCCGGCCGCGCCGGCCGGTAACGCGCTAGTACCGCCTCGAATTTCTTCTCGTAGAGCGCCGACCAGCGCCGGAAGCTTTGTGCAATGAAGGCGTGGATCGACGGCTCGAATTGCAGGCTTTCGTGGGTGTAGGCCGCGAACAGGCAGCCGACGATCGGCTCCGGCAGATTCTCGATAAAATCCTCGAACAGCTTGAGAAAATGCAGGGTCTGCTGCAGCGGATCATTGCTGGCGGCTTCCGCCTCCGCCGCAAACCGCTCGAATAGTTCGAAATCATTGTGCGCATAGCGCTCAACCAGCGCCCGCGCCAGGTCCGCCTTGTCCTTGAAATAGTGGAAAAAGGCGCCCTTGGTCAGCCGTGTCGCCTTGACGATGTCGTCGAGCGACGTGCCGGTAAATCCGCGCCGGAGAATGAGCGGCTCGGCCGCCGCCAGGATGCGTTCGCGGGTCTCGGTCCCTTTGTCGGCCATCGCAGCATCTTCCATACCGTATGGTCTGTCAGATAGACGATCGGGATCAGAAATTCAAGCAGAATTTTCTCAACAGACTGAATTTACTTGTTTTTGTACATATTGCCGCAGACGCGATTATTCGCTTGCGAACATACTACACGGTATGTATTACATACCAATCGGTATGTTCCATAGCGACCGCATGAGCGGCGCGGCAACCGGCAAAGAATGGAGACTGATCATGAGCAAGACCACCATCGTGAATGGCGTCGACACCGAGAAGTTGTTTGGCACCATCGACGCAGTCAAAGCCGACCCCTCGCTGGCCAAGTTCCAGTTCCGGGTCTTCAACCAGTGGGCCGGCGGCGGCGAGAACCGCTCGCGTGTCGACGAGTTCTACGGCACCAACCAGGAACTGCGGCACAAGCAGCCGTTCTTCCTCGTCAACGACGAGCCGGCAGTGCTGCTGTCGGAGGATCGCGGGGCCAACCCGGTTGAATACGTGCTGCACGCGCTCGCCGGCTGCCTGACGACCACGATGGTCTATCACGCCGCCGCCCGCGGCATCGCCATCAAGGGCGTCACCACCCGCTTCGAAGGCGATCTCGACCTGCGCGGCTTCCTCGGCCTCTCGCAGGAGGTGCGGCGCGGCTTCCAGACGATCCGCGTCATGTTCGACATCGACGCCGATTGCGACGCAGCCAAGAAGCAGGAGCTGATCGCCATAGCGCAGACCTATTCGCCGGTGTTCGACATCGTGACGAACGGTGTGCCAGTGAGCTGCATGCTCGACGGCGGCGTGGCGCAAGCCTCGGCCGCGTGAGCTCCATGAAACGCGAACGGCCGGGCGCCGCTAAAGTGCGCGGATCCCGGCCCCGCAATCCCCGCGACCTTCAGATAAGAGGAGAGGACAATGTTGATCTCATTCTTGCGATGGCTGGCCAGCCAGCTTCGCGCCCGCAACCGGCGGCCGGCGCAGCACTTGCTGCTGTTGGATGGCCATTATCTCCGCGACATCGGCCTCACACGCGCCGATATCGTCGGCTGCCTGTCCACGCCAGCGCACGACGACATGATCGATTTCTATATGAATTGATCGCAACGGCTGCACGGCGCCCTTGCCCTCGGTGGGGCAGGGTGCGCTTGCCGTCCTGTGGAAACCAGGAAAAGGCCATCAAAACGCAAAGCTCCGGGCATCCACTCAATGGCGATGCTTCCCCGGTGCTCCGGTATAATCGGCGATGACGTCGCTAAGAGCCTCCGGTCCGACCTTCACCGAGCCCGCGAACGGATGATCAATGGTCGCAACCGTCAGCAGCCCGGCGAAGATCAGCATCGACAAGGCGCCCGTCATTACCGCCTGGGCGCGCAGGTTCTCGGCGCCGAAGAAAAATGTGAAGCCGATGGTAATGGCGGCGCCGCCGAAAAGCACAAACCAGATGATGTCGGGCACGACGCCGTCGGCCATCACCAGGCGTTCGCGCCGCGCATCGCTGATGCGATCGACTTGCCGCAGCATCTCGGCGAGGACAATGCCTTCGCCGGATTCGAACGCGTGGAATTTAATCACCGCGCGGTAGACGTCGTTCAGCGCTACGGTGACCGCGGGGCTGTCAGTTTCTTCCTGCATCGCCGGCCAGTCCTTTTCGATCGCGGCCTTCAGGTAGTCGACCGTCGCCTTGCGAACGGCGGCTCCGTGTTCCGGTTCGACGCCATTTGTCAGCAGGAAGACGGTCGCGGCCGCGCCGGCCTCCTTGGCCACCTCACTTTCGGCCTGATTGAATTTTTCCCATACGACGACGACCGCGAAGGCGAGCAGGACCGCGTACAGCACGCCGACGGTGGCAAATTTGAAGCCGGCAACCTCGTTGTTGGTGCGCAGCCGGCTGAGCTCGACGTAATGCCGCGCGATGACGGGGCCGGCCATGGCGACCAGCGTTGTCGGCACGAGGAGGATGAGGGCGGAAAGCCACAAGGGCAGGGTGCTCAGGAACATCATGATCCCCGTCAGCGTGACAGCGCAATGCGCATACTGGCGCCGCGCCCGGGCCGCGCCCTGTGAATAACTAGGAAAAGGCGCCGAATCCAGCGGCCGGCAGTGGCTTCCCGCGCCCGCCCCGGAAAGTCTCGAATTGGCAGCCTATGATGGCCGGCCGATTCGGCCAAACCGCGAACCATTGCATGCGCTTCACGCCCCAGTTCCTCGATGAGCTGCGCGCCCGCCTCCCGGTATCGGAGGTGGTCGGCCGCCGCGTGAAGCTGCGCAAGCAGGGCCGCGAGTTCATCGGCCTGTCGCCCTTCAACAAGGAGAAGTCGCCCTCGTTCACGGTCAACGACCAGAAGGGCTTCTTCCACGACTTCTCCTCCGGCAAGCACGGCGACATTTTCGGCTTCGTCATGGAGACCGAAGGCGTCGCCTTCCCGGAAGCGGTTGAACGCCTCGCCCAGCTCGCCGGCGTGCCGCTGCCGAAGGTCTCAGCGCAAGACGAGCAGCGCTCCGCCCGCGCCAAGACGCTGCATGATGTCATGGAGTTGGCGGCGAAATTCTTCGAGGCGACCTTGGCCGCGCGGGCCGGCGCCAAGGCGCGCGGCTATCTCGCCGACCGCGGCATCGACGCCGCCACGCAACTGAAATTCCGTCTCGGTTACGGGCCGGGAGAACGCTTCGCGCTCAAGGAGCATCTGGGCTCGCACGGCATTCCGGCCGAGGACATGGTGGAGGCCGGGCTGCTGATCGCCGGCGACGACATTCCGGTGCCGTTCGACCGATTCCGCGACCGCCTGATGTTTCCGATCACCGATCTGCGCGGCCGGGTGATCGCCTTCGGCGGGCGCGCGCTGGAGAAGGACGCGCAGGCCAAATATCTGAACTCGCCGGAGACGCCGCTCTTCCACAAGGGCGCGACGCTCTACAATATCGCCGCCGCGCGTCAGGCCGTGCACGATGGCGCGCAACTGATAGTGGTCGAAGGCTATATCGACGTGATCGCCATGGTGACCGCCGGCTTCCCGGCGACCGTGGCGCCGCTCGGCACCGCGTTGACCGAGGATCAGCTGGCGCTGCTTTGGAAAATGGCGGACGAGCCGGTGCTCTGTTTCGACGGCGACAGCGCAGGGCTTCGCGCCGCCTATCGCGCGGTCGAGCTGGCGATGCCGCGCCTGAAACCGGGCAAGAGCCTGACATTCGCGCTGCTGCCGCAGGGCCAAGACCCCGACGATCTGGTGCGCTCGGGCGGGCGCGATGCGATGCGCGACGTGATCGCCGCCGCGCGGCCGCTCGCCGCCATGTTGTGGGCGCGCGAGACCGAAGGCCACCAGTTCGACACGCCGGAACGGCGCGCCGCGCTGGAAGCGCGCATCAACGCGGTGACGTCGGGGATCGCCGACGACTCGGTGCGCAAATATTACCGGCAGGACTTCAACGCGCGGCTCTCGCAATTCTTCGCGCCGGCGCAGGGGCCGCGCGGCAACCGCGAGCACAACTGGCGCGGCGGCCAGGGCGGTCCGGGGCAGAATTGGCGCGAGCGCGGGCAGGGCCAGAATTGGCAGCGAGACTGGCCGCAGCGCTTCGGCTCAGGCCCGCGCCCCTCCGCCAATGGCCGCGGCATGCCTTACGTGGTGGCCAGCCAGCAGATGGCGGGCAGCCCGCTGCATCGCGGCTACCGCACCGCCGTCCCGCGCCGCGAGGCGCTGATCCTGCAGGCGGCGCTCAACCACCCCTGGCTGCTGCACGACCACCTGGAGGAACTCAGCCATCTCGAGTTCCGCCATGCCGACGCCGAGCGGCTGAAGGGCGCGCTCATCGACATCGCCGCCCATGCGGCGGCGCTGGACCCCGAGGCGCTGCGGGGGGAACTTGCGGCCCGCGACCTGACCGAGATCGCCTTGCGCATCGCCGCCTCGATCACCACCGTCTCGGTCTGGGGGGCGCGGCCGGACGCCGCCCCCGACGATGTTTTGGTCACCTGGCAGCAGCTTGTCGCCTTGCATCGGCAGTGGCATTCCCTAGTTAAGGAGTTGAAGGACGCCGAACAGTCGCTCGGCCAGGACGCCAGCGAGGCCAATTATCTCAGGCTGCGCGACGTCAAGGCCCGCCTGTCGCGGGTGGAAGGAACCGAGGCCCTGATCGAGGGGTTCGGGGCCTCTTCCGGTCGGGGCGTTCGTAGTCTATGAGCAGGCCGCCAGCTTCAAGGGTAATCGAAGGCCGGGCCGGCGTGGAATAATGGGTCGATTCCCGCGGGTTTTCAGGGTTAATCGGAGCTTAAGCGGGTTCCGGAACACTGGTTGACCTGATTCGGGGCGGCGCCCGTGGTGCGCGGCCCTTTTTGGCCATGGGCACCCGGCGGCACCCGCGCGGGGGTTGCTCGCGGCGGCCAGGAAGGTCCAGGAGAGACGAATGGCGAGCAAGGCAAAAGCAGCAACCCAGGCCAAGGAAGAAGCCCCCGAGAAGGAAGCCGAAGGCACGCCCAATTCGCCGCTGCCGTTGCTCGATCTCTCCGACGCCGGCGTCAAGAAGATGATCAAGGCCGCCAAGAAGCGCGGCTATGTCACCTTCGATGCGCTCAACGCCGTGCTGCCGTCCGAATCCACCGCGCCGGAACAGATCGAAGACATCATGTCGATGCTCAGCGAGATGGGCATCAACGTGGTCGAGACCGAGGACGCCGAAAGCGAGGACGGCGAGACCGAGAAGGCGACCGACGAGGTCGCCGACGACGATGATGACGACGACCACGGCCGCGAGGTGGTCGAGGCCAAGTCGAAGGCGCTGGCCGTCGCCGAGAAGAAGGAGCCGTCCGAGCGCACCGACGATCCCGTGCGCATGTATCTGCGCGAGATGGGCTCGGTCGAGCTGCTCTCGCGCGAGGGCGAGATCGCCATCGCCAAGCGCATCGAGGCCGGCCGCGAGGCCATGATCGCCGGCCTGTGCGAAAGCCCGCTCACCTTCCAGGCCATCATCATCTGGCGCGACGAATTGAACGAAGGAAAGGTCTTCCTGCGCGACATCATCGACCTGGAAGCGACCTATGCCGGCCCCGACGCCAAGCAGATGCAGACGCCGGTGGTGATCGGCCCCGACGGCAAGCCGATCGTTGCGCAAGGCGGCACGCCGGTGCCCGGCGCCCCGCATCTCCAGGTCGTGCAGCCGCCGGTCGCGCCGCCGGCCGCGCCGCCCAACGCCACCCCGTTCAAGGCCAAGCCCGACGGCGAAGGCGAGGAGCCGAAGGATCCGGCCGAAACCGCCGCCGAGAGCGATTACGACGAAGACGACGACATGGAGGGCTCGCTCTCGCTGGCCGCGATCGAAGCCGAGCTGAAGCCGAAAGTCGTCGAGACCTTCGACAACATCGCCGACTCGTTCAAGCGCCTGCGCCGCCTGCAGGAGCAGGACATCCAGTTCCGCCTGCGCTCGACCTCGCTGTCGCCGGCGCAGGAGCGCAAGTACAAGAAGCTGAAGGAAGAGATCATCTCCGAGGTGAAGTCGCTGCGGCTGAACCAGGCGCGCATCGACAGCCTCGTCGAGCAGCTCTACGACATCAACAAGCGGCTGGTCTCCAACGAGGGCCGCCTGATGCGGCTGTCGGAGAGCTACGGCGTCTCGCGCGAGGACTTCATCAAGCAGTACATGGGCGGCGAGCTCGATCCGCGCTGGCTCAACCGCGTCTCCAAACTGTCGGCCAAGGGCTGGAAGAACCTGGTCGCCAAGGAGAAGGACCGCATCAAGGAAATCCGCGCCATGGTGCACGACCTCGCAGCCCAGACGGGCGTCGAGATCGGCGAGTTCCGCAAGATCGTGCACATGGTGCAGAAGGGCGAGCGCGAGGCGCGCCAGGCCAAGAAGGAGATGGTGGAGGCCAACCTGCGCCTGGTCATCTCCATCGCCAAGAAATACACCAACCGCGGCCTGCAGTTCCTCGACCTGATCCAGGAAGGCAACATCGGCCTGATGAAGGCGGTCGACAAGTTCGAGTACCGCCGCGGCTACAAGTTCTCGACCTACGCCACCTGGTGGATCCGCCAGGCCATCACGCGCTCGATCGCCGACCAGGCGCGCACCATCCGCATCCCGGTGCACATGATCGAGACCATCAACAAGATCGTGCGCACCTCGCGCCAGATGCTCAACGAGATCGGCCGCGAGCCGACGCCGGAGGAGCTGGCCGAGAAGCTGGGCATGCCGCTGGAGAAGGTGCGCAAGGTCCTCAAGATCGCCAAGGAGCCGCTGTCGCTGGAGACGCCCATCGGCGACGAGGAGGACAGCCACCTCGGCGATTTCATCGAGGACAAGAACGCCATCCTGCCGATCGACGCGGCCATCCAGTCCAACCTGCGCGAGACCACCACGCGCGTTCTGGCTTCGCTCACGCCGCGCGAGGAGCGCGTGCTCCGCATGCGCTTCGGCATCGGCATGAACACCGACCACACGCTGGAGGAAGTCGGCCAGCAGTTCTC
>CAWFEO010000035.1:0-66797 GCA_963814885.1 uncultured Alphaproteobacteria bacterium | reverse complement strand
TCACCAATCCGTTGCGCTTCTATCAGACGCTCGGATCGATCAGCGGCGCCAATTCGCAGCTTGCCATTCTGCTCAACTCGGCGCTGCGGCGCGTGCTCGGCGAAGCCACCTTCATCCACGTGGTGCGCGATCAGCGCGCTGCGCTGATGCAGCGCATCCAGGGCCTGGTCGACAAGGAGGCCGCCAACTACGGCATTCAGGTGGTGGACGCGCGCATCCGGCGCGCCGACCTGCCGGAACAGAACAGCCAGGCGGTCTACAAGCGCATGCAGACCGAGCGCCAGCGCGAGGCGGCCGAGTACCGCGCCCAAGGCGCCCAGCGCGCGCAGGAAATCCGTTCGCGCGCCGATCGCGAGGTGACCGTGCTGATCGCCGACGCCAGGTCGAAGGGCCAGCAGATCCGCGGCGAGGGCGACGCGACCCGCAACGCGATCTTCAACAAGGCCTATACGCAGGATCCGGACTTCTTCTCGTTCTACCGGTCGATGCAGGCCTACGAAACCGGCCTCAAGCCGGCCGACACGCGGCTGCTGCTCAAGCCCGACACCAGTTTCTTCCGTTTCTTCAACAGCCCGAGCGGCAGCGGCGACGCCGCGGCCAAGCCGACGCTGCCACCGCCGGCGGGGGCCAAGCCGGTGCCGGGCGCGCCATCGGCCTCGGCCCGCTAGCGGGCAAGCGCCGCCGGCATGTCGGACTTCCTGGCCGCGCTCGGACTGGTGTTTGTGATCGAGGGGCTGGTGTTCGCAGCGCTGCCGGCACAGGCCAAGCGGGCGATGATGAGCGTCATGGAAACGCCGGAGGCGACCTTACGCGCGATCGGGCTCGGCTCCGCCTTGATCGGCCTGCTGCTGGTCTGGCTGGCGCGCGCCTAGCGCACCACCGGCCCGCGGCCTAAGCGGTCGCTTTTGCGGGCGAATCGGCTTCTCATAAGGTTGACCGGCACTGCCCTTGAATCGCCTTGAAGACAGGGCCACTTTCGTAACTACTTTTTTCCAGGAGACCTGACGCCCATGGGCGCACTCTTTGACCGCAT
The DNA here is from genome assembly GCA_963814885.1 of uncultured Alphaproteobacteria bacterium. Lineage (GTDB taxonomy): Bacteria > Pseudomonadota > Alphaproteobacteria > Rhizobiales > Xanthobacteraceae > Pseudolabrys. The sequence goes on along the minus strand of CAWFEO010000035.1, from coordinate 65,764 downwards.
GACGACGCCTGTCCGCCGCCCGGCCGCGGCGATTTTCCTCGCCGCCGCAATCGTTTGGCCGGCGCTGACCGTTCCCGCCGCGGCGCGCGGCGGGCCCGAAGGCATCGCCGACGTGGCCGAGCAGGTGATCGACGCCGTCGTCAACATCTCCACCAAGCAGACGGTGGAAATGCACAGCAACGTCATGCCGAAGCTGCCGCCGGGCTCGCCGTTCGAGGAATTCTTCGAAGAGTTCTTCAAGAACCGGCAGGGCAAAAATGGCGGCACGCCCACCCCGCGCCGCGTCAATTCGCTCGGGTCCGGCTTTATTATCGATCCGGCCGGGCTGGTGGTGACCAATAACCACGTCATCGCCGGCGCCGACGAGGTCAACGTCATCCTCAACGACCACACGATTTTGAAGGCCGAGGTCATTGGCCGCGACACCAAGACCGATCTGGCGCTGCTCAAGGTCAAGCCGACCAAGCCGCTGAAGGCGGTCAAGTTCGGAGACTCGGACAAGCTGCGGCTGGGCGAGTGGGTGATCGCGATCGGCAATCCGTTCAGCCTGGGCGGCACGGTGACCGCCGGCATCGTCTCGGCGCGCAACCGCGACATCCAGTCCGGCCCTTACGACAACTACATCCAGACCGACGCCGCCATCAACCGCGGCAATTCGGGCGGGCCGCTGTTCAACCTCAACGGCGAGGTGGTCGGCGTCAACACCGCGATCATCTCGCCCTCCGGCGGCTCGATCGGCATCGGCTTCGCGGTGCCGTCGACGACCGTGATGCCGGTGATCGACCAATTGCGCGAGTTCAAGGAAGTGCGGCGCGGCTGGCTCGGAGTGCGCATCCAGCAGGTGACCGACGAGATCGCCGACAGCCTCAACGTCAAGCCCGCGCGCGGCGCGCTGGTCGCCGGCATCGACGACAAGGGCCCGGCCAAGCCCGCCGGCATCGAGCCGGGCGACGTCATCGTCAGGTTTGACGGCAAGGACGTCAAGGAGATGCGCGATCTGCCGCGCATCGTCGCCGACACGACCGTTGGCAAGAACGTCTCGGTGACCATCATCCGCAAGGGCAAGGAGTTGACCAAGACCGTCAAGCTCGGCCGGCTCCAGGATACCGAGAAGAAAGAGGCCTCGCTGACGCCGAAGAAGGACAGCGCGCCGGACGAAAAGCCGGTAGTGAAGAAGGCGCTCGGCCTCAGCTTGGCCGACCTCAACGATACCTTGCGCAAGCAGCACAAGATCAAGGACAAGGTGAAGGGCGTGCTGATCACCGAAGTCGATCCGAATTCGCCGGCGGCCGAGAAGCATCTGGCGCCCGGCATGGTGATCGCAGAGGTGCAGCAGCAGCCGGTTGCGAGCGCGGCCGACCTGCAGAAGCGGCTCGACAAGCTCAAGAAGGACGGCAAGAAGGCCGCGGTGCTGCTGGTGGTCACGCCCGACGGCGACCCGAGCTTCGTGGCGCTGAGCCTGAAATAAGTTCAAGCTTGCGGTGATGCGGCGGCCGGCCTTCGCGCCGGCCGTTTGCGTTGGGCGCGGACGTCATGACTTGCGGTGGTTCGGCAATGGCGGAACGTGTCCGCTTGGGTCCTAAAAGCGGACACCAACCCGCTTCGCCGCAATGCCCGCTTCAGGCCAGAAGCGGGCAAACGCGTGGGTGGCTGGATTGTTTGCTAAGTGTCAGCAACGGAAATTTGCGACTAGCCGCGATTTCGTACCCAAGCTGCAATTCTGCAGATTTATAGGCGTAATGTTGCGATGAAACGATAGCGGGTCGGTCTGGGTGCGGCCCCCGTCACGATCAAAAGACCCGATACATAAGGAAAAGGCCTGCCACAGCCAACGCTGCGCCGGCAAGGCGCGGAACCAGCCGGCCCGTCGGCACGATCTTTTCTAAGAGAACAAAAATAGTCAGTCCGGCGATCCACAGTAGGTTCATGACGCCGCCGACAAACAGAAGCGCCATCAGCACCCAACAGCAGCCGACGCAAAATGTGCCATGCTCCGCCCCGAGCTTGAGCGAACCCCACGGGCTTGCGCTAAAGCCGCCTCGACTTATCAGGAAGCCGAGCGGCGATTGGCAATGGGTGAGACAGGCATATTTCAGCGGCGACCATTGATATAAGCCCGCGGCAAGCAGGATGAGCCCGCCAAAGAGGTCACTCGCACTCGACATCATCGGTGTGATGAGCGCGAGCCGGCTTAATTGCCATTGCGCGACCGTGGCGGCGAGACTGAAGGCGGTCCACGCCAGAAGATAGCCTGCAACAAACCAGCCCGTCGCCGCGAGGGGGCTACCGTTTTCCGCCGCCTTGCGGCCGACATTGGCGTAAAGCAGCACCATCGGTGTGGCAGACGGCATCATCATTCCAACCATCATCACCGCCCACATGACAAACATGTAGGCGAAATCGACGACGCTCCACGGCCGGAAAGCGGGCTTTAGCATCGCACCCATGCCGCCCATGGTTTTGCCCATGGATGTTCCCATGGACGACCCCATGCCCATATTGGCGGCGAGCCACAGCACATAGACCCATGCCAAGGCGGTAATGGCGACAATCGCGCTCAACACGACTATGCGGTCGCGCCGGAGCACGGCATTGATGACGGTGTCGGTCATCGCGCGCGCGTATGCCTTGTCATGTCAGACTTCGATCGCACCACCCCCGCAAGACCCCCGCGATATATTCCTCATGAACTCGTTGCCGTGGTCGGGAGGTCGGCGGCGACGGGTGCGGCCCTGTTAGCTCGACCAGCTAATCGGCGCGTAATGGCCGTTCTTGCCGGAATTGTCCCAGCGCATGCCGTGGTCGATGTACGTATTGCCTTGCATCCCCATGGCGAGCGCAAGCTTCTCCGGATTGACCGGATGGCCGGTCGACACCCACATCTCCCCGCTCTCATGCATGGTTGGAAGTGGCTCTACCGCCATTTTCAGAATATTGGGGATTTCCGCCGACCGCTTTTTGCCGTCGATCCGATATTTGATCGGCGCCTTCTTGGCCCCGAGATTAGTGCCGATCAACGGCGCGAAGGCCGCCATCGGGCCACCGGCGGCGCCAGTAAAGATGGCGCCCAGCGCTTCCATTTGTTTGTCGTCGGCGCGTTCGTCGATATAGGCGGCGGCGGTCCAATTGCCGTCGCCAAACGGCCCGGGCGTATGGGCGATCATCGCGACATTCAGGCCGTCCAGTCGAACGTCGCCGTAATTACCTCTGTCGATATGGAAAGCCAGTGCCACGTCGCAAACACCTTGCGTCGGCTTCGATGTGAGCGGAGCATTGGTCGACACTAAGCAGGGACACACGACATCGCAGTTGCAGTTCTCGAAATAGTCTCCCGATAATTGCCACGCGGTTGCCATCGTCGCCTCCTGTTTTAAACCTCAATGTTGCGGTTGGCCTAGGAAGCGTACCCTTTAAACCGGGCAGCGAAAAGTGGCTGAATGCAACTCGAGCGACGGACTTGTTCGCCTGCTTACGTCAACGTCTAATGCCCGCTCTTGACCCGATACCGAACAAATACCGCTTAAGACCGAGCCGTCAGGCAGCCAATGATCCGCCTCTAATCAAGCTGCAAACTATGCGGATGTAGCAGCGCGTTTTCGCGTCCACGCCCTAATCCAGCACGTGATTGACCATGCCGTCGGCGAGCTTGGGCTCGAACCAGGTGGACTTCGGCGGCATGATGGACCCTGCATCGGCGACCGCCATCAGGTCCTGCATCTGCGTCGGGTAAAGCGCGAACGCGACCGCCATCTCGCCCGAGTCGACGCGCTTCTCGAGGCCCTCCAGCCCGCGCGCGCCGCCGATGAAATCGATGCGCTTGTCGGTGCGCGGATCCTTGATGCCGAGCAGCGGCTCGATCACGTTGCGGGTCAGCAGGGTGATCGGCAGCCGCCCGATCGGATCGTCCGGAACGAGATCGGGGCGCAGCGTCAGCCGGTACCAGCGGCCGGCCAGATACATGCCATAATTCTTGCGACGAGGCCGGGCGCACCGGCGCGTCGGACGGGGCCACCGTGAAATTCTTGGCCAGTTCGGCGAGCAACTGCTCCGGCTCACGGCCGTTCAGGTCCTTTACCACGCGATTGTAATCGAGGATGGTCATTTCGCGCTCGGGGAACATCACCGACAGGAAATATTGCCGCGCGCCGTCGCCCTTGCGGCTGGCGGCCACGCGCGCCGCCGCCGCCGAGCGGTGATGGCCGTCGGCGATGTAGACTGCGGGCAGGGCATCGAAGGCGCGGGTGATTGCGTCGATTGCCGCGGCGTCCGTTACGATCCAGAGCTGATGGCGCACGCCGTCGTCGGCGGTGACGTCCACGACCGGCTTGCCCGCGGCTGCCTTGGCCAGCAGCGCGTCGATAGCCGGCGTGTTCGGATAGCCGATCATCACCGGTCCGGTCTGCGCGTTGATCGCTTCGATCTGGCGCACGCGGTCATCTTCCTTCACCGGCGTGGTTAGCTCGTGCTTGCGGATGCGGTTGCTGGCGTAGTCGGCGAGCGAGGCGACGCAGGCGAGGCCGGTCTGCGTGCGGTCGCGCCAGGTCAGCCGGTAGACGTAATAGCAAGGTTCGGCGTCGCGCATCAGCACGCCGGCGTCGACCATGCGCTTGAGGTTGTCGGCCGCCTTGGCGTAGACCGCCTGGTCGTAGGGGCTAATCGCCAGATCGAGATCGATCTCGGGCTTGGAGATATGCAGGAAGCTCCACGGCTTGCCCTTGGCGCGTTCGCGCGCTTCCGCGCTGGAGAGCACGTCATAGGGCGGCGCCAGAACGTCTGCGGCGCGCTCAGGCAGGGGACGCAGGGCGCGGAAAGGCTTAATGAGCGACAATGTATTCTCCGTGACGCGGGGGGTGAGCTTGCATCGTGCTATCAGGATCGCAACCAAGGCGGCAGGATGACCAGTGACCCGGCCAAGGCGGTGCTTATTGCAGGGCCGACCGCCAGCGGCAAGTCTGTGTTGAAGCTACTGCTTCCTAATCCGCTCGATTTTTTCCGGCCGGGCGGACGAAATGGAAAGCAACAGCTTTGGCACGAGCATCTTCAAATCAGCGAGGCGATTTGTTCTTGCCTCGAGCACAATAACCGCGATCACGAGATCTGTGAGGTTCTGTTGAAAGGCAAGATTGCGGTCGACGGTGACGAAGACGTCGAAATCCTCCGACGCCAGCTTGAGCAATTCGCCGTTCTGGATTGTCGTCCAGCCCAATTGCCGAGCCGTTTTAACCTCGTGTCCGACGATGTCACGGGAGAGCCGCCAATCGACGCATTCGTCGAGGAAGACTTTCATGAGACTGAGTTGACGAGGCGATCTTTCGCTTCTTCCAGGAATGCGATGACTTGCGGGCGCGACACCGACGGGAAGCCTTCGAGAAACTCGTCGATTGAATCGCCCGCTTCCAGGTAATCGAACAACGTTTGCACCGGAACGCGGGTGCCGCGAAAGACGGCGGTGCCGCCCATTACCTCAATGTTGCGGGATACGACAGATTGTTTCATTGCAATAAGGTACTCCTGAGCCCTCTCTGCCGCAACGATAGCGATAGTTCATGCCGCAGCCAGCCGCCATCCTGATTGCAGGGCCGACCGCCAGCGGCAAGTCGGCGCTGGCGCTGGCGTTGGCCGAAAAGCTGAACGGCACAATCGTCAACGCCGATTCCATGCAGGTCTATCGCGACCTGCGCATCCTCACCGCGCGGCCGACGGCGGAAGACGAGCGCCGCGTGCCGCACCGGCTCTTCGGCCATGTGGATGCCGCGGAGAATTATTCGGTCGGGCGCTGGTGCCGCGACGTCGGCGCGGTGCTCGGCGAGCTCGCGGACGCGCGCCGCGTCGCCATCCTGGTCGGCGGAACCGGGCTCTATTTCAAGGCGCTGACCACGGGGCTCGCCGCGGTGCCGCCGATTCCGCCGGAGATCCGCGAGAATGTTCGCGCGCGCCTGCAAAGCGAGGGCGTGGCGGCGCTGCACACCGAGCTGGCGCGTATCGATCCCGCGACCGGCTTGCGGCTGATGCCGAACGACCGGGCGCGCATCGCGCGCGCGCTCGAGGTGATGCTGGCGACCGGGCGCTCGTTGTCGGACTGGCACCGCGAGGGCCTGCCGCCGCTGATCGATGCCAGCCGCGTCGCCAAGGTGTTCATCACCTGCGAGCGCGCCGAGCTGGTGCGGCGCATCGAGACGCGCTTTGCCGGCATGCTGCAGGCCGGCGCGTTTGAGGAGGTGCGGCGGCTGGCGGCGCGTCAGCTCGATCCCTTGTTGCCGGCGATGAAGGCCCATGGCGTGCCTTGGCTGATGCGCCATCTCAGCGGCGAGATCACCCTGGCGTCGGCGACCGGCGGCGCGGTGATGGATACCCGCCGCTACGCCAAGCGCCAGCTCACCTGGTTCCGCAACCAAATGAACGACTGGCCCTGGGCGCCGGCGGAGGAGGCGGAAATGGTGCTCGAAAACCAGGGCGCGGGCCTCTAATATGACGTTTGCGCGTGCGAAAAGCCCTTGACCCCGGTCCGGGCCGGTCCTATAAACCGCGCAATGAAAGTTCGGGCAGACACAATGTTGCGCAATATTATTACCGTAGTACAGGTTCGGACGCGGCCCATGCAGCCCTGATCAGGGGCAGCCCGAGGGAAGCGTCCGGACATGGCCCTTCACGGGCCTTTTTTATTGGGCGGCGGCGAAGCGGAAAACGAAACAGCAAGGCAAAGCGGGTAAACGAGTAAAGCGAACGCAAGGACGACGACCATGACACGGGAAATGACCGGCGCCGAAATGGTGATCGAGGCGCTCGCCGATCAGGGCGTGAAGCATCTGTTCGGCTATCCGGGCGGCGCGGTGCTGCCGATCTACGACGCCATCTTCGCGCAGAAGAAGGTGCAGCACGTGCTGGTGCGCCACGAGCAGGGCGCGGTGCATGCCGCCGAAGGCTACGCGCGCTCCACCGGCAAGGTCGGCTGCGTTCTGGTGACCTCCGGCCCTGGCGCCACCAATGCGGTGACCGGCCTGACCGACGCGCTGATGGACTCGATCCCGATCGTCTGCATCACCGGCCAAGTGCCGACCCACCTGATCGGCAACGATGCCTTTCAGGAAGCCGACACCGTCGGCATCACCCGGCCGTGCACGAAATACAATTACCTGGTCAAACGCATCGAGGACCTGCCGCGCGTGCTGCACGAGGCGTTCCATATCGCCGCCAGCGGCCGGCCGGGCCCGGTGGTGGTCGACATCCCGAAAGACATCCAGTTCGCCACCGGCATGTATTCCAAGCCGAAGGAAAACCCGCACACCGGCTACAAGCCGAAGGTGAAGGGCGACATCGCGAAGATCAAGCAGGCGGTCGAGCTGATGGCCGGCGCAAAAAAGCCGCTGTTCTACACCGGCGGCGGCGTGGTCAATTCCGGCAAGGCCGCGTGCGAATTGTTGCGCGAACTGGTCAGGGTCACCGGCTTCCCGATCACTTCGACGCTGATGGGGCTCGGCGCTTATCCCGGCACCGACAAGCAGTGGCTGGGTATGCTCGGCATGCACGGCACGCTGGAAGCCAACATGGCGATGCACGACTGCGACGTGATGGTCTGCATCGGCGCGCGCTTCGACGACCGCATCACCGGGCGCATCGACGCCTTCTCGCCTGGCTCGAAAAAGATCCACGTCGATATCGATCCCTCGTCGATCAACAAGAACATCCACGCCGACGTTCCGATCATCGGCGACTGCGCCCATGTGCTCGAGGACATGGTGCGGCTGTGGCGCACCGAAGCGCGCCACACCGACGAGAAAGCGCTGGGCGACTGGTGGAAACAGATCGACAAGTGGCGCGCGCGCAAATCGCTCGCCTACCGGCCGTCAAACGAACTGATCAAGCCGCAATACGCCATCCAGCGGCTCTATGAGCTGACCAAGGACCGCGATACCTACATCACCACCGAAGTGGGCCAGCACCAGATGTGGGCGGCGCAGTTCTATGCCTTCGATGAGCCGAACCGCTGGATGACGAGCGGCGGGCTCGGCACCATGGGCTACGGCTTGCCCGCGTCGGTCGGGGTGCAGCTGGCGCATCCGGAATCGCTGGTCATCGACATCGCCGGCGAGGCGAGCGTGCAGATGACCATGCAGGAACTGTCGACGGCGGTGCAGTACCGGCTGCCGGTCAAGATCTTCATTCTCAACAACGGCTACATGGGCATGGTGCGGCAGTGGCAGGAATTGCTGCACGGCGGGCGTTACGCCGAGAGCTATTCGGAGGCGCTGCCCGACTTCGTCAAGCTGGCGGAGGCCATGCATGCGGTCGGCATTCGCTGCGAGAAGCCGGGCGACCTCGACCACGCCATCAAGGAAATGATCGACGTCGACCGGCCGGTGCTGTTCGACTGCGTGGTCGATCCGGCGGAGAACTGCTTCCCGATGATTCCGTCGGGGCGCGCGCACAACGAGATGCTGTTGAGCGGCGCCGCCGAGGACATCGAGGAGGCAATCACCGAGGAAGGCAAGGTGATGGTGTGATGAACGCTCCCACAACGAGCCACTATCCGGCCGCGCCGACGGCGCAGAAGCCGGAAACCCATACGCTCTCGGTGCTGGTCGACAACGAGCCGGGCGTGCTGGCGCGCGTTATCGGGCTGTTCTCCGGCCGCGGCTACAATATCGAGTCGCTGACGGTGTCGGAGACCGAGCACCGGGCGCATCTGTCGCTGATCACCGTGGTCACGACCGGGACCCCCATGGTGATCGAGCAGATCAAGAACCAGCTCGACCGCCAAGTGCCGGTCCATCACGTGGTGGACATGACGCTCGCCGGCAATTCGATCGAGCGCGAACTGGCCATGGTCAAAATCAAGGGCAAGGGCGAGCACCGGGTCGAGGCGCTGCGGCTGGCCGATGCCTTCCGCGCCCGCGTGATCGACGCCACCACGGAGAGCTTCGTGTTCGAGATCACGGGAAAAAGCGACAAGATCGAGCAGTTCATCGAACTGATGCTGCCGCTCGGCCTGGTCGAGGTGGCGCGCACCGGCATTGCGGCCATCGCGCGCGGGCCGGAGGGGATGTAAGCGCGGCATTCGCCGGGCACTGACGGGGGCGGATGCAGGCAGGTTATTTCGTCAAGGCGGGCCTCGCGGCCTTAACAAGCGGCGTCGCGGGGCCGACGCTCTATGACGTCTGCGATCCGCTGTTGCACGATCCGCCCGCAGGGACCGGCAACGCGCATCTGCGCAAATTCTACCACACGGCATTGCGAAACGTCGCGCTGCGGCCTCTGCTTTCGCGCGCCGGCTTGCCGCAATTGCGCGATCCGGCACGCCTCGACGCGCTGCGGCAGGCACTGACGGCGGCGCGCGACGCGCCCGATCCCGGCGCGCAGGATTGGCGGGCGATCGGGGCCCCGGTCGCGGCCTTGATCGACGAATTTCCGCAAAGCCACCCGCAGCCGCCGCCCGTTGCAACCGGCGCGTCCGCAGCGGTGCCGCTGGCGCGCATCGATGGCATCATTCGCGCTTGCGCGGCCGATCTGCTGCGCTCGTTTTCCCGCAGCGGCTTCATTCCGGCCTACGCCGCTTTCAACTTGGCAGGCGACCCCGATATGCGCGGGCGCGATCTGATCACCGCGCTGGCCGGCCTCAACGCGCGCAGCTACCGCAACGCCACGCTGCTGTTCAATTTCGCCCGCGTCTTCATCCTCGCCAATCCGGCGCTCGCCGCGCTCATCAACCCGCCCTGGCGCGGGATCGCCGAGCCGATGTGGGAGCCCGTGCAGATCCGCCACCGCTCGGCCTATTACGACGCTTTTTTCGCGGAAGCCCTGATGGATTATCTCGGCAGCGGGATGGCGGCGGCGGACGAAAGCGCCCGCGCCCGCGGCGTCGTCAAGGAGCTGATCGCGTTCTGCCTGGGCCACAGCCGCGAGCAGGTGCGCGGGCCGGAGAACGGCGCGCCCTTCGACGTGGTGACGGCGCTGGTGCAGCCGCCGCACGTGCGGCTGAGCAAGTTCTTCTGGCGCATCAAGAGCGAACTCGGATTCGGCAGCTATGTCCCCGATTGCGACACCACCGCCTGTTCGCTCTCGGCGGCGACGCAGTTCGGCGTGAGCGACGCCATGCTCGATCAGCCGCTGCTCGACTTCTATGCGCAATACCAGGTCGGCCACGACAACAACCGCAATCCGCCGACGGTCGCGCTCAACGACAACATCGCCTACGACGGCGGCATCGTGACCTGGATCGAGAACGAAGCCGGTGAGCGCCCGTTCGGCAACGATCTCGATCCCACGCTCAATCTCGACGTGCTGGAGGCGGCGTTCCGCAATCACGCGCGCTGGCAGATCGCCGAAAATCCCAAGCGGCTCGAAACGGTGCGGCGCATCGTGCGTTTCCAGGGCGCGCTTGTCGACAGCGGCGCCTTCGCCGATCCGCGCGCGCACATCTACTATTTGCCGGAGCTCTATTGCGCCTATGCGGGGCGCTGCGTGGCCGCCTTCGCCGCAATGCCGCAGGCGACCCGCGCGGCGGTCGATCCCGACGGGGTCTTTGCGCGCCTGCGCGCAGGCGTGCTCGACTATGTCCGTGAGGTCATGCTGCCCGCCGCGCTCAACCCGTTCGACGCCGCCCTTGCGCTGCTGGCGCTTGCCAAGCTCCAAGCAGAGCCCGCCGCTTTCGCGCCGGCGCTGTCCTGCCTCGACGCGCATTTCGGCGAGGGCAGGGGCCTGTTCGCACGCTCGCCCTACAAGGCCTATGAGTGGAACAAGATGAAGACGCCGACCCGCATCCTGGTCGGAGGCCCGGAGGTGACCTCGGCCTTCGTGCTCTCCGCGCTGGTCCACGCGCGCAAAGCGCTGGCAGCGGCGGGCGCGGCCGATCCCCCGGCTTGAGCGGTGCTAGGCCCGGTCAAGACAGAGCGGCAAGACGCGCGAAATCGCAGTTCCCATCGGCCAAATTCCACGCTAGAGCACGGCCGCAAAGGGAGACCAAGGTCATGCGTGTGTTCTATGATCGTGACGCCGGTCTCCATCTCATCAAGGGCAAAAAGGCCGCGGCCGTCGCGCGCGGACCGGAGGGGATGTAGGCCCACCTGCCATGCCGCGTGATCCATGAGCTTTACGCCGACATTTCCGAGTACCACCCGCGTCGAGGCGTTCAGCGATGGCGTCATCGCCATCATCCTGACGATCATGGTGCTCGATCTGCGGCCGCCCGGTCATACGATCGATCACGAATTCCTGCACGGGCTGGCGAATTACCTGACGCCGAAGCTCACGATCTACGCAATGAGCTTCGTCATTGTCGCCAGGTTATGGGTCAGCCACCATCAATTGCTGTTCGCGGCCTCGCATACGACGCCGCGGCTGATGTGGCTCAATCTCCTGCTGCTGTTTTTCATGTCGCTGATCCCGTTCGCCACCGGCTATCTGGGCGAGGACCTCTTCCGCGAGCTCGCGGTCGCGACCTATTCGACGGTCATGTTTTTCACCGCTTCGACCTTCACCTGGCTGCGCCACTACGTCACCTACCATCTGCGCAACGAAGAACATGCGATCCACCTGCATCCGAGCCTGATGAAGCGCAGCTACTTCGGCATGGCGCTTTACGGCTTGGGAATCCCTTTCGCCTTTGCTTCGGTGTACGTGTCCTATGTGCTCTTCATCGTGGTTCCGGTCGTCTCCATGCTGAACGATCTGCAGCCACGCGCGGTGTTCGGCGATGCGGACGTGCGTCGCAAGGATCCGGACTGAGGCGATAAAGACAAACGCAATGCCTCTCGACATCCTTCTCGCGCTCGTCACCTTCGCGTTCGTCATGACGCTCACGCCGGGGCCGAACAACATCATGCTGGCTGCCTCTGGCGTTAATTTCGGTTTCGCGCGCACCATCCCGCACATGGCCGGCGTGTCGATCGGCTTCGTGGTGCTGTTGCTCGCCTGCGGCACCGGGCTCGGCCTGGTCTTCGCCGCGGTGCCGTCGTTGCAGCTCGCGCTCAAGATTGCCGGCGCCGCCTATATGCTTTGGCTCGCCTTCAAGGTCGCCACCGCCCACCAGGTGCGCGACAACGGCGGCGGCCCGGCGCGGCCCTTCACGTTCTGGCAGGCGGCGGCGTTCCAGTGGGTCAATCCCAAGGGGCTGGTGGCCGCGCTGAGCGCCGTCGCCGTCTATGTACGCCCCGGCCATGAGCGCCAGGACCTGGCCGTCATGCTGGCGGTGTTCGCGGCTGTTACCGCCGGCGCGGTGATGACCTGGGCCGGTTTCGGCGTCGCCCTGCGCCGGCTGCTGCGCGATCCCGTCCATGCCCGCATTTTCAACGCGGTGATGGCGCTGCTGCTGGTCGCCAGCATCGTGCCGATGGTGATTTGAGCGGCTGAAAATGCCGGTGGGCGCGGGACTTGTCGGCTGCGCCCAAGCGTCCTAGAAGCGGGGCCGAACCTTTGGGGTGAGTGAGGAAAACATGCGTGTTTATTACGATCGCGACGCCGACCTGAACCTGATCAAGGGCAAGAAGGTCGCCATCATCGGCTATGGCAGCCAGGGCCACGCCCATGCGCTCAACCTGCGCGATTCCGGCGTCAAGGAGGTCGCGGTCGTGCTGCGCAAGACCTCGGCCGGCGTGAAAAAGGCGGAAGGCGAAAAGTTCAAGGTCATGGACGCCGCGGAAGGCGCCAAATGGGCCGACGTCATGATGATGGTGACGCCGGACGAATTGCAGGCCGACATCTATAACGATCATCTCGCCAAGAACATGAAACCGGGCGCGGCGCTGATGTTCGCGCACGGCCTCAACGTGCATTTCAACCTGATCGAGCCGCGCGCCGACCTCGACGTGATGATGATCGCGCCCAAGGGCCCCGGCCACACCGTGCGCTCCGAATATCAGCGCGGCGCCGGCGTGCCCTGCCTGCTGGCGATCCACAAGGACGCCTCCGGCAATGCGCACGATCTGTGCTTGTCGTATGGCGCGGCGATCGGCGGCGGCCGTGCGGGCATCATCGAGACGACATTCAAGGAGGAATGCGAGACCGACTTGTTCGGCGAGCAGGCGGTGCTGTGCGGCGGCGTGGTCGAATTGATGAAGGCGGGCTTCGACACGCTGTGCGAGGCCGGCTACGCGCCGGAGATGGCCTATTTCGAATGCATCCACGAGATGAAGCTGATCGTGGACCTGATCTACGAAGGCGGCATCGCCAACATGAACTATTCGGTGTCGAACACGGCGGAGTACGGCGAATACGTTTCCGGTCCGCGCGTGATCACGCAGGAAACGCGCGCCGAGATGAAGCGCATCCTGGCCGACATCCAGTCCGGCCGTTTCACCAAGGACTGGATGCTGGAGAACAAGGTCAACCAGACCTCGTTCAAGGCCACCCGCGCCAAGCTCGCCGAGCATGCCGCCGAGCAGATCGGCGCCAAGCTGCGCGACATGATGCCGTGGATCAAGGAGCGGGCGCTGGTGGACAAGTCGAAAAACTGAGCATGCTGCGCATCGCAGCTCTCGCGACGGCCGCCCTTCTCGGGGCGGCCGTTTTTGCTTTTGCCGAAGACGAAAAGGACTGCCAAGGCAGCACCTACGACATTGTAACGTGTCAGAAGGGCAACCTCGCCATCCTCGAAAAGCGCCTGGCGGCGGCCTATGCCAAGGCGCTTGCCATGGCGGACAACGCCAAGCAGCGCAAACAGCTCGAGATCGCGCAGGCGCAATGGCTGAAATTCCGCGACGCCAATTGCGATTATTATGAGTTCGCCGACGGCACCATCGCGCGCATCCGCGGCGGCATCTGTATGCTGGACCTGACGCGCACGCGGACGAAGGAGCTGAAAGAGGCCGTGGAGCCGTAATAGTGTTGAAGCGGCGGCCTCATCCTTCGAGACAACAAAAGCGAAGGGTTCGTCTGCGGCGCTATCGAAGAAACGTCGCGAGGTTGTCGAGCGACGATTTCAAGCCGGTGTCGTGATCTGCCTTGGTGATTCCGTCCGGCACGTTGTCGCAGCGCACGGTGACTTCAGTGCCGTTCTCCGCTTTGGCTAGGGACCAAGTAATCGTCATTGTCCCGGCAAATTTGGGATCGTCGGACTTGAACGCAGCCTCTTGAACGATCTTCCGGTCCGGGATGATTTCGACGAACCGTCCTTCTGCGACATCGGTGTCCTCCGACGTCTTGCCGGGCGTCGAATGGTTTCGCTCGACAAAGGTCAGCACCATCCGGTAGGTCCCACCCGACTGAAAATCGAATTCTTCAAAGTGGCCTCTCATGCCTTTAGGCGGAAGCCACGACGCGAGGGCGGCGGGGTCGGCGAAAGCCTGGTAAACCTGCTTCGGCGGCGCGTCAATAATCCGCGACGCTTCGTCTGTTCGCGTCATTGGGCTACTCCGACTTGTGAATCCGCCCCCACAGCCACTTCGCCACCGCAGCCGGCAACACGCCGCCGCCGGCGGCGCGCAGGTTGGCCGCGCGCATGGTTCTGGCATCGATGGCGCCGATCAGGGGCTGAAGTGCGGCGATGAGCTTCTCGTCCTTGGCGTCGTCGGGCGCCACGAGCAGGATGGCGTCATAGGGCGGGATGGCCTGCTTCGGATCGCTCAGCACCTTCAGATCGTATTTGGCGATGCGGCCGTCGCTGGAGAAGGCCGAGATCACGTCGACCTCGCCGGTGGCGGCGGCCTGATACATGAAGGTCGCCTGCATCGATTTCTGTTTGGCGAAATGCAGGCCATAGGCTTGCTGGATCGCCTTCCATTCGGGGCGGTCGAAGAACTCGTAGTCGCCGGCGATGGTCATCTGCGACGCATAGCGGCTGAGATCCGCAATCGATTTGATGCCAAGCGCCTCGGCGCGCTTGCGCGGCATGGCGAGCGCATAGGCGTTCTCGAAGCCGAGATCGCCGAGCATGCGCACGCCGTAGTTCCGCTTGAGCCAGACCGAAACCTCGCGCAGCACCTCCGCGCGCGGCTTGACATCGCTGCGATGCATGTAGTTCGCCCAGATGGTGCCGGAATAATCGACATAGACGTCGACGTCGTTTGCCGTCAGCGCCTTGAACACCACCGCGGAGCCCAAGCCGTCGCGCCGCTCGCTCGCCAGCCCGCGCGCGGCCAGCCGCTGCTGGATCAGCGCGCCCAGGATGTATTGCTCGGTGAAGCTCTTGGTGCCGACGACATAAGTGTTGCGCGTGCCGGCGCTGCCCGGCACCAGCGCCGCCAGTACCACCAGCGCGAGGCCGATGCCGCCGGCGGCGACGCGCGTGCGGCTGCGGGCGGCGACGCCGTGCTCCATCAGCGCCAGCAATTGATCGACCACCAGCGCCAGCACGGCAGCGGCGACGCAGCCGAAGATGACGAACACCCAGTTCTGCGTCTGCAGGCCGGCGAAGATGTAGTTGCCGAGGCTGGTTTGGCCGATGGGGGTCGACAGCGTGGCGGTGCCGATCACCCATACCGCCGAGGTGCGGATGCCGGCCATGATCACCGGCATGGCCAGTGGCAATTCGATCTCGCGCAGCGACTGCGACGGCCGCATGCCGATGACGCGGGCGGCGTCGCGCAAGGACGGATCGAGGCCATTGAGGCCGGCCACGGTGTTGCGCAGCACCGGCAGCATGGAATAGAGCGCCAGCGCCAGCACCGAGGGCAGGAAGCCGAGTGCTGAAAAGCTGGCGCCGAACAGTTTTTCCGACAGCGCGGCGAGCGCCAGCAGTAGCGGATAGAACAGCGCCAGCAGCGCAATGCCCGGGATGGTCTGGATCACGCTGGCGACCGTGAGCAAGGTGCCGCGCAGCACCGGGCGGCGGATCGAGGCGACGGCGAGCGGCAGGCTGATCCCGAGCCCGATCGCCAGCGCGGTGATGCTCACAAGCACATGACTGCCGAGATAGTCCGGCAGCCGCGCCCAGGCGTCGGCTAGTCGGGCGTCGATGTTCATCACGGCGATGATGGCACGCGACGGCGGCAGGCGGAACCCGCGCGCGGCGGTTTGCAACAGCCAGGTGAGCCGCTAGTTTGCGGCGCCATGAACATCCTCTCCATCCAGTCGCACGTCGCCTATGGCCATGTCGGCAATTCGGCCGCGGTGTTTCCGCTCCAGCGCATGGGGGTGGAGGTGTGGCCGGTGCACACGGTGCAGTATTCCAACCACACCGGCTACGGCCAATGGCAGGGCCGGGTGTTCGACGCCGGCATGATCCGCGAAGTGGTGGCCGGCATCGAGCAGCGCGGCGTGCTGGGCGAATGCGACGGCGTGCTGTCGGGCTACATGGGCGGGACGGATATCGGAACCGCCATTCTCGACGCGGTGGCGACGGTCAAGCGCGCCAACCCGTCGGCGAAATATTGCTGCGACCCGGTGATCGGCGACGTCGGCCGCGGCATATTCGTGCGCGAGGGCATTCCGGAATTCATGCGCGACAAGGCGGTGCCGGCGGCCGATGTCATCACGCCTAACCAGTTCGAGCTCGAATACCTGAGCGGCCGCGCCTGCAAGACGCTTGTCACCACGCGCGACGCGGTGAAAGCCGTGCACGATCTGGGGCCGCGCGTGTGCCTGGTCACGTCGCTGCACACCGAGGAAACGCCGGAGGACGCGGTCGATCTGTTGGCCTCCGACGAGAAGACCTGCTTCCGCCTGCGCACGCCGAAACTGCCGCTGGTGGTGAACGGGGCGGGCGACGCCATCGCCGCGCTGTTCCTGGCGCATTACCTGCGCGAGGGAAAAATCGACGTGGCGCTCGCGCGCGCGGCATCGAGCATCTTCGGCGTGCTGACCAAGACCGCGGAGGCGGGCGCGCCGGAAATCCAGCTGGTGACGGCGCAGCAGGAGATCGTCGAGCCGAGCCAGGTGTTCGAAGCCGAAGCCATTTAACCGATTGCTGGTTTGCATTTGAAACATTGACTGGTCGCGGGCGGCGCCATCGTCCATAAAACCTCGGCCAGGCCGGGAGATCGCCAGCCATGAAAAGACGTTTCGTCACGCTCGACGTCTTCGCCGATCGGCGCTTTGCCGGCAATCCGCTTGCGGTCGTGTTGGAAGCGGAAGGCCTCGACCTGGCCGCCATGCAGGCGATCGCCGGCGAGTTCAATCTGTCGGAGACGGTATTCGTGCTACCGCCCGAGGCGCCTGCGCATCGCGCTCGACTGCGCATCTTCACACCTAAACGCGAGCTGCCGTTCGCCGGACATCCGACCGTGGGGTCGGCGGTGCTGCTCGCGTGCCTCGATGGTGGCAACGCGGCGCGCGCCATGGTGCTGGAGGAAAATATCGGAGCGGTGACATGCCAGGCGACGCCTGCCGGCGACCGCGGCCAAGCGTTCTTCGCGCTGCCATCCTTGCCGGCGGACGGCGGCGCGCCGCCGGCCAATGATGCCTTGGCGGCGGCGCTTGGCCTTGCGGCCGGCGACATCGGTTTTGACGCTTTCATTCCCGGCTGCTGGTCGGCGGGCAACCCATTCATCTTCGTGCCGCTCAACAGCCTGGACGCAGTCGGCCGCGCCAAGCCCTCCGCACAATTTGCCGCGACCTTCGGCGACCGCGCGGTCTATGTGTTCAGCAACAAGACCGCCGAGTCCGATCATGATTTTCACGCCCGCATGTTCGCACCGCATCTCGGCGTCGCCGAGGACCCGGCCACCGGATCAGCCGCCGCCGCCTTCGCCGGGGTAATGGCGCGCTTCGCCGGCCTCAAGGACGGCAGCCATCAGTTTGCGATCGAGCAGGGCTACGAGATGGGCCGCCCAAGCCTGATCACGCTCGCGATGACGCTGGCCGGCAGTCAGTTGACCGCTGTTTCGATCGGTGGCGGCGCGGTGATCGTCTCCGAGGGCACCATCGAGGCTTGACGGCGCGCCCGCGCTCGCGTCGATTGCCGGCAATGAGCGACCCTGCAATCTTTCCCGTCGACCGGCTGGACCTGTCCTTCGCGCCCAAGCCGTGGGCCTTCGCCGGCGAAAAGCGCGCTGCGATCGACGCCTATTTCGCCGACCTGCAACGCGCAAAGCCGGCGATCTGGAATGGCCGCGTGCTGCTGATGCATCATCAGCGGGTGAGCGACGGCGTGTTCGAAGGCGGCTATCTGGAGACCGACTATGCGAGCTTCGCCGCCTGGGACGCCTGGGGGCGGCCGCATGCGGGTGTGCGCGATTGCTTCGGGGCGGCGGCGGTCGTCGCCAGCGACGGAGCGGTGCTGCTCGGCGTCATGGGCGCGCACACTTATAATGCCGGGCGGATCTATTTCCCCTGCGGCACGCCCGATCCCGACGACATCGTGGACGGCAAGGTCGATCTCGATCACAGCCTGCGGCGCGAGCTGAAAGAAGAGACCGGGCTCGACGCGGGCGCGCTGGCGGCCGAGGCCGGCTGGACCACGGTGGTCGACGGCGTGCTGATCGTTCAGATCAAAGTGCTGCGCGCGAGGGAGAATGCCGATACGTTGCAGGCGCGCGTGCTTGATCATCTCGCCCGGGAAAAACAGCCGGAGCTTGCCGGCATCCGCATCGTGCGCGGACCGGCGGATTTCGACACGGCGATGCCGCGCTTCGTCACGACCTTCCTGTCGCATCAATTCGGCGGCGGCTAGCCATGGTTAGTCTTGCCAAGGGCGCCGCGGTGGCGTGAACTGAAGCCCATGAAACTCGAAACCCTCGCCAAACGCTTTCGCATCGACGAACCCGACGCGTTCCGGCTCGCCGAGCACGATCCGGCCGACTGCTGCGGCCTCACGATCGACAAGCGCGAGGCCAAGAAGTTGCTGGCCGACGGCATCGACCGGCTGGTCGAATTGCAGGAGAAGCTCTATGCCAGCAACTGCTGGTCGGTGCTGATCGTCTTGCAGGCCATGGACGCCGCCGGCAAGGATAGCGCCATCAAGCATGTGATGAGCGGACTCAATCCGCAGGGCGTCCAGGTGTTCTCGTTCAAGCATCCGAGCGCCGAAGAACTAGACCACGATTTCCTTTGGCGTGCCGCCATGCGGCTGCCGGAGCGCGGGCGCATCGGTATTTTCAACCGCTCACACTATGAGGAAGTGCTGATAGTACGCGTGCATCCGGAGATTCTGGCAAGCCAGCAATTGCCCGACAGCCTGGGCGGCCGCGGCCTCTGGCAGCGGCGTTTCGAGGCGATCCGCGGCTTCGAGCACCATCTCGCCACCAGCGGGACACTCATCCTCAAATTCTTCCTCAACGTGTCGCGTAAAGAACAGCGCCAGCGTTTCCTCGATCGCATCGAGGAGCCGGGCAAGCGTTGGAAGTTTTCCATGGGCGACGTGGCCGAGCGCAAGCTGTGGCCGAAATACATGCACGCTTACGAGGAGGCGATCCGTGAGACCAGCCGGCCGGAAGCGCCCTGGTACGTGGTGCCGGCCGATAACAAATGGTTCACGCGGCTGGTGGTGGCGGCGGCGATGGTGGAGGCGCTTCAAGCGCTCAAGCTCGATTACCCGAAGGTCGAGGGCAAAGCGCTGCGGGATCTAAAGAAGGCGGGCAAGGCGTTGAAGGCGGAGAACGGCTAGGGCCTGTACTCACAAAAATTGCTGCGCGTCAGGCCTGCTTTGTCTCTGAAAGCGGACATCAAGCCCGTGCGAAAGGCATGCCCGCTTCGCCGGCTAGCTGCCTCTTCCGGCCCCGCCCTGCAGCCGATCCGTCAGCTGATTTTCGACATGCGTGATATTGTCCAGTGACGCCAGGAAGTCGGTCAGCATCTGCCGGCAGGGGTAGCCGCCATCGACATCCTCCTGCAGCGTGCGGGCGAAGTCGCCATTCTGAATCGAGGCGAGCACCGTTCGCATCGATTCGGCCATGGCCGCGCGGTCGATGTTCATGCTCTGCATGAAGCCGCCGAAAGCGGCCGCATAACCGTGCAGTTCGGTCGAACCGAGGAATCCATGATCGGCCATCGCCTGAAATGTCTGCGCCATCTCGCCGGAGAAATACATTTCCAGCAATAGTCCTTCGGGCGGCAAGCCGGCCTCCCGGCCGACGTGAAAGGCGGCCAGGACCGCTGCCCCCAGCCAGGGCCCCACGGACTGCTCGATGAACAGGTCCAGCGTCGCCTCTTGGCGCGCCGACAGCTGCAACGCGCCCCGGCGCAGGGCACCACAGGCTCGCGCCAATGCCAGCAGCGTCTTCCAGCCGTGGCCCGTGGCGTCGGCTTCCACCGAGACGTAGCTCAAGTAACCCTGCTCCGAAAGGAACAGCGTGCGAATGGATTTGCCAACCATCCGCGGCGCCAGCAACAGCACGTCGACCCCGGCAGGCGGAGCGATCAGTTCGAACGCCAGCACATAGCCCGATGCCAGGACAAGCGCCGATCCGGGTTTCAGATGCGGCGCAATTTCATCACGAAAGACGGCGGGTTGAAGCTCATCCGGAACGAGAAACAGAACGATGTCCGCGCCGGAAACCGCGTCGGCGACGGACTGGACTTCGAATCCGTCCGCAAGTGCCTGCTCCTTCGTCGCATCGGGGGCGCAAGCCACGACCAGTTTCGCCTCGGTCGAATCGCGCAGATTCAAAGCCAGCGGGCATCCCAGGTTTCCGTAACCGATAATGGCGATGCGCCGGCCGCTCAGGAACGCGGTGTCGCCGTCCATTTCGTGGAACACCCGCAAAGAGTCAGGCTTTGACATCCGCAACCTCCAATGCGTCCCGGTAGCTTTCCAGCAGTGGCGAAAGTAAATGCATGAACTTCGTCAATTGCAGCGGAGTTGCTCCGGTCACCCGCAGCTTTCCGCTCAGGAACGCCTCGGCAAACGAGAACTTGTTTTTGATTGCGCTGTCGAGCAGACCGCTTTCCATCGCAAGATGGATTGTGGGGTCTTCGCCAGGCTCGCCGCGAAGTTCCAGCTGGTGCGGGTCGCCGTCGATGACCAGGAAGATCTGCAGCTCGAGGTCCTGGAAGCGCCAGGAAACGGTGCGAAAGACCTTCGACAGAAGAAGGATCTGGTGCGATTCCAGTCGGACGTTTAAGCCGGCAATGGTCCGCTCAAACCGCGCCCGGAAATTGGAAACTTCCAGCGCGGCGGTCATTGCGTATCGACCTCGCTCGGAAATCGGATCCGCGATGTTTGTTCCACTGCCGCCCTCCTATTCAAGCGAGTACTCGCTACATTTGACAAGTCTCGCGTGTGACAGGTCTCGCGTGCTGGCGGCGAGCTATCCTCCCCAATCTCTGCCGCCCCGCCCAACTCTCGCGTGGACCACGCATCGTCGAGGACTACTGGATCAGCGCCCGGCCTTCAGAGCAATAGGGCGTGGTGAGACGTTTTGACCCCCTCACCATTACGCCCGCATCTTTTCGGAGTGACCGCCCGAGTCAATTCGCTGAAGCGCCCAGCGGACGACCCCGCCGATCCACAGAAACCCGAGGACCCCGCCGAGGTACACGTTCATGGTGCCACCCGGCGCAATAAATCCACTCTGCCCGAAGACGGTAATCGTCTCGATTGCCTGCTCGAGCAGGAAGATGACGCTCAACCAGGCGAGCCAGCGTGGAATGATTGGTGACACACCGAACCCCAGGGCAGCGACCGCTATTGCCATGGTCGTTGTCGATCCGTTGACCAGCGGGCCCCAGAAAGCAGCGATATCGAAGATGGTACGGGCGGCCCCTGGCTCGAGGCCTTGTGGATGAAATGCCAACCCCGCCCAGAACCAGGCCTGGACTTGGGCGGTAATGGCGCACCCGAGTACGCCGGCCAAAAAAATGTAGCGATGCGGCTTGGGAAGCAGGGCTGAGACTTGTCCACCAAAGATGGCGAAGCCAAGTGAAAAGAACGCCGCTGTCCAGGCGTAAATCCGGGCTCTTGTGCCGTTCGCCGAAAACCATTCGACGATCTCCTGTCCGCTCGAGTCGATGGTTGGAAACGAACTGCCCAACGCCACAAAGCTGGCAATATACAGAACAGCCGTAGCCAGGATGGAAATCAGCAAAATTCGTGACGGTTTCATTTGCTCATCCTATGCCTTGCCGCGTTCGCAATATAGCCGGCATCGACGGCATGTCCTCTCCGTGTCGGCGCTTACCTTCGAAAGCGGTTGCCAACAGGCGAAGCCGGAATGATTGCCGCCCGTTTATGAGTCAACGCCCTCGCGCTCACCAGGTGCCGGGGATCAGCAGGTAACGCACGGGGCGGCCAAATTTGTTCCTCTGGGCAGAGCAAGGATAGTTCCTCGCGCTCGACTGCCATTGCGATTCGCCGAATGCAATTTTACACTTCGCAAGACATCCACAACGAAGGCTGTAACCAAGTCATTTTCTTGGTAAGTGAACCGCAATGCCCATTGTGCCGTATTCCGCTCGCGTGGCCGTAAAACGCAGGGTGCCCTATCCCTGGGAAAAACTTCGAATTCTATGGCATAGGGTGGAACGGCGGGCTCTGCATGACTTCGTTGCCGACGCGCCTGGCCAGGACATGGCGGAATACCGCGCCCTTGCACGAGCGATGGTCCGAATTCATGCCTACACGAACCCGGCACATCTTCACTCCGAGCTGCTCATGGTTTCAAAGTTCATCTTGCACGATGCCGCTCGACTGGACGGCGTGGTCGTGGAAGCGGGATGTTTTAAGGGTGCGAGCGCGGCGAAACTGAGCCTCATATGCGCGGCGCGGCAGCGCCGTCTCGTGTTGTTCGATTCTTTCGAGGGGATACCGGCAAACGACGAGACGTTTCAGCGCACGATCGACGGACGAACCGTGAGATTTGGCAAGGGCGGCTATGCGGGGTCGCTTGATGAAGTGAAAGCAACTATTTCCAGATATGGACGGATCGACGTCTGCGAATTTCACAAGGGCTGGTTCGAGGAAACCATGCCGTCGTTTTCAACTCCGATCGCTGCAGCCTTCGTCGACGTGGACCTCGTGAGCTCTATGACGACCTGCATGAAGTATCTTTTTCCTTTGCTCGCAAAAGGCGGCGCGATCTTTACGCACGACGGGCATCTTTCGCGGATCATAGCGTTGCTTGAGGACGACGGTTTTTGGGAGCGGTCCGTCGGCGTCGCCAAGCCGCGGATGGAAGGATTGGGCACCACCAAATTGGTCACGATCTTCAAGGACTAGCGTTCTCGATCGTCCCGTTATGACGCCGTATCCGCGCCGGGCAAACAGACAACAATGCTGACCTATCGGGCGCTTGATTTGCGCCGCCTTCTTCCGCTAGAAGCGGGGCGTGCCATATGGCGGTTAACGCGGGTTTTACCTTGTTCCGCGATCCTGACCGCAGACGAAGAGGGTATTTGAGAGCCATGACGACGCGCCACGAATATTGCGCGATCGGGCGGGCGGCCACCACGGCCGAACCCAAGGGCTCGTCTATGCCGACCCTCATTCTGGGCGCGCTCCTTCTCCTTATCCGCCCCTGAGGGCCGGCTGGGCATTTGCGCCTGGGCACTCGGGGGATGACGGAACCAAACAACCCCATCGAGCGCCCCACGAGCGGCGCATGTGATTGAGAAGGACCGACTGCCATGACTGCCAAGAAACCGCATAAAGAGAAGCCGCCCAAAGAGGACCGCGTCGTCATCTTCGACACGACGTTGCGCGACGGCGAGCAATGCCCGGGCGCGACCATGACCCACGAGGAGAAGCTCGAAGTCGCCGCGCTGCTCGACGAGATGGGCGTGGACGTGATCGAAGCCGGCTTCCCGATCGCCTCGGAAGGCGACTTCGCCGCCGTGCACGAGATCGCCAAGCGCTCCAAGAACGCGGTGATCTGCGGGCTCTCGCGCGCGGCCTTCAA
Source organism: uncultured Alphaproteobacteria bacterium (assembly GCA_963814885.1). Taxonomy (GTDB): domain Bacteria; phylum Pseudomonadota; class Alphaproteobacteria; order Rhizobiales; family Xanthobacteraceae; genus Pseudolabrys. The sequence continues at coordinate 42,062 of CAWFEO010000035.1, read as the reverse complement.
GGATATCGACCGCTGCGCCGAGGCGATCAAGCCAGCGAAACGCAAGCGCATCCACACCTTCATCTCCACCTCGCCGGTGCACATGAAATTCAAGCTCCAGAAGGAGCCGCACGAGGTCTACGAGATGGTGGTCGGGCAGGTGACCCGCGCCCGCAGCCATACCGACGACGTGGAATGGTCGGCGGAGGATGCCACCCGCACCGAGCACGATTTCCTTTGCCGCTGCGTGGAGGCCGCCATCAATGCCGGCGCCACCACCATCAATATCCCCGACACCGTCGGCTATTCGGTGCCGGAGGAATATTTCGCGCTCTTCAAGATGCTGCGCGAGCGGGTGCCCAATGCCGACAAGGCGGTGTTCTCCACCCATTGCCACGACGATCTCGGCATGGCGGTGGCCAATTCGCTCGCCGGGGTGAATGCGGGCGCGCGCCAGATCGAATGCGCGATCAACGGCATCGGCGAGCGCGCCGGCAACGCGTCGCTGGAAGAAGTCGTGATGGCGATGAAGGTGCGCAACGATGTGCTGCCTTACGCGACCCACATTGACGCCACCATGCTCACGCGCGCCTCCAAGCTGGTGTCGGCGGCGACCTCGTTCCCGGTGCAGTACAACAAGGCGATCGTCGGTCGCAATGCGTTCGCCCACGAGAGCGGCATCCACCAGGACGGCATGCTCAAGAACGCGCAGACCTACGAGATCATGACGCCGGAAACGGTGGGCGTGAAGCAGACCTCGCTGGTCATGGGCAAGCATTCCGGCCGCCACGCCTTCGTGCACAAGCTGGGAGAGCTCGGCTATCAATTGGCCGGCAACCAGCTCGAGGACGCCTTCGTGCGCTTCAAGGCGCTGGCCGACCGCAAGAAGCAGATCTACGACGAGGACATCGAGGCGCTGGTGGACGAGGAGATCGCCACCGGCCACGACCGCATCAAGGTGGTGTCGCTCACGGTGATCGCCGGCACACAAGGTCCGCAGTCGGCGACGCTGACGCTCGACATCGACGGCAAGCACATCACCACGCAATCGACCGGCAACGGCCCGGTGGACGCGATCTTCAACGCGATCCATGCGCTGGTGCCGCACGAGGCGGTGCTCGAGCTCTACCAGGTGCATGCGGTGACCGAAGGCACCGACGCGCAGGCGGAAGTCTCGGTGCGGCTCGCCCATGACGGGCGCTCCTACACCTCGCGCGGCGCCGATCCCGATACGCTGGTCGCGTCGACCAAGGCCTATCTCGGCGCGCTCAACAAGATGCAGAGCCGGCGCAACCGGCATGCGGCGGCGGAGCGGCGGATACATTCCACCGACGTCGGTTAACGGCCGGCCAAGTTCCAATGCCGCGCTCCAAAAAGGGGCGCGGCATTTTCCATATTCACGCGTTTGCGCGAAAACATCGAAGAAATCTTATTTTGACCGTAATTCGCCCCGTTGGCGGCGAAATTGCCGGCTATCCGCCCGCAACATCATTAGTACGGCGGGGACTTTCCGAAATGAAGAAGATCATATTTGCGGGCGTGCTCGCGCTCGCGGCGATTACCATGTTGTCCGGAAATTCGCGGGCGTTTGCCGACGATCGGAACGGCATCACCGCGGGGCAGCCGCGACAAGCGGCCGCAGTCGATATCGCGCGGGTCAAGCGCATGCTCAAGTTGACCGACGAGCAGAAGGCCTATTGGCCGCCGGTGGAAGCGGCGTTGCGCGGGTTGGCGCGCCGGCAGGCGGCGCAGGAAACGGCCGGCCTGGTGCGCCGGATCAGCCACCGGGTCGTCTCGGTCGTGCTCGACGGCGTCGCCATCAAGCGACTGGCCGCCGCGGCGCGGCCATTGATTGCGACCCTGCGCGACGACCAGAAACAGGTGGCGCTCGCCATGGCGCAGGAAATGGGCCTGGGTCCGGTGCTGGCGGCGCTCAATTGAGGGTGGGCGGCGCCGGCCCTGAAAATACGCTGTTTTGGCAACGCCAGTAGCGCGCCAAACCTGCGGCCCGTATACCTATGCTTTTTAGCTTGACGCCCGCCGCGCCTAATGGTGGCTATTGGCCATTGGTAGGAAGCTGGGTTTGATGTCGATCAATACGGCCAAAAACCCAATAATATAAGGCTTCCTCGGCGAAATCTCGGAGGAACAAAAATGCGTAAATGGATTCTCGCGGCGGCCGCGGCCGCCGTTTTTGCTGCCCCGGCTATGGTCAATGCCGAGCCGATGGTTCTGAAATTCAGTCACGTGGTCGCCGAGAAAACCCCGAAAGGGCAGGCGGCGCTCAAGTTCAAGGCACTGGCCGAGAAGTATCTTCCCGGCAAGGTAAAGGTCGAGGTCTATCCCAACTCGTCGCTTTTCGGCGACAAGCAGGAGATGGACGCGATCGCGCTCGGTGACGTGCAGTTCATCGCCACCTCGATGTCGAAGTTCGGCAAGTACACCAAAAAACTGCAGGTGTTCGACCTTCCGTTCATGTTCAAGGATATGAAAGCGGTCAGCACCTTCGAGAACAGCAAGACGGGCCAAGCGCTCCTGCATTCGATGGAGAACCGCAACTATCTCGGGCTCACCTACTGGCACAACGGCTTGGCGCAGATGTCGGCCAACAAGCCGCTGTTGATGCCTTCCGATGCCAAGGGCCTGAAGTTCCGCATCCAGCAGTCCGACATCATCCAAGCGACCTTTGAGGCCGTCGGCGCCAACGCGCAGAAGCTCGCCTTCTCGGAAGTCTATCAGGCGCTGCAGGTCGGCACCGTGAACGCCCAGGAGAACACCTGGTCGAACATCTACTCGAAGAAGTTCTATGAAGTGCAAAAGGACTTCACCGAGTTGAACGGCCGCGTCATCGACTACATGGTGCTGGTCAATGCCAAATGGTGGAACGGCCTGCCCGCGGACATCCGCGCCGGCCTGACCAAGGCGATGAAAGAGGCGACCGAGGCCAACAACGAGATCGCCGACAAGCTCAACGAGGACGCCAAGAAGAAGATCGCCGCCTCTGGCGTAACCAAGATCCATCAGCTGACGCCCGCGCAGCACGCAGCGTGGGTCAAAGCGATGCATCCGGTGTGGAAGAAGTTCGAAAAGCAGATCGGCAAGGACATCATCGACGCTGCCGTTGCTTCGAACGGTCCGGCCACCAACTAACCACGACCGGCGGCCGCGGTGGGGAACCGCGGCCGCCGCCACAAGAAAAGTCGAAAATCCAGGGGGACTGCTGGTGGCGCTGCGGGAGGCGGTGCACCGCATCGAGGAGGGGCTGATCGCGCTCATCCTCGGCGTGATGACGGTGCTGACATTTATTCAGGTCGTGCTGCGGTACGTCTTCAACTCGGGCCTCGATTGGCAGCTCGAGTCGAATTTCTATCTTTTTGCCTGGCTGACGATGATCGGCATCTCCTATTGCGTGCGGGTGCGCGCGCACATCGGGGTGGATGCCGCGGTGCGGCTGCTGCCGCCTGTTCCCCGGCGCGCGATCGGCATTTTAGTGCTGCTGCTGGCGCTCACGTACACATTGCTGATGATGTACGGATCCTTCGCCTACCTCCACCGCCTGTACATTGTCAACGTCGAGGCCGAAGACATTCCAATTGCGACCTGGAAACTGACAATCTGCCTGCCGCTTGGTTTTGTCTTCCTGTTCATCCGCCTGCTTGAGATGGGCTGGCGCATCTTTACCGGCCAATCGCCGGGCTATGAGCTTGCCGACGAGGCGGAAGAAGCGATCGAGGACGTCACCCACGACAACCATCCCGACGCGACGACGGTGCAGCGATGAACACGGTGTTCCTGTTCGTCTCGCTGCTGAGCATGTTGGCGGTCGGTCTGCCAGTCGCCATGTCGCTCGGGCTGGCGTCGATCCTTACGATTCTGATTTTCGAGCACGACAGCCTTGCGTCGCTCACGTTGAAATTCTTCCAGACTTTCGAGCATTTTACGCTGCTGGCGATTCCGTTCTTCATCCTCGCCGGCAACTTCCTGACCACCGGCGGCGTCGCCAAGCGCATGATCAATTTCGCCATTGCCGTGGTCGGGCACCTGCCGGGCGGTTTGGCGATCGCGTCGGTGCTTGCCTGCATGCTGTTCGCGGCGGTGTCCGGCTCTTCGCCCGCGACCGTGGTGGCGATCGGCTCAATCGTGATCGCCGGCATGGTGCGGGTCGGCTACTCGCAACGGTTCGCCACCGGCGTAATCGTCAATGCCGGCACCCTCGGCATTCTTATCCCGCCGTCGATCACACTGGTCATCTATGCCGCGGTGACGGAAACCTCGGTTGGGCGACTGTTCATGGCCGGTGTCGTTCCCGGCATTATGCTCGGGCTCGGTCTGATGGTGGCGATCTATCTTGCCGCGCGGATCAAGAAGCTGCCGCGCCAGCCGAAGGCGTCGTGGGCCGAGCGCCTCAACTTGTTCCGCGAAGCGCTGTGGGGGCTGTTGCTGATCTTCATCGTGCTTGGCGGCATCTATGGCGGCGTGTTCACGCCCACCGAAGCCGCGGCGGTGGCGGCCATGTATGCCTTCTTATGCGCGGTGTTCATCTATCGCGACTTGCACATTTTCGAAGTGCCGCGCGTGTTGCTCGACTCGTCGCGGGTAACGGTGATGCTGATGTTCATCATCTGCAACGCCTTCCTGTTCGGCCATGTGCTGACTACCGCGCAGATCCCGCAGGACATCGCGCGCATGATCATCGAAGCGGATTTGTCCGCTTGGCATTTTTTGTTGGTCGTCAACATTATCTTGTTGATCGCCGGGAATTTTATGGACCCGGCGCCGATCGTCCTGATCACCGCGCCGATCTTTTTTCCGACCGCGGTCAATCTCGGCATCGACCCGATCCATCTCGGCATCGTCTATGTGGTGAACATGGAGATCGGACTGGTGACGCCGCCGGTGGGGTTGAACCTGTTCGTCGCCTCAGGCATTACCGGCATGCCGCTGACCGAGGTCGTCCGCGCGGCGGTCGGATGGCTGATGATTCTGGTCGGCTTCCTGATCGTGATTACCTATGTTCCGGAAATATCGCTCTGGCTGCCTAATCTGCTGTTCGGCAAGCCGGTCTAGGCGGTGGCGTAACGCCCGAGCGTCCGATTCCCTGCGCAATTTTATTTTGATTGTGCGTAAATCTTCATTGCAGGGCGCAATCACCTTTCCAAACTTTAACTTGCTAAGGCAAGGCCGCGTTCCAAGATTGCCGTATCCGAAATGCCATTTGGAGGTGGCCATCATGTGGAAGACAGTTCTTGCCGGAACGACCGTGCTTGCGATCGCCGGTGCCTCGTTCGCCTTTGCGGACCAGGGACCCGCCCGGCAAGCCGGCGCGCACCACTGGCGCATGAGCACAGCCGACATGACCGCCTATGCCGACGCGCGGATCGCCGCGCTGCACGCCGGGCTCCAGCTCAATGCCGAGCAGGAGAAGAACTGGCCGGCGATGGAAAGCGCGATGCGCGATCTCGCCAAGCTGCGCACCGAGCGGTTCGAAGCGCGCCAGGAAGCGCGCAAGAACGCCCAAGTCCCGGCCAACCCGGTCGAGCGCCTGAGTCGGCGCGCCGACGCGCTCGAGCAGCGCGGCGCCGCGCTCAAGAAGCTCGCCGCCGCCGCCGGCCCACTCTACCAGAGCCTGGACGACGCGCAGAAGCACCGCTTCGACGTGCTCGCCCGCCTCGGCGCCAAGCGGGCCGGTCACTGGCGCGCGCGCCACGGCTGGCGCCACCATGACCGCCGTGGGCCCGAGCGCGGCCCGCAGCCGCTGTAAATTCGGTAGCAGACGGCGGGCAAGCAATTCTCCCCGAACGCCGAGCGCCGCCGTTCGAGAAGCCGCCGGGTCCGCCCGGCGGCTTTTTCTTTCGGCTGTTCCAGGACTTGCAAGGCGGGCGCGGCTGGACTCGCCCGTGGCGCTTTGCTAAGGGACCGGCGCCGGTATCGCTAGCCGATGCCGGCACTTCGGGCGCATAGCTCAGTTGGTAGAGCAGCTGACTCTTAATCAGCGGGTCCAAGGTTCGAGTCCTTGTGCGCCCACCAAAACCTCAAAAGATCAGAAGGTTATAAGACAACCGACGAACGCTGCCGGGCGCGGGAAAGCCGCTATCACCGGAAAAAATTTTGTGCGAATTTTCACGCCTGCCGCGTCGGCCAATCTACGGCCGTCAATTGAACAATGGAGAGTGAAGCCCGATGACGATACAAGCTCGCATTGCCGAACTGGAGCAGCGGCACCATGCCCTTGAACAGAAAATCACCGAGGCGCTGAAACATAATTCCGTCGACGATTTGGAGATTGTAGAGCTTAAACGTCAGAAACTGCAGTTAAAGGACGAGATCGAACGCCTGCAGCACGACGCTGCCGGCGACAACAAATAGCGGTAGTGCATCGGCCGATGTTGCTGCAACGCGACCAAGAATTCCATTTCTGAATTAAGCAAGGCCGCCTAGGCTTCCAATCTAGCGGCTCTCGATCCATTTGCGCCAATGGGTCGGTTGGATGTCGACGCTCTTTTTCGTGGAAGCATCGACCCATTCAGTCCCGTTCTTGCGGCAGGGAACGATCAGCACGTGAAATTCGTGCCGGTCCATGACGCAGACTTCAAGGTCGGCGCCGGACGGTGCGCTTGAAATTGGCAGCCATTGTTCGGGTCGCGGTTTGGCAAGGGTCATGCCGCATACCCCAGAGTGTCTCAATAGGCGTCAGTGCCGGAGTGCGCTCCCGGCCGCTTCATGATGGAATCGATTGATTTCGTCTCGCAGATGAAACATGCGTCGCTTGAGATCGACGATCATCAAGTCGTCAGCCGAGTACCGGAGCAGGGCTTTGGTGAGCTCTTCTTCCAGCGCCCGCTGGCGCTGTTCCAGATTAGAAACATAGTCGGGCTTCGGCATGATCCGTAGAGCCATACACACGATTGCTGGGAAAATGAGAAGGCGCTCTCGGAACGAAGGTCGGAGGCTGCTCTTTTTTAGAGAGTGATGCTCCAAACACTGCCCGAAAGCGTCCACTCATTTTTTTGCGCATTGAAGAAGCCCCGGCACATCACGCCATCGGCTCCTGCAATGCTGAATTGCAATAAGACTGAAACGCGCCGGAAAATCATTGACGTGGATCAGACAGCGCTGTTGCCCCATTTTTATATGTGACGTGAGGGGGTTAGCCGAACTGCCGGGGCGCCGAAATGCCACCGAACGAATCTTGCCTGTACCGAGGGGGCATTGCTCCGTACAATTTGAAATGCAGATCGAACGAAGAAACGGCGGATGCCAAAAAATCGAATTGAAAAATTGAGGTGAAAATCATGCACGGGAAAACCGCTGTCGACGCCGAGCTCCGTCGCTCGCTGGGGCTGACCATGAAGGAGATCGCGCCAATTTTAGCGGCGGGGGGCGATCCCGCCGAAAAACAGTTTATGGAATGCTGCTGGTGCCTGTGGAAGGCCGACGGAATAGAATTGGTCGAGCCGTTTATCGACGCCGCTTTCAATGATTTGCCTGCGAAGTCCCGTTCCGTGCTTTTCCAGCGCATGCTGACGATTGTGTATGTCGCGCAAAACAGCGAGGGCAAGAGTCCGAGCGTGTCACCTGACGGCGTTGCCTGACAACGCCGGAACGGGTGTGCTCAAGCGCGCGGCGGTTTTTGCAAACACCGAGAGAGGGGAGCGACACCTATCGCTTCCCGTTGCCGGCCTGTCCGAAATGTTTACGCGACCAGCAACGACGGAAAGAACTCTTCCAACACCTTACTGTCCATTTTCGACTCGGCGTCTTCTGGCACGAATGCTTCGGTTTCGAACCGGTTGCCGCATTTCTCGCAGGACCAGAGATTGAGTACGAGTTGCGCCTCGTTGAAATACTCAGACCATTCGGGAGCAATCAGCGAATTGCCGCACTTGTCGCAGGTCATTTGGTGAGCGGAACCCCGCAGAGATGCTACCGTCGTCATGGCGACCTCCTTGGTTCTAACGTTTCTTGCCGCTTCGAGAGCGGGAGATTCCAGAAACAATTGAGGGGACACTCTCACATGGGGGCCACCCCGAGAGCATCCCCTCAATTTTTTTGCACCTAGGAAAGCCCCGAAGCTCCTCAGCCAAGAGCTCCCCTGGTGTCGGATATATGGCTAGCAGAATATCGTCCTGTGCCATTGACCTAGATCAGACAGCAACACTGACGCGTCTTTAGGCGCGATCGGTCAGCCAACGGAGGGGGCGGCTGACGCGGCAGCCCCGTTGACCTAAATCAATGCCTTCTGAGCGGATTTTCTCAACATTTCTCAAAGTGCCGCCGGGTTTTCAGGCTTTTTGGCTCGGCAGAACTTGAGGGCCACCAAGAACGCCAGCCAGCATTGTGACGCGGGTAGCCAGAATGCCAAATATGCTCGAACGGGCGGTGCCTCGCTATACCTCCTATCCGACCGCGCCGAATTTCAGCGCGGCGGTCGATGCGGACGTCTATCGCGCGTGGCTTGCGGGGCTTCCGAGCGATACCAGCCTGTCGTTCTATCTGCATGTCCCCTATTGCCATGATCTTTGCCTGTATTGCGGGTGCAATACCAAGGCCACGCGCAAACAAAAGCCGATCGAAAACTACGCGAAACGAATTGCCGAAGAGATCGCCATCGTTGCGCGCCAAACCGGCCGGCGCAAAGTCACGCAATTGCATTGGGGCGGCGGAACGCCGTCCATTCTCGGCGCCGATTTGCTCGCCTTCTTGATCGACGAGCTTGAGAGTCGTTTCGATCTCACCGCGGTGCGCGAACATGCGATCGAATTGGACCCGCGCCATCTCACGCCGCCGATGGCGAAGGTGCTGTGGGACCTCGGCGTCAACCGCGCAAGCCTTGGCGTGCAAGACTTCGATTCCGAGGTGCAGCGCGCCGTCGGCCGAGTTCAGCCGTTCGATATGGTCAAGGACGCGGTCGCGACATTGCGGGAAGCCGGCGTCGACAAGATCAATTTCGATTTGATGTACGGCCTGCCGAAGCAGACCGTCGCTGGCGTGCGGCAGACCGCGCTTCTGGCCCACGCGTTGAAGCCGCAACGCATCGCGGTGTTTGGCTACGCGCATGTGCCGTGGTTCAGGCCGCAGCAGCGTTTGATTCAAACATCCGATTTGCCGTCCGCGCCCGAGCGTCTGGCGCAAGCCGAAGCCGCGCACGAGACGCTCGTCGATCTCGGCTATCAGCCGATCGGCCTCGATCACTACGCGCAACCGGACGATCCGTTGGCGCTTGCGGCGCGGAGCGGGCGGCTGCACCGCAATTTCCAGGGCTACACGGTCGACGACTCGGATGCGTTGATCGGCCTGGGCGCCTCGGCGATCAGCCGGCTGCCGCAAGGGTTCGCGCAGAATGCCCCGGCGGTGGGAAACTATGCGCGCGCGATTGCGGCGGGGAATCTCGCCGTTATCAAGGGGGTCGGCATTTCCGACGACGATCGCATCCGCGGCGAAATCATCGAGCGATTGATGTGCGACATGGCGGTAGATCTGGCCGCGGTCGCGAAGGAACCGCAATTTGAGATCGGCCGCAATTTTTCCGCTGCGCTCGATTCGCTGAGGCCCCTGAGCGACGACGGCAGCGTGCGAATCGATGGTTATCGCATTCAGATTACCGAAAAGGGCCGTCCTTTTGCGCGCCTCGTGGCGTCGGCGTTCGATACTTATTTGATGCCGAGCGGCGCCAAACATTCGCCCGCCGTTTGACCGGGGCGCCCCTTTCGAAAGTGATTGCAGGTTAGGCTGACGGACCAGCTATTCGTTGATCTTGAAGCTCTTAAGCGCCTCGTTGAATTGCGCCAACTTGGCCGGGTCATCGGCGAGCGCGCGCCGCCCCTCATTGATGGCCGCCGTCGCTTTGTCCTTTTCGCCCAAGGTCAAATAGGACCGCGCCAGCATCAGCCAGCCTTGCGGATCGGATCCCGACTTCTTCAGGCGCTCGGCGAGGCGCGCGACCATGTCTTGCGCGTCCTGCTGATGGCCCGGCGGCGTAGCGGCCTTCGGCGTTGGCGCAGGCCCGGGCATGGGCGCGGAGACCGCCGTCTTGGCGGCGTCGAGGTTCTTGAGTCCCGCTTCGAACTGTTTCAGCTTGCCGGGGTCGCCGGCCAGCGCCTGCCGGGCGTCGGCGGCGGCTGCGGCCGCTTTGTCGGGTTCGCCGAGCACCCTGTAGGAGCGCACCAGCCGTACCCAGCCGTCCGGATCGGCGCCGTCTTTTTTCAGGCGCGTGGCGAGACGTTCGACCATGCCGCTAATCATGTCGGACTGCGTCGCAGGCGCCTGCTTGCCGGCCACCGCCATTTGCGCGGCATTGGGACTGGCGGGCGCGGGGGCCGGGCCGGGACCAGGGGCCGCGGTTTTATCGGCCGCGAGGGCGGCAAGCGCCGTTTCGAGTTGCTTCAGCTTGGCGGGGTCGCCGGCCAGCGCCTTGCGGGCGTCGTCGGCGGCGGCGGTCGCCTTATCCGGCTCACCGAGCACTTTGTAGGAGCGCACCAGCCGCACCCAGCCGTCCGGATCGGAGCTGTCTTTCTTCAGGCGCGCGGCGAGACGGTCGACCATGCCGCGGATCATGTCGGACTGCGGCGCGGGCGCCTGCTCGCCGAGCACCGCTCTTTGTGCGGCATTGAGGCCGGGCGGCGTTGCCGGCGCCTTGCCTTCGACGCGCGCAAGGGCCGTGCGCACCTGGCTCACCCACTTCGCGCCGGCCGGCGCATCGGCAATAAGATCGCGCCAGATTTTCGCGGCCTTGTCGTGCTGCCCATCCTGCTCGGCGGCGATGCCGAGATAGTAGCGGGCGCTGACGGTGGTGCTGTCGAGCGTCACCGCGCGCACGAAAGCCGCCTTGGCGGCGGCGGTCACGATGCCGTTCGCTTCCGCCATCAACGCCTCGCCGAGATTGGCTTCGCGGTCGGCGTCCTCGCCAAGGAACTGCAAGGCGTTGCGCCAGGCGTTCGCCGAATTGGTGTAACGGCCGAGTTGCAGATAGACCGGCGCCAGGACTTCCCAGCCGCGGCCATCCTTCGGATTCCGCTGAAGATGGTCCTCAACCTTGGCCACCATGGCTGCGACCGAAGCCTCATGACCGGGCGCAACATTTTGCTCGGCGGCAAGCATCGCAGTCGCAAGGTCCGGCGAGCCGATGCGAAGATAAAGAGTGGCGGCTCCGGCCGGCAGCAAGACCAACGCGACAAGGACGACCGCGCGCCGGCGCCAGGCGGCCACCACCGGATTCGAAGCCGCGGGCGCCGCCTGGGCGGCGGCGTCGGCCGCAAGCAGGCGCCGGGAGATCTCGACCCGCGCTGCTTGCGCCTCTGTCTTGCCGATAAGGCCTGTCGCCAGGTCGCGGTCGACCTCGTCGAGTTGATCGCGATAGACCGCGATATCGCTGCCCGAACGCGCGGCCGTCCCATAGCGGACGAGCGGCCAAACCACGGCGAGGACCGCTGCCGCCGTCATCAGCCCCAAAATCACCCACAAAGTCATTGGATTATCTGGTCACTCAAGACATTACAGCCGTGCCGCCAGCCCGCTATCGCGGGCTGCCGTCGACGGCAACCGAAGGTCTGCGGCAGCTCCATGGATCAGTTTATGCAGGGGCTCCGCGGAACGAGCAAGCGGGCCTACTTCACCTTATGGCCGTTAGCTTGGAATTTCTTGCCGAAGGATTTGAGCGCACCTCCGCCCGCTGGATTTACGTGACATTTCCCGCACGCCAGGTGGGTCTGAGCCGCGTATTCCGGCTTCGCGCTCGCCGGGCTCGGTGTGAGAACTGCGCCGGCGGCGCTGATCAGTGCCACAGTACCGACCCCGACAATCATTCGAATTGCGACCAGCCGGATTGAATTGGACATGCCGTGCGTTCCTGCGTGAGCCATGAAGCTCTCCCCATTTTTCGTTCGCCCTTGGAGATCACTGTTGCCGCATTGCCGCACAAGCGCAAGATCGACACGGCAGTCCGCCAAGCAAGATAGTTGCGCGGCTAACTAAGCCATGGCGAAATTTCGAAAGCGAACAAAAAGGTCTTATTTTTCAGGCAAAATCGTACCTTGCCAAATATCAATCCTTGCCCGGTTTGACCTTTGTCAATGCGGGTTTTTTCGTTGAACTAAGGAATATTTCGCTTGAGGGTTCGAGCAATTTGATGACAATAATGTGTTTAGGGTCTGGGCTCGGGGGTTGGAATGCGTCGTTCCGTAAGTGGTACCGGTTACCGCATTTCGCGCCATCGTCAACTGATCTCGCTGGCGGCTGTCGGCGCAGTTTTTTTGTTGGCGATGGGTTCGTGGATCGCGACGGCGAAAGCCGCTGAAGAAAATGTCGCGGGCGATTCATTTGCATCGCTGCGCGGCTATGTTCAATTGATTGCTGCGACGCCCACGCCTATTGACGCCCAGAATTCCACTAGCGACCTCAGCAAATCTGCGCAGCGTGAATCCGACGACGGCGCTTATTCTGCGCTGCGCTCGTTTGCGCGCGGCGTCGGCGCCGATCAACCGTCGCCGAGCCAAGACACGCAGAAACAAGACGCGCAGAAATTAGCCGCAGCCGACAACCTTGTCGACTTCCTGCGCGGGCTTCAAAACGGCAATCAGAGCGCCGCGCCGCCTGCGAGCGCGCCGGCGACGAGGGCGGCGAGGCCGGCCGTTGCAGCCACATTTATCGGCTCACAGGCCTGCGCGAAATGTCATGGCCCGCTTATCGCAGCGTTCAACAAAACTCTGATGGGCAAGATCAGCTTGACCCAAAAGGGCAAGTTCGAATGCGAGAACTGCCATGGCCCAGGTTCGGCGCACGTGGCGGCCGGCGGCGGGCGCGGCGTCGGCGGCATCTTGTCGTTCGGGGAAGACGATCCGCGGCCGGTCGCAGAACGAAACGGCATCTGCCTCAACTGCCACCAGCGGGGCGAGCGGACTTACTGGGCCGGCAGCGTGCACGAATTGCGCGGGCTCGCCTGCACCAATTGCCACACGATCATGAAGGCCGTGTCGCGCAAACATCAATTGAAGAAAAAGATCGCGGCCGAGGTTTGCTATCAGTGCCACAAGCTCAAGCGGGCGCAGATGCAGTACTCGTCGCACATGCCGGTCCGCGAAAACAAGATCACTTGCTCGAACTGCCATAATCCCCACGGCAGCCCGACCGAAAAGCTGATCCGCGAAGCTTCCGTCAATGACAATTGCTACAAGTGTCATGCCGAGAAGCGCGGTCCGCGGCTGTGGGAACACGCCCCTGTGCGTGAGAACTGCCTGAACTGCCACAACCCGCATGGCTCGAACTACGAGAACCTGCTGAAGGTGGCGCGGCCGCGGCTGTGTCACGAGTGCCACACCATGGCGCACAGCACGAGTCTCACCGGCGGGTTCGGCAGTCCGAACCAGCCCTATGTGCTGGGTCGCGCGTGCGGCAACTGTCACAGCAACATCCACGGCTCGAATCATCCGAACGGAATGTTCTTCCTGCGGTGAGGGGTCGAGTGTTGGAGAGCTGATGATCGTATTGAAAGAATAAGAGGGTAGGGGCAGACAATGAAAGGGCGGGCTGGATTAGTCGCAACGTGCGCGGCCCTGGCTATCGGCGCAGGACTTGCATCACCGGCGTTTGCTGGCGAAAAGCCGTCGGCGATGGCGGCAGCCGGTCCAATGTGGTGGTACGACGGCTATGTCGAAGTCGGCGGCCGCTTCGACATGAACAATCCGAACAAGAACACGCTCGGCAAATTCTATGAATATCGTGATCTGCGGCCTGGCGTATTCGGCAATTTCTTCTTCGGCGCGCACCGGGTCGATGGGCTGTTCGATTTTGACGTGTGGGGTAAGAACGTCGGCTGGGATGACCAAGCTTACGGCCTCTATCTTGCGCAGCCGGGCACCTACTACCTGAACTTCGGCTGGGACGAAACCCCGCACGTTTACTCGCAGGACGCCAAGACGACGTTTGGGCCGATCGGCGGCAGCGTGCTGACCACGCCTTACTACGGCGCTCCTCCGCCGACGGCGGCAACGCAAGCCTTTGTTACCGCCAATAGCACCGTGTTCGACCTCGGCTTTCGCCGCGATACCGCGAGTGCGCAGTTCCGTTGGACACCGACCGATAATTGGGATGTCACCGGCGGCTACTCGCATATGCACCGCCACGGTACTCAGCCGACAAGTATCGTCTCTTTTACCACGCCTGTTAGCCGCGGAGCGGGCACGCGTGATCCGATTGAGCTTCCAAAGCCGCTCGACGACACCACCCAGAACGGCAATGTCAAAGGCGAATATTCCGGCACCACGCCTTGGGGCAAGCCGTTCAACGTCGCGCTCGGTTACGGCATCTCGGTCTACCAAAACGATGTCAATTCCCTGAGTTTCCAGAATCCATGGAATGCGGTCAATTCCGCGACGTTTCCCCTCTGGAACCGGTATTCGCTGGCGCCCGACAATCAGGCGCAAACCCTGAGCCTTTCCGGTGGCGTCAGCCTGCCGTGGAACACCCGCTATATGGGCACGTTCCAATATTCGATGATGACGCAGGACGATGCGTTCCTGCCGTCGACGATCAATCCGCTGGTTCCGCTCGCGACGCTCACGGCGTCCAGCCTGAACGGCGATGCACGCACGACATTGTTCAACAATGTGCTCAATACGCAGATCACCCCGGTCCTGAAATCGACTCTGCGCTACCGCTACTATGACTACCACAGCAGGCAGATGCCGATCACCATCACGGGACTGTTTGCGAACCCCGATACCAACGCCGGTCCCGAGGCGCCGCTGACGACGACACCCATCAACTTTACCAAGCAGAACGCCAGCGCCGATCTGGTCTGGCGGGCACTGGATTGGCTAACCATCGGCCCCGGCTATGCCTTTGAGCGCTGGCAACGCGGCAGCTACGCGGATGTCCCCGCCACCGACGAGAATACCGCGAAGCTCTTCGCCGATGCCAATTGGGGCTGGTCCACTTGGCGCACGAGCTTCCAGTACGGCATGCGGCGGTATGAAGATCCTTACGTTAACCGGACTGCGAACAACAACGCGGCCATCCGGGTGATGGAATATGCCGACCGCAATCGCACCAAGGTCACGTCAACCTGGGCGATCCAGGTGACCAACAATCTCGAGTTCACCCCGAACGGCGGCATCCGGTATGACGACTACCTGACCGACCCGTTCCAGACCGCAACCGAAATCGGCCTCCTGCACGACAACTCGTGGAACGCCGGCGCTGACTTGGCGTGGACTGCGAACCATAACCTCGCATTCTACGTATCCTACACGCACGAAGACGGGTATCGGCAAATCTACCAAAACAACGCCAACCCCGGCCTTGACATGGAAACGCATGACAAGATCGACACGGTCATCGTCGGCAGCAAGGTCACGCTGGTCCCCGAGAGACTGTTTCTCGACGCGAACTACACCTACAGCAGGTCGCAATCGGCGTGGACCTCGGACTGCACGGCGTACGGTTGCTTGAACAACCCGCAGCCGGTGTTCCCGGTTGCGCACAACACCCTAAACCGTTTTGACGTCAGACTTAAATATATGTTCGACGAAGCCGTCACCCGTAATGCCGGTTTCATGGGCCAGGCTTTTGTGAAACTCCGCGTGCTGTGGGAGAAGAACAAGTCCGACAATTGGCAGACGCTGTCACAGCAGCTCGGCTGGGCCGTCAACCCCGGCGACAACACGATGGCGCGTTCGATCTTCCTGGCCACCGGCAACCCGAACTACGATGTGGTCATGGGCCAGGTATCCGTCGGCTTGAAGTGGTAGGGCGCGGCGACACGGCCGTTCTCCCTCGGCAATAAGCGATCAGGAGCGGCCCTCGGGCCGCTCCTTTGTTTTGTGCGCCGAACCGCCGGATACGGGCCCTTAGGTTCGGTGGAGCGGGCAGGCGCGGCGTTTGCGAAATTCCCCTAGCCCGATTTGGGTAGCACGCGCTTCTCGTTACGGCTTAAATGCGTGATGTTCTGGATCGCCGGAAACAGTGCATGAGCCGTATCAAGTTCTCCCACGATTCGAAGGTACTGCGTATTGCGGTTATTTGCCTGTCGGCTGGCAGTGGCTGCGCGGCGCTGATTTACGAAATCGTCTGGTTTCAGATGCTCGAGCTGGTGCTCGGCTCAGCCTCCATATCGTTGGGCATTTTGTTGGGCACGTTCATGGGCGGCATGTGCCTCGGCAGCCTGCTCTTGCCCTACGCCGTTTCAACTCGTTGGCACCCGTTGCGGGTCTACGCGGCCATTGAGCTGACGATCGGCGGCCTCGGCATTGCGCTGGTGCTCGGCATTTCCGAGATCAGCAGCATCTATTCCGCAAGCGCCCTGCAGGGGTTTGCCGGCATCTTGCAGCGCGGGGGCTATTGTGCCGTGCTGCTGATGCCGCCAACGATCCTGATGGGCGCCGCATTGCCCTGCCTTGCCCGGCTGGTTCGCGCCACGCCTGACGGCATGTCGTGGCTGGGCGGCATATATGCGAGCAATATTGTCGGCGGGATACTCGGATGCGTGTTGGCGGGTTTTTATCTGCTGAGATTATACGACATGCCGACGGCGACTTTTTTTGCCGCGTCGGTGAACGGGGCCGTTGCGTTGGTCAGTGCGGCCTTGGCGTTCGCAACGCTCTACGTTGCCGCAGGCGGAGACCACGCCGAGAAGGGCGACCGAATTCCAAAAACTCAGATTTTGCGTTTCTGGCCGGTGTACCTGACGATCGGCCTCTCCGGAATGACGGCACTCGGCGCCGAAGTGGTGTGGACCCGACTGCTGGCGCTTCTGATCGGTCCATCGGTCTATACGTTTTCCATTATTCTGGCGGTATTTCTTTTGGGGCTCGGCCTCGGCAGCGCCGCCGCCGCGCGGCGCGCGCAACGCATCAAGGACGCGGCCGCCGCGCTCGCGGCCTGTCAGTTCCTCCTCGTCGTCGCCATTGCTTGGTCCGCCTTCATGATCGCCGCGGTGCTGCCGTTTTGGCCGATCGATCCGAGGCTGGCGCCAAGTCCTTGGGTTAACTACCAAATCGACGTCCTGCGCTGCGTCTGGGCGATGCTGCCGGCGGCTTTCCTGTGGGGCGCAAGTTTTCCCTTCGCGCTCGCGGCCGCTTCGTCAGGTCAAGAGGATGCGGGCTGGATCGTTGGTGCGGTCTACGCCAGCAATACGGTGGGAGCCATTGTGGGCGCGCTGGGCGTCAGCATGGTTTTGATTCCATGGCTGGGAACGCACCAGGTCGAGCGAATCTTGATCGCCATTTCCTTTTGCGCCGGGCTGGCAATGTTTGCCGCGCTTCCCCGCGTGTCGCCGCAAGCCGTTCCCGCCAATCCTTCGGGCGAAACGAAATCGGCAGGTCGCAAGGCGGCCGTGGCCGCCGGCGCGCTCGTCGTTGCGGCCTTCCTGATTTATAGCGTTCCCGCTACGCCGGCGTCGCTGATCGCCTATGGCCGCGAGCTTCTAAAGGTGGCCGAATTTCCGCGCGTGCTGTTTTTGGGGGAAGGCGTTACCAGCTCGGTTGTCGTCACCGAAGACAGCGAGAAAGTCCGCCGCTTCCATATCAGCGGCAAAATCGAAGCCTCGACGATAGCCGAGGACTTGCGGCAAGAGCGCATGCTGGGTCACCTCTCGGCATTGCTGCATCCGCATCCTCGCTCCGTATTGGTCGTCGGATTTGGGGCCGGAATCACGGCGGGCTCGTTTCTTCTCTACCCCGGCATTGAACGCATCGTCATCTGCGAGATTGAACCGCTGGTCCCGCAAAAAGTGGGACCATACTTCAAGCAAGCCAACTATGACGTGTTACACGATCCCCGGGTTCAGATCGTCTATGACGACGCCCGGCATTACATACTCACGACCAAGGAAAAATTCGACGTCATCACATCCGACCCAATCCATCCCTGGGTCAAAGGGGCAGGCAATCTTTACACGCGGGAATATTTCGAACTGGCCAAAAAACGCCTCAACCCCGGCGGCGTCATCACACAATGGATTCCGATATATGAGAGCGCGCGCGCGACCATAAAGTCGGAACTCGCCACTTTCTTTAAAGCGCTTCCTAGAGGAATAATCTGGGCCAACGATCGCAAGGGTAGAACCTACGACTTTGTCGTGTCAGGTTATAGCGATCCGACAAGAATCGACCTTGACGCGATAAACGAACGTTTTAGCCGGCCCGAATACGCGCGCGCGCTCGCGTCGTTGCGCGAAGTCGGCTTTCAATCCGCCACCGACCTGTTTGGAACCTATCTGGCGCAATACGCCGACGTGGCGCCCTGGCTGGCGGACGTGCAAATCAACACCGATAAGAATTTGAAGCTGCAATACATTGCCGGCTTCAATTACAACATTCTTTATATTTACCCGGCGGCCAGGGAAATCCGAAAATTTCGCTGGCTCGCGCCAAACGTTTTCACCGGCTCTGACGAGGCTCTGCAGGCTCTGTACAAAGCGCTCAAAGCCAATCAATGAGCGCCCGGCTCAAGCGTGCGCTCACCTAATTGATATTGCGGCGCACCTATCCCGCCGGGGCCGCCGGCGCCCGAAGCGAGGGCCGGACCGCAAGCCGTCCACCGCGGGCTGCGCGCCAGCGGACGCCTTTCATCCCCAGGCGGGCTCGTTTGATTTCGGTCAATCGCGCTTGATGTGCATCAATCGCGAATCCCGCTTATAAGGATGAGGCAATTTCGTCCGCTGGTCCTCCCAGTGGAGGAAGCCGTGCCGCAGGGGCGGGCTGCTCTCGCTCCGACGCAAAGCGATCAGGTTGTTGACAAGAGTCAAAGCCCCAGACCACGTAATCGACTACCAGTCTTGCCGGGACGTGCCGGATTCGCGACTATGTTGAGTACTTGCTGACCCGCCTCGACTTTCCGTCGACCGGGACGCGGCATCCCGCTTCCGCGCGCGGGCAATGCATTCGGAGACGATCACGATGCAAATCGCAATGACGTTCCAAAGACTTACTCAAAAGAGCCTTGGAACGTCATTGGTGGCAGGTAGCCGCGCCGCTTGGGTCCTGACGGGGTTCTTGGCTCTCGCCGCGACCGGGCTCTCCGTATCCGGCGCTGCGGCGCAGACCCCGCCCCCCGGCGCACCGCCCGCCGCCGCTCCGAGCGCGCCGCCTGCGGCCACGCCGAGCCCGCCACCGGCGGCTGCCCCGGCCGCGGCGCCTGCGAAGCCGGCCGAGCAAGCCAAAGCGCCGGTGCTGACCAACGAAACCTGCCTTGGCTGCCATGGGGTGGAGGGACTATTGCCGACCGCCCGGGCCCAGCGGGGCGGCGTGCCGGGCCTCATGACGGACCGTTTCGTGGGCAGCGTGCACGGCAGTCTGAAATGCGTCGATTGCCATCAGAACATCACGCAGATTCCGCACGCCAAAACCACCGTGCAGGTGGGCTGCGTCGAATGCCACAAGACGCTGTATGAGAACGCCAAAGACGAAGGCAAGACCAACACCAAGCAATTTGCGGAGCTGGGCAAGGTCGTCGCCCAGGTCGACGAATATCTGAAGTCGATCCATGCGCGGCCCAGCATGAAGGATCAGTCGCGCACCAACGCCACCTGCTACAACTGCCACGATGCGCATTACGTTTATCCCGAGGGCACCGCCAATTATAACTGGTGGCGGCTTAACCTGCCTTACACCTGCGGCAAGTGTCACACCGAGGAACTCAAGGTCTACCGCAATTCGGTGCACGGCGAGGAAGTCCTGAAGATCGGCAATGCGAGCGCGGCGGTCTGTTCGGATTGCCACACCGGGATGAACATCCAGGATCCGTTCAAGCCCGAGACCCAGATCGCCATCACCAAGAACTGCGGCAAATGCCACAAGGAGGAATGGGAATCCTATCTCGACACCTATCACGGCCAGGTCAACAAGCTGGGCTTTGCCTTCACCGCCAAGTGCTTCAACTGCCATGGCAGCCACAACATTCTGCGCGTGCGGAATCCCAAATCGAGCGTATTCCCGGCGAACCGACTGAAGACCTGCCAAAACTGTCATGCCAACGCGACGCCCGGATTTCTGTCGTTCGAGCCGCACGCCAACACCTATGATTTCTCGCGCTATCCGTACACGTGGCTCGCCTCGAAATTCATGCTTCTGCTGCTCGGCGGCGTATTCTCGTTCTTCTGGACGCATTCAGCGCTGTGGTATTACCGGGAGTTCAGGGATCACCAGCAGAAAAAGCACCGGCCGCACGTCAATATTTCCGAGCTGCCGCCGCCGGAAAAGCAGGTCTACTACAACCGGTGGCCTCTGGTCTGGCGCACCGCTCACCTGTTGTTCGCGATCAGCGTGATCTTTCTCGTGCTGACCGGCATGACGCTATTTTATGCCAACTCGTCATGGGCGCCGGTGATCAGCAGCGCAATGGGCGGCCCGCGGGTAACCGGCATCATCCATCGCGTCGCCGCAGTCTGTTTCCTCGCGATCTTCATCTGGCACTTGTGCTATCTCGCGCTTCGCATTGGGCCGAAATGGCGCACGTTCAAGATATTCGGGCCAAATTCGCTCGTGCCGAACCTGCAAGACGGCTATGACATGATCGCCATGTTCAAATGGTTCTTCGGAGTCGCGCCGAAGCCGAATTTCGACCGTTGGAGCTATTGGGAGAAATTCGATTATTGGGCGCCGTTCTGGGGCGTCGCCATTATCGGCGGCAGCGGCGCCATGATCTGGTTCAAGGATATTACGGCCACGTATCTGCCGGGCTGGGTCTTCAACGTTGCCTTCATATTCCACGGCGAGGAAGCGGTATTGGCCGCCGGCTTCCTGTTCACCGTCCACTTCTTCAACAATCACTGGCGGCCCGATAAATTCCCGCTCGACATATTGATGTTTACCGGCCGCATGCCGCTCGACGAATACAAACGCGAGCACGCGGTCGAATATCAGCGTTTGGTCGACTCCAAACAGCTCGACAAATATCTGGTCGATGCGCCATCGCATGAGATGACCGTGGGATCAAAAATCCTCGGGTTTACCCTGATGGCGTGCGGTCTGATCCTTTTGTACATGGTGATCTCAGGTTTCGTTGGGCGGCTGGCGATGTGAACCTGTTGGACTGGCAGAGGGCTCGCAATGCGTCTCGTTTGCCATCGTCTTCTGAAGCGAGGGGGCCTGACCGGCATTCTCCTGGCGGCAATGCTGGTTGGATGCTCGGACAATAAATCGGGGGGCGATAAAGGCGACGCCGGCAAACCCGTCGCCGTCGATCTTGCCGCCGGCAAAGCCATTGCCGAGAAGACCTGCGCGCCCTGTCACGGTCTCGACGGCAAGGGCAAGGCGCCTGGCATCCCCAATCTGGGCGGGCAGGTCGACCACTACTTGGTCACCTCGCTCAAGGATTACAAAAACGGCGTGCGCCTGCATGGCGCGCTGCGCGACATCGCCGCGCACCTGAGCGAGGACGACACGCGCAATGTCGCCGCCTATTTCGCCGGCCTGCCGCCGGTGCCGCCGGAGCGGGGGGCCGTCTTCTCGCCCTATGCGCACGGCAAATCGCTGGCGCCCGCCTGCACCAAATGTCACGGCGAGAATGGCGTCAGCAAAATTTCCGGCACGCCCAATCTCGCCGGCCAGCAGCCGCATTATTCCGTGAATGCGATCCAGGAATACCTCAACGGCACGCGCGAAAAATCGCCCATGCATGGGCTGATCCGCGGCCTCAACAAGGTCGACATGGACAGTTTGGCGCTGTTCTTTGCCTCGCAGACCCCGGCCGACCGTCCGCCGCCGCCTTTCGGCAACCCGTCCGCCGGCGAGCAGAAGACCATCCTGTGCGCCGGCTGCCACGGCGTCCACGGCGTGAGCTCGGATTCGGGCACGCCGTCTCTGGCGAGCCAGGATCCGGTCTATCTGGTCAACGCGATCAAGGCCTATCGCGCCAAGCGCCGCAACGAGCCGATGCAGCGCGCGGTCGCCGCGCTCAGCGACAAGGATATCGACAATATCGCGGCCTATTACACGGTGCAGAAAGCCAGGCGCGCCGAGGATGGGTCCGCACTGGTGCGCGAGATCACCGAGAAATGCGACCGCTGCCATGGCTCGGCTACCCCCGGTGCGACCGTGGCATTTCCTAGGATTTATGCGCAGGACAAGGATTACCTCATTATGGCGCTGCGGGCCTATCGCGACGGCCGCCGGCACAGCTCGGTCATGCACAACATGAGCGTGCCCTACGGCGACGCCGTCATGGAAAGCCTGGCGTCATCCTATGCGACCAAAGCGGCGGCACCGTCAAAATAGACGCTGAAGGCGCGGCGCTTTGTCGGTTGAATGCATGCCAGGAGGCATGAATGACGACAGCTGATTCAGTGAAGCGATTGATTGGCCGGAAGCCGGTCAAGACGGCGGCTGCGTTGCTGGCGCTCGCGATCGGCGTCGGCACGGCGGCGATTGCCACGGCGCAAATCACGCCCATCACGCCGGGCGGCGGACCCGCCGACTTCAAGCCGCTGTTCGTCAAGCAGGAAGATCTGGCCGACGGCAAGCGGCTGGCTGAAACGACGTGCGCCGGCTGCCACGGCCAAAACGGGATCAGCACCACCGAGGGCGTGCCCCACATTGCCGGCCAGCGCTCGGTCTATCTTTACGTCGAGATGAAGGCCTATCAGGCGGGCATGCGCCGCCAGACGATCATGGGCAATGTCGTCAAGTATCTGAACGACAAGGCGCTGGCGGACGTTGCGGCCTATTATGCGACCCTCGATCCGCCGTCGCCGGACACCGGCGCGGCCTCGCTCAAGCCCGATCCGGTCGAAGCCGGCAAGGCGGCGGCCGGAGCCTGCGGCGGATGCCACGGTGAAACGGGCGTCAGTAAGATCGCCGGCATACCGAGCCTGGTCGGGCTGGACCCGAAATATCTCATCAGCGCCATGCAGGCTTACAAGTCAGGCCGGCGCAACCACAACGTAATGCAAGCGATACTGGCGAAAGTCAGCGACGAAGATTTCAAGAATATCGCGCTGTTCTATGCCCTGCAGAAGCCGGAGCGCGCGCAAACGCCGTCCCCCGGCGATCAGGCCGCGGGCAAGGCGGCGGCCGCCGCCTGCGCCGGCTGCCACGGCGACACCGGCGTCAGCGCCTCGCCGCTCAATCCAAGCATCGCCGGACAGGACGCGCAATATCTGGTCGCGGCGATGGCCGACTACAAGAACGGCACGCGCGCCGACGATACGATGAAGGGCATGGTTTCGGGGCTCGACGACACCGCCAGAAAAAATCTGGCCGCCTACTATGCCAATCAGCAGCCGGCCGCGCCCGATGTGCGCAAGCCGCTGACCGCGGCCGAATGGTCGCAACGCTGCGACCGCTGTCACGGCGTCAAGGGCAACAGCGTCGATCCGCACATCCCCGCGCTCGCCAGCCAGCGGCCGCAATATCTCGTCAAGGCCTTGCAGGAATATCGCAACCGCACGCGGCGCAATAACGAAATGGCCGCGATGGCGAACGCGCTCAGCGAAAACGACATCGACAATCTCGCGGCCTACTATTCACGCCAGAAGGCGCGTCCGGCCCTCTATATCGTCGTGCCGAGGCCTCCGCCAAGCAAGTGACGTGGGAGAATCTGGAAATATCTCCTTGCCGTGCCGGCAAGGCCGACTGCCAAGAGCCCGGATTGCGATCGATCTGCGCACGCTTGATCGAAAGCGCCTAATCGAATGGAAACGACCATGAGCGAACTGCCTCTGCACCGGCATTACCTGCATTATTCGGAATTGCCGTACAGCCAGCGCGTCCTTTACACGGCGGCGCTGCTGATTCTCGGCATGGCCTATCTGTTTGCCTTGCTCAATATGTATTTCACCTATGCGGGCAAGGCCGGCGGCAATCCGCTGCTGCTGACGCCGCAGGATCTCATCGTCGCCTATAGCGGCACCGGACAGGCCTCGCGTCTTGAATCCGCGTTGCGCGGGCCGATGTCGACGATGTTGCCGCGCGATGAAGTCACGGTCGTCGTCGACTGGGTGCAGGCCGGCATCAAGCGCGCCGCCTACGTCAAAGATATCCGGCCGATCCTCGACAAGCGTTGCATGGCCTGTCACGACGGCAGCAACCCGCATTTGGCGAACCTCAACGGCTATGACAATCTCAAGAAGATGACCGAGAAGGACCGCGGCGCCAGCATCCCGACTTTGGTGCGCGTCTCGCACATTCACCTGTTCGGTTTGACGTTCATCTTTTTCCTGGTGGGGCTGATGTTCAGCCACGCCTATGTGCGCCCGGTCTGGCTCAAATGCGCGATCGTCGCGCTGCCCTTCGCGGCCATCGCGGTCGACGTAAGCTCTTGGTATGTCATCAAAATCTTCCATCCTTTCGTCTATGTGGAAATCGCGGCCGGGGCCCTGATGGCGGCGTGCTTTGCCGTCATGGTGCTGGTGACGCTCTATCAGATGTGGCTGTCCAAAGCGCCGTCCGCGGTCAAGCTGCGCGAGCAAGGCGACTTACCGGCGGCGTGAAGCGGTGGCGCACCGCGCGTGCATGCGCGGTGACTTTGCAATTCGGCTGCAAAAGGTTTGGCGGGGGTGACGTGCGCTAGCCGCGCCGGCGCAGCGCCGCGATCTGGTCGGCGAATTCGTCGACCGCGCTCCATGACGTGTATTCGATGCACGTGTTCGGATCGGTCGGCCCGCCGGTCAACAGCATGATGAAGCGGATGATCTGCCGATCGCGCCAGCTATAGCGGCGGTAGTCGAGCCGGCCGGCGAAGGCGACGGCCAGCGCGGGGGCGAGGCGATGCCGCGCGATCGTCTTGCGCAGATAGGCATTGCCGCTCGGGGTTGTTTTGTCGACTTTGCGGGCGCTGAGATTGACCGATGCCAAAGCGAGCGGCGGCGGTGCGGGCAGGATGCTGTAGGTGTTCAGAAATGAATCGACTTCGGGCAAGTGCTTGCCGTAGCGGACGGCCGCCACCAACACGATCAGCGGTGCTCGGGCAAGCACGGCAGGTGTGGGCAGGTCCGGTAGCAAATTGTGTGGCGCAGGAAGCGTTCGCCCGTTATCCAATCGCCGCCAAATATGTTCAGCAATTCGCCGCGATTGCCCGTCACGCGTCGCGTAATAGACTGCAACCATGTTGCCGCGCACGCTTTCGAAATTCTCGGTACCTAATCATCCAAATGGCAAACGCGCAGCAAGCCATGCCGCGCGTCCGCCATTTGGAATCGAAAAACGATTGCGTCCGCCGCTAAGATACGGCGCCGCTAGTTACATCTTATGGCCGTTCTTCTGGAACTTCACGCCGGCCGACTTGAGCTTGCCGCCGCCAGAGGGATTCGCATGACAGTAGCCGCACGCCTTGCCGGTCTGCTTGGCATATTGCGCCGTGGCCTTGGCCGTCGGTGCGGTGGCGATAACGGCCCAACTGGCAGCGAATACCACGAACGCGGCAGCGGTCGTGGTCACGATCAGTTTTGCGAAAGTCGTCATTTGCATTTTCTCCGCCGATAACGAAGGGGTTCTATCTATAGCGCAACGCGCGTGCCTAGGCCATCGCCGCGTAAGTTATCCGCTCCCCAAGGCAACTATTGCAACTTGATCAAAATCAAGTGGGAAAACCGGGCGACCCGACAGCCCCGGGGCGGCTGCCGGTCGTGATGCGGCCGGGTGCCGGGGCCGGCCGAGGTGGTCCGGCCGCTAAAAGGTTCCGATAAGACCGTCCAACACCATGATCAGCAGCGCCACGCCAATGAAAATAAGGCTGAAACCCAGGACCTTGGAGCCGAGCGTCATCGGCTGCGACGGCACATCGACCAGGTAGCGCTCGAGCTCGCCGCTTTCCTTCAGGCGGGCGTATTCGACGCCGTATTCGCGCTTGAATTCCTCCAGCGGCATCGCGCCGGTGAAGATGACGGTGTCGAGCGGGAATTTATCCGGCCGCCAGTGGTTGGCGAAAAAGTGGATGGTGAACAGGTAAGCCGTGGCGAGCACGACTTCATCGCCATGGATGACGGTCGCGATGTTCAAGGTCCAGCCCGGCAGGACGGCGCCGGTCACGCTCTTGAACCACAACATGGCGCCGGTCCCGACCAGGATGGCGACGCCCCAGAAGGGCGCCCAGTAGTCGAACTTCTGCTGGTAATTCCAGTGATCGAACACCGGCCGCGGCGCGACCCCGATGAACCATTTGAACATGGCGATAAAATCTGTGCCGTCCTGCCAGGTCGGCAGCAGCGAGTAGGGCCCGAACAGGCGGACGGTCTTCCAGTTACGCCAAAGGTGGGCGGCGATATAGACGAGATGCGCGGCAAAGACGACGACCATCACGATCGCGGCGATCCGGTGCACGATGCCGGCGATGTACGGTCCGCCCAGGATCCTTATGAGCACCGGCGCCCAGGCGCTTTCCGGATAAAGCAGCGGGATGCCGGTCAAGATCAGCGCCATGACCGACAGCGCAAAAGTCAGATGCACCACGCGCCAAGCGGTGGTCCAGCGCTCGACATACGGCTCGTCTTGTGGAGGCAAGGCTTCCGCCCGCACATGTGGGCGCAAGCGTTGCTGCTGGCGGTCACGCAATTCGCGATTCAGCCAGAGCAGCGAATGCAGCCAGAAGAACCCCATGGTGCCGATGATCAGCAACGCCATGAATTTCGAGGCGATCCAGACATAGGGATAGCGCGCGAAATCATCGGTGGTGGCGTGTGCCTCAAAGGTGGCAAAGCCGGCGGTCGCGTCTTGATGGCAATTGCGGCAGGTGCCGAGCCGGTTGGCCATCGACACGCTCGACGCCGGATCGCTCGCCGGCAGGATCGCGTGTCCCTTATGACAGTCCGCGCAGGTGGCGACATTGGAATAGCCGAGAGCAAGAATCTTGCCGTGATAGGTTTCCGTGTAGCTCGCCATGGCGCCGGCATGGCAATTGCCGCACGCCTTGGTGATGGCAAGTCGCGCACCGGCCGACTGCGGGCGCGCGACGGCGTGCGCGGTGTGGCAATCCGTGCAGACCGCGGCATAGAGATTGCCGCCGCTCATGACTTGTTTGCCGTGGATGGAACTCTCGTAGGCGGCAAGCGCCTGGGTGTGACAGTTTCCGCACAGGGTGGGGATCTGCCGGCGCATTTCGGCCGGCTTCGGCGGAGCATTCTTATGGGGTACCTCGGTAATCTCCACGTGGCAGGTGGTGCACGGCAGCGAGCTATGCACGCTGCCGGCGAACTGGTCGGCCTGTACAAATAGCGAGTGCGCCTGTCCGTCGGCGCCTTTTGCTGAAAATCCCGGCGTGCCGTGGCAACCAAGGCAGGTCGCGTTGTCGAGCTTGGCGGGTTGTGCGCCGGCGGCGTGGATGCCGCCGAAGAAAATCAACGCGACGATGGTTGCCCGCAATAGTGAGATCATGGAGACGCCTCGCGGTCGATTTGCAGGTGGCGCAGGATTTGCCCGATGCGCAGAGTGCAATGCAGCAACAGCTGGCCGCGAGCGCCATTGATTCAGGTCGACGTCAAGCACGCGTTACGGCATTCAAAAAACATTGCGGGCTTTCATGGTCCGGCGGCGGCGCGGCTTGCTGGTCCATGAAATCCCCTCTTTTGGAAATTGGCCCTACGTGTTAATCAGATCGCATTGACTTACGTCAAGCGGGCGATCGACCGGGGGCCTTGCGTGCCGTCAGACCGGACGTTGATTAAAATCAAGATACGCCGTTGCGGCCCATGGTTTCAATTGCTTTAGGCCTTGGCAGAGTAGAGGGTTCATTGACTTCAACGCGGTAGGTTCGCATGGACATCTCAGCAGATTTATTGAAAAGGGAAAATCTTCGCTCCCTGCTTTTCGAAGAAACCTGGCGCACCTTGATCCCGGAAGTGTTTCGGGACGTGCCGGCCTATTACGATCGAGGCAACGCGGTCGCGTCGCTTGGGAACTGTTCGCGGTGGAGCAATAAATTCGCCACAGCGATCGGCAGGCATTTGCCGCGCGGGGCAAAAGTGCTCGACGTTTGTTCTGGCACGCACGACGTTCCGCTGAGGCTTTTGTCGATCGATCCGACGCTCGATATCCACACGGTGGATGGCAGCGAGCACATGACGGCCGAGGGCCAGCGCCGCGCGCGCGAACGCGATCTGACGATCCATGCGCGCGTGTGCGATGCCCATGTCTTGCCGTTTCCCGACAACTCATTCGATGCCGTAACGCTGCAATTCGCATCACGCCATCTCGAGATCATTCGCGTGTTTAAGGAGATTCATCGCGTCCTCAAACCGGGTGGCATCTTCTGTCACAACGATATGCTCCGCCCGGAATCGCGAATCATCGAGGCGCCGTACCTGATCTATTTGCGCTTCTCGGTATGGTTCACGGCAAAGCTGTTCGGAAGTTCCGCCGAGAGCATGAAATGTATCGGCTACTTCGCGAACGCCATACGCCAGTTCTATAAGCCACATGAATTGGCCGCGCTCCTCGAGGGAGTTGGTTTTGCCGGTATTGAAAACCGTGATTTCCTCACGGGCATATTGTCGTACCACATCTCGCGTAAGCCGCCGGTTTTAGACAAATAAATGTCTAGTGTTGCCGTCGGCGGGTTTTTCGGTGCGGACACCGTGAAAGCCGCGCGATAGACGCGTTTCGATCGCTCGCGGCACTGCAACATCACGGCTGCCGGGAGGGCGCATTTGATTTAGCTCAATGCGCGCGTAGTCCTTTCGGATAATGAGCCAATAAGAAAACAAGCAAATCTGCGGACGCTGGGACCCTGACACGAGGGGCGAGCCGGTCCTGAGGTTGCGGTACTGGTCTCCACAGGAAAAATATCCGAGGAGACGCCCAATGAAAACGGAAAGTGATTATCAGAGGGACAAGCTGAGCGACGTAGCGGGATTGCTCGTCTTGTTGGCCATCGGGGTAATCGGGGTGTCGGTGCTTGCGGCCATGTTCTATGCTTATTGGTAATCAACGTTTCATCGCGTCGACGTAAGAATATGGCCACGGCCGAGGGCGGGCGGTGCGCCGATGCCGCGGGCATTGGCTTGTGCTTTTCAAGCCAGTTGCAGTTTCAGCCTGCACGACAAGGATCGCTTCGGCGTGCGGGTCAACGCGGGCTGGAGCAGGGCGCCCTGCAGCCGGGGCTGTTCGTATTCCGTGCCGCTCATGTTCTTTACTAAAAGCGCTTCTTACAAGCGCTCAAGAACAGACGTCGAATACAAAATATAACATGCGGCCGCCGTATTGACGGTCCGGTCGTCGCGGTGTGCGCAAATTCACCCACGGCGCGCGCAAGCGCGCCATGCATTCTTGCATCCGCCGAATCCGCGGTTCGGGCGCAGCCCCGCTTATTGTTTAGCCTTCAACAGCGCGTCGAGGGTGAAGGCATTGGGGCAGTATTCGCGGAAATTTTCGGCAAGCTCCCCCTTCGCGAGATCCAACTCGCATTGACGCTTGTAGCCGCAGGTGATGCACAGCCGTTGCAGATCGCGCATGACCAGCGGATCGTCGTTGGCAAGCCCCTTCGGGTCGACGCCAAGCGCAATGAGCAGCTTTTCCAACAGATTGGCGGCTTTTGGCCCATGTTTGGCAAGGGTCGCGAGTTCGGTCGGGGTTATCTTGAGCTCACGCGCTATTCCCGCGACATCGTCCGCGCTGCAGTTCATCAATTCGTTACGTATGCCGCGCGCATAGCGGTACTTTTCGATCCACTGCGCGATCGCATTCGAAATCCAACGCAGGCTCTCATAGTCCGGATGCGGTTCGTGAGTCTGGGTCATAACCTGCCCTGATTTTAGACATGGAAATCAGGTGCGAAATCAATGCGCATTGATTTTTGTCAAAATGGCCGATAGGTCGCGCCATTGGCGGTCGGCTGCTTCAAATCGTCAATGAGAACATTCGGTTTTGCAAATTCCGCCAATGCGGAAGCATTTTCGATCATGATATGCGGCCCGGAATTCCGCACGCCATGTTTCGTCAGCAGCGCCAAGGTGCGGGACAAGTTCTCGGGCGTCATTCCCAAGCAAGACGCCAGGGTGCGCTTGTCGAATGCCAATTCGATCCACCCGTCCTGGCCCTGGATTGTGCCGGTCCGTAGAATCCAGTTTGCCAGGCGTTCGGCGCTGGAGCGGAGTTTGATATTCTTGAGCTGGCGGACTGAGCAGCGGCGACGCTCGGCCAGTTCGTTGATGACGGCGCGGGCAATGGCGCTATTGCGCTCACAATGATCACGAATATCCTGCGCCGCAATTGCCACCATCCGGCAGGCCGTAAGCGTGCGCGCCGAGTTAAGATACACGCTGTCACGCATGACCGCCGCCAAATACAGGACCGATCCCGGGCCGACGATTTCCATTGTCGTTTCTGCGCCGTCGTGGCTGCCGAACAGCATGACCAGGCCATCGTCGACGATGTACAGGTAATCCGCCGGCGTTCCTTCTCGGGCTATGCTCGCTTGCTTTGGGAAGCGGCGCCGGCGCGCAGCGGCTAGCAATAGGTTGGTGCTTGTTTCATCCAGGTCGCTAAAGAGAGGCGACCGGCATACGCATGACCCATTCGATTGAATTGCCATAGCTTTCAGTCCCTTAGGACGCATACTGCATTGCAGCAAAAAGACATTGATCGGCGTCAATCGTATGCGCACAAACGATTTTCGGGAGCGCGGTCGGCCACGCACGCCCAGCTTGCAGGTTCGGGCAGCCGGGCGACGGCGCAGTGCGAATTTGAGAAAAAGAGAATGCGATGGTCCGCAAAACCGATTGCTGTCTTCGGTGCTGCGCCGAAGGCCAAGACCGAGCGAACTCGTGCACGCGCGGCGCGCGCGCGAGACAGTCAATCCGTATGGCGGCCTAGGCGCCGGCTGACGCGCTTGATGGGCGAGATGGTATTATCGCCTGTCCGCTCCGAGCCCCCAATTTGACCCGGCACGGGTTCGTTGCGATCCGCGCGGACGGCCCGTTTGATATGGATCAACATAGGGTATTACAATGCGATCACGATTTGTGTTTAAAGGGCGCGCGCGAGCGATCGCTTGCATGCATAAGAGGTACATTATGAGAAAACGCAGTCTTACTCTTGTGAGCATCGTCGTCGGCGGGCTTTCGCTTGCGGGGGCGACGGCCCTCATGCCGGTCGACAGAGCATGCGCGCAGCGCGCGACGATGAGTTATTCCGAAGATATCGTGCCGATCTTCAAAGGGTGGTGCCTCTCCTGCCATCAACCGGGCGGGCAAGGTTATGAGGCGAGCCGGGTCGACCTCACGAGTTACGCCGGATTGATGAAGGGCACCAAATTCGGCCCCGTGGTGATTCCAAAAGATCCCGACGGCAGCACGCTGGTCGCGCTCATTTACGGGCGGACGTCGCCGAAGATTCGCATGCCGTTCAACCACAAGCCGCTGCCCGATTGTCTTCGCACCAACATCTGGGCCTGGATCTTCCAGGGCGCAAAAAACAACTAAGCGGCGCTGAGAACCGGGTTTTCCACGGTTCGATTGGTTTCCTCCGAGTCAGGGTTAGGCGGCCGCGTCGCGCGGCGCCTGCGCGCGGAAGCGCCAGACGTTTTTTTCGTGTTTTCGGCAGCGCCGCAGCGCTTCCTGGCTTGCATCCACGCGGGCCGTGCGGCCGGCCGCATCGCAATGATAATGATGTATAAAACTGCTTATCTGATGCTTGACATATTAGTTTAGCTGCTTCAAATACCAAATTCTTAGCTTTCGGTTCGAGATCAGACACCCATCCCCATGATTACCGCCGCGCAATTGCGGGCCGCACGGGCATTGCTCGGTATCGACCAACGCGAGCTGGCGCAGCGCGCCGGCCTGTCGCTGCCGACTATTCAGCGCATGGAAGCGAGCGACGGCGTCGTCCGCGGCAACGTGGACTCGCTCATGAAGCTGGTCGACGCGCTGGCCGCCAACGGCATCGAGCTGATCGGCGAGGGCACCGCCAGCAGCGCTGGCGGCCGCGGGGTGCGGCTCAAGGCCGGGCCGCCGCCATGATGGTCGTCTACGCGCTCTATGGGGTGGCGGCGCTGCTGGCGCTTGCCCCCATCGCCGTCTTGCTCGCCGCCTCGCCGCGCGCCACCGGCATCGTCTATGGCGCCAGCCTGGTGGTCACGCTGATGCAGGGCGTGATCGCACTCATAAGCCTGATCGACCAGCCAACCTCCACCGTGACCTTGCCACTTGGACTGCCATGGCTGGGCGCGCATTTCCGCATCGACGCGCTGGCGGCGTTTTTTCTGGTCGTGGTCAATCTCGGCGGTGCGGCGGCCAGTCTGTTCGCGCTCGGCTATGGGCGCCACGAGCATTCGCCGCAACGCGTGCTGCCGTTCTATCCGGCCTATCTCGCCGCCATGAACCTGGTGGTGCTGGCCGACGACGCCTTCAGCTTCCTGGTGGCGTGGGAGTTCATGTCGCTCACCTCCTGGGCGCTGGTGATCGCGCATCACAAGGATCGCGAGAACGTGCGCGCCGGCTACGTCTATATTTTGATGGCGAGCTTCGGCACGCTGGCGCTGCTGCTCGGCTTCGGCCTGCTCGCCGGCTCGGACGGCAATTACGCCTTCGCGGCCATACGCGCGTCGCATCCGTCCGCCGCTTTCGCGGCGCTGGTGCTGATCCTCGCCGTCGTCGGCGCCGGCTCGAAAGCGGGCGTCGTGCCCTTGCATGCCTGGCTGCCGCTGGCGCATCCGGCGGCACCGAGCCATGTCTCCGCGCTGATGAGCGGCGTCATGACCAAGGTCGCGGTCTACGGCTTTGTACGCATCGTGTTCGATCTGCTGGGGCCGCCGGACTGGTGGTGGAGCATGGTGGTGCTCGGCGTCGGCGGCATCACCGCCGCCATGGGCGTGCTCTACGCGCTGATGCAGCACGACCTCAAGCGCCTGCTCGCCTATCATACGGTGGAGAACATCGGCATCATCTATATCGGGCTCGGCCTGGCGCTCGCCTTCAAGGCCAACGGCATGGCCTTGGCGGCGGCGCTGGCGCTCACCGCGGCGTTGTTCCACGTCTTCAATCATTCCGTCTTCAAGAGCCTGTTGTTCTTCGGCGCCGGCAGCGTGCTCACCGCCACCGGCGAGCGCGACATGGAGCACCTCGGCGGGCTGATCCATCGCATGCCGCAGACCGCCTTCGTGTTTCTGGTCGGCTGCGTGGCGATTTCGGCGCTGCCGCCGCTCAACGGCTTCGTGTCGGAATGGCTCACCTTCCAGGCCATCCTGCTCAGCCCGCAACTGCCGTCCTGGGGCCTGAAATTTTTGGTGCCGGCGGTGGGTGCGCTGCTGGCGCTGTCGGCGGCCTTGGCGGCGGCGTGTTTCGTCAAGGCCTTCGGCGTCAGTTTCCTCGGCCGCGCGCGCACACCGGCGGCCGCCAACGCCCAGGAGACCGACAGCAATTCGCTCGCCGCCATGTATTTCCTGGCCGCGCTCTGCCTGGTTGCCGGCGTGCTGCCCGGCCTGTTCATCGACGCGCTGGCGCCGGTCGCCCAGGCGCTGGTCGGCGATACCATGCCGCACCAGTCCGGGCTCGCCTGGCTCACCATCGTGCCGATCGCGGAAAGCCGCAGCTCTTACAACGGGCTGCTGGTCTTCATCTTTGTGGTGATGTCGGGCTCGATGGCCGCGTTCGCCATTCATCGCCTGGCGTC
The DNA here is from genome assembly GCA_963814885.1 of uncultured Alphaproteobacteria bacterium. Classification (GTDB taxonomy): domain Bacteria; phylum Pseudomonadota; class Alphaproteobacteria; order Rhizobiales; family Xanthobacteraceae; genus Pseudolabrys. Next base: position 8,550 of record CAWFEO010000035.1, on the reverse strand, counting down.
CGACCGGCTGCGGCGCGCGCCGGCCTGGGATTGCGGCTATCCCGATGCAAGCCCGGCCACGCAATACACCGCCTCCAGCTTCGCGCAGCCGATCCGCCGCGTTTACGGCACATCCGTATTCTTGCGCGCGCGAGATCGGCGAGATGCCGCCACCCGGCTCGACCGCGCCGGCGCGGCTGACGGTGGTTGTGCGCGACTTGATCTGGGACGCGCTTTACGCGCCGGTCGCAAGCTTCGTCGGTTTTGCCACCGACCGCCTCAATATCCTGCAATTCCTCACCATTCGCAGCTACCTCACGCTGGTGTTCGCGGCGCTGGTGCTTCTTTTGTTGGTGCTCGCGATATGAGTTTTGTCCGCGACTACGCCTTCCAGGGCGCGCAGATGCTGCTGGTGCTGCTGCTGTCGCCGCTGCTCACCGGCTTTGTGCGCAAGGTGAAGGCGCGGCTGTTGCGCCGCAAAGGGCCGCCGCTATTGCAGCCCTATCGCGATCTGATCCGGCTGATGCGCAAGGACGTGGTGCTGGCCGAAAGCGCTTCCCGGCTGTTCCGCGTCATTCCCTATATCGTGTTCGCCGGCACCTGGGTGGCGGCGTCGCTGGTGCCGACCTTCCGCGGCGGATTGCTGTTTTCGTGGTCCGCCGACCTGATAGCCATCATCGCGCTGATCGGCAGCGCGCGCTTTTTCCTGGCGCTCGCCGGCCTCGACGTCGGCACCGCGTTCGGCGGCATCGGCTCCAGCCGCGAGGTGATGATCGCTTCGCTGGCCGAGCCCGCGATGCTGATGATCGTGTTCACGCTGGCGCTGGTCGCCGGATCCACGCAGCTCTCCACCGTGGCCGCCTATATGCTGACTTCCGGTGTGGGCTTGCGCGTCTCGCTGGGACTGGCCCTGCTCGCGCTGATCATGGTGGCGATCGCCGAGAACACGCGCATCCCCATCGACAATCCGGCGACGCACCTGGAGCTCACCATGGTGCACGAGGCCATGGTGCTGGAATATTCCGGCCGCCATCTGGCGCTGATCGATCTGTCGTCCGAGCTCAAGCTTCTGCTTTACGTTTCGCTGATCGGCTGCGTGTTTACGCCCTGGGGCATCGCCGGGCCCGACGCCGGGCCGGCGGCAATCGCCGTCGGCGTTGCCTCCTATCTTGGCAAGCTCGCGGTCGGCGGCGTGCTGCTGGCCGTGTTCGAGACGGCCATCGCCAAGATGCGCGTGTTCCGCGTGCCGGCCTTCCTCGGCGCCGCGTTAATGCTCGGCCTGCTCGCGACCCTGCTGTTGTTCGTGTCGGGGAGCCTGTAACCGGCATGCACAGCCTCAATTTCGATATCGCCCATATGCTTGCCGGCTCGCTGGTGCTGGTGAGCTTCATGCAGCTCTACCAGGACCGGCTCTACGCGCTGCTCAATATCTTCGCGCTGCATGCGCTGGTGCTGGCGGCTTCGGTCGCCTGGCAGGCTTTTGTCCAGGACGCGCCGCATCTCTACGTCACCGCCGGCATCGCGCTCGTCTTCAAGGCCATCGTCATCCCGATGGCGCTGCACCGGATCATCGTGCGGCTCGGCATCCACCGCGAAATCGAGACCGTGGTCGGCGTCGGGCCGGCGATGCTGCTCGGCATGGGGCTGGTGGCGCTGTCCATGGTGGTGATGCTGCGGGTGACCGCGGAGGCCGACCCGCTGGCGCGCGAGGATCTCGCCTTCGCGCTGTCGGTGGTGCTGCTCGGCCTGTTGATGATGGTGACGCGGCGCAACGCTGTCAGCCAGGTGATCGGCTTCATGTCGTTGGAGAACGGCCTGGTGCTGGCGGCGACCGGCGCCAAGGGCATGCCGCTGGTGGTGGAGATCAGCGTCGCCTTCTCGGTGCTGATCGCCTTCATCGTGATCGGCATCTTCCTGTTCCGTATCCGGGAACGTTTCGACACCGTCGACCTGCAGGCGCTCGACAAGTTCCGAGGAGAGCGGCAATGACGCTCGACGCGCTGACCGGCATTCTGCTGATCCCGGCGATTGCCGCCGCGCTGCTGGCGGCGCTACCCGGCTATCGCTTGACCGCGCGGCTCAACGTGCTGGCGACGCTGGCGACCTTTCTGACGTCCGTTTCGCTGTTCGTCGTGCAGCCGATGTCCGGGCCTTATCTGCTGGTGGACGACCTCAACAAGGTCTTCATCGTGCTGACGACGTTTGTCGGCTTCACCACCAGCGTTTTCAGCGCCAGCTATATCGGCCATGAGATCGAGAGCGGCCGGCTCAGTCCGCGTTTCGTGCGCTTCTATCACGCCATGTACCAGGTGCTGATGTTCGCCATGAACCTGGCGCTGGTCGCCAACAATATCGGGCTGATGTGGGTGGCGATCGAGATGGCCACGCTCACCACCGTGCTGATGGTCGGCATCTACCGCACCCACGAAGCGCTGGAAGCGGCCTGGAAATATTTCATCCTCGGCAGCGTCGGCATCGCGCTGGCGCTGTTCGGCACCATCCTGGTCTACATGGCGGCGCGGCCGGTGATCGGCGAGGGGCTCTACGCCATGGTGTGGACCGTGCTGGTGGCACACGCCGCCAAATTCGATCCTGCCTTGCTCAACGTGGCCTTCGTGTTCCTGCTGCTCGGCTACGGCACCAAGGTGGGGCTCGCGCCCTTGCATGCCTGGTTGCCCGACGCGCATGCGGAGGGCCCGACGCCGATCTCGGCGGTGCTCTCAGGATTGCTGCTGAACGTCGCGCTCTACGCGCTGTTGCGTTTCAAGATGCTGCTGGCGATCAATCCGGCGGCGATCGCGCCCGGCCCGCTGATGGTGACCATGGGTCTGATTTCCTGCGTATTCGCGGCCTTCATGTTGTACCGGCGGCGCGACATCAAACGCATGTTTGCCTATTCGTCGATCGAGCACATGGGCATCATCGTGTTCGCCTTCGGCATGGGCGGCGGGCTCGCCAATTTCGCTGGGCTGTTGCACATGACCATGCATTCGCTGACCAAGTCGGCGATCTTCTTTGCCGTCGGTCACATCTCGCAGGTCAAAGGCACGCAGAAGATCGCCGACATGGGCGGGCTGACGGTGACCAATCCGCTGCTCGGCTGGGGCTTGGTGCTCGGTGTGGTGGCGATTGCCGGCCTGCCGCCGCTCGGCATCTTCATGAGCGAGTTCCTGGTGGTGTCATCGACCTTCGCGCGTCAGCCCTGGCTGGCGACCATCCTGGTGCTCGGCATCCTCGTTGCGCTCGGCGGCCTGTTCCTGCGCCTCAACACCATTGCCTTCGGCGAGCCGCGCGGGCCGACCGCGCCGGCGCAAGCCTCTTACGTGCCGATGTTTGCCCATCTCGCCATCGTGTTTACGGCCGGTCTCTACATGCCGCCGGCGCTGGTCACCGGCTTCGAAAACGTCGCCAAACTGCTGGGATAGCACCATGGCTATCGTTGACAGCATCAAACATCGCGCGGCCGCCAAGGCACACCGGCCTTGGCCGCGCGTGCTTGTCGCCGATGACGGCTGGCAACAAGCGATCGATCTGCTGGCGCGCGGTCACTGCACGCTGCTCGGCCTGTGGGGCGATGCGCCCGACGTGCACATGGCGCTGCTGGATGAAAAGGCCGGTGACATTGCCGTCATCAGTTACGCCTGCAAGGACGGCCAATATCCGAGCGTCGCCGCCAAGCATCCGCCGGCGTTGCGGCTCGAACGCGCGATCGGCAGCCTGTTCGGGCTGGAAGCGGTCGGCACGCCCGATGCGCGGCCCTGGCTCGATCTCGGTTTCTGGGACGTGCACCATCCGCTCGGCAAGCAACAGCGCGCGCAGACGCCGGCGCCTTACGTCTTCCTGCCGGCGGAAGGCGAGGGGCTGCACCAGATTCCGGTCGGGCCCGTGCACGCCGGCATCATCGAGCCGGGACACTTTCGCTTCACCGCCAATGGCGAATTCGTTGTGCGGCTGGAGCAGCGGCTCGGCTATGTGCACAAGGGCATCGAGTCCTTGATGGAAGGCGCTTCGCTCGAGCAAGCCGCGAAGCTCGCGGGCCGCACCTCCGGCGACAGCACGGTGGCCTATTCCTATGCGTTCGCGCTCGCCGCTGAAGCCGCCTTGCAGATCAAGGCGCCGCCGCGCGCTCTCTATCTACGCGCCCTCATGGCGGAGCTGGAGCGGCTGGCCAACCATTTCGGCGATATCGGCGCCATCTGCAATGACGCATCGTTTGCGCTCATGCACGCGCAAACCAGCATCCTGCGCGAGCGCACGTTGCGCGCAGCCGAGAGCCTGTTTCGGGCAGCGGCTGATGATGGATGTCATCGTGCCCGGCGGCGTGGCGCGCGACATCGCGCCAGAGGGTGCGGCAAGCTTGCGCGCTTTGCTGACCGAGACCCGCAAGGCGTTCCCGCGCCTGATCGAGCTCTACGACAACACCGCCTCACTGCAGGACCGCACCGTGACCACCGGCATCGTGCGGCCGGCGCTGGCGCGCCAATTCGGCGCCGGCGGCTATGTCGGCCGCGCTTCGGGCCGCGGCTTCGATGCCCGTCGCCAGCCCGGCTACGCGCCCTATGACGAGCTCAAATTCGAGGTGCCAGTGCTGGATGCCGGCGACGTCAATGCCCGGGTCTGGATCCGCATGCGCGAAGTCGAGCAGAGCCTGGCGCTGATCGAGCAGATTCTGACCCGGCTGCCGGAGGGCGCGACGCAAACGGCGGTCAAGACAAGCGCGCGGGTTTGCGAGGGCTTAGGAGTCGCGGAAGCCTTCCGCGGCGACGTGCTGGTCTGGCTGCGGCTCGACGGCAAGGGGCGCGTCGCGCGCTGCCATCTGCGCGACGCTTCCTGGTTCCAGTGGCCGCTCTTGGAAGTCGCCATCGAGGGCAACATCGTCGCTGACTTCCCACTCTGCAACAAATCGTTCAACTGTTCGTATTCGGGACACGACCTGTAATGCGCCGCACGCTGTTCGAAAACATCACTCACCGAACGCTGACCGAACCGGCGCCGGCGCCCGACGAAGCCGCGCTCGCCGAGCTTGCCAAGAGCCTCGACCGCACCGCGCGCGCCAAGCTCGGGCGTTCGCTTGCGATCCGCCAGGTCGACGCCGGTTCCTGCAACGGCTGCGAATTGGAAATTCATGCGCTGAGCAATGCCTTCTATGATCTCGAGCGCTTCGGCCTGCGCTTTGTGGCCTCGCCGCGCCATGCCGACGTGCTCATGGTGACCGGGCCGGTCACCAAGAACATGCGCGAGGCTTTGCTGCGTACCTACAACGCCACGCCCGATCCGAAATGGGTCATCGCCGTCGGCGCCTGCGCGGCGGACGGCGGCATTTTTGCCGATAGCTACGCCGTGGCGGGCGGCGTCAAAGATATAATCCCGGTCGACCTGCACATTCGCGGCTGCCCGCCATCGCCGACGGACCTCTTGAAGGGCTTGCTCGCGCTGCTAAAGGTGCGCCCGTGAAAAAGCCGGTCGGGGGCGGGAGGCGCGGCAAGTTTGCACGGTCTTTGGGCGGGCCGGGCCGCCTATTGTGACCGACCGCGCCGTTCTGTCGCCCCATTCCGGCGTCACGCGATGTGCTATATTTGACTTGATTCAGGGCGAGGCAGCGGCGGGCCATGGGGGGCCGTCGGCGCCGCTCAAACCGAGAATAGCTGGCTCATGACGAATCTCGACAAAGCGCGCGCGCCGGACGGTGAGCACGACGATCACAGCGACGTCGTCTATCCGTCCGCGATTCCTTTCGTGCTGGTGCATCTCGCCTGCCTGGGCGCGATCTGGAGCGGGGTGACCTGGCAGGCCGTCGTCCTCGCCGTGGTGCTGTACTGGGGCCGCATCTTCGCCATCGGCGCCGGCTATCACCGTTACTTCTCCCACCGCGCCTATTCGACCGGGCGCGTCTTTCAGTTCATTCTGGCGCTCGCCTGCCAAAGCACGCTGCAGAAGAGCGTGCTGTGGTGGGCGGCCAAGCATCGCCACCATCACCTGCATTCCGACACCGAGTTCGACGTGCACTCGCCGCGCCACACCGGCTTTTGGTACAGCCATGTCGGCTGGATCTTCGCGCGCCGGCACGACTCCTTCGACATGGTGAAGGTCGACGATTTTGCGCGCTTTCCCGAACTGATGTGGCTGCATCGCCACGAGCGCTGGCCGTCCTATGCGCTTGCCGTGCTGTGCTACCTGATTGCCGGCTGGCCGGGGCTGTTCGTCGGTTTCTTCTGCAGCACCTGCCTGGTGTTCCACGCCACCTTCTGCATCAATTCGCTGGCGCATGTGAGCGGGCGAAAGCGCTACGTCACCGGCGACGATTCCCGCAACAACTGGCTGCTGGCGATCTTCACCATGGGTGAGGGCTGGCACAACAACCACCATGCCTGCCAGAGTAGCGTGCGCCAGGGCTTCTTCTGGTGGGAATACGACCCGACCTTCTATTTGTTGAAGGCGCTGTCGTGGACCGGGCTGGTATGGGACCTCAAATCGCCGCCGCAGGCGATCCTGCGCAATGAGCAGCGGCTCGGATCGCGCGTCATCGACCGCGCCGCCCGCCAACTCGCCGCCAGCTTCAACTCGGAGTGGATTGCCGGCGCCATGGCGTCGGCGCTCGGCAGCGGCTCGCTGGTGGCCCTGCAGGAGCGGCTGGCCGCGGCGCAGCACCAGGCGGTGGAAGTGCTGGCCAATACCCATCTACCGCATCTGCCCACCCGGGCGGAATGCGCCGCCCGTGCCCGCGCCATGTTCGCCCGCACCCCCAGCGTCGACGAGATTGTCGACCGGGCCTACAGCCTCATCCTCGACGCCGTCAGCGCCCGGCTGCGCGCTGTCCCGGTCCAGGCCTGACCGGCCTTCCCGCACCCCATGGTTGCGCGCCGGTCCCGGTGAAAACTCCATATTTATCAACAGGGCAGGAAGGACCGCTGGGGGGCTTGCTGAGGGGCAAAAAAATACCTTCAATGCGCCTGAACTCTGGCCGTTCGGACCGATTGAGATTGGCATGCGAGTAATTTTGGCTCAGCCACGGGGATTTTGTGCCGGCGTCGTGCGGGCGATCGAAATCGTCGAGCGGGCGCTACAGGCATTCGGCCCGCCGGTCTATGTCCGGCATGAAATCGTCCATAACCGCCATGTGGTCGAGAGCCTGAAGGCCAAGGGTGCCCGTTTTGTCGAAGAGCTGTCGGAGGTCCCGGCCGGGGCGGTCACCATTTTCAGCGCCCATGGCGTCGCCCGCGCGGTCGAGGAGGACGCCAAGACACGCGGCCTCAACGTCATCGATGCCACCTGTCCGCTGGTCAGCAAGGTGCATAACCAGGCCAACCGCTATGTGCGCGACGCCCGCGAGCTCGTCCTCATCGGCCATGCCGGGCACCCGGAGATCGAGGGCACCAAGGGCCGCATTCCGGTGCCGGTGCACCTGGTGCAGACCGAGGCGGATGTCGCCAAGCTCGAAATCCCGCGCGACACGCCTATTGCCTATGTCACGCAGACGACCCTGAGCGTTGACGACACGCGCGGGATCATCGCCGCGCTGGAACTCAAGTTTTCCGACGTGGTCGGGCCGGACACCCGCGACATCTGCTATGCGACGCAGAACCGGCAAAGCGCCGTGCGCGAATTGTGCAAGCTGGTCGACGTGCTGCTGGTGGTAGGGGCGAGCAACAGCTCCAATTCCAACCGGTTGCGCGAGATCGGCGCCGATTCCGGCATCCCCAGCTATCTGATCGCCGACGGCAGTGAAATGCAGCCGGAATGGGTGAAGGACGCCAAAACGGTCGGAATCACGGCCGGGGCTTCGGCGCCCGAGACTTTGGTCGAAAACGTCATCGACGCCCTTGCACAACTCGGCAAGGTCGATATCTCGACCATGGCGGGCCGCATTGAAGACATCGAATTCAAGCTTCCCGCGTCCTTGGCGGATTGGAATCCGTCCAAGGTAGCAACCGCTTAGGGCATTGCCGGGGAAGCGCTGAACTGCTTTACCAGGGGCGCCGTTAGATCGCGGGAATCGGCCCGAGCCATTTCCGCCATGATCGCGTTTCAAGGATTTCCGTAATGGGCATTCCGTTGCTGCAAAAGGCTTACGTCGGCGGCTATGTGGTCCGCCAGCACCTTAAGGGGCGCAAGCGCTACCCGCTGGTGCTGATGCTGGAACCGTTGTTCCGCTGCAATTTGGCCTGCGCCGGCTGCGGCAAGATCGACTATCCCGACAAGATCCTCAATCAGCGCCTCAGCGTCGCGCAGTGCCTGGAGGCGGTCGACGAATGCGGCGCGCCGGTGGTTTCTATCGCAGGCGGCGAGCCGCTCATCCACAGCGAGCTGCCGAAAATCGTCGAAGGCATCTTGGCGCGCAAGAAATTCGTTTACCTGTGCACCAACGCGCTGCTGATGGAAAAGAAGCTCGCGCAATACAAGCCGAGCCCGTTTTTCGTGTGGTCGGTGCACATGGACGGCGGCCGAGAGATGCACGACCGCTCGGTCTGCCAGGACGGCGTCTATGACAAGGCGCTGGCTGCTCTCCGCAAGGCCAAGGAGCGCGGCTTCCGCCTCAGCATCAATTGCACGCTGTTCGACAACGCCGATCCC
>CAWFEO010000034.1:0-98417 GCA_963814885.1 uncultured Alphaproteobacteria bacterium | reverse complement strand
CGCTGGGCGTCGCCAACAAGTTCCTCGAGCCTTACGCCGGCGCCGTGCTCGCCAAGATCGCCATCCTGGTGCTGATCATCCTGTTCATCCAGAAGCGCCCGCGCGGCATGTTCGCACTTAAGGGCCGTGCGGTGGAGGCGTGATGAGCAAGGCTTTTCCGCTCACGCGCCTGATCGACAAAGGCGCCACCATTTTTCTGGTGCTGCTCGGCGCCTTCGCTATCGCCATTCCCGTGCTCAATCTGATGGTGCCGGAGGGCGGCACCTTCCACGTCTCCACCTATCTGGTGGCGCTGTTCGGCAAATATATCTGTTACGCGCTGCTCGCGCTGTCCATTGATCTGATCTGGGGCTTTGCCGGCATCCTGTCGCTCGGCCACGGCGCCTTCTTCGCGCTCGGCGGCTATGCCATGGGCATGTACCTGATGCGGCAGATTGGCACCCGCGGCGTCTACGCCAATCCGATCCTGCCCGACTTCATGGTGTTCCTGAACTGGCACGAATTGCCGCTGTACTGGTACGGCTTCAACTGGTTCGGCTATGCCGCGCTGATGATCCTGCTGGCTCCGGGCCTGCTCGCCTTCGTGTTCGGCTGGTTCGCCTTCAGGAGCCGCGTCACCGGCGTCTATCTGTCGATTATCACGCAGGCCATGACCTACGCGCTGATGCTCGGCTTTTTCCGCAACAACTTCGGTTTCGGCGGCAACAACGGCCTCACCGACTTCAAGGACATTCTCGGCTTTAACGTGCAGGCCGAGACCACGCGCAACGCGTTTTTGGTGAGCTCCTGCATCGCGCTCGCCATCGGCTTCCTGATCTGCCGCGCTATCGTCACCTCCAAGTTCGGCATAGTGCTGGTGGCCATCCGCGACGCGGAATCGCGCACGCGCTTCCTCGGTTATCGCGTCGAGAACTATAAGCTGTTCGTGTTCGTGCTGTCGGCCTGCATGGCGGGCGTCGCCGGCGCTCTCTACGTCCTGCAGGTCGGCATCATCAACCCGAGCGAGTTCACGCCGGCCAACTCGATCGAAGCCGGATCTGGGTGGCGGTGGCGGCCGCGGCACGCTCACCGGCGCGGTGCTCGGCGCCATCCTGGTCAACTACGGCAAGACGGTATTTCACCAGCGGCGCGCTCACGCCCTATTGGCTGTTCGTGCTGGGCAGTCTGTTCGTCCTGGTCACGTTGCTGCTGCCGCGCGGCATCATCGGCACGCTGAAATACGGCCTCAGCCTGCGCGCCGACGCCAAATCGGCGGCGGCGGAACGGGGTCCGACTTTGAACTGGCGCCGCCCAATGCCGCGCCAAACGCGGCGGAGTAGCGCCGATGACCGACGAGCAAGACCCGCCGACGCCGCAGACCACGTCCGCCTTGCTTTATCTCGACGGCATTACCGTCTCGTTCGATGGCTTCAAGGCGCTCAACGAATTGTCGTTCGTGATCGAGCCGGGCGAAATGCGCGCCATCATCGGCCCCAACGGCGCCGGCAAGACCACCATGATGGACGTTGTCACAGGCAAGACCCGGCCCGACGACGGCGACGTCTATTTCGAGGAGGGCGCCTACGACCTCTCCAAGCTTGACGAGACTGCAGATCGCCGAGCTCGGCATCGGCCGCAAGTTCCAGAAGCCGACCGTGTTCGACATGCATTCGGTCGAGGATAATCTCCTGCTGGCGCTGAAAAACGACCGGCGCGTGCGCGCCACGCTGCTGTGGCACAATTCAAGCGGCCAGGAAAAACGCATCGACGATATTCTCGACATCATCCGCCTGGCGCCGCTGCGCTCGCGCGTGGCCGGCAGCCTGTCGCACGGGCAGAAGCAGTGGCTGGAAATCGGCATGCTGCTGGCGCAAGAGCCGAAACTCTTGCTGGTCGATCAGCCGGTCGCCGGCATGACCGACACCGAGACCATGCAGACCGCCGAGCTGTTGAAAGAGATCAACCGCGACAAGACCGTGGTCGTGGTCGAGCACGATATGGCTTTTGTGCGCGAACTGGGCGTCAAGGTGACCTGCCTGCACGAGGGCGCGGTGCTGGCGGAAGGCACCATCGACCAGGTCTCGCAGAACGAGCGCGTGGTGGAAGTGTATCTGGGACGATAGCGACACGCCCGCATCCTTCGAGACGCGAGCTTCGCTCGCTCCTCAGGATGAGGGCTACGGATCGGTAAAAGTCACCTCATCCTGAGGAGGCCCGAAGGGCCGTCTCGAAGGATGAGGTGACGAAAGGCGGTTGAAGCATGCTCGACGTGAACGCCATCGACCTCCACTACGGCGCGGCGCAGGCCCTGCGCAGCATCTCGCTGCAGGCCAGCCCGGCAAGGTCACCTGCGTGCTCGGCCGCAACGGCGTCGGCAAGACCAGCCTGCTGCGCGCCATCGTCGGCCAGCACCCGGTGAGCAAGGGCGCCATCACCTTCGAGGGCCACGATATCACCAAGCTCTCCACCGTCGAGCGCGCGCCGCAGCGGCATCGCCTATCGTGCCGCAGGGACGCGAGATTTTCCCGCTGCTCACGGTCGAGGAGAACCTGGAGACCGGCTTTGCGCCGCTGCCGCGCGACCAGCGCACGGTGCCCGACGACGTGTTCTCGCTGTTTCCGGTGCTCAACGACATGCTCGGCCGGCGCGGCGGCGATCTCTCCGGCGGCCAGCAGCAGCAATTGGCGATCGGCCGCGCGCTGGTGATGCGGCCGCGGCTGTTGCTGCTCGACGAGCCGACCGAGGGCATCCAGCCCTCCATCATCAAGGACATCGGGCGCGCGATTTCCTATCTGCGCGGCTTGAAGGAAATGGCCATCATCCTGGTCGAGCAATATCTCGATTTCGCGCAGGAACTCGGCGATCACCTGGTGGTCATGGACCGCGGGTCGATCGTCTATTCCTGCGACAAGGCCAGCCATGGACGAAGGCGCGCTCAAGCGCGCGCTGGCGATTTGATCGGCCGGCGCCTAGAATTTTCTGTCATGGCCTGAGGGGGAGGCAAACGACGTGTTAGTGGCCGCTGCCCAGCATCGCGCCGACATTTTCGCCGCCAATCGCGCCAGCGGGCGTATTGCGCTGGAGGTGGCCGCCGTGGGCGGTCGTACCTGCCGCAGCCGCGTGCATGAGGCGGGCTCCTTGCGCGTGCGTTTTCCCAATGCGACGGGCGAGGCGCTGGAGGCGGTGATCGTCGACACCGGCGGCGGCATGACCGGCGGTGACCGCTTCTCAATCGATATGGCGGTGGGCGAGGGCGCCCGCCTCGTCGCCGGCACCGCGGCGGCGGAAAAGATCTACCGCTCGACCGGGCCGGACGCCGAGATGGCGGTGCGCCTGGACGTCGGCGCCGGCGGCAGGCTCGCGTGGCTGCCGCAGGAGACGATCCTGTTCGACGGCGCGCGGCTCAAGCGCCGCATCGATATCGATCTGGCCGACGGCGCGTCGTTGGTCATGGCGGAGGCGGTGGTGTTCGGCCGCGCCGCCATGGGCGAGACTGTGGCCGGCGGCCTGTTCAGCGACCGCTGGCGCCTGCGCCGCGACGGACGGCTCATTTTCGCCGACGCGGCCCTGCTCGACGGCGCCATCGCCGCGAAGCTGGCGGAGGCCGCGGTAACGGCGGGCGGCATCGCTTTGGCCACCGTGCTGGCGGCGCCGGGGGGCGAGACTGAACTCGCGGCCGTGCGCGACCTCGACTTCGCGGGCGAGGTCGGCATCTCGGCCTGGAACGGCATCGCCGTGGCGCGGCTGGTGGCGCGCGACGGCTTGACGCTGCGCCACGATCTCATCGCGGTATTGAGCGCGCTCGGCCAGGCCGTGCCGCGGCTCTGGCTCCAGTAGCGCATGATCCCGAAAAGTGGCAACCGGTTTTCGGATAAGATCATGCGCAAACGAACACTGAGGCTTCATGAATCTGACGCCGCGAGAAAAAGACAAGCTGTTGATCGCGACCGCCGCCATGGTGGCGCGCCGCCGGCTCGAGCGCGGCGTCAAGCTCAACCACCCGGAAGCGGTGGCGCTGATCAGCGACTTCATCCTGGAAGGCGCGCGCGACGGCAGGACGGTCGCCGAGCTGATGGAGGCCGGCGCCCACGTGCTGACCCGCGCCCAGGTGATGGAGGGCATCCCCGAGATGATCCACGACATCCAGGTGGAGGCGACGTTTCCCGACGGCTCAAAGCTTGTCACCGTACACAACCCGATCAGATGAGGACCGACCGATGAAGATGTTGCTTTCATTGTTGTTCATGCTGGCTGCCGGCGCGGCGCAAGCGCACGAATCACTGGTGCCGCACCATCATCCACACGGCGTCAGCATGCTGCCGGGGCTCGACACCCTTGTCGTCGGCGCAATCTTCGCGATCGCCGTCGCGTTCCTCGTCTATGCAAGATTTGGCCGGAGCTGAGCGCATGATCCCCGGCGAACTGTTCATCAAGGACGGCGAGATCGAGCTCAACGCCGGCCGCAAGACCGTGACGCTCACGGTCTCCAACAGCGGCGACCGGCCGATCCAGGTCGGCTCGCACTACCATTTCTTCGAAACCAACCCGGCGCTTACCTTCGAGCGTAAAAAGGCGCGCGGCATGCGGCTCGATATCGCGGCCGGCACGGCGGTGCGCTTCGAGCCGGGGCAGACGCGCGAGGTCACGCTTGTTGCGCTCGCCGGCAAACGCACGGTCTACGGTTTTCGCCAGGCCGTCATGGGCAAGCTTTAGGACCGGACATGAAGCAGACCTACACCGGCGGCTGTCAGTGCGGCAAAGTCCGTTACGAGGTGCAGGCCGAGATCGGCAAGGTTGTCGCTTGCAATTGCTCACGATGCAGCAAATGGGGCGCGCTGCTGTCGGCGGTGCCGGCGTCCGACTTCAAGCTGTTGTCGGGCGACGACGCGGTCACCGACTTTCAATTCAACAAACACCGGGTCCATCACCCGTTCTGCACGGCCTGCGGCATCCAATCCTTCGCGTATGGCAAGGGGCCGAGCGGCGCGGACATGGTGATGATCAATGTGCGCTGCCTCGACGGCGTCGACCCGGGCGCGTTCGAGGTGATGACGTTCGACGGGCGCAGCCTATGACCGGGGCGCTTGCCATCAACCGGGGCCCTAAACGCCATAACGGGCAGACCGTCGTCTGCCCGTCACAAGCTCCCGGTTCCAAACCCAGCGCAAGCTTGCGCTTGCGACACGGGTACCAGCTGCTGAGAGCCAGGGCCGGCAGTCATGGACCACGAATACAGCGAACTGCACCCACGTCCCATGGCCGTTCCGGTCATGGCGGTTCACCCGTGTCCGGCAGAGCCAGAGATGGATGACCTGCCGCAAAGCCTACGCCGATCGGCCAAGGTGGCAAGACTGTTGAAACGGCTGTTGATAACTCTGAGGACGAAAAATGACGGTCATAATCGAGCGGGCGCGGCGTCAAATTTGTGAGTTGTCAACGCGTTGCATCTGCACAGACGGAGCCTGAGCCATGGCGATCAAAGTCAAACGCGCGGCCTATGCCGACATGTTCGGGCCCACCACCGGCGACCGCGTGCGGCTGGCCGACACTGATCTCATCATCGAAGTGGAGAAGGACTTCACCGTCTACGGCGACGAGGTGAAGTTCGGCGGCGGCAAGGTGATCCGCGACGGCATGGGCCAGTCGCAGATGACCAGCAAGCAGGGCACCGCCGACACCGTCATCACCAATGCGCTGATCCTCGATCACTGGGGCATCGTCAAAGCCGATGTCGGCTTGAAGGACGGCCGCATCGCGGCCATCGGCAAGGCCGGCAATCCCGACATTCAGCCCGGCGTCACCATCGTCGTCGGCCCCGGCACCGAGATCATCGCCGGCGAAGGAAAAATTCTCACCGCCGGCGGCTTCGACGCCCACATCCATTTCATCTGCCCGCAGCTCGTCGACGAGGCGCTGATGAGCGGCGTCACCTCCATGCTCGGCGGCGGCACCGGTCCCGCCGCCGGCACCAACGCCACCACCTGCACGCCCGGGCCGTTTCACCTCGGCCGCATGATCCAGGCGTCGGACGCCTTCCCGGTCAATCTCGGCTTTTCCGGCAAGGGCAACGCCTCGCGTCCGGCCGCGCTGGTGGAGCAGGTCAAGGCCGGCGCCTGTTCGCTGAAATTACACGAGGACTGGGGCACCACGCCGGCGGCGATCGACTGCTGCCTCAAGGTCTGCGACGACATGGACGTGCAGGCCATGATCCACACCGACACGCTGAACGAAAGCGGCTTCGTCGAGGACACCATCAAGGCCTTCAAGGGCCGCACCATCCACGCCTTCCACACCGAAGGCGCCGGCGGCGGCCACGCCCCCGACATCATCAAGGTGGCGGGCTTGAAGAACGTGCTGCCGTCCTCGACCAACCCGACGCGGCCGTTCACCCGCAACACCATCGACGAGCATCTCGACATGCTGATGGTGTGCCACCATCTCGATCCGTCGATCCCGGAAGACCTCGCGTTTGCCGAAAGCCGCATCCGCAAGGAGACCATCGCGGCCGAAGACATCCTGCACGACATGGGCGCGCTCTCCATGATGTCGTCGGACTCACAAGCCATGGGCCGCGTCGGCGAAGTCATCATCCGCACCTGGCAGACCGCCGACAAGATGAAGAAGCAGCGCGGCTCGCTGCCGGAGGAGAAGGGCGACAACGACAATTTCCGCGTCAAACGCTACGTCGCCAAATACACCATCAATGCGGCCATCGCCCACGGCATGTCGAAACACATCGGCTCGATCGAAAAGGGCAAGCTCGCCGATCTGGTACTGTGGGCGCCGGCCTTTTTCGGCGTCAAGCCGGAGATCGTCATCAAGGGCGGCAGCATCGTCGCCGCGCAGATGGGCGATCCCAACGCCTCGATCCCGACGCCGCAGCCGGTGCATTACCGGCCGATGTTCGGCGCCTTCGGCAAGGCGCTCACCGCCTCCTCGCTGATGTTCGTCTCGAAGGCGGCGGCGCGCTCGAACTTGCGCAGCAAGCTCGGCGTCGAGAAGCAGTTCGTGGCGGTCTCTAACACGCGCAAGATCAACAAGAAGAGCATGATCCACAACGGTGCCACGCCGCAGATCGACGTCAATCCGGAAACCTACGAGGTGCGAGCCGACGGCGAATTGCTCACCTGCGCGCCGGCGGAGACGCTGCCGATGGCGCAACGGTATTTTTTGTTTTGAGCGGGCTAGCCGAGAATCGTGCCTTTGCCGCGTCCGCCCGCCATCTCCTCGACCATAACGGTGTCGTGCTTGAGCGCGAGCTGCTTGGTGAACTCGGCGTCCATCAGTTGCTCGGGCGTCAGAGCATGCATATCCGCAAACATGCCCTCTGTGCCGGCCGGGCTGTAGACCATCAGCATGCGCACGCCGTCCTTCGAGGTGACCTGGTGCGGCACGCCCGGCGGAATGTGCACGCAGGAGCCCGGGGTACCGTGAAATACCTCGTCGCCGACCTTGAACTCCGCGCTGCCGTCGAAGACGTAAAACGTCTCGTAGGCTTTTATGTGATAGTGCGCACGCGACTGAAAGCCGGGCTTGCAATTCTCTTCCACCACTTCAAAGGTCTGATTGGTGTCGTCGCCGGTAATCTTGACAATCACTTGATTGGATTTGGCGAAAATGTTGCCCGCCCCCGGCGGGGAATGCTTGCCGTTTCCTGTCATGGTTTACTCCCCGTGACCGCCGGCCGATCTGTGCGCGGCCATGCGGAAAGTCTATGCTCGAGCCGGTTGAAATGAAACAGACGAAAAATCGCCAATGATACGCGTTGCCGAGATCATGCGTGGCGGCGATTGGGATGCCGCAAGCGCCCGCGACCGCGTCGTGCTCGATGCCGGCGACCGTCAGCGCCGGCGCATCGTGCTCACGGGCGAGAAAGGCACCGAAGTCCTGCTCGACTTCGAAAAGCCGGTCGCGTTGCGCGACGGCGACGGGCTGCTGCTCGACGACGGCACGCTCGTACTGGTGGCCGGCGCGCCGGAGCCGCTGGTCGAAGTCTCCGCCCACACGCCGCTGGAGACCGTGCGGCTGGCCTGGCATCTCGGCAACCGTCACACCGACGTGCAGATCGCCGGCGACAGGATCCGCATCCGCCGCGATCACGTGCTGGAAGACATGCTGCGCGGTCTCGGCGCGCATCTGCACCCGCTCGACGCGCCGTTCGATCCGGAAGCGGCCGCGCCGCATGAACACGGACACAGCCATGGCGGATAAGCGGCGTAATGCTCCAATGGTGAAAAAAACCGGCGCCGCGCGTCACCTCTCCCCGCGTGCGGGGAGAGGTCGACCCGCCGAAGCTTTAGCGAAGGCGGGTCGGGTGAGGGGACATCGCGGCGATTCTGAGCCAGTCGAAGCGCCCCCTCACCCGGCTCGCAGCGCGAGCGCTGTTCGCCACCCTCTCCCCGCAAGCGGGGAGAGGGAAGAAAGCGCGCTGCCTCCTAACGCCCTCTACCGCCTCATGGCCTGGCTCTCGCCGGCCTATCCGGTCGGCGCCTTCTCCTATTCCAGCGGCATCGAATGGGCGGTGGAGGCGGGCGACGTCAACGATGCCGAGACGCTCAAGGCTTGGCTCGCCGTCATGCTGGCGGACGGCGGCGGCTTCTGCGACGCGGTGCTGTTCGCGCACGCCCATCGCGCCATTGCCGGCGAAGACGACGGCGCCTTGCGCGCCGTCGCCGAGCTTGCATCTGCCTTTGCGCTGTCGAAAGAGCGCCATCTGGAAACCACCGCGCAAGGCGCGGCCTTCGTAGAGGCGACGCGCGCCGCCTGGCCCTGCGCGGCGCTCGACCGGCTCAAACAGGTCTGGGACGGGCCGGTTGCCTATCCGGTGGCGGTAGCGGTTGCCGCTGCCGGCCACGGCATCGCGCTGGCGCCGGCGCTTGCCGCCTTCCTGCAGGCGCTGGCCGCCAATTGGGTTTCCGCCGGCGTGCGGCTGGTCCCGCTCGGGCAAACGGACGGCCAGCGCGTGCTGGCCGCGTTGGAGCCGGTCATCGCCAAGACCGCGCAGCGCGCCTTGCAAACCAGGCTCGACGACCTCGGCTCATCGGCCTTCCGCGCCGACCTCGCCGGCAGCCGGCATGAGACGCAGTACACCAGGCTGTTCCGTTCCTAGGCGGGGCTTGACCTTAAGCCGGATCTAGAATATATTCCTATTAACCGATCCGCTTGCGGGGCGCCGTCGACGCATCCCCGGAGGCAGAGCGAGCGCGATGCGCCGACAATGCGCATCGCAGTCAAGCTTGCGCGAGACCCGCGCACGCTTGACGGATGGAGCGCCGGGAGGCGCAGCACCCCGATCGCAAGGGGTGCGCGCGCCTTCGCACGGCGTGCGGGCCACCCGATCGCAAGGGCGGCCCAAAGGGGCTTTCGCCAAGCCCCTGGCGCCTCCCGGCGCTCCATTCCCCTTTTCGGGGAAGGAAAAAGGGACACAGGCGCACCCGGCGCCTCAAACAATACGGGCGATCACGCTTGCGTGGATGGTGCCGGAAAGAGAAAGTCGCCCGATGAAAGACAAAAACCCCCATGGTCCGTTGCGTGTCGGCGTCGGCGGCCCGGTCGGCTCCGGCAAGACCGCGCTGATGGACGCGCTCTGCAAGAAACTGCGCGGCGCTTACGAGATCGCCGCCATCACCAACGACATCTACACCAAATGGGACGCCGAATATCTGGTGCGCTCGGGCGCGCTCGACGCCGAGCGCATTGCCGGCGTGGAAACCGGCGGCTGCCCGCACACCGCCATCCGCGAGGACGCTTCCATCAATCTCGCCGCGGTTGCCGACATGCGCGCCAAGTTTCCAAATCTCGACTTGGTGCTGATCGAATCCGGCGGCGACAACCTGGCCGCGACCTTTTCACCGGAACTCGCCGATCTCACCATTTATGTCATCGACGTTGCCGCCGGCGACAAGATCCCGTCCAAGGGCGGACCCGGCATCACGCGCTCCGATCTGCTGGTGATCAACAAAGTCGATCTCGCGCCCTATGTCGGCGCCTCGCTTGAGGTCATGGAGCGCGACGCCAAAAAAATGCGCGGGCAGCGCCCGTTCGTATTCACCAATTTGCGCAGCGGCGACGGCGTCGACGCGATCACAAAGTTCATCGCGCAGAAGGGCGGGCTCGGCGCATGATCCCGAAAAGCATGTCCTCGACGCCGATCGGGGATGGGAACCGGTTTTCGGAAATGATCATGCGCAAGGAAAAATTCGCATGACGAAGACGTCCGCCCGCGAACGCCTCGATGCCGCGCTGGCGCGCATCGTCGATCCGAAAGGCGAGGGCGCGCGCGCCTGCCTCACGGTCTACGCACAAGCCGCGCGCGCCGCGGCCGAAGCCGCCGACGCCCGCGCCAAGGCTGGCATTTCGCTCGGGCCGCTCGACGGCGCCATCGTCTCCATAAAAGATTTGTTCGACGTCGCCGGCGAGGTAACGCGCGCCGGCGCCAAACTGCTGGCCGAGGAAGGCGAGCCCGCCGCGCAGGATGCGCCGGTGGTGCGGCGCCTGCGCGGCGCCGGCGCGGTGATCGTCGCCAAGACCAACATGACCGAGTTCGCCTATTCCGGCGTCGGCGCCAATCCGCATTTCGGCACGCCCGGCAATCCGGCCGACCGCGCGCGCGTTCCCGGCGGCTCCTCGGCGGGCGGCGCGGTCGCGGTCGCCGACCGCATGTGCGAGATCGCCATCGGCTCAGACACCGGCGGCTCCACCCGCATTCCGGCCGCGCTCTGCGGCATCGTCGGCTTCAAGCCGAGCCGCCAGCGGGTGCCGACCGAGGGCGTCTTTCCGCTGTCCTTTACGCTCGATTCCATCGGCCCCATGGCCGGCTCGGTGGCCGAATGCGCGACGGCCGACGCCGTCATGGCCGGCGAAGCGCCGCGCGCCCTGGAGCCGACGCCGCTTGCCAATTTGCGCATCGGCGTCCCGCAGGGGATGCCGCTCGACCGCCTCGACGACAGCGTCGGCAAGCGCTTTCCCGCCGCTCTCGACCGGCTGGAAAAAGCCGGCGTGCGGCTGTCGGACGAAAAGCTGCCGCTGCTCGACCGGATGGCGCAAGTCAACGCCAAGGGCGGCGTGCTGCCGGCGGAAGCCTACGCCTTCCACCGCGACCGGCTGGCGCGCCGCGGCGACGCCATCGATCCCAATGTGCGCGTGCGGCTCGAGCGCGCGGCCAAGATCGCGGCGGCCGACTATATTGACATGACGCGCGCGCGCGCCGAACTGGTGCGCGCGATGGACTCAGCGCTTGCTGATCTCGATGTGCTGGCCATGCCGACGACCCCGATCGTGGCGCCGCTCATCGCCGAAGTGGCCAGCGCGGAAGAATTCTCCCGCAAGAACGCGCTCCTGCTGCGCAATACCTCGATGTGGAATTTCTTCGACTGCTGCGCGATTTCGTTGCCGCTGCCGCGCGACGGCGGCCTGCACTGCGGGCTGATGCTGGTGGCGCGCAACGGCCACGATCATCGGCTGTTGCAAATTGCCGCCGCGGTGGAAAAGCTGCTGGCAGGGTGAGGACGCGCGGCCTATTTCAGCGGCGGGCCGATCGTGACCGTCAGCGTGCCGACGCCTTCGACCGCGCATTCGAGCTTGTCGCCGGCAACCGTCGCTGCCACGCCCGCGGGCGTGCCGGTCATGATGATATCGCCGGGCTCGAGCGCCACCATCTCCGACAGGTTGGAGATGATTTCCGGCACGTTCCAGATGAGCTGATTGAGGTCGCCGTCCTGGCGCAGCTTGCCGTTGACCTTGAGCGTGATCTTGCCCTTGCTCGGATGGCCGATCTCGCTCGCCGGTTTGAGCGGCCCGCAGGGCGCGGAGTAATCGAAGGACTTGCCGACTTCCCACGGCCGCTTCAGGTCGCGCGAGGCGATCTGCAGGTCGCGGCGGGTGAGATCGATGCCGACCGCGTAGCCCCAGATGCAGTCATTGGCCTTGGCGACCGGGATGTTGCGGCCGCCGCTCTTGAGCGCGACCACCAGTTCGACCTCGTGGTGCATGTCCTTGGTCAGCGACGGATAGGGCACCGTGCTGCCGTCCGGCACGATAGCATCGGCGGGCTTGGCGAAATAGAACGGCGGCAGGCGTTCGTCCTGGCCCATCTCGCGGATGTGCTCGACGTAGTTGCGGCCGACGCACCAGATGCGGCGCACCGGAAAAGCTTTGGTCGTGCCGGCGACCGCGATGGTCGCTTGCGGCGGCGGCGGAATGACGTAGTCGGTCATGGGACGGGCCGTTCAATGGACTGGAAAAAGCCCGAACGCGGGACCGCGGCCGGGCAGGAAAGGCGCCGTGGCGTATCAGGTGCGGCGCTCCGCCGTCAACCGCCCGTCCGACTCACGAGGAGGCGACGGCCGCGACCGGCGCGCGGGTTTCCTGCTCCTTGAGCTGCAGGCGGTAGAACGTCGAATAGCGGCCGCGCTTGCGCAGCAACTCGTCGTGCCGGCCGGATTCCACGGCGCGTCCACCCTCGACCACGTAGATGCGATCGGCGTGCGAAACCGTGTGCAGACGGTGCGCGATGGCGAGCGAGGTGCGGCCCCGGCAGAGATGCTCCATGGCCTCGCGCACCTGCAATTCCGATTCGGAATCGAGCGCGGCGGTTGCCTCGTCGAGCAGGATGATCGGCGCATTCTTGATCAGCGCGCGCGCGATGGCGATGCGCTGGCGCTGGCCGCCGGAGAGCTGCAAGCCGTGTTCGCCCACCGGCGTTTCGTAACCGCGCGGGAAGGACATGATGAACTCATGCGCATAGGCCCCCTTGGCGGCGGCCACGATCTCGTCCTCGCTGGCGCCCGGTTTGCCGAATTCGATGTTCTCGCGGATGGTGCCGCGGAACAGGAACACGTCCTGCCCGACATAGGCCACGTGCTGGCGCAGCGAGCGGCGCGACACCTTGGTGATGTCTTGGCCGTCGATCAGCACCTTGCCGTGATCGAACTCGTAGAAGCGCATGATCAAATTGAACACCGTCGACTTGCCGCCGCCGGACGGCCCGACCAGCGCCGTCAGCTTGCCGGCCTCCGCGGTAAAGGTCATGCCGCGCAGCACGGCTTCCTCGCCGCGATAGGCGAAGTGGACGTCGTCGAAGGAAATCCGCGGGCTTTCGATCTGCAGGCCTCGGCTTGTCATCGTCGTTCGGCTCGCTCGGGGCGCCGTCGATGATTTCATACAGGATGCGCACGCCCACCAGCCCACTGTTCAATTCGATATTGAGTCGCGCCAGCCGCTTGGCGGGCTCGTAGGCCAGCAGGAAGGCGGTGATGAAGGAGAAGAACTGCCCCGGCGTCGCGCCGGTCAGCACGACGCGGTAGCCGGCATAGACCAGCGCGATGGCGATGGCGCAGCCGCCCAGCGTCTCCATCAGCGGGCTGGCGCGGTTGGAGACGCGCGCCATCTTGTTGGCCTCGTGCTCGACCGCGGCGACGTTGCGGTCGAAGCGCTCACGCATGATGTCTTCGAGCGTGAAGGCCTTGACGATGCGGATGCCCTGCAGGGTTTCCTGCAGGGTCTCGACCACCTGGGTGTTGCCTTGGAACTGGCTGCGCGCGATGGCGTAGATGCGGCGGATCAGCTTGCGCAGCACGAAAAACGCCGGCGGCGCCACCACGAAGCTGAAAAACGACATCATCGGGTCTTGCCACACCATGACGCCGACTAGGCCGATCAACGACAGCAGATCGCGCCCGACCGAGGTGATCAGCAGATTGATAATCTGCGTGGCGGCTGCCGAGCCGGTGGTCAGGCGCGCGATGAATTCGGTCGAATGGCGGTCGGAGAAAAAGCCGAGGCCTTCACTGAGCAGTTTGGCCAACACGGCGCGCTGATTGTCGGCGATGATGCGATTGCCGATACGCGACAGCATCACGCTGAAGCCGTAAGTGGCGAGCCCTTTGCTGGCGAACAGCGCCACCGTCACGCCGCCCAAAATCACGATGCCGGGAAAATTCCGGCTGACATAGGCTTCGTTGACGACGGTGCCGATGAGATAGGCGCTGGCCGCCGTGGCGGCGGCGGCGATGCCCATGAGAACGAATGCAATCAGGTATTTGCGCCAATGCCGCAGGCCCTGCTCGAGCAGCAGGCGGCGGACAAGCTCATAAGCGCCGTAACGGGCGTCGTCGGCCGATGGCAGGATGTGTTCGTTCATTCGCCCTCTGTCGGGCTCGATTATGGCACGTATTGCAGTGGGCCGCGTTTCCTTGCCCGCGCCCGCGGAAATTTTCAAGCCAAAACGTGCTTAAAATGGCGGCGAACCGATATGTACTGCCCGCTTTCAGGCGGGGACGCTGTTGCGCCTGCCCGGCAGGCGCTTCTCCCAGGCCAGCGCGTGGGCCACGATCGTGTCGAGTTCCTGGTATTGCGGGCGCCAGTCGAGCGTGGCGCGGATGCGATCGACATTAGCCACCAATGCGGCCGGATCGCCGGGGCGGCGCCCGCTGATCTCGACCGTAAAATCCCGCCCGCCCGCGCGCCGCACGGCGTCGATCACCTCGAGCACCGAGGCGCCGCGGCCGTAGCCGCAGTTGAACGTGGCGCTTGAGCCGCCGCGGCGGAGATAAGCGAGCGCCGCCGAATGCGCGCGCGCCAGATCGCTGACGTGGATGTAGTCGCGGATGCAGGTGCCGTCCGGCGTCGGATAGTCGGTGCCGAACACATCGATCTTCAGCCGTTTGCCGAGCGCAGTTTCGCAGGCGACCTTGATCAGATGCGTTGCCTGCGGGGTCGCCTGTCCGGTGCGCCCCTTCGGGTCGGCGCCGGCGACGTTAAAATAGCGCAACACCACGAATTGCAGCCCGTAGGCTTTGCCGGCATCGTGCAGCATGATCTCCGACATCAGCTTCGACGAGCCGTAGGGTGAAATCGGCGCGGTCGCGGCGTCTTCGCGCACCGGGACGTCCGTCGGATTGCCGTAGACGGCGGCGGTCGACGAAAAGATAATTCGCTTCACGCCAGTTTCGGCGGCGGCCTCCAGCAGGGCGCAGGTATTCATCGTGTTGTTACGGTAATAGCCGAGCGGATCGCGCACCGAGTCCGGCACGACGATCGAGGCGGCGAAATGGATGATGGCGTCGACGCCGTAGCGCTGGATGGTCTTGGCAACCAGCTCGCGGTCGCCGGTGCTGCCGGCCACGAACGGAACCGTGCTGGGGATCAGGAAGCGGAAGCCGGTCGACAGGTTGTCGAGCACGACTGCGGGCTCGCCGGCATCGACCAGCTCATGCACCATATGGCTGCCGATATAGCCCGCTCCGCCGGTGACCAGGATTGTCATGCCCGTGCCTCGTCTGCCCGGCGGTGGTGTAGCGGGTGACCGTGAAGGCGCGCCTTAAGGCGGCGGCGCTCGGTCTTGGTTATGGCGGCCATGCTTAATGATCGGTATATGAGGGCCGAATACAAGTCATGACCGATATTCTTTTCATCAAGACATCTTCCCTTGGCGATGTGATCCATCACATGCCGGCGGTGACCGAGGCGCGTAAAGCGCAGCCCGAGGCGCATTTTGCCTGGCTGGTGGAGGAGGCCTTTGCCCCGCTGGTGCGCCTGCATCCGGCGGTCGCCGAGGTTATTCCGGTGGCGTGGCGCCGCTGGCGCAAGTCGCTTCTTTCGCCGGCGACGCTTGCCGAGATCGCCGGCAGCCTGCGCACCATTCGGGGGCGGCACTATGACGAAATCGTGGACAGCCAGGGTCTGTTGCGCTCCGCCGTTATCGCGCGCATGGCGCACGGACGGCGGCATGGCTACGACCGGGCCAGCATCCGCGAGCCGCTCGCCGCACCATTCTACGATGTGCGCTACCGTGTCAGCCGCGATCTGCATGCGGTCACGCGCAACCGGACGCTGAGCGGGCTGGCGCTGGGTTACACGCCGCAGGGCGCGCCTGACTACGGGCTCGACCGCGCCCGTTTTGGCGCTGCGGGCGAGCGTTACGCCGTGTTGCTGCACGCCACGGCGCGCGTCACCAAACAATGGCCGGAGCAAAATTGGATCTCGCTCGGGCGGGCACTGGCCGCGCGCGGGCTCGATCTGGTGGTGCCCTGGGGCACCGCCGACGAGCAGGCGCGCAGCCAGCGTATTGCCGCCGCGCTGCCGCGGGCGCGCGTGCCGGATCGCCAGCCGCTCGATGCGGTCGCCCGCCTCATCGCCGGCGCCGAAATCGTCATCGGGGTCGACACCGGGCTGCTGCATCTCGCCGCCGCACTCGGCGTGCCGCTGGTCGCAATCTTCACCGGAAGCAAGCCCGGCTTGACCGGCCCAGTCGGCAGCGGCCCGCTCGCGGTGCTTGGCGCCGAAGGCGCAGCCCCGTCGGTGGACGAAGTAAATCAAGCGATGGAGAAACTCGTGCGTTGATCGGCGCCTTACGCCGCGCCGGCGCGTAACAGGTCGTGGACGTGAATGACGCCGACCGGCTTGCCGGCTTCCACCACGAACAACGCGGTCACTTTCGTCGAATTGAGGATTTCCAGCGTCTCGCTGATGAGCTGGTCGGGCCGCACCGTCTTCGGCCCGCGCGTCATTACCTCGTCGACGCTGGCGTCGAGCAGATCGTTGCGCATGTGGCGGCGCAAGTCGCCGTCGGTGATGATGCCGACCAGTTGCCCGCGCGGGTCGGTGATGCCGACGCAGCCGAAGCCCTTGGCGGTCATTACGAGAATGGCGTCCGACATGGCCGTGCCGAGCGGGGCGAGCGGAACCGACGGCCCGCTATGCATCATTTCGCGTACCATCTTCAGCAGCGATCCAAGCTTGCCGCCCGGATGCAGCAGGCCGAATTGCGCCGCCGTGAAGCCGCGGCTTTCCAGCAGCGCGATCGCCAACGCGTCGCCGAGCGCAAGTTGCATCAGCGAGGAGGTGGTGGGCGCCAGATTGTGCGGGCAGGCCTCGCGCGCCTGCGGCATGGCCAGCACCACGTCGGCGGTCTTGGCCAGCGTCGAATCCGGGCTGGCGGTCATGGCGATGAGGCCGATGCGGTGGCGGCGCGAATAATCGGTGAGGTTTTTCAATTCCGCCGTTTCGCCCGACCAGGACAGGGCGACGATGACATCGTCTTTGGTGATCATGCCGAGGTCGCCGTGGCTGGCCTCGGCCGGATGCACATACAGCGCCGGTGTGCCGGTGGAGGCAAAGGTCGACGCGATCTTGCGCGCGACATGGCCGGACTTGCCGATGCCAGTGACGATCACGCGGCCCGATGCGGCGCGGATCAGTTCGACGGTGGCAATAACGGCGCTTCCCAGGTGGTTGCGAATGGCGGCCGCCAGCGCATCGACGCCGCTGCCCTCGGCTTCAAGCGTGCGTAGCGCCGAATTGATGATGGTTTGCGCGCGCTCGCTGCTCGCGTCGCTCGGCTGTGGCTTGGCCATCGGCCCCGTTCGTCCTCGTTCGATTGCACGGCTTGATAGCACGGAAATCGGCGGCGCGTCAGGTTCCGGGTCGCCCCTTCGTTAACCCGCGTCTTTTCCCGCGTTTTGCAGGCATTTTTCAACGAATTCCCGAAGGTCGCCGCCGCTGAACAGTTCACCCCGGATGCCGGCTGCGCGCGCCGCCTGCATGTCGACGTCCTGGTCGCCGATGAAAAAGCTGCGCTTGGCGTCGACCGGCCAATGCCGCATCAGGTCATGGATCATGCCCGGCGCCGGTTTGCGCCAGTCCGAGACCTTGCGATAGGCGGCCACCTCGGCTTCGGGATGAAAGAGGCAATAGCGCACGTCGTCGATGCGCGCGCCCTGTGCCGCAAGCTCCGCACGCATCCAGGCGTCGAGTTCGCTCAATTGCCGTTCGCTGTAGCGGCCACGCGCGACGCCCGACTGGTTGGAGGCGATGAACACCAGATAGCCCGCCTCGTTGAGCCTGCGGATGGCCGCGGCGGCGCCCGGGATCCAGCGGAAGCGCTCGCGCGTGCCGACATAACCGTCGTCGGCATTGATGACGCCGTCGCGATCGAGAAAAGCGGCAGGGCGGGGCGCGTCGGTCATGGCAGTACGTTGCGCACGGCCGCCAGCACGGTCTCCACCGTGACGTCGGCGGTGCGCCGGTGGCGGACGGCGTCGTTGCCGATGCTGCGCGCGCGCTGACGTGCCGCATCGTCGCCGGGCGGCTCCAGGATGGCGGCGACGGGGTTGAGCGGCTTCCAGTGCCACGGGCTGGTGGGGCCGAAAATCGCGATGGTCGGCGCGCCGATCGCCGCCGACACGTGCATCAGACCGGAATTGTTGGTGACGGCGACATCGGCGGCCGCCATGGCGAGAACGGCATTGCGCAGATCCTTGCCGGTGAGATCGCGCACGCGCGGTCCGGCGGTGTCCGCGATCTGTTTTGCAATGCGCGTTTCGTTCGGGCCGCCCAGAACCCAGATCGATGCGCCGTCCTTGACGAGCGCGTGCGCCAGCGCCGCATAGTGTTGCGGCGGCCACGCCTTGCCTTCGCCGACGGCGCCCGGCGCCAGCGTAATGATGGGCGGGTCGTCCTCCGCCAGGCCTTGCCGCGTGCACCAGGCATCCACCTCGCGCGCCGGGACTTTCAATTCCGGCAGCGGCCATTCCGCCGGCAAGGTTGCGTTCGGCGACAAGGCCAGCGCACCCATCTGGTCGATCATGCGCGGCAGTTTGCGCTCGCCGTAGCGCACATCGTTGAGCAGGCCATAGCGCCATTCGCCGATGAAGCCGGTGCGTTTCGGAATGCCGGCGAGCCATGGCGCCAGCGCGGCCTTCCACTTGCGCGACATCACCAGCGCTTGCCCGTAATGTCCGGCGCGCAGCTTCGCCGTCAGTTCGCGTTGCTGCGCCAGGCCCAGCCGCCGGCGCGGCATGTCGGCAACGATTGCGGCCCTCAACCCCGGCATGTAATCGGCCAAAGGCGCGCACAGGGTGCTTGAAACCATGTCGACCGGGCGCTGCGGGTCTTGCGCGCGCAGCAGCTTCACCACCGAATGCACGCGCACGAAGTCGCCGATCCAGACATAGGGGACGATCAGGACCGGGGCGCGGTTTTCGTTCTGGCTCATGGCCTCCCGTTTACGCGATTCCGCGCCGGGAGGCGTCACCCGGTGCGTTGCGGCCACGATATTTACCCTTTCCCGCGCCATTTTTGCGATGTCACCGGGTCCCATTTGCGCCCGTCCCCGGACTGAGGCAAATGAAGGCCGTGAGGACAGGGCATGTTTTTGGTCACCGGCGGTGCCGGATTTATCGGGTCGAACGTGGTGGCAAGCCTCAACGAGGCGGGCGCGACCGATGTCGTGGTCAATGACGCGCTCGGCCACGACGACGCCAAATGGCGCAACCTCGCCAAGCATAGGATCGCCGACCTGGTGCCGCCGGCCGAACTGATGGGCTGGCTCGAATCCCGCAAGCTCGACGCCGTCATCCACATGGGCGCGATTTCCGACACCACCGCCACCGACGGCGACCTGGTGATGGAGAACAATTTCCGCCTGTCGCTGCGCCTGCTCGACTGGTGCACGCAGACCCGCACGCCCTTCATCTACGCCTCGTCGGCCGCCACCTACGGTGACGGCAGCCATGGCTTCGACGACGACTGGACGCCAGAGGCCTTGCGTCATTTTCAGCCGATGAACCTCTACGGCTGGAGCAAACACCTGTTCGATCTCGCGGTTGCCGACCGCCACGTCAAGAAGCAGGAGCTGCCGCCGCACTGGGCCGGCCTGAAGTTCTTCAACGTCTATGGCCCGAACGAATATCACAAGGGCCATATGATGAGCGTGTTGGCGAAAGTGTTCGACGAGGCCAAGGCCGGCAAGCCGGTGCGGCTGTTCAAGTCGCACCGCGAGGGCATCGCCGACGGCGATCAGCGCCGCGACTTCATCTATGTCGATGACGCCATTGCGGTGCTGCGCTGGCTGCTCGATGCGAGCTCGGTCAACGGCATTTTCAACGTTGGCACCGGCAAGGCGGAAAGCTTTCGCGATATGATGACCGCCATGTTCAAGGCTCTCAAGCGCGCGCCGAACATCGACTATATCGACATGCCGGAGGCCATCCGCGGCCAATATCAGTATTTCACCCAAGGCAATATCGAGAACCTGCGCCGCGCGGGCTATAATGCCGACTTCACGCCGCTCGAGATCGCCGTCGGC
Source organism: uncultured Alphaproteobacteria bacterium (assembly GCA_963814885.1). Taxonomy (GTDB): domain Bacteria; phylum Pseudomonadota; class Alphaproteobacteria; order Rhizobiales; family Xanthobacteraceae; genus Pseudolabrys. The sequence continues at coordinate 78,352 of CAWFEO010000034.1, read as the reverse complement.
CAATACGTCACCGGCTATCTCGACCGCGCCGACAGGTATCGGTAGCGCAATGTTCGATTTCGATAAGCATCTCACCGACCTTGCCAAGCAGACCGTGCTCTGCGTCGGCGACTTGATGCTGGACGAATTCGTCTATGGCGAGGTGTCGCGCATCTCGCCGGAAGCGCCGACGCCGGTGATCGCGGTCAAGCGCACGGAGCTGATGATCGGTGGCGCCGGCAACGTCGCGCGCAACCTGGTCTCGCTCGGCACAAGCTGCATTTTCGTGGGCGTGGTCGGTGCCGACGATGCCGGCCAGGCGCTCACCGGCGCGCTCGAAGCGCATCCGCTGATCGAATTCGATCTGGTGATCGACGCCGCGCGTCAGACCACGCGTAAGGTGCGCTTCGTCTCCGAGCATTTCTCGACCCATCTGCTGCGCGCCGACTGGGAAATGGCGGACCCAATCGATACAGAACGCGAGGAAGCCCTGATTGCCCGCGCCGTCGAGGCGATGCCGCGGGCGGGCGCGGTGGTGCTTTCCGACTACGCCAAGGGTGCGCTCACCCCGCGCGTCGTCCGCGCGGTGATCGACGCCGCGATCGCACTCAAAAAGCCGGTGGTGGTCGATCCCAAAGGGCGCGATTACAGCATCTACCGCGGCGCCACGTTGATCACGCCGAACCGGCAGGAGCTTGCCGACGCGACCCATAGCGTAGCGCGGACCGACGATGAGGTCGCCGAGGCCGCTGCGGCTTTGCGCGATGCGCTCGAGGCCGACGCGGTGCTGGTGACCCGCAGCGAGGCCGGCATGACGCTGGTGGGCGCGGGCGGGCCGGTGCATGTGCCGGCCTATCCGGTGCGGGTGCGCGACGTCTCCGGCGCCGGCGATACCGTCGTGGCCGTGCTGGCGGCGATGCTGGCGCTGGATGCCGACTACGAATCCGCCATGCGCGCGGCCAACGCCGCCGCGGCGGTGGTGGTGGGAAAACGCGGCACGGCCAGCGTTTCGGCCGCCGAACTGCGCTCGCGCATCCTGCCGGCGGCGACGCTGGCGCCGGAAGAAAAGATCGTGTTCGACTGGGACGCGCTCGACGAGCACCTCGTCGAATGGCGGCGCCAGGGCCTGCGCGTCGGTTTCACCAATGGCTGCTTCGATCTCCTGCATCCCGGCCACATCAAGCTGTTGGCCGGCGCACGCGCGGCCTGCGACCGGCTGGTGGTGGGCTTGAACGGCGATGTCTCGGTCACGCGGCTGAAAGGGCCGGGCCGCCCTGTGCAGCCTGTGCAAGCGCGCGCCGAGTTGCTGGCCGCGCTGGAAGCGGTCGATCTTGTGGTGGTGTTTGACGAGGACACGCCGGAAAAACTCATCGCGCAAGTCAAGCCGACGGTGCTGGTCAAGGGCGGCGACTACACGCGTGACGAGGTGGTCGGCCGCGAAATCGTCGAAGCGCTGGGCGGCGAAATTATCCTGATCGATCTGGTGCCCGGCCACTCGACCAGCGCCATGGTGGAGCGCAGCCGCGCCGGCAAGAAGCGCTGAGCGACGAGACGTGGCGCAGGTTCCTCCCGATCACGAAATGCGGCTGATCGCCGCCTTCTTCGGCAACCGCAAGGGCTATTTCGTCGAGGTCGGCGCCAACGAGCCGCGCGAACGTTCGCAGACCTGGCATCTGGAGCAGGCCGGCTGGACCGGCGTGCTGATCGAGCCGCAGCCTGAACTCGCGGCCAAGCTGCGCGCACAGCGTTCGGCACAAGTTTTTGCGGTGGCCTGTTCGGCGCCCGCCGACGCCGGAAAGACCTTGCCGCTGCACGTCGCCGGTCCCTTATCGGCGCTCGACCGTGATCGCATGGCGCCGGGGGCCAGCCCTGAAACCGTCATCGCGGTGCCGGTGCGCACCCTCGACAGCGTGCTGGCGGAAGCCGGCAGCCCGCCGGGCTTCGATTTTCTATCGATCGACGTCGAAGGCCATGAGATCGAGGTGCTGCGCGGCTTCGACATTGAGCGCTGGCGGCCGCGGCTGATCCTGCTCGAAGACCACGTCGGCGATCTATCCAAGCACCGTTTTTTGACTGCGGCCGGCTACCGCATCATTCGGCGCTACGAGAACAACGGCTGGTACGTGCCGCGCGAAGCCGCCGGCAAGATCGATTGGGCGGACCGCTGGGAGATCTATCGGAAATATTATCTGGCACTGCCGTTCCGCTGGCTGCGCAATGTCTCGCGCCGCCTGCGCAAAAATTAATTCTTGCGTTTCACCGGCTTGCTCTCCGGCGGCTGCCAGTCTTGCGTTTCCTCGTAGCGCTTGGCGTAGCGGTAGAACGTGCCCTCGAAATTGCCAAAGGCAATGACAAAGCCGGCCCAGCCGTCGATAAAGCCGCGCTTGAAGATGTAATGCTTGAGGAACGACCAGAGCCCGTGGCCGAGCGCGCCCGCCATCGACACGCGTTTCGCTGCGAGCTTGGGCGCGCCGAGCGAGGAGTAGCGGTTCATCTTCTTGATGACTTCTTCGAGATTGCGGAAGGGGAACTGCCAGACCGCGTTATGAAGCGTGCCGAGCGGCATGCTGCTCAGATTTTCGAAGCCCTCGTGCACCGGCTCGAGCGTGTAGCGCATCGCGCCTTTGCGGAAGAGCTGCGGCTGGCGGAAATTCGGGTACCAGCCGGAGCCGCGGATCCAGCGCCCCATCATGTAGCTGCGGCGCGGCACACGATAGACGTCGTGCGCGGGGGAGCCGGCAAGCAGCGCCAAAATCTCGTCACGCACCGCTTCGGTACAGCGCTCATCGGCGTCCAGGCTGAAGATCCAGTCGTGATTGCAGGCTTCGATGGCGTGATTGCGCAGATCGCCGAAACCGTTGAACGGCACCTCGACCACGCGCGCGCCCAGCGCGGTGGCGATCGCGGCGGTGCGGTCGGTGCTGAACGAATCGACCACCACCACCTCGTCGGCCCACAAGACGCTGGCGACCGCCGCCTCGATCTTTTCCGCTTCATTATAAGTGAGGATATAGGCTGATATCTTCGGCATGGTCGTTCGGCCGCCTGTTCAGGGCTTTTGAGCGCGCCCAAGTTAACATTGGCGGGCGGGCGCGCCCTAGGGGTTTGTCGGCGCGGGCGAGTTCGGCTAAAGCCTCGGATAATTAGAGGGCGCCCGTGGCCGAGCTGATTTCCGTCATCGTCACTACCTATAACCGCGAGGACGCGCTGGAGGCGGTGCTGCGCTCGCTTGCGCGCCAGAGCGACCGGGATTTCGAGGTGTTGGTGGCCGATGATGGCTCGCGCGCCGCCACCGCCGAGACGGTGGAGGCCTGGAAAGCCAAGCTCGGGCACCAGCTCGAACACGTCTGGCACGAGGACCGCGGCTTTCGCGCCGCCGAGATTCGCAATCGTGCAATTCTCACCGCGCGCGGGACTTATTGCATTTTCCTCGACGGCGATTGCATTGCGCGGCCGGATTTCGTTGCCACCCATCGCCGCCTGGCCGCGCCCGGCTGGTTCGTCACCGGCAACCGGATCCTGCTTTCGCAAGAGTTGACTGCGCAGGTGTTGCGGGAAAATCTCAGCCCCGATCGCTGGAGCTTGGCGTGTTTCGTCGCGCAGCGTCTGCGCGGCGGCATCAATCGGGTGTCGGCGCTGCTGCGCTTGCCGCTCGGACCGCTGCGTCGCCTGCGGCAAAAAGATTGGCGCGGGGCGCGCTCCGCCAATCTTGCTGTCTGGCGATCGGACCTGACCAAAGTCGACGGATTCGATGCCGACTACAGTGGCTGGGGCAAGGAGGATTCCGACATCATCGTGCGGTTGTTGCGCGCGGGCGTCCGGCGCAAGGACGGCGTGTTCGCGACCGGCGTCTTGCACCTGTGGCATCCGGAAGCCGACAGGCGCCGCCTGGCCGAGAACGAGCGCAAGCTCTCCGATATCATCGCCAGCGACGAGATTCGCGCACACCGCGGCCTGTCCGCGCTGCAAACCGCGGCTGCGGCCGCCGCACCCGCGGGGTGACGGATGGCCGGCTTTTCTCTTGCGGACCATTTCGATCGCGCCAAGCTCGCGCGCGCCGCCGATGGGCTGGTTGTCGGCGTTGCCGTGGTGCTGCCGTGGTCGACGTCTTTGACAAGCATCCTGATGGTGCTTTGGCTCGTCGCGCTGATCCCGACGCTTGAATGGGCCGACGTCCGCCGCGAGCTCGTAACGCCAGCCGGTGGGCTGCCGGTGCTGCTGGTCCTGCTCGGCGTGCTCGGTATGGCCTGGGCGGACGTGAGCCTGATCGAACGATGGCGGGGGCTCGACGGATTCGTGAAGCTGCTGGTCATTCCATTATTGATGGCGCAGTTCCGCCGCTCGGATAGCGGCAATCGCGTCTTCATGGGATTTTTAGCGGCGTGCGTCGCGCTGCTGATCGCCTCTTTGGTCCTGGCAATTTGGCGGGACATTCCCCACGGTTCGACCGACTTCGGTGTCGCGGTCAAAAGCTACATCGTGCAGAGCGCCGAGTTCGCGATCTGCGCGGCGGCCTTGCTCCACCTCTCGGTCGAGGCTGCACGGGCCGGCCGGCGGGTCAATATGGTGTTGTCGCTTGTGCTCGCATTGGCTTTTCTTGGCGACATTTTTTTCATCGCCACCAGCCGCACGACGCTGGTCGTCATTCCGCTGCTGATCCTTCTTTACGGCGCCCGGCAATTCGGCTGGAAAGGCTTTTTTGGCGCGGCCGCAGCGGGCCTCGTGATCGCGTCCACGCTGTGGGTGTCTTCGCCGTATTTGCGTTTCCGCGCCACCGCCGTTTTCACGGAGACCGAACAATTCGAAGGCCAGGAGGCGTCGACGCCGACCGGTGAGCGGATCGAGTTCTGGACGAAATCTCTCGGCTTCATCAAGAGCGCGCCGCTGGCCGGCCACGGAACCGGCTCAATCACCGAGATGTTCCGCCGCGCCGCTATTGGACAGACGGGCCTGCGGGCGGAGGTCGCGTCCAACCCTCACAATCAGACCTTCGCGGTCGCCATCCAGCTTGGCCTGGTCGGCGCCGCGGTGCTTTGGGCGATGTGGATTTCCCACTTTCTGCTGTTCCGAGGCGGCGGCCTGACCGCCTGGATCGGGCTGGTTGTCGTGACGCAGAACGTCGTCGGCTCGCTGTTCAATTCTTATTTGTTCGACTTCACGGAAGGGTGGCTCTACGTCGTCGGCTTCGGCGTGGCCGCCGGGATATTTCGCAGGCAGTTCGGTGCCGCGCATGCTGGCGGCTCCGGTGGCGCCGCCGCGACGGCACCCAAGTCATGACGCCGCTCGAGCTGCCGCCGCGGCCGAAAATCCTGGTCGTCGCTTTGCGCCGTCTCGGCGACGTGCTGCTGACGACGCCTTTGATCCGCAGCCTGCGGCGGGCCTGTCCCGATGCCACCATCGACGCTTTGGTGTTCGAGGACACGGCCGGAATTCTTGCCGGCAACCCCGATCTCGATAGCGTCGTGACCATGCCGCCCCGGCCGTCAGCGGCGCAAAGCCTCGCGCTGGCCGCCCGGCTGTGGCGGCGCTATGCGCTGGCGATCTCGACCCAGTGCGGCGACCGGCCGAGTTTTTTTGCATTTGTCGCCGGCCGCGTCCGCGTCGGCCCGGTCGAAGAAAATTTCAACGGGCGGCTCAAGCGCGCTGCCTATCGGCGCAGCATTGCCTATGCGCCCGGCGTGCACCGGGTGGAAGAGATGCTGCGGTTGGCGGACGCGCTCGGCATCGCGCGCGTTGCCGAACTGGTCGCCCCGCGCTCGGCCGACTCGCCGCTCGTGCCTGCTGGCGACTACGCGGTGATCCATGCCGCGCCCATGTTTCGCTACAAGCAATGGACCGTAGACGGTTGGCGCGCCTTGGCGGCCGCGTTGACCGCGCGCAGCCTAGCCGTCGTCGCGACCGGCGGGCCGGCCCCAAGCGAGCGCGATTATCTCGACGCGGTGTGGAACGGCGACGGCGTATCGGTGCGCCGTCTCGACGGCCAACTCGGTTGGCGCGAGATTGCGGGGCTGTTGGGACGGGCGCGGGTCTATATCGGCCCCGACACCTCGGTGACCCATCTTGCGGCCGCCGCGGGATGCCCGACGGTTGCGCTCTATGGGCCGACCGATCCGCAGCTATGGGGCCCATGGCCGGTCGGCGGGCTCGATGCGGCATGGGAGGCGGCGGGCACGATCCAGCGCCGCGGCAATGTCTGGCTGGTGCAGAATCCGCTGCCTTGCGCGCCATGCCAGCTCGAAGGCTGCGAGCGCCGGCTCGATAGCTACAGCGCCTGCTTGAACGAACTATCGCCGCGGCAGGTCATTGCCGCGGTGGACCAGGCGCTCGGATGATTTGACAGCGCCGCTTACTGGGCGCCTCGGGCTTCCGGCGCGGCGCTCGCCATGTGTTGCCGGTGCGGAACGAAGGCGAGGGCCGCGCCCAGCAACAGCCAGAATGCTCTCTGATACATGATTTCATGAACGTTCGCGACGACGGCGAACGCCGTAATGATCAGCACCAATATCGGACCGGCAATGTCGGTTTTCCGGTGCAGCACTTCGCAACAGAGGATACGGGCGATGGGCGCCACCATGACCAGGAACCCGATCACGCCCATTTCCGCCAGCAGCCAGAGCGGCGTGGAATGAATGACAAGGGGAATGCCCGACCGAATTTCCTGATTCATGAACGCGCCCAATCCCGCGCCGAAAACGGGGTGCGCCGTGAACATCGCCCAGCCGCCGATCAGGCTCTGCATGCGCTCGGTGTCCGATGCGGCCGCCAAGGAGTTTAGAACACTGATGTGAATCGGATCCGCATTTTCCGCGGTGAGATATCCCACCAATCCGGGAATAGCGCCGATAATCGCAATCGCCGCGATTGCAAGGACAAACGCCAAAAATGTCGTGCGCAACGGCAGGCAGCGCATATAGGCCGCCACGGCCAATACGATCGGCAGGGCGATGAGGCCGGCGCGCGAGCCGGCAAACCAGATGCCCACAAACATCATGCCGAGCAGCAAGGTCGGGCTCTTCCAACGCGCGGCAAGAATGGCGCAAACCGCGAAGATGAGCTGCAAGGAATAGGCGTTTTTATTGACCGAAAATCCGGCGAAGGGAATTTGCACCAGCGATTTCAGGAATTGCGCCCCGAAAGCGTATGACGCCAACAGCCCGACTTCGAACCCGACGATGGATACGGCGGCAATGACAAAAGTCCGGAGCAAGAGGTCCAGTCCTTGCCGCTGCGCCCGGTGCACGATCAAGGCGCCGGTCGCCCCGTACGCCAGCAGCACAAACCAGCCAAGCAAGCGATTTGTGAACGCCCAATTCGTCCAGCCAAAGCGATCGAGGCCGTGCAAAAAGGCTGTGACGATGAGCAGGGTGGTCAGGCCGGCATAAATCTCGAAATGGGGTATCCGCCAATGAGGCCATCCCTTTTTCACGTTGTGGAGCACGAACAGGCATCCGCCGAGGATCACGGCCGGATCGGCGAGGTTTACGCTGATCGCGCCTCCGGCGACCGGGACGAAGACCTGAAAAAATACCGCGGTGGCGGCAAACAACGGCAGGCCGTAGTCGAGCAATATCCCGAAATCCAATTTCAGCGCTTCCGCGCGCGGATGAATTGGCGCGGGCTGACGGTGATGGTGAACGGCGGCGACGGTCATCAGGCCGACGACCGAAAGCGATATCACCCCGACCATGGCGGCCACGGCGAACGCGGCGTCGGCCGCGACACCGATGGTTCCCATGGCGATGATGGCGCTAAGTTCGCGCATGCCCCAGCCCGAAAAGCTGATCGGCAGGCTCGCCGCAAACATGACCAGCGCCGATGCGGCGCCGAGGCGAAGCGCGGAAATTTCCGGAACCATGGCCCTGAACAGCACGACATAGGCGGCCATCGTTGCAAGCTGGATGAGCAAGGAAATGAGGACGTTTCGGCCGAGCTTCAAAGCGGTCTCGATACTCAGCCGCGGGAGGTTCCTTGCGACCAAGCCGCCCCAGCAAAAAATCGCGCCGCAAATCCCGACCGTGAGCAGCCCCAAGAATATCTTGATGATGGGGATGCCGCCCTCGGCCGCATTGATCGAAATTCCGCCGAAAATGTAGATTGCGCCCGCGGCGGCAAGGGCGAAAGAGACCGCCAGCGCGACCAGGCGCTCATAGCCGGTAACGACGATCGTTCCCGACACCGGGATACGCCGCCGCGACAGCAATACGCCGCGCGCCATGAGTTGGCCCGCGACTTGAAAAAAGAGGATACCGGCGAGGTGCCCGAGGCCGAGCGCCGAAACCGCGTCGCGGAAACTCAATCGGTAGCCGAGGTCGCCGGCGATCAGCTTCAGGCGCAGCGATGCGAGTAGCCCGCCGGCGAGCATGAGCGCAAAAGCCGTCGCAATCGACAGCCATGACAGCTGCGCGAGCCTGGCGGCAACAGCGGTCCAATCACTGCGTGCATAAACAACAGCCGCGGCTCCGAAAAGGAGGACCACGGATAATGCGAACAGTATCGCCCGCGTAACGTACGGCGGCGATAAATTGACACGATCAAACAGGTGACGAATCGGCGACTTGGGAGCGACAAGTGCCGCCGCGATCGACTTCGCCATCCATCATCCCATTAAGTTTGGCCTGTGGATTATTTGAGTCGCCCTGCTATTGCAATGCCTTGGCGGCTGATGGTTCGAATTAACGATTCGATTTTCCGGTCGGGCCAAAGATTTTACGTGACAATCCGGCTGATATCTGAAGGCGCGCGCTGCGAATCGGTCCGCAAGAAAATGCAGTGAATGATGCGACGAAATTCGCGCGAAAGGGTAATATGGTATTGGAAATAAGTGCGCGGCGCCGAGCGAGGTTTTGCGGAATTAGTATTTGAAACGAAGCCGGCCATCAAGATTCAGCAGCAGCGCACACACCAAGATCGCGGCAAGCGACAAGACGATCGCCTGCGTGCCTGCCGATCCGTCAATAAATGTAACAGCCGCGAGCGCGCCGAGCAGGACGTTCGCGATGAAGACACGCCGCACAATCTGGATCGCGCTGAAGCCACGGTCCAATGCCCGTTGGTAGAAATGGCTGCGGTGGGCTTGCGTGATCGGCTCGCCGCGCATCAGACGCCGCAGCACCGTGATCGTCGCATCGGCAAGATAGTAGAGCGGCAGCAACAGGGCGGCGACCAAATGGCCGCGGCCGGCCAGCAAGACCAGCAGCCAGCCGAGCAGCAGGCCGATCGGCAGGCTGCCGACATCGCCGAGAAACAGCCGCGCCACCGGACGGTTGAACGGTGCAAAGCCGATCATCGCGCCGCACAGAGCAAGTGCCGCGGCCGTGGCGTCCGGCGGCAGGGCGCCCATCATGCCGAATACAGCAAGCGCCGCCGTGACCGGCACGACTTCGGCCACGGTCATCCAGTCGATGCCGTCCATGAAATTGGTGAGGTTCACGAGCCAGACGCCGCCGATCAGAATGCACAGCCGCTCGGCCCACCACGGCAGAACCGGCAGGACGCGCAGTTCCGCGGGCAGCGCCGCGATCACAACGCCGACGGCCGCGGCCTGCAGCACCAGCCGCGGCAGCGCCTCCATGGGACGCATGTCGTCGGTGACGCCGACAATCGCGAGCCCGACCGCGGCGGCGAAGACAATCGCGAGTTGGCGGTGATCCGCGACGAGATCCGGCGCAAACACGACGGCGCAAGCGGCGACGAGGATCGTGGCCGCGATCACCGCAATGCCGCCGCCCTGCGGCGTCGGCTGGGCGTGCGAGGAGCGGGCGTTGGGCCGCGCCAAGGCGTAGCGTGCCAGGAGCGGGCGCAGCACGACGATCAGCGCCGCGCTGATGATCGCGGCCAATACTGGCAGCACTGCGAGCTGCGCCGAAATTGCCATGTCGTTCACGCCGGGTTCATCGCTTGCGGCGTGTCACGATAGCATGGCGCGATACATTTTCACCGTCTCCGGCCCCACACGCGTGCTGGCGAATTCGCGTTCAACGAGCGTGCGGCCGGCGGCGGCGAACTGTGCCCGCAGCTCGGCATTGTGCGCCAACTGCCGCACCGCATCGGCGAGCGCCTGTGCGTCGTCGACCGGCACCAGAAGCGCGTTCACGCCCGCGCGCGCAATCTCGCGGCAACCCGGCACGTCGGTGGCAACGATCGGGCGGCCATAGGCGGCGGCTTCCAGCAGGCTTCGCGGCAATCCCTCGCGCCGCGAGGGCAGAACGGCGATGTGCGCATTGGCCCAGACGGTGGCGATGTCGGAGACGTGGCCGAGCACCTCGATCATGGGCTGCTTGCGCCAGGTATCGATTTCCTTGCGTGGAATCGAAGCCGGGTTGGCCGGATCCGTTTCGCCCGCAATCAGCAGCCGAACAGGTTCACCGCGAGCCGCCAGCAGTGCCTGCGCGGCGATCAATGGGCGTAACCCCTTGTCGTCGAGCAGACGGCCGACATAGGCCATGGTCATCGCGCCGGCGGGTTCCTGCAGGACCGGCATATGTTCGATGTCGACGCCGGAGCCCGGGATGACAAATAGGCGCGCGCGCGGGATGCCGAGTGCCGTCATGGCCGCAAGGTCGTCCGGGTTTTGCACCAGCACGGCCGCGCGGTCGCCGCTCAGCAGCCGCCGCAGAAACGGCCGCAACAATGCTCTGACGATACGCGCTTTGGGCGTATGCGACGTAAAGGCGAAGCCAAGGCCCGCCAGCGCCGACACGCGCCTGGTGGCAAGTCCCGCTGCCGCAAGCGATCCGACGATCGACGGCCAGAACGCAATTTGGTGAACGAGATCGGGCGCGAGCGCGCGATAGACCCGGCGTACTTCGGCAACGGCATTGACTAAATCGATCGGATTGGTGCTTCCGCGCCGCCAGTGCAGCGGATGGAGCGCAAAACCTTCCGCCGTGATCGCCGCGCCGCCATCGACCACGCGCGTGGCGACATGCACCTCATAGCCGGCGGCGCGCGCCGCGCGCGCCATGGGCAGCCGGTGCGAGAGAAAGTACCAGTCTTCCGAAACGAGATAGAGCAGCCGCGGGCGCGGCGCCATCTTGGAATTGGGCGGTTCGGGTGGGCTCATGGCCGCCGGTTTTCGGGTCATCGCCCGGTCGATGGGTCAGCGTTTAAGCCAGCGCTCCGACCAGGCCCGCAACATGAGAACATTCCATAGAGCGGTGGCATTTTGCTCGGTGTTCGACAAGTGCCGCTGCCACATCGCCTGCACCGCGCCGGCGTCGAGCAGGCCTTCATTGGCGAGTTTGGCGGGCGACAGCAGATCTTCCGCCCAGCCGCGCAGCGGTCCCGACAGCCATTGGCCGAGCGGCACGGAAAAGCCGCGCTTCGGCCGGTCGACCAGCGCCAGCGGCATATAGCGCGCCAATACCGATTTAAGCAGCGCTTTCGGTTCGCGGCCGCGCCGGATCGCACGCGGCAGCGACCAGACGAACTCGACAACGCGGTGATCGAGCAACGGCACGCGCGTTTCGAGCGAAACCGCCATGGCGCAGCGGTCGACTTTGGTGAGGATATCGTCGGGAAGATAGTTGATCATATCCTCCGCCTGCATGCGTGAGCCGAGATCCGACAGCGAGGCGGCCAGGTCCGGCATTCGCTCGAGCTGCATCGATCCCGTCGCGCCCGCAACCAAGCCGGCTTGGTCGGTGCCGACGATATTGAGGGCGGCGGCCGCATCGTCGCCGCTCTGCGCTGCAATTGCCGCGGCAAGGCGGCGGGCCTTTTCGCCGATGCGCACAGCGCGGCCGGGATCGAGCACGATTCCGGCCGCCGCGGTGAGGGCCGATTCCGGCACGCGGCCGAGGCAACGCCCGGCCAGTGCGCGCATGCCATGGGGCAGGCGGCCGATCCGCCGCCAGGTGTTTTCGAGCATGTCGTATTTCGGATAGCCGCCGAACAGCTCGTCGCCGCCGTCGCCGGACAACGCGACCGTCACGTGCTGGCGCGTCATGCGCGAGACGAGATAGGTCGGCAGTTGCGAGGAATCGGCAAAGGGCTCGTCGAACCAGTCGGCGATATCGGCGATCAAGGCGAGGGCGGCATCGGCACCGAGCGAGACTTCAGTGTGTTCCGTGCCGAGGCGTCCGGCGACGTCGCGGGCGTAGGGCGCTTCGTCGTAGGCGGCTTCGTGAAACCCGATGGTAAAGGTGCGGACCGGGCGGTCGGCGCAAGACTGCATCAAGGCGACGATCGTCGCTGAATTGGTGCCGCCGGACAGGAACGCGCCGATCGGGACGTCCGCAATCATCCGTGCGCGCACCGCCTCGCGCAGCCGATCGTCGAGTGCGCCAGCGGCCTCGTCGGCCGACAGGCTGGCGTGCGGCGCTTGGGCGAGGACGCTGCTCAGGCGCCAATACGGTTTGATCGTCGGTTCGCCGCCAAGGCGGACGGACAGAATGCAGCCCGGCCGCAGCTTTTGAACGCCGCTGAAAATCGTCGCCGGCGTGGGGACGTAGCTGTAGCGCAGAAAAGCGGACACGGCTTCGCGGTCGACCTCTGCGCTGAAGTCCGGGTGCGCCATCAGCGCGCGCAATTCCGAGCCGAACAGCAGCTGCCCGTCGGCCATCGTCCAATAGAGCGGCTTGATGCCGAGCCGGTCGCGCACGAGATGCAGCATGCGCGCCTGCCGATCGAACACGGCGAACGCGAACATGCCGACGAAACGCTCGACGGCGCGCTCGAGGCCCCATTCGCTGAAGGCGGCCAGCATAACTTCGGTGTCGGACGTGCCGCGGAAACCGTGGCCGCGCGCTTCCAGTTCGCGGCGCAATTCGCGGAAATTATAGACTTCACCGTTGTAGCTGATGACGTAGCGGCCATCGGCCGAATGCATGGGCTGGGCGCCGGTCTCCGACAGATCGATGACGGCGAGCCGGCGGTGGCCGAGACCGATGCCGGCCTCCGGGTCGCCCCAGGCGTCGGCGCCGTCGGGGCCGCGATGAACAAGCGTGTCGGCCATGCGGCGGGCGGTGGCGGCGAGGCCGGCCTCGGCGTGCGCCCCGCCAAGTTCGAATAAGCCCGCTATTCCGCACATTGTCGCGGCTCCGGTCCCGACCCATCCGGGCTGCGCGGCGGCCGGGTTAACCGGCCGGCCGGGCCGGGGCGTGACAAGGGTTCATCGTTCATGTTATGAACACTATACCCATTCAGTGGCGGCGAGAAGCGATGGCCAACAACGAGAACACGTCGGCCGAGGCGCGGCGGGAGGACATCCTGCTGGGCGTCCTCACGGCGATTGACCGGGACTCTAACACCTCCCAGCGCACCATCTCGCGTGAGCTCAACGTCGCGCTCGGGCTCGCCAACGCCTATCTGAAGCGCTGCGTCCGCAAAGGGCTCATCAAGATCAAGCAGGTGCCACGGCGGCGCTATGCCTATTACCTGACGCCGCAAGGCTTTGCCGAAAAAAGCCGGCTGACCGGACAATTCCTGTCGGCCTCGTTCACCTTCTTCCGCCGGGCGCGCGACCAGATTTCCGGCCTCATGCGCGATTGCACCGAGCAGGGCCTGCCGCGCATCGCCTTCGCCGGCGTGTCGGACCTGACCGAGGTCGGCACGCTGTGCGCGCACGATCACCCGGTGACGCTCGTCGGCGTCGTCGATGCGGAGCGAGCCGGCGAGGAATATTGCGGGCTGCCGGTGCGCGGCAGCCTGAAGGAACTGGGCCCCGTCGACGTCGTCATCGTCACGAGTCTCGTGAAACCGGACTTGGTGTTCCGCGCCATGGAACAGACGCTCGGCCCCGGCCGCGTCCTGGCGCCCCAGATGCTTTCTCTGGCGCCCAAGTCGCGTCAAGCGCGTCAACCGATCCCAGCGCGGGCGGCAGAATGAAGAACTGGTTTGTCGTCTATACCCAGCCGCGGAACGAGGACTTGGCCTCGGAGCATCTCGCGCGCCAAGGTTTCGACGTCTACTTTCCGCGTTACCGCAAGGCGCGCAGCCACGCGCGCCGCGTCGATGTCGTGCCGTCGCCGTTGTTCCCGCGCTATATCTTCGTCGGCTTCGACGTGATGAGCGCGGCCTGGCGTTCGATCCGTTCCACCCGCGGCGTCATCGATATCGTGCGAAACGGTATCGATCCTGTCCCGGTGCCCGAGGGCACGATCGAGGAAATCAAGGCGCGCGAGGACGACGGCGGGTTCGTCGTGCTCGGCAAACATCTGCGGCTTGCGCGCGGCGACCGTTTCCGCATCGACAGCGGGCCGTTCGCGTCCTGTGTTGCGATCTTCGAATCGAAGAAGGACGAGGCGCGCGTGATCGCCTTGCTATCGTTGCTGGGGCGCAAAGTTTCGGTGGAGCTGCCGATCGCCGCGGTGGCGCCGGTCGTTTGATCCAGACCGTTTCGGCAAAAAATTCACGCGTGCGCAACGCGCGCTTATTTCGTCAGCAGGCGCGTCATGTCGGGGTGCCCGTCATAGAACCGCGGCCAGAAGCCATCGAGGCGCGCGACATTCGGAAATTTTTCGTTGAACAACGATTCAAGAAAGCTCAGCGTGACCGGCGCCTGCTGCCCGCCGGCGCCGCGTTTATGTCCGGCCGTCATTTCATGCAGCAGGACGCCGCGCTCGACCAGCCGCAGCAATTGGACCGCGTAGTTGCCACACACCGCCGGCTCCATCTCCTGAAAAGAAAAGGCGTTGAAAAAGTAATCGAACGCGCCTTGCACGCGCGGCAAGAGCCAAGGCGCGATTTGATAGATGCGGACGCTGGCCGTTGGCTGTTCGACGACGATGCTCTCGCGCGTGCGCAGCGCGCGGTAATCGATCACGTCGACGCCGTCGATCGACTTGAGAAATTGGGTCGAGAGATAGAGCACCGGAACGATGTCGACATTGACGATGACGCGCAGCGACGGATTGATAGTCATATGCGCAAGCGAGTTGAGGCCGAGCCCCGGGCCGATTTCGATCATCGCGGTGACGTCGCGCACCGGCACGCGGGCATAGAAGTCCGCCACCCGGCTCAGATACATGGCGAAGGCCGGCACGATGGTGTGGCCGCGCCAGGTGAACGCATCGTCGGCGCCGCCATTGCTCAGGCCGGCCGGCGGACGCATGTCGGGAAAAGCGCGCGCGATCTCGTCCATCACCATGGCGGCATGCCGGCGCCGTGTTTCGCGATGACGGCCATATTCGGCCGCGAGCACGCGTTTGTATTCGCCGGTAATCTGGCGCACGCCGGGCAGCGCGTGCAGCGCGCCCCAAAGCGCGCGCTTCCACGGCGCCGCCGGCAATTCAGGCAGCGGCATGCCGCCGGTGGCGAAGCCTTTCAGCAAAGTCTGGTTGGTGCGCAGGCCGGAAAGGCCGGCGCTTTTGAGTTCGCGCAGAATGCGGGCGGAATAGCCGCGCCAATAGGCGGTCGCCGTCCAAAGCGGGCCGCCATGGGCGGCATCTTCGACCATGAGCGCAAGGAGCGCGTGATCGTCCACGAGCGGCTTGCCGGCGGCCGCGGGCGCTCGGTCGTTCCCGGCCGGCTCCGTCGCCGCCATGTCTTGATTCACGCGCGTTGCTCCTGCTCGCGAGGTGCGCGCACGTTAACAATGACGCGCGCGCGCCTGTCAAAGGCCGTTTGCGCCGCTCCGGTCAACCTTGACTCCGATGTTCAATTCGTGAACACTAAATTCGCATCGATGCGGAGCAGCCGGTTCGGAATGGTGCAGGCTAACTCCTTGATTAAACGTCGAAAATATTGGCGGTCTGGGTGGACGCTGTCACCCGGACTGCGGTAGCAACCGCAAGTCGGCCTATCGCGCGGGTCTCGCAAAGACCGCAATCATGACCAGCCCAAAAGACCCAATCGAGTTTGTAAACGGTGACCCCATGGCACGAGAACTGACCATTGACGGCACGCGCATTTACGATGGCGGCGACTGCTACGTGATCGCCGAAATCGGCCACAACCATCAGGGCGATCTCGAACAGTGCAAGCAGATGTTCGACGTCGCCAAGCAGTGTGGCGCGAATGCCGTCAAGTTGCAGAAGCGCGACAACCGTACGCTGTTCACCAAGGCGATGTATGACAGCCCGTATCTGCATCGGAACAGCTACGCGCCGACCTACGGCGAGCACCGTGAGAAGCTGGAATTCGGCCGACCGGAATACGAAGAGCTGATCCGTTACGCCAAGGCCATCGAAATTACGTTTTTCGCCACCGCCTTCGATATTCCGAGCGCCGATTTCCTCGCCGCGCTCGACATGCCCGCCTACAAGATCGCGTCCGGCGATCTCATCAACATTCCGCTGCTGCGGCACGTCGCCAAGATCGGCAAGCCGATGATCATCAGCACCGGCGGCGCCAGCATGGACGACGTCGTGCGCGCCTACCGGACCATCATGCCGATCAATCCGCAGCTCTGCATTCTTCAGTGCACCTCCGGCTATCCGGCCGAGTTCGACGAGCTCAATCTCAAAGTGATCCAGACCTACCGCGAGCGCTTCCCCGACGTCATTGTCGGCCTGTCGTCGCACGACAATGGCATCGCCATGGCGCCGGTCGCCTATGTCATGGGCGCCGGCGTCATCGAGAAGCACTTCACGCTCAATCGCGCGGCCAAGGGCACCGACCATGCCTTCTCGCTGACGCCGGAAGGATTGCACCGCATGGTGCGCGATCTGCGCCGCACGCATCAGGCGCTCGGCGACGGCGCCAAGCGCAGCTATGAGAGCGAGCAGGCGCCGCTCTTCAAGATGCAGAAGAAGCTGGTAGCCGCCCGCGACCTACCGGCCGGCCATGTGCTGGCTGCTGGCGATGTCGCCATGAAATCGCCGGGCGACGGCCTGCCGGCCTTCGAATTCGACAATGTGGTCGGCATGCGGCTCACGATGCCGCTGAAGTCCGACGACAATATTTTATTCGAGGCGCTCGAAGAGGCTGGCGCGCCGCTGCAGACCGCCGGCGTGCGTACCCAGTAACACCGGGCGCTGTTTCCCGATCGGACCATCGGTGAGCCCGCAGTGAGCATGGCGCAGGATCCGCTGTTCTCCGTGGATGGCCGCTGTTTCGTCGTCACCGGCGGCGCCGGGCGCCTCGGCGCGCAGTTTGCCCGGACGCTGCTGGCCCGTGGCGCCAAGGTGGCAATCTTCGACAGCGTCGATGCCGCCACGTTTCACGCGCGTCACGGCGCGCTTACCACGAACAATGCGCTACGCTTTGAACAGGTGGACGTCACCGAGCCTGGCTCGATCGGCACCGCGTTCATCCGCATCGAGGACGCGTGGGGCACGCCGCATGGCCTCATCAATGCGGCCGCGATCGATGCGCCGCCCGATGCCCCGCCGGAAGAGAACGGCGCGTTCGAGACCTATCCGGCCGAATCCTGGGACAAAATCATGGCGGTCAACGTCAAGGGCACCATGCTTTGCTGCCAGATTATCGGTGGCGGCATGGCCGGCGCCGGCCGCGGCTCGATCGTCAATATCGGTTCGACCTATGGCATGGTGTCGCCGGACCAGGATCTTTACGATTACCGCCGCCAGCGCGGCGAAACGTTCTACAAGCCGGCCACCTATTCGGCCTCGAAGTCCGCGATCTACAATTTGACGCGCTATCTTGCGACTTATTGGGGAGAGAAGGGCGTGCGCGTCAACGCGCTGACCCCCGGCGGCGTCTTTGCCGGGCAAGAGCCGGAATTTCTCGAGGGCTATGCCCGGCGCACGCCCATGGGCCGCATGGCGCGCGATGACGAGCTCGACGGCGGCATGCTTTTTCTTCTCAGCGACGCCTCGTCCTACATGACGGGCGCCAATCTGGTGATCGACGGTGGCTGGACGGCGTGGTAGATTTTCGGAAAAAGCGAACAGACGATGGGGCCTCCGGCGGCCATCGGTCGACCAAGTCTCAAGTGTTACGTGTTTGGTCTGTGGGAGGACGCTGCCATGTCTATGGCTATGCAGCCGACGGCCTTTAAGCGCGCGGTGTCGGCGATGGACTTGCGTACCGAAACGAAGAAACTCGCGCGTTTCTTAGCCAACCCCGCGCAACGCTACCGCTACCGCGCGGCCTTTCGCGATGTTGTCCGGCGGCCCGAGTTGAGTGGGTTGTTGGACAAGCGAACCGGCTACGGCTTCATTCCGAGGGAGGCGCTCCCGCGCCTCGACGATGTCGTCGCGTTTTGCCGTCAGGTGCTGGAGGAGCGCCGCGACAAACCGGATCTTTGGCCGATTCCGCCGCGCAAACGAAACTATTTTCCGATTCCGATCATGCGCCCGGCCGACTATGACGAGGCGCCTGCCATCTTCGATCTGGTACTAAGCGACCAGGTCTTACAGATCGTGTCGGAATATTTCGACGAGATTCCGATTCTGCAAAGGATCAACGTCTGGTGGACCCCGCAAAACCAGGAAATCCGCGGAAGCCAGTTCTACCACCGCGACACGTTGAGCTGGTCGGAACGGCAGGCGAAGTTTTTCATCAACATCACCGATGTCGGCCCCGATGACGGTCCGTTCACGTTTTTGCCGGCGGACTTGTCCGACCGGATCGTTCGCCAGTTTGGCTACCCGCCCGACCGCGTCTCTGACGACGTGATCTTCCAAATGGCGTCGCCCAGCGATCAGGTCGCCGTCGTCGGCCCGCCGGGAAGCACATGCGTCCTCGATAGCTCCCGGTGCCTGCACTACGGCAGCCGGTGCAACGGCGGCGAACGATTGGTCTTGATGTTCAGCTACCGTCCTTATCTCAGCCCCGATCGCTCGGCTTCCGTGCGCAAGGTCAGCAAGGAATTTGCGCAGCGTCTGCGTGCCGATCCGCTGCGGCGGCTGGCTTACCCGGTGAAGACGCGTCAGTAGCGTTTTGCATCCCGATTTCTACACAATGGCGGGCACCCGTCTGGTGATCGATGGTGGCTGAACCGCTTGGTAAGCAGGCCACCGAGACGGAGCAGCCGTTTCCGGCGCGCTTCGGCAATTGGATCGGCGGCAACGATATGCCGGCGCGATCGGGCGAGGTGTTCGACAAGCGCTCGCCGCACGATGGTGCGCTGCTGTGCCGCGTGGCGCGCTCACGCGAAGCCGAGGTGAGCGCCGCGGTCGACGCCGCGGTGAAGGCTCAGCCGGCCTGGGCCGCGATGCCCGCCGTCCAAAGGGGCAATCTGTTGCACGCCGTGACGACCGAGTTGAAAGCGCGCAGCGAGGACATGGCGCGCACGGTGGCCCTGGAAACCGGAAAGTCGTTCAAGGATGCGCTCGGCGAAACAAATGGCGCGATTCAGCTCGGTCTGTTCATGGCGGGAGAGGGGATGCGGCTCTATGGCCGCACCACCACCAGCGGCGCAGCCGGCAAGCACGCCATGACCGTGCGCGCGCCGCTCGGCGTCGCCGGGCTGATCATCGCCGCCAATACGCCGATCGCCAATGTGGCCTGGAAGGTCTTCCCGGCGCTGATCTGTGGCAACACGGCGGTGCTCAAGGCCGCCGAGGATACGCCGGCGACCGCATGGCTGTTCGGCGAGATCGCGCATGCCGCCGGACTGCCCGCGGGCGTACTCAATATCGTGCAAGGCCTCGGGCCGGAGGCCGGCCGTGCGCTGGTTGCCGACCCGCGCGTCGCTGTCTTGAGCTTTACCGGCTCGACTGCCGTCGGGCGCGAAATCGCGCGGGTCGGCGGCGAAAGACTGGCGAAGATTTCGCTCGAGCTCGGCGGCAAGAACCCGCTGGTGGTGTGTGACGACGCCGATCTCAACAAGGCGGTGGAATGGACCGCGCTGTCGGCGTTTTCCAATGCCGGCCAGCGCTGCGCTTCGGGCAGCCGCATCATTGTGTTCGACGCGGTTTACGAAACGTTCAAGGCGAAGCTGCTGGCGCGCACGAAGCGATTGAACGTCGGCCCCGGCGACCGCGACGATCTCGGGCCGGTGATCAACGAGCGGCAACTCAACAACATGCTGGCGGCGATCGAGCGAGCACGGGCGAGCGGCGCATCCATATTGGCCGGCGGGACGCGGCTGACCGATCCGGCGCACGCCAAGGGAAACTATATGGCGCCGACCATCGTGGAGAACGTGGCCGCCGCCGCCGAACTCTCGGTCAAGGAGCTTTTCGGTCCGGTGGCCTGCCTTTATCGCGTTGCCGATTTCGACGCGGCGCTCGCCTTGGCCAATGACTCGCCCTATGGCCTTACCGCCTGCATCCACACGCGCAGCATCGATCGCGCCTATGAGTTTTCGCGCCGCGTTCAGGCCGGCACGGTCTCCGTTAATGCCGGCACCTACGGCAGCGAGCCGCATATGCCGTTCGGCGGCGTCAAGGATTCCGGCAACGGCAGCCGCGAGCCCGGCACCGAAGCGATCGATTTCTATTCGAATTTGAAGAACGTCTACGTCACCGTAAACCCGGCATCTGTGTGATGACGAGCAAGCCGCAGGTCCTCGCCGTCATTCCCGCCCGTGGCGGCTCGAAGCGGCTGCCGCGCAAGAACGTCATGCTGCTCAAGGGCCACCCGCTCATTGCCTATACGATCAAGGCGGCGAAGGACGCGACCCGGCTGACCGACTGGCTGGTCTCCACCGACGACGAGGAGATCGCCACGGTCGCGCGCCGCTACGGCGCGCCGGTTCCGTTCATGCGTCCCGCCGCGCTCGCCGGCGACAAGGACCGCAACAATACGGTCATGCGCCACGCCCTGGACTATATGGAGAAGGCGCGCGGCATCCGTTACGACATCATCATGCTGCTGCAACCGACGTGTCCCATCCGCAAAGGCGAGCACATCGACCAGGCGGTCGATCTGCTGTGGGCGTCGCCGTTGGAAACGCTGGCGAGCGTCAAGGGCCCGATCTACAAGCGCGACCCCTACATCAAGGCCATCCGGAACGGCGTGCTCGAGCCTTACAATCCGGCCGAGGACGAGAAGAACTGGGAACCATGCTATTCCTACAACGCCGCCATCTACGCGATGAAGCGCGACTTTTTCGTGCGGGAATACCGTTTCGTCTCGCAGCGCTCGGTGCCGTTGGTGATGGACCGCTTCTATTCGGCAGACATCGACGAAAAGATCGACGCGCTGGTGGCGGCGCTTTATTTCGAACATCTCGGCCTGGATCCGTTCGGCGATCGCGCGGCAGCGCAAACCGCAGTGGCCGGGCAGTCTTCATAAATTGAAACGCGGTCAAGCGGAGGCATTCATGCAGAAGTCTCGCCAACTCAAAGGCGTCATCCCGGTGGTGCAGACGCCGGTTCATGAGGATGGATCGGTCGATACCGATGGGATCGGACGGCTGACCCGCTTTCTGACCGACAGCGGCGTCGGCGGTTTCTGGGTACTCGGCACCGGCAGCGAAGACATGAACCTCTCGTTCGAGAAACGCCTGACGGTGGCGCGCGCGATCACTAAGGCGAATGCGGGCAAGCTGCCGCTGATGCTCGGCGCCGGCTTTTTCTGCATGGATGACATCCTCGCCTTTATCGATGCCACCAAGGATCTCGAATTCGACGCCTATCACGTCATGCCTTATCACCCGGTGATGGGGCTCGACGGCGTCGAGAAATTCTACCGCGACATCGCCGACTACGCGCCGAAGCCGTTGTGGATGTACACCAGCGGCAATTGGTGCCGGTATTTCCCGCCCGAATTCATCAAGCGCCTCAAGGGCCACCCCAACATCGCAGGCATCAAATTCTCATCCAGCCGCACCACCGACCAGATCAACGTAATCGGCATGGCGGAGCCGGATTTCCAGGTGATTACGGCCGTGGCGGGGCAATTCATCATGGTGCTCTCGGCCGGCGTCGCCGGCAGCACCACCAGTTGGGCCGGCGCGCTGCCCGAACCGTTGATCGAAATCTACGATCTGTTCAAGGCGGGCAAGCAGAAGGAGGCGATCGCCGCGCAGCACCGCTTCAATGCGTTCCAGGCGCGGCTGCCCAAGCGCGCCAAGGAATGGAATTTCCTCACCGGCGCGCACGAGAAGTACATTCTGTCGCTGCGCGGCATCTGCAAGCCGTACATGACGTCTTATTACACGCCGCTCAACGAAGAAGAGCAGGCGCAGATGCGCGCCGCGCTGGAGGAATTCGGCTACGCGCAGCTGCTGAAGAAGGCGGCGTGAGCGCGCAAGCCCATTCGATCATGATCTGTCACAGGATATTGGACTTTCCGTGAACGCGCGCGACGAATTGCCCGGCAAGGCCGGCAACCTTACCGGCCTGCGCGTGCTGTTCCTGCCGAAGAACAGCCGCACCGGCTTTTTCCAATCATTCCTGCGCACGGCACGGGAGCGCCACGGCTGGCGCATCCAGGTGCCGTGTCCGGCCGGCAGCGAGCGAGTCTGGCGCGAGGCGATCGGCGCGCAAGGCGCCTGCATCGCAACGCCTGATTTCAACGCCGTTGCCGATTGGGAGAGGGACGCCAAAAAGGCAGACGAGATCGATGCGTTCATCGCCGCTTGCGAGCGGGCCAACGGCGTGTCGGCGGGACGGATCATCCTGGCGGGCGAGCGCGAACTGGGCCGCGGCTTTTCCCTGCCGAACTTCTACTGGTTCCACGACCGTACGGCACGGCGCGTGCTCGCCGATAACACCGAGCCCAACCGGATCGTGCGGCGCATGTTCGCTTTTGCGCGGGACACGCTATCGGCCGCGCAGCCCGATCTGGTCCTGGCCGGCGAATGGGCCGATCCGGTCTGCTTCGTGTTCTATCTGGTGGCGCGGCACATGGGCGTTCCCGCCTTCGTCAACCGCCGCTCCAAGCTGTGGAGCGGCCGATGCTACTGGTCGTCGGAACTTGCCATGTACAACGAAGCCGCGCGGGCCGAAGCGACCAAACTGAAGACCGGCAATGCCGCCGTCAGCGCGCGGGCAAGCGATCGAATCGCCTCGTTTCGGGAAGGACCACAGACGCTCGGCTACGTGAAAGAAAATTGGAGTGAGCTCGACCGGCGTGGATGGCTCGGCAGCCACGTCGAGATCGCGCGCCTGCTGGCGGTCAGGTTGCGCCGCCTATTCGACCGGCAGAGCGCACCGCCGGCGAAACCGGCGCTGCGGTTGCTGTGGGATATCTACCGGCGCGCGTGGCTGAAGCTCCGGCAGTCCGGATTTTTCCGGCGCTTGAGCAGCGATGAATTGCGCGACATGCGCTACATCCTCATTGCGCTCCACAAGGATCCGGAGCAGGCGCTCAACCATCAGGCCTTTATCTGGTCGAACCAGTTCAACACCGTCTCGCTGCTGAGCAGCTCGCTGCCCGCCGGCGTCCGCTTGCTCGTGCGTGAACACCGCAGCAATGCCGGCCGCCGGCCGACACTGTTCTACAAGGATATGCGGCGACTGCCCGGCGTCGTGCTCATCGACGGGCGTGACGACCAGTTCAAATATATTCGCAACGCCGATTTGATCGTCACCGACAATGGGACCACGGGCTGGGAAGGGCTCGTGCTCGGCCGCCCGCTCATAACGCTTGCCGACACCTACTACGGCGCGGCGGGACTGGCACGGCGCGTCGACGATCACGACCAACTCGGCGCAGCCGTGCTCGAATTGCTGGAGCAAGCCGCGCCAGGGGACGCGGCCGCGCACGATGCGAGGCTGGGCCATGTGTTGGACGCCGAATGGCACACGAGCGCGCCCCTTGACGAGGACGGCCACGCCGGCGCCCTGGCGCTTTTGAACGACCAATACGCCCAGGTTTCGCGCGCGCCCGCCGCTGCAACGCCGATATTTGCATGAGCGAAAACCTCCAGTTCGTGCCGGTTTCCGAGCTCGATCGCGCGCGCAAGCTCAATATGAGCGCCTTCGACCGCGCAGCCCTTTTCGCCGATCTCTGCCGGCTCAACACCCTGTCGATGATTGCCTATGCCGGCTCCGGGCACATCGGATCGAGCTTCAGTTCGCTCGATATCGTCACCTGGATGTTTTTGAACGCGCTACGCGGCGGCGGCAATGCGGAGCAGGGCGACCTCTATTTTTCATCAAAGGGCCATGACGCGCCCGGCCTCTACGCGGTGATGATCGCTTGCGGTCAATTGCCGGCGGATAACCTGAAAAAATTGCGTCGCCTTGGCGGTCTGCCCGGCCATCCCGACGTCGGCACCGATCACATGATCGCCAATACCGGCTCGCTCGGCATGGGAATCTCGAAGGCGAAAGGTATGACTTTCGCCGACCGCCGGTTCGGGCGCGACCGACGCATTTTCGTCATGACCGGCGACGGCGAGCTGCAGGAAGGCCAGATCTGGGAATCGCTGCTCTCCGCCGCCAATCACCGCTTGAGCAACATTACGGTTATCGTCGACCACAACAAGCTGCAATCGGATATCTGGGTGAAGCAGACCAGCGACCTCGGCGACCTGGCGGCAAAGTTCGCGGCCTTCGGCTGGCACGTGAGCCGTTGCGACGGGCACGACTTTGCGGCGCTGGCCGCCGCGCTTGAAGCAACCGATCGCGTCACCGATCGCCCGAAGGTGATCATTGCCGACACGGTGAAGGGCAAGGGCGTCTCGTTCATGGAGGCGGGTGCGCTCACCGAGGGCGAAAAGCTCTACCGCTATCATTCCGGCGCACCGTCGCCGGACGATTACCGCCGCGCGGCCGAAGAGCTGGTGGCGCGCGCGAACAAGGCGCTCGGCTCGATCGGCGCCGAGCCGCTGCGGTTGCAATCGGAGGCGAGGCCCGCGGCAGCCGCAGCAAGGAAGACGGAGCGGTTGATTCCGGCCTATACCGAAGCCTTGATCGACGCGGCGCAGCGCAACGAGAGGATCGTCGCGCTCGACGGCGATCTGGTGCTCGACACCGGTCTCATCCCGTTTCGCGAGCGTTTTCCGGATCGCTTCCTCGAATGCGGTATCGCCGAGCAGGACATGGTCTCACAGGCCGGCGGCATGGCGCGGCAGGGCCTGCTGCCCATCGTGCATTCTTTCGCCTGCTTCCTGAGTCCGCGCCCGGCCGAGCAGATTTACAACAATGCGTCGGAGCGCACCAAAGTCATCTATGTCGGTTCGCTAGCCGGCGTGCTTCCGGGCGGACCCGGCCATTCGCACCAGGCCGTGAACGACATCAGCCTGCTCGGCGCCATTCCGGGCCTGGAACTGGTCGAGCCCTGCTGTGCCGCCGAGGTCGCGCCGTTGCTCGATCAGTTGTTGAACGGAACGAAAGGCAGTGGATACCTGCGTCTCGTCTCGATTCCCTGTGAGATTACCTACGCGTTGCCGGCGCAATACCGGCCGCGGCCGGGCGTCGGCGTCGAGCTGCGCGCCGGCAAGGACGCCGTCATCATCGGTTATGGTCCGGTGCTGCTGCCGCAGGCCTGGCGCGCCGCCGAATTGCTGCAAGACCGGCACGGCCTCGATGTCGCCGTCGTGAACTTGCCCTGGCTCGCGCGCGTCGACCGCGACTGGCTTGGCCGGGCGATTGCCGGGCGTCGCGCGGTCTTCACCCTCGACAACCACCTGGTGAACGGCGGGCAGGGGATTCGGGTCGCTGCCGCGATCGCGGGCCTTGGCCTCAATCGCGCGCCGCAAGTGTATCATTTCGGACTGACGGATTTTCCGGTCTGCGGACAGAACGATGAGGTGCTGCGCGCGCATGGGCTGGATGCCGAGAGCCTGGCCGGCGAAATCGCGCGCATGTTGACCGAGCGGGCCCGTCAAACCGCTCCGGCTTGAGGCTGAATATGGACATGTTGAATCGCAACGACACAAGTGGCGGCGCGCTTAACGGCAGCCGCGTGCTGGCGATATTGCCGCTCAGCCGCAAGGAAAGAACGCGTTACGTCTTCGACATCCTCGACGCGGCCAAGGCGCGCTGGGACTGGCATGTTGACGTCATCTGTCAGCACGTCGACAAGAAGCCGTTTAACGACCTGGTGGCGCCCGCGGGCGGGCATTTTTCACCGCCGCATCTGTTGAAAGTCGCCGACTGGGAACGCGATCCCAAGGCGGTCGCCGAGCTTGATCGGCGCATTCACGAGGCCGAGACCCTGACCAAGCTGCCGCTGGGGCGGGTCGTTCTTGCCGGCGGGCACAGCATCGGCCGTGCTTTCAACGCGCCGTTCCGCTATCAGCCGCGCTACCGGATCGTGCAAAGGACATTTGCGGACAATGTCGAGCCGTTCCGCATCGTTCGGCGCCTGTTCCGCTTTGCCGACGAGACGCTGTCCGCCACAAATCCGGACCTGGTGATCGCCTTCGACTGGGCGACGCCGCTTCACTTTTCCATGTGGCTGGCGGCGACCCGGCGCGGCATTCCCTGCGTGTCGATCCGCAATTCCAAGATCAATCACGATCACGCCTTTTGGACCGCCGACCTGTTGCTGCTCAATACCGCGGCGATCGAAGAAGCGCAGACACGGCGCCAATTGAAAGTACCGGCGAGCAATACCGCGACCGCCTTCGTCAAGGCGTTCCGTGAGAAGCCACGCACCATCGCCTATATCGCCACCAAATGGCACCACAAGACGCAGCGGCGGTTCGTGCGTTGGCACATCATCCAGGTTCGCCGGGTCGTGCGCGAGCTCCTGAATACGTTTCGCGGCCAGGACCGCGCCTTACGCGAGCCGCCGATCGGCCTGTTCACGCGTTATTACCGCTCGCTGTTGATGACCTGGTACCACCAGCGCTTCATGCACACGGTCGAAGACGAAGCGCTCGCCAAGATGAAATACGTCTACTTCCCGATGCACAAGGAAGCCGAGCTTGCGCAAACGTTCCAGGCGACCTTGTGGCACGACCAGCGCAACACCATCCGCGTCCTGGCGAGCACGTTGCCGGCGGGCTACCGCCTGTTGGTTCGCGAGCACCGCTTCAACTTTGGCCAGCGGCCGAGCGGCTTTTATCGTGACATGGCCTGCATCCCGAATCTTCTGATGATCGATCCGTTCGATTCCCAGTTTAAATATCTCCGCAACGCCGATCTGGTCGTCACGGAAAACGGCTCGTCCGGCTGGGAAGGCCTGCTGCTCAATCGCCGCGTGATCACGCTGTCGAGCACTTTTTATGACGGCGCCGGGCAGGGCGTGAAGGTCGGCAATGTCAACGAGCTCAATGCCGCCATTTTGGAAGCGCTCGCAAATCCGCCGGTGGCCGATCAGGCCGCGCACGACGAAGGGCTCGGCCATATGATCGACGCCGAGATGGCGACGACATTTCCCATGTCGGACGAAGGCACCCCGCGCGCGCTTGAATTGTTGGAGACGACGGTTTCGTCGGTGGCGCGCTGACCGGCGCCGCAGGCTGACGACTGCATTTCGATGGTGGATATGACCTCTTCTGTTGTAAAACAGCGCGCGACGCCGACGGGCGCCGTCTCCTGGATAAAGCTGCGCGTCATCGCGCCGATGATC
Organism: uncultured Alphaproteobacteria bacterium; assembly: GCA_963814885.1. GTDB lineage: Bacteria > Pseudomonadota > Alphaproteobacteria > Rhizobiales > Xanthobacteraceae > Pseudolabrys. The sequence continues at coordinate 51,109 of CAWFEO010000034.1, read as the reverse complement.
CATGGAGCGCGGTTTGCGTGGTACGGCGTGCGCCGGTTGATCGCCAAATCGCAGGCGGCGGTCGATACGCCGGGCGGCCGCGTGGTCTATTTCGCGCCCAACGCCAAGTGTTTCATGCGGACGGCGACGGTCTATTCCAAGGAGCCCGAGACCGTGCGCTGGATCGACTCATTCGGCGCGGACGATACGCTTTGGGATATCGGCGCCAATATGGGCATCTACACCATCTATGCGGCGGCCAACCGAAGGCGAAAAGTGGTTGCATTCGAGCCTTCGCCGGCGACTTTTGGCGTGCTGTGCCGGTCGGTCGAGCTGAACCGGATGGACGACCGGGTCTTTCCTTACTGCGTCGCCCTCGGTGACAAGAAAAAGCTCAGCCATTTCGACATGCGCACGACGGTCGCCGGATTTGCCGGCTCATCCCTCGACGGCTACGGGGCGGGCGCCCGCGAGGCCGCCGAGCGTTCATTTCACCAGGCGGCGATCGGTTACACGATCGACAAGTTCATCGAGGAATTCGACCCGCCGGTCCCCAACCATATCAAGATCGACGTCGACGGCGCCGACCATTTGGTGCTTTTGGGCGCACAACGCACGCTGGCCGACGGCCGAGTCAAATCGGTTTTGGTCGAGCTTGTCGGGGGCGAGCGTTACGACGGCCGGAATGAAGGTTCTGGAGGAAGCCGGATTCTCCTTGGACATGGCTTCGGCAAGTGCACGCGGAAACCGCGTGTTCCGGCGGCCGTGAAAGCGTTGGATCAACGATGAAAGCTGTAATTCTAGCCGGCGGTTTCGGGACGCGGATCAGCGAAGAGACTGATTCCAAGCCGAAGCCGATGATCGAGATCGGCAACAAGCCGGTCCTGTGGCACATCATGAAGCATTACTTTCATTATGGCGTCGACGAGTTCGTCATCTGCTGCGGGTACAAGGGCTATGTCATAAAAGAATATTTTGCGAATTACGCCCTGCATATGTCCGACATCACCTTCGACATGAAAAATGAGAAGGTCGAAGTGCATCAAAACCTCGGCGAGCCGTGGAAGGTCACGCTGGTCGATACCGGCGACAGCACGATGACCGGCGGCCGCCTGAAGCGCGTGGCGAAATTCGTGGAAGGCGAGCGCTTGTTTTGCTTCACCTACGGCGACGGTGTTGCCGACGTCGATGTTTCTAAATTGATCGCGTTTCATCGCAAGCATGGAAAGCTCGCCACCGTGATGGCGACGCGCCCGCTGGGCCGGTTCGGGTCTTTGCGCCTTGGCAAGAGCGGTTTGGTCGAATCTTTCGAGGAAAAGACCGAAGGTACCGACAGCTGGATCAACGGCGGCTTTTTCATCCTGTCGCCAAAGGTCATCGAACGCATCGGCGACGATGCAACGTCGTGGGAAGTCGGCCCGCTCGACGACTTGGCGGCCGATGGCGAGCTTATGGCTTATATGCATGACGGCTTTTGGCAGCCAATGGATACCCTGAGGGACAAGAGGCTGCTGGAACACTTGTGGGCCGAGGGCAAGGCGCCGTGGAAGGTCTGGTAAGCCCGGCGTTTTGGCGCGGCCGCCGCGTGTTTCTCACCGGCCATACCGGCTTCAAGGGCGCGTGGCTTTCGCTCTGGCTCCAGGCCATGAAGGCGGAGGTGCGCGGATTCGCGCTTGCGCCGGCAACGACGCCCAGCCTGTTCGAGCTCGCGCAGATTTCCGACGGCATGGAACACCGCCTCGGCGATATCCGCGATTTCGAGGCGGTCTCCGCCGCGCTGCTGAATGCGAAGCCGGAAATCGTCGTGCACATGGCGGCGCAAGCACTGGTGCGGGCAGGCTACGCCGACCCGCTCGGTACGTTCGCCACCAACGTGATGGGCACGGCGCACGTGCTCGAGGCCTGCCGGCGGGCGCCCTCCGTGCGCGCGGTTGTGATCGTCACCAGCGACAAGTGTTATCGGAACGATGAACGGTCTTCCGGCTATCGCGAAGATGACCGGCTTGGGGGTGAGGATCCTTATTCCGCAAGCAAGGCGGCCGCCGAGCAGGTGACCCATTCTTACAGGCGGTCGTTTTTTCCGAACGAGCGCGACGTGCGCATCGCTTCCGCGCGCGCGGGCAATGTAATCGGCGGCGGCGACTGGGCCGAGGATCGGCTGTTGCCGGATTTCGTTCGTGCCGCGACGCGGCGGGAACCGTTGCGCATTCGAAATCCCAACGCCACGCGGCCCTGGCAATACGTGCTTGAGCCGCTGAGCGGCTATCTGGTGCTCGCGCAGCAGCTTGTCTCCGCTGCGCCGAACGTCGAAGGCGCATGGAATTTCGGGCCGTCCGACGTGCCGCGGTCGGTCCTCGCGCTGGTTGAGGATTTCGGCCGTCGATGGCCCGATCCCGTCGTGATTGAGATCGATCGAAATGAACATCCCAAGGAATCCGGATTTCTCAAGCTCGATTGCTCGAAGGCGGCCACGCAATTGGGGTGGCGGCCCCACACCACGCTGGACACCGGGTTGGAACTGACGGCGGATTGGTACGTGGCCGTCGCGCGCGAGCCCGGTGCGGCTCGCCGCTGCACCCTCGATCAAATCAAGACCTTTGAAGCGACCTTGGCGGCCTAGGGTGCCTGAATTGCAAGCCGGAAAGCAGGCGACCCGCTGTCGGGCTTGCGGGCACCCATTGAGCGTGACGTTTTGTGATCTCGGCGCCACGCCGCTGGCCAACGCGATGCTGAGGAGCGAAACGGATACCGAGACATATTATCCGCTGCATGCCCTGGTCTGCGATCAGTGTATGCTGGTGCAATTGGTCCAATACAGCACGCCGGCGGAGATCTTTTCCGACTACACCTACTTCTCGTCATATTCGCAAAGCTGGCTGACGCATGCCAAGGACTACAGCACCAAGGTGATTGGCCGCTTCGGGTTGAACAAAGATTCATTCGTCGTCGAGCTCGCCAGCAACGACGGCTACCTGCTGAAAAATTTCGTGGCCGCCGGGATTCCGTGCCTCGGCATCGAGCCTGCCAAAAATGTCGCCGAAGCCGCGGCCGCCATCGACGTCCCGACTTTGATTGATTTTTTCGGCGAAGGTCTGGCGCGGCGGCTTGCGGCCGAAGGCAAGCAGGCGGACTTGCTGGTTGCCAACAATGCGCTTGCGCACGTTCCCGACCTTAACGACTTCGTGGCCGGGATAAGGACCCTGCTTAAGCAGGGCAGCGTTGCTAGCGTCGAGTTTCCCCACCTGTTGAACCTTATACGGAATGTTCAATTCGACACGATCTATCACGAGCATTTCAGTTATTTTTCGCTGCTGAGCCTGCAAAGCATTTTTGCACGCCACGACCTGCGAATCTTCGATTTGGAAAAGCTTGCAACCCACGGCGGCTCATTGCGTGTGTTCGCATGCCATGAGGGCGATGCGCGCAATGAAATGGCGATCGTGCAAGAGGTGATCGACGAGGAGCGCGCTTTCGGCCTGGCTGACCTGGCGACCTATCGTGCTTTCGGCGCACAAGCGCGGCGCGTCAAACTCAATTTAGTACGGTTCTTTGTGGATGCGGTTTCAGCCGGCGCGCGCATCGCCTGCTATGGCGCTGCGGCCAAAGGCAACACGCTTCTGAACTACTGCGGAATCGGAAAGGACCACATTTCTTTTGCGGTCGATCGCAATCCGCACAAGCAAGGCCGGCTGCTTCCGGGCACGCGCATACCCGTTTTCGGTCCCGACCATGTGGCGGTCGAGCGGCCGGATTACCTCCTGATCTTGGCCTGGAATCTCAAGGACGAAGTGATGGCACAGATGCAGCATATTCGCGGCTGGGGCGGGCGCTTCGTGATACCGATACCGGACCTCGAGATTGTCAACTGACCCATGCGTTTTACCGACGCCGCCATCGATGGCGCCTTGATCGTAGAGCTTGAGCCAGCCGCCGACGGGCGCGGAATGTTTGCGCGGACCTATTGTGAAGAGGTTTTCGCGCAGCGCGGTCTGGTGACGCATTGGCCGCAATGCAACACGTCGTTCAACAAACGCGCCGGGACGCTGCGCGGGCTGCACTACCAGGCCGAGCCATATCCCGAAACCAAGCTCGTGCGCTGTACGCGTGGCGCCGCGTTCGATGTCGCGGTCGATATCCGGCCGCAATCGCCGACCTTCAAGCAATGGTTTGCGACTGAGTTGAGCGCGGACAACCGGCGCATGGTCTACCTGCCGGGCGGTGTTGCGCATGGTTTTCAGGCGCTCGTCGACGAGACGGAAATGTTCTATCAGATGAGTGAACACTACCGGCCGGATTATGCGCGCGGCGTGCGCTGGGACGACCCGGCGCTCGGCATCGCGTGGCCGCTGGCGAACCCAATGCTGTCCGAACGCGATCGAAATTTCCCGGAATTGCAATAATGCTGATCGTATCGTCGAACGCCAAGATTTCTCCGCTGGCCGAGATCGAATACTCGTTGCGCGGATCGAAAATCATCATCGGGGGCGGGGTCGTCATCAACTCGTTCGTGAAGTTCAAGCCGGTCGGCGGAATGGGTGACGTGATCATCTGTCCTCGTTCCGACGTGACAAGGGTAGTGAGTTCTGGCAATTTACCGCTATGCTAAAGAACCTTATCGGACGAGTTACATCCAGGGACGTCGGCTCGGTCTCAATGGATCTGGCTGAATCGGTAAATGACACTTGGCGCGGCACGCACAGCGGCACACGTATTACTTTCAGCCGCGAGCCGCTTATCCGAAAGCAAGACCGTATAATGACCATCGGCAGTTGCTTCGCCCTGGAGGTCAAATCGGCCCTCCGAGAAACGGGGTTTGATGTCTATCCCAAGTATGCGGACATTGAGTTCGACCCCGCTACGCAGCATCTCGCCAAACTACCGGCGATTGACGATATTAATCACTATAATACGTATTCAATTCGAGCAGAATTTGAGCGGGCATTTTCTGGAGAGCGCTATGAGCTCGTGGATTTCTTTCGCCAACCTGCGCCATACCGTCGCGGTATTGGCAAGAGGGGCGATATCGTTTGGCGTGACCCCTACCGTCGCCACGCTTACGCGACAAATGAGGTGGCAATCCTCGACCTAAGCAAGAAAATCGATGAATGTGTGCGTGCCGCTATCCAACAGGCCGAAGTTTATGTCATCACGCTTGGGATGACGGAAGCTTGGCGCAACGACTCAACAGGTCGATTCATTAACCAGGCTCCGACATTTGACCGGCACGGGAAAGCCGAGGGATTTTCTTTCCACAGCACCAGTTTTGCAGAGAATTACGAGAATGTCAGGACCATCTGCGTTTTGCTCAACGAGCATTTCAAGTCGAAGAAGATCATTGTTACGGTCTCGCCCGTTTCGTTCAAGCGCACTTTTTCGGGCAAGGATTTGATTGTCGCGAACATGGAGAGCAAAAGTACTTTACGTGCTGTAGCGGGGGCCATTGAAAAAGAATTCGAAAACGTGACTTATTGGCCGTCATACGAGATTGCCATGATCGGCCACCTGTTTGACGAACGGGGTCGCGAGGTGACGCACGATGGTGTTAAAAAAATCGTCGAACAATTCGCCAAGGTACATCTCGCCTAATTGCGAATCTTGGTTCTTAGAAACAACGCTGTGCAAAATCCCATAGTCGAGGCGCGAGCAAGCGTATAAAAAATGCAAATTCCTGTGTTGCATATCGGATTCAACAAGGCTGGTTCAACGACGTTGCAAAACGGGCTGTTTGCCAATCATTCCGAAGTGGTCAGCATGGGCGAACCGATAAAGGGCCGCTATCCTGGCGTCGAAGAGGCGATGTTCAGCGTAATGAATTCCTGCCACCGCGATTCGGCGCGTCGCACGAAGTTTGATCTGCAGCACAGTCGGCGCCTGTGGCGGGAGACGCTTGCCGCGTTGGATGCCGGCAAAGTGCCAGTCTATTCGAAGGAGTCGCTCGTTCGAGTCGATTTCTATGAGGAGCCCGGAGACCGCAACCTGCCAGAGAAGTTGTATGCGCTAACCGGGCCGGCGCGCATCGTGATCATGGCACGGCATCAGATAAAATTACTGGAGTTGCTCTACATTACTCGCACCAAGGGGCATTCGTATATGAGCCCGGACGAATGGTTTCAAGCCAATCAGGGAGGCTGGCCGTACATGTATCGCTATTACGCTATGGCAAAAGCCTATGCCGACGTGTACGGCCGCGACAATGTCGAGGTGTTTTTGCTTGAAGACCTCATTAGCGATGTCGCGTCGTTCGCTAGCAGGCTGTGCGGATTTATCGGTGTCGATGCCGAAGAGGGAGCAAAACTGTTGCAAGACCAGCGCTGGAATGCGCGGACGAGTCAACGCATGCATGCCTATTCGAAATTTCGCAAAGATTGGGGTCCGGACATTCGTCTCAGTCAATTTGTGCCCGGACCGCTCAGAACGGCGCTCTTGAGTTTCTTAACATCCGGTCGCAAAGCGAAGGTCGAATTGCCCGCACACTGGGTCAGTGAGATGCAGGCCTATTACAGCGATGACAATCGCCGGCTAGCTGCGGAATGGCAGTTGCCGCTTGAAAAATATCAGTATCCGCAGTGACTGAAGCGACTGTTTACCGCTCAGACAGCGGGCCGGACCGATTTTCGGGGCCGGTATAACGATAGACTTGTTCGTAGCTGACGCGTCCTTGATCGCGGATGCTGCCAAACGCTTTGGCAATCCAGAGGGAGATGTCGGCTGGAATAAATGCGATCGGGCCGCAATCGGGTCCGACACTATTCATGACGAACAGAAAATTGGCTTGGCGTGGCAGCCACTGCTCGCCGTCGCGATGGAAGAATTGGCTCCCGGAATGCGGAACGGTTTTGCGGTACTGCGAATGCGTTTCGCTGTGCGCTCAAAGAGCGAACGAGCGGGAAGGGCGGCCGACAAAATATGCAAATCTTCCCGGGAGCCGAATTTTTCGATACTGACGCAAAAACGCAACGTTCAAGAGCGCGCGCGACTTCGCAGCGCGTTACAGGCAACGTTAACTGATCGAGCACGATAAATGATCCACAAGGTTTCCAAATTTATCGCCATTTCACAGCGATTCGGACTTTCGCTGCGCACAATGGCATTTCTTATGTCGCTGCAACTGCTTGCGCTCGGTTTTGAGCTGGTCGGCATAGGTATGCTGTTGCCGGTGTTCGAACAGCTGCGAAATGGTCTGTCGAATATCGACGCCAACCACGGTGGTACGCAATGGAAAGTTCTGGCGTTCGTCTCGGAGTGGAGCGGCGTTCCAATCACACTTGGTACATTGTTGAGCGTCAGTTTTGCTTTTATTGTGTTGCGTCAGATTTTCAGCTACTGGAATGCTCGGAGCAATGGCAGTGTGATGCGGAACGCGGCGGACAAAATCCGCCGACGTTGTTTTAGTGGCATTTTGCGGGCCCAGACGACGCTGCAGCAGAAAATCAAAGTTGGCGAAGTCGCGGGTGACTTGTCGGTCGAACTCGACCGGGCGCTCGGTGCGATATTCGGTGTATTGAGGACGTTTGGGTATACCGTCCAAGTCTTTCTTTATGTAGGCGGCCTTTTTTACCTATCCGGCGCAATGACGCTGCTGTCGATTGTGGTCATCGGGGTATTCGGCTTTCTGGCCAAAGACCTTTTGTCGGGTATCAAGCAGACATCGCGCTCAATCAGCGAAGCAAATGTCCGGCTCACCGGGTTTATCGTCGACCGGCTAACCCGCGCGCGCCTTATTCGCTTATCGGGAACTGAAAAAGCGGAAGCGACAGCATTTGCTCAACTCAGCCGCAAGCAGGTGGAAGAGACCATGCGGCAGAAACTGATCGCGACGCGGATGACGTTGTTGCCAGAACCGATCGCCATCGGATTTGGCTATCTCGTGCTATTTGTAGGTGGCCAGATATTTGGGCTGAGTTTGTCGCGCCTCGCGCTATTCGTGCTCGTGCTGATCCGTTTGATGCCAATCGTCAAGGCGGGAGTTAATGAATACAACAACATCAGCGGTCGCTGGGCGTCAGTCGAGCGCGTTGATCGTCGGTTGAGCGAAGTGTTGACTATGCGCGAAGAAAAGGGCGGCGAAAAGCTGTTCACCGAACTCGACAACGACATCGCCTATGATTGTGTATCATTTAAATACACGGACGACCAATCGCCGGCGCTATCCGACTTAACGGTCAGGCTGCCGGCACATCGAATGTCGGCGCTGGTTGGGCCGTCCGGCGCCGGCAAGTCTACCTTTATCGACCTGTTACCCAGGCTGCGTAACCCGTCGTCCGGCGAAATTCGATTTGACGGCGTTCCAATTCGCGAGTTTTCAAACGAGAGCCTGCGTGCGGGCATAGCCTTCGTTCCGCAACAGCCGCAGATTTTCAACATCACCGCGGCGGAGCACATTCGGTACGGCAAGGAAAACGCGACCGACGACGAAGTACGCGTAGCCGCCCGACTTGCGGGCGCACTAAGCTTCATCGAGCGATTACCAAATGGCTTCGACAGTCTGCTCGGCGATGGCGGAGATCGCTTGTCGGGCGGTCAACGCCAGCGACTAGATATCGCACGAGCACTGGTGCGGCGTGCGCCAATTCTCGTGCTTGATGAGCCAACTAGCGCTCTTGACGCCGAAGCAGAGGCTGCATTTCGGGATGCACTTCAGCAGCTCCGCACCGAGACCAATCTCACAATCATCGTGATCGCGCACCGGCTCTCCACAATCGCCGACGCTGACATGATCGTTGTGCTGAAAGACGGCCGCCTGGAGGCTGCAGGCGCCCATGACCAACTGATCAGGGCGGGGGGGTGGTACGCCGAAGCTTACCGCGATCAGCGTGAAATGCTGAACAAGCCAATGCCGGATTTGGTCTTTACTAATTCGTGAGCGGTCCAACTTTCGAAGCACCTGAGGAAAAATGAACTATGAGTACACTTCTTGCTCTTGGACGTCCCTTGATCCGTTGGTTGGGCGGTTACTATAAAACTGACTATTTTTATGCCGAGTCGAACGGCTTTAGACTTGGCCCAAAACTAGCCGCCCGGATCATGGATTTGGCGCAGGTCGCGGACTTTCGGCCGCAGGACCGTGTTCTCGACATGGGTTGCGCGGAAGGATTGATCACGCTTGAGGTCGCGAAGCAGGTCGCACGGATCCACGGCGTAGACTTCAATTCATCCCGGATCGAACGGGCGCGTAAGGAAGCCGGCAACCGGAATATTACGAATGCTTCTTTCACCGACAGCGCAATTGTCGATTTCCAGCTCGATCCGGAAGGGTATGACGTCGTTCTGTTTCTGGGTCTCATGGGAAAGCGAACGCGCGACGGGCTTGGAACACTCGATGATCTCAAACGGCTGCTGCGGGTGACCGGGCGGCAGATAATCGTTCGCGCCAATATTCAAAACTATGAAATGAAAATTATGCCGCTTTCGGATATTCTGGCGGCGATGGACGAATGCAGTTTCGATGCAGTGTGCTTTTCGCGTTGTGCGGGTCTAGGCAACCTCATCGTTGGCAACCGCCGCGGAACCGATGCGCGACTGCGGACCGTTCCGCCACTGGTCTTGGTCCCGACCGAATACATGCGAGATCACCCGTGCCTCCACGGCGCGCAAATCGGCTCTTATGCCGATTTTGCCTGACACGTAGCGCCGACACCTGGCATTCTGCATCTCAAAGGTTCTCCACTGACAATGACGTTTACCCCGCGAAATTTCGAGAATGGCCAAGTCGACCTCGACAACGCCTCGGTCCTGATCACCGGCGGAACCGGGTCTTTCGGCAGGCAGCTGGTGCGCACGCTGCTGCAGAAGCACAAACTGCGCCGCCTCGTCGTGTTCTCGCGCGACGAGCTCAAGCAATACGATATGGCGCAGGAATTCCCGCCGGAGAAGCACCGCTGCCTGCGCTACTTCATCGGCGACGTGCGCGACGCCGGCCGTCTGGAAATGGCGCTGCGCGAGGTCGACTACGTGATCCATGCGGCTGCGCTCAAGCAGGTTCCGACCGCGGAATACAATCCGTTCGAATGCATCAACACCAACGTCTATGGCGCCGAAAATATCGTACGGGCGGCGTTGCGCGGTGACGTGAAAAAGGTGGTTGCGCTCTCGACCGACAAGGCGGCGAGCCCGATCAATCTTTACGGCGCCAGCAAGCTTGCTTCCGACAAGATCTTCGTCGCCGCCAATAATCTATCCGGGTCGAAGCGTGTGCTGTTCTCGGTGGTCCGCTACGGCAACGTCATCGGCTCGCGCGGCAGCGTCATCCCGTTCTTCCAGAAACTGGTGCGGGAAAAGGCGTCGGATTTCCCGATCACCGATCCGCGCATGACGCGCTTTGCCATCACCTTGCAGCAGGGGGTCGATTTCGTGCTGTCGAGCCTGTCGATGATGCACGGCGGTGAGATTTTCGTGCCGAAAATTCCGACCATGAAGATTACCGACCTCGCGCACGCGTTAGCGCCCGATCTGCCCCATCGCACGGTCGGCATTCGCGCCGGCGAGAAACTGCACGAAGTGATGATCACCGAGGACGACGCGCGCACGACGCTGGAAAGCAACGACCGCTACGTCGTGGAGCCCGCCTTCGCCGGCTGGAAGCGGGAAGGGCTGGGCGGCGCGAAATTGCACCCCGTCCATGAGGCGTTCCGCTACGGCAGCGATACCAACGTCGAATTTCTTTCGGTCGACGATATCCGCGCCTTGCTGAAGCTCACGGCGGAGGCAAAGTGAACCGCCTCGGGGGCTGTCTGCGCGTTGCCGCGCCCGCCGTTCAGCGATGAAAGTCCTCGTTCTGGGTGGTATGGGCCTGCTGGGTGAAGCTCTGATGCAGCGCTGCCAGGCGTTCGGTTATGCCGCCATCGCCGCCTCCCGCTCCAGCAAAACGATGCCGCTCGATATTGCCGATGGGCGCCGGCTTGCCGCCGTGCTCTCCGACGTCAAACCTGACGTCGTGGTCAATTGTGCCGCGATCGCCAGTATCGACGCCTGCGAAACCGACCCGGGCGAAGCATATGCGGTCAATGCCGCCGCGGTCGGCGATCTCGCGCGGCTGGCGCGCGAGCAGGGATTTCAAATTGGTTCATGTTTCGACCGATCATTACTTTACCGGTGGCGGCCCGGTGCGCCACGATGAGAACGCGCCGGTCTCTCTGGTCAATGAATATGCCAGGACAAAATTCGCTTCCGAGAAACTCGCCTTGGCGGCGCCGAGCACGCTGGTGGTGCGGACGGCGTTTGTCGGCCGCAGCAGCGGCCACGATCGCGGCTTCGCCGAGCAAATCTACGACGCGCTGCGCAAGAGCGAAAAGTTGACGCTGTTCGAGGATGCCTACACGTCTTTGCTGCACCGTTCCGATGTCGCCGATTTGATGCTTGCGCTCGTGGCGCGCAACGCTAACGGCATATTCAACGTGGCCTCGTGCGACGTGTTCTCGAAGGCCGACCTCATCCGTGCCTTCGCGCGCAAATTGGGCCTGCCGTTGCAGGCGCAATCCGGCAGCGTCACCGCCCTGAAAATTCCGCGCGCTGAAAGCCTCGGCCTGGCGACCGGCAAGGCGGAGGCCCTGCTGGGGCGCCGCATGCCGGGCTTCGAAGACACGATAAATCTCCTGGCCGGCGATTTTTCCTGAACGTGCAGTATCTGCGCCAGAACAGCGGGACCGTAGCGTGATCATCCTCGGCGTTGCCTATCTTTCCGATGCGTCGGCCTGCGTGCTCAAGGACGGCAAGCTGCTGTCCGCGATCAGCCAGGAGCGGCTCAATCGCGTGAAGCTGTGGCACGGCGTGCCGCACGACGCGATCCAGGCGGCGCTGAAGCTTGCCGGCGTCACCATGGACGACGTCGACCTGATCGCGACGCACGGCCAGGTGCCGGCGGAACGCGACGAAACGCCGTTTGCCCGCAAGCGCGCCGCGATCGAACGGCATGATCTGCCGAAGCACATCAAAGTGCAGCAGCTCGAATATCTCGAGCAGCGCCGCCAGCACGAGGCGCGGGTGATCGCCGAGCGCACGCCCACCCATCTCGCCGAGCTCAAGCGCTACGCCAAGCCGGTGCACGCCATCGAGCACCATACCGCTCATGCCGCCAGCGCCTATTACGGTTCGGGCTGGGATCGCTGCTACGTGATCACCGCGGATGGCTGGGGCGAGGACGCCTCCGCGACGGTGTGGGACAGCGCCGGCGGCGTCGGGAAGAGGATTGGTCTGAGCTATACCTTTGACTCGCTCGGCTACTTCTATGGTTCGGTCACCAAGGCGCTCGGCTTTCGCCCGCACCGCCACGAGGGCAAGGTGCTCGGCCTCGCCGCCTACTGCACCGAGCCGAAGAGTTATCCCGAAATTGCGCGCATGGTCGATTGCCTGCCGGACGAACTGCGCTTCGTCGGCTGCATGGAAAACGGGCTCTATCGGCCGCACTACGAGAATCCGCGGCTCGAGCAATATGTCGCCGGTTTCCCGCGCGAGGACGTCGCCGCCGCGGTGCAGATCCGCCTGGAAGAGGTGGTCACCCGTTTGGTGGACGCGCTGCCCGGAAACGACATCAAGATTGCGCTCGCCGGCGGCATCTTCGCCAATGTCAAACTCAATCAACGCATCGCGGAGCGCCCCCGCGTCGCGGACGTTTACGTGTTTCCCAATATGGGTGACGGCGGCTTGTCGGTCGGCGCCGCGTGGGACGTGCATCATCGCCTGACCGGCAGCAGGCCGGAAGCCTTCGCCGGCGCGCAATTGGGAAACGAGCTCGAAGACGAGGAGATCACCCGTGAAATGCAGGCAGGCGGCCTCGGCTACACAAAGCAGAACGACATCGGCGGCAAGACCGCCGAATTGCTCGCCGCCAATCATGTGGTCATCCGGGTCGCGGGCAAGATGGAATACGGGCCGCGCGCGCTCGGCAATCGCTCGATCCTGTGCCACGCCGCCGACGCCAGCATCAACGACTGGCTGAACAAGCGCCTGCAGCGCTCCGAGTTTATGCCGTTCGCGCCGGCGACGCTCGTAGAGCATGCGGAGGATTGTTATCTGAACGCCGGCAAGGCGCGCGACGCCGCCCGCTTCATGACCGTCACCTACGATTGCAAACCGGGTATGAAGGCCGCTTGCCCGGCCGCCGTGCACATCGACGGCACAGCACGCCCGCAGATCGTCGACAAGACGACCTATCCGGGGCTACACGCGATCCTCACGCGCTACCATGAGCTCACCGGCACGGCGAGCGTGATCAACACCAGCTACAACATGCACGAGGAGCCGATCGTCTGCTCGGCCAATGACGCGATCCGCGCTTTCAAGCAGAGCGGGCTGCCCTATATGGCGCTCGGCGATTATCTCGTGACGCAATAACCGCGGGCCTCGCAGCAGCAATGGCGCCTTTGGTGGTCTTTCGCGCGGATGCCGCGCCCGAAACGGGCGGCGGCCACGTGCAGCGATGTCTCGCGTTGGGCGAAGCGCTGGTCGATGCGGGCTGGCACTCGGTCTTCGCATTTCGCCCGCGCACGCTCGAAACCGTGCCGGCGCTGGCGTCGTCGGCCCATCGCCTATTCGAACTGGATGGTGCCGACGCGCGGGAGGCTGCGCTCCTGTCGTCGAATATCGGCTCCGGCTGCGATCTGCTGGTGGTCGATCATTATGGGCGTGGCCGTGTTTTCGAGAAGGACTGTCGCGCTTTCGCCGCCCGCATCATGGCGATCGAGGACCGGCCCGGCCGCGACCACGATTGCGATCTGCTGCTCGATCCGACGCCGGGCCGCGGCGCCGCCGCCTATCAGCGTCTGGTCCCGGCCGGCTGCAAGCTTCTGCTGGGGCCATCCTATGCGCTGCTGCGTGGCCAATTTGCGCAGGGGAGAGAGGCGGCTCTGGCACGCCGCGCGCGCGGCGACACGCCAAAACGCATTTTCGTCAGTCTCGGCATGACCGATCCGCGCAACCTGACCGCCGCCGTGTTGCAGGGGATTACCGAATGCGGGACAGGACTGGCCGTCGATCTCGTCATTGGTTCCGCCGCCCCGCATCTTGCCGCGCTTCGCCGGCTGATCGGCGCGCTCAAGCTCGACGCGCAGGTGCATGTCGATGCCGACAATATCGCGGCCCTGATGGCGGAGGCAGATCTGGCCGTCGGCGCCGCCGGTTCGTCGAGCTTCGAGCGCTGCTGTCTCGGGCTTCCGAGCCTGATCGTGGTCGCCGCCGACAATCAGCGCGACATCGCCGCCACGCTGACCGAAGCCGGTGCTGCAGCAGAGGTTGGGCTGGACGATTTGGCAGGCGCGGTTGCCAAGGGGGTGAAGCGGCTGTGCGCGGATTCGCAAGCGCGCATGGCGATGGCAGAGGCGGCCGCCAAACTGTGCGACGGTCGTGGCGCGGAGCGAGTGGCCAGCGCGCTGCTGACGCCGGCACAGGCGTGAGCCGATAGACAATATAAGAGTGAGAACGGCATGACAGACGAACCGCACATCACAATCGCAGGCCGCGCTATCGGTCCGGCGCATCCGCCTTACGTCATTGCCGAGATGTCCGGCAATCACAATGGCGACATCTCGCGCGCTTACGCGATCATGGAAGCCGCCAAAAAAGCCGGTGCCGATGCGCTCAAGATGCAGACCTACACGGCCGATACGATCACCATCGACCACGACGGCCCCGGTTTCACCATCAAGGGAACGGCCTGGGAAGGGCGCACGCTGCACGATCTTTACAAAGAAGCGCATACTCCTTGGGAATGGCACAAGCCCATTTTTGACCGCGCGCGTGAACTCGGGATTCCGGTGTTCAGCAGCCCGTTCGATTTCACCGCGGTGGATTTGCTCGAGAACCTGGGCGCGCCCGCCTATAAGATCGCGTCCTTTGAGGCGATCGATATTCCGCTGATCGAGAAGGCGGCCTCGACCGGCAAGCCGCTCATCATTTCCACCGGGCTTGCCAACCAGGACGAGATCGCCGAGGCGGTGGCGGCGGCGCGCAAGGCGGGCAAGCAGAGCCCGGCGATTCTGCACTGCATCAGCACTTACCCAACCAAATACGAAGACTGCAATTTGAGGGTGCTGCCGGTGATGGCCGAGACCTTCGGCACCGTGGTCGGCTTTTCCGATCATACCAACGGAACGGCGGCGGCCGTGGCGGCCGTGGCGCTGGGCGCTTCCATCATCGAAAAGCACCTCACGCTGTCGCGTGCCGACGGCGGGCCGGACGCCGCGTTTTCGCTGGAGCCGGACGAATTCACGGCCATGGTGGACGACTGCCGGCTGGCCTTTGCTGCGCGCGGCAGCGGCCGCCTGGAGCGGCCGCCCGCGGAAGAAGGGCTGATGGTCTTCCGCCGCTCACTCTACGCGGTCGAAAACATTGCCGCCGGGGAAACCTTCACCGAACGCAACGTGCGCTCGATCCGCCCCGGCTACGGCCTGCCGCCCAAACATCTGCCGGAGGTGCTCGGCCGTCCGGCGCGCCGCGCGCTCAGCCGCGGAACGCCGCTGTCCTGGGACGCGGTGCGGGGCTGAGGCGCGCCGTTCAGGCGACACATCGCACGTGACAACTTTGCTCCATAGCCCGCTGGCCTTCGTCTGCGGTCATCGCAAATCCGGCACCACGCTGTTTGCCAACCTGCTCGATGGTCATCCGCGGCTGGCGGTCTATCCGTTCGATCTCACATTGCTCTATGCCTATTTCCCGGACTACCTGCGCGCGCATACGGCGCCGGTCGAGCGGCGGGCGCGCCTGCAACGCATCCTGTTCACAGAGCTGGCGCAGCGCGTGCCCGCGCAAGCCCGCGACGTTCCCGCCATGGCCGAGCGTTTCTTTGCCGGGCTGCCGGACGATGCGCTTGGCGATCCCGGCGCACTCATGGCGCGGTTGATGGCGGTCTTTCAGGCGACGACCGGCCGTGCGCAAGCCCAATGGGGCGTGTTCAAGGAAACGAGTATTGAAATTTACGCCGCCGAGATATTGGACTGGTTCCCGGACGCGCGCTTCATCCAGGTGCTGCGCGATCCGCGTGACAATTTCGCCGCGCTCGCTGCCGGCGTCGACAAGCATTACAGCCGCCTCGGCGAGGACCACAAGCGCACGCTGGCGAGCCTTTTGAACCGGGTGCGCATCGGTTTCCAAATGGCGCGGCAGAACAGCGTGCGCTACGGCGAGGGGCGCTATCGGCTCGTCCGTTTCGAGGACCTGACCGGTGCGCCCGAGCCGACCATGCGCGGCGTCGCCGACTTCCTCGGCATCGACTTCGACCCCTGTTTGCTACGGCCGACGGTGCTGGGCATCCCCGCCGGCGGCAACGCCTTCGACGGCGTGGCGACGTTCGACGTCAGCGCGCGCCACGTCGACCGCTGGCGCGAACGCATTTCGGCCGAGGATGCCCAGGTGATCGAGTTTCATCTCGCCGACGAGATGGCGGCCTTCGGCTATGCGCCGGCTTTCGAGCGCACCGCGCAGGCGCACGCCGCGGCCGAGTTCTACAAATGGCAGAACTATGCCTATTTCTACGGCGACCGGTTCGCCCAGCCGGCGGAATAATGACCGCGATGATCAAGGCCGCAGCGACGGCGCCGGAAAGCCTGCGGGAGATCGAGGCGGTCTTCGACCGACTCTGGCCGCTGTTGCGGTCGCTGACCGGCGCCGGCGTGCGCGCCACCCACGATATCCTCGGGGAAATCGTGCCGCTCGAACGCATCGAGGTCGCGTCCGGGACGCCAGCATTCGACTGGACGGTGCCGAATGAGTGGGTGGTGCGCGAAGCCTATGTGCGCGCGCCGGACGGCCGCCGCATCCTCGATGTCGCCGAGAACAATCTTCGTCTGGTCAACTATGCGGCGCCCTTCCGCGGCACAGTCTCGCGCCGGGAACTCGATGCGCATTTGCATAGCCGGCCCGATCTGCCGGACGCCATTCCCTACGTGACCAGCTACTACGAGCCGCGCTGGGGCTTTTGCCTGAGCGAAAATGAGCGCAAGGCGCTGCCCGAAGGTGATTACGACGTGGTGGTCGATACCGCGCTTGTCGACGGCGCGCTGACGATCTCGGAAGCCGTGCTGCCCGGCGCCAGTCAGGACGAGGTGCTGATTTCGAGCTACACCTGCCATCCATCGCTCGCCAACAACGAATTGTCCGGCCCGCTGGCTGCTGCGTTTCTCTATTGCCGGCTTGCGGCCTGGCCGCAGCGCCGCTTCACCTATCGCTTCGTGTTTGCGCCCGAGACCATCGGCGCCATTTCTTATCTCAGCCTGCGCGGCGCGCATCTGCGCGAACGGCTCGCGGCCGGTTACGTGGTGAATTGCGTCGGCCTCGACAGCCATTTCACCTACAAGCGTTCGCGCCGTGGCGACAGCCTGGCCGACCGCGCCGCCCTCGAAGCGCTCGCGCATTTCGGCATCGAATTCCGCGTGCGCGATTTCGCGCCCACCGGCAGCGACGAGCGGCAATATTGCTCGCCCGGTTTCAATCTGCCGGTCGGCTCGCTGATGCGCGGGGTGCATGGCGAATACCCCGAATACCACACCTCGCTCGACAACAAATCGCTCATCAATTTCCGCGCCTTGCAGGAGAGCATCGCGGCCTACGAGGCGGTCTGCCGCGCGCTTGAAAGCAAAGATGTCCATGCGGCCCGCGCCGTCCGGCCGACGGTCCGCCGTCCGCTTGACCGCAACGCAACCTTCGAAAATCTGTTTCCCTACGGCGAGCCGCAACTCGGCCGTCGCGGCCTTTACCCAACGCTGGGCAGCGCCGATCAGAGCCGCCGTGTCGCAGCGCTGATGTGGGTGCTCAATCTATCCGATGGCCGGCACGACCTGCCGGCGATCGCCGAACGCAGCGGCCTGCCCATCGAGCAGCTCGCAGACGCCGCGATCGCAGCCGAGAGCAAGGGCGTGCTGAAGCGGTGCGCGCCGGCATGAGCACGTCCATCCATCCGGTGGTTACGGTCGTGCAAACGCGTATGACCTCGTCGCGCCTGCCCGGCAAGGTGCTCAAGCCGCTGGCCGGCGCGCCGCTCATCCGCCGCACGCTCGAGCGCGTGCAGCGGATCGACGGCGTGGACGCAGTCGTGGTGGCACTGGCCGAAGGACCGGCACACGACGCGGTGATCCCGGCGCTCGACGGTCTCGACGTCATGGTGGTGCGCGGCAGCGAGGCCGACGTGCTCGCGCGCACGGCTGCAGCCGCGCGCGCGGCCAAGGCCGCGACGGTCATGCGCGTAACCTCGGACTGTCCGCTCATCGATCCGCAGGTGAGCGCGCGCGTGCTGGCCGCATACGTTGCGGGCCGGCCTAAGGGGATCCGCTATGCGCGCACGGCTTTCGATTCCGGTTATCCGCACGGCTTCGATACCGAAGTCTTCGACGCCGCTGCGCTTTACGAGGCCGAAGCGAATTCCACCGATCCTTACGAGCGCGAGCACGCCACGCCCTATATTTGGCGCCGGCCCGAGCAATTCCCGGCGACGGTCATAGACGCGCAGCCGAACCGCCGCGATTGGCGGCTGGTGGTCGATACGCCCGACGACTACCGGCTGGTTTCGGCCATCTACGATGCGCTCTACCCGCGCAACCCGAATTTTGGCCTCGCCGAAATCGCCGCTTTGTTCAAGACGCAGCCGGAACTGCTTGCCATCAACGCCCATGTCGGATCACCGAGCTATGTCGGCCTTGGCTGAAGCGCGTCCGGCGCTGCGCGAGATCGCGGCCGATATCGACACCGCGCTGGCGCGTGCCGATTGGCGGCGCAATGTCGCCTGGCCGGTGGGCCCCGCCGAAGCCAGCCGTATTGGCAGCGAGCAGATG
The DNA here is from genome assembly GCA_963814885.1 of uncultured Alphaproteobacteria bacterium. Lineage (GTDB taxonomy): Bacteria > Pseudomonadota > Alphaproteobacteria > Rhizobiales > Xanthobacteraceae > Pseudolabrys. The sequence continues at coordinate 32,375 of CAWFEO010000034.1, read as the reverse complement.
CGCGCCGCGCTTCATTGGGCACGGCAAAACGACGACGACCTGTTGCGCGACGCGTCCATGTTGGCGCTGCCGGTCATCCTCAGCTACGCGCGCGCCATCGTGCTGGCCGCGCTCGCCGCCGAGCGCGCGGCGCGCGCCGGAGCGCGCCTTGCGGGCGCCGCGCCCGAATTCGCCTATCTGCAGGACGGCGAGGGCCGTCCGCCGCCCCGCAGCGAGGCCATCCTTGCGCCGGTGCCGGTGCGCTGGCCGTTGCTGCGGCGCCTGGCGCGCATGCGCACCTGGACCGCCCTGCCGCGGCTGCCGCGCGCGCTTCTGCGCCCCGACGCCGTGGCGGTGAGTCACAATACGCTGTTGCGCGCGGTTGCCGCGAGCGAGGGCAGGGCTGTCGGCTTCCAGCATGGCGAGACGATGCTCGACGCGGCACGCGCCCGTGCCGGCGCGCCGCCCCAGCGGCCGGAGCAGGCGTCGGCGCTGGCGCATGTGATCGTCGGCGATGGCGTGTTGGATGCGCCATACCGGCGGCGCGCCTTCGATCTGGTCGAAGCGACGGCGCGGGTGCACCTCGAAAAGGCGCTTGACGACATGGCGGCCTTGCGCGCGGTGCGCCTGCCGGACGAAATATGGACCGGCTCGGGCGGGCTCTACGCGCCGCGTGCGATCGGCCTCGAAGTGCTGCGCCGCGGCGGCCGCGTCAGGCGTTTCGATCACGGCACGCCGCGGGAATTCGTCGCCACCGCCGAAGTCACCGCGCTGCTCGAGCTCGCGGTGTCGAGCGAATTCGTGCTGGCGACGCCGGAGGCGGCTGCCATCTGCCGCAGCCAGATCGACGATGGTTTGCTCGACCCGGCACATCCCGTTGCGATCAACGGTGCGCAAGGCGATCCGGTTTTTTCCCGTGTTCCGGCGCGGCGTCCGGCTAGGCCGGCGGGCGAGCGGCGGCGCGTGGTTTATGCGCCGACCCAGTTGCTCGGCTTTCGCCAGCTATTGCCGGCATTGCCGCCCGATGCCGTCTACCTCGATTGGCAAATGCGGGTCGCGGAAACGCTGCGCGACCTGGACGTCGACTTCGTCTGCCAGGCGCATCCCGAGGGTCTACTCAAGGGAAAGCCGCATCCGCTGAGCGAAGTGGCGACGACCTTGCGCGGCAATTTCGCTGCTCAGCTCTCCTCCGCCGATGTCTTTGTGTTCGACAGCCCCACCACCACCGCGCTGTGGGAGGCCGCCTGTACCGATGCCCGCATCGTCTTTCTCGACATCGGTTGCGGCCGCATGACGCCACCAATCGCCGAGCTCTTTGGCAAGCGCGCGTGCGTCATCGATGTCGCCTACGACGACGCCAACCGGCCCGTGCTCGACCACGCGGCGCTCGCCGACGCCGTGCTGGCCGATGGCGGCGATGTCGATTCAATGCCGCTGCGGCGGCTGCTGGCGGGAGCGCATTAGCCGATGTGCGGTTTGGCCGCCTTCTTCGAGCCGGGACGGACGTTTCCGGACGATATGCTCGCCGGCGTCGAGCAGGACCTGGTCCATCGCGGGCCCGACTCCGGCGGGCAAGTTGCCGAGCCCGGCTGGGCGCTGGTGTTCCGGCGCCTTGCCATCATGGATCCGGGTCACGGCGCCGACCAGCCGATGAGCGACGAGAGCGGCCGCTGCACTTTGGTTTTCAACGGCGAGATCTACAATTTCCGTTCCTTACGCGATGAGCTTGCAGCAAACGGCGCGCGCTTCCGCACCGGCGGCGACACGGAAGTGATTCTGCAGGCCTATCTGCACTGGGGCGCGCAGCGCCTGCTTGACCGCCTCGAGGGTATGTTTGCCTTCGTCCTGATCGACCGGCGCGAGGGCGTTGCCATTGCCGCGCGCGATCCGTTCGGCATCAAGCCGCTTTATCTATGCGAACAGGGCGGGCGCGTCGCGCTGGCGAGCGAAATGCGGCCGCTCACCCGGCTGGTCGCGCCGCGCGTCGACGAGGCGGCGCTGGCGGAGCTTTTGACCTTCAACTGGGCGGCCGGACCGCTCAGTAACATCAAAGGTATCGAGCGCGTGCCCGGCGGCACCCTGCTGACCATCCCGCTCCAGGGCGGCCCGCTCAAGCGGCGGCGTTTCAGCGACGTGCTGGCGACCCTGGCCCCCGACGAAACCATGAACGCGGAAGCAGCCGAGGCGCGGATCGAAAGCGCACTCGAAGGTTCGGTTCGCGCGCATCTGATGAGCGACGTCGGCTACACCCTGCAACTGTCGGGCGGCGTCGACTCCAGTCTGGTGGCGGCGCTGGCGAGCCAGGCCGCCGGCCGGCGCGTCGCGTCCTTTGCCGTCAGCCTCGGCGATCATCCCTTCGACGAAGGCCAATACCGCAAGCTGGTGGTCGAGCGTTATGGCCTCGATCATCACGAAATCGCGGTCGATGGCCGCGCCTTTGCCGACGCGCTGCCGCGCGCGATCCGCCATATGGAAGGCCCGGTGCCGCACGGCGGCTGCGTGACGCTGATGCTGCTCTGCGAGCAGTTGCGTTCGACGTCCAAGGTGGTGCTGACCGGCGAGGGCGCCGATGAGATGTTCGGCGGCTATCTGCGCTACGCCAACTGGCGCAAGCTCGCCTGGCAGGACGGCATCGCGGGCTGGCTGCCGCGCGCATTGCTGCCGCCGGTGCGTCCGTTCCTCGGCATGCGTCAGTACGCCGGCTTCGACGCCGCGGTCTATTCGTCGATCTATCACGACTTTCCCAAAATGCACCGCCTGTTCCCCGATCTCATCCCGCGGCCGGGCGCGCGTGAAGCGGCGAGCGCGCGCTTTTCCGATTTCCGCGACCGGCTGTTTGCGTCCGACCAGATCGGCTATCTGGAATCGCTCCTGGTGCGGCAGGACAAGATGTCGATGGCCGCCTCTGTGGAGGCGCGCGTGCCCTTCGTTGATCTGCCGCTGGCGAAATTGGTCAACGGCCTGCCGCGCGATGTGCGTGTCCCCGGCGGCGACACCAAGCCGCTGCTCAAACGCATCGCCGAAAAATATCTCGACCGCGACCTTATCCATCGACGCAAGATCGGTCTCTGGCTGCCGTATGACCAATGGCTCGGCGACGCGCGCGGGCTGGGGCGCTATCTCGATGTTCTCACCGCGCCGGATGGCCGCTTGCGCGGCTACGCGAAAACGGGCGCGCTCGACCAGGTGGTCGAACGCTTCCGCCGTGGCGAGCGCAAGGACCTGCCATCGATTTGGACGCTGGTGAATGTGGAGATGTGGCTGCGCAGCCTGAGCGAGCGCGGCAACGCCACGCCGGCAATAGAACCAGCCTATCAGGTCGCCTGACCATGCATGACACCACCATGCCCACGCCGCGCCTCTGTGACGTCGCCATCGACGAGGCGTTCGGGTGGAAGCGTTATGAAAACGGCAACGTCGCCGTCTGGTTCAACGGCTGGATTCACGGGCTCGACGGCGCTGCTGTCGCGGCACAGCTGGCATCCGAAGCCGCCCCGAACCCGGCGCAAATCGGCGGCTGGCTGCGCAAGATCGACGGTCATTTTGCTTTCGTTGCCACCGGTCCCGGCTGGGCCATGGCGGCGGTCGATTGGATCCGCAGCATTCCCTTGGCGGCGTGCCGCATCGGCGGTACCTGGACCATCGACTCCCAGCCGGAGCGCCTGCGCCAGGCCGCCGGGCTCGGCGTGCGCGATCGCAATCCCGACGCCGCGATTGCTATTGCCATGGCCGGCTACACCATCGATCACGCGGCGCTTTATCGCGGCATCGAACTGCTGGCGCCGGGGGAACTGTTTTTTATCGGCGCCGACGGGAAAGGCGCCCGCCACCGCTACTACGCGTATCGGCCTTGGCAGGTGCATGCCGAAGCGCCGGCGTTGCTCGAAAAGGAACTGACCGAAATCACGCTGGCGATCATGGAGCGTACGCTCGCCTCGCTCGGCGGACGCCCGCTTGTCATTCCGCTCAGCGCCGGCCGCGATTCGCGGCTCGTCGCCAGCGTTGCGCACCACCTCGGCTACGAGAACGTCATCTGCTTCAGCTATGGCCGCGCCGGCAATTTCGAGGCCAAGGCCGCGCGGGCGATTGCCGCAAAGCTCGGCTATCCGTGGCACTTCGTTCCGGCCGCCATCGCCGGGCAGCGCGCCTTCTTCGCCGGCGAGGACTATAAGAACTACCTTGCCTTCGCCGACAGCGGCGCGTCCGTCCCGTTCGTGCAGGACATGGCGCCGCTGATGCAGTTGAAGCAGAGCGGCGCCGTTCCCGACGATGCGGTCATCATCAACGGCAATTCGGGCGACTACATCACCGGCAATCATATCCCGCCGGCTTTGCAGAAGCCGCCCGCCGGCCTGGATGGCGAACAGCGTTTCAGGCGCATCACAGACGCGCTGACCGCTAAGCACTTCACCCTCTGGCAATCGCTGCTGACGCCGCCGAACCGCCATCACATCGGCGTGCTGCTGCGCCGATCGTTGCAGCGGGCCGGCGCCACCCTCGGCGATCCGGCCTGCGATCATGGGCTCTATGAATATGCCGAGTTCCAGGACCGGCAGTGCAAATACGTCGTCACCGGCCAGCGCATCTACGAATTCCTCGGCCACGCCTGGCGGCTGCCGTTGTGGGACAACGCTTATTTGCGCTTCTGGGAGGGGGTTCCGCTGGACGAGAAAGTGAACCAGAATCTCTACGCGCGCATGCTGAACAACGCGAACTGGGGCGGCGTCTGGCGCGGCATTCCGGTCAACCGCAAGCGCGTGCGGCCGCTCTGGATGGTGCCGTTGCGGCTTGCCGCCAAGGTGCTGCACCTGCCGCGTGGCCGCGCGCGCTGGCACGCCTACGAGCGGCGGTACCTGCAATATTGGATGGAGCCGACCTGCAGCACGGCCTGCGTGCCCTACGCGCAGGTGCGGCGCGACCGTCGCGGCGCCCGCAACCATATCGCCTGGCTGACCGAGCAATATCTCGCGCGGCATGACGTCGATATCGATGAATTCGGAGATCCGGTCGGGTGAGGGCGCCCACGCAGCCACGCATGCGGGTGCTGTTCCTGGCACGGCTGTTCGGCGGCCTGAAGAGCGGCCTTGCCGCCGGCCGCTGGGAGCCGCGCGGCGTTCCCGCCATCTACCGGCTGCTCGAAGGTCTCGCCCGCGATCCGGAAATCGATCTGCTTACGGTGTTTGCGGACAAGGAGCCGGATGCGCGCTTTCCTTCCACTGTTCGGCGCCATATCGCGCCGCTCGGCGATATAGTCATCCTGCCTTGGCGGCGCATGGCCGGTGGCCGTTTCCGCCGTCTCGAACTGGCGCTCACCGAAGCGGAGCACACGACGCGCATTCTCGCCCTTGCTAAGAAATTCAAGCCCGACGTTATCTATGCGACCTACGCCAACATCCATGCCGCCGCCTTGCTGGCGCGCGCCGGCCATAAGGTGGTGCTGCGGCTGATGGGCGTGGTGCCGCATCACCGGCGGATTGCCGAAGGCCGCGCGCCGCTGTTCCGCTGGGCCATGCGCGCGCCTTTCGCGGAAGTCGTCTCGTCCGAGGACGGCAGCGATCCGGCGCCCGTCATGGAGAAGCTCGTCGCCGGCGGCACGCCGTGGCGCGTGCGCTTGAACGGCTGCGATCCAGTTGAAGCGACGGGAGATGAAATCGCGCAATCGCGGCGCGCGATCGGCGGGACGCGGCCGATCGTCGTCTTCCTCGCCCGCTTGGAGCCGCAGAAGGGCTGCCTCGCATTCGTCAAAGCCGCCATCGCATTGCTGCAACGGAAGCCGGAGTGCGCCGACATCGCCATTGTCGGCGACGGCCCGCTGCGCGCCGAAATGGAATCGCTGGTGCAGGCGGCAGGGCAAACGGCGCGCGTGCATTTCGTGGGCTCGCAGACCCATGCACAGGCCGGGCGCTGGCTCGCCGCCGCCGACCTTTATGTGTCGGTCAATCTCTACGGCAATCTATCCAACGCCAATCTGGAAGCCCTGTCGGCCGGCGTCTGTCTGGTGCTGCCGACGTCCGATCCGGATGTGCCGCTCGACACCGCCACCGACCGGTTGATCCCGCCCGATGTCGCGAAGCGCTATAACCGTGAGCGCATTCCCGATTCGCTCGCCGATGCGCTGGCCGAGCTGATGCAAGCGCCGGATGAAATCGCGCGGCGGCGTGGCGCAACCCGGGCGCTCAAGGGGAAACTCGTGAAGCCATGGGACGAGGTCATTGCCGGCGACATCGCGCAACTCAAAAGCATCGCTGCCGGCGGCCCCGGCGCATCCCAACCGACTCCTGCAAGCACATCGTAAAGTATTGAAATGACAGATCAAATATCGTTCGCGTTGGTCGGCTGCGGCCGCATTGCGCAGAAATATTCCGACATCTTCGCCGCCAACCAGATTCCGGCCGCGCGCTTGGTTGCGGTGTGCGACGCGCGCAAGGAACGCGCCGACAAGCTGGCCGCGCGTCATTCCGTGCCGGCCTACACCGACGCCCGCCGCATGATGGACGAGCAGGCCGCCGGCATCGACGTCGTCTGCGTGCTCACCGAAAGCGGCCACCACGCGCGCGACACCATCGCGCTGGCGCCTTACGGCAAGCACATCGTGGTCGAAAAACCGATGGCGCTGACGCTCGACGGCGCCGACCGCATGATCGCGGCTTGCGATGCCGCCGGCATCAAGCTCTTCGTCGTCAAGCAGAACCGCTACAACCTGCCGGTGCGCAAGCTGCGCGAGGCGGTCGACGCCGGCCGTTTCGGCAGATTGGTCATGGGCACGACGCGCGTGCGCTGGTGCCGCCGCCAACCCTATTACGATCAGGACGACTGGCGCGGTACCTGGGCGCTGGACGGCGGCGTCTTTGCCAACCAGGCCAGCCATCACGTCGATCTGCTGCAATGGTTTCTCGGCGAGCCGACCTCCGTTTTCGCCAGCGGCCGCACCGCGCTGGTCGATATCGAGACTGAAGACACCGGCGCGGCGCTCGTGAATTTCGCCAATGGCGCGCTCGGCGTGATCGAGGCGACGACGGCGGCGCGGCCGGTGGATCTCGAAGGCTCGCTGTCGATCCTCGGCGAGACCGGCATGGTGGAGATCGGCGGCTTCGCCGCCAACCAGATCAGGACCTGGCAATTCGAAAAGAAGATCGCCGGCGACGAAGAAGTGCTTACCAAGTTCAACCAGAACCCGCCGACCGTCTACGGCTTCGGCCACGTCGCTTATCTCGAGCACGTCATCGACGCGATCCTTAACGGCAAGCCGTCGCTGGTCGATGGCCTGGAAGGACGCCGTTCGCTCGAACTGGTGACCGCGATCTATGAATCGATGGCGACGGGCGCGCCGGTGACCATGCGCTTCCGCGCACAGCGCAGCCTGCTCGGACGCGGCTCATGAGCGAAGCAATGCAGCACAAGACGGTGCCGGCCGCGGAGAAAATTCCGCTGGTCGACCTCAATGCCCAATATCAACGCTATCGCGGCGAGCTCGACGCGGCGGTGGCGCGGGTCGTGCGCGATTCAAGCTTCATCGGCGGCGGCGAGCACGCGGCGTTCCAAAAGGAGTTCGCCGCCTTCTGCGGCGGCGGCCATGTCGCGCTGGTCGGAAACGGCACCGACGCGCTCACCCTTGCCCTCGTCGAAGTGCTGGGGCCCGGCGACGGCAAGGGCGAGGTCATCACCACCAGCTTCACCTTCGTCGCCACCGCCGAGGCGATCGTTAACGCCGGCTACCGGCCGGTCTTGGCGGATATCGATCCTGCAACCTGCCTGACGCCGCCGGCCGCGATGGAGGCGGTCGTCACGCCTGCCACGCGCGCGCTGATGCCGGTGCATCTCTACGGCCAGATGGCCGACATGCGGGCCCTGCGCGCGCTCGCCGAACGCAAGGGCCTCGCCATCATCGAGGACGCGGCGCAGGCGCATGGCGCGCGCCATGACGGCGTGGGGCCCGGCGAGCTGAGCGAGGCCGCCTGCTTCAGCTTCTATCCCGGCAAGAACCTGGGCGCCTGGGGCGACGGCGGCGCCGTTTTCGGCAAGGACGCTGGCCTGATCGACCGCATCGACCGGCGCGCCAATCACGGCCGCAAGACCAAATATCTTCACGACACCCAGGGCGTGAATTCCCGGCTTGACACGTTGCAGGCGGCGGTGTTGCGCGCCAAGCTGCCGCATCTGGCGGAGTGGAATGCCGCGCGCCGCGCCGTCGCCGCCCGCTACGACGAATTGCTTGGCCATGAAAATCGCATCCAGATACCAAGCGTCGATGCCCGCGCCGAGCACGTGTTTCATCTTTATGTCGTCCAGGTCGAGGACCGCGACCGCGTGCGGCAATCTTTGAACGATCAAGGCATCGGCGCCGGCGTGCACTATCCGGTCCCCGTTCACGAGCAGCCAGCCTTTCACGACCCCGGGCTTTCGCCGGACGATCTGCCGCAGGCAAGCCGTGTCGCCAAGCGCGTGCTCTCGCTGCCGATTTTTCCGGAGATGACCGCGCAACAGGTGGAACGCGTGGCGCGGACGCTGATCGAGGCCGTGCGCGCATGAGCGGCTATATCGCCCACGCCAGCGCCGAGGTCGCCGAAGGCGCCAGCGTCGGCGATGGCACACGCCTGTGGCAGCATTGCATTGTGCTGGCCGGCGCGCGCATCGGGCGTGATTGCAAGCTCGCGCACAATGTGTTCGTGGAAGGCAAGGCGGCGGTCGGCGACCGCGTCGTGATCAAGGATAATGTTTGCGTCTATGACGGCGTTGAGATCGGTGACGACGTTTTCGTCGGCCCCAACGCGGTGTTCACCAATGTGCGCACGCCGCGCGCCTTCGTCTCGCGCAAGGGCGAGTTCGAACGCACCGCCGTCGGCCGCGGCGCAACCATCGGCGCCAATGCGACAATCCTCTGCGGCCATGGGATCGGCGACTATGCCATGATCGGCGCCGGCGCGGTGGTGACCGCCGACGTCGAGCCGCATGCGCTCATGGCCGGTAATCCGGCGCGGCGCATCGGCTGGGTCTCGAAGGCCGGCGAAGTGCTCGGCGCCGATCTCGTCTGTCCCCGCACCGGCGAGAAATACGCGCTGTCTGAGCGCGGCTTGACGGTGGCCGGTGCATGAGCCGCAACCGGCGGCAAGGCGGGTAGGCGTGGCGCGCCCGCCGCGGATCAGCGTCGCCTTCTTCCTGTCCGATCTCGACGCCGGCGGCGCGCAACGCACCATCGTCAACCTGGTCAATAGCCTGCCGATGCATCGCTTTGCCGCCAGCCTTGTCGTCGGCCGCAATTCGGGGGCGGCGCGCGACTGGCTCGCTCGGGGACATGAGGTCGTCGATCTCGGGTGCGCGCGCACCCGCGACACGTTGTTGCCGTTGCGCCGTTATCTCGCCGCCGCGCGTCCCGATGTTTTATTCGCGACCATGGTCGACGCCAATATTGTGGCCGCGCTGGCGACGCGGCTGGGCGGCCACCGTCCACGGCTGATTTTGCGCGAGAGCAATCCTCACCGCGCCCGCAATGATCTTGGTCTCTTTCGGCGCTGCGCCGTGCGCTGGGCCTATGCCCGCGCCGACGCGCTGGTGGCGTTGTCGCACGGCGTCGGCCGCGAATTGATCGCCGACTATGGCTTCGATCCGGCCCGTGTCGTGACCATTCACAACCCGGTCGATACCGAGTGCTGGCGCCAGCGTGCGCAAACCGCGCGCCAGTCCGGCGCGCCTTGGGGCTCCTTTGGCGGCGACGGGCCGGTGCTGGTCGCGGTCGGCCGGCTCATCCGACAGAAAGGCTTCGACCTTCTGCTGCAGGCGCTGTCTCGCTGCGAAGGCGCCGGACGCAAGGCGCGGCTGGTGATCGTCGGCGAAGGCCCGGAACGGCGCGCGCTCGCGGCGCTGGCGCACGAACTTGGCGTCGCCGAGCGTGTGTTGATGGCCGGTTTTGTCGCCGATCCCGCAGCCTGGTACGCGCATGGCGATGTGTTCGTTTTGTCGTCCCGTTGGGAGGGTTTCGGCCACGTCATGGTCGAAGCAATGGCCTGCGGCTTGCCGGTTGTCGCCTTCGACTGCCCCTACGGGCCGGTGGATATTCTCGGAGGCGGCGAGGGCGGCATCCTCGTTGCGCCCCACGACGTGGGCGCCCTTGCGGCAACGCTCGACCAGATCCTCGGTGATGCGGACCGGCGCGCGCGCCTGGCCGCCGCCGCGCCGCAAGCAGCGGACCGCTTCTCGGAGCCGCGCATCGCGATGGACTATGCGGGCCTGATCGAGCAAGTCATCAACGACACGCCATCATGCCCAAGCTGACCTATCTGCTCGGCCTGACGCCGCGCGAGACCTGGCGCCTGGCGCGGCTGCGCCTGCCGGTGCTGCGCAACGGGCCGGCCTGGACGGCGGACGAATTGCTGTCTTCCGCCAAGCACGGGCGCGGCATTCGCTTCGCCGAATTGTTGTTGCGCCAGGAAGCGGTGGTTCGCCGGCACAGGCCTTGGCAACCGCTCGATTTTGCCGGCAAACGCGTGGTCGAGGTCGGGTGCGGGCCGCTGGCCGGTTATGGTCCGCTCGCCGTGTTCTGCGGCGCCGCCGCGTTCGAAAGCGCGGAGCCTGAATGGGATGAAGGCCTGTTCTATTCAGAACCGGTCGCCGAGCGTTATTTACGCATCTTCCATGCCGACCTGACGGCGCTCTACGGGCCGCGCATGGATTTCGCTTCGTTCTGCAAGGTGCTGCGGGAGCGGATGAGCGTCCATCGCTGTGGCTTCGAAGCCGCGTCCTTGGCGGGCACGGCCGATATTGTGCTGTCGCAATCCTGTCTCGAGCACGTGTTCCCGCTCGACGCCACCATCGAAAAGCTGGCGGCCATCCAGGGTGCGCAAACGCGGTTTCTGCACCTCGTCGACTTCGGCAATCACTATCCCACCGGCAATCCGTTTGACGGCTTGTACGAGCAGCCGCGCGACGACTATCTGGCGCGGCGCGGCAAGGCCATCAATCTCCTGCGCGCGCCGGACGTCGAAAAATTGTTCGCCCGGCATGGCATCCGGGCCGATTTGATCGCAACGCGCGCCGTTAAGGAATCTTATCGTGGCGTCATTCATCCATGGTGGCGCGAGCGCTACGACGACTCGACATTGTTTACCCAGCTTGCCCTCGTCGTCAGTCCCGCGCCATGATCGATGTTCTGCACGTCATTACCGGGCTTGGCGTCGGCGGAGCCGAGACGATGCTGGTTCAACTCGCGGCCGCGCTGCGTTCGCGCGGACTTTCCCAGCACGTGCTCAGCCTCACCTCCCATGACGCGCGGGCCCCCGATTTGCGGTCGGCGGGGATCGGCCTGACAATATTGGGCGTCGACTCGGTTGCATCGCTGCCCGCGGCGATTCCCGCATTGGCGCGCTCCGTCAATCGCCTCCGGCCGCGGATCATCCAGGGCTGGATGTACCACGGCAATCTTGCGGCGACGCTATGCAACTACGTCTGTGCCGGTAGGCGGGGCCGCAAGCTGTTCTGGAACCTGCGCGCCTCCAACATGGATGAGGAGCGTTACGGCCGTCTAATCCGGTGGAGCGCATTGCTTTCGCGTAAGGTGGACGTCATCGTCGCCAATTCCGAGGCCGGTGCCGCCTTTCATCGCGGACGCGGCTTTCGTCCGAAGCGGTTCGCGGTGATCGACAACGGCATAGACACGGAAAAATTCAGGCCCGACCCGGCGATCCGCAAACAGATGCGCGCCGAACTCGGTATTGCCGACGACGATGTCGTCGTCATTGACGTGGCCCGGGTCGATCCCATGAAGGATCACGAGAATTTCCTTGCTGCGATGGCGCAGCTGCCGTCGGCCGTCGGCATCGTTGTCGGGCATGGCACGCAGCGCTTGCCGGTGCCGGCGAATGTGCGGGCACTGGGCATGCGCCACGATACGGATCGGCTGCTGGCCGCCGCGGACGTCATCGCCTCCACCTCGGCCTTCGGCGAGGGATTTTCCAACGTGATCGCCGAGGGCATGAGCGCGGGACTGGTTCCGGTAGCCACCGACGTCGGTGATGCGCGCCGCATCGTCGGGGACGTTGGCTATATCGTTCCGACGCGCGATCCGGGCGCCTTCGCGCAGGCGGTTGGCGTCGTGGCCTCGCTGCCCAAGGACGAGCGTTCCCGCAAAGGCGCTTTGGCGCGGGATCGCATATTGTCGAATTTCGCCCTCGATTTGGCGGCCGATCGGTATTTCCAATTGTATTCTGAAGGCGATCTGGTAGGCCGGTCGCAGGGGATATCCGGTGCCGGCGCTCGTTAAAAATTTCAAGTCAAACAAATTGTTCTGGGTGTTGGCGATCGCGCTGCTGGTCCGCGGGGCCGTTCTGCTGTTGTTGCCCGATCAACATTTTCCCGATGCCGGCGCCTATCGGACCTCGGCTGAAAGGTTGCGCAATCTGGAATTGATGACGGACAATGTTATCATGCCGTTCTATCCACTTCTCATCGCTGTGGTCGGCGACGGCTGGGGACAGAAGTTGGCCGATCTGGCGCTTTCGTTGATCAGCGTCTGGATTGTCTATGCGATAACGCTGCGAATCTACCGCGACGAAGTGATTGCGCTGATTGCCGCGTTATTCTGTGCGATTTGGCCGCATTTCGTATTCTTTGCCGCCGCCGGACTGACCGAGACGCTGTTCATCACCTTGGTGCTCGCGGCTTTTCTGTGCGGCTACGACCGGCGCTATGTGCTTGCCAGTGTATTTCTCGTCCTGGCTATCTTGACGCGCCCGGCGATTGATTACCTGGCCCCGATCATCATTGCGCTTTTCTCCATCGCGATTCATCGGGAGTCTCTTTGGGGCGTCACCAAGAGAGTCGCTACGTATTTTATCGTTTATGTTGCATTGATGGCCCCGTGGTGGGTGCACAACTATGCGCGCTATGGGGAGTTTGTCCGCCTCGATCTTGCCGGGGGCGTGGTTCTCTTTACCGGGAACAATCCGCTCAATACCAGTGGCGGCGGCATTACGGCGAAGGACGTTGATTTAGCCCAACTCCCGTCTTCCAGCGATCCCGTGAAGCGGGACCGGGCGGCGCAAAATGCCGCGATCAAATTCATAACGGCCGACCCATGGCATTTCGTCGCGATGATGCCGGTGAAGTTTGCGCGGCTATGGCGGCCTTGGCCCTATACCGGCGAGTACCACAATCCCTTGGTGGTGCTGGTGTCGGTTATCAGCGCGGTGCCGACGTTTGTTCTAGCCTTGGCGGGTCTCGCGCTGACGTTGCGAGCATATTTTTTCCGGTTGCTGCCGTGCCTGGCTTACGTGGGGTATCTCACCTTGGTGCATGTCGTCACCTTTGGTTCGGTGCGCTACCGGGTCCCGATTGAGCCATTCGTGCTGATTTTTGCAGCAGCCGGGCTGGTCGAACTGTTGCGGCGGGTCGAGGCCGGCCGGCAGCTGCTCGCGCCGCTGTCGTCGACACGCTGAAAGAGTCTCCGCGCGCGAATGAAAATGGCATGACCCACCAACGCAAGATCGCCGTCATCGGCCTCGGCTATGTCGGCCTGCCGGTCGCCGTTGCCTTCGCGCGGTCCGGCGCGCCGGTGATCGGCTTCGATATCGATCACGAGCGCGTCGAGGAGCTGCGCGCGGGCCGTGACCGCACGCGCGAAGTCGAGCCGGGCGATCTGCGGCAACCGGCGCTGCGCTTTGAAAACGACCAAAACGCCCTAGCCGAGGCCGATTTTTATATCGTCACCGTCCCGACGCCGATCGACAGCGCGCGCTCCCCCGATCTTGGCGCCGTGCTTGCGGCGTCCGAGAGCGTCGGCGGCGTGCTTACGCAGGGCGACATTGTGGTCTACGAGTCGACCCTCTATCCCGGCGCTGTCGAGGAAGTATGTCTGCCCGTGCTCGAAAGAAAATCCGGCCTGGCCGGTGGACGCGATTTCACCGTCGGCTATTCGCCCGAGCGCATCAACCCGGGCGATAAGACGCACCGCTTCGAAACCATCATTAAAGTTGTTTCGGCGCAGGACGCGCGCACCCTCGATATCGTCGCCGACGTCTATGGCTCGGTGGTGACCGCCGGCATTCACCGCGCGCCCTCGATCAAGGTCGCTGAAGCCGCCAAAGTGATCGAGAACACGCAACGCGATCTCAATATCGCCTTCATGAACGAATTGTCGGCGATCTTCCACCGGCTCGGTATCGACACCGGCGACGTTTTGGCGGCGGCGGCGACCAAATGGAATTTCCAGAAGTTCGAGCCCGGACTGGTTGGCGGCCACTGCATCGGCGTTGATCCCTACTATCTGACCTTCCGTGCGGAAAAATCCGGTTACCATCCGGAAATTATCCTGGCGGGACGCCGTATCAACGACGGCATGGGCGAACGGGTCGCGCGCGAATGTATGCGTGCGTTGCTTCAGCGCGGCGCGCGCGAGCCGACGGTGACGATCCTCGGCATGACCTTCAAGGAGAACGTTCCCGACATCCGCAACTCGAAGGTAATCGACGTGGTGCGCGAACTAGGGCGCGTCGGCGTTGCCGTGCAGGTGCACGACCCGCTCGCCCAGGCGAAGGACGTGCAGCAAGAATATGGCGTGGCGTTGTGCCCGCTCGATGCGCTGAAGCCGGCCGACGGCGTCATCCTCGCCGTCGCGCACGGCGACTATTTGGTGGGCGGCTGGCCGTTCGTCACGAAATTGCTCAAAGGCGGGCAGGGTATCGTCCTCGACGTGAAGTCGCGGCTCGATCGCTCGCAAAAGCCGCAAGGAGTCGATCTGTGGCGGCTATAGACAATGGCGGAGCGAAGCGTGCCTGGAGCGATCCCGATGGCTGACGATCCTGTCCTGGTAACCGGCGCGGCCGGCTTCGTCGGCTATCATGTCGCGCGGCGGCTTCTGGAGGACGGCCGGCAGGTTGTCGGGCTTGACAACATGAACGCCTATTACGATCCCAAGCTGAAGGCAGCGCGCATCGCCGAGCTGTCCAAACTCAAGGGCTTCCAATTCGTCAAGCTCGATCTTGCCGACCGGGCGGGGATGGCGGCGCTGTTCAAGGCGCACCGCTTTCCTTTCGTGGTACATCTTGCCGCGCAGGCCGGCGTGCGTCATTCGCTGGTCGACCCCTTCGCCTATGTCGACGCCAACCTCGTCGGTTTCACCAATATCCTGGAGGGTTGCCGGCACAATGGTTGCCGGCATTTGCTCTACGCGTCCTCGTCGTCGGTCTACGGCGCCAACACACGAATGCCGTTCTCCATCCATGACAACGTGGATCATCCGCTCAGCCTCTACGGCGCGTCGAAAAAGGCCAACGAATTGATGGCCCACGCCTATGCAAATCTGTTCGGCCTGCCGACGACGGGCCTGCGTTTCTTCACGGTCTATGGACCGTGGGGCCGGCCCGACATGGCGATGTGGCTTTTCGCCTCCGCCATCATCGAAGGGCGGCCGATCAAGCTTTTCAATCACGGCAACATGCGACGTGATTTCACCTATATCGACGACGTGGTCGAGGCGGTGGTGCGGTTGGTCGAGCACGCGCCGCAGCCTGATCCGAACTGGTCGGGCGAGAGGCCGGACCCCGGTTCGAGCGGCGCGCCTTGGCGCGTCTACAATATCGGCAACAACAACCCCATCGAGGTGTTGGAAGTGGTTCGTCTGCTCGAGGAGGCCATCGGCAAGAAGGCGAAGCGCGAATTGCTGCCGATGCAGCCGGGCGACGTGCCGGCGACCATTGCGAATGTCGACGCCCTCATGCACGAAGTCGGCTTCAAACCATCGACGCCGGTCGCCGACGGCATCGCCCGCTTTATCGATTGGTACCGCGCCTATCATCGCCTCTGAGGCGAGCGGGCCTCAGCCGCTACTGGTGCGGCAGAACGCTGGGCACGATTTCGCGTTCGCCGCGGGGAGTGGTCAGCGTCCAGACCAGACCGCCAATGCCACCGACCACCAGATAACAGGCGCCAAACAGCAGCGAGACGATCAGGCCGTCGCTTGGCGGCAACCCGGCATAGCCAAACGCCGCGACCATGACGCCTTCGCGAACGCCCCAGCCGGCGACCGAGATCGGCACGATGGCAATCAGGATCACCGGCAGCACCAGGAACAGCGCATAGGCGAACGACAGGTTGGCGCCGACCGAGCGCGCCGCGCACCACGCGATCACAGCCGTCAGCAGATGAATCGCAAACGACAGGCCGAATATGGGCGGGAGCGCGCGCGGCGAGCGCAGGATTCCCAGCGCCACGGTTGCGGTGGCGGCGAGGTGCCGTGTCGGCGCCCAGCGCTGCAGGATGCGCAAACGCTGCCAGGCCAGACTGACGAAGAAAACGCCGGCGGTGATGCAGCCCAATCCGATCAGCAATAACGCGCTACGGCCGACCGGATTGCGAACCAGGCTCAGCGTCCAGGGCAGGCAGGCCGTCACCACGATCGCGAGCGAGACCACACCCACCACGCGATCGATGAGCACCGAATAAGCAGCAATACGCCAGCTGGTTTGCTTGCCGGCCAGCCAAATCCGCATGGCATCGCCGCCCACGCTCGACGGCAGCGTCTGATTGAAGAACAACGCGATCATGGCGAAACGGAACAATTGTCCGAGCGGCAATTCGGCGCCGCACTGGCCGATGATTTTTTGCCAGCGCATGGTCAGCAGGAACGTCTGCGCAAGCGGCACCAGTATCGCAAGCACCATCCATCGAAGGTCGATCTGGCTCAGGCGGCTGGCGACCGTCCCGATATTGACCCAGTTCAAAGCCAGGTACAGGAGCAGGCCGGATAGGGTAAGCTTGACGAGAACGGAAAGCGCCCTGCGCATTGCCTGGTCCTAAAATCGCGCCGCGGTTCCGTCGGCGGGCCGCCTTCATTTGCGGGAGGAATTGGGTTTCAGGCGCGGGAGGCGCATTGGACCGCGCCGACGGTGACCCTATAATGGAACACCAAGAAAATGGAAGCTAGGGATGAAGCCATGACTGCCCCGACATTGAAAGACCTGAAAGTCAAGCTTTTCACGGATGGCGCCGACAAGGCCCAGATCGTCGAGATGGCGAAGCAGTCCTGGATTGCCGGCTTCACCACCAATCCATCGCTGCTAAAAAAGGCCGGCGTCAGCGACTACGAGGGCTATGCGCGCGATCTCGTCGCTGCCGTGCCCGACCGCCACATCTCGTTCGAGGTGTTCTCCGACGAGATCCCGGAAATGGTGGCGCAGGCCCGCGTCATTACCGCGTGGGGCGAGAACGTCTACGTCAAGCTGCCGGTCACCAATACGCGCGGCGAGCCGTTGTTCGAGGCGGTGCGCTCGCTCTCGCACGACGGCGTCAAGATCAACATGACCGCGATCTTCACCGGCGATCAGGTCGCGCGCGCGGTCGCGGCGCTCGACGGCGGTGCGCCGGCCTGCGTCTCGGTGTTTGCCGGACGCCTTGCCGATTTCGGCATAGACTATCGCCCGGTCATGCAAGACGCCGTTGCCCGCGCGCGCAAGACCCGCAATATCGAGATCATCTGGGCGTCGACTCGCGAAGTGTTCAACGTCGTCGAGGCGGACAGCATGGGCTGCCACATCATCACGGCGCCCGCCGACGTGCTCAAGAAGCTCCCCGACCTGGGCAGCAAGACCGACGCGGAGCTTTCGCTCGCGGCCGTTAAGTCCTTTCGAGACGATGCGATTGCCGCCGGCCTGCGACTTGCCGTTGCGCCCTCGCGGGCGGCGGAATAGCGCGGCCATGGGGGTTGAACTGGCCTGCCGAAGCCATGCTGTAACGCTTTGAATCAAAACGTGTTCACCGTGTTTTCCTGGGGCGGTCGCACGCCCGCGCACGGCATGCTAGGGATGGCCGGACCGGGGTTAGCGGTCTGGGGGACTGCGATAAGACCATGACTCAAGCGGTAAATCCGAACACGGATCGTACATTGCGTGTCGGCGTGATCGGCGTCGGCGTCATGGGCAGCAATCACGCGCGCGTCTTCGCCGGGTTGCAGGGTGCCACGCTGGTTGGCGTCGCCGATCCCGACCGCAGGCAGGCCGATTTCGTTGCCCGCACGCTCGGCTGCGCCGCCGTTGCCGATATCGCCGAATTGCTCGATCTCAACATAGACGCCGTCACCATCGCGGCGCCCACCCACTTGCATCACGATATCGCGCTGGCTTGTATCGCGCGCGGCATCCACGTCTTGGTGGAAAAGCCGATCGCTTCGTCGGTCGAGGAGGGGCGCGGCATCATCGAGGCGGCGCGTCGCGCCGGCGTCACTTTGATGGTCGGTCATGTCGAACGCTTCAATCCCGCGGTCGAGACGATCAAGGAAGCGCTGCGCGACGAGGATATTCTATCGATCGCCATCACCCGCGTCGGCCCGTTTCCGCCGCGCATGTCGAATGTCGGCGTGGTCATCGATCTGGCCGTGCATGACATCGACCTGATCCGCTGGTTCACCGATTCCGAGATCGTCGAGGTGCAGCCGCAGCTCTCCAGCGCGGTCGCCGAGCGCGAGGATATCGCGCTGCTTCAGTTCCGCACCGCCTCGGGCGTGCTTGCGCACATCAACACCAATTGGCTCACCCCGTTCAAGGCGCGCAACGTCACCGTCGCCACCCGCGGCAAGTACATCATGGCCGACCTGCTCACGCGCCAGGTGACCGAATGCTTCGGCTTCCAGCCCGACGGCAGCTATTCCATGCGCCATCTCTCGGTCGGGCACGCGGAACCGCTGCGCTCGGAGTTGCTGGCGTTCCTGCGCGCCGTCCGCGACGGTACGCCGCCGGCGGTGAGCGGCGAGGAAGGTGTGGCGAGCCTCGAAATCGCCGCCCATTGCCTCGCTGTCCGGCCCTGGGCGCAGTCCGCGACCGAACGGACGGCGCCGCGCGTGGTTGCCGGCTAACCCCTGCGACATTGTTTGGCCGTTTGATGAACCAGCACACCAACCTGCCGCCTATTCCGTTTATCGATGTGGCGGCGCAGCGCCGCCGCCTCGGGTCGGCGATCGACGCTGCGGTCGCGCGCGTGCTCGCGCATTGCCAGTTCATCCTGGGTCCCGAGGTGCGCACGCTCGAGGCCGAGCTCGCGAAATTCTGCGGCGCGCGCCATGCCATCACCTGCGCCAGCGGCACCGATGCGCTGGTGCTGGCGCTGATGGCCAAGGGTATCGGCCCCGGCGATGCGGTGTTTTGTCCGTCTTTCACGTTCTGCGCGACGGCCGAAGTGGCGGCGCTGGTCGGTGCCACGCCGGTGTTCGTCGACGTCGAGCCCGATAGCTTCAACATCGATGCCAAGTCGCTGAGTGCTGCGCTGCCCACCGCCAGACGCCTCGGACTCACGCCCAAGGCCGTCATTCCGGTGGACCTGTTCGGGCTGCCGGCCGATTTTGACGCCATCGCTGGCGTCGCTAAATCCGCCGACCTGTTCGTGCTGGACGATGCCGCGCAGGCGTTCGGCGCCACTTATAATGGCCGTGCACTCGGCACCTTCGGGCACGCCACCGCCACCAGCTTTTTCCCGGCCAAGCCGCTCGGCTGTTACGGCGATGGCGGCGCGGTGTTCACCGACGACGATGCCTTCGCCGAGGCCGTCGTCAGCCTGCGCGTGCACGGCCAGGGCAGCGACAAATACGACAATGTACGCATCGGTCTCACATCGCGGCTCGATACCATCCAGGCCGCGGTCCTGAGCGAGAAGCTGAAAATTTTCCCGGAAGAGATCGCCGCCCGCGATGATACCGCACGCCGCTACGGGCAAGCGCTCGGCGACCTCGCCATTGTCCCGCAGGTGCCGTCCGGCTCCACCTCGGTCTGGGCGCAATACACCATCCGCATTGCCGGCGGCCGGCGCGACACGGTTGCGGCCGCACTCAAGGCCGAGGGTATTCCCACGGCCGTCTACTATCCAATCCCGCTGCATCGCCAGCAGGCTTATCGGCATTACCCGGTGGGCGAGGGCGGCCTCGCGGTAAGCGACCAGCTTGCCGCGGAGGTGCTCAGCCTGCCGATGCACGGCTATCTCGATGTGGCAACGCAGGACCGAATAATCGAGGCCGCCCGCCGCGCGCTGGCGCGGTGATTGCGTCGTTGTACCGCCGCAGAGCTCCGATACCTTCCTATCGATCAAGAAATTCTTTTAGTGGAAATAGAGATTATTTTGACGCACAGCCCGATTGAAACTGCCGCACCTGCCGAACGCATCGGCGCCGCCGACAGCCGTAGCGCATTGCGTTTGCTCGTCTGCGGCGCAGCGGATGCCGGCAAGTCGACCTTGCTCGACCGGTTGTGCGACGGCCGGCAGGCCGATCGCGGGCAGGGCAGCGGCATCGGCTTGGCCTATCGCCATTTTGCGACTCCGCGACGCGCCTTCATCGCCGCCGATACTCCCGGCGACGAGCAGCACACCCGCAATATCGCGGCTGGCGCCGCCAAATCGGATCTTGCCGTTTTGCTTGCCGATGTGCGCACCGGTTTGCCGGCCCAAACGCGCCGGCACGTTATCATCGCCAGCCTGATGGGCATCCGCCACGTCGTCCTCGCGCTCAACAAGATCGACCTCGCCGGCTACGACCGCGCGGCGTTCGACGAGATTAGCGAACGCTTCCGCGCCTTCGCCGGCGACCTTGGCTTCGAACAGGTCGCCTGCATCCCGGTCTGCGCGCGCGATGGCGAGAACGTTGCGGCACGTAGTGCGCGAACGCCATGGTATGCGGGACCGCCCCTGCTCGAATACTTGGAAACGGCCAAGGTCGAGGATGACCCTACGGCCAAGCCGTTCCGCATGCCGGTGGAAGCCGCTGACGCGTCCCGGGGCTTTAGCGGCACGATCGCCAGCGGCAGCCTGCGGCCGGGCGACGAGATCGCGGTGCTACCCTCCGGCAAGACCACCACGGTCGAGGCGCTGCTCGGTGCCGACGGCGAACGCGGCGGCGCGCGGGCCGGCGAAGCGGTGACCGTTACCCTCGCTGGCGAGATCGACGTGGCGCCCGGCGACATGTTCGCGGCGCTACGCGGCCGTCCGCAGGTGGCCGACCAGTTTGCCGCCCATCTGGTCTGGTTGTCGGACGCCCCGCTTTTGCCGGAGCGCTCCTACCTGATGGCCATCAACAATCGCACTCTGGTCACGACCGTCACCGAGCTCAAACACCGGATCGACGTCGACAGCCTTGCCAAGCTCGCCGCCAAGACGTTGGCGCTAAATGAGATCGGGGTGTGCAATCTGGCGGCGGCGTCCCCGGTGGCATTCGATCCGCACGCCGAAAACCGCCACACCGCCGCCTTCCTCCTGCTCGACCGCGACACCAACGAGACGGTCGCCGCCGGAATGATCGATTTCGCACTGCGCCGCGCGACCAATATCCACCACCAGACCATCACCATCAGCAAGGCCGAGCGCATCGCGCTCATGCGGCACAAGCCTGCGGTGTTGTGGTTTACCGGCCTCTCAGGTGCCGGCAAGTCGACCATCGCCAACCTGGTCGAGGCTGCGCTGCACGCGCGCGGCGTTCACACCCTCCTGCTGGACGGCGACAATATCCGCCATGGGCTCAACCGCGACCTCGGCTTCACCGAAGGCGATCGGGTCGAGAACATCCGGCGCATCGGCGAAGTCGCCAAGCTGATGACCGACGCCGGTCTGATCGTGCTGTGCTCATTCATCTCGCCGTTTCAGGCGGAGCGCCGCATGGTGCGGGAACTGCTCAAAGACGGCGAGTTCGTCGAGATTTTCGTCGATACGCCGATTGAGGAATGCATCGCGCGCGATCCCAAGGGTCTCTACAAGCGCGCGCTGGCGGGCGAGATCAAGAACTTCACCGGCGTCGATCAGCCCTACGAAGCACCGGAGCACGCCGAAGTCCGTCTCCTGGCCGGCGCCAAGGACGCCGACCGGCTGGCGCAGGAGGTGATCGAGAGCTTGGGGCGGCTGGAGATTCTGTAATCGCGCGCGGGTCAAGTCCGCTTATAGACGTCCTCAATGCGCTCGATATCGTCCTCGCCGAGATAGCTGCCGGTCTGCACCTCGATCAATTCGAGCGGAATCTTGCCCTGGTTGGCAAGGCGATGGACGCTGCCGATCGGGATGAAGATCGACTCGTTCTCGTGCACCGCCTTGCGATCCTCGCCGATGGTCACTTCGGCGGTGCCGCGCACCACCACCCAGTGCTCGGCGCGGTGGCGGTGCCGCTGCAATGACAGCATGCCGCCGGGGATGACGACGATGCGCTTAACCTGGAAGCGCTCGCCCATGTCGATCGACTCGTAATAGCCCCAGGGCCGGTGCACGCGCTTGTGCACGCTCGCTTCCGGCCTATTGCCGGCCTTGAGCTTCGCCGCCATCTCCTTGACGTCCTGGGCGCGCGCCCGCGGCACCACCATCACCGCATCGGACGTGCTCACGACGACGAGGTCCTCGACGCCGATCATGGCGGTGAGCCGCCCGTCCGAATGCACGATGCAATTGCGTGCGTCCATGGTCACGACTTCGCCCTGCACGACGTTGCCTTCTGCGTCGCGCGGCGTGATGTCGAACAGCGCGTCCCAGCTGCCGATGTCCGACCAGCGGAAATCACCGGCCAGCACGGCGGCGCGCTCGGTCTTTTCCATCACCGCATAGTCGATTGATTTCTGCGGCGCGCGCGCGAAACCCGCAGGGTCCAGGCGCAGGAAACCGAGGTCGTCGGTCGCGTTCGCAACCGAAGCCTCGATCGCGTCGGCCATCTCGGGCTCGAGCCGCGCCAGTTCGGCGAGCAGCACGTCGGCGCGGAACAGGAAATTGCCCGAGTTCCACAGATAGCCCTCGCTCACATATTTCCGTGCGGTGGCCGCGTCCGGCTTCTCGACGAAGCGCGCGACGCGGTGCACAGGACCGCCGTCGATCGCCTCGCCCGGCAGGATATAGCCGTAGCTGGTCTTCGGCTCGCTCGGCTTGATGCCGAAGGTGACGATGTGCCCGGCCTCTGCGGCGGGGCGGCCGGCCAGGCAGGTGGCGCGGAATTGCGGCACGTCCAGGATGATGTGGTCGGCGGCCAGCGCCAGCACCACCGCTTTTGGGTCGCGCCCACGGGCGACCGCCGCCGCCGCCGCGATCGCCGGCCCTGAATCGCGCCGCAGTGGCTCGATCACCACGGTCGCCTCGACGCCGACCTCCTCGGCCTGGCGGCGCGCGAAAAAATGGAAATCCGGACCGGTGATGACGATGGGCGCGGCGAACATCGGATCGTTAACGCGCAGCAGCGTTTCCTGGTAGGTCGAGCGTTCGCCGACCAGGGGCAGAAACTGCTTGGGCAAGGCGTCGCGCGAAACCGGCCAAAGCCGCGTCCCGGTGCCGCCGGCGAGCAGAATGGGAATGATCGGCGAGGGCATGGCTATCGGCCGGGCTCGTCCAGGCTATGTTCAGGTCAAGAATTGTCTTAAGGCAGTTCGGCGGGCCTGACCATCGCTACCGCTACCAATAGTTACTGCGCAAGCCGGCAGATTCGCAGCGTTTTTGCCTCATTTTGGTAACACAGGGCGATGATTGAACGCATCCTCACGGTCGGCGGCTTCACGCTGCTGTCGCGGATCACCGGCTTTATTCGCGATATCGCCCTGGCCGCCATCCTGGGCGCCGGGCCCACCGCCGACGCCTTTTTCGTGGCGCTGCGCCTGCCCAACCATTTCCGCGCCATTTTCGCCGAGGGCGCCTTCAACGCGGCTTTCGTTCCGGCCTATGCCCGCATCCGCGAGCAAAGCGGCGCGCAACGCGCGGCCCTGTTCGCCGACCGCATCTTCACGCTGCTGCTCGCGAGCCAGGTCATTTTGCTGGCGTGCGCCTTACTGTTCACGCCGGCGGTGATCGATGTGCTGGCGCCGGGCTTCACCGACGATCCGGAGCGCTACGCGCTCGCCGTCCATCTCACCCGCATCACCTTTCCCTATCTGCTGCTGATCACGCTGGTCACGCTCTATGGCGGCATCCTCAACGCGCTGCAACGATTCGCCGCCGCCGCCGCTGCGCCCATCCTGCTCAACCTGTCGATCATCGTGGCGCTGTTGCTCGTGGCGTTCTTTCCCGACGCCGGCCATGCGGCGGCCTGGGGCGTACTCGTCTCCGGCGTTTTGCAGGCGCTGCTGGTCGGCGGCGATACCTTGCGCGCGGGTGTGTTCACCGCGCTGCGCTGGCCGGAGCTCGATGCCGACGTGCGCAAATTTTTCCGTGCGCTCGGCCCCGCCACCCTCGGTTCCGCCGGCGTACAGCTTGCGTTGTTCGCCGACACGATCATCGCCAGCTTCCTGCCGGCGGGCGCCATCTCCGCGCTCTACTATGCCGATCGTCTCAACCAATTGCCGATCGGCGTGATCGGCATTGCCGCCGGCACCGTGGTGCTGCCGGAAATGTCGCGGCGCATCGCCGCCGGCGACGATGCGGGCGCGGCCGGCGCGCAGAACCGGGCGATCGAGTTCACGCTGCTGCTGGCGGTTCCCTGTCTCGCCGCCTTCTTCATCGTTCCCGAGCTGATCATGCGCGCGCTGTTCATGCGCGGCGCCTTCACCGCGGCCGATGCGGTCGCCGCCGGCCGTACGCTCACCGCTTACGCATTCGGGCTCTTGCCTTTCGTGCTGATCCGCAGCGCGGTGGCGAGCTTCTTTGCCCGCGGTGACACCGCGACGCCGGTGAAGGCCGCGCTCACCGCCGCCGCCGTCAATATCGCGTTCAAGGTGCTGCTGATGGGTCCGCTGGCGCAAGTGGGACTGGCGCTCGCCACTTCGATCGGCGCGTGGATCAATCTCGGCCTGGTGTTCTGGTTCGGGTGGCGGGCCGGGTTCGTGCGCATCGACGAACGCCTGCGCCAATCGGCGATCAAACTCGCAGGCGCCGGCCTCGCTTTGGCCGTCATCCTATGGGTCTGCCGGGGGCCGGCCATGAATTTATTTGAAGGGTGGGATCAATTCCGCGACTTGGCCACGCTGATTACGCTGATGGTCATCGGCGGCGGCGTCTACGGTGCGATCGTTTTGACCATATTTGGCCGCGATTGGCTGAAAAGATTTCGTGCCGCCGTGCGGCGCTGAACGTTTATTTCACGGTAATGTGACGGGCGGCGGCAGGTGGACATCGTTGGGTCCCGACGTTAAGGGGACGGGCTTGGCAATTCGGCCCGGCCTCGCCATCTTAGCCTATCCATGAACCTACGCCTCCATCCGGCATCCGCCCAGACGATCCGCGTCGCCCTGATTCTGGCACTTGCGACTTTGGTCGCAAGCTGTGGCGACCAGCAAAAGAAAAAGCAAGGTGGCGCGCCGCCGCCGCCGAAGGTGACCGTCGCCACCCCGGTCAAGCGGACGCTGACCGATTTCGACGAATATGTCGGCCGTTTCGCCGCCGTCGATTCGGTGGAAGTGCGCGCACGCGTATCCGGTTATCTCAACAGCGTGGATTTCAAAGACGGGCAGATGGTCAAGAAGGGCGATCTGCTGTTCACCATCGACAAGCGCTCATTCCAGAATGCGGTCGACCAGGCGCGCGCCGTTCTGGTGCAGGCGAAATCCAATCTCGCTTATACCAAGTCCGATCTCGATCGCGGCCAGTCGCTGGTTCGTCAAAAAACCATCACCGAGCAGACCTTCGAGCAACGCTCGCAGGCTTTCCGCAACGCGCAAGCTTCGGTGAGCGGCGCCGAGGCTGCGCTGCGCCAGGCCGAGCTCGATCTCGCGTTCACCGAATTGCGGGCGCCGATCAACGGCCGCATCGGCGACCGCCGCGTGTCGCCGGGCAACCTGGTGACCGGCGGCACCAGCGGGAACACCACGCTGCTGGCGATGATCGTGTCGACCGACCCGATCCATTTTGAGTTCACTTTCGATGAGGCGTCCTATTTGCGCTATGAGCGGCTCGCCAAGGACGGCCGTGACGTCGCCGGCCGCGGTACCGACGTTGAAGTCGCGCTCGAGCTGATCGACGAGCCCGGCTTCGCGCACAAGGGCCACATGGATTTCGTCAACAACGTAATCGACAGCGGGACGGGCACCATCCGCGCCCGCGCCGTGTTCGACAACCCGAACGGCGTGTTCACGCCCGGCATGTTCGCGCGCGTGCGCGTGCCGGCGTCGTCGCCTTACGAGGCCTTGCTCGTGCCAGACTCGGCGGTCGGAACCGAGCAGACGCGCAAATTTGTCTTCGTCGTCGGCCCCGATAACGAGGTCACGGAGAGCTATGTGACGCTCGGGCAAACGACGCCCGACGGTCTGCGGGTGATCAAGTCGGGCCTCAAGCCCGATGATCGTGTCATCGTCAACGGACTGATGCGTGCGCGCGCCGGCCAGAAGGTCACGCCGCAGGAAAAGGGTGCCAAGCCGGCCGCGCCGGCCAAGGGCGCCCCGGCCAAGGGCGCGTCTGCAAAAGCCACGCCGGGCAAGCCGGGCGCGCCAGCGTCCGGCTCGAAATAGCGGCGGCATCACGCCATGCGCATTTCGCACTTCTTCATCGACCGGCCGATCTTTGCGTCCGTGGTCTCGATCGTCATCGTGATCCTGGGCGGCGTCGGCTTCGTGCGGCTGCCGGTCGCGCAATATCCGGAGATCGCGCCGCCCACCATCACGGTAAACGGACAATATCCGGGCGCCAGCGCCGATGTGGTCGCCGCCACGGTGGTGACGCCGATCGAGCAGCAGATCAACGGCGTCGAGAACATGATCTACATGACGTCGAATTCGACCAGCGACGGTAGCTTCTCGATCTCGGTGACTTTCGACATCGGCACCAATCTCGATACCGCCCAGGTGCAGGTGCAAAACCGCGTTTCCGTCGCACTGCCGCGCCTGCCGGTCGACGTGCGTGCCATCGGTGTCACGGTGGACAAACGCTCGCCCGACATCATGATGGTCGTGCATCTGTATTCGCCGGATAAGTCGCGCGACACGCTGTTCTTGTCGAACTATGCGACGCTGGAAATCACCGACGCGATCTCGCGCATCGACGGCGTCGGCTCGATCATCGTCTTCGGCAGCCGTGACTACGCCATGCGCGTCTGGCTCGATCCCGACCGGCTGCAGGCGGTCGGCCTGACGGCGAGCGACGTGGTGGTCGCGTTGCAGGGCCAGAACGTGCAGGTCGCTTCCGGCGTGCTCAACCAGCCGCCGGTCGATCATCCGCGCGCCTTCCAGATTTCGGTGCGGACGCAAGGGCGTCTGAAAACCGCGGCCGAGTTTGCCAATATCGTCGTCAAGCAGACCGCCGACGCGGTGGTGCGGCTGAAGGACGTGGCCAAGGTCGATCTGGCCGCGCAGGACTATACGACCAATTCTTATCTCGACCGCGACCCGGCCATCGCGCTCGGCATTTTCCAGCGCCCCGGCTCGAACGCGTTGTCCACCGCCGACAACATCCAGAAGACGATGGAAACGCTGTCCGAGCGGTTCCCGCCGGGCATGAAATACACCATCGTCTACAACCCGACCCAATTCATCCAGCAGTCGGTCGAAGCGGTTGAAACGACCATCGGGGAGGCGATCATCCTGGTCGTGCTGGTGGTGATCCTGTTCCTGCAAACCTGGCGCGCTGCCATCATCCCGATCGTCGCGATCCCGGTCTCGCTAATCGGCACCTTCTTTGTGATGGCGATGTTCGGTTTCTCGCTCAACAACCTGTCGCTGTTCGGCCTGGTGCTGGCCATTGGCATCGTCGTGGACGACGCCATCGTCGTGGTGGAGAACGTCGAACGCAACATCGAAGCGGGCCTGAGCCCGCATGACGCCGCGGTCAAGAGCATGGACGAGGTCGGCGGCGCGCTGATCGCGATCGCGCTGGTGCTGTCGTCGGTATTCATTCCGTCCGCCTTCATCACCGGCATTTCCGGCGAATTCTACCGGCAATTTGCGCTCACCATCGCCGGCGCCACTATCATCTCGCTAGTCGTTTCACTGACGCTGTCGCCGGCGCTCTGCGCGCTGCTGCTCAAGCCGCATGCGAGCGCTGAAAAAGACCGTTGGTGGGAAGTGCCGATCCACGGCTTTTTCCGGGTATTCAACCGCGGATTTTCCGCCTTGACGCGCGGCTACGGCTGGCTTTCCGCCCGCCTGGTGCGCGTGGCGGTGTTGATGCTGGTGGTCTACGCCGTCATCATCGGCTTCGGACTCAACGAGTTCCGCAAAACGCCGGTCGGATTCATTCCCAATGTCGACCGTGGTTATCTGATTATCGTCACGCAACTGCCGCCGGCCGCTTCGCTCGCCCGTACCGACGAAGTCAACCGGCGCGCGGTGGACATCGCGCTCAAAGTGCCGGGCATCGCCCATGCGGTAAATATTGTGGGCTTCTCGGGCGCCACCTTTACGCGGGCGCCGAATTCGGGCGCGATCTTCGTCACGCTCAAGCCGTTCGAAGAGCGCGCGAAAGATCCGCGGCAATCCGCCGGCGCCATCGTCGGCCAACTGTTCGCGCGCCTGTCCGCGATCCAGGACGGTGCCATTTTCGTGGTTGCGCCGCCGCCGGTCTCCGGCATCGGCAATGCCGGCGGTTTCCGCATGATGATTGAGGACCGCGCCGGCCTTGGATCGGATGCCCTGCAGGGCGCGGTCTTCGCCATGATGGGTGCCGCCGCTAAAACCGAGGGCGTCTCCCGTGTCTTCTCCCTGTTCGAAACCAAGACACCGCAGATCTATCTCGATATCGACCGCACCAAGGCGCAGTTGCTCGGCATCCGCATTCCGGACGTGTTCGCGGCGCTGCAGATTTATCTCGGCTCGGCCTATGTCAACGACTTCAACCTGCTCGGGCGCACGTACCGCGTGATTGCGCAGGCTGCCAGCGGCTACCGCAAGGACACCAAGGATATTTTGAACATCCGCGTGCGCAACAACAACGGCGGAACCGTGCCGCTCGGCGCGTTCACGACCGTGCGGAGCACTTCTGGGCCCTACCGCGTGCCGCGCTACAATCTTTATCCCGCCGCCGAACTCGATGGGGCGGCGGCGCCCGGCTATTCGCAAGGACAGGCGATCAAGATCATGGAGCAACTGGCGCAACGAGTGCTTCCGGAAGGCTTCTCTTATGAATGGACCACGCTCGCCTTCCAGCAGATTCGCGCCGGCAATACCGCGATCTTCGCCTTCGTATTGGCCGTCGTGTTCGTGTTCCTGGTGCTGGCCGCGCAGTTCGAAAGCCTGACCTTGCCGCTGGCGGTGATCATGATCGTGCCGATGTGTCTCATCGCCTCGATCGTTGGCGTGGTCTTGCGTGGCCAGGACAACAACCTGCTGACGCAGGTCGGCTTCATCGTGCTCATCGGTCTGGCCGCCAAGAACGCCATTCTGATCGTCGAGTTCGCCAAGCAGCTCGAAGACCGCGGCAGTGACCGCTTCGCCGCCGCCGTCGAAGCCGCGCATTTGCGGCTGCGGCCGATCCTGATGACGTCCTTTGCCTTCATCCTCGGCGTCACCCCGCTGGTTTGGGCGGTGGGCGCCGGCGCCGAGTTGCGCCAGACGCTGGGCACGGCGGTGTTCTCCGGCATGATCGGCGTCACGGCGTTCGGCCTGATCTTCACGCCGGTGTTCTACGTGGTATCGCGCTGGTTTGCGCTAAAGTTCACGCGCCGCAGCCGGCGGCAGCAGCAGCCGGCCGAACAACAAGAATAGCGGTAGGCGCGGAAGGCAGCGATGAAATTTGGGGTAGGTCAGGCGGTTACGCGCAAGGAGGACGACGCGCTGCTGCGCGGGCAGGGGCGCTACGTTGCCGACGTGGCGCCACCGGCGACTTTGCATGCGGTGGTGTTGCGCTCGCCGCACGCCCACGCGCGCTTTCACATCGTCGATCTCGACCGGGTGCGGGCGATGCCGGGCGTAGCGCTCGTGCTGGCGGCGGCCGACGTTGCCACGCTGGGGACGCTGCCGACACCCGGCGTCATCCCCGACGCCGATTTCGATATTCCGCCCTATCCGATCCTGGCGCGCGACGTGGTGCGCCACGTCGGCGACGCCATCGCCTTCGTCGTCGCCGATACGCTTGCAGCGGCCAAGGACGCGGCCGAGGCCATCACCGTCGACTGGCAGCCGCTGCCGCATGTGATCGGCGCGGTCGCGGCACTCGCGGCCAAGGCGCCGCAGGTGTGGCCGGACCGGTCCGGCAATCTCGCCTTCGAAGCCGAGGCGGGCGACGCGGACAAGACCAAGGCGGCTTTCGCGCAGGCCGCGCGCACGGTGGAGCTCACCATCGTCAACCAGCGGCTGGTGACGAATTATCTCGATACCCGCGGCGTGATCGCCGAATTCGACGGCCAGCGCGTGACGCTTACCCTCGGCAGCCAGGGCAGTCATATCATTCGCGATATCCTGTGCGCGGACGTGTTCGAGGTTCAGCCCGACCGCATGCGCGTGGTGACGCCCGATGTCGGCGGCGGCTTCGGCACCAAATTATTTCCCTATCGCGAATACGCGCTGGCGGCGGTCGCCGCCGAGCGGCTCGCCAAGCCGGTGAAATGGGTGTGCGAGCGCTCCGAGCATTTCCTCGGCGACAGCCAGGGCCGCGACAACATCTCGACCGCGCGGTTGGCGCTCGACGACAAGGGCCGTTTTCTGGCGCTCGATCTCGACATTATCGCCGACATGGGCGCCTATCTGTCGTGCTACGCGCCCTACATCCCCTGGCTCGGCGTCGGCATGGCGACCGGCGTCTATGATATTCCGGCCGCCCATGTGCGCCTGCGCGGCGTCCATACCAACACCGTTCCGGTCGATGCCTATCGCGGCGCCGGCCGTCCGGAAGCCGCTTATCTGATCGAGCGGGCGGTGGAAGCGGCGGCGCGCGAACTCGATGTGGCGCCCGATACGCTGCGCCGCAAGAATTTCATCAAACCGAAGGCGATGCCGTACAAGACGCCGACCGGCAAGATTTACGACACAGGCGATTTCGCCGGCACCATGGCGCGGGCGCAGGAACTGGCCGACTGGGGCGGCTTCAGCAAGCGCGCCGCGCAATCCAAGCGCGCCGGCCGGCTGCGCGGCATCGGACTCGCCAGCTACATCGAGGCCTGTGGCGGCAATGGGCCGGAAACCGCGACGGTGCGGCTCGATCGCGACGGCGGCGTCACCGTACTGATCGGCTCGCAATCCTCGGGGCAGGGCCACGCCACGTCCTATGCACAGATCGTCGCCGACAAGCTCGATCTTGCTCCGGACAAAGTGCGCGTGGTGCAGGGCGACACCGATTCGATCGCGTCCGGCGCCGGCACCGGCGGATCGAGCTCGATCACGGTCGGCGGCGTTTCGGTCGATCGCGCCAGCAAGACGCTGGCCGATCAGATCAAGCAGATCGCCGCCGAAGCGCTGGAAGCATCGGTCGGCGATTTGGAGATCGCGGCCGGTACGGTGCGCGTCGCCGGCACCGACCGCGTCATATCATTTGCCGATATTGCCGCTCATCCGCAGGCGAGCCCCGAGCGCCTGCGCGCGGCCAGCGAGTTCGCGCCGGACCAGCCGACCTTTCCGAACGGTACCCACATCGCCGAAGTCGAAGTCGATCCCGACACCGGCTCAACCGTGATCCTCAATTACATCATCGTCGACGACTTCGGCGCCACGCTCAATCCGCTGTTGCTTGCAGGGCAGGTGCACGGTGGCACGGTGCAGGGCATCGGCCAGGCGCTGATGGAAGACACGGTCTATGAGGCGTCGTCCGGCCAGTTGCTCAGCGCCAGCTTGATGGACTACGCGCTGCCGCGTGCCGGCGACGCGCCGGACTTCGTGTTCGAGACACGCAACGTGCCGTGCAAGAACAATCCGCTCGGCGTGAAGGGCGCGGGTGAGGCCGGCGCCATTGGCTCGTGCCCCGCCGTCATGAACGCGGTGCTGGACGCGCTCTGGCGCAGCCATCGCATTCGCCATCTCGACATGCCGGCGACCCCCGAGCGGGTCTGGCAGGCGATCCAAAGGGCTCGAAAAATCGCTTAGCTTTCAAGCGTGTATCGCTCACGACTTTGTGATCGGCCATTCCGGTGCGCTATTGGGCCGCAGGACTTGAGCGGCGGAGGAATAAAATATCTAGACTAGGGTTTTCCATGTTGCCTCCAACAGCCATAGGTGCAGGTCGATGAATATCCGAACAACAGTTGCCGTCCTCGCAGTCGTCCTCGGTGTCGGCGCCGCCGCCGCGCAGTCCGACCCGGTAAAGACGCGCGAAAATCTGATGAAAGAAAACAACAAGAACGCAAAGGCGGTCGTCCAGATGGCGAAGGGCCAGACGCCTTTCGACGCGAAGGTGGTGGAGGCTGCGTTCACGCAATGGGCGGACACCGCCAAGCAGCTGCCGAACCTGTTCCCCGACAATTCCAAGGTCGGCGGCGACAACCGCGCCTCGCCGAAAATCTGGGAGAACAAGGCGGATTTCAACGCCAAGATCGCCGATTCGCCAAGGTCGTCGCCGACAATAAGGCCAAGGCCGTTGCCTCGCTCGACGGCCTGAAGGCCGCGGTGGGGGCGGTCGGCAAGAGCTGC
>CAWFEO010000033.1:0-23354 GCA_963814885.1 uncultured Alphaproteobacteria bacterium | reverse complement strand
GTGTGGTGGCATGGCGATGTCCGCTAATGATGCTGTGGACGGCGCCCGCTCTTGCGGCATCAGAGTGCCCTAGGGTGGCTGCGTTGTAGCAAACCACATCGAGGGGAGCCGTCCATGGGCGAGGTTAGCACGATTGGTCTGGATATTGCGAAGTCGGTCTTCCAAGTGCACGGGGTTGATAGTTCAGGCGCGGTGGTGATCCGCAAGCGTGTCAGTCGTTTGAAGCTGCTGGAGGTCTTCGCCGCTCTGCCGCCGTGCCTGGTCGGGATCGAAGCCTGCCCGTCAGCGCATCATTGGGGCCGTGAGCTGCAGGCACTTGGCCACACGGTGACGGCTGATGCCGCCGAGCTATGTGAAGGCCTATCTCAAGCGCAGCAAGAACGACGCCAATGATGCGGCCGCGATCTGCGAGGCGGTGACGCGGCCGTCGATGCGGTTTGTGCCGATCAAGACCAAGGAGCAGCAGACGGCCTTGATGCTGCACCGAACCCGGCAATTGCTGGTGCGTCAGCGCACGATGTTGAGCAATGCCCTACGTGGGCATCTGGCGGAGCTGGGCATCGTGTCGGCCAAGGGCCGTAATGGGATCGGCGAGTTGCTTAGGATCATCGCGGATGGCGCGGATAATCGGATCGCCCCGGCCACCCGTGCTATTCTTGATGTGATGGCGCGGCAATACAGCGCCCTCGGTGCCGAGATCAGATCAATCGACAAGAGCATCCTGGCTTGGCATCGCTCGTGCGAGGCGAGCCGCCGGCTGGAGGAGATCCCGGGCATCGGCCCAATCGTTGCCACGGCCCTGGTTGCCGAGGTCGGCGACTGGCAGGAGTTCCGCTCAGGACGCAACCTTGCCGCCTGGATTGGGTTGGTGCCGAAGCAGCATACGAGCGGCGGCAAGGACAGGCTCGGCAGCATCACCAAGCAGGGCAATCGCTACTTGCGATGGTTGCTCGTCGCCGGGGCAATGGCGGTCATCCGCTACGCGCAAAAGCACGGCACCGAGAGGCGGCCGTGGCTCGCGCGGTTGATGGAGCGCCGGCCGACCATGGTTGCGGCGGTCGCGCTGGCCAACAAGATTGCCCGCATGGCCTGGGCCGTCATGGTCCGCGGCGAGAGATACAAGGAGCCGACGCTGCTGATGGCAGCTTAACAGAGGCCAGCAGGCAGATCGGCACCATCAATTGGCGAGGGCATGACGACGTAATGCAGACACGGTCGTTCCGGGGATCGGGAGAGCCCGTTTGGGTCATCGCACTGCTCTAAAAGTGCGTGCTAACGATTGGGACCCGATCCGCGCAGAGCATTAGGGCCAGCGGCCACACCGGCCGCATCAACAGGCCGGACACGTGACCGCACCCGACCAATGCTGCAGCAACGTCAAAAAAGCTCTTGCCAAGGCGCCGTCCACACGTGACCCAAAGCGGACATGCACGTTGCAGTGCCGAAAGTCCGCTCCGGGCGTGAAACGGACATCACAAACTCACGCAGCAATGTCTGCTTTTAGCCCGGTGCAGCGGACTAAAGGCAAGCGATATCCAATAATGCTTAGCTGTTGGGATCGGGGGCGCGCTTCTATTTCTAGGCTTTTTCGCGTTCTGCGTCCGGCTGCTGCGGCGAGTCTGGCTAGGCCTGAACAAACTTCAGCCCGACGGTGAATCCCTTGCGCCAGATCACTTTGCAGCGCCGCTTCAGCGACGAATTATTGTCCAGCAGCAATGTGAACTCATCCGGCAAGGCTACGTTCGGCGCCCGCAGTTGTGCGCCATTGAGTGTCATATCGATCACCACGCACTCCAGCGGATCTCTATGCACACTTTCGACCCAAGCAGGAAACTGCAACTGCTTTCGTGACGCCTTCCGACGGTCTTGCATGGAGCCAACCTGCTTCATTCGCAAAATCTACTCGCTCTGGTTGAAACAAAAGGTTTAGAGGTGTGCTTAATAAAAGGTTTTCAAAACCAAAAGAGCAGGATTTGCAGAGATGTCGGTTACGGAGTTTCCGCTCTTGGCCCTAAGCGGACTTTCTCGGGGCACTGACTAATGTCCGCTTTCGGACTAGAGCAGACATGCGGCTGGTTATTATGAGTGCACGCCTGCGGCGTGGACACAGAAACGGCGCGCCAAGGACTGCTTAGGACGCGCCGCCCGATGGCTGCGCGATTATCGGCTCACTCGACCCGCGTCCACACGACCTGGCTGCCGCCCGAACGGGCAACGAATTTATTATGGTTGACCATTTTAAGGGTGCCGCGCTCGACCCGGCCCGACTTGGCGCGCATGATGTACTTGCCGCCCTTGACGGTCGCGTCGCCGGTCTCGCCGGTGTAGGGCGCGGGGCAGCGCTCGCTGAACCGATAATGGCCGTCGGGCTCCAGCACGAACACGCACACGATTTTGCGCCTGCGGGTGCGCACGACCGTCTGCCAGCTTCCGACCTCGGGGCTCTGGCTGGCGCTGGATGTCTTGGCCTCGCCGGCTTGGGGGGGCAATGCCGCCACGTTGGAACCGGGCGGGGCCGGTTTGTTGGCGCTCGGCCGCGCCGATCCGTTTGAACCGGGCAACGTCGCGCTGCCGGCAACGGCGCCTTCGGCGTTGCCGCCGCCATTGGGTAACGTCTGCCACGGCGCGGTGGCCGTCGAACCCGGCGGGTTGGAATTGGCGGTGACCGGCAAGCGGGCCGTGTCGTGACTGGACGCCGCGGGAGCCGGCGCGGGATCGCCCAAATTGATTTCGCCAAGCAGTGAC
This sequence comes from uncultured Alphaproteobacteria bacterium, assembly GCA_963814885.1. Classification (GTDB taxonomy): domain Bacteria; phylum Pseudomonadota; class Alphaproteobacteria; order Rhizobiales; family Xanthobacteraceae; genus Pseudolabrys. The sequence continues at coordinate 20,609 of CAWFEO010000033.1, read as the reverse complement.
GACGCAACCCAGGGAACCTGCTTGCCCTCCGAGGCGCGCGACACATCGATGCGCGCGCGATTGAAAAGCTGCTCGACGCTCGCCTTCGGGGAGCGCAATTGCCGCAGCAACGCCGCGACGAACAGACTATTTCCGCCGGAACGCAAATCTTCGGTGATCTTGCCGATCGCGGTCGAGTAGAGCGCGAGCGTACCGACCGGCATTTCAAACGGCGCAAGCCCCGCGGCGACGGACCGAAAGCGGCGCTCGAACGGGTTGCGCCGCCCGGCATCGATGACGATGATCTTGGCGCTCGCGCCCTTGCGCTGCATCCGGGCCACCAGCGCGTTGGCGCTCACGCCATCGCGGCGCACGTCGGCTTCCCTCCAGATCTGCGCATCGACTGGAATGAGATAGGTCTGCCGCTCGACCTGGAGGCCGAACCCGCTGAAATAGAACAGCGCCGTCTCGCCGTTTTTGATCTTGCCGATGAAAGCGTCGATCGCCTGCCGGGTGTCGCGCTTGTTGAGATTCGTCTTGACCTCGACACTGAAATTGAGGCGGCGCAGTTCCGCCGCAATCGCGGTCGCGTCCTTGACGGCAAAGGGCAGCGGCTTGCCGGCGTCGGGATAGTTCGCATTGGCGATGACGAGCGCAACCCGCGCATGGCTTTGCTGCGCCGCTGCCGGGACGGCGAGCGTCGAAACAAGGACCGTCAGGCAGAGGCCGGCAAGCAGCCGGAAGGTTCGCATGTTGCCCTCGCATGCGCGCATGTCGCGCTGGGTGCGAAAATCCTAGCGGTCCGCGCCCCGCTTGAAAACCCGCCCCCCTTTTGCCCCCCGAATATCTCCCATTTCATCGCCGCTCTGCGCGGCGACGCTTAAGAGCGCGCCCGGACGGCTCGGAAAAGACCGCCGGGATAACCGTTGAGCGGCCTTGCCGATCGGCCAGCGCGAGATGGCGGCGAGCTTCACCTGCGCCCAGGCGAAGGGATTGCCGATAATTGTGACGGCGAGCGGGAATACTCAACAATCTGAATGCGTTCCGCCGCTGCAGCCGTATGATCCAAATCATTGCGGCCGGGGGCCGACCTTAAGTAGAAATCTTTACTCATTCTCTTCTGTGGGCTCGACGTCATGCTCCGTTACGCAGCCAGCGAGCTCGTATTCCGCAGCGGCCGTTCGCTGGTGACCGCGGTCAGCATCGCGCTGGCGGTGCTGGCGGCCATGGTGCTGACGTCGCTGGCGGCGTCTTACGCGCGCGCGCTGCGCGTACCGATCGAAACGGTCGGCGCCGACGTCATCGTGCAGCAGCAAGGCGATATCCCGCCCAAGCTCGAAGGTCTGGTGTTTCCCCATCCCAATGCGCTGCTTCCGGCCAATATCGTCGCGCAGATCAAGGCGATCCCGGGCGTGATCGCGCTCACCCGCGCGGTCTATATGTGGGACCTGGAACCGGACCGCTATGAGTTGGTTCTCGGCATCGAGGACAGCGAGGTGGGGCTTGCCGGTCTCGCCCAGCGTCTGATCGACGGCAAGCCGATCGCCGCCGACAGCCGTGCTGTCTTGATCGACAGCGACTTTGCCAGCAAGAACAAGATCAAGGTCGGCGACACCATCAAGGTCGGCGTCGACAGCTTCCCGGTCGCCGGCGTGGTCGACGCCGCGCGCAGCGGCAAGTTGGTGCGCGCCGACGTCTATATGCCGCTCAAACTCGCGCAGGGCCTGGCGACGGCGGCGCCGCAGGTGAGGGCGCTTTATCCGTTCGGCGCCGACGACGCCAATCTGGTGCTGGTTAAAGTCAATCGCGAACATTTACAGGGCGTGGTCGAAAAGGTCACGGCGCTGATCGGCAAAAAGGGCGTGGTGTCGAGTGAGCTGTCGATGCGCAACGCGCTCTCCGGGGTGCTGTTCCTGTCGCAAAGCATGGGCTTGATTATCGCGGCCGTCATCGGCCTGTTCGCCGCCGCTTTCGTATGGCGCGCGACCGCGACGTCGGTTGCCGAGCGGCGGCGCGAAATGGCGATCCTGCAAGCCATCGGATGGTCGCGGCGGCACATCGGCGAGCAGGTGTTGATCGAGAACCTGGCGCTGGCGGTCATCGGCACCGTGGCCGGCTTCGCGATTGCCCTCGTGGTCGTGCTGTCCCTGGGGCACATTTCGGTCACCGTCGATCTGCCCTGGGACCTGAGTTCGACGCCGCACTTCATTCCGACGGCGGCGATCAACCGCACGCAGACCATTACCGCGCCCATATCGATCTCGTGGCTGACCGCCGGCATCGCCGCCGCCGGCAGCCTGGCGATCAGCCTGTTGGCGGTGGTCGCCGTTCTCGCGCTGCCGCGGCCGCAACCGTGGTCGCTGCTGCGCGCCGAATGATGGAGCCTGGCATGAGCGACACAGCAAAGCCCGCGCCGGCGTCCACGCAGGAAATCATTCGCGTGGCGCGCGTCAAAAAACATTACGGCGATGTCGAGATCCTGAAAGGCGTCGATCTCACCGTCGGCGCCGGGCAGTTCACCGCCATCATGGGCAAGTCGGGCTCCGGCAAGAGCACATTGCTCGGAATCGTCGCCGGGCTCGAGAAGCCCGACGAAGGCGAAGTCGTCGTCATGGGGCAGAAGCTCTCCGGCATGAGCGACAATGACATGGCGACGTTGCGCCGCCACTCGATCGGCATCGTGTTTCAGGGCTTCAGCCTGATCCCGTCGCTCACCGCGCTCGACAATGTGATGCTGCCGACCTTCTTCGCCACCGAAACGAGTGCGGCGGAGCGCCGTCAGCGCGGCGTCGATCTGTTGCACCAGGTGGGCTTGAGCGAGCGGCTGCACTATCACCCCGCGACGTTGAGCGGTGGCGAGCAGCAGCGCGTGGCGATCGCGCGCGCGCTCATGAGCAGCCCGTCCATCATTCTGGCCGACGAGCCGACCGGCAATCTCGACCAGGAGACCGGCGCCTCGGTGCTTGAACTGCTGCTCGATCTCGGCCGCACGCATAATACCGGGCTTTTGATGGTGACCCACGATCCCGACGTGGCGGCCAAGGCCGGCAATGTCGTGGAGATGAAAGACGGAAGGATCGGCAATGACCACGCGTAGAGACTTTATCGCCGGGCTGGTGGCGGGAACCGCCATCGTCGTTGTGACGGGGCTGGCCTGGGCCGCGCCGCCGACGGTCGAGATTATCGCACTGCCGCATGGGCCGGTGCGGGACGTGCTCAAGCCGGTGCGGGCGTTCCTCGGCACGCTGGGTGCGCGCGTGAAAGTGGTCGAGCTCGATCCCGAAAGCCCGGCGGGCGAGAAGCGCATCAAAGCCGTCGGTCAGAAAGGCCACGTGCCGATCCTGCTGCTGGTCAACGGCAGCGACAAATTCAAGCGGGCGGACGGCACAGCCGTCGTGTTCAAGGATTTTCCCGCCGGCGCCGGCAATCCGCTCGGGCTCAACGGCTCCTGGTCGGTGGCCGATTTCGAGGCGGCGGTGAAGGCGGCGCTGGGGAAATAACATGGCCATTCACTGGCGCTACGTGGGAAGCGAGCTGGCCTATCGCTGGAAGCGCACCGCGCTGCTGGTCGCCGGCATCGCGCTGGCGGTGACGCTGGTTACCACGCTCGACATCCTCAGCCGCGCTTTCGCCGATCTGGCGACGGTGCCGTTCCGCAATCTCGGCGCCGACCTGATCGTGCAACGCAGCGCCACACAGAACGAGGTGCCCAAACAGATGGGCATCATCCTGCCGTACTCGGCCGAGCCGATCACCACTGACGAATTAAAGAGACTGGCGGCGGAGCCGGGCGTGAGCCAAGCGGCCGGCTTCGTGCTGCTGTGGAATCTGGGCAAGGGGCGCTTCGTCTCCATCACCGGCGTGTCGCTTAGCCCTGACGCGCCCGCGCTCGGGCCGGGCAAGGTTAGCAAGTGGCTGATCAAGGGACGGCTGCCGAAGCCGGGCGCGCGCGAGGTGCTGGTGGAGCGGCATTACGGCGCGTTCTACCGGCTGGCGCCGGGCTCGCAAGTCGATATCGGCGGCCAGCAATATGACGTCACCGGCGTGGTCGATATCCTGGAAGGCAGCCAGATCGTCGCCAGCAATTTCTACATGGACATCGGCGAGGCGCGGCGGCTGGCCAACCTGCCGGCGAACCTGGTCAACCAGGTGTTCCTCAAGCTCGCCGACATGGGGCAGACCGAAAACGTGAAGAGCCGTATCGCCGGATGGATGTCGCACGCCTCGGTGACCTCGCCCGGCACCATGCTGCAATTGTTCGGCGGCGTGTCGCAGACCATCGGCCGTTTCCGCATCGTGGCCGTGCTGGCCGGCGCGCTGGCGGCGTTGGCGCTGGGCGCCACCTTCGTGTTCGGCAATCTGGTCGAGCGCAGCCGCGAGCTGGCGATTCTGCGCGTGATCGGCTGGGAGCAGGGCCAGGTGCGGCGCGAGATCGCGGTGGAAATGGCGCTGCAAGGGCTGGCCGCCGGCTTGATCGCGCTCGGCCTGCTGGCCGGCGCCAGCGTTCTGCTCGCCCAAATCAGCGTCGATCTGCCGGCCAGCCTGCCGGGCGAGAACCCGGCCAGTTTCGCCGGCGGCGGATTTCAACTCGGCGCCAGCAAGATCGCGCTGCCGGTGACGCTGACGGCGTGGGACTGGCTGTTGGGCCCGATCGTCGCCACCGTGGCGCTCGGCATCTGCGGCTGGTGGATGGCGGCGGACCGCAAGGCCAAGAGCCTGTGGGCCGCGATCCGGGGTTAGCAAGCAGCGGTCACCGCTCGCCGCCGCGGCGTCTGCCGCTTCGATTGCGACAACCGGCGTATTACACTCCTCCCGGTGAAGTGAGCCCCTCCGGAAGGTCCGCCGCAATGAATCTCTCGTCTTGGATCATGGCGGCGCGTCCGTTCTCGCTCAGCCTGTCGATCGTCCCGGTGGCGGTCGGCGCCGCGCTCGCCTTCGCGGCGCAGGACAAGGTTGCCTGGGCGGCGGTAGCGGTGGCGCTCGCCGGCAGCGTGCTGATCCATCTCGGCACCAATCTGCACAACGATACACTCGACGCCGCGCCCGGCGGCTACGGTGTCGAGCGGCTGGGACCGCCGCGCGCCACCGCGCGCGGCCTTTTGAGCGCCACGGCGGTGCGGCGCGGCGCGCTGCTGTGCTTTGCACTGGCCGCATTCGCCGGCACATATTTAATATCGGTCGGCGGCTGGCCGATCCTGGTGCTCGGTCTGCTGTCGATTGCCGCGGGCTGGTGCTATGCCGGTGGCCCGCGCGCGATCGCCTATTCGCCGCTGGGCGAAGTGTTCGTGCTGGCCTTTTTCGGGGTCGGCGCGGTCGGCGGCACCTATTGGATCGCGACCTTGCACTTCGGCATCGCGGCCTTGGCTGGCGGGCTCGCGGTCGGCAGCTTCGCGGCCGCCGTGCTGTTGGTCAACAACCACCGCGACGTCGAGGTCGACCGCCGTGTCGGCCGGCTGACGCTGCCGATGGCGATCGGCGCGGGCGCCTCCCATTGGGTCTATGCCGGGCTCATGCTGCTGCCGTTCGCGTTGCTGCCGCTGTTGGCGGAGCAGTTGCCGCGTGGCCGGGTTTGGCCGGCGGCCCTCGCGCTGGTGCCGGTGCTCGCGCTGATCGCGGGTTTTGCGCGTGAGCCGCGCGGCCGGGGCCTGAACCGGATTTTGATGCGCACCGTCCAGGTCCAGATTCTGTTCGCAGCGCTGCTTTGCGGCGGGCTGCTGCTCGCGCGGTGAGGGCGGCACGGTCAATGGTATTTTCGGTCCCTGGTTTAAATCCCCGGTCGAGGCGCTCGCCAAGCGCGGCAAGGCGACGCTCTAGGACGCGATACGGGTTCATAGCCGGCGAGCCAAATGCTGCCTTGGATGCCCCGTTCCATGTCTGCTTTTGGGGAACAGCGGACAAAGGCGGATTTTGGCCTTAGATGGCTCGTTCGCGGTTGACCCGAAGCGGAAATTGTCAGTCGCACGGCATGTTTATGTAGCATTTATAGATATAAAATAGTCATTTCGCCCATTGGTTGTCTATTACGAACAAAAGCGGTTTGTGATGGTATTCCGCGGTGGCGCCCTGACAGCGGTGATAGCCGCGGGTCTAGGAGGCATTGTCATGCGTTCAGTTCGAAATGCGTTGTTTGTGGCAGCGGCGACGGCTGGGTTTTTGAGCTCCGGCCCTGTGCAAGCGACAACAGCCACTAACCTCGGCGACTCAAACGTCGGGATTTATCTCAAGGGCAATCCAAACGGCAGCAGTCTTCCGAGCACGTCCGGCGAGGAACAAATTTATTTGATAAGTAGCCCCGCGGGCGGCGAGTACACCGGATATGGAGCTATTGGAGCGAACGGTGCCTGCGGCGCCGCTTGCGTCAATTTCAGCTCCTCAGATTTGCTCAGTCTCGCCAACGGGGGAGGCACCATATCAGCCCAGGACGGCGGTACCTTTAACGATCTTACCATCACTGTGCCTGGTTATACTTTCGGCGACTTATTGTTCGACCTTCAGTTCGACGGCAGCCACACCTATCCTGCTGATCTCACAATAACGGTCAATTACGGCGCCGGAAGCAGTATCGTTGTTGACACGGCGCTGGATGGCAAATTGGCCGACAACGGGGTCAACAGTTTTCTCATTCTTGGCGCTAACCCGGACATTACATCCATTGTCCTCGCGTCGAACTATGGGATCGCATCTCTTGTCGGTATCGATCAAGCGAAAGGTTTTTATATTTCTGACGTGACTCAGTCGTGCGTAGGTGCCAATTGCGCTCCTACCCTGGCGACGCCACTCCCGGCCGCGCTTCCACTCATGGCCTCGGGTCTCAGCGCCTTGGGGCTGATCTGCTGGCGCAGGAAGCGGAAGGCTCAGTCTGCCTGATCTAATAATCCCGATTGGGCCAAGCGCCACACGCCCCCGCCTGATTGGATTAGAGAGAGATCGCCGCGAGGCGGTCTTTCTTTTTGTGCCGATCATGCTGCGGTGCTTTGGTCGCTATTGGCCCATAGCAGACAATCCATTTGCCGCAATAAATGTCGGCTTGCGGGGTGAAGCGGACATGCCGTCTGTTTTTTGAATATACGTTTCGGATCGGGCTAGGCGGTGCTGACGATATCCTTGCCGACCGGCCACAGCGAGACGCCGGCGAGCTTCAAGTGCGCCCAGGCAAAGGGGATGCCGATGATGGTGACGGCGAGCAGGACCGCCGTGATCAGGTGACCAAGCGCCAGCCACCAGCCGGCCAGCACCAGCCAGATCAGGTTGCCGATAAAACCGAGCGGGCCCGCGCCGATCCCGCTCGGCCGGTCGACCACCGTGTGGCCGAAGGGCAGCAGTGTGTACACCGCGATGGTGAGCGCGGCGCGCGCCCACGGAATGCCGATAATGGTGATCAGCATGATCAGGGCGGCGATCAGCCAGCCGACGGCCATCCAAAGGCCGCCGAATATGATCCACAGCACGTTCAGCAGAAGGCTCATGGCGGACATGTGGCGGCCTTCGACGGCCAAAGCAAGGCCTTGCCGCCGCCGCCACATTGATGCCGCCTGGGTAGGCTCAGTAAACCCGCCCGCAGGCCGTTGCCGCGTGCGGGTAACCTCCAACAGCCTCCTGGTGGGACACGCCAAAGCGATGACGTTGAATTTCCGCGCCCGCAGATTTTTTACCGCTCTCTTATTGCTGACGGTGTTTGCCACCGGCGCGCTCGCGCAAACGGTGCCGACCCCCGCGCCGGCCGAAAACGGCGCGGCGCCGGCCGCCAAGCCGGAGAAGGATCCTTTCGGGCGCGAGACGCCGCAGGGCATGGTGACCGGGCTGATGAACGCGCTCGCCGCCGCCGACTACGAGCGCGCGGTGCAATACTTCGAGACCACCTCGGTGCCGGGCGTGCGGCAATGGTTCATCCTGGCCGGGCCGCAACTGGCCAAGCGCTTTCAGGAAGTGCTCGACCGCGCCGGCACCGTGGTCACGCCGGCGGAGCTTTCCAGCGATCCCAACGGCAACGTCAAGGACGGACTGAAGCAAGACGAGGAGCGCTTCGGCCAGATCAAATCGTCGGACCACGAAGTGCCGCTGCTGGCCAAGCGCGTCACCCGCGACGGCAAGGCGCTGTGGCTGGTGTCCGACGCCACCTTGAACGAAATCCCGGCGCTGGCCCGCGCGCTCAAGGTCGATTCCTCCGGCGGCGCCTGGCTGGACCTGTTGCCGGAGGGGCCGACCGTCGACGGCGCGCCGGTTTCGCATTGGCTGGCGCTGCTCATCCTGGCGGGCCTGAGCTTTGGTCTCGCCTGGGTGTTGGTCGCGCTGCGCCGGCCGATCGAGTGGGTGCTGCGACGCGGCGGCGAGGAGACCAAGCTGTCGCGTTTCATCGAAAAATCGGCCGGGCCGCTGCGCCTGCTGATCATGCTGCTGGTATTCGGACTGGCGGTGCAGGTACTGGGCGTCTCGGTGATTGCGCGTTACCGCGCGGTGTTCGCCGTGCAGATCGTCGGCTGGTTCGCGTTTGCCTGGCTGCTGTGGCGGGTGGCCGACGCCGCCGGCGAAGTGATTCTCGGGCGCATGTCGCGCCGTGGTCAGCTCACGGCCTATTCCGCCATCAGCTTTCTCAGCCGCGCATTCAAGGCGCTGATCGTCATCCTGTTCGTGGCGGCGCTGTTGCGCGCCTTCGGCGTCAACGTCACCGCCGGTCTCGCCGCTCTCGGTGTCGGCGGCCTGGCCATCGCGCTCGGCGCGCAAAAGCTGTTCGAGAACCTGATCGGCAGCCTGACGGTGCTGGCCGACCGGCCGGTGCGCATCGGCGATTTCTGCCGTTTCGGCAACACGCTCGGGACGGTCGAGGAAATCGGCATCCGCTCGACCCGCATCCGTACCCTCGACCGCACCGTCTTGACCGTGCCCAACGGCGAGTTCGTCACGCTGCACATCGAGAACTACTCGCAGCGCGACCGCTTCTGGTTCCATCCCATCCTGAACCTGCGCTACGAGACCAGCACCGACCAGATGCGTTATGTGCTGCAGGAATTGCGCGACATGCTGGGCAAGCATCCCAAGGTGGAATCCAAGTCGGCGCGCGTACGCCTGATCGGCTTGGCCGCCTATTCGCTCGACGTCGAGATTTTCGCCTATGTCTTAGCGAGGGACTATTCCGGCTTCCTGGAATTGCAGGAAGAGTTACTGCTCGCCTGCATGGAAATCGTGGAGAAGAGCGGCACCGGCTTCGCCTTCCCCTCGCAGACGCTTTATCTCGGACGCGACGGCGGCTTGAACGCGGCCCGCACGCGCGAGGCGGAAGAGGCGGCGCGCAGCCGGCGCGCGGAAAAGCCTTAGGCCGTTTGTTTGCTCAGCGCCGCCGCAACATGCCGCCGAGCGCGCCGCGCACGATGGCGCGTCCGATCGAGCCGCCCATGGAGCCGCCAACCGACTTGCCGATGTCGGCGGCGACCTTGCCGGCGGTGCGGCTCGCCACCGTGCGGGTGATCGAGCGGGCGATCAGTTGTCCGGTGGTCAGGCGTTCGCCGCTCTTGCGGGTGGTGCCGAAGATGCTGCCGACAATGACGCCGATCCCGCCCATCAAGCCGCCGCCGCCTTGTTCGGCCTCGGCTTCAGCGGCGGCGGTTTCCTCGACGCGCTTTTTCAAAATCTCGTAGGCGGATTCAGAGTCGACCGCGGTGTCGTATTTGCCTTTGACCGGGCTTTGCGCGTCGACCGCGCGCCGCTCGTCCGCCGTGATCAGCCCGAGGCGGGCGGACGGCGGGCAGATCATGGTGCGCTCGACCACGGAAGGGATGCCGTTGCCCTCCAGGAAGGAGACCAGCGCTTCGCCCTTGCCGAGCTCGGTGATGACCTGGACCGTATCGAGGTCCTTGTTCGGCCGGAAAGTTTCCGCCGCCGCCTTCACCGCGCGCTGATCGCGCGGCGTGAACGCGCGCAAGGCGTGCTGGACGCGGTTGCCGAGCTGCGACAGCACGGTCTCCGGCACGTCGAGCGGATTTTGCGTGACGAAGAACACGCCGACGCCCTTGGAGCGGATCAGACGCACCACCTGTTCGACTTTCTCGAGCAACGCCTTGGGCGCGTCGTTGAACAGCAGATGCGCCTCGTCGAAAAAGAACACCAGCTTCGGCTTGTCGGGGTCGCCGACCTCGGGCAGCGATTCGAACAGCTCCGAGAGCAGCCACAGCAGAAACATGGCGTAAAGCCGTGGGTTGGCGATCAGCTTGTCGGCGGCAAGGATGTTGACGTAGCCGCGGCCGTCGCGATCGACGCGCATGAAATCCGCGATATTCAACGCCGGCTCGCCGAAGAAATTGGTCGCGCCCTGGTTCTCCAGCACCAGCAGCTGGCGCTGGATCGCGCCGACCGTCGCTCCGGACACATTGCCGTAGGTCTTCTGCAGCTCTGTTGCGCGTTCGGAGACGTTCTGGAGAATTGCCCGCAGATCCTTGAGATCGAGTACCGCCAGGCCTTGTTCGTCGGCGACGCGGAACGCGATGTTGAGCACGCCTTCCTGGGCATCGTTGAGGTCCATGATCCGCGCCAACAGGATCGGTCCCATCTCGGACACCGTGGCGCGGATCGGATGGCCTTCCGCGCCGAATACGTCCCAGAAGATCGCGGGGAATTCGTCGGGCTGATAGGGCAGCCCCATGCTTTCGGCGCGCTTGACGAAGGCTTCCTTGGCTTCGCCGGCGGCGGCGATGCCGGAAAGGTCACCTTTGACGTCGGCGGCGAAGACCGGCACGCCGGCCTTCGAAAATCCTTCCGCCAGTACCTGCAAGGTGACGGTCTTGCCGGTGCCGGTGGCGCCGGTCACCAGCCCGTGGCGATTGCCGAATTTGAAATCGAGCACTTCGAATTTGCCGCTCTTGCCGACGACGATCCCATGGTCGGGGAGGGCTGCGGCGGGGGCCGGCGGTTTCTTGGATTTGGCCGGGGCGCGCGGTTTCTTGGCTTTCGTGGCCCGGGGTTTCGACGCCATGCTACGCTCCAGACTCAATAAATAATTTGTAGTCAGATCGATGCCTGATCATTGATTGCGCAATGATCCTCACGCGGCAAGAACCGGCAAACTGCCCAAAGGTGACCGTTTTAGCAACCGCAAATGCGGGCCGGCGGCGGTGACATACGCTCGATGACAGGCGCAAAATGGAAAAGCCCTCGGCGCGCCGTCCGGGGGCTTTTTCCGCTCGCGCTCTCGCACGCCTATTTCACCACGACCGTTCCGTACATGCCGGCTTCGCGGTGGCCGGGGATGAGGCAGCCGTATTCGAAGGTGCCGGCCTTGGTGAATTTCCACAGCAGCTCGCCGCCCACATAGGGTGTCAGGGTGATGGCGTTGGGATCATGGTGCGCCATGTGCGGATTCTTTTTCATGTCCGCGGCATGCTTGAGATTTTCCTTGACCGTCGCCAGCACGAATTCATGCGACTCATTGCCGTCATTGAAGAGGACGAAACGGATCTGCTCGCCCTTGCGCACGACGATGCGCGACGGCTCGTAGAGCATCTTCTTGCCCTGTTCCTGCATGGAGATCTTGACGGTGCGCGCCGGTTTTTTCGGGTTGCCGGGCTCGCCGGCCGAGAAATGGTGGGCGCTATGCGCGGCGGCCGGAAGGGCGGCGGCCGCGATGAGCAGCACGGACGCTGCAAGGACTGGGACAAATCTCATGGCGAGTCGTTCTCCCTCGCTAGTCGAACAGCCTTATGATGGCCGGCGGCAACCTTCGCAACAATTAATGCCAGCGCCGGTCGGCCATTTTGCGGCGCCCGGACACGCATTTGCGTGGAAATTCACCGGCCAATAGCGCAAACTTGCGGCTGCTGACGCGAACGCGCGATTGGAATCGCCAAACGGAGGCGGCCCATGCTCGACGGCGTGATGCTTCTATGGTTCCTGCTCACGGCGGCCTCCGTCGTGTTCGTCGCCATCGATATCCGCACCACGCCCGAATCGCCGGTGTTGAAATGGGGGTTTATTCTGCTGACGGCCTATACCGGGCCGATCGGCGCCTTCCTCTATGTGCTTGGCTGCCGCGAGCCGCTGCCGGGATTGCATGAACAATATGTCGCCGCACGCTGGCGGCAAGTGCTCGGCTCGACCATGCATTGCGTGGCCGGCGACGGCATCGGCATTCTGGCCGGAGCCACGGTTGGGTCGATCCTGACGCTGCCGCATCTCGCCGACATCGCGCTCGAATACGTGCTCGGCTTTGGCTTCGGCTGGACGATTTTTCAGGCGCTATTCATGCGCGAAATGGCCGGTGGATCTTACCGGCGTTCGCTTGTTAACACCTTCATTCCCGAATTTCTTTCGATGAACTTGCTGATGACCGGGATGGTGCCGACCGCCGCGCTCGGGCGGATGCTCATTGGACACCGCTTGAGCCCTTTGACGCCGGAATTCTGGTTCGTCATGAGCATGGCGCTGCTGGTCGGGTTCATCGTTGCTTACCCTATGAACTGGTGGCTGGTCGCCAGAGGTCTCAAGCACGGCATGATGACCGTGCGTCCGGGTGCGACCCTGCAAGCCGCACCGGCGGCGACGATGCGCCATGACCATGGCGTCGGTCATGAACCGCCGCCGTCACCGGCCCAGATCGCCGGCATGGCGGTCGCGTCGGTTGTGGTGTTCGGCCTGGCGATCTGGCTCGCGCTGACGATTTGAGGCGGCCGTCCGCCATGCCGCCGCCGCATCGGTCGCGCGCGTTCGTCCCGCTAGCCGCGCGGCGCGGCGCGGGATAAACACGCCGCCATGTCCGAATCCCCCGAACCAGCGCCCAGTCTCACCGCCCAAGACCCGCAACCGTATCATCCGCCGCTCGGCGAGCTGTTCCGCGCCTTCATCGGCATCTCGCTGTCCGGGTTCGGCGGCGCGCTGGCCTGGGCGCGCATCATGATCGTCGAGCGGCGGCGCTGGATGACCCCGGAGGAGTTCAACGAGACTTTCGCGCTGTCGCAGTTTTTGCCCGGACCAAACACCGTGAACTTCTCGGTGGTGTTCGGCACCCGCTTCGGCGGCGCCGCCGGTGCCGTGCTCGCCGTTACCGGCGTGATTGGGCCGCCGCTGGTGGTCGTGACCGGGCTGGCCTTTCTCTACGAGCGCTACGGCGACATGGCCATTCTCAGCCACATCCTCGCCGGCATCGCTGCCGCCGCCGCCGGCCTGATGGTCGCGTTGGTCGTCAAGATGGCGAGGCCGCTGCTCATCACCAGGCGATGGAATTCGGCGCCGGTGGTGGCAATCCTCGCCTTTATCGGCGTCGCCATCATGCACTGGCCGCTGCCCTATGTGTTCCTCGGGCTGGCGCCGGTCAGCGTGGCGCTCGCCTGGTGGCGGGTGTGACGCGATGAACGAAAATCCGCTTTGGTCGCTGTTTAGCCTGTTCGCGGTGCTGTCGCTGTTCTCGGTCGGCGGCGCCAATGCGGCGATCCCGGAGATCCACCGCGTCGTCGTCGATACGATGGGCTGGATGAACAACAGCCAGTTCTCGGACATGTTTGCCATCGCGCAATTGTCACCGGGGCCGAACGTCATCATCGTCGCACTGATCGGCTACCACGTGGCGGGGCTGGCGGGCGCCGGCGTCGCTATCGGGGCGATGTGCGGGCCGACCTGCGTGCTGGCCTACCTGATGGCGCGCACCTGGGACCGCTTCAAGGAGGCGCGCTGGCGCATCGCCTTGCAGGCCGGGCTGGTGCCGGTGTCGATCGGGCTGATTGGGGCGAGCGCCTTCGTGCTGGCGCGCACGACCGATCACAATTTCTATGCCTTCCTGATCACCGCCACGACCGCGACGGTCTCCTTCGCGACGCGGGTCAATCCGCTGTGGGTTTTCCTGGTGGCGGCCGTGATCGGCTTTGCCGGATTGGTGTAGCCGCACGGGCGGCGGGCTCATTCGCGGCAGCAAAGCCGGCTACGGCCGCGTTGCCGCGGTAACCCGGGCCTCCGGGACATTACGGATAGGACGATTCCTGAATTGTTCCGGCGCGGGCTTTAGCGCAGTTAGGCGCCATGCGCGAAACATCACCGTTAACCGTGCGCTCTTGCCCGATCTGCCGGATGGGGATGGTCCGCATCGACGCCGGTTGGCACTGTCCGCAATGCGGCAGCGCCATCGTCGGCGGCCGGCCGGCGAATACCGCAGTGCCGCCGCGCGAAGATGCTTCGGCGAACACCCACGCCGCGCCGGCCGCGGTCGTCTATTACGCGTGAGCGGCGCGGTTACGGGGTCAATTTCCAGATTACCCACATCCCGAGCACTATGCTGACGGCGAGGGCCACCATGAGCGCGATTTGCATCGTGTTCTCTCCCCTCGTTGCGCCGGTCGACGGTTTGAGAATGCCGAATGGAACAAAATGTGCGATTGTCGTCACCCGCGTTTCGACCAGTGTCGGCGGCGCGATTGCATTTGAACTTTCGCCCGCATGAGTTTGGCCAACTAAGCGGCGAGAATGCGAAATGATCGCGGCAAAGTGCGGCGCCCACAGCTATAGTCCGGAAAATGGTTAGCCGCCGCTAACTGCGGTCGCAGAAAACGGGTCAGGAAAGTTGCGCGGCGCAGCGCGCGTCGATATCCGGCCGGTCAGACCAGCACGCCCGATATGATCAAGGCGGTGCCGAGTGCCAACGCGGTCACGATGGCGATCGGAATCAACGAGTTCGAGCACCGGCATGACGATGAGCGGGTGAGCCTGGCCGTTGCGTGGCCAGCAGTACCAAAGGCCTGCGACGCCGCTGCTTGCGACGGCCAGGCCGGAAAAAAATTGTAACATGACGATCGCTCCTGATTCCGCGCTGTTTCGCGGAGCGAGCGAATATTTAGGCGCGGCGGCGCGAAATTGGCGCAAAGTTTTGCGCCGGTTGCATATAATTTGAATAAATCGCGTTGCACCGTGCCGCGCGCCTCCACGGCGGGCGCGTCCGGCGACGCCGTCCGATCAATCGAGGAGGCCGAAAATGATCGCGCCCGAGCCGACGGCAAGGGCAATGGTAAGCGCGATCGGGATCACGCAATCGACCACGGCGCCTGCTTTGCCGCACCATTGGCCGAAGGAACTTTCGCCAACGTTTGCCGCCATCGCCGACATTACCGCAAGCATATGAAAACCCTCGCTCGATTTGGACGAGGGCCTTGATAGGCGCGCGGCTTGACGCGCGGACGTAAACTTTCCGCCCGCCGGCGTAAAATTGAAATAAATCCGCGCTACAGCCCGGCGGCCAGCGTGCCGGCGGCCAGGATCACAACCTGGATCGAGAAAACGGTAATGTTGACGTCCCATCGGTCGGCGATCACCGGAACCGGGGCTTTGAACGGCTGATAGCCGTTCTGGTCATAGGCGGCACCGCCATAGAGCGGCATGGCGATCAGCGCCGCGAAAAATGCCGCATAAACGATCGCGGCCATGACGGCGACAAAATAAAGCCGTTCGACCGGGTAGGGACCCGGCGCCCAGATCAGCACCAGCGCCAAGATGCCGAAGCCGACATAGCTCAAGATTTGCCAAACCAAGTGGAAGCGGGCGTGTGGCATCCATCGCGGATTGGTGGCGTGGGTTTTGTTGAAGTCGGCCACGACGGTGCCGAAGGCGTAGCCGGCGGTCGCCAGCGTGAACAGGATGCGGGCGAGCAGCATGTGATCAAAGGCGATGGCCATGGCGTTCCCCCCTGCGGGCCGGGCGATGCTAGCAGGTTGTCCGCGGCGGTGGATGGGGCGCACACCAAAGCCGGCTTTCCGGCGGTTTTTGGGGGCCCGCGCGCCGGGGCGGTAATTTCGGGCGTTGATAAGCGCCTGCCGCGCAGTTGCCGCCGCCGCTAAACTTGCCCATCTTCCGACTCACCACCGAGCGGGACCGCGATGCGCCAATACCTCGAGCTGATGGAACATATTCTTAGCCGTGGCGTGGAAAAGCACGACCGCACCGGCACCGGCACGCTGTCGGTGTTCGGCCATCAGATGCGTTTCGATCTCGCCGACGGCTTTCCGCTGCTCACCACCAAGAAGCTGCACCTGAAGTCGATCGTCTACGAATTGCTCTGGTTCCTGGCCGGCGACACCAACATCAAATATCTCAACGAACACGGCGTGCACATCTGGGACGAATGGGCCGACGCGCGTGGCGAGCTCGGGCCCGTCTACGGCCACCAGTGGCGCTCGTGGCCGGCCAAGGACGGCCGCACGATCGACCAGATCAGCCATGTGGTCGATCTGATCCGCCGCAATCCGGATTCGCGCCGGCTGATCGTCACCGCCTGGAATCCGGCCGACGTCGACAAGATGGCGTTGCCGCCGTGCCATTGCCTGTTTCAGTTCTACGTCGCCGACGGCAGGCTGTCGTGCCAGCTCTACCAGCGCTCGGCCGACGTGTTCCTGGGCGTGCCGTTCAACATCGCTTCCTACGCGCTGCTGACGCTGATGGTGGCGCAGGTGACCGGGCTGAAAGCCGGCGAGTTCATCCATACGTTCGGCGACGCCCATCTTTATCTCAACCACCTGGAGCAGGCGCAGCTTCAGCTCTCTCGCGCGCCGCGCGCGCTGCCGGTTATGCAGATCAACCGGTCGGTGAAGGACATCTTCGCCTTCCGCTACGAGGATTTCACGGTCCAGAATTACGACCCGCATCCACACATCAAGGCCGAGGTCGCAGTGTGAGCCTCGTCATCCGCGCGGCGCGGCCGGCGGATAGCGCGCTGATCTTCGCGCTGGTGCGGGAGCTCGCCGATTACGAAAAACTCAGCGCCGACGTCGATGCCAGCGAGGCGCAGATCGCCGCCGCCTTGTTCGCCGACGTGCCGCGGCTTTGCTGCGACATCGCGGAATGGGACGGCGCGCCCGCCGGCTTTTCGGTCTGGTTCCTCAATTTCTCGACCTTCCGCGGCCGCCACGGCATCTACATCGAGGACATTTTCGTTAAGCCCGCCTATCGTGGGCGCGGCATCGGCAAGGCGTTGATGGCGCGGCTGGCGCGCCGGTGCGTTGATCAAGGTTACGCGCGCTGCGAATGGGCGGTGCTCGGCTGGAATGCGCCCTCGATCGCGTTCTACAAATCGATCGGCGCGCAGACGATGGATGAATGGCGCATCTGCCGCTTGAGCGGCGAGGCGCTTGCGCGTTTCGCGCGCCAGGGGGCGGCACTATGAAATTCGGCAAGAAACTCGTGCTGGTGGCGGCGATCGGCGAAAACGACGTCATCGGCAACCAAGGCGCGCTGCCGTGGCGGCTGAAATCCGATTTGCAGCATTTCAAACGACTGACGCTCAACAAGCCGGTCGTCATGGGGCGCAAGACATTTGAATTGATCGGCAAGGCCCTGAAGGACCGCACCAACATCGTGCTCACCGGCGACCTCGGCCTGCGCGCGCCGGGCGCGGTGCTGGCCACCAGCCTGGACGCCGCCTTCGACTATGCGTGCAACGATGCCGATCGCCGCGGCGTGGACGAGGTCATGGTGATTGGCGGCAGCGACGTGTTCGCCGCCACAATCGACGATGCCGACCGGCTGGAGATCACCCGCGTGCATGCCGCGCCGCAAGGCGACACGCTGTTTCCCCCGATCGACCCGCAGCAATGGCGCGAAGTCAGGCGCGAGCCGCACTCGCGCGGGCCGGACGACGAAGCCGATTTCACGATTTTGACGTATGAGCGCGTCCGCTGAGGCCACGCGTGCGCCGCGGCGACACGGTCTCTGGCAAAATCGCCTCCGCATGGCCACATTGATGCGCACCTCGCGCGCAATTGGACGAAAAGCGCGGCATGAGGGCGCGTTGTAACGCCCGGTCGCCTCGCCTATAACCCCTTGCGAAACAGGCGGCCGGCTCGATCAGCCCCGGCGCCGGGAGATCAATTCAATGCCATGGTCAAATCAGGGCGGCGGGGGCGGTGGCCCTTGGGGTTCGGGCGGCAAAGGCCCCTGGGGCTCCGGACCGCAATCGTCGGGACCCAAGCCGCCGGATCTGGAGGAAATGCTCCGCCGCGGCCAGGACCGGCTGCGCCGCGTGTTGCCGGGCGGCAATATGGGCGGCAAGGGTTTCGCGCTGCTGGCGCTGGCGGCGATCGCGCTGTGGGGCTTCTCCGGCTTCTTCCGCGTCGAGCCGGATGAGCTCGGCGTGGTGCTGCGCTTCGGCAAGGAAGTGCGCGAGGTGCAGCCGGGATTGAATTACCACCTGCCTTATCCGGTCGAGACCGTGCTGACGCCCAAGGCGTTGCGCATCAACAAGATCGACATCGGCATGCGCGAGGTCAACACCGGCCGCGGCACCAGCGAGCGCGAGGTGCCGGAGGAAAGCCTGATGCTGACCGGCGACGAGAATATCGTCGACGTCAACTTCTCGGTTTTCTGGAAGGTCAAGCCGACCGGCGTCGGCGACTATCTGTTCAACATCCAGCATCCCGCCGGCACGGTGAAGGCCGTTGCGGAAAGCGCCATGCGTGAGGTGATCGGCCGTTCGGACATTCAGCCGATCCTGACCGGCGCGCGGCAGGTGACCGAAACCGCCGTGCAGGACCTGATGCAGAAGACGCTCAATAGTTACGGCGCCGGCATCGACATCACCCAGGTGCAATTGCAAAAGGTCGATCCGCCCAAGCAGGTGATCGACGCCTTCCGCGACGTGCAGGCCGCGCGCATCGACCTCGACCGTGCGGTCAATGAGGCGCAGACCTATGCCAACCGGGTGATCCCACAGGCCCGCGGCAACGTGGCCAGGATCGTCCAGGCGGCGGAAGCCTATCGCTCGCAGACGGTGGCTGAGGCCACCGGCCAGACGTCGCGCTACATGAAGATCTTCGAACAGTACAAAAAGGCGCCCGTGGTGACCCGCGAGCGCATGTATCTGGAGACCATGGAGCGTGTGCTCGGCAGCACCAACAAGATCATCGTCGACTCCAAGGCGGGCGGACAGGGCGTGGTGCCTTATCTGCCGCTCGACGAGCTGATGAAACCGGGCAATACGGCCGCCCCAACCAGGTCGGGAGGCCAGTGATGAGATTAAATGTCATCGGCGGCGTCATCGTCGTCCTCATCATCGCCGCGTTGATCGTCGCCTATTCGTCGCTGTTTACCGTCTACCCGACGCAACAGGCGCTGGTGCTGCGGCTCGGCAAGCCGCAGGAGCCGATCACCGAACCCGGACTGCACGTCAAGGCGCCGTTCATCGACACCGTCGTCTATATCGACAAGCGTATCCTCGATCTGGAGTCGCCGCCGCAGGAGGTGATCGCCTCGGACCAGAAGCGGCTGGTGGTCGACGCTTTCGCGCGCTACAAAATCACCAATCCGTTGCGCTTCTATCAGACGCTCGGATCGATCAGCGGCGCCAATTCGCAGCTTGCCATTCTGCTCAACTCGGCGCTGCGGCGCGTGCTCGGCGAAGCCACCTTCATCCACGTGGTGCGCGATCAGCGCGCTGCGCTGATGCAGCGCATCCAGGGCCTGGTCGACAAGGAGGCCGCCAACTACGGCATTCAGGTGGTGGACGCGCGCATCCGGCGCGCCGACCTGCCGGAACAGAACAGCCAGGCGGTCTACAAGCGCATGCAGACCGAGCGCCAGCGCGAGGCGGCCGAGTACCGCGCCCAAGGCGCCCAGCGCGCGCAGGAAATCCGCTCGCGCGCCGATCGCGAGGTGACCGTGCTGATCGCCGACGCCAGGTCGAAGGGCCAGCAGATCCGCGGCGAGGGCGACGCGACCCGCAACGCGATCTTCAACAAGGCCTATACGCAGGATCCGGACTTCTTCTCGTTCTACCGGTCGATGCAGGCCTACGAAACCGGCCTCAAGCCGGCCGACACGCGGCTGCTGCTCAAGCCCGACACCAGTTTCTTCCGTTTCTTCAACAGCCCGAGCGGCAGCGGCGACGCCGCGGCCAAGCCGACGCTGCCACCGCCGGCGGGGGCCAAGCCGGTGCCGGGCGCGCCATCGGCCTCGGCCCGCTAGCGGGCAAGCGCCGCCGGCATGTCGGACTTCCTGGCCGCGCTCGGACTGGTGTTTGTGATCGAGGGGCTGGTGTTCGCAGCGCTGCCGGCACAGGCCAAGCGGGCGATGATGAGCGTTACGGCATTCAGGTGGTGGACGCGCGCATCCGGCGCGCCGACCTGCCGGAACAGAACAGCCAGGCGGTCTACAAGCGCATGCAGACCGAGCGCCAGCGCGAGGCGGCCGAGTACCGCGCCCAAGGCGCCCAGCGCGCGCAGGAAATCCGCTCGCGCGCCGACCGCGAGGTGACCGTGCTGATCGCCGACGCCAGGTGGAAGAGGCCAGCAGATCCGCGGCGAGGGCGACGCGACCCGCAACGCGATCTTCAACAAGGCTTATACGCAGGATCCGGACTTCTTCTCGTTCTACCGGTCGATGCAGGCCTACGAAACCGGCCTCAAGCCGGCCGACACGCGGCTGCTGCTCAAGCCCGACACCAGTTTCTTCCGTTTCTTCAACAGCCCGAGCGGCAGCGGCGACGCCGCGGCCAAGCCGACGCTGCCACCGCCGGCGGGGGCCAAGCCGGTGCCGGGCGCGCCATCGGCCTCGGCCCGCTAGCGGGCAAGCGCTGCCGGCATGTCGGACTTCCTGGCCGCGCTCGGACTGGTGTTTGTGATCGAGGGGCTGGTGTTCGCAGCGCTGCCGGCACAGGCCAAGCGGGCGATGATGAGCGT
>CAWFEO010000032.1:0-6338 GCA_963814885.1 uncultured Alphaproteobacteria bacterium | reverse complement strand
TGCAACGTAACGACAGCCGCCCATTCTTGGGCACCCCCCGACAAATCGGTCGAACCAACAGACAAAACCCGGCCGCGACAAACGCCCGGCATCGGGTCCCGCATAACCTTAGTAATGCCGCCCTACGCCCCCGCGAGCGTCCGCAGCGACCGATAAAACGCTATGGAGTAACGGGAAATGAGTCAACGGCGCCGCAACACGGCGGACTGGGGCGGCCGGGCGGGGGGCCTGGCCGAGGCGCGAAGGATTGCCGTCGATTTGGGCAAAAAGCCGATCCAGACCCCGTTGCCGGGTTGAAATCGGCCCGCAACGGTGGCGCGAATGACCACGAACTGCAGTTTTTTGCGGATTCGTGTCGTTGCGGGCACAACTTGCGAAAATTTACCCTATCTCGTTTCGTTTCCGGGCTTTAGGTGTGGACAAGGCGGCCGGCTTTGGGGCCGCCGACGTTCAGAGCGGCCAACATGACCGAAGTGCTATTCTACCACTTGCAGGGGCAGCGCCTGGAAGGCGTGCTGCCGACGCTGCTCGAGAAGTCGCTGGAGCGCGGGTGGCGCGTGGTGGTGCAGGGCGTCTCGGAAGAGCGTATCGAGGCGCTCGACGCCCATCTGTGGACCTACCGCGACGACGGCTTCCTGCCGCACGGCACCTGGCGCGAAGCGGAGGCGCAGGCGCAGCCGGTGCTGCTGACGCTGACCGACAGCAATCCCAACGCCGCTGACGTGCGCTTCCTGATCGAGGGGGCCGCGGTGCCGGCCGACGCCGAGGCCTACCGGCGCATCGTGTTGCTGTTCGACGGCGACGACGAGGAGGCGGTGGCCGCCGCGCGCGCGCATTGGGGCGAGGCCAAGGCCAAGGGCTTCGACGTCACCTATTGGCAACCCGACGACAACGGCCGCTGGGTGAAGAAGGCGTGAGGGATCGACTGCGGGCGCGGCTGCACCCCGCGTCTCTCGGCCGCCTGCTGAGGGGCGCAGGAAGTGCGCGTCTCGAAGCATCGCTGACGCGAGGCTCCTTAGGCTGCGCGGGGATAGATCGCCCCAAACGGGGATAAGATTATTTTCAAGTATTTCTATTGACGGCTTTTAGTCCGTGACTATAATCCCACGCATCCCGCCCTTCGCTACCGAGGGGTCTGCAGTCTCCAGACGCGGGGCGGGGAGCGGTGGCCGGTTCGGGGGCGTCGGAGATGCGGCGTCGAGTTTCCTGATCCGGCGGTCCAAGCCGCGCCGGTCCCGGCGTGCCATGCCGCACGCGGAGACTCCGGCTGCCGTCGGCGGCGATCTGTCGGAGATCGCGCCGCCGGCAAGAAGCTCTTACTCGGTGGACTTGCCGCGGTGACGCCTAACCGGCAGACGCGGCTGAGAGGATCGACCACCGGGGACCGGCACGGAGCAAACCTAAAAACACCGCGCGCGGGACGCCGAGGGACTGGCGGACTTGCGGCACTATCAGCTTCGACAAGCCTCGATGTCGCGAGGCGTCGAGGCCCGTGGGTCTGAGCACTTTTGGTTTGCGCACTCTGCGTAAACTTGAGTGCGCCCGGACCCAAAAGCGTCCCGCGCGCCCTCGGTCCTTCCTTTTAGGGCAGCGGAATCGGAATGAGGCGAGGGCCTGCCCGGGGCCGACAGCAAGAACGCGGGTGATGGCGCGTGCCTGGCCTTGTCGGCCAATGGCCGAGTAGGCCAATAGCGGATCGGTCATTGGCCTATTTTAGCCGGCCGGGCGGGCACCGGGCGTTGCCGATGTTGCCCGTGCCATTGTGATGACGCAAAATCCGGCTTAAGGGACAAGCGGATAGACAAAACGGGGGTCTCGCTTGCGGCGTTTCATGTCCACCATCGTGTTGCTCTGCGCCGCCGCCGCGGCGGCGGCCGGCTGCGCGCAAGTCTCGGGCGTCACCAACGCGATCCAGGAAAATAGCTTCAATGCGCCGAGTCTGAGCCTGCCGGATTTGAGTTTGGGCTCCTCCGACAAGTCCGACCAGAACTTCGATCTCGGCCCCAGCGGCCCGGTGGCGGCGGACGAACTGATCAGCGCGAGCGGCTACTGCCCGCCGGCCGCGACCCCGGCGCAAGCCGCCGCCCCACCGGCCCCGGCCCCGGCCCCCCAGGCGGCAGCGGCCCCGCCGCCCGACCGGCTGGAACCCACCGGCTTCAACCCCTCGGTCCAGCCCTCGGTGATCGGCGGCGTCGCGCTCGGCATGAGCGAATGCGCGGTGGCGCGCCGCCTCGGCACCCCCAGCGTCGTCAGTATCAGCGCCGGCCCCAAGGGCCAGCGCCGGGCCGTGCTGACCTATCGCGAGGGCGAGCGGCCCGGCCTCTACAGCTTCCGGTCCGGCCGGTTGATACAACTCGACGCCACGCCGCAGCAGGCGAAGAAGCTCGACAGGAACGCGCGCAAGCCCTCGCGCCGCACGCGCGCCAAGCCAAAGCGCGAAGTCGAGCGCATGTACGTGCAGTAGCGACTCCGTTTAGTTGCGCATGATCTTGTCCGAAAACCGGTTCCCACTTTTCGGGATCATGCGCTAAGCCGTTTCCAGCGCGGTGCTGGCGGCGAGCCATTCCTCTTCCGCGGCGGCGAGCGCTTCCGCAGTGTCCGATCGTGTCTTGGCAAGCTCGGCCGCTTTCGCCGCATCGCGCGTAAACAAGCTGCCGTCGGCGAGTTTCTCATCGAGCGCGGCGAGCGCGCGCGTCAGCTTCTCGATCTGCGCTTCGGCTTTCTTGACACGTTGACGCAACGGCGCGGTTTCGGCGCGCTTTTCGGCCGCCGCGCGGCGCACGTCGCTGCGGCTCGGGCTGGACGATGCCTTCGTCGCGCCTGCATTGCCGCCGCTGCGCTCGCTCAACACCGTGCGGCGATAGTCGTCGAGATCGCCGTCGAACGGCTTCACCTTGCCATCGGCGACCAGCCACAAGCGGTCGGCGCAGGCTTCCAATAGATAGCGATCGTGCGACACCAGGATCACCGCGCCGGGAAAATCGTTGATCGCCTCGATCAGCGCGCCGCGGCTGTCGATGTCGAGATGGTTGGTCGGTTCGTCGAGGATGATGAGATGTGGCGCTTCGAAGGTGGCTAAACCCAGCAATAGCCGCGCTTTCTCGCCGCCGGACAGCTTCTCGACTTTGGTGTCGCCGGCCGCGCCCGAAAAGCCGATGGCGCCGACCTTCGCGCGCACTTGCGCTTCCGCGGCATCGGGCATCAGCCGGCGCAGATGATCGTAGGGGCTTTGCTGCGGATGGAGCTCGTCCACCTGGTGCTGGGCGAAATAGCCTATTCTGAGCGTCGCCGCGCGGGTGACCGAACCTTGCATCGGCTGCAGGCGGTCGGCGATTAGCTTGACGAAGGTCGACTTGCCGTTGCCGTTGGCGCCCAAGAGCGCGATGCGGTCGTCGTTGTCGATGCGCAGGGTCAAGCCCGACAACACCGGCTTGCCGGGTTCGTAGCCGACCGCAACGCCATCGGTGGCGATGATCGGCGGCGACAACAGCTTGTCCGGCGCCGGAATATTGATCGGCCGCACTTCGTCGGTGGTGAGCGCCGCGATCGGCTCCAGCTTGGCCAGCATCTTCAGCCGCGACTGCGCCTGCCGCGCCTTGGTGGCCTTGGCGCGGAAACGGTCGACGAAAGCCTGCAGGTGCTTGCGCTGCGTTTCCTGCTTCTTGATCAGCTTCTGGTCGAGCGCGGCCCGTTCGCTGCGCTGGCGCGCGAAGGCCGAATAGCCGCCGCGCCAAAGGGTGAGCTTCTGCTGCTCCAGCGCCAGGATATGGCCGACCGCGCTGTCGAGCAGGTCGCGGTCATGGCTGATGACGATGAGCGTCGCCGGATAGCGCGCCAGATGGTCCTGCAGCCACAGCGTGCCTTCGAGGTCGAGATAGTTGGTGGGCTCGTCGAGCAGCAGCAGGTCCGGCTGCGCGAACAGCGTGGCGGCGAGCGCGACGCGCATGCGCCAGCCGCCGGAGAATTCGGACACCGCGCGCTGCTGGTCCTCGCTGGAAAAGCCGAGGCCGGACAGGATCGAGGCCGCGCGCGCGGGGGCTGCGTGGGCGCCAATGTCGGCGAGCCGGGTCTGAATTTCGGCGATGGCGTTCGGGTCGGTGGCGGTGTCCGCTTGCGCCAGCAGGGCGGTGCGCTCGGCATCGGCGCGCAGCACGATGTCGAGCAGGCTGTCCGGTCCGTTCGGCGCTTCCTGCGCCAGCCGCCCGATGCGCCAGCGCGGCGGCAGGCTGATGCTGCCGTGCTCGGACGCATAGTCGCCCGCGATCACGGAAAACAGCGTGGTCTTGCCGGTGCCGTTGCGGCCCACGAGCCCGACGCGCGCGCCCGTGGGCACGTTGACGGAGGCGCCTTCAATCAGCGTGCGGCCGGCGATACGGACGGTGAGGTCGTCGATGACGAGCATGGGCCCGCCTTTTGGCCGAGTGGAATGGATGATGCAAGCCACACACTCCGCTCATTCCCGTCCCCGCCTGCGCGGGGACAGGCTCCAGCGGGACTCCAGGGCCAAATCGCGACGTCTCAATCTGGCCCTGGGTCTCTTTTCGCAAGTCGGCTGTCGCAGACTTGCGCTGGCCGCGGACGTTCGGCCCGCTCATTTGAGGGGGAATGCGTCCGGCTGTTTGGCCAGCAGATCGCGAACCGAATCCAGGAAGGCTTCCCCGCTTTTGGAATCTTTCTTCGATTGCTGATAGGCGGCCCATCGGGCCGCGAGAATGGCGGCGGCGTCCATCGGTGCTGCTTGGCTCGCGCGCTTTTTTCTCGCGTCGTCGATTTCTTCTTGCATGGCTTTGCGGCTCTCGGCGTCGCGCATACCCTTGATCGCGTCCTCCGCCAGGTCGAAGGCTCCGCGCGTCAGCAGCGGCGTCAGCACGGCATCTTCAAACGCGGCTTCATCCTCGGGCTCGAGCTGCCGCATTCGCCACGTCTGCCGTATCGGGCCTTTCATCGCCAGCTTCATTCCTTTGCGGACATCGCCGTGCCCCAGCATGGATTTGACGATGAGCGCGCGGAGGCGCTCGCGTTCCGGTTTCGGCAAAGCGTTTTCGACCTTCATGGCAGCGTCAGGCTTGTCGATCTCGGTGGACTCCAGCCAGATCGTGTCGCCACGCGGCCGCAGCTTGGCAATGGCCGCGACGGCCCGGCGGTCGCCGGTCTTGATCACGCGCACCAGCACGGCGCTGTAGATGTTTTGATCGGTCGACATTCCACTTTCGGCCTGTCGTACGAAGTCGTCGGCCGTCAGCCAGTGGGGTGCGGCGCGCACGGCCGCGGGAATGTCGCGTGGCGGCAGTTCTTGCAGCAGCAGGCCGAAGGCGTAGCCGACCCACTGGCGTTGCGTCTCGTCCTTGACCGCTCCGAGTTTGCCGAACTCGTGCGTCAGGAACGATTTCAGGTCTTTGAGATCGTGCCGCCGCGCGTAGAGCGTGGCGGCGAGACGGAGCCGGTCCTTCTGTCGTGGCAGCGCCAGGACCATCGCCAGCGGGTCCGGGCCGCAGGCGCAGCGAACCAGCGCGCGCGCCAGCTGTTGTTGCGTGTTCCAGACTTCGTGGCCGAGGTTGCGACCGAGTGCATCGCTGAGGTTGACGTTGACCGCGCGGTGATATTTGGCCTCGGTGGCGACCGCCAAGTCGGGCTTGCCGGCATCGGCAAGCGCGCTCATGACCGCGCCCAACGTCTTCCACCAGCGCTGGAAGTTGGCCTGCGTTTCGCCCAGCAAACGATCCGCGGTGGCGTTGTCGCGGGCCACGATGGCGGCGGCGATGTCCGCGACACGGCGTTTGTCGCCGACCAGTCTGCGGCCCAGCGAGCCGTCGGCAAAAAAACGTCCGGTGACGCCATCGAGATAGGCTTTGCGGGCCGCGATATCCTTGATCCGCTGCGCAACGGCGATGACGAGCCGCGCACGGTCATAGTCCTCATCCTGGCCGCTGCCGGCGCTCGCTGCCAGCGCGAGATCGACGCTGCATGTCACCGTGGGACGCGCGAGGCAGGCGGCGGCGTCCGGCGCGTCCGGTTGCGCAGCGGCCGAAGCGTGCGGCGCCGCGAGGGTGAGGATCAGAAGCGCAGCCTGAGCGGTGATTGTGGCAAATCGGGTCGATGTCGGCATTGTCTCATTGCGAATTGCGTCAATGATTGTTCCAACCGCGGATCCAGGCGCCGCGTTGTGGCCGAGCCCACGCATCGATGCAAGCCGTCAACCCAGCGCGTCGGCGACGGCCTTGCCGCAGGTGACCGTATCGGCCGGGCCCTTGAGATCGCGGGTGCGCAGTTTCGGCTCCGCCAGCACCTTTTCGATCGCCTTGACGATCGCCTGGGCGGCGTCGCTCTCGCCCAGATGC
>CAWFEO010000031.1:0-9679 GCA_963814885.1 uncultured Alphaproteobacteria bacterium | reverse complement strand
CGGCCAGCTCGTTTGCTGAAATCACTTCGCCACGTACAGCTTCGTTAAATTGGTACCGATGGTATCGAAGGTGGAGATGATGGCGTCCGCCGACTTCAAGAGGAAGAACTTATCGGTGCTGCTTGCGCAATTCCGAAGCAACGATGAGGTCGGATCGCTACCGGTATTGACCTGAATGGTATAGAGGGTGATCCCAGAGTTCTTGATGTTGTTGCACGTCGTCTGTTGCCGCGCGTCGATCTGCGACTGAGTGGTGTACCATCGGTTCTGCGTATTCAGGCCGTCTGTGAGCAAAATGATGACTTGCGAGTACGTGTAGTCGGACTCGAGCGGCGGCGGCGTGAACGGGCCGCCACCGGTAAGAGACATCCAGCCCAGCGCCAGTCCGATGGCCTGATTTGTATTGCCGCCCGGAGACATATTGTTGACGAGCGTGTTCATCGCGGACCAGTCAAAGCCGAGCCCCATCACCGCCTGCGGGCAGGAGGAATATTGCTCGGCGGCGAAAAGCGTGGCCGAAATGTCCGTTGTCGGAGAAACGACGTTGGTGTCGTAATTTCCTGAACTCGGCCCGGTGCTGTTGCCGCGATCCATGACGCAGCCATTCCAACTGCTGTGGTCGTTGGGCGTCCAATTCGCCACAGTCCACACGCCCGCCGTCCAGACACCCCAACTCCAAGTATAGCCTCTAGACGTGCATTTGCTCTGCGTGGTGTAACTTGAGTTCGAGCATTTGCCGGCGCCGGTACATGAGCTTTTGGTCGAGTAGCCGGAGATGGAACAGACACCGGCTGCGGTGCATGTACTCTGGCTTGTGTAGCCGGATAACGTGCAGTACGACTTTGCAACGCATTTGCTGCGTGGCGAATTGCCCGAAAGGCTGCACGTGCCGTTTGCCCCATCCCAAGATTTATCGGTGCCATCGTCCCACGACACCCAAGATTTGTCGTGATTGCTGCTGTCGAGATTAACGTCCTTCACAAAGGGGATGATCGACACGTAGACATCGCCATTGGCCGTGGCGGCCGAGTTGAGTTTTGACAAGAGATTCTTGGTCGCCGCAATGAGCGCCGTCATCTTGCCGTTTTCGGCCATCGATCCCGTGTTGTCGAGAACCAGGGCAACTCTCAGGCGCGACATGCCCCACTTGGTCGATGAGTGCGCGCTCACCGGTATTCCGTCGTAGCCAAGCACCCGCAGAAAGCTGGTCGGAGAGACCGCCGACGCCGTCAGCGATACGCCCGATCCGCCACTCGTGATATATTCCGCGGAGACAGAGCCGACGCTGGCGTTCAACGACGTCGTTAACGCCATGAAATATTTCGTCGCGCTTTCACCTAATTCGATGGAACTATCCGTTGCCGCTTCTTTCGCCAGCATGAGCGCGGTGGAATCGAGCGCGCTCTGAATTTTTGCCTTGGTCGCGTTGGCGACGCTATAGTCGACGGCCGCACCGACAAAGGCGATGATCGGAACCAGCGCAAGCGCAAAGATGATCGCGACGTTTCCGTTACGGTCCTGAAAAAGGCTTTTTGCGGTCTTGAACATAGGCCGGCCAAGCGCGCATGGTTGGCGTGAAATCACGATTGACGCGCGTGCCTTCGCGACAAGTGTTAGAGAGGCATCGTTAATCGGCCATCAAGAACGACGTAAAAGCAGAATAAACATCGCAGCCGGGCGCGTAAGCTTCTTATGTTGTCGCGACCTTGAACGCGCAAGCCTCGCGGTCGTCATTTGCGCTTAACTCAAGTCAGCATCCGGCCCATGACCTCAATTCGTGGCGACGCAGCAATCCGCCCGCTTGCAGCGCGAAGTACGCATCGACCAAGCCGTACTGGCTAAGTCGATCTTACAAGTATCGGTCTGTGGATTCCCACACTAAGCCCTAGGCGGCGACGCCTGCCGCCACATTCTTGACGTGAACCGCCTCGGCGGTGACGCGGCCGATGATCACCAGAAGCGGCCCAGGTAATGCGGCCTTTACCAAACGATCCGGCAGCGCCGCGATCGGTGCGGCAAGGGTTTGCTGGTCGGGCCGCGTGGCGCGGGCGATGGCCAGCGCCGGCGTCTGCGGATCGAGTCCTTCGGCGAGCGCGCGCTCCACCAGCAGGTGAAGCGTCTTCGCCGGCATATAGACCGCGGTGGTCGTGGCCGGATCGGCGAGGCTCCGCCAATCGATGTCCGCCGGCAGCCGGCCGTTCTTGGCGTGGCCGGTGATGATCTGCAGCCGGCGGGAACGATCGCGGCCGGTGAGCGGAATGCCGAGGCTCGCCGCCGCCCCTTGCGCCGCGGTGATGCCGGGCACGATCGCGACCGCGATACCGGCTTTGCGGCAGGCGTCGATCTCCTCGCCGGCACGGGCGAAGATCAGCGGATCGCCGCCTTTGAGCCGCACCACGCGCTTGCCCTGTTTGGCGAGATTGACCATCAGCGCGTTGATATCGTCCTGCTTGCACGATGGGCCATGGCCGGTCTTGCCGACCAGCATCTTCCTGGCTTCGCGGCGGGCGAAATCGAGCACGTCGCGCGAGACCAGATCGTCGAACAGGATGACATCGGCCGCCTGCAGCGCGCGCACCGCGCGCAAGGTCAGCAGTTCCGGATCGCCGGGGCCGGCGCCGACCAGCGTCACCGTGCCGTTCTCGACGTTCGGCCCCTGCCCCACTACCTCGGCGACGAAGCGTTTGAATTCCGTCTCGTCCGGTTCGTCGCCGGGATTGGCGACCGCGTAGGCGGTAAAGCGTTGCCAGAACTTTCGCCGGCCGGCGAACGACAGGCCGGATGCCTTTACGTCCGCGCGCCAGCGCGCGGCGGCGGCAGCCCAGGCGGCGAAACCTTGCGGCAGCAGGGCTTCGAGCTTGGCGCGGATGGCCTGTGCAAACACCGGCGCGGCGCCGTCGGTGGAAATGCCGATAACGAGCGGTGAACGATTGACGATGGCGCCGAAGGAGAAATCGCAGAACGTCGGCTTGTCGATGACATTGACCGGCACACCGGCGGCGCGGGCGGCGTTCGCAAAAACCGCGGCGTCCTCGTCACGATCAAAAGAACCGATAGCGACCGCCGCGTTTTTCAAGGCGTCGCCGGTCCACCCCCGCCGATGCAGGACGACGATGCCACCGGGTGGATCATCAGCCAATTCGGCCAGCGCGGCGCAGACATCGTCGGCAAAGACGTCGACGCGCGCGCCGGCCGCCGACAACAGCTCCGCCTTCCAGGCCGCCGCGTCATTGCCGCCCGCCAGCAGCGCGCGCTTGCCGCCAAGCGACAGAAACACTGGCAGCCGCGCCAGTGCGCCCATGCGCGGCGGACGCGTCTCCTCGGGTTGACGGCCAAGACGCACACTCATCGCCGCGCGCCAACATTGGCGTGGAAGTCGGCACCGTTGCCGGTCGCCGCCACGAAGCCGGCACGGATGGTGAAATCACCGAAGCGTTCGCCTGGCTTCCGCTCGCTGGCGTAGGCCGCGAATACAGGATCGAGCGCGGCGACGATGGCCTCGTGGTCGGCGTCTTCCCGGTAGAGCTTGGAGAGCCGCGAGCCGTCGAAGGCCGCGCCGAGATAAAGGTTGTAGCGGCCGGGGCCTTTGCCGACCAAGCCGATCTCCGCGAGATAAGGCCGCGCGCAGCCGTTGGGGCAGCCGGTCATGCGAATGACGATGTCGTCGGCTGACAGCCCGTGGAGGCTGAGCTTCTCGTCGAGCGCGTCGAGCAGCGTGGGCAGATAGCGCTCGCTCTCGGCCAGCGCCAGCCCGCAGGTCGGCAGCGCGACACAGGCCATGGCGTTGCGGCGCAGGCCCGACCACGGCGCCATGAGGCCGGCCTCGCGCGCAAGGCGTTCGATCTCGCTCTGCCGGCCGCTCTCCACATTGGCGAGGATGATGTTCTGGTTCGCCGTCATGCGGAAATCGCCGTGGTGGATTTTGGCGATCTCGCGCAGCGCGGTCATCTGCATGGCGCCGGGGCGGTCGGCGATGCGGCCGTTCGGCACATACAAGGTGAGATGCGCGCGGCCATCCGTCCCCTCGCTCCAGCCGTAGCGGTCGCCGGTCGACGTGAATTTGAAGGGCTTGGCCTTGGCGAGTGTGAGGCCGGCGCGGCGCTCGACCTCGGCGCGAAAGGCATCGAGCCCGCGGTCCTCGATGGTGTATTTCAGCCGCGCGTGCTTGCGGTTCTTGCGGTCGCCCCAGTCGCGCTGCACGGTCATCACGGCTTCGGCAATCTTTACGGCATCGTCTGTGCGGCAAAAGCCCATCACCTCGGCGGTGCGCGGATAGGTTTCGGGCTCCCCATGGGTCATGCCCATGCCGCCGCCGACGCTCACGTTCCAGCCGGTCACCGCGCCATCCTTGCCAAGGATGGCGATGAAACCGAGATCGTGCGCGAATACGTCGACGTCGTTCGACGGCGGCACCGCCACCACGGTCTTGAACTTACGCGGCAGATAGGTCTTGCCGTAGATCGGCTCGACAACCTCATCCTCACCGCCGGCGATGCGCTCGCCGTCAAGCCAGATCTCGCGATAGGCCGGCGTCTGCGGCGTCAGACGCGCGGAGACGGCACGCGCCAGTTCGATCGCCTCGGCGTGCGCCGGCGATTGATACGGATTGGGGTTGGCCATCACGTTGCGGTTGACGTCGCCGCAAGCGGCGATGGAATCGAGCAGCACCGCGTCGATCGCTTTCAGCATCGATTTCAGATTGAACTTGATGATGCCGTGCAGTTGCACCGTCTGCCGCGTCGTCAGCCGCATGGTGCCGTTGCCATAGTCGCGGGCGACGCCGTCGAGCGCCAGCCACTGCTGCGGCGTTACCACGCCGCCCGGCATGCGCACGCGGATCATGAAAGAGAACGCCTTCTCCATCTTCTTGCGCGTGCGCTCGGGACGGAGATCGCGGTCGTCCTGCAGATACATGCCATGGAACTTCACAAGCTGCTGATCGTCCTCGACGATCGATCCTGTGACTTCGTCGGTCAGCCCCTGCTCAAGCGTGCCGCGCAAGTAAGCGCTCGCGTCCTTGATGTGCTCGTTGCGGGAAAGTTCGTCGGTCATACTGATATTCTTCCATTCCCGGCTGTCATGCCCCGCGAAGGCGGGGCATCCAGTAAACGCAGGCTCTTCGATCGTTATCGGGTGTCGGCGTTTACTGGATCATCCGCTTTCGCGGATGATGACGGCCCGTTGTGGGGCACGCGTCGTATCAAGCACACCTCAATAAACGTCCTGTAGATAGCGCTTCTCGCGCTCCAGCGTCGCCACCGATTGCGCCGCGGCTTCCGGCGACAGCGCCTTCACATCGGCGTAGGCGTCGGTCAGCGTCGTGCGCACGTCCTTCGCCATCGCATTGGCGTCGCCGCAGACATAGAAGTGCGCGCCGCCTTCCAGCCAATCCACCAGTTCGCGCCGGCGCTCCCATATCTTGTGCTGCACGTAAGTCTTCTCCGGCCGGTCGCGCGAGAAGGCAACGTCCATGCGGGTGAGTGCGCCGTCTTTCAGCGCCTCCTGCCAGTCGAGCTGGTAGAGGAAGTCGTGGGTGTAGCTGCGGTCGCCGAAGAACAGCCAGCTTTTTCCCGTGGCCTCGGTGGCGCGCCGCTCCTGCACGAAGGCGCGGAATGGCGCGACGCCAGTGCCGGGGCCGACCATGATGATGTCGCGGTCGAGCGACGGCAGCGCGAAATGCTTGTTCGGCTTCACCTTCACCCGCACGCGGTCTCCGCGCTTGAGCCGCTCGGCGGCATAAGTGGAGGCGACGCCCTTGCGGTCGCGGCCGTGCAGATTGTAGCGCACGGCGGAAATCAACAGATGCGCCTCGTCCTCGAACTCGCGGCGCGAGGAGGCGATCGAATAGGCGCGCGGCCCGAGCGGGCGCGTCAGCGCGCGCAAGGTTTCGGCGCTGTGCGCCATGGGGAACGCTTCGATCAGGTCGATGAGCTGGCGGTCCCTGATCCAGCCGCGCACTGCGCCGCCCTCGATCAGCGCCTTGATCCCGGCGTGACCGGTCTCGGCCACGAACGTCTCCAACGACTTCAGCGACAGGGTGGTGACGTCGCGCGACGTCAGCAGTTCGGCGCGCAGACCATCGTCCGAGACTTTCGCCAGCGACATCAGTTCGTCGACATAAGCCGGATCGTTTTCGGCATAGAGGTCGAGCGAAGCGCCGGGCTCGTAGGCGGGCGCCGCGCCGTCGAAGCCGAGCGCGAGATGCACGGTCTCCTTCTCCGAGCGCGAGGAATTCAGGTTCACGTGCTCGATGACTTCGGCCTCGACAATGTCGCTGGCGGCGGCAGCGGCCGGCTTGTGGGTGAAATCGACTTCAATGACGCGGCCGCGGCCGTCGTCTACCGGCGCCAGCGCATGAAGCGCGCCGCCGATCCATGTCGCGGCCGGCTCGGCAAAATCGAGATCGCAATCGACGCGGTCGACCGCGCGCTTGGCCCCGAGCGCCGCGAGCCGCGCGTCGATTGCCTTGCCGATGGCGCAGAACTCCGCATAGGCCGTGTCGCCCAGCGCCAGCACACCGAATTCGACGCCGTCGAGGCGCGGGGCGCCCTCGCCCATCAGTTCGCCGTAGACGCGGCCCACGCGCGCCGGCGGCTCGCCCTCGCCCCAGGTGGCGGCGATGACGACCAGGCGCTTGGCCTTGGCGAGGTCGGCCATTTCCAGCTCGGCCATATCGACGACGCGCGGCTTGAAGCCGAGCTTGCGGGCCTGCTTCGCCATATCGCCGGCGAGCGCCTCCGAGTTTCCCGACTCGCTGGCGAAGACGATGGTCAGCGGCTCGGCCGCGCGCGGGGGGGCTGCCTGCTGCTCGTTCGCCGCCGGGTGCTCGATGCCGGCCAGGAAGCCCGCCAGCCACGCGCGCTGGACCGGGCTCGCCGGCCCCATGACGCGGTTGAGCAGCGCGATCTCCTCTTCGGCGAAGGGGGCGGATTTCGGGATCGGGATCATGCTCTGGGCTCTTTCGGTCGCAACCAACGAGAGCCCTTAGATAGAATATTGTTCTGTTCAACCGCAATAAGTAGCGGAAAATAAGAAGATAATTCCCAATTTGGCCCTCAGGGGCCGCAACAATTTCCCTCCAGCGCCCCTCCCCGGAGAACGCCGGCGCTGCCCCTCCGGACCCTCCGGTTCATGACCGAGGGGCATTTTACCGGCGCGGCGCCGCCCGCTATAACGCAGCCGACCAACCGCAGCCGGAGGCCTTGAGACGCGTGACTTCGTTCGTTTTCCGCAGGCAGATGATGATCGAATGGGGCCACTGCGATCCCGCCGGCATCGTGTTCAACAGCCGCTTCTTCGAATTCTTCGACACCAGTTCATGGCTCCTGTTCGACGCCGCGCTCGGCGTGAAGCCGCAGGATCTGGCCTCGACCTTCGGCATCCTCGGCATCCCGCTGGTGGACGCACGCGCCGAATTCCGCAAACCGGCGAAGTTCGGCGACATCGTCGAGATCACCTCGCGCGTGTCCGAGTTCCGCCGCTCCAGTTTCGACATCGAGCACCGCATCAGCATTGGCGGCGAACTGGCGGTCGAGGGTGGCGAGACCCGGGTCTGGGCGGCGCGCAACAAGGACAACCCCGAGAAAATCGGCGCTGTCGCCATTCCCGCCGAAGTCATTGCCAAATTTAGCTGATTCCGGTGGCCGGCGGGGCATCCGTCCCAGCCATTCCCGGTAATGGGCCTGGAGGGGCAAAAGCCCCTGGTATGTCCTAATCTCCACAAGACGAAGCGCGAATCTTAATCCGCGCCGCTTGAGGGGAGAGAGACGCTTTGCCTCGGCTGCTTGAGTTCACGCTCAACGGCCGTGACCGCGCTGACGCGGTCGCGGACAATTTGCTGTTGCTCGACTTCCTGCGCGAGCAGATCGGGCTGACCGGCACCAAGACCGGCTGCGACGGCGGCGAATGCGGCGCCTGCACGGTGCTGGTCGACGACCAGCCGGTGCTCTCCTGCCTCACGCTGGCATCGACGGTGCAAGGCAAGCGCGTCGAAACTGTCGAAGCGCTCGGCCACGACGGGCAGTTGTCGGCAGTGCAGCGTGGCTTCCACGAAAAGCTCGGCTCGCAGTGCGGCTATTGCACGCCCGGTTTCATCATGGCGTCCGCCGGGCTGTTGCGGCGCAATCCCAACCCGAGCGACGCCGAGATTATGGACGCGCTCGGCAGCAACATTTGCCGCTGCACCGGCTATGTGAAGATCATCGAGGCGGTGAAATACGCTGCCGCGCTGAACGCGCAAGGGATTTCACCATGAGTCCCCTCCTCCGCTCGTCCCCGCGAAAGCGGGGACCCAGACTTAAAGAACTGGATGCCCGCCTGCGCGGGCATGAGCGGATTGGAGGCGAGCCATGAACAAGATCGTCCCCGCGCACAACATCGGCGACTATGTGCCGATGATCGATGGCCCGGAGAAAGTCTCCGGCCGCGCCAAATACACCGCCGACATCGTGGCACCCGGCCAGCTTGCCGGGCGCATCTATCGCAGCCCCTACGCGCACGCCGAGATAATTTCGGTCGACGTGTCGGAAGCGCTGAAGATTCCCGGCGTCAAGGCGATCGTCACCGGCGCCGATTGCGACAAAGGATTCGGTGTGTTGCCGATTGCGCGCACCGAATATCCACTGGCCCGCGACAAGGTCCGCTATCGCGGCGAGCCGGTGGCCGCGGTCGCCGCGGTCGATGACGCCGCCGCGTGTAAAGCGCTTAGCCTGATCCGCATGACGGTGCGTGAGCTGCCGGGATATTTCACAACGAAAGCTGCGCTTTCGCCCGACGCCGTGCAACTGCACGAGAAGAAGCCAGGCAATGTCGAGCGCGACGTGCTGTTCGAGCTCGGCTCCACCGAACAGGGCTTCGCCGAAGCCGACCTGGTGCGCGAGGGCACCTATAACTGCGCCGAGGTCTGCCAGAACCAGATGGAGATGCACGCCGCGGTCGCCGAATACGACGCGGTGCGCGAGCGCATGACCGTGCATGCCTCCACCCAGGTGCCCTATTACGTGCACCTGATGCTGTCGCAGATCCTCGACATGGAGATGTCGCGCATCCGCGTGGTCAAGCCGCATGTCGGCGGCGGCTTCGGCTGCCGCACCGAGACGCTGAACGTCGAATTGATCGCGGCGCTGCTGGCGCGCAAAGCCAAAGGCACCGTGCGCATCGTCATCAACCGTGAGGAAACCTTCATCACCCATCGCGGCCGGCCGGAAACCGATATCCGCATGAAGATCGGCATGCGCAAGGACGGCCGCATTACGGCGGTCGAATGCGAATGCGACCAGCGCGGCGGCGCGCATTCGGGCTACGGCGTGGTGACGATCCTTTATGCCGGCTCGATGATTTACGCCATCTACGACCTGCACAACGTCAAATACGTGGGGAAACGCGTGCTCACCAACACGCCGCCTTGCGGTGCGTTCCGCGGCCACGGCACGGTCGATGTGCGTTTCGCCTTCGAGAGCCTGGTCGACGAAATGGCGGTTGACTTGGACCTGGACCCGTTCGCGGTGCGGCGCGCCAATCTTCTGAACGCCCCCTGCTTCACCGACAACGACCTGATGATCAACTCCTACGGCCTGCCGGAATGCATGGATTGGGTCGAACGCGAAAGCGGCTGGCATGAACGCAAGGGCAAGCTGCCGAACGGCAATGGCGTCCGCAAAGGCATTCGTAAGGGCTTGGG
>CAWFEO010000030.1:0-11050 GCA_963814885.1 uncultured Alphaproteobacteria bacterium | reverse complement strand
GCACGGATGTCACGCGCGTGGATTTTACGAATCTTGCCGGCACGGCCATCGTCATTTTCGCACTGTTCATTCAGCCCTTGTTGGCGCCGCTGGTCGGCCGCCCCTGGACTCAAATGGAGCTCTTCGGCCTTGCGCCCGATCCGACCGTCGCGGCCACCCTCGGCGCGCTCTTGAGCATGCGGCGCGCGCCTTGGACTTTGTTCGTCATTCCCCTTCTGTGGTGCGCCATCACCGGCGCGACGTTGTGGGCGATGGATGCGCGCGATGCGCTGCTCATGCCGGCGATTGCGGTCCTGGCCGTCGGTTTGGCGTTGCGGCGTTCGTTGATGAGCCGGCAGATGCAACGCATTTGAGTGAATTAATTCAGGCAATCTTGGCGAAGACGCGCGACCTTACGGCTGACCGTGCCGTCGAACGGCTTGCCTCGCACCATGCGATGCAAGGCGACGGCGGCGATCTCAGCCGAGAGACGTTCAGGTGCGCGTTATGGGACGAAACGAAAAATCTGCCGGCCACAGGAAAGCGGCGTCCGCCGAGAATTCCGGCGCGCGACGGTCGAGCATGGTGGTTGGAGGCGGGGAAGCGGTCGAGCTCTACGCCAAACAGATCGCGCGCAACCTGACCGAGCTGGAAAAGCAGGTCGTCCTGTTGCGGGAGGTCTGCGCGGAAACCAAGAAGTCTCTGCGCGACGCCGAATAATTTCAGGCAGCGAAGCCGCCTGTGGCGGCCGGCGCGTTCGCTTACTCCCGCGTCACTACCACCACGCCATGCATGCCGGCCTCGCGGTGGCCGGGGATAAGGCAGCCGTATTCGAACGTGCCGGCCTTGGTGAACTTCCACACCAGTTCGCCGCCGTTGAAGGGCGCGAGTGTGATGGCGTTGGGATCGTGATGGCCCATGTGCGGGTTCTTCTTCATCTCGCGGGCGTGCTTCAGGTTTTCCTTCACGGTCGCCAGCACGAATTCGTGGTCCTCGATGCCTTCGTTGTAGAACTCGAAGCGGATCTGCTCGCCCTGGCGCACGGTGATGCGGGCGGGCTTGAACAGCATCTCTTTGTCGTGTTCGAGCATCGTCACCTTGATGACGCGCGCCGGCTTGGCCGGATCGCCGGGCGCACCGGCCGCGAAATGGCGGCCCCCGTGCGCGGCCGCCGGCGCGGGCAGATTGGCGGCGGCCAGCAGCAGCGCGGCCGCGGCCGTGAAGATCATTCGCATGGTCGGTCTCCCTATTCGGCCAAGATTATCTCATGCCGGTGGCGTCGAGCACCATGCGTGCCACGCCTGCCGATACGCTGCTTCGATGTTTTGGGTAAACGCGACATGGTCGCACAGAGGCGAGGCGGCAACACGGGTGCGCAGGTTGCGGCGTAGAGCGCGCAATTGCGGCGGATCGGCGGCCAGCGCGGCGGCGCACACCACGTAATCGTTAACCGTATCGGCAATCCAGTCTTCGGCGCCGATCCGGGAGAGCAGGCTGGCGCCGACGCGGCCGCCATGGCGCTGCCCCCGCAGTGTGACCACCGGCACGCCCATCCACAGCGCTTCGCAGGTGGTCGTGGTGCCGTTGTAGGGAAATGGGTCGAGTGCGATATCGACGCGCTCATAGAACGCGAGATGATGAGCGCTGCCGGCCATCCAGCCGGTGAGTTCCACGCGGCCGGCGGCGATGCCGCGCTTGGCGAAGCGGGCGATGTACAGATCGCGCGTCGCCGCGTCGGCGAAGGGTTTGCCCTTGAGCAGCAGGCGCGCGTTCGGCAACCGCGTGAGCAACGCGGCCCAGGCGTCGAGCGTTTGCGGCGACAGCTTGGCCGGATTGTTGAACGAGCCGAAGGTCGCCGCGCCGCTGGCAAGACAAGGCGGCGGCGCCGGTTCGGGCGCGTCGCTCGCGCCGGCATAGCAGAGGAAACCGCCGGGCAGGCGCAGGAGGCGTTCGCTCGCCAGCGCGTCGGCGGCGCCAGGCGGATCGGTCACCGCGTCGACGAGCCGATAGTCGATTGTCTTTAGGCCGGTGGTGTTGGGATAGCCGAGCCAAGTCGCCTGCACCGGCGCCGGCTTGCGCGCAAAAACCCGCAACCGGTTATGCGCGGTGTGGCCGGCGCAATCGACCAGGATGTCGATGCCGTCGGCCTGGATGCGCGCGGCGAGCGCCTCGTCGCTCATGCCGACGGTGGAGACCCAATGATCGGCGAGCGTTTGCAGGCGCGCGGTCACGGCGTCGGGGCGGGCGACTTCCGCATAGCAGGCGACGTCCACCGCCCGGCGGTCGTGTGTTTTCAGCAGCGGTTCGAGGAAATAGGCGACCGAATGCAGCCGCAAGTCAGGCGAGACGTAGCCGATCTTGAGCCGCCGTGTTGGCGCGCGGTCGTTGGCGTGAGCCATGCGCGGCGTGCCTTCGCCGTGGCGCGTGTCCCAATCGCGGTGCGCGGCGAACATCTGTTCGGCGCTGATATCGGTCTTGTAGTTCAGGCAGAACAGCCAATTGGAACGGATGTCGGCATTGTCGGGCGCCAAGCCGAGCGCATGACGGAATGCGGCATCGGCCTCGTCGATGCGGCCCTGGTTCATCAGCACGATGGCGAGGTTGCCGTGCGCGTCGGCGTAATCGGGCCTGAGGCCGATCGCCGCGCGAAAGGCTGCCGCCGCTTCTTCGAGCGCGCCGCGGTCCTTGAGCGCATTGCCGAGATTGTAATGCAGGCCGGGACGGTTCGGTTCGAGCGCGACCGCTTGCCGGAAACACACGATGGCCTCGTCGAGCCGGCCTTGTGCGCTCAGCGCATTGCCGAGATTGGAATGGGCTTCCACGAGCCGTGGATTGGCGGCAATCGCCGCGCGATAGGCGGCGGCGGCTTCGTCGGGTTGGCCGAGCGCGTCGAGCGCGGTGCCGAGATTGAAATGGGCCTCGGCAAAATCGGGCTTGAGACGGATCGCCTCGCGAAAAGCGTCGACGGCTTCCTCACGTGCGCCTTGCGCCTGCAAGGCGACGCCAAGATTGCCGTAGGCGGGCGCGAAATCGGGTTTGGCAGCGATGGCTTGGCGATAGCCGGCCTCGGCTTCCGCGAAGCGGCCGGCCTGGTGATGATGGACCGCCGCAACGAACAGGGCCGCCGCGTCGTCGGCCGCCGTGGCGCCGGATGCGGGGTCAGTCTCGGCGGCGGTGGCCCGCTGTTGGCGGTTCATGAAACCCACTCTCGGTTGGCGATTGGCCCGGCGCGGCGGGCCGATTCGCTCCGTTACGGTGCCCGAGTCGGGACAACGGGGCCAAGCGCCGCGCACTCCCATGCCGAGAATGCCGCCGAATTGCTTTATAAATAGCAACCGAATCGGTTTCGCGACCTGAAGGTGCACGGATGAACCCGCCGAATGCAGCCCAAGCCGCCGCGCGCAGGACCGACCTGGCGCCGGCGCTGCATCTGACGCTGCGCGGCGGCGTGACCATCGCGGTGCCGCCCACCTTGGCGTCGATCACGACCTACGTGCTGCTGGAGCAGGAGGTGTGGTTCGAGAAGGAAATCGATTTCCTAAGAGCTTTTCTGAAACCGGACATGACGGCGATCGATATCGGCGCCAACCTCGGGGTCTACAGCCTGCCGATGGCGCGGCTGGTCGGGCCGGACGGGCGCGTGTTCGCCTATGAGCCCGGCGGCGAGGCGTGCACGTTGCTGGAGCAGAGCCGGGACGCCAACGGCTTCGGCAACCTCGAGGTTCTCAGACTGGCGCTGTCGGATACCGAACGCGAGGGCCATCTTGGCATGGCCGATTCCAGCGAGTTGCGCGCGCTTGGTGGTGACGGTGGCGGTGAGCCGGTGCGCATCACCAGCCTCGATTTGGAAAACGCCGCGCGCGGCTGGCCGGCGGTCGACTTTATCAAGATCGACGCGGAAGGCGAGGAAGAGCGCATCATCGCCGGCGCCAAGGATTTTTTCGCGCGCCATTCGCCGCTGGTGATGTTCGAGATCAAGGCCGGCAACGCGGTGCACGAACGCCTGCGTCAGATCTATCCGGCGATGGGTTATAGGCTTTACCGCCAGCTTGTCGGCGCGCCTCTGCTCGTGCCCGCCGACCTGAACAAGCCGCTCGACGGCTACGAGCTCAACCTGTTCGCTGCCAAGCCCGACCGCGCGCAAGAGCTGGCGCAGCGCGGGCTACTGGTCGAGACGATTCCCGACTGGCGGCCGGGGCCGGCCGACCTCGACCGCGCGGTTTCGTTCTGGCGGCAGCAACCGTTCGCGTCGCTGGTGACGCTGCTGGAAGGCGGCGGCTTGTCGGCGGACAAGGACTATCAGAACGCGCTCGCCGGCTATGCCGTGTGGCGCGAGGCGGAACAGCCGGCGGCGATCCGTTGTGGTGCGCTGGCGTTTGCGCTGCAAAGCGCGCGCGTCGCTTGCGCGCGCGGTGCCACCGCGGAACGCGCTTCGACCTGGGCACGGATCGCCTGGGAGTCGGGCGTGCGCAGTGAAAGCGTCACCGCGCTGAAGCGGCTTCTGCAACTTCTGCAAGGTCTCAGCTTGCAAGAGCCGTTCTGGCCGGCGGCCGCGCGCTTTGACGACATTGCCGCCGGCGACCAGCCGTTGGAGTGGTTCGTGGCCGCCGCCGCCGAGCAGCACGAGCGGACTTTCAGTTTCTCGTCGGTGTTCAGCGGCGTGTCGCCCTTGCTCGACTGGCTCTGCGGTCAGCCGTTCGCGAGCGCGGAAATGGAGCGCCGGCGCGTGCTCGCGGCGGCGGGCGCGGGAACGCGGCCGCGCGTCCCCCAACGGCTGCGCGAGCCGGCACCCGATCATTTGAACGCGGATGTCTGGCGGGCCGGGATGGTGCCCGGCACGATGGCGTGAAAATCCCCAACATAATTACACGCAGAGATTGAAATACTCGCGTGCTGTCGTCTTAATGTGTGGATTGTTGCTACAACTATACTGTGCGTTGAGGAAATCACCGTAAAGCCGGTTGAGCTTGGCGGTTGTACTGTCCAGAATGTGGTCCTGTTGCGGAGAGGAGTCCGCATGGACAAAGTGGGCGACTACGGACGGCAAGCGCTCGATTTCATCGAAACCCTGGAAGGCGTGGAAGCGGCTGATGCCGCCATGGACGCCATGGCGGACGCCTTTTCCTCGTTCGGCTTCCAGACATTGATCGTGACCGGTCTGCCCAATCCCGATCAGCGCTTCGAGCAGGTCGTGCTCGACAAGCGTTGGCCGGAAGAATGGTTCAAGCTTTACACGGCTAAGCGCTACATCACCGTCGATCCGGTCGCGCGGCTATGCCGCAATTCGCTCAGTCCGTTCGAATGGTCGGAGGCGCCCTTCGATCCTGAACGCGAGCCGCGCGCGCAGGAAGTGATGCAACGCGCCGCCGACTTCAAGATGAGCAACGGCTTCATCGTGCCGATCCACGGCCGCGGTTACGACGCCTGCGTTTCGCTCGGCGGCGGCCATCTCGATCTCAATGCGCGCAGCAAGCCGGCCATTCACCTCATGGCGATGTATGGCTTCGACCGGGTGCGGCGGCTGCTCGATCCTGGACGTCAGCGGCTACATCGTCTGACCGCGCGCGAACGGGAAACGCTGGCTTGGGCCTCGCAAGGCAAGTCGGCGTGGGAGATCGGCGAGATTCTCGGCATTTCACAGCGCACCGTCGAGGAGCATCTGGCGGCGGCCGTCCGCAAACTCGGCGCCGTCAACCGCGTGCACGCCGTCGCCATCGGTATTCGCGAGCGCGTCATCGAACCGTAGCGGTGGCGACGCATTAGCCATTCATTCCCCGTAAATTTCCCAATACCCCGCGCCGGACGGCTGCGGGAAACCTCACCTCCGTGGTCCTCACGCGGAGGTAAGAATGATTCACGTCATAACGGCCGCCAATCGCCATCTTTACGAGGCGTGCCTGGAAGAGATGTTTGTGCTCCGGCATCAAATCTTTGTCGAGGAACGCGGTTGGACCGATTTGAAACGTTCCGATGGCCGGGAGATCGACGACTACGACAACGACGATGCGGTTTATCTGCTGGCGCTCGAAGGTGAGCGCATCGTCGGCGGTCATCGTCTCTATCCGACCGTCAAGCCAAACATGATGGGTGATGTCTTTCCCCATCTCGCGTCGGTGCGCGGCGTGCCGGAAGACCTCGCGGTGTGGGAATGGTCGCGCTACTTCGTGGTCAAGGACCGCCGCGATGGCAAGCTCAATCTCGCGCTCATGGCTGCGGTGCAGGAGCTGTGCCTCGACGAGGGCATCACCGAGGTGAGCGCAGTGATGGAGACCTGGTGGCTGCCGCGATTTCAAGGCGCCGGTTTCAACGTGCGCCCGCTGGGGCTGCCGGCACTCGTCAGCGGTGAATGGACGATGGCCGCGCTGATCGAGATCAGCGCGCACACACTGGACCATGTGAAGGAGAAGGCCGGTATTCACGGCTCGGTGCTGGTGCGGCGCGGCCGGCGGCAGCCACTGGTCGATTATCGTCTTGTCGAACGCCGCAAGGTCATGGGAGCGAGATCATGAAGACCATCGGTACCGTCAACAATGTCAAGAAATCGCCGCAATCGGCGCTTGAGCCGATCAGCAAGGTGCGGGCCGTGCTGCGCGATCTCGTTGAGGTCTGCCCGCATCCCGCCGGTCTGCTGGAATTGTACTACTGGAGCGCGGAGCCCGAACTGCTGGAGACGTTGCACCGGTATATCGGCTTGCCGGATCAGCCACGCGAGGCTTTGCGGGCGTTTTTGACCATGATTGCGGATTGCCCGGACAGCGTGAGCGTCCATGTGAGCCAGAACGGCGACGTCACGTTGTCGTCGCCCGTGATCGCGCGGCTGATGGATAAGATGGACGCGTCGCGCGGGAATACCGACCGGGCGGAGGTGTCGCACTAATTACGAGAAGCCGTTGGCTTTGATATCGGGCCGGGCTATGTTGCGTTGCTACCTTTCCGTGCGTTTGTGTCGTAGCGGCTCTACAGAGATGAAAAAGCGGCCCGATCCTATCGACGTACTCGTCGGCAATAACGTCCGAATCCTGCGTCTTGAGAAAGGGTTTTCTCAATCCGATCTCGCCGCGCGGTTAGGGATTACCTTTCAACAAATCCAGAAATACGAAAAAGGTATCAACCGTATCGGCTCGAGCCGGCTCGCACGGCTCTCGCAAGTGCTGGGCGTTTCGGTGAGCCGGTTCTTCCTGGGCAGCCAAGCCGGCATGAGTGGCGATATGCCACCAGAAGCGCTTACCGATCTGCTCACCAAACCCTATGCAATCCGAATGCTGAAAGCGCTGGCGAACGTTTCCAACAACGCGACGCGGCTATCGCTGGTCAAGCTCGCGGAAAGCATGGCCGAGATCGATGAAGAGCTGACGCGGGACCGTCTCGAGGCGAAGCGGCTGGGATAACGAGCGCCCCGCGGCGCTGTGCGCTCAATCGAGCAGCCCGGCGCGGCGCATGCGGTAGGCTTCGTCCTGCGTCACCACGGTTTTGCCGATCGGCCAGAGCGCAAGCCCGGCAAGTTTGAGATGGGCCCAGGCGAAGGGCAGGCCGATGATGGTGATGGCCAGAAAGAACGCGGTCACCAGGTGACCGAGCGCCAGCCACCAGCCGGCCAGCACCAGCCAGACCAGATTGCCGATCAAGCCGAGCGGCCCGCTGCCCAGTCCCACATGGCCGGTATAGACCTCGCGCGGAACCACGGTGTGGCCGAACGGCAGCAGGGTATAGGTCGCGATCTCGAGCGCGGCGCGGGCCCAGGGCAGGCCAATGATGGTGATCGCCATGATCACGGCGGCGATCAGCCAGCCGGCCGCCATCCACAAACCGCCGAAGATGATCCACAACACATTCAACAACAAACTGGTCGCCGGCATGGTATTGTCCTCGGTCACGATGACGCCGAACATCGGCCTCAATCGCTATTCAACGCTAGTGGCATCGGAATGGCTAC
The DNA here is from genome assembly GCA_963814885.1 of uncultured Alphaproteobacteria bacterium. GTDB lineage: Bacteria > Pseudomonadota > Alphaproteobacteria > Rhizobiales > Xanthobacteraceae > Pseudolabrys. The sequence goes on along the minus strand of CAWFEO010000030.1, from coordinate 3,138 downwards.
ACGCTGTTTTCGCGACGGCGGTGCCGGGAACCGGTCAACGGGACGAACTCCATAACCACGGAACCTAGATTGCTGGACTGGCATTGAGGCACCATGAGGCGACACCCAATGAAAACCATGCTCCCTGTCTTTGCCGCGTTGATGCTCGTCTTCGTATCGAGCCAGGCAATCGCGCAATCGAAGGACGATCAAGAGTCCTGCGAAGGCGACGTCTTTGACCTGTGCGCGGACGAGATCCCTGACGAGGACGCGATCGTGGCGTGCCTGCGCAAGAAGTGGAGCAAGGTAAGCAAGGAGTGCCGCCACGTGATGGCGAGCCACGGCAAGGGCAAAAAGAAGAGTGAGCGCAAGAGCAAGAGCGGACGGGCCGGCGCGAACGACTCGGGCTATTAGAGACGCCACGCTTCGAACGCTGGACGTGATCGTTCGACTCAATGGCCGTCGCAGACCGGCTGACGGCCGGCGGGTATCAATGTAATCCTCACCGGAGGCGCGGGAACGCCCTTAAGGGCGTTCCCGGAATTGCACGCGTAAACGGGCGAACGATTTATGTCGGATGACCGCCGAACCGCGTCCGACCGAGCAAAAGCAACCGCCGCCGCTCGCCTGCCCGTGCGAAGGCAAGGCGATGACGCTGGTTCGCGTCAATCCAAAGCTCGGCGCCCTGCCGGAGTTGCGCACCTACCGCTGTGGGCAATGCGGTGCGGTCGAGACCGTCGAAAGCAAGTCAGCCGGTGTCGACGGCGAGACGTGCTGGTTGGGCCAGCCGTAGCCGGCAGTGCAATGGCGCCGAAGGTCTGAGCGTGCAGAGTGCGGTAGCTGCCGCGACGCCGCATCATTCGCACATTGACCGCATCTATAGCGCTCAGTCTCAATGGCCGCGGGGCAACGGTTTCAGCGGCCATGTCCGCGTGGCATTGGCGTTCCGCACTCAACCCCGCTAGCCGCGCCGGATCGGGCGGGATAAGTCTCGCCGCCATGAACACCCCTGCAACGACCGATTCCGGCACGCCGCCGGCGCCGAAGCCAGCCTTCCGCCCCTCGCTGTTCGAACTGTTCCGCGCCTTCGTCGCCGTCTCGCTGTCCGGTTTCGGCGGCGCGTTGCCGTGGGCGCGCCGCATGATCGTCGACCGCCGTGGCTGGATGACACCGGAGGAGTTCAACGAGGCGTTCTCGTTGTCGCAATTCCTGCCGGGGCCGAACACGGTGAACTTCGCGGTGGTCTTCGGCGCCCGCTTCGGCGGCGCCGCCGGCGCCGCGCTCGCTTTCATCGGGCTGATGGGGCCGCCGCTCATCATCGTCATCGTGCTGGCAATCCTTTATGCGCGCTACGGCGAGCTCCAGGTCATTGGTCACACGCTGGTCGGCGTCACCACCGCCGCCGCCGGCCTGTGGATCGCCATCGTCGTCAAGATGGTGATGCCGCTGTTCGCCAGGCGCTGGCACTGGTCGCCGCTGATCGCGATCCTCGCCTTCCTCGGCGTTGCCATCATGCAATGGCCATTGCCGTTCGTGTTCCTCGGGCTGGCGCCGGTCAGTATTGCGCTGGCCTGGTTTCGCGGTGAGGGGACGGCGCGATGAATCCGCTGCTCCCGTTGTTCGGCTATTTCTCGGTCCTGTCGCTGTTCGCCATCGGCGGCGCCAACGCGGCGATCCCGGAAATTCATCGCATCGCGGTCGATGTGATGCATTGGATGGACAACCGCGAGTTTGCCGCCATGTTCGCCATCGCCCAGGTCTCGCCGGGGCCGAACGTCATCATCGTCACGCTGATCGGCTATCACGTCGCCGGACTCGCCGGCGCCGCGGTGGCGACCACGGCAATGGTGGGGCCGAGTTGCCTGCTCACGTTCTTCGTGTCGCGCGCCTGGGACCGCTTCAGGTATGCGCGCTGGCGCATCGCCGTGCAGGCGGGCCTGGTGCCGGTGGCGCTCGGGCTGATCGCCGCCAGCGCCTATGTGCTGGTGCGCGCGGCCGACCATAACGCCGTCAGCTACCTGATCACGGGGGTGACGGCGGCGGTGGCCTATTACACGCGGCTCAATCCGATTTGGTTGTTCGCCGCCGCGGGGGTAGCAGGAGCGGCCGGGCTGGTGTGAGGCGGTGGCCGGTCAGGCGAACCCGGCCACGATCAGCGCGATGCCGAACGCGATCGCGGTGACGATGCCGACCGGGATCAGCGAATCCAGAAACGGCTTGACCACCAGCGGATGAACCACGGCGTTGCGCGGCTTCAGGTACCACAACGCTGCGCCGCCAGCGCCGCTGACGACCAGGCCAGAAATGACGGAAAACATGGAAGGGGTCCTCGCTCCGCGGGATGCGGAACGGAGGTGATTTGTAGGCGCCGCGCCGAAGACGGTGCATAAAGCCTTGGTCTGGTGGCATCAATTCAGCGTAAACCGGCATGACCGTTCTCATTGGCGGCCGACACTTCGGCTCGGTCCGGGCGGTGTCGTTTCAACCAATTCCGCGTATTCTGCCCGTGTCACGAATCGAATGGCCGGGAGCGCCACCGTTGGTCTGGCAGAACACGATGCGACAGTTGACCGACCGGCTCGTCTTGCGGGCGGGCGGTCCCGGCGCTTCCAGGCAGGCGGGCGCCATTCCCTATGCGGTCGTAGAAGGCCAGGTGGTTTTCCTGCTCATCACGTCGCGTGGGTCCGGCCGCTGGATTTTCCCTAAAGGGGAACCGATGGAGGGGCTCGAACCCTGGGATGCCGCCGCGCAAGAGGCGCTCGAGGAAGCCGGCGTCGTAGGTGAGGTGGACCCGCGGCCCATCGGGAACTACCGCACCTTCAAGACGCTCGCGATCCGGCGCAAAATTGTCGATGTCGAGATGTATCCGCTGCGCGTGACGCGCCAACTCGACGACTGGGCGGAAAAGGGGCTTCGCCACCGTCATTGGGCGATCCTGCCCGAAACCAAACGTCTGCTGTCGGACCCGCGGCTGGCCGAGCTTGCGGTGAGATTGAGCCAGCGCGTTCGCGCGGAAGCTCAGCCCGCAACGACAAGCATCAGCCAATAAAGCCCCGCGGCCAACAGCGCCGCCGCCGGCACGGTAATGAGCCAGGCCGCGGCGATGCCGAGGACATGCTGGCGGCGCACCAACTTGCGCTTCTCGCGCTTCTGATAGTT
>CAWFEO010000029.1:0-56095 GCA_963814885.1 uncultured Alphaproteobacteria bacterium | reverse complement strand
GCCCTGGCCGAGAAGGGCATGCCGGAGCGCGGGAAAGACTGGATCGAGCACGAAGTCAATCTCAGCAAATTCCAGCAGCTCGAGCCGGACTATCTCAAGCTCAACCCGAACGGCGTCGTGCCGACCTTCGTGCATGATGGCGCGGTGATCATCGAATCCGCGGCCATCCTCGAATATCTGGAGGAGACCTTTCCCGATCCGCCGCTGGCGCCCCCGGACCGCGTCGGCCGCGCGCACATGCGGGCCTGGATGCATTACATCGACGAGGTGCCGACGATCGCGGTGCGCGTGCCGAGCTTTGCCAACCTGTTCGCGCCCATGCGCTTTACCAACACCAGTGACGCGGACTTCAAGAAGCACACCGAGCGGTTGCCGCTGCGCAAACAGTTTTATGAGCGGATGACCCAGAAAGGTTTCAGCAAGACCGAGATCGACCATGCGCTCGATCAAATTCGCCAGACCTGCGAGCGCATCGAAAAAGCCATGGACGATACCGGCGGCCCTTGGATCATGGGCAAGCAGTACACGCTGGTCGACGCGCAGGTGACGCCGCTCATCGACCGCATGGAGGACATGGGTTACGACTACCTCTGGAAGGACCTGCCGAAGATGTCCGCCTGGTGGGACCGTATCAAGGCGCGGCCGTCCTATGCCCAGGCGTTCTATCCCGGCACCCGCATGTCGGCGCGTTTCGCCGACCACTTCAAGTCGGCCGAGGAGCTCAAGGCCGTGCGCGGCTACTAAAGGCGAACTCAAGTCTCACCATCTTTTCCAAACGTAATCGCAAAGGTTCGGCACACCATGAAGGCTGTCTACATCGAGCAATTCGGCGGTCCGGAGGTTTTGAAATACGGCGATCTTCCCGACCCAAGCGCCGGGCCGGGGCAAATCGTCCTCGATACCCATGCGGCCAGCGTCAACGGCGCCGATTGGAAGGTGCGTGCCGGCCATTACGGCAAGGGAACGTTTCCGATGGCTTTGGGGCGTGATTTTTCCGGCGTCGTCAGCGCGGTCGGTGCCGATGTCACGGATCTGCGCGTCGGGGACGAAGTGTTCGGCGTGCTGGAGGGCGGCCGGGAAGGGGCCTATGCCGAAAAAATCGCGGTCGGCGCCGCGGTCGTCGCCAAGAAGCCGGCCGCGCTATCCCATGTCGACGCCGCGGCGCTGGCGCTCACCGGTCTCACGGCGATCCGGTCGATCGAGGATACGCTGAAGCTGAAGGCGGGAGAGACGATCCTGATCCAGGGCGGCGCCGGCGGCGTTGCTAGCTTTGCGATTCAATTGGCCAAGCACATCGGCGCCCGCGTGATCTCGACGACCAGCGCCGGCAACCTGGCTTATGTGCGCGGGCTCGGCGCCGATGAAGTCATCGATTACAACGCCACCGATTTCACCAAGGTCGTGAAAGACTGCGATGCCGTGTTCGAGACCGTCGGCGGCGATGTGGCGACGCGCTCCTTCGCGGTTCTTAAACCCGGTGGCCGCGCGGCCTTCATCGCCTCCGGGCAGCAGCCACCCAAGCCCGAACGCGGCGACGTGACGGCCTTGCGGCCGGCGGTCGCGCGCGCCCGCGCGCCGCTCGATCGCATCGTCGAACTGGTCGAGGCCGGCGCCGTGCGCCCGCCCGAGGTCACGGTCTTTCAATTGTCCGACGCGGTCGAGGCGCTGCGGGTCAGCGAGGCGCGTCACTTCAAGGGCAAGCTGGTGTTCAAGGTGCGGTGAGCGGCCGTGCCGCGCTATAGTGGCGTCATGTCAGACTTGCCGCGCGCCAAAATCGCGGGCGCCGCCCTCATCGCCATGGCGATCCTGTGCTTCGGCTCTCGCGCTTCCGCCGAGCCTGCGGTCGTCATCGGCGCGCTCTACAATCTGACTGGCGGGCAACAGGACCTCGACGTTCCCTCGTCGCGCGGCGCCAGGCTTGCCGTCGACGAAGCCAACAAGGCCGGCGGCGTGCTCGGCCGGCCGGTCAAGCTCATCCTTGTTGACGGCGAGACCAAGCCGAAGGTGATCGCGCGCGAGACCGCCAGCCTGTTCAAGCGGGAGCCGGCGCTCGCCGGACTGATCGGCTTTTCCGACACCGACATGGTGCTGGCGGCGGCGCCCATTGCCGCGCGGCACAAGCGCGTGTTCCTCACCTCCGGCGCCACCTCGCCGCAACTGCCGCGCCAGGTCCCGCGTCACCTGTTCCTCGCCTGCTTCGGCGACAATGTACAGGCCGCGGCCGGCGCCGAATTCGCGGTGAAATCGCTGAAGGCGCGCACCGCGGTGGTGCTCTACAAGCAGGCCTCGTCCTACGCCAAGCTGCTGCACGGCTATTTCCAGACCCGCTTCAAGCAACTCGGCGGCAAGGTGCTGGCGGTGCGGGGCTACACGCTGGCCGACATCAAGACGAAGGCGAAAGGCCTGCCGATAGCCGACCTCGTCTATTTCGCGGCGCAGCCCGACGACGTTCTGGCGGGCGTCGCCGCTTTGCGCGCCGCAGGCGTGACCGCGCCCATCCTCGGCGGCGACGGCCTCGATATTGGTACCGCGTGGCAACAGGCGGGGCCGGCCGGCAATATCTATTTCACCACGCATGCCTATCTCGGCGCCGACAATCCGGACCCGCGCGTGCAGGCGTTCCGCAAGCTGTTTACGAAAGCCTATCCGGGCCAGCAGCCGGACGCCTTCGCCGCGCTCGGCTACGACACGGCGCGGCTGCTCATGGCGGCGATCACGTCCGCCGGCAGCACCAGGCCGCTAGCCGTGCGCCGGGCGCTGGCCGCGACCCACGATTTCGCCGGCGTCACCGGCACCATCAGCTATCGCCACGGTAGCCGCATCCCGGCGAAATCGGTCAGCATCATTGCGGTGAACAAGGGCCGCCAGACGCTCGCGGCCAGCGTGCTGCCGGAGAAAATCCCGGCGCCCTGACGGTTGCTGGCGCAGCCCGGCCGCCGCCCTCAATGCAAGGTCTTGCTTTCTTCCACCACCCGCATCTCGATCCCGCCGATCATCTCCGCCCGCAGCGCCTCCTGAATTGCGCAGGCGCGCTTCGGTCTGCTGCCAGGTGGTTGAATTCGAGCCGGCCAGCACGATGCCGCCGATCACGGCGGCCATGGCCGCGACCACCAGCGCGACGATGAACGGCACCAGCCACACCAGCGTGAGCGCCAGCCACAGCGCGCCGGCGGCAATCGCGAGCTTGGCGGCGAACGCGATCTTGCGGCAGCGCGCGATCGAATCCCTCAAGGCCTCGATGTGTACTTCGAGCCGGGCGATGTCGGCGGGAGCGGGATTCTCCTCCATGCCGCGACCGTAGCGCGACGAGGCCGCAGGCGAAACTGGGGCCGGAATCGAAATGGCCGGGCTTGCGGCCCGGCCATCGCGCAAATTTTTTGGCTGGCGCGAAAACGCGCCGCGCGCGGCTCAGCCGCGCTTGGGCGGCAGGGGCACCAGCCGCTTGGCGACGTTCCGGATGACGGTGATGCTGTTGTAGCCCTCGACGCCGTCCTCGGCGGCCAGGTAGTCGACGGTCACCTCGTCGCCGGGTTGCATATCGGGCACCGCGACCTCGGCCGGAATGCTGGCGAACTGCGAGCGGTCCTCGAGCGTGATGGTGCGGTTGACCGGGTTCCAGTCCGTGACGATCGCGGTGACGGAATCGGCGAAAGCGGGGGTGAAGCTGGCCGCGAGCAAACCGGCGGCCACGAAGAGCACACGTGCGGTCATGGTCGGAAATCCTTTCAGGATCCGTTGCAGGTTGATGTTGTCTTGCGGCTCATTTCGCGGCCGGCTGTTCACCGGCGGCTTGGGTCCTCGGTCGGTCGGTGCGAGCGGCCGGGGAGGGCTTGCGCGGGACGCGTTTCATTCCGCAGGGTGGATATAGTTGCGCCTCTGTGGCGCGATTGCGGCAAATAAAACCGGGCGCAAAATTTTATCCGGCGTTTACACCGGGCGGCGTTGCGGCGGCGGCCTTGGCGTTAACGCTTCGGCTTGGGCGCATTGGCGCCGGCGCCGCGCATTTTAAGCCACGGATCGACTTTGACCGGAGCCGAGGGCTCGTCGGTCAGTTTGAGGATCGTCTTGTACTTCTTGTCGAGGATCGCGGCATCGCGCGCCTTGGCGGCGTCCTCTTCGGCGTAGGGGTCTTCCTTTTGCTGGGCATAGGCGGCTCCAGCCAGGCCCGCCAGCAGCAGGGCCGCAATCGTGATTTTTCGCATGGCAACCACCCGACAATGACACGCTTGCATCAACATTAGCACGGCGGCACCGGCTCGCTCAATCCGATGCAAAGCCTGGGCAATTGGGCTTCGACCTGGCGGCGGGCTTGCGGTATAAGCCGCGGCGGAGGCTTGCGAATGTCCATTGCCCATGAATCGGCTCGAGCAGCTGCGCCGCCCGCCGCCTTGGCCGTGCCCCGCCACGACTGGACGCGGGCGCAAGTCGGCGCCCTGTTCGCGCTCCCGTTCACGGAGCTGATATTTCGCGCTGCCCTTGTGCACCGGGAAAATTTCGACCCGGCCGAGGTGCAGATCTCGACCCTGCTCTCGATCAAGACCGGCGGCTGCCCGGAAGACTGCGCCTATTGTCCGCAGTCGGTGAAATACGACACCGGCGTCAAAGCCGAAAAGCTGATGAGCCTCGAGGCGGTGCTCGCCGAGGCGCGCGCGGCCAAGGCGGCCGGCGCGCAGCGCTTCTGCATGGGCGCGGCCTGGCGTTCGCCCAAGGATCGCGATCTCGATTCCGTCTGCGCCATGGTGGAGGGCGTCAAGGCGCTCGGGCTCGAGACCTGCGTCACCCTGGGCATGCTCGCAGGCGAGCAGGCGCAGCGGCTGAAGGCCGCGGGCCTCGACTACTACAATCACAACCTCGACACCTCGCCGGAATATTACGGCGAGATCATCACCACCCGCACCTATCAAGACCGGCTCGACACGCTCGGCGCCGTGCGCGACGCCGGCATCCATGTCTGCTGCGGCGGCATCGTCGGCATGGGCGAGGGTCACGAGGACCGTATCGGTATGATCGCCACGCTGGCGTCGCTGCCCGTGCATCCCGAAAGCGTGCCGATCAACATGCTGGTGCGCGTCGAAGGCACGCCGCTTGCGGGCGGCGCGAAAAAAGCCCCCGCGCTCGACCCGCTCGATTTCGTGCGCACCATCGCGGTGGCGCGCATCTGCATGCCGACTTCGGTGGTGCGGTTGTCCGCCGGCCGCGAGGACATGAGCGAAGAGACTCAGGCGCTGTGTTTTCTGGCCGGCGCCAATTCGATCTTCTATGGCCCCAAGCTGCTCACCACGCCCAATCCCGGGCGCGACCGCGATATGGCGTTGCTGGACCGGCTTGGCATGCGGCCGATGGAATAGACGGACAGCGGGAGGCGGCGATGTGCCACCACGTTCATGTCAAGCTTTCGCCCGAGGAACGCGCCTACGCCAAACGGCTCACCGGCTACATGATCCCGGTCTACGCCGCGGTTTTGCTGGCGGTCATTGCGGTAGCGGCCGTCACCAGCGGCCCGCGCTCGGGCGCGCTCGTCGCCTCGGCGTCCGCGCCGGCCGCAGCGTCCCGCTAGACCGGCACGGCGCCGTCGCTGGATCAGATCAACGGCGGCAATGGTATCCCGCTCGTTCCGGGCAAGACCGTTCCGTCTTCGCCCAAGACTGCTCCGGATTTCGAACCGGTCGCCTGATCGGATTTTAGTAAGACATTGCGGCACCGGCGCGCGCCTGCGCTCCGGTGCCGTATTTTTTGCGCGCGCGGCTAAGCGATGGTGGCGCCGCTGTTTAGTTGCCTATAAAGGCGCGATAGACAGCAACATCGTTGAACAGCTTTGGCATCGCCGTCGCCATGATGTCCGTCAGCGGTGTGATAATCTGGATTCTGTGCGGGCGATGATGTTAGTGTAGATTGATGCTTGCAAAGAAATGGGAGCGCCAGGGACGGAATGGACGTAAAGATTGCAATTTGCCAAAAGCCGCCGGTGCTCCTGAATTTGCAAGCCACGATTGACCGGGCACTAGAGACACTGAACGAGGCCGGCGACGAGGGTGCGCAACTTGTCGTCTTTCCGGAAGCCTATCTTCCGGGCTATCCGACGTGGATATGGCGGCTGCGTCCGGGCGGAGACATGGCGCTTGGCAATAAGCTTCACGCCGAACTTCGGAAAAATTCCGTCGATATTGCCGCTGGCGCGCTCGACCCGATTTGCGAAGCCGCCGCCAAGCGCGGCATCGTGGTGGTCATGGGGCTCAACGAGATCGACTCGGAATTCAGCGGTAGCACGCTCTTCAATACTGTCGTGGTAATCGGCTCTGACGGCTCGATTTTAAATCGTCACCGCAAACTTATGCCGACAAATCCGGAACGAATGGTCTGGGGTTTTGGCGATGCCAGCGGTTTGCGCGTTGTCGATACGCCGGTCGGCAGGATCGGCTGCCTCATTTGTTGGGAAAATTACATGCCGCTCTCGCGTTTCGCGCTCTACGCCCAAGAAATCGAAATCTATGTGGCGCCCACATGGGATTGCGGCGATACCTGGCTTGCCTCCATGAACCACATCGCCCGCGAGGGGGGCTGCTGGGTCTTGAGCACGGCAACCGCCTTGCAGGGCTCGGATGTACCCGAGGCGTTTCCAGAGCGCGGCAAGCTGTTCAAGGACGAGGAATGGATCAATTCCGGCGACGCGGTTGTGGTCAAGCCGTTCGGCGGCGTGGTGGCCGGACCGCTCCATAACGAGAAGGGTATTCTCTACGCGGTGATCGATCCTGAGGCGGCGCGCAATTCACGCAAAGCGCTGGATGTGGCGGGCCATTATGGCCGCCCGGACATATTTCACCTGGAGATCGATCGCCGCTCCATGCCGCCGCTCAGCTTCGTCGATGACGACGATTGAGTTCAAGCCGGCGTGTTCTCTCGATTTGCCGGCGGTATCCGGCTGTTGACCTGCCCACGCGTTTGGATACGGCACGGCGCCGTCTCAAAAGTCCGAATCTCGCTTTTCGGCCGTCAGGCCGGGTGCTACTGTTTTTCGCCAATTTTGGCTTTAATCGATGGACCCGTGAATCGGGTCACAGGGAGCGACATATGAAACGTCTGGTTATCGCCGCTATCGTCTGCACTTTTGCCGGCGTCGGCGCGGCGCAGGCCGCAAGCTGCAAAGCCATGGCGACCGATAAAAAACTGGCTGGCGCCGCGCTCAACAGCTTCATGAAGAAGTGCAATTCAGACGCAATGAAGGCATGCGAGACGCAAGCGATGGGCAAGAAACTGGCCGGCGCGGCCAAAACAAGCTTTACCAAAAAGTGCGCCAAAGACGCTGCCGGCTAACTTCCAAGCGGCGACCTATTTTGGGGATGAGCTAAGGAGTTACAGCGATGGGTTTGTTGGATGAACTCGGTAGCGGCCTGAAGGGCGTCGTGGGCCAGGTCCTCGGCGGGACCGCCGGTAGTGGCGACGCCAATGCGCTCCCGGCCTTGCTTTCACAGGTCTTAGGCAAGACCGATATCGGCAGCGTCGGGGGGCTCGTTGCCAAGCTCCAGGACGGCGGCCTTGGCAGCCAGGTTTCTTCCTGGCTCGGCAACGGCGCAAATCTCAACATCGGACCGGATCAACTGCGTGCCGCGCTCGGCAACGACCGGGTCAAGCAGATTGCGGATGCGGTTGGACTGCCGACCGACAAGATCTTGGCTGTCTTGTCCGAGCATCTTCCGGGAGCCATCGATAAGATGAGTCCGAATGGAACGCTGCAAGAACCCTCGGACACCTGATGCGACGGCCGGCGCCCTCAAGAGCATGAAGTGGGTCGAGACGGCGGCGGCTATTGGAGCGGGTGCGACAAAAGACTGCAGGGCTGATCCAAGGTCCTAGTGCACGGCGGCACCGGTGCGCGGCATGATCGCGCCCCGGTGCCGTATCACTTCACCGGCCAGCCTGTGGGCGGCGCCGGCCGCCTCGGCCGGCCCGCGGCCGCCGAGCCGCGCCGCCAGATAGCCGGCGTTGAAACCGTCGCCGGCGGCGGTTGCATCGACCGGCACCACGACCTCCGGCACCGGCACCGCCTCGCGCTTGTCGGCGGAGGCGACGATCGCGCTGTTCGGCCCGTTCTTCACCACGATCTCGCCGACGCCGAACGCCTGTAGCCGCTCGATGGTCGCCTCCGGGCTGGGGTCGCCCCACAGCACCGCCTCGTCATCATAGGCCGGCAGCGCGATGTCGACGCGCTTGAGCGTTTCCGCGAACACCGTGCGCGTGCGCGTGAGATCGCCTTTCCAGGCGTGCGGGCGGAAATTGCCGTCGAAGGCGACGGTCGCGCCTTTGCTGCGCGCGAGCTCGACGGCGGCAAGGAAGCGGCCAAGCCCGACATTCGAATAGAGCGACAGCGTGACGCCGGAGAAAAAGATCAGCCGGGCCCCGATCAGGCTTTCGGCGACGCGGCTCCAGTTCGCCAGTTCGAACAGATCGCGCGCCGGCGCCGCCTCGCGCCAGCTATGGATGCGGCGCTGCCCTTGCGGGTCGGCGTCGATCAGCGCCAACCCCGGCAGTCGTCCGGGCACGCGCAGGATCAGGCCGGTATCGACGCCTTCGGCATGCGCCAACGCCACGATGGCGTCGGAATAGGGATCGTCGCCCAGAGCGCTGGCGAAGCCGGCGGCCACGCCCGCGCGCGCCAGATAGATTGCGGTGTTGAAAGTGTCGCCGCCGCTCGCCAGCGCGAAGCGGCCGTCGGCGCCGCGCGCCAGCTCTACGATCGCTTCGCCGATGCAGACGGCGCGTTTGGCTTCGCTCATGCGGCGTTGTCTATCATGCCCGCGCGCGACTGTCGCCCGCGCCAGCTGGAGACGCCGAGCGCGGCGAAATAGCCGGCGGCACTCAGCACGGCGATGCAGAAGCTCACCGGCCAGTCGCTGTAGAAGGCGAGCGTCAGGCCGAGCCAGGCTTCCGCCAGCGCCAGCGCAGCCGCCACGCTCAAGCCGCTCCACAATCCGCTGGTGATGCGCTGGGCGGCGGCCGGCGGCCCCACCATCAACGTGAACACCAGCAGCACGCCGACGATCTGCGCGCATTGCGATACCGCCAGTGCCACGATGGTGAGGAACGCGGTGGAGACGAAGCGCAGGCTGACGCCCTTCGCCTCCGCCAATTCGGGTTGCAGGCTGGCAAAGATCAGCGGCCGCATGATCGACCCGAGCCCGAGCAGCGTTAGAACGGCAAGCACCGCCAGCACGGCAATGGTGGCACGGTCGACCGCCAGCACGTTGCCGAACAGCAGCGCGGTCGCCTGGCTGGCGAAGGCGGTGTGGTAGTGCAGGAACAACAGGCCGAAGCCGAGAGCCAGCGCCAGCACGATGCCGATGGCGACGTCGCGGTTGCTGATGCGCTCGCTCAAAAGCCCCATCACGACGCCGGCGGCGAGCGTGAAGCCCGTGAGGCCCCAGATGGCGGAAAGCCCGATCAGCCCGGCGCCGGTCGCGCCGGCGAAACCGATATGGGAAAGCGCGTGGCCGGCAAAGGTCTGCCCGCGCATCACCAGGAAGTAGCCGACAAGCCCCGACACCACCGCCACGATGCCGGCGGCGGCGAAGGCATTGTTCATGAATTCATACTGGAACATGTCAGTGATGGTGCCCGTGATCGTGGTCGTGCTGGTGGGCGGCGTGCTCGACGTCGTGGCCGCGCGACATCACGAAGATATGGCCTTGCGTGTGCACCACCTGGATATCGGTGCCGTAGAGCCGCGACAGCACCGGCGCGGTGATCACTTCGTCCACGGTACCGAGCGCGGCCTGGCGATTGCCGAGATAGAGCACGCGGTCGAGCGTACCCAGAAGCTGGTTGAGCTCGTGCGCGCTGAACAAGACCGTGATCCCGCGCTCGCGGCAAACATTGCGCACCACCGCGATGGCCGTCTCCTGGTGGCGGGCGTCGAGACTGATGAGCGGTTCGTCGAGCAGCAGCAGTTTCGGCTGTCCGATCAGCGCCTGCGCCAGCAGCAAGCGTTGCCGTTCGCCGCCCGACATCGCGCTCAAGGGGCGCCGCGCCAGATCGCGCGCACCGACCAGCGCGAGCGTCTCGTCGATCATCAGCCGGTCGGCGCGGCTGAGCGAGGGCACGCCCCAGCGTTCGCCGTTGAGCGATGAGGCGATGAAGTCGAGCCCGCACAGCGCCAGATCGGGCAATACCGTGCGCACCTGCGGCAGGTAGCCGATGGTCGCGTCGCCGCGCCGCGGCGCGCGCCCGAACACGCGCACCTGTCCGCTGCTCGGCGGCAGCAGGCCGAGAATGGCGCGCATCAGCGTGGTCTTGCCGGCGCCGTTGGGGCCGAGCACGCCGATGAATTCACCCGCCCGGATCGAGAAGCTGACGTCCCTGAGGATGTCATGCCCGCCCATCCGCAGCGTGGCGCGATCGAGTTCGACGACGTTCATGAAGAAGGACCGGCCAGCGCCTTTTCGGTATCGCTGAGCGCGCTCGCCATCCAGTCCTGGAACGTCATGCCGGGCGGGACCGTTTCGGTCACGCCGACCACCGGCACCTTGGCGGCGCGCGCGATCTCGACCAGGTGGAGCACGATCTTGTCGGAGGCCTGCTTGTTGTAGAACAACACCCGCACCTTGTGGTCTTTCAGGTCGCGCTCGAAAGTGGCGACATCGCGGGCGCTCGGCTCGGTGTCGTTCATGATCGAGAGCTGGAATTTCTCGTTGCGCATCTTCAAGCCCAGCGCCGCCGCCATGTAACCGAACACCGGCTCGCTGGCGGTCACGGGCGCGCCGCCGTATTTTTTGGCGATCGCGGCAATCTTGTCATTGAGCGGCTTAAGCGAGGCAAGAAACGTCGCCAGCCGCGCCTGATAATCGGCGGCGTGACCGGGATCGGCCTTCGCGAGCGCGGCGGCGAGCGCGCGCGCGACCGCCGGCATGGTGGGCGGGTCGTACCACAGATGCGGGTTGTCGCTGGCGCGCTTGTGCACGAGGTCGGCGGCGACGATCGCTATGCGCCGCGGCCTGGGCGTCGCCTTCAGCAGCTTCGGCATCCAGGGGTCGTAGTCGGCGCCGTTGTAGATGACGATGCGCGCCGCCGCGAGCTGGCGCAGCACGGCGGGCGAGGTCTCGAACAGATGCGGGTCCTGGTCCGGATTGCTCAAGACGCTGGTGACCTCGACCCGCGGCCCGCCGATCTGATGGGCGACATTGCCGTAGAAATTCTCCGCCGCCACCAGCTTGACCGGGCCATCGGCGGCGCTGGCGGCCGGGCTCAGGCCAAGGGCGATCAGGCAGGTGAGGGCGGCAATGGTTTTCATGGCGGAAAGCCCTGGGGTTGCGGGCGCCGGTGGTGGCCTCGGGCGGAAATGTAATATTATAACATATCAAAATGCAAGACCGCGCCGACGCCTTTCTGCACCGCGGATTCGGCGGTCGGGGCCCTTTGAAAATCGATTTTTCTGTGATTTCTGTCACGTGGCGGGGGACCGCACGGCCCTAAATTGCCATGATCGAGCGGGGCGAGGAGGCTTGGGTGCGGGCGTTTTGTCTGGCTGTTTTTTTCGTGCTTTTGGGGCTGCGGGTCTTCGCCTATGCGACCGCCGACGGCGCCGAGCCGCCCTATCTCGGCTCATGGAAGGTCGCGACCGCGGCGGTGGCGCCTTGGGTCGCGCCGCAGCGCGCGCCCGACGCCGCCCAACGCGCGCGCCTGATCGGCAAGACCGTCGTCTTCGAGGCTACCGCGATCGCCGGCCCGTCGCCCTTCACCTGCCGCGGGCCGCGCTACAAGTTCCGCGACTTCACCCCCGCCATGCTGTTCCAGGGCGCCTTCGATGAGATGAAGTTGAAGGACAAGGCGGTCGATCCCGACCGGCTGGCAGGCGCGCTTGGCTTTATCGGGCCGAGCATCAAGACGCTGGAAACCGGCTGCGACTTCGATTTCTACTTCGTCGACGCTTCGACCGCGCAAGTCGGCTTCAACGACTTCGTCTACACGCTCAAGAAGCAGTAGCGGTTGGCCCCAGGCTACCGCCGCGCGCCGCCGCACTTTTTTGCCCGCCACAAAATCGAATCGTACCCCGCCCGGAAACCATCCGGCGCGGCTGACGTTGGTTATGGGCTGGGGGAACCAGGAAACCAAAGGAGTGCACGATGCGTCAGATACTCGCTCTTGCGGCCATTCTATCCGCGTTCGCCCTGGCGGCTCCCGCCGCATCCGCGGCCGGCAGCAGCAAATACTGCCTGAAAGGGCCGGGCAAGATTTCGAACTGCGTGTTCCAGACCATGGCGGCGTGCGAAAAGGCCAAGACGGGACCGCAAACCTGCGCCACCAACCCCGCCAGCACGACCGGCGCGGGCATGGGTCGTTCCGGCGACACGATGAAGAAGTAATTAGCTACCGCCCCATGCGGTGAGCTTGATCGAGATTTCGGCAGGCGCCCTTGCGGCGCCTGCCGTGCGTTTGGGCGATCGTGACGCGCCGCCGCCGATATACGCTACTATTCCGCGACAAGTGGGGAGACGGGAATCCGGGGAGAGGCGATATGTCGGGTGTCGAGCTTCTAGGCTATGCCGCGTCCGCGGCGGTGCTGGCAACATTCTGCATGAGCACCATGATCCCGCTGCGAATCCTGGCGCTCGTCAGCAATGTGCTTTTCATTCTTTACGGTTATTTCGACGGCCTGTTGCCGGTCGTGCTCCTGCACGTCACCTTGCTTCCGGTCAACCTGGTGCGCCTCATGCAATTCCAGCGTCTGGTCCGCGACATGCGCAACGCCGGCCGCAAAGACCTGCCGGTCGAAAGCCTGACGCCGTATATGACCAAATGCAGTCTTGCGGCCGGGCAAACACTGGTTCGCAAGGGAGAAGTTGCCGACCGGCTTTATGTTTTGGCGGACGGCGAACTCGAGATCACCGAGTTCGGCAAGACCCTCAAGCCCGGCGCCGTGGTCGGGGAGATCGGTGTATTCGCGCCCGACCAGAAACGCACCGCGACGATCGTCGGCCTCACCGCTTGCAGCCTGTTCGAATTGAGCGAGAGCAAAGCCAAGCAGCTCTACTTCCAGGACCGTTCGTTCGGCTTCGCCGTCCTGCAACTCATCATCGCCCGCCTGGAGGAAAACAACGAGATGCTGCTGCAAGCCAACGGCGCGGCGTGACGGTTCACGCGCCGCCGTCGCCCCGGATCGCGCCCGCAGCCGCTAGCTCTGCTTGTTGGCGAGATAGACGGTCTGCGTAAACGGCTTGTCCTGCAGCGGGTTGTGAAACGTCACTTGCTCCGCACGCGCATTTGTAAGGACCTCGGCGAGCCGCGCGGTAAATGCTTCGTCAGGGCGCTCGTTGGACCACAGGCCGAACACGCCGCCGGGGCGCAGATGCGCGGCGAGCCGCGCCAACCCTTCTTTGCCGTAGAACGCGGCGCTGCGTGCATCGAGCAGTGCATCAGGCGAATGGTCGATGTCCACCAGCACCGCGTCGAAGCGGCGTCCAGGCGCGGCCGCATCAAAGCCCGCTTCGGATGCCGCGAGCGCGAAAAAATCACCATGCACGAAATTGCAGCGCGCATCGCCGGTGAGCGCCGCGCCCAGCGGCACCAGTTCCTGGCGGTGCCAGTCGATGACCGGTTCGAGCGCCTCGACCACCGTGAGCGACGCGACCGTTTTGTGCTCCAGCACCGCCTGCGCGGTGTAGCCGAGCCCCAGCCCGCCGACCACGACGTCGAGGCGATCGCCGGCCAACCCCGCCAGCGCCAGCCGTGCCAAGGCGATCTCGGACGCCGTAAACAGGCTCGACATCAAGAACTCGTCGCCGAGTTTGATCTCGAACACGTCCAGCCCAAGCCGCGGCTCGCGCCGCCGCCGCAGACTGAGCGCGCCGATCGGCGTCGGGCGGTAGTCGAGTTCTTCGAAGGATGCGCTCAAGGATTGGCCGATCCCCGGCCCTCAACGCAAGTGCTTGCCGGCGTCCCACCCTTGCGCCGCCAGGTGCTTCTCGCCGAACTCCAGCGGCTCGTCTTCCAGCGGCGTGGCAAAGGTATCGTTCCAGCGGTTGAGAAAGCCGAACAACGCGATCACCGCGACGATCTCGACGATCTGCTCTTCGTCCCAATGCTTGCGCAATGCCGTAAACATCTCGTCGGTCACCGCGTTCGGCACGCAGCCGGCCGCGACCGCCACGTCGAGCGCGGCGCGCTCCGCCGCGTTGAACAGCGGGCTGGTCTGGTATTCCCAGACCGCGTCGATCTTCTGCTGGTCGACGCCGAGCTTGGCCGCGCCTTCCGCGGTATGGGCCATGCAGTATTGACAGCCGGCGGCGCGGCTCGCCACGTGCGAAATCAGCCGTTTCAGTCTGCGGTCGACCTTCCCCTTCGGATCCCAGATCGCCGCGGTCAATTGCGCATAGGCGCGCAGCAAATCCGGCTTGCGCTGCATGATGAGCTGGCTGTTGGGCACGAAGCCCATGCGCTTGCGCGTGCCCTCGAGCAGTTCCTGCATCTCCGGCGTATGGTCGACGGCAAGCGGCGCCAAACGCGGCGCCGGCCGGGTTCGCTGGTCCATGGTGTTATTCTCCCGTTGGCTCGATGGGCCTCCTGTAGCACACAACGGCGGCCGCGATGCGCAACCAGCGATAGTGGTGTGCCTGGTGGTGCCGCGTTAGGCCCCAAAGCGCGGTTTCGGGCGCCCATTGCTGATGGCAATTCGCGTAATTGTCGGCGCGTCCTTAACACTCGGTCAGAGATTTACTGCTAAATTGCCTCCGAATTTGAGTCGCGGAAACCTATCCGGAACCCATTCCATGGCAACGCTTCTCGGCACCCGTCCTAGCGCACGTCCAAAACGATTTTACCAACGCGGCAGAGTCACCTGCCAGAAATGTGCAGCGCCTATCTACGTCTACAAGTTCACGGCGCTGCCCGATGAAATTTCGGTACGTTGTAACAAGTGCGGAGCGCGCGGCATTTATGCCGCCCGCGCTATTGTCGTCGAAGACCTGCCCGAGCGGCGGAAAAAGCCGCGCAAGTAGCGCCCGACGGCGTTGGGAATTGTCCGGCGACGCGCCGGGGGCGAAGACGAAAAACGCCATCGATCAGCTTTGATCTCCGTATCTTTCCTTGACCGCCGCGGCGACGAAGGCTTTTCGTCCCTGGCGGCCTGGAGTCGTGCCGTGGGCGGCGCACCATGCGGGGAAGGTGGCCGGATCGATGCGCACTTTCATGACCGGGTGGCCGTAGGCTTCGAGGCCCCTCTTCATTTCTTCGGCCATCTTTAGCCACTCGGCCCACGCGCGCGGCATCGTGGCACCGTCCTCGAAAATCTTCAGCAGCGCGGGATAGTCGGCTTCCTCGATCCAGAAGGCGCCCACCGCCGGCAGCGGCTTTTCGTCCGAATGGCTCATGGGCCAAGCCTAGCACACCGGTGGGCAGGCTTGCGTTTGACAAGCTCGCCGGTTTGGCGGGAAGCTCAATATGTCCAACCAATGATAATGCGTGCCGACAAGGATAAGCGGCAACATGCATCCCGCATGGGGAGGGAGAAAACAATGCCACGATACCTGCATCTCATATTCGCGTTTCTCTTCGTGATGGTCGGCGCGGCGTCCGCCCAGGCGGCCGACGTGAAGCTGGGCAACGGCACCATGTTGTCGGCCAAGCCGTTCTATATCGTCACCTATGTCGAGGTTGATCCCGCCAACGTCGCCAAGGCGAAAAAACTGATCAGAAAGCACAGCGCCGACAGCAAGAAGGACGCCGGCAACATCCGCTACGAGGCGTTGCAGCGCAGCGGGCGCAAGAACCACTTCATCATTCTGGAGGCCTGGTCGGATCAGGACGCCCGCGACGCCCATGCCAAGGCCGCGCACACGATGGCGTTCCGCAAGGCGCTTCAGCCGATGCTCTACAGCCCGTTCGACGAACGCGCCCATGTCGGCCTGATCGCCGGCGACCCGAAGAAGGAGCCGAAGGCGGGCAAGGGCGCGGTTTATGTCCTTACCCATGTCGACATCATCCCGCCCGAGCAGTTCGCGCCCTGCAAACGCCAGGTGAAGGAATCGGGTCCCTGCGGCAACGATTTGGTGGCGCAACTGGTGGCGGCCGGCCGCAAGGCTGACGGCAATCTGCGCTTCGATGCGTTGACCCAGGCCAATCGTCCCAACCACATGGAAGTGGTCGAGGTGTGGAAATCGGCGGCCGCGCAGAAGAAGCACACGGTGAGCAAGGCGGTGAAGGACTTCCGCGACCAACTGTCGGGCATTCCGCCGGGCAGCGGTGTTGCGAGCGATCCGACGGTGCTGCTCAACCCGCTGACCGGCAGCCTCTACGACGAGCGCGTATACAAGTCCATCGACTGATCGTGCGTCGCTAAACACGGCCATCGTCGTCCGATGGCCCAAGGCGAGGAGGAGCGGGACCCGTTCCTCCTCGCTTTCGTATGCGGCTGCGTTGACGAACGCCTTCGGCGGACGCTTACAGATTGATAGTCATGTCCGTTTGACGCCCGGCCCAATTCCTTAACAATTCACTTGCGTTAAAGTTCTGTCCACCATTGCGCGTTAACGTCATACCCGCAATTGCGGGACCTGCCTGCGATCACATTCACACAAATCGCACGTGGAACATGACGAATAAAGACACCAATCGCAGCCTCGTGCGCATTTTCAGCATCTGTCTGAGCACCCTGGTGTTGTCCTATTCCGTGCTGGCGCTGCGCCACCTTCTGGAACAGGAAACGATCGGCATCCTGGATGTGTTCATGACAGCGCTTCGCCTCACGTTGGGCGCGGCGGCGCTTGTCGTCATGTTCAATCCGCCGTGGCTCTCCCGTCCGCTGGAACGCCATATCGACGTGATGGGCAGCCTGTTCGAGGCCGGCTATGTCAAAACGAGCACGCGTGAAAAAATAAAATTGATAGTGCTGGTGACGATGGTCAGCCTGCTCTTGGAACTGGTGATGATCCGGTGGCTGGCGTCGGTCTTCCCGGTGTTTTCGTTCTTCAAAAACTTCACGCTGCTCGCGTGTTTCCTCGGGCTGGGCGCGGGTTACGCGGTGGCCGAAAAGCAGCGCTGTGCGCCGGCGCTGGTGCTGCCGATGCTGGCGCTGTTCGTCGCCGTCATCATCCTGCTGCGCTACGACGTCGGCGCCGACAAGGTTCTGTTTTCGGCGCTGCCGATGCGCGAGCAAACCTCCGTCGGCATCGCGATGGACAGTTTCGGCTGGCTGACCTTGTTCCGGCTGAGCGCGCCGCTGTATCTGCTGCTGTCGATGTGTTTCGTGCTGTGCGCCTGCATCTGCTATCCGGTTGGCCAGCTCTGCGGCAAATTGCTTCACAGCGCCAATGCCCTGAAAGCCTACGGCCTCAATCTGGTCGGCAGTATTCTCGGCGTGGCGGCGCTGTTCGTCATGAGCCTGTTCTGGCTGCCGCCGGTCGTCTGGTTCACCGTGGTCGGCGGCGTCCTTTTGTTTTTCGTGTTGTCGCGCGACGCGCGCCTGCCGGTCGGGATTGCGAGTTTCTGCGTGCTGATTGCGGTGCTGGCCTGGCCGGTGCAGCCGGGAACCCAGCGGCTTTATTCGCCGTACCAACTGCTCGAGCGCACCGCCAAGCCCGACGGCCTGATGCAGATCCTGTCGGGCGGCTTCTACTATCAAAAGGTCTTCAATCTGGAGGAAGGCAACCGCGGGCATGAATCGCCTGAAAACCGCTATGTCCGCGCCTATTACGAATTCCCGTTCCATTTCAAGAAGAAACCAGAACGCGTCGCGATTGTCGGCGCCGGCAGCGGCAACGACGTGGCGGCGGCGCTGCGCATGGGCGCGACCCATGTGGATGCCATCGAGATCGATCCGGCCATCGCCTTTCTCGGCAAGGTCTATCATCCCGAGCACCCTTACGAGGATCCGCGGGTCACGTTGAAGATCAATGACGCCCGCAATTTCTTTCGCACCACGCACGAGAAATACGACCTGATCATCTACGGCGTGCTGGATTCCCATACCGCGATCAGCCACGCCTCCAACCTGCGCGTGGATTCCTACGTTTATACGCGCGAGGGAATCACGGAAGCCTTCAAGCTGCTGAAGCCGGACGGCGTATTGTCCGTCGCCTTCGCGCTGCCGAACGAGTCGCTTGGGTTCAAGCTGTCGCACATTCTCCAGGACATCCCGGGCGCCGGCAAGCCGCTTGCCGTGCGCGCGCTCTACGGCACGCGCTCGATCACCGCTTTCATCGCGCAGAAGGGCAGCGACGTGACCATGCCGCAGGCGCGCGCCTTCGCGGCCATCGGCTTCACCGATGTCTCGGATCAATTCGCGCAGCCCTATCCGGAAGCCAGCATCCCGACCGACGACTGGCCGTTCTTCTATATGATCCACCGCACCTATCCGGTCAGCTACATGATCACGCTCGCCATGGTGCTGCTGCTCAGCTATTTCTTCGTGCGCAAGACCATCGGCATTACCGGCCCGATCGAGCGCGGCTATGTGCCGTTTTTCTTTCTCGGCTCCGGCTTCATGCTGGTGGAGACCAAGGCCATTACCGAGTTGGGGTTGCATCTCGGCGGCACCTGGTACGTCGTGGCGGCGACCATCGTCATGGTTTTGCTGATGGCGTTCTGCGCCAACCTCATCGTGCGGCGCAAACTGTTCCTGCGCACCGATCTCGCCTATCTCGGACTGCTGCTCAGCCTGCTGGTCGGTTACGGCTATGCGCGCAACCACGACCTGATCGCCTTTGCCTCGCCGCTGGCGAGCCTGCTGGTGAGCTGCGTGATGCTGACGATCCCGCTGTTCTTCTCCGGCATCGTGTTTTCGACCTTGATCTCCCGCGCCAAGGTCAACATCTCCACCGCGCTCGCCTACAACCTGATCGGCGCGCTGTTCGGCGGCGTGATGGAATACAATTCAATGTATTTCGGGTTTGCCTTCCTGTATTTGCTGGCGCTCGGATTCTATTTCCTGGCCTGGGCGTTTTCACAAAGCGCGGCGGCGGCCAGGCAGCCGAAGCCCGCATGGCCGCCTTTCGTCAAGTCGATGGCAACGCAAATTCGCAGCCTCGTCGCCGTCTTCGGCATTTAATAGACTTGGCGCGCCTGGCGCGGCGAGAGTTGAGTGCCGGCCGGCATCGGACAGGTTCATCGCATCGGCGAATGATGAATCCTATTTGGAATTCCCCGGCGGTTCACCCGCTTGCAGGAAATTGGCGATCATTTTCCACGTCACGTTTTTCAACACCACCAGCGGCGGATTTTCCAGTTCCACGGTATTTGCCGCTTTGACATTGCAACCGGCAACGAGACGGGAAATCTTGATCTCACCGTCGGTGTAATAACGATCGCCTTCGCCGTTGCGGCCGTCGAGCGTCGGCCCGATGCCGGTCACCTCGTATATCGCATCGACCACCTTGGCGGCTTTGAGGTCGGCGGTGAGCCCATCCCGCTCGGCATCGACGTCGGGCGCGATATGATGCGTCACCTGTCCGGTGTAGCGGCTCAAGCCGACGTCGTGGTCGAAGGTCACGGCGCCGAGCCACACCGGCCGGCCTTCTTGGCCATGTTTGAGAACCTCCCAGAACCGGACATGGTGGCGCCGGTCCGCGCTTTTGCCGTCCGGCTTTTCAAACGCCAGGTCTTCGCGCCGCCCCTGGTAAAAGAGATTGCTCACGGGCGCGTCCCGGTACGGCCGGTCGAGCACGACGCTGCCGATAATCTTGAGGCTCGACCGGAATGTGATCGGATCGGCCGGATACCAGCCGGCGGCGTGCATGGCGCACAACACGTCGTCTTTCGTTCCGACCAGACCGATATTGAGCGGATCGCCCGGAATGCCCTGGCCTGTTTTGGTCACCATCGTGAAGCCGGCGAGCCTTTTTTGGTGCTCGTAGTGCGCCCAGGTTCGCGGCAACATGACATAGGCAATGGCGCCGTAGACGCCGAGAACGACTGCCAGTGTGACAAGCAGAATTTTCGGCTTTGAGCGGCGCGATGGCATTGCGTGAAAAACTCAGCGGAACCCTGCACTATGCCGCAACGGCGCGACGGCATTGCGCCAAAAAATCTCTGCGCGGGGGCGGTCGCCCCCGCCAAAATCGCGGGCCCATGAATGCGCCGGTGCGGCGCGTCCGGCTAGCAGCGCGTGACGGTAATCTTGCTCGTTCCGCCCGCTTCCGCGGGAACCGTGATGGTGTCCTGGCTGCGATGGCAGCGTAAGCGCACGCGGCGGTTCCGGTACATAAATGACCGTGGTGGGCGCAGCATAGTTGATCGTGTTGCCGGGCCCGAAAGGCGGCACGGAAACGATGCCACCGTACAGCGGCCACTGACCGTAAGCGCCACGGTTGAATCCCGAGTGAAGGCGCCCCGAACGCAGATGGCCGCCAAAATGCGACGTGTGTGCGCCGTGGCCGCCGCCATGCGGTTGTGCCGTCACCGCGGGCGGCGCAATCAGTAGCAATGCCGAAGCGGCTGCGCCAGCAATGGCTGCATGAATCATTTTCATGGCAATATCTCCCCTGTCACTTCCCTCTTTAACGCTGCTATCCTAGCGCCAAAACCGGCGCTGTCATCACGGGTCCCGGCCTTGCCGGTCGAATTGCCAATTCGACCGTGAATCCGGGGCTTTCTGCGTTGTTTTCAGCGACCGCCTAGTCTCGTCGCTACGGAGGAACTGCCGCAATGACCGACACGACGCTCGAAGACCGCCTGCTCATCCAGGGCACCTGTGCGCCGGAGTTTTCCGCCGTGCGCGAAACCTTCGCCGACAATTTCCGCCGCCGCGGCGAGATCGGCGCCGCCGTCTGCGTCTACAAGGACGGCAACAAGGTCGTCGACCTGTGGGGCGGGCATAAGGACGTCGCGCGCACGGTGCCGTGGGAAGAAGACACCATCGTCATCATGAACTCGATCGCGAAAAGCATGAGCGCGTTGTGCATGCACATCCTCATCGACCGCGGCAAGGTCGACTTCGACGCGCCGGTTGCCGACTACTGGCCGGAATTCGCGCAGGCCGGCAAGCAGGGCGTGCTCATCCGCCACATCCTGTCGCACACTTGCGGCGTCATCTATTGCGACCGCGCCACGCCTGGCTCCTGGTTCCGCTGGGATGAGCACATCAAGGCGCTGGAGCAGCAGGAGCCGGCCTGGGCGCCGGGCACCTACGGCGCCTACAACTCGATCAATATCGGCTACCTGCTGGGCGAAGTGATCCGCCGCGTCACCGGCCAGACTGTCGGCGGCTTCCTGCGCAAGGAGGTGAGCGAGAAACTCGGCGCTGACTACAACATCGGACTACGACCGGACGAGATCGCCCGCGTCAGTGACATGCACGAAAACCCGGAGAATGCGTTCTTTAAAATTTCCTCCGACCCCACGACGCCGCTCGGCCGCGCCTTCAAGTCGGCGCCGGAGATCGGCTACTTCCAGAACATCCGCGAGATCCGCGAGATCGAAGTGCCGTCGTTCGGTGGCCACGGCAACGCGCGCGCCATGGCGCGCATCTATGCCATGCTGTCGATGGACGGCGTGCTCGACGGCGTGCGCATCCTGTCGCCCGGCGGCGTCGAGCGCACGCGCTGGCTGGTGTGGGAGCGCGACTGCATCATGACCAAGCGCTATCTGCGCATGGGCTTCGGCTACATGCACAACGAGCCCGACACGGTGCCCATGGGCGTCAACATGGCGGCCTACGGCCACACCGGCACCGGCGGCGCCTTTGCCTGGTGCGACCGCGACCGCAACATGTCGTTTGCTTATTGCACCAACTTCCAGCGCGAGGGCCCCGGCATCGGCCCGCGCGGCGCCGCGCTTGCGGTTGCCGCCGGTGGCGGGAGGAAGCCGACGTGGTTGAAGTAAGCGGCGCTTTGCCGGCTGCGGCCCCGATCGCATTAAAGAGACGGGTCAATCCTTGCCAGCGGACGCTTCTGCAAATGAGCCGTCCGAATTCAACAAGTCCAGAACCTCGTCCGGATCGATCTCGCCGCTGAGCACGCGTTTGGCCAAGTCGAGCCAAAACAGGGCTTCGGCGTCCTGACCACGCGGGACTTGATGCAAACTCGTCATGGGCTCACGCAACGGGAAGGGAGCAATGCGACCGGACGGAGAAAATTCAAACGCAAATCGGCCGCGCATGCACCAAAAATCGTAAGCCGATTTTTCCCCTGTGGAATATTTATGACAGTTTGATGACTGATGTGGCTCAATAAAACTGTCATGCGAACGTGTCCTAATGCCCGTGAAGTCATGGGCGGGACGCATGAAATCTCAGATCATCGAGCAACTAGGTCAGACCGACATCCTGCTGCCGGCGTTGATCGCCGAGGGCTTGGCCGCCAACGACCGCGTCAAGGCGCGCTTGAGCGTCCTGCAGGCGGCGGCGCGCCATGGACGCGACCCGCAAAGCGCCGGCTTCGATCTGGCCGTGGAATGCCGCGGCGCCGGCATCGACCCGGCGGCGATGGAAAAGCTGGTCACGGGCGCCAGCCTGATCGCCGCCGAGCGGATCACCGCGCCCGGGCTCGGCGCTTTGGGCGAAGCTATTCTGAATGACGTCGCCACCATGGCGCGGGCGGTCAACGCGGCCGACGGCGGGCAGGGCGAGGCGGCGCTGGCGCGGCTGCAGGCGATCAAGGAGGCCGCGCCCCCCGCTGCGCCCGACGTCATGGAGCTGGCGCAGATCGCGCGGCTGACCGGCCTGACCGGCGGCGGCGACAGCCTGCACCGGCTGGTCATGGATCTGCACAAGGATTTGAACCGGCTGTCCGCCGCCCATGCCGAGGAAGTCCTGGCCGGCGCCCATGTCTACGGGCTCGCGAGCGAGGACCGGCCGGCGGTCGAGGCTTTCATGCGCGGCGTCGAGCTGACGCGCAAACTGAAATTCGATCACCCGGGGTTGGCGGCCACCGCGACCCGCGCGGGCGCGCGCCTCACCATCCAGAACGACATCGGCGAAACCGACGCCCACGTGGTGGTGATCGCGGTCGAGCCCGACGCGGTGACGGTCACCTATACCGACGTGCACCGCGTGCGCGCCAAGTTCTTCACCGGCCTGTTGCGGAATTTTCCCGTGCAGTGGAGCGGGCTCGACCGCAAGAGCGCCGAGGGCCTTGGCGACGGCGGCGTCTTCTATCTGGTCACCGGCCGCTATGCGACCGACGGGCAAAAGAGCCGCGACGATTTCCTCGAAGCGGTCGGCGCCTCTCTGGTGTTCCTGATCGACTGGAACAAGGCGCGCAAGGTTCTGCGCAACTGGGTGCCCAAGGGCGACGCAGTGCAGATCCTCGATTGGGCGGCGCGCCATCGTTTCGGCCACCGCGCCTTTCTGGAGCTGGGCGGGGCCGAGCTGGTGGCGTCCGCCGTGCATAACGCGACACCGATGCGTATCGGTTTTGGTGACCGTCTCGACCAGGCGCTCGGCCGCGCGGCGGCCGTCGACTTTATCGAAACCGTCCTGCGCATTTGCGCCGAAGCCTTGCTGGCCGGCAGCTCGGTGCGGCTGGTGCGCGAGCGCATCGAGGCCGATCTGGTGCGGCATCTGGCGCGCGTCAACGACGCGCTGCTGGCGATCGTGACGCGCCAAGCCGGGCTGGCGCGCGAGATTGCCGCCGGCATCGCCGACTTTATCGCCGCGCAACAGGCGCACCACAGCTTCGACCGCGACGCCTTGGCGGCGCGCGCGTGCCGCATTGAGGAAAAGGCCGACAAGATCGCCATCGAGGCGCGCGCGGAGGTGACCCGCTTCGGCGCCGAGCGCACCGTGGAACATCTGATCAACAGCGTCGAAGAGGCGATCGACGAGCTCGAGCAGGCGGCCTTCATCGCCTCGCTGGTGCCGGAAGAATTGCCGGCGGACCTGTTGACGCCGCTGGCGGAATTGGCCGCCACCGCGGTCGCCGGCGTCGAAACGGCCGCGTCCGGGGCGGCGGCCGCCGCCGACGTTCCCAACGGCCAGCAGGTCGATTCAGAGGACGCGCTGGCCGCCATCGGCCGGCTCGCCGAACTGGAGCACGCGGCCGATGCCGCCGAGCGCGCGCTCACCGCGACCGTGCTGCGCGGCGACTTCGACCTGAAGACCGCGCTGTCGGCGCTCGAGCTGGCGCGCGCGCTGGAGCGGGTGACCGATCGGCTGGCCCGCTTCGGCCATCTCCTGCACCGCCACCTGCTCGCCGACCTGTCTGCTTGAAGGCCGTACCTATGCAGATCGTGCGTATCGGCGACGGCTCCCAGCACCGGCCTTCCGCGGACACCGTCGGCGGCAAGGCCGCCAACCTTGCGCGCATGGCCGCGCTCGGCCTGCCGGTGCCGCCGGCTTTCGTGTTGCCAGTCGATTTGTGCGCCGCCGTCGTGGCCGGCGAGCGGCAGGCCAAGCAGCACGTGGCCGACGGCTTGCGCGCGGGCATCGATTTTCTCGAACAGGCGACGGGCCGGCGCTTCGGCGACCGCCGCCGCCCGCTGCTGGTGTCGGTGCGCTCGGGCGCCGCGCGCTCGATGCCGGGCATGCTCGACACGGTGCTCGACGTCGGCTGCAGCGTGGCCGCGCTGCATGGGCTGGTGCGCATGAGCGGCAATCCGCGCTTTGCCTGGGACTGCCGACGCCGTTTCCTGGAAAGTTACGGCGGCGTCGTGCTCGACCTCGACAAGAATCTGTTGGCCGGGCGGCTGGCGCAAATCGCCGCCGCCGAGGGCGGCGTCAACGAGAGCGCGCTCGACGGCGAGGCGATGGAACGGCTGGCGCGCGCGCAGCACCAGGCGATCGAGGACGAAGGCGATTTCGTTCCCGAGGACGCCATGGAGCAGCTCGAGGCCGCCGCGCAGGCGGTCTATCGCTCCTGGATGAGCGAGCGCGCCCGCACCTATCGCCGGCTGCAACGGCTCGACGCCCTGCAAGGCACCGCCGTCACCGTGCAGGCCATGGTGTTCGGTAACGCCAGCACGAATTCCGGCGCCGGCGTTGCCTTTTCGCGCGATCCGTCCACCGGCGGCGCCTCGCCGGTGATCGAAGTGCTGTTCGGCGCCCAGGGCGAGGACGTCGTATCCGGTAGCCGCACGCCGCAAACCGAGGCGGCGATCGAACGGGCGCTGCCGGCGGTGGCGGCGCAATTGCGCAAGACGCTTGCCTTGCTCGAACGCGAATTCGCCGACGTGCAGGACGCCGAGTTCACCATCGAGAACGGAAAATTATGGATGCTGCAGACGCGCGCGGCAAAACGTACGCCGCTGGCCGCGCTGCGCTTCGCCGTCGATTTCGTCAACGAAGGCCTGATGACGCCGGCGCAGGGCTTGCACCGGCTCGACGGCATCGACCTCGCCACGCTGGAGTTCAAAAGCTCGCCGATGTGGCGGAGCCGGCGGCGCGCGGCATCGGCGCCTCGGCCGGCGTGGCGGTCGGCCGCGCGGCCTTCGATTCCGAGAGCGCCGAACGCATGGCCGCCGGCGGCGAGCCGGTGGTCCTGGTGCGGCGCGACACCAACACCGCCGATGTCGCCGGCTTTGCGGTGTCCGCCGGTATCGTCACCGCCATCGGCGGGCGCACCGCCCATGCCGCGCTGGTGGCGCGCCAGATGGGCAAGGCGAGCGTGGTCGGCTGCACCGCGCTTGAAATCGACCACGCCGGCCGCGGCGCGCGGCTGGCGGGCCAGCCGCTCAAGGAAGGCGACTGGCTCTCGATCGACGGCGAAACGGGCGCGGTTTATCGCGCGCGCGGTAAGATCAAAGTCGCGCGGCTGGACGCCGAGCTTGCCGAGATCGAAAGCTGGCGCCGCATGGTGGCCTGAGCGAGCCGGCCGCAAGGCGTCATCGCGGTTTTCCGTAAAGCGAGTGCTTTCGCAAATAGTCACGGACGTCGGAGACCAAGGGGCCGACCGCGTTGACCGCTTCGTAGAGTTTGGCGGCAGGCCGGCCGAGCTCCCGCACCCAATGGCGCATTTCGGCAGGCGAGTGGATGTCGATGCGCTTGGGGTCGGCGGGGCCACGCAAAAGACCGTCTTTGCCCGCGGCTGTCATCGCAACCGATCCTCCTGCAATAGGCCGCCGCCGTGCCGCGCGATTCCTGGCGAGCGCGCAAGGCAAGGTCGGTTTAGCGGCTTGGGGTGGAGCGCCTGGCAGGCGCTGCAACGCGACCAACGCTGCGCCCGATTACGCCCGAAGTCGAGGAATTATGTGGGTAAAAGCCGAATATGAGGCGGCCCTCTCGTTAAAGCGGGGCGCCATCCCCATATAGCGCGTGTCCGCTCGCTTTCCGCCTCTGCCGATCGAGGGGGCGCTCCTACAGAAAGGCCCGCGATGTCCACGCCCGAGCAATATCGTGCGAAAGCGGCCGAATACGGCGAATTGGCAAAGACGGCGGCCGGCCCGGATGAAGCGCGTGAATTTCAGCGCCACGAACGCAACTTCACGGAGCTTGCGGACAATGAGCAGTGGGTTGCCGACCATCGTAACCGGACCGTGCATGCGATCGGCGCCGGCGAAGCCGGTCAAGAAGCTCCGAATTTGATCGGCGATGCAGCACCGGCGGTGCCGCAATGAGATGGCCAGGACAACGGCCGTCGCATGCCGTCAATCAGGCGGTGACGTTTCCGAACTTGAGCCGCAGCTACGATGCCACGCGGCGCGTGGTGCGTTTCTGGGGCTACGACCGTTCGATGGAAAATTCCTTCTTTGTGAGCTCGGACGCGCTCCAGCACCTTCAACCCAATCTCCGGCCCGACGAAGCAGGTCTGCTCTGGGCCTTCGATAGCAACCGACAATTGATCTATGAGATCGCCGCCAAGGTCTATGCCCGCGGCCGAAGTAGCGTTTACAACCTCGACGTCATCGATTTCTAACGACCGCGTTTGTCCGTCGGCGCCGCGGCAAGCTTGCTTGGCGGCGTCCGCGCCCCCCAACACAACAAAGGAACGACCCATGAGCAAAGAAAAAAAGAGCAAAGGCACGGTAAGCGAAGAAGCATTGGACCAAGGCTCAGTGAGCGAAGAGCAAAATGTCCAGGAGTTCGAAGGTTCTGGCGCCAAAGCTCCAGGAGATAAAGGTTCACGAAACGAAAAGGCCGTCAAATCTGCGCGCGGATGCCATACCGAATGACGGCTACGTGCTGTCGGTCGATGGCAAATTGAAAAAGCGATACGATACTTCCGACGAAGCCATGACCGCGGGCATGAAACTCAAGCAGGATTATCCGGTGATCCAGATCGCGGTGTATGACGCGGCCGCGCGCAGCTACACGCCGGTGGCGTTGCCGGAAAAGTAGGCGGATGGCGCGGAGTTTGTCCTTGGGCCGCGCGGCGCGCGGACCCGAGGGCTAATCCGCCGCCGCGGTTTTGAGCGCGCGCTTCATGACGGCGACCCACGTGGGCGTGCCGGCGGCCGTGGACGGGGCCATGCCCTGTCCAAGGACCACCTTCTTGGATTCGCCGATCGCATAGGCGCCGGAGATCGCTTCCCACCCTTCGGCGCCAAGCTTGTTGAGCGAGGCTTGGAAGGCCTCGGCGGTATCCGCTCGGGTAATCTGATATTCCCAATTCATGGTGTCTCGTTGTTTGAGGGCGCTATGGCCCCTGCGCCGCGCACCCTGCGGCGATTGAATTTGCTAGCACGGCAGCCTTAACAGACTTGCTTGAGCTGGCGGTAAGCAGGGCGGAGGGCAGGTCAGCCCATCAGGTCCGCGCCAGGCGCGATCCGAAGGCGGGTTCCGGCGTAGCATGCCGGCAGCACATTTGCTTCGGGGCTGGAAGCAGACATTGAAACTTGATGGCGGCGTGTCCCTTCAGGCGCCAAGCGGCCATGCCAATCGCGCTGCCGAATGTTCGCTATTAGGTGGATAGCGGACATGACGCGGACATTATGTAATGTCCGCTCTTAACCCAACTTGGAGATAACAACGTTGCGAACGGCCGCGGGCAGGGCAACCGCCGTACCAAAAGGCTTACCATCCCGCGGTGCGCCGCGTTTCTCCGACACCCGCTCGGCGGCTCATTGCCGCCGGAACGGCGCACCGACACCGCGGCTCACCATGAAGGCTTGAAAGTTCGATTCAACGGACTTGCTTCAGGTCGATGAACCCTCTGTTGCTTGGTTCGTATTCGAAGGCATACTGATTCCCTTCGGCGCAACTATCACCCGCCGCTGCTTTGCGCGGCAGGCGGTATGTGGTGGTGAAGCCGCGCCCTCTCCGCAGATCGGAATCGAAACTTATCACAAGCCTTGGCGACTTATTTTCATCCTGCTCATCGTACCGGTGTGAGAACGATCTGTTGTGGCCGGGCGGCATTGCGTAGATCTGCGTTCTATCGGTCTTACCAATTTTCACCCTGAATCGAATCGTAGAATTGGTTTTGTTATGTATGCAGACGACACCAAAGCGATTTGCCGCCTGAGCCATCGTCGTCCACAGCGGTGAGCACACAAACGCGAATGCGGTAAACAGTAGCAAGACGTACATCATGGCGGTCTCTCCATACATGCCAAGTGTCGCGCACTCGATGCGTCGACTGATAAATGGAATTGGCCCGACCCAATAAAGCCGGACCGGTGGAGGAGTCGGAATTTCAAGTGCGGTGGCTTGGACGCTGTTAAGAATTAGGCGTTCTTGCGAGTTGCCACGCGTTTCCACCTTACACGTTTGCCGCGGCGTCGCGAACAGCGAGCAAATTTAAAATTGAATCGATGTCACTACTCTGATGCCGCCGTCTGTCCCGCGTCCCAGATGAAATTACCGCTTGTGCCAACGCCGCTGCAGCGCATCGAAAGATAGAGAAGCGCTTACTTCAGTTTATCATGCGGTAGTATGTTGATGCCTGACCGATCGATTGGTTTTCGTTTCTAACTGAACTGTTTTATTCAAAGAATTGATTGCGAATTTCCTCCAAAGTAAGCGCGTTGCGAAATTGGTTATGCGTTGATGCGTCGGACCGGGCTTTGCGATAGCCCTTAATTTTCAATCGCAAAGGACCGGTCTTTGAATGCGCGCATTGATGGACGGTAGAATGGTAGAGCTCCCATCCCGTTTTGTGCTCGCGATTTGATTGTGGTATTTTTTTCTAGGCCACTATTATTGCACCGATCTGTCCGCATCGAAGCGGTGTCTGGCAATGGCGCGTGCTGCGGTTCGTGGTTCACCGGCGTCGGGTCGAAACCTCATATATTTAATTTTGGGGTCAATCGCGATATTGGCCCTTGCCGTGGTTATTGTAATCGCAGTCTTAAACCGCAATTCTCCGTTCAAGATATATGTTCAGGACGGTGATAAACGCATCGGATTTGAATTCGAGCAAAATACTAATCTGAGCGAAGCGCTCGACCGCTTTCTGTCGAAAAAAGCAGAAAATAGCACCGACCTTGAGACCCAAATACATTTAATCAACGGCGTGTTGGCCGCCTATCACTACTTTGCGATACCAAGCGTAGAGGCGGCGGACGAAATTAGAAAAATCCGCGAGACGAGCGATGCGGTCAAAAACCAAGAGGCAAGGGCTTTTATTACGAGTATTCGAAATACTCTTTATAACTTAGAGGGTCCGTTCTCGCAGCCAAACACATTACTGGGAATAAAACATGCTCGTCTGTTGGACGCGTTTGACGATCTCAAAAAGAGCGATCCCAATAATCGATTATTGGAAACGATTTGGGAGGGTATTCTCGAAAGCAGAAGCTTTCTAAAGATGCGCGTTATTAAAAATGTATCAGCGCAAGTGGATTCTACGTTGAAAGAAGGCATTGCGCGAACGTGCTCTGGAAGCTTTTTGTTGGGAAAATCAACTGTAATTACGTCGGCAGAGACGGGCGCGGAGGGCACGAGTCCTATT
Organism: uncultured Alphaproteobacteria bacterium; assembly: GCA_963814885.1. Taxonomy (GTDB): domain Bacteria; phylum Pseudomonadota; class Alphaproteobacteria; order Rhizobiales; family Xanthobacteraceae; genus Pseudolabrys. Next base: position 26,351 of record CAWFEO010000029.1, on the reverse strand, counting down.
GAAGTGTTCATCAACGAACGCATGCGTTGCCCTAATTCGGTGTCGCCCTCTGCGCAAGACCTTATCAAAGGGGAGGGAACGATTATTCAAATTTCGCCGGAAGACATGCAACAATTGCGGGGTAAAGTTGCGCCGGCACTGAGCCTTGCGGTGACAGTAGTGCCGATCCCCAAGTAATCACCGAGTGCTACGGCTCTGATGGATCGGAAATTGCAGGTGGTGAAACCCATGAAAATACGATTTGCGATCTTCGTATTCTGCCTCTGGGTGATCCCGGCAGCAGCCACCGCTGACTGTTTCTATAAGGGACATCAATATCCGGAGGGTACGCGGATCGGCGTGCTCGTATGTGAGAACAGCCGATGGGTGCCGAGGCCGTAATTGGCTGAATTTCGCAGCGACCGCCGCGAGGCGGTCTTTCTTTGTGCGAGAGCGATGTCCGCTTTTGGCCCTTGGCGGATTTCCAGACCGCGCCGCCCAATGTCCGCTTTCGGGGGTAAAGCGGATAGGGCGTAAGCTCTTTGTAAGGCCCGCTTAAGACTCACAGCAGACATCGGGGCTTAACATCACATAGGCCGTTGATACGGGGAAAGCCGGTCGAGATAGCATCGCCGCGCCGCCGCTTGCGGACCGCTCGGCAATACGACAACGTGCGCATCCGCCCAGCAGGAGGACTTGCATGGCCGCCCCCGAAGAAATCGACGCCGACATGCTTGCTTTCTGGAACGGGAAGGGCGGTGACACCTGGGTGGCGCGACAGGAGCACACCGACATCACGCTCACGCCGGTGACGGACGCCTTGCTGGCCTTTGCCGCGCCGCGCGCCGGCGAACGGGTGGTGGATATCGGCTGTGGCTGTGGCGCGCCGACGCTGGAGTTTGCGCGCGCCGTCGGTCCCGCCGGGCGCGTGGCGGGGTTGGACATCTCCGGGCCGATGCTGGCTGAGGGTGAGAGGCGCGCGAGCGCCACCGGCATCGCCAATGTCGATTGGCGACAGGCCGATCCCGCCACGGCCGCGCTGGACGAATACGATTTGTTGACCTCGGCCTTCGGCGTGATGTTCTTCGGCGATCGGGTGGCGGCGTTCACCAATATACGCCGCGGCGCCGCCCCGGACGCGCGCATGGCGCTCGTGTGCTGGCGCACGCTGGCCGAAAACCCGTGGATGGAGGTGCCGATGGCTGCGGCCGCGCAGCACCTGCCGCCGCGGCCGCAGCCGGTCCCGAACGCTCCCGGAATGTTCGCCTTCGCCGATCCAGGGCACGTCAGCGAGATTTTCGCTGCGGCCGGCTGGGCGCCGCCGCGCTTCGAGAAACTCGACATGGACCTCGACATCGCCGCCGGCCGCGGCCTGGAGGAGGCCGTGGTTCAGTCAACCCAAATCGGCGCCGTGAACAGTTGGCTGCGCAACCAGCCGGCTGAGGTCGTCTCGGCCGCTGTCGCCTCCCTGCGCGAGGCGCTGGCGCCCCATGCGGACGGTGCGAGCGTGCGCCTGCCCGGTGCGATGTGGTTGATCAGCAGCGCGCCGGCCTGAACGGGCGCCGCCCGCCCGGAGAGTGGGGGATTACGCTTCGCACCCGTCTACGCTATGGGTGCGGCTGAGCGCGCGACTATGCTAAAGAGTGCCGCCGCGTGAACGTGGACAAGTAAAAAGGGCCGATATGTCGAAGCAGGCGATGCGCGAGGAAACCGAACGTCTCGTCAAAGAGGCGCTGGAGCGGAAATCCGTCACCGTGACGCAGGGCGACACGCGGATCGAGACGAAGTGCGGAAAGTGCGGCGCGCCCAACCGCGTCAAGGCGCCGAAAGGCGAGGCCCGCGTCGAATTCACCTGCAAGGAATGCGGGGCGAAGCAGAAGACGCTGTGAGGGGACCGCAGCGCGGCTGCCGCCACTGCACGTAGGGCGGGTTAGCCGACGGCGTAACCCGGCGCTCTATCGGTGAATGGCGAATTACGCTGCGCTAATCCGCCTTACGGACTAGCCCGCCCTTTAGCGCCTTTTGCACCTCGGCCCCAGACCCCCTATATCTCCCCCGTCACGGAGCCCCATCCCTCAATGCCCCCCTCGACCGCGCCCCAGACCGAAAAAATCCCCGTCACTGTGCTCACCGGCTATCTCGGCGCCGGCAAGACCACGTTGCTCAACCGCATCCTGTCGGAGCCGCACGGCAAGAAGTTCGCCGTCATCGTCAACGAATTCGGCGAGATCGGCATCGACAACGAGCTCATCGTCAACGCCGATGAGGAAGTGTTCGAGATGAACAACGGCTGCATCTGCTGCACCGTGCGCGGCGACCTGGTGCGCATCATCGACGGGCTCATGCGGCGGAAGGGAAAGTTCGACGCCATCATCGTGGAGACCACGGGTCTCGCCGACCCGGCGCCGGTGGCGCAGACCTTCTTCATGGACGAGCAGGTCGGCGCCAAGACCAAGCTCGACGCCGTGGTGACGGTCGCCGACGCGATGTGGCTGAAGGACCGGCTCAAGGACGCGCCCGAGGCCAAGAACCAGATCGCCTTTGCCGACGTGATCCTCATCAACAAGACCGACCTGGTGAGCCCGGAGGATTTGGTCGAGCTGGAGGCGCGCATCCGCGGCCTGAACCCCTACGCCACGCTGCACCGCACGACGCGCGCGCAAATCGCCCTCGATGCCGTGCTCGGCCGCAATGCATTCGACCTCGATCGCATCCTCGACCTCGAACCGGCCTTCCTCGACGCCGAGGAAGCGCACGTGCACGACCATGAACACGGGTCGGACCACGCGCATCATTCACACGACGGCCACAATCACGCCCATGTTCACGGCGGGCTGAAGCACTATCACGACGAGGAAATGCAGTCGGTCGCGCTCAGCAACGACAAGCCGCTCGACCCGGACAAGTTTTTTCCGTGGATTCAGGACCTGGTGGCGGTCGAAGGCCCGCAAATCCTGCGCTGCAAGGGCATTCTGTCGTTCAAGGACGATCCGCAGCGCTTCGTGTTCCAGGGCGTGCACATGATTTTGGACGGCGATCACCAGCGCGCCTGGGGCGCCGACGAAAAGCGCGACAGCCGCATCATCTTCATCGGCCGCAACCTGCCGGAAGACCGCATCCGCGAAGGCTTCGAGGCCTGCGTGGCGTGAGATTGCCGGTACGCGTGAGGCAAACGCGCTTCCCTCTCCCCTTGTGGGGGAGGGTGGCGCACGCGGAGCGAATGCGAGCGTGCGCCGGGTGAGGGGGCTTTGACTCTCGTGAGGCTGTTTCCCCCTCACCCGCCTCGCTCACTTCGTTCGCTCGGCGCCCTCTCCCACAAGGGGAGAGGGTAAGAGAGATCGCCGCTAGTATTATTAAAACGCCATGTCCGACACCTCCACCCCTTTGCCCTCCCTGGCCGACCGCGTCCGCCCCGTAGACGCCGGCGCGCCCGTCGTCGGCGTGCATTTCCTCGGCCAAACGCCGGTGTTCGTGCTAGGCGAGGCGGCGCTGCTGTTCGCGCCCGCGGGCGGCGAACGCAAAGTGCAGATCCACGGCGGCGGCATTCTCTGTTCGGCCAGTGACGGCGCCCGCATCGTCAGCGGCGGCGACGACGGCACGCTGGTCGAGACCGATGCTCAGGGAGAGATCGCTAAGCTCGCCACCGACGATAAGCGGCGATGGGTCGATCAGGTGGCGCTGGCGCCCGACGGGTCGGTCGCCTGGTCTGCCGGCAAGACCGCGCATGTGCTCACCAAGAAGGGCGAGGCGCGCACCTTCGAGGCGCCATCCACCGTGGCCGGCCTGGCATTCCTGCCCAAGGGCTTTCGCCTCGCCATCGCGCACTATAACGGCGCCACGCTCTGGTTTCCCAATGCGCCCGGCACCGCGCCGCAGGTGTTCGAATGGAAGGGCTCGCATCTCGGCGTCACCGTCAGTCCCGACGGCCGTTTCCTCGTCACCGGCATGCAGGAGCCGGCGCTGCACGGCTGGCGCATCGCCGACGGCAAGCACATGCGCATGTCGGGTTATTCGGCGCGCGTGCGCTCGCTGTCATGGACGTCGGACGGGGATAACCTTGCCACCTCGGGCTCCGAGCAGCTCATCTTATGGCCGTTCGACGGCAAGGATGGACCCATGGGCCGCCAGCCGAAGATTTTGGCGCGCTCGAAATCCCGCGTGTCCGTCGTCGCCTGTCACCCGCGCCAGCCGGTGGCGGCGGTGGGCTATGCCGACGGCGCGGTGGTGTTGGCGCGGCTCGACGACGGCGCGCTGATCGCCGTGCGGCAGAGCGATGGCCAAAATGTGAGCGCGCTGGGCTGGGAGGCTGCTGGCCAGATTCTAGCCTTCGGCACCGAACCCGGCGCGGCCGGCGTGCTGGTGTTTTGAGATTTTTCCCGGGAACAGCGCGCCTCAGCGTACCAGCACATTCTTGAACTGCCAAGGATCGCGCCGGTCGATGTCTTCCGGGAACAGGCCCGGCCGGCCGGTGATCGGGGTCCAATCGGTGTAGGCGCCGACGACCGGGCCGAGATAGGGCAACTGCACTTCGAGACAGCGCCGGTAATCCATCTCGTCGGCTTCCACGATGCCGGCTTTCGGGTTTTCCAGCGCCCACACCATGCCGGCCAGCACGGCGGAGGTGACCTGCAAGCCTGTGGCGTTCTGATAGGGCGCAAGATCGCGCGTTTCGTCGATCGCGAGCTGGGAGCCGTACCAATAGGCGTTCTTCTTGTGCCCGTAGAGCAAGACACCGAGCTCATCGATGCCGTCGGCAATCTCGAGCTCGTCGAGAATGTGGAATTTCTCCTGCGGCTTGCCCTCGCGGCCGAACATCTCGTGCAGCGACAGCACCGCGTCATTGCAGGGGTGATAGGCGTAGTGGCAGGTCGGCCGGTAGATCACCTTGCGGCCCTTGCGCAACGTGAAATAGTCGGAGATCGAGATCGACTCATTGTGCGTGACGAGAAATCCATACTGCGCCCGCGCGGTCGGCGTCCATGAGCGCACCCGCGTATTGGCGCCGGGTTGAAGCATGTAGATTGCCGCCTGGCTGCCCTTCGCGTGCTTGCGGGCATTGGACGGCATCCACTTCTCATGGGTGCCCCAGCCGAGCTCGGCTGGCTGCAAACCTTCGGAAATGAAGCCTTCCACCGACCAAGTGTTGACGAACACGTCCATCGGTTTCGGCGCCTTGGCGCGCTGAGTATCGCGTTCGGCGATGTGGATGCCCTTGATGCCGGTCTTCTTGGCGAGCCGGCCCCAGTCCTCACGCGTCTTCGGCTCCTTGAACTTGACGCCGATGTCGTTTGCGACATTGGTCAGCGCCTTCTTGACGAGCCATGACACCATGCCAGGATTGGCGCCGGAGCAGGACACCGCGGTGGGGCCGCCCGGATTCTTGCGGCGGGCGGCCAGGACGGTCTCGCGCAGCGCGTAGTTTGAGCGTGCCTCCGGCCCCAGCTTGGGGTCGAAGTAGAAGCCGTGCCAAGGCTCGACCACTGTATCGACGTAGAGCGCGCCGATCTCGCGGCACATCTCCATGATCGCAAGCGAGGAGGTGTCGACCGAGACGTTGACGCAAAAGCCCTGGCCGCTGCCTGCGGTGAGCAGCGGCGCCAGCACGTGCCGGTAATTGTCCCGGGTGATGGCTTGATGGACGAAGCGGATGCCGCGGTCGTCGAGCAGCTTGCGGTCTTTGTCTTCCGGATCGATGACGACGAAGCGGGACTTGTCGAAGGAGAAATGGCGCTCGATCAGGGGCAGGGTGCCTTTGCCGATCGAGCCGAAGCCAATCATCACGATGGGCCCGTCGATACGGGCGTAAACGGGCCAATCTGCCATTCTTCCTGTCTCCCTCCAGCCAGGTTCAGGTGATATCCGCCGAAGCGGACAAACGGAAGGGCAGCCGCGCCAAAAACTGGCGCGGCATCCACGAAAATCCGCCGATTCTAGGCTGCGAGCGCGGCGACATCCGCCGCATCGGCCGTGCGGCCGGTGGCGCTGATAAGACCGTGGGCGCCGTCAAACGCGCCGGACTTGAGTTCGATGGCGAGCAGGCGCTCGCGTTCAAACGGGCCGGGCAGGCGCAGGGCTAGTGTCTTCTCGCCGGAGAAGCCGAAACGGCCGTAATAGGGCGCATCGCCGACGAGGATGATGGCGCCATGGCCACGCCGGCGCGCATCGCGCAACGCGCGGCCTACCAGCGCGGCGCCGATGCCGCGGCTGCGGCAGTCGGCGGCGACCGCCACCGGGCCGAGCAGCAAAGCCGGCGTGCCCGATTTGCAGGCGACATGCCAGAGGCGCGCGGTGCCGACGACGCGCTTGCCCTCGGCGGCGATGAGGCTCAGGCCCTCGGCCGGCAACCGGCCGTTGCGCAGCCGCTGTGAGGTCTTGCGGTTGCGGGTATCGCCAAAAGCCTCGTCAAGCAGCGACTCGCGCGCTTCGACGTCGGAGAGCCGTTCGTGGCGCAACGTGATCATCTCAAGTCCTTCCCAGCCCGGCCGCGCGCAAGCGCGCGCATTGGGCGCATTCAGTCGCATGTGAGGGGAAGGGGAGGCAGGCTAAGCCCGCCTTCCCGGCTTGTTCAGATGTGGTAGGTCTTCAGCGGCGCGAAGCCGTTGAAGGCCACCGACGAGTAGGTCGCCGTATAGGCGCCGGTGCCCTCGATCAGCACCCGGTCGCCGATCTCCAGGCTGACCGGGAGCATGTAGGGCTCCTCCTCGTACATCACGTCGGCCGAGTCGCAGGTCGGACCGGCAAGCACGCAGGGAACCATCTCGGCTCCGTCGCGCGCCGTCTTGATCGGGTACCGGATCGACTCGCCCATGGTCTCGGCCAGGCCGCCGAACTTGCCGATGTCGAGATAGACCCAGCGCACGTCGTCTTCCTCGCTCTTCTTGGAGACCAGGACCACTTCGCTCTCGATCACGCCGGCATTGCCGACCATGCCGCGGCCCGGCTCGATGATGGTCTCCGGAATGCGGTTGCCGAAGTGCTTGCGTAGCGCCTTGAAGATCGCCGTGCCGTAGGTCTTCACCGACGGCACGTTCTTCAGGTACTTGGTCGGGAAGCCGCCGCCCAGGTTGACCATCGACAGGTTCATGCCGCGCTCGCCGCACTCCTTGAACACGGCGGCCGCCGAAGCGAGCGCGCGGTCCCAGGCGTGCTGGTTGCGCTGCTGGGAGCCGACATGGAACGAGACCCCGTGCGGCTCCAGGCCGAGCTTGAGGGCGTGCTCCAGCACGTCCACCGCCATGGCCGGCTCGCAGCCGAATTTGCGCGAAAGCGGCCATTCGGCGCCGATGCAGTCGGACAGGATGCGACAGAACACGCGTGAGCCGGGCGCCGCGCGGGCGACCTTCTCGACCTCGGCCTGGCAGTCGACCGCGTAGAGTCGGACGCCGAGCGCGAAGGCGCGCGCGATATCGCGCTCCTTCTTGATCGTGTTGCCATAGGAGATGCGGTCAGGCGTGGCGCCGGCTGCCAGCACCATCTCGATCTCGGCGACCGAGGCGGTGTCGAAGCAGGAGCCGAGCTGGGCGAGCAGCGCCAGCACTTCCGGCGCCGGATTGGCCTTCACGGCGTAGAACACGCGCGTGTCGGGCAACGCCTTGGCGAAGGCATTGTAGTTGTCGCGTACGACGTCGAGGTCGACGACCAGGCAGGGCCCGTCCTCGCGGCGCTTAAGCAGGAACTCACGGATGCGCTCGGTCATGGCGCTCTCCCTTACAGCTTAGGGGGCGGCTTCGCCCCGGATGTCGCAGGATCTCGGAGGCTTGCGATGGCGCGCGATGGGGACGCGCCGGCGCTTGCTCTCTAAGACCCGCTCACGCTGCCTTGGATTGGAAGGGGGAGCCCCCGTCCGCACGGCCGGCAAAGATGAACAAGCCTCTTCGGTAAGCCGGTTTTGGAAGCCGGCAGAGACCTAGGAAGCCCGATCGTCGTTGCTTTAAGCCGCGTCCCCTGCTGAGAGCAGAGTGTGCTGGTTTCGCCTCCAGCTGCCGGTCAGATTTCTTGGAGAGCTTTGGCTCTCTCTCCAGGCGGCTGGCGGGCCTCTTGTCCCGCTACCTACCGACCGACACACGGCCACAGGCACGTGCGAAATTGGGCAAGATGCAGATAACAAATTTTTCGCGTGATGCAAGAGAATTAGTTCGTCTTGCGCAAAATCTTCGTTAACTTTTTTTCAGACGATCTAGCTCCGCGCGCTCACGTGCGCGCGGTGAACGGCTCGATGCGATGCGCGGAGCGGATGAACTGCGCCATGATGGCGATGCCGCAGAGCACGAACAGGCCGTCGAGGATGTGCTGGCCGATGCTGCCGAGATCGAACAGCGTGGCGAGCGCCCATGAACTGGCGAAGGCGGCGCCGAACACCTCGGCGCCGATCAAGATGGCGACGCTGATGACGGTGATGACATTGAGCCAGACGATGCGGCGGCCTGCGGCCATGACAAGCTCCCTTGCGAGGCCTGCAATCAACCCGAATCAGGACATGGAATCAAGTCTTTATGCGTGCGGTGCGTTCGCGGCTGACTTTGATCTCGCGCATGGCGGCGGCGCGCACGTGCTTGCAGATTATTAACTATGGAAGCTGGGCGCGCCCTGAAAATCATCCGACCTTACCTCGCTGGCCTTGCCGCGGCGGGGCTCGCCGCCGGCTTCGCCATCAGGCTCGCCGGCCTGGGCGCCTGGTCGGGCGCGATCTGGGCCGCGGTCACACTTCCCATCCTGCTCGTGCTGCTGATCGAGATTGTGACGAGTTTGCGGCGCGGCGATCTCGGCCTCGACATCGTGGCGGCGCTGTCGATGACGGCGGCGCTGGCGTTCGGCGAGGAGCTCGCCGCCGCCATCGTGGCGCTGATGTATGCTGGCGGGCAGTACCTGGAGAGCTTCGCCGAGCGCCGCGCGCGCCGGGAAATGACAGCCTTGCTGTCGCGCGTGCCGCGTACCGCGGTGCGCCATCGCGACGGCCGGCTGGAGGAGGTGGCGCTCGACCTCATCCGGCCCGGAGACCGCCTGCTGGTGCGCCAGGGCGATGTGGTGCCGGTCGACGGCGCCGTGGCCGAGGGCTTGGCGATGCTCGACCAGGCGGCGCTTACCGGCGAGCCGTTGCCCGTCAAGCATGTCGCCGGCGAGGCAGTTATGAGCGGCTCGACCAATGTGGGCGAGGCCTTCGACCTGACGGCCACGCGGCGGGCCGATGAGAGCACCTATGCCGGCATTGTGCGTCTGGTGGAGGCGGCGCAAGCGTCCCGCGCCCCGATGTCGCGGTTGGCCGACCGCTACGCCATCGTCTTCCTGGCCGTCACGGTGGCGCTGGCCGGAATCGCCTGGGCGCTCACCGGCGACCCGATTCGGGCGGTGGCGGTGCTGGTGGTGGCCACGCCCTGTCCGCTCATCCTGGCGGTGCCGGTCGCCATCGTCTCCGGGCTCTCGCGCGCTGCCAAGATCGGCATCCTGATCAAGGGCGGCAAGGCGATCGAGCGGCTCGCCCGCGTGCGCGCGCTGGTGATCGACAAGACCGGCACGCTCACCCTCGGCCAGGCCCGGCTGATCGAGACCCGGGTGGCCGATGCCTTTACCCCCGACGCGGTGCTGCGCGCCGCTGCGTCGCTCGACCAAGCCTCCAAGCACATCATCGCGCAGACCATTGTCGCGGAGGCCCGCAACAAGGGCTTGGCGCTGGCTATCCCCTCCGAGGTGGTGGAAACGCCGGGCGAGGGCATCGTCGGCCGGGTCGACGGCCATGTGGTCGTGGTCGGTGGCGCACGTTTCATTGCGGCTCATACCGCCGATGGCGGGCTCTCGACGCTCGGCCGCGATCGCCCGCCCGGCGCCGTGGCGGTGGCGGTGGCGCTCGACGGCAAGCTCGCCGGACTGCTCATCCTCTCCGACGAGCTGCGCGAGGGCACCGAGCAGATGTTGCGCGAGCTGCGCGGCCTCGGCATCGAGCGAATCGTGCTGGCGACCGGCGACCGCCACGAGGTGGCGCGTTTCGTGACCACCGGGCTGTCCATCGACCAGGTGCGCTCGGATCTTACCCCCGACCAGAAAATCCTGGTGGTGCTGTCGGAGCGCAAGAATGGCCCGGTGATGATGATCGGCGACGGCGTGAACGACGCGCCTGCGCTCGCCGCCGCCGATATCGGCGTGGCCATGGGCGCCAAAGGGGCGGCGGCGAGCGCGGAAGCCGCCGACGTGGTGCTGCTGGTCGACCAGCTCGACCGTGTGCTGCCGGCGATCAAGATCGCGCGCCGCTCGCGCGGTATTGCCCTGCAAAGCGTGATCGCCGGCATGGGCCTGTCGATCGCTGCCATGATCGCGGCCGCACTCGGCTACCTGCCGCCGGTGCAGGGGGCGCTGTTGCAGGAGGTGATTGATGTGGCGGTCATCTTCAACGCGCTGCGGGCGCTGCGCGGGTGAAGCAAAAAGCTGTTTTAGCGGCTGCGGCGGCGGGCAAATCCGATAAAATGAACGGGCGTTTTCGATTCACGCCAAACAACGAAGTGGGACGCCATGCCGGGGCAGATGTGGGCGATAGCCGAAGCGGCCGCGAGAAAGCGGCACATATCGCCGCAGTCCGATGCCTCCGGCTACGCGGCCGGCATCATGACCTGGCTGCTCGCGGGCACCGTGTTCGTCGTGGCCAAGATCGGCATCAGCGAGATGCCGCCCTGGACCTTCTGCTTTTCGCGCGCGCTGATCTCGGCGCTCGTTCTGCTGCCGTTTGTGTCCGGGCACTATCGCGACATGTTCGCCTTGCTGCGCCGGCGCTGGCTGGAGGCGGCGTTCATCGGCGCCATCGGGCTCGGTCTCACGCAAGGAGTGACCTTCGTGGCGCTTTCCCACACCAGCGCCATCAATGTCGGCATCATTTTTGCGCTGGCGCCGATGGTGACCATGCTGCTGGCCCGGGTCATCCTGCATGAGCCGATGAACGGCTGGCAGGGAATCGGCCTGGCCGTGGCGTTTGTTGGGATCGTGACGATTGCCGTGCACGGCAGCCTTGCCGTCCTGCTTGGCCTGAAGATCGGGATCGGAGATCTGTATGCTTTTTGCGCGATCCTGTTTTTTGGCGGCTATACGGTGTTGCTGAAGCGGGCAAAGTTCGAATTGCCGACGCTGCCGCTGCTGGTGATCCTGCTGTTTGCCGGCAGCGCCTCCGCCCTGCCGTTCTCGCTCTGGGAAATCGCCCATGGCGAGCATGAGCACCTGGCGAGAACGGGCTATCTGGCGCTCGCCTATACCAGCATCATCGGCGGCGCCTTTATGTACTTCCTCTTTAATTCGAGTGTTGCCATTCTCGGCGCCTCGCGCGCCGGCACGCTGATTTATACCCAGATGATCTTTTCGACCTTTTTCGCCTGGCTGATCCTCGGCGAGCGGATCGAATGGTACCATTTCGTCGGCGGCGGCCTGGTCATCGTCGGCATCTTGTTCGTGGTCCTGATGAGGCCAAAACCGGCACCGGCAAGCGGGACGGCCGGGGCGCGCTGAAAGCCGCCAAGCGCCGGCCGCGGCTTGGCGTTTGCGCTTGCAGCCTCTAGATAGGCCGCATGACCCAGCCGCCATCGACGTCCGACGCCCAAAATCCCCTGCTCAGTGACTGGACCGGCCGGTTCGGCCTGCCGCCTTTCGGCGCCGTCACGCCGGAGCATTTCCGCCCGGCCTTCGATGCCGCCCTGGCGGCGCATCGCGCCGAGATCGACGCCATCGCGGGCGATCCCGCGGCGCCCAGCTTCGACAACACCATCGTTGCGCTGGAACGCAGCGGCCGCGACCTCGATCGCGTCGGCAGCGCGTTTTGGGTGCTGGCCGGCGCCAATACCAGCGACGCCATCGAGGCGGTCGAGCGCGACATCTCGCCGCTGCTCGCCCGCCATGGCAATGCGTTGTACCTGAACCGCGCGCTCTATGCCCGCATCGCGGACCTTTATAAGCGGCGCGATGCGCTCGAACTGACGCCGGAGCAGGCGCGCGTGCTCGACCGCTACCATACCCGCTTCGTGCGCGCTGGCGGCGCGCTCGACAAGCCGGCGCAGGACCGGCTTGCCGCCATCAACGAGCGGCTGGCGAGCCTCGGCACCCAGTTTGGCCAGAACGTGCTGGCCGACGAGAAATCCTACGCGCTGTTGCTGGAGGAGGGCGATCTCGACGGGCTGCCAGATTTTGCCCGCGCCGCCGCGCGCGCCGCGGCCGCGGAGCGCGGGGCACCGGACAAATACGCCATCACGCTGGCACGCTCCTCCTGCGAGACCTTCCTTCAGTTCTCCAAGCGCCGCGACCTGCGCGAGAAAATCTTCCAGGCTTGGATCAAGCGCGGCGAGAATGGCGGCGCGACCGACAACCGCGCGATCATTGCCGAGATGGTCGGCCTGCGCGCCAAGCGGGCGAAGCTCTTGGGCTTCGACACTTTCGCGGACTATCGGCTCGACGACCAGATGGCCAAGACGCCGGCCGCCGCCCGCAAGCTACTCGACCAGGTCTGGAGCCGCGCACGCGTCAAAGCGCAGATTGAGCGCGATGCCTTGCAGAAATTGATCGCGGAGGAGGGCGGTAATTTCGCGCTGGCGCCGCACGACTGGCGTTACTATGCCGAGAGGCGGCGCAAGGCCGAGTTCGATCTCGACGAGGCCGAGATCAAGCCCTATTTCCAACTCGACAAGATCATCGAAGCCGCCTTCGACACGGCTGGCCGGCTGTTCGGTCTGAAGTTCACACCGGTCGAGGTGCCGCTCCATCACAAGGACGCGCGCGCCTTCGAGGTGAAGGACGCGAGCGGCCGCCATGTCGGCCTGTTCATCGGCGATTATTTCGCGCGCGCATCGAAGCACAGCGGCGCCTGGATGACTTCGCTGCGCGACCAGGAAAAATTACTGGGCGACATCCGCCCCATCATCCTCAACATCTGCAATTTCTCCAAGCCCGCGGCGGGCGAACCGGCGCTGTTGTCGTTCGACGACGCCCGCACGCTGTTCCACGAATTCGGCCACGCGCTGCATGGGCTGTTGTCGAACGTCACCTATCCGCTGCTCGCTGGCACGGCGGTGCCGAGCGACTTCGTCGAACTGCCGTCGCAGCTTTACGAGCACTGGCTGGAGGTGCCGGAGATCCTGCAAAAGTATGCGCGTCACGCCCGCAGCGGCGCGCCGATGCCGAAACCGCTGCTCGACAAGCTGCTGGCGACGCGCACTTTCAATCAGGGCTTCGCCACGGTCGAATACACGGCTTGCGCGCTGGTCGATCTCGACGTGCATGGGCTGAAGGAGCCGGGCGCGCTCGACGTCACCGCCTTCGAGCGGGCGAGCCTCGACGAGATCGCCATGCCGGCGGAAATCGTCATGCGCCATCGGCTGCCGAACTTCCAGCACCTGTTCTCCGGCGGCGGTTATGCGGCGGCCTATTACTCCTACATGTGGTCGGAAGTGCTCGACGCCGATGCTTTCGCGGCCTTCGAGGAGACCGGCGACGTGTTCGATCCCGAAACCGCCAAACGCCTGCGCGAATTCATTTACGGCGCCGGCAATTTGCGCGACCCGGTCGAAGCCTACAAAGCGTTCCGCGGCCGGCTGCCGGCGGTTGACGCGCTGCTCAAGAAGCGCGGGCTCGCCGATGCGGCTGCTTGATGCGTGGCCCGGATGCGACGCAACACAAAATAGTGCGGCGCCGAACACTCGGGTCTGCGCCGATGGAAATGTTCAGCGGTTTAGTCGTTTTGATAATGACGTGTGGAGCGGGTTGCGATCCAATCGTCATATCTTCATGATCGCAGGTTCCTGAACCGTCTCGCAGGTGATGGACCAGCGCGGGAGAAGATCCACTTGTTCAGACGTATTGCAGCGCTTGCAGCTTGCATCTCGACCATCATGGTGTTGATTGGCATGAACATGGCGCACAGTGAAGCGGATGGTCCGGATTCCTGGTCCGTTCGCGGTGTGGCTAGCGACGATGTCCTCAATTTGCGCTCGGCGCCGTCGCCGACCGCAAGCAAGATCGGCGCCATTCCCCATGACGCGCATGGTCTCAAGAATCTCGGGTGCCAGGGCGGGCTGACATTTGCTCAATGGAGAAAGATGACACCCGACGAGCGTAAAGAGGCGGCCAAGAAAAGGTGGTGCCAGGTCGAATACGGTGGCAAGCGGGGATGGGTGGCCGGTCGGTTTCTTGGTGAGTGACTGGCCAATGGAAAGGAGCGATTGCGCGTGAACGATTACAAACGCATGGCAGCAGCCCTGGCGTGTCTTGTCGCGCTGACCGCAAGCAGTGTCGCGCGGGGCGCGCCGATCAGTCGCGGCAACATGCCGGCCTATTGCCGCGGCGAGGTGGCGGGGATGTATGGAACCCGGCCGCAATACGTGAAGACCGGAAAGATCGTGAAGGAGAAAGACGGCAGCTACTCGATCAGCGGGACGGTCGATAAGGGCAACGAGGGAATCAAGAAATTCAAATGTCGGTACGACGCGAGCCGCAACTTCATCGATGTGATGGCATTGACGAGCGACGGCAAACTATAGGCGTCGACATCGGGCAAGAGTGCCGTTCGGCGTAAGGGGGCGCATATAATGAATTCCAACTATTGGGAGAGTTGGAAAATCCGCGTCGGCGCGGTGCTTTGGTTCGTGCTAAGCTTGGGCTCGCTTGGCGTTGCTTGCCGCCCAATAACCGCGCGCGTACGGCGCAGACGGTAGGCGATTGTGACCCTCTACACCGCCGGCCACCGTCGCGGCGTCGTCTGCGCGCCGCATAGCGCCGCCGTCGAGGACGGCCGCGCCATTCTGGCGGAAGGCGGCAATGCCATCGAGGCCATGCTTGCCATGGCGGCGAGCATCGCCGCGGTCTATCCGCACATGAACCATGTCGGCGGCGACGGCTTCTGGCTGGTCCGCGAGCCATCTGGGCGCGTGCGCGCCATCATGGGCGCGGGCCGCGCCGGCGCGAAGGCGACGCCGCGGCTTTATCGCGACGCCGGTCATCACGAAATTCCTTCGCGTGGGCCGCTCGCCGCGCTCACGGTGCCGGGCGCCGTGGCGGGCTGGATGCTCGCGCTCGAAGCGGCCAAGGCCAACCGCGGCCGGTTGCCGCTCGACATTCTGTTGAGCGCCGCCATCAAACATGCGCGCGAGGGCTACAGCGTGACGCGCAGCCAGGCGCGGCTCACGGTCGAAAAATATGCCGAACTGGAAACGGCGCCCGGTTTTCTTCAGGCCTTTCTCGTCGACGGCAAGGCGCCCGAAGCCGGCGCCACACTCAAGCAGGCGGCGTTTGCCGCCACGCTCGATCACCTTGCCAATGCCGGCCTCGACGATTTCTACCGCGGCGACGTCGGCCGCGAGATCGCCGCCGATCTGGAACGCATCGGCAGCCCGGTGACGCGCGCCGATCTGGAAAAATACGAGGCGCGTATCGCCGAGCCGCTCAGCGTTCGGACCGGCGCAGGCACGCTTTACAATACGCCGCCGCCGACGCAGGGACTGGCCTCGCTGATGATCCTCGCGCTGTTCGACCGCTTGCGCGTGGCAGACGCGGAATCATTCGAGCACATCCACGGTCTGGTGGAATCAACCAAGCGCGCCTTCCGGGTGCGCGACCGCGTCGTCACCGATCCGGACAGGATCGACGGCAATCTCACGCGCTTTCTGGATTCTAAATTTCTCGACGCCGAGGCCGAAAAAATAGACCGCAAGAAGGCCGCGCAGTGGCCCGCGCCCGATGCGCGCGGCGACACCGTCTGGATGGGCGCGGCGGATGCCTCCGGGTTGGTCGTCTCCTACATCCAGTCGCTTTATTGGGAATTCGGCTCCGGCTGCGTGCTGCCGCAAACCGGCGTGCTGATGCAGAACCGCGGCGCCAGCTTTTCGCTCGACCCGAAAGCCTTGAACGCGCTGGCACCCGGCCGCCGCCCGTTCCACACGCTCAATCCGGCGCTCGCGGCGTTGAAAGATGGCCGCGTCATCGCCTACGGCTGCATGGGCGGCGACGGCCAGCCGCAATCGCAGGCGGCCGTGTTCACGCGCCATGTCAGTTTCCGTCAGCCGCTCGACAAGGCGCTCGACGCGCCGCGCTGGCTGCTCGGCCGCACCTGGGGCTCGACGGTCACCAACCTGCGCATGGAGTCTCGCTTCGACGGCAATCTTATCGATCGGCTGATGTCGGCCGGCCACGATGTCGCGGTGCTTGATGAAGCCTATTCCGACACCATGGGCCATGCCGGCGCGGTGGTGCTGCACCCGGACGGCACGCTGGAAGGCGGCCACGATCCGCGCGCCGACGGCGGCGCGGCGGGGGTCTAGGGCCGTCGCAACCGATCTGCGCCATCGGGAATCGGCCGGTCTGCGCCCGGCGCGGGCTTTGGCGGGTCCGGCAACGGCATGGCCGGTGGCGGCGGTAACTCGCGTCTCGGCAGCAGCGAGGCCGCGCCATAAAGCAGGCCGATGGCCAGCAGCCAGCTGCCGAGAATGCGCCCGAAGATCGGGAACCAGGCGCGCCGGAATGCGCGCAGTGTCAGCGCCACGGCCGCAACGAGCCAGAACGCGACCAGGGCTGGCAGCCAGGTGTAGACCGGCTCGCGCAGGCTGGGATCGGTCAGCATGATCACCAGCGCCAGCATGGCGCCCGCGACAAGCGCGGCTATGGGCAGCAGCCATGGGCGCAGCCGGGCGCCGGGAACGAGCGCCGCGCCCACCGCCAAGTAGGAGATCGGGCCGGTCTGGAAGAGGTGGGTCGGGGCCTGCGGCACGTCATAGAGTATCCAGAGCAGCCAATCCTGAGCCACAAAGCCGCCGATGATGCCGAGGCCGAATAGCAGGAGCGCGGCGGCACATGCCTGCGTGCCGGCAAGCGCGCAGGCGGCGCCGAGCCCGATCAACGGCAGCACGCGCGCGGGTGCGAGCGTCTCGGTCAAAATCCAGCGGGCAAGTGGGTTTTCTCTTGCCAGCAACGCCATCGCGGCGATGGCGAGCAGGCCGAGCGCGGCCAGAACAGGGCCGCTCCACTTGCGCGCGATCGCGAGGACGCGGGCGCGCGCTTCAGATGGCGAGAAGTGCGGGAACAAGGAAATAAATTCCGCCGACGCCGATGAGCGCGCCAAGCGCGCGCGACAGCCGGCCGTGCATCGGCTCGTTGAGCCCAAGACCGACGCCAATGCCGAACAGATGAATCATGCCGGTCGCCAGCACAAAGCCGATGGCGTAGTCGGCAGGATCCGCCGCACGCGGCAGTTCGGCGCCATGGGCGTAACCGTGGCAAAGCGCGAAGTAGGCGATCAGAATGAGTGCGATCCATTCCGCCGGCCGCCAGGCCAACGCAATTGCCAGGCCGAGCGCCATGATCGAAAGTGCGATGCCGATTTCAACCGCGGGCATTGGCAGGCCGGCCATCCCGGCAATGCCGCCGACCACCATGATCAGCGGAAAGGCGACCGGCAGCGTCCATACCTGCCGTCCGCCCATTTGGGCGCCCCACAAGCCGACCGCGAACATGGCCAGGAAATGATCCGGGCCGGTCAGCGGGTGCTCAAAGCCGCTGCCAAAGCCGCCCTGTGCGCCTTGGGTGATGTGCGCGGCTGCGGTTTCCGGGAGCCAAATGAGCCCCGTCGCGAGGGCCGCGCTGGCTGCCGCGCAATACCCGACTGTCTGCATGCGTTGCATCTTGGCTGTTGCTCCGCGCCAGAATCGGCCGTTCCCTCACGCCGCCCATCATGCCATAGAGCGGCCGTCCCCGTCGTGGCTGTCGATCAAAGCGTTAGCATAACGGTCGAATTGTCTACGCCACCTTTGCGCCGCACTCGTTGTTATGGTTGCCACATGGCCGCCTCGCTGCGCTTTCTGCTTGCCGCCCTTACATATATGGCCTTCGCTTCGCCAGCCGCAGCGCATCCGCATGTCTGGGTGACGATGCAGAGCGAGCTCGTTTACGCGCGCGACGGTAGCATCACGGGTATTCGCCATCATTGGGCCTTCGACGACATGTTCACGGCCTTCGCCGTCCAGGGCATCGCGAGCAAGGAGAAGGGCAAGTTCACGCGGGCCGAACTGGAGCCGATGGCCAAGGTCAATATCGAGTCGCTGAAGGAATACAAATATTTCACCTATGCGACCGCCGACGGCAAGAAGGCGCCGTTCAGCGACCCGTTGCCGGGCTATTGGCTCGACTACAAGAATGCGGTCCTCATCCTGAATTTTACGCTGCCGTTCAAACAACCGGTAAAGGCCAAACTGCTGAAGATCGAAATCTACGATCCGACCATCTTCGTCGATTTCGAATTCGCCAAAAAGACGCCAGTGCATCTCGTCGGCGCGCCAGCGGCTTGCAAGCTCGACGTGACGCTGCCGCATGACATCACCGCCGCGCAATCGCAGAAGCTGGGCGAGGCGTTTTTCAATTCGCTCAACGCCTCGCAGAACTGGGGCGCGCAATTCGCCAACAAGATTTTGGTAAATTGTCCCTGAAAATCGCCGGCGGTCGCGTAACACTGTAACAGGAAATCACCGCCACCTTTGCGCCGCAGTCCGTGCTATGGTTGCTGCTCCATGAGCGCGTCCTTCCGCATTCTCTTCGCCGCCGTCGTAAGCCTCGTCTTCGCGCTGCCCGCGCGGGCGCATCCGCATGTCTGGGTTAAGGCGACGAGCGAGCTGGTCTACGCGCCCGACGGCCGCGTCACCGGCATCCGCCAGCACTGGGTGTTCGATGACATGTATTCCGCCTTCGCCGTGCAGGGCCTGAAGGGCAAGGAGAAGGGCAAGTTCAGCCATGCGGAACTGGCGCCGCTCGCCAAGACCAATGTCGAGTCGCTGAAGGAGTACGATTACTTCACTTTCGCGACCGCCGACGGCAAGAAGGTTCCGTTCGGCGAGCCGCTGCCGGACTATTCGCTCGACTACAAGGACACGATCCTCACGCTCAATTTGACGTTGCCGTTCAAACAACCGGTGAAGGCGAAAGACCTCAAGATCGAGATCTACGATCCGACCTATTTCATCGACTTTGAATTTGCCAAGGAAAACCCGGTACAGCTTGTGGGCGCGCCGGCACAATGCAAGGGCATGGTGGAGTGGCCGCGCGAACTGACCTTTTTGGAAGGCAAGAAGCTGGCGCAAAATCCCGAGGGCATGACCAATTGGGGCGCAAATTTCGCCAATAAGATTCTGGTGAAGTGCCCGTAACGGCCATGAACAGGCGCCCCACCTTGGCGGTCTTGGCCGTCTTTGCGGTCGCCCTGCTGATTGTATGCACGCTCGATCCCGCGCTGGCGCAGCCGTTCGGGCTGCATCGCGGCGCCGCGCCGCCGGAAGTCGGCGGCTTCGCCGGCTGGATTCTGGCGGAGCAGGCCAAATTCTACCGCATGCTGTCGGGCCTGATCCGCGCCGCCAAGGCCGACGGCAGCGCCGCCTATACGCTGATCGGCATTTCATTCATCTACGGCATTTTCCACGCCGCCGGCCCCGGCCACGGCAAGGCGGTGATTTCGTCTTATCTCGTTGCCAATGACGAGACCTGGCGGCGCGGCGTCATCCTGTCGTTTGCGGCGGCCATCCTGCAGGCGCTCACCGCCATCTTTATCGTCGGCATCGCCGCGGTGCTGCTGGGCGCGACGGCGAAGGCGATGGGCAAAACCGTGCGCGTCGTGGAGACGGCGAGTTACGCGCTTATCATTCTGATCGGCTTGCGCCTGCTCTGGGTGAAGGGGCGCTCGTTTTTGCAACTGCTGCGCGGCCAGACGCACGAACATCATCACGAGCATGGTCATGCGCACGACCACGCGCATGCACATGACCATCATCACGATCATGCCCACGGCCACGACCACCATCACCACGGGGAGGCAGACGCCTCGGCCTGGGGTCACGCCCATGCGCCGGAGCCGGCCGCGCTCAAAGGCCCGCATTGGCTCAAGCGTGGCTTGGCGGCCATCGTCGCGGTGGGACTGCGGCCCTGTTCGGGCGCCATCATCGTTTTGGTGTTCGCGCTGGCGCAGGGCCTGTTCTGGATCGGCGTCGTTTCGACTTTCGTGATGGGCCTCGGCACCGCCATCACCGTGGCGGCGGTCGCGACGGTTGCGGTCGGCGCGCGCGGCTTGGCCGGGCGGTTCGCGAAATCCAAGCCCGGCACCGGCCTGCTGATCGTGCGCGGGCTGGAGACCGCGGCCGCCGGCGTCATCGTGGTGTTCGGCGCCGCGCTGCTCACCGGCTACATGGTGAGCGAGCGCATGGGGTTGTTTTAGCGGAAGTCTTGCGGCTGCAATTCGATCGGCTGGCCGTGCGGCGTGCGCTCGCAGGCGTGCTCCCAGGCGTGCTTGGTGCGGGCAAGCGTCTCGCCGCTGCTGACGCCTTTCTCCGCCACCAGCCGCTCCAGCGCCGCCAGCCAGTGCAAATAGTAAGTCTCGCCGGTGTCAGGATCGCCGGCGCCTTGCGCGCGTTTGATCTCCTGGCTAAGCGCCGCCGCCCATTCCTTCCAGTTGAAAACGCCGCGCTCATGCAGCGCCAGCGTCATGGCAAAGGCCTGCGCTTCCCACGGCTCGCGGAACACCGGCCCGTCGGCATCGCGTGGGATGCTCGGCACTTCCTGTGCGGCGCGCGCTGCTGCGGCCCGGTCGATCATCTTATTTCTTTGCCGGCTCCAGATAGGGCTCCCAGGCGTCGACCGAAACGGCCGTCGTCGGATCGCCGTCCGGTCCCCATAATTCGCGGCCGCCGAAGCGCACGGTGTAGAGCCACTGCGGGTTTTCGTTGCCGCTGGCATTGCTGTCGGCAAACACGTGGCAGCCGATCACGCGTTCGACCGTGCCGACGTGGCCGCG
The DNA here is from genome assembly GCA_963814885.1 of uncultured Alphaproteobacteria bacterium. GTDB lineage: Bacteria > Pseudomonadota > Alphaproteobacteria > Rhizobiales > Xanthobacteraceae > Pseudolabrys. The sequence continues at coordinate 5,593 of CAWFEO010000029.1, read as the reverse complement.
CACATAACGCGGCAGCCGCGTGTGGGTGGGAGGATTGATGTTTTTCGCGCGTACCCGGTCGCCGGCCTTGAAGACGGCCTGCGTGTTGGTCTCGCGCTCGGTCGGGCCGCCGCGATGCAACACCTTCAGCACGTCATCGGGCGAGAGCGTGCGTTTGACCGGCTTGGGTGGACGCAAGGCATGGCCGACGACGATCTCGTCGTCGTCGACCAGCGCGCGCTCCTTCAGCATGGTCTCGAGCCCGGCGAACCAGATCTGGTAGTAGCTCATCGACAGATATTCGGCGGGGTCGCGGTTTTCGCGCGCGAAGCGAACCATGTCGATGTTCCATTGCCCCGGCATCGCCATGGCCAGCGTGAGCGCGAAGGCGCGCTTTTCCCACTCGGCGTGGAACACCGGCTCGTCCGGCTCCGGTTCGACCGGCCCGAAACCATGCACACCGCCCATGTCCTGCGCGCCGTTCATGTCACGTCTTTCGGCGATTTCGGCAGGCCGGTGCCGATCATGGAATCGCGCGTCACCAGCGCGGCGAGTTGCTCCTCGCTCCAGCCCTCGGTGCCAGCGGGGCGCATGGGGATGACGAGATAGCGAATCTCCGAGGTCGAATCCCAGACGCGGATTTCGATGTCGGCCGGCAGCGTGACGCCGAAATCATGAAGCACGCCGCGCGGATCGCTGACCGCGCGCGAGCGGTAGGGCGCCGATTTGTACCAGACCGGCGGTAGGCCGAGCACCGGCCACGGATAGCAGGAGCACAGCGTGCATACGACCATGTTGTGCCGCTTTGGCGTATTCTCCAGCGCGATGATGTGCTCGCCCTGGCGGCCGGCATAGCCGAGCTCGCCGATCGCCGGGGTGGCGTCCTTGAACAGCCGCGCGCGGTAGGCGGGATCGGCCCAAGCCTTGGCGACCACCGCGGCGCCGTTGCGCGGGCCGACCTTGGTCTCATAAGTCTCGATCAAGAGATCGAGCGCCGCCGGGTCGACGTAGCCCTTTTCGGTCAGCACCGTTTCCAGTGCGCGCACGCGCAACTGGGTTTCCGTCAGCTCGGAATGGTCGTGGTCATGCTCGTGGGTGTGCGCCATGGGCGCAATTTAGCGGAAGCCCGCAGGCTGAGTCATCAGGCGATTCAGGGCCAGAACCGCTCGACCGCGACCCAGATCCACGCCGCGCCGGCCGCCAGCAGCGACAGCAGGATGGCGGCGGAGCCCATGTCCTTGACGCGCTTGATGGCCGGATCGTCATCGCGGGTGACGCGGTCGGAAAGCTTCTCGATCGCAGTGTTGAGCAATTCGACGATGAGGACGAAGACGAGCGTGCCGATCAGAAGAAAGCGCTCGCCGACGTCCGGGGTCAGGAAGAAGGCAAGGGGAACGCCCACCACCAGCAGCGCCAGCTCCTCGCGGAACGCCGCCTCCGACCGCGTGCAGGCAACCAGGCCGTGCCAGCTATTGATGGTCGCCCGCCAAAGTCTTTTCACCGATTCCGTCCGCGCCGACAATTTGGCGGGCAAAATAGGCGGCTTGATCTTCCTAGTCTATTCATGAGGCTGGGCTGCGTGTGTATAAGGTTACTCTTATGAAGGCCGCCGCCATGTTCGATCTAAAGGGCCGCGTCGCGCTGGTCACCGGCGCCTCCAGCGGCCTTGGCGTGCAGTTTGCGCGCGCGCTGGCCGACAATGGCGCCGCCGTCGCGCTGGTAGCGCGCCGCGTCGAACGGCTTGAGGCGCTGAAAGATGAAATCGAGAAGAACGGCGGCAAGGCCATCGCCATCGCAGCCGACGTCACCGACCGTGCCGCCATGCGCCACGCCTTCGATGCCGCTGAAAAGGCCTTCGGCACCGTCACCATCTTGGTCAACAATGCCGGCATCGCCCATGGCGGCCGTGCCGTCGAAATGACGGCCGAGGAATGGCGCAAGGTGCTCGGCACCAATCTCGACGCCGTTTTCTTCTGGGCGCAGGAAGCCGCGCGCCGCATGCTGGCGGCGAAGAAACAAGGCGCCGTCATCAACATCGCCTCGGTGCTCGGCCTTGCGGTCGCCAAGGGAGCGGTCGCCTACGCCACCGCCAAGGCCGGCGTGGTGCAACTCACCAAAGCTCTGGCGGTCGAGCTCGCTTTCAAGGGCGTGCGCGTCAACGCCATCGCGCCGGGCTGGTTCGTCACCGCGATCAATGACGCCTATCTCAACAGCGAGGCGGGCGTGGCGATCAAGCGCGAGATTCCCATGGGCCGCTTCGGCAAGGAAGGCGATCTCGACGGCGCGCTGCTGTTGTTGGCGTCCGACGCCGGCAGCTACATCACCGGCGCCACGCTGGTGGTCGACGGCGGGCAGGTCATTCAAATTAAAGGGTAGGGACCATGGATTTCACGCTGCCGCCCGAAACCGAGGACCTGCGCCTGCGCGTGCGCGCGTTCGTCGAAGAGAACGTGCTGCCGCTGGAGGCGGACCCCGCGAATTTCGCCGACCACGAGAACATCCCGCACGACCGGCTCGAGCCGGTGCGCGCGAAGGCGAAGAAGGCCGGCCTGTGGGCGCCACAGGCGCCCAAGGAGTTCGGCGGCATGGCGCTGACGATCGTGGCCTGGGCGGCGATCTACGAGGAGGCGGCCCGCTCGATCTTCGGTCCGCTCGCCATCCATTGCATGGCGCCCGACGACGGCAACATGAACCTGATCGCCAAGACCGGCACGCCGGAGCAGAAGGAAACGTTTCTGCGCCCGATCGTCGAGGGCAAGGCGCGCTCGGCCTTCGCCATGACCGAGCCACATCCGGGCTCCGGCTCCGATCCGGCGATGATGCTCACCCGCGCCGAAAAGCGCAACGACCGCTACATCGTGCGCGGGCGCAAATGGTTCATCACCGGCGCCGACGGCGCCGCCCATTTCATCCTGATCGCGCGCACCTCCGACGATCCGCGCCGCGGCCTCACGGCGTTCCTCTATCACAAGGACCAGCCCGGCTGGCGCATCCTGCGGCGCATCCCGATCATGGGCCCCGAAGAACACGGCGGCCACTGCGAAATCGAATATGATGGCTTGGAAATTCCGATCGAGAACGTGCTGATGAACGAGGGCGACGGCTTACGCGCGACGCAGATCCGCCTCGGTCCCGCGCGGCTTACCCACTGCATGCGCTGGCTCGGCTTCGCCAAACGCTGCATGGAAATCGCGCAAAGCTACGTGGCCGAGCGCGAGGGCTTCGGCATCAAGCTCGCGGATCGTGAGAGCGTGCAGATCAAGCTGGGCGAGGTCGCCCACCAGATCGAGATCGGCCGCCTGCTCACCATGCACGCGGCCTGGAAACTCGACCAGGGCGCGCGCGCGCGTAAAGAGGTGTCGATGGCCAAGGTACAGGTCGCCGACACGCTGCATCAGGCGGCCGACGTCGCCATCCAGCTCAACGGCGCGCGCGGTTATTCCAAGGACACCATTTTGGAGTGGGTCTACCGCTACGCGCGCTCGGCGCGGCTGGTCGACGGCGCCTCCGAGGTGCACAAGATGGTGCTGGCGCGCTTCATGCGCGAGGAGGGCCGCGATTTCTGGAAGTGGGGGTAGCCCTCAGTTCCATCAGTTGTGATGGCCCAGCTTTCCCTGCCGACTCTCATAGGAACGCGCATTGCCCAGCCAAACGAAATCGCCGGGACAAGCCCGGCGATGACGTTTGAATTTCGCTGAGCGCTGACGCTTGCGCAGCTAATTCCGATAGCTGCGATCGATCTTGTCGAGCATCCGCAGATAGGCCGGCCAGTCGTGGCTGCCGCGGCCCTGGTCGTGGCGGGCGTATTGCTCCGCGGTCTTTTCGCAAACCGCCGGCGGAATTTCGAGCAGCTCCGAGCCGGTCGACTCCATCATGATTTGGATCTCGGCCGCATCGCACAGATAACGCATCAGCACGAAGGCCTCGCGCGCGCTCTTGCCGACCGTGAGCAGGCCGTGGTTGTGCAGGATCATCGCGCGGTTCTGCCCGAGATCCTTGTTGATGCGCGCCCGCTCGTCGAAATCCTCGGTCAGGCCTTCATAGGGGTGATAGCCCAGCCGGTTGTAAAAGCGGATCGCCGCCTGCGACAGCATGCGCAGGCCGTTTTTCATGCCGGAGATCGCGATGCCGGCATTGGTGTGGATATGGATCGCGCAGTTCACGTCTTCCCGCCCGGCGAGCACGCCGCCGTGCAGCGTGAAGCCGGGCCGGTTGACGCCGGCGCTCTCGTCGAGGTCCTCGTCCATGGACACCTTCACCAGGTTGGACGCGGTGATCTCGGTGTAGAGCAGGTCGTGCTTCTTCATGAGAAAATTGCGCGGCTCGCCCGGCACCCGCATCGACGAGTGGTTGTAGATGACGTCGTCCCATCCATGATGGGCGAGCAGCCGGTAGACGGCGGCGAGATCGACCCGCGCCTGCCATTCGGCGTCGGAAATTTTACCCTGTGAAATTTTAGCGACCTTGTTCATGGGTGTCCTCCTGATGTGCTCAATCTAGCACAACCGGCGGCGTGCCGGTATAGAGCTTGTCATGACAACACCAATCCAAATCCGCATGGGCGGCTACGGCCCGCCGACCACCGGCTTTTCCAAGGCACTGAAATTCATCGGGGAAAAATTACAGGCGCAATTCGGCGATCGCGTCGACGTTAAATATGTATGGAACATCATGGACCTCGGCTTTAAGGCCGAGGATATCGTGTGGCTGGTTGAAAATGGGCTGCTCACGCTCGGCTACCAGTCGTCAAGTTACCTGACCAACCGCGTGCCGGAATTGGGCTTTGTCGATCTGCCGTTTCTATTCGCCAATAACGCCCAAGCGCGCGCAGCCATGGATGGCGCGCTTGGCAAATTTCTCACGGCAAAAACCGAGGAGCGTTTTAGCTATCGCGTCCTCGGCTGGTACGAGAACGGCTTTCGCCACATCTCCAACCGGCTGCGCCCGATCCACCTGCCCGCCGACATGGCGGGCATGAAAATGCGCGTGCTGCCGAGCGAGATCCAGCGGCGCACCTTTGAATTGCTCGGCGCGGCGGCCATGCCCATGGACCTCACCGAGGCCATCGCCATGATCAAGGCCGGCACTTTGGATGCGCAAGAGAATCCGCTCGCCAACACCGTCACCTATGGCGTGCACAAGTTTCACAAGTTCCACACGCTCACCTCGCACTTCTACATCTCGCGGCCGATCTTTTTGCACCGCGCCTCGTTCGAGGCCTGGCCGGACGATCTTCAGCGCGCGATGCAAAACGCGGTGACGGAATTGGTCGTGTTCCAAAGAAAACTGGCGGTCGAGGAACACGAGGCGGCGCGCAAGGCGATCGAAGACGCCGGCTGCGAATTCGTCACCTTGACTGAAAAAGAACACGCCGCCTTTGTCGACGCCGTACAGCCGCTCTTGGCCGACGCGCGCAAGGATTTCAGCGAGGAGATGTTCAGGATGCTGCCGAAGGCGTGACGCCTTCGCTCACGCATACGCGGCCTGCAATCGCTGCCGCATCACCAGCGTGCCGATCACCAGCATGTTAAGCAGATTAGAGCCGATGCCGGTGGCGAAGGCTGGCGCGTAATAGCCGAAGTGATCGTAAAGCAGCCCGGCAATCCAGCCACCC
>CAWFEO010000028.1:0-106783 GCA_963814885.1 uncultured Alphaproteobacteria bacterium | reverse complement strand
TCGGCGTCATCGGCTCGCGCGCCGGCACCACCAGGCCGATGGTCTGCACCGCCTCCGGCTCGGTGATGGGAATGGCGCGGATGGTTTCGGTCAGGCCCAGCGTCTCCGCGATCTTGGCCGGCATCACGCTGGCCCAGCGGCCGGTGCGCACGTGGCTGAACAACAGGATCATCGAATCCAATTCCAGCGTCGGCCGCGATTCCCCGCCCGCGCTCTTGAGCAGCCGGTCGATGATGCGGCGGTTCTGCATGTCGGGTGTCAGCAGGCAGAGCGGCACCTGCGCCACCTCCGCCCAAGTGACGGTATCGCGGTTGCCGAGCGGGGCTTCCGCCGACGTCAGCAGACGGTAGTGCTCGGCGTAGAGCGGCACGGTGTTGACGCGGCCGACCGGCTCGTTCTCGACATAGGTAATGCCGGCGTCGATCTCGAGATTTTCCAGGAGCTCGAGAATCTCGATCGAATTGCGCGAGTAGATGGTGAACTGCACATTGGGATGCTTTTCGCGGTAGGGCGTGGTCAGCGCCGCCACCATCGCCAGCGTGGTCGGAATGGCGGCGATGCGCAGGCGCCCGGTGAGGCCGTGGCGCAGCGAGTTGATCTCGTCGTGCATGTTGCGGGTGTCGCCGACGATGCGGCGCGCCCATTCCAGCACGCGCTGGCCCTCGGGCGTGAAGCCCTGGAAGCGTGAGCCGCGGTTGACCAGCAGCACGCCCATCTGCCCCTCGAGCTGTTTCACCGCCGCCGACAAGGTCGGCTGCGTCACGCCGCAGGCCTCCGCGGCGTGGCCGAAGTGTTTTTCGCGCGCCAGCGCGATGATGAATTCTAGCTTGTCGATCAAGAAATATTATCCTTTCATTTCAATGCTTTAGCTTAAAGCTGCGGCTCCATCGCGCAAGAAATAAGCAGCAATGACCATATCATTGATAGAAAATACCTATCAACTCATTCCAAGCACGGGGTTGTTTACACCTTGGAACCGCTTCAAATCAGCAGCTGGAGACAGCAATGAACATGCAAACCCCGCCGCGGCTGGGCGGCGAAGGCAACGGCCGTCGTCGGCCGCCGCGCACGCCCAAGGGCCGTCAGGTCGACCCGCAAGCGCTCGACGAGGTGCGCGCGCTGCTCACCGATCGCCCGCGCTGGCGCGACCTGCTGATCGAGCACCTGCATCTGATCCAGGACCATTACGGTCATCTGTCCGCCGCCCATCTCGCCGCGCTCGCCGCCGAGATGAAGATGGCGCAGACGGAAGTCTACGAGGTCGCCACCTTCTATTCGCATTTCGACGTCGTGAAGGACGGACCCGCGCCGCCTGCCGTGACCGTGCGCGTGTGCGATTCCTTGTCCTGCGCCATGGCCGGCGCCGAGACCTTGCTGGCCAAGCTGCCGAAAATTTTGGGCAAGGATGTGCGCGTGGTGCGTGCGCCCTGCATGGGCGCCTGCGACCGTGCGCCGGTCGCCGCGGTCGGCCACGTGCAAACCTTCGCCGCCACGCCCGACAATGTTGCCGCCGCCGTCAAGGCCAAGCCGCATGCCCACGCCTGGAAGCCGGGCGCCGATTTCGCCGCTTACCAGAAGAGCGGCGGCTACGCGCTGCTGAAATCGTGCCTCGACAACACGCGCACGCGGGAAGACCTCATCAAGATCGTCAGCAACTCCGGCCTGCGCGGTCTCGGCGGCGCCGGCTTCCCCACCGGGCGCAAATGGCAATTGGTGCGCGCCGAGCCCAGCCCGCGCATGTTCGCGGTCAATGCCGACGAGGGCGAGCCCGGCACCTTCAAGGACCGCTATTATCTCGAGCGCGATCCGCACCGCTTCATCGAAGGCGTGCTGATCGCGGCCTGGGTGGTGGAGGCGGTCGAGACCTACATCTATATCCGCGACGAATATCCCGAGCTGCGACTGATGCTCGCGGACGAGCTCGCCAAGGCCGAGAAGGCCGGCCTGTCGCCGCACACCAAGCTGCACCTGCGCCGCGGTGCTGGCGCCTATATCTGCGGCGAAGAGTCGGCGATGATCGAATCGATCGAGGGCAAGCGCGGGTTGCCGCGCCACCGCCCGCCTTACGTGGCGCAGGTCGGCCTGTTCGGCCGCCCGACGCTGGAGCAGAACGTCGAGACCATGTTCTGGATCCGCGACATCGTCGAGAAGGGCGTCGACTGGGTCACATCGCAAGGGCGCCACGAGCGCAAGGGTTTCCGCAGCTTCTCGGTGTCGGGCCGCGTGAAAAAGCCCGGCGTGGTGCTGGCGCCGGCCGGCGTCACCATCCGCGAGCTGATCGAGGAATTCTGCGGCGGCATGGCCGACGGCCACACGTTCAAGGGCTACCTGCCGGGCGGCGCCTCCGGCGGCATCTTCCCGGCCTCGATGGCCGATATCCCGCTCGATTTCGGCACCCTGGAACCGCATGGCGGCTTCGTCGGCTCGCACGCCGTCGTCATTTTGTCGGACAAGGACGATATGAAGGCGGTGGCGCTCAACCTGATGAAGTTCTTCGAGGACGAAAGTTGCGGCCAATGCACGCCCTGCCGCGCCGGCACCGAGAAGGCGGTCAAGCTGATGGCAAAGGGACCGTGGGACCCCGCGCTGCTGACCGAGCTGTCGAGCGCCATGCGCGACGCCTCGATCTGCGGTCTCGGCCAGGCCGCGCCCAATCCGCTCTTATGCGTGCTGAAATATTTTCCCGAGGAACTGAAGAAACCGCTGGGCACTTGGTGATCACGAAAGGCTGATGCGATGGCTAAAGGCAATGGCGCAGCGAAGACGGTGAAATTCCTCCTCGACGGCCGCGAGGTCGAGGCGCAGCCCGGCGAGACCATCTGGCAGGTCGCCAAGCGCGAAGGCGTCGATATCCCGCATCTGTGCTATTCGCCCGAGCCCGGCTACCGCGCCGACGGCAATTGCCGCGCCTGCATGGTGGAGATCGAGGGCGAGCGCGTGCTGGCGGCGAGCTGCATCCGCACGCCGAGCGAAGGCATGAAGGTGAAGGCCGCCTCCGACCGCGCCAAGACCGCGCGCCAGATGGTTTTCGAGCTGTTGATTTCCGACCAGCCCGAGCGCGAGACCTCGCACGACCCGCAGTCGAAATTCTGGGCCTGGGCCGACCGCATGGGTATCGGCACCAGCCGCTTTCCCACCCACGGCAAGCCCGCGCCCGACCGCAGCCATCCGGCCATGGCGGTCAATCTCGACGCCTGCATCCAGTGCAATCTCTGCGTCCGCGCCTGCCGCGAAGTGCAGGTCAACGACGTCATCGGCATGGCCGGCCGCGGCATGACCGAGAAGATCGTGTTCGACTTCGACGATCCCATGGGCGCCTCGACGTGCGTTGCCTGCGGCGAATGCGTGCAGGCCTGCCCGACCGGCGCGCTGATGCCGGCGACCGTGGTCAATGACAATAACGTGCGCACAGAATTCGCCGACCGCAGCGTCGACTCGGTCTGCCCCTATTGCGGCGTCGGCTGCCAGCTCACCTATCACATCAAGGACGACAAGCTCTTGTACGTCACCGGCAAGGACGGCCCGGCCAACGAGAACCGGCTGTGCGTTAAGGGCCGCTTCGGCTTCGACTATGTCAGCAATCCGCAGCGCCTGACGCAGCCGATGATCCGCAAGGAGGGCGTACCGAAAGTTCCGCACGAGGTCATCGACCCGGCCAATCCGTGGACGCATTTCCGCCCGGCCACCTGGGAGGAAGCGCTCGACAAGGCGGCCTCAGGCCTCAAGACCATTCGCGACCGCGAGGGCTCGAAGGGCCTGGCCGGCTTCGGCTCGGCCAAGTGCTCGAACGAAGAAGCCTATCTGTTCCAGAAGCTGGTGCGCGCCGGCTTCGGCACCAACAATGTCGATCACTGCACGCGGCTGTGTCACGCCTCGTCGGTGGCGGCGCTGCTCGAAGGCGTCGGTTCCGGCGCGGTGTCGGCCCCCTTCAACGCCGTGAAGGACTCCGACGTCATCATCGCCATCGGCTGCAATCCGGCCGAGAACCATCCGGTCGCCGCCACCTTCTTTAAGCAGGCGGCCAAGCGCGGCGCCAAGCTGATCGTCATGGACCCGCGCGGCCAGGCCTTGAAGCGCCATGCCTGGCGCATGATGCAGTTCAAGAACGGCACCGACGTGGCGATGCTCAACGCCATTCTCAATGTCATCGTCACCGAAGGCCTGTACGACAAGCAATATGTGCAGACCTACACCGAGGGCTTCCCCGGCTTCGCCGAGCACATTAAGGATTTCACGCCCGAGGAAATGGCGCCGGTCTGCGGCATCCCGGCCGACACGCTGCGCGAGGTGGCGCGCACCTATGCGCGCGCCGAAATCGGCAATCATCTTCTGGGGCATGGGCGTGTCGCAGCACACTCACGGCACCGACAATGCGCGCTGTCTCATCGCGCTGTCGCTGATCACCGGCCAGATCGGCCGCCCCGGCACCGGCCTGCATCCCTTGCGCGGGCAGAACAACGTGCAGGGCGCCTCCGACGCCGGGCTCATCCCGATGTTCTTTCCCGATTACAAGTCGGTGGAAACGCCGGAAATCCGCGCCAAGGTCGAAAGCGCATGGGGCGCCAAGCTCGATCCCAAGAAGGGCCTGACCGTGGTCGAGATCATGGGCGCGGTGCATGCCGATGTGATCAAGGGCATGTACATCCTGGGCGAAAACCCGGCCATGTCCGATCCCGACCTCAACCACGCGCGCCAGGCGCTCGCGCACCTGGAACATCTGGTGGTGCAGGACCTCTTCCTCACCGAGACCGCCTGTTATGCCGACGTGTTCCTGCCGGCGTCCGCCTGGCCGGAGAAGGACGGCACCGTCACCAACACCAACCGGCAAGTGCAAATGGGCCGCCAGGCGCTGCCGCTGCCGGGCGATACCAGGCTCGACTGGTGGATCACGCAGGAGATCGCACGCCGCATCGGCCTGGACTGGAACTACCAGGGCCCCGACGAGATCTACGCCGAGATGGCGTCCTTGATGCCCTCGCTCAACAACATCACCTGGGAGCGGGTCGAGCGCGAGAGCGCGGTGACCTATCCGTGCGATGCGCCCGACAAGCCCGGCCACGACGTCGTGTTCGACAAGGGCTTCCCGCGCCCCGGCGGCTTCGGCAGACTGGTGGCGGCCAAGCTGACGCCGCCCGACGAGACGCCCGACCACGATTACCCGTTCATCCTCACCACCGGCCGCATGCTCGAGCATTGGCACACCGGCGCCATGACCCGGCGCGCCACCGTGCTCGACGCGCTTGAGCCCGGTGCGGTCGCCTCGGTGTCGCGCGGCACCATTGCCAAGCTCGGCATCGCGCCCGGCGACATGGTGCGGGTTGCCACCCGGCGCGGCGTGGTCGAGCTCGCCGCGCGCCAGGACGACGCGATCCCCGACGGCGTGGTGTTCATCCCCTTCGCCTTCTTCGAGGCGGCGGCCAACAAGCTGACCAATCCGGCACTCGATCCGTTCGGCAAAATCCCCGAATTCAAATATTGCGCCGCGCGGGTGGAGGCGGTGGGGCCGCAAAGGGAAGCGGCCGAGTAGGCATCCTCACGCGTCTTTTACCGTTTCAAAATTGCAAGCGCGCTGAAAACGCGCCACCATTCTTGTCGGCCCGGCTCATATCCGGTCGCCGGGCCTATTGCATGAAAAAGACGCCGCCGAGGAAACGTCCATGGCCATCGAGTTGTACCAGACCGCCCATTCCACCTGCAGTCAGAAGGTCCGTATCACGCTGGCCGAAAAGGGCATGCCGGAGCGCGGCAAAGACTGGATCGAGCACGAAGTCAATCTCAGCAAATTCCAGCAGCTCGAGCCGGACTATCTCAAGCTCAACCCGAACGGCGTGGTGCCGACATTCGTGCATGATGGAGCGGTGATCATCGAATCCGCGGCCATCCTCGAATATCTGGAGGAGACGTTTCCCGATCCGCCGCTTGCGCCCCCAGACCGCGTCGGCCGCGCGCACATGCGGGCCTGGATGCATTACATCGACGAGGTGCCGACGGTCGCGGTGCGGGTTCCGAGCTTTGCCAATCTGTTCGCGCCCATGCGCTTTACCAATACCAGTGACGAGGACTTCAAGAAGCACACCGAGCGGTTGCCGCTGCGCAAACAGTTTTATGAGCGGATGACGCAGAAGGGTTTCAGCAAGATCGAGATCGACCATGCGCTCGATCAGATTCGCCAGACCTGCGAGCGGATCGAAAAAGCAATGGACGACACCGGCGGCCCCTGGATCATGGGCAAGCAGTACACGCTGGTCGACGCGCAGGTGACGCCGCTCATCGACCGCATGGAGGACATGGGTTACGACTACCTCTGGAAGGACCTGCCGAAGATGTCCGCCTGGTGGGACCGTATCAAGGCGCGGCCATCCTATTCCCAGGCTTTCTATCCCGGCACCCGCATGTCGGTGCGCTTCGCCGCGCACTTCAAGTCGGCCGAGGAACTCAAGGCCGTGCGCGGCTACTGAGGCGCTTACGCCTTTGCGCACCCCGCGCTTGCGGGTAGTCTTAGCAATGCCGGACGTGGTCCGGCCATCGTCCGCACAGGCCCCACCACCCTTTCCAAACGCAAGCGCAAAGGTTCGGCACACCATGAAGGCTGTCTACATCGAGCAATTCGGCGGGCCGGAGGTTTTGAAATACGGCGACCTTCCCGATCCATCCGCCGGGCCGGGGCAAATCGTCCTCGATACCCATGCCGCAAGCGTCAACGGCGCCGATTGGAAGGTGCGTGCCGGCAGCTACGGCAAGGGAACGTTTCCAATGGCCCTGGGGCGTGATTTTTCCGGCGTCGTCAGCGCCGTCGGTGCCGGTGTTGCGGATCTGCGGGTCGGGGACGAGGTGTTCGGTGTGCTGGAGGCTGGCCGCGAAGGGGCCTATGCCGAAAAAATTGCCGTTGGCGCCGCCGTCGTCGCCAAAAAGCCGGCCGCGCTGTCGCATGTCGATGCCGCGGCGCTGGCGCTCACCGGTCTCACGGCGATCCGTTCGATCGAGGATACGTTGAAGCTGAAGGCGGGCGAAACGATCCTGATCCAGGGCGGCGCCGGCGGCGTCGCCAGCTTCGCCATTCAATTGGCCAAGCACCTCGGCGCCCGCGTGATCTCGACCACAAGCGTCGGCAATCTGGACTATGTGCGCGGGCTCGGCGCCGACGAAGTCATCGATTACAACGCCGAAGACTTCACCAAGGTGGTCAGCGGCTGCGATGCGGTGTTCGAGACCGTCGGCGGCGATGTGGCGACGCGCTCTTTCGCGGTTCTCAAACCCGGCGGCCGCGCCGCCTTCATCGCCTCCGGGCAGCAGCCGCCAAAGTCCGAACGCAGCGACGTGACGGCCTTGCGGCCGGCGGTCGCGCGTGCCCGCGCGCCGCTCGAGCGCATTGTCGAACTGGTCCAGGCCGGCGCCGTGCGTCCGCCCGACGTCACGGTCTATAGCCTGGCCGACGCGGTCGAGGCGCTGCGCGTCAGCGAGGCGCGCCACTTCAAGGGCAAGCTGGTGTTCAAGGTGCGGTGAGCGGCACCCATGCCGCGCTATAGTGGCGTCATGTCAAACTTGCCGCGCGCCAAAATCGCTGGCGCCGTGCTTATCGTTTTGGCGGCTCTGGCGCATGGCGCGTCCGCCGCCAAGCCTCCGGTCGTCATCGGCGCGCTATACAATCTCACCGGCGGGCAGCAGGACCTCGACGTGCCGTCGTCGCGCGGCGCCAAGCTTGCCGTCGATGAAGCCAACAAGGCCGGCGGCGTGCTCGGCCGGCCGGTCGAACTCATCCTGCGCGACGGCGAGACCAAGCCGAAGGTGATTGCGCGCGAGACCGCCAGTCTGTTCAGGCAGCAGCCGGCGCTCGCCGGGCTGATCGGCTTGTCCGACACCGACATGGTGCTGGCGGCGGCGCCCATCGCCGCGCAAAACAAGCGCGTGTTCCTCACCTCCGGCGCCACCTCGCCCGAATTGCCGCGCCAGGTCCCGCGCTATCTGTTTCTCGCCTGCTTCGGCGACAATGTGCAGGCCGCCGCTGGCGCCGAATGGGCGGCCAAGACGCTGAAGGCGCGCACCGTGGTGGTGCTCTACAAGCAGACCTCGTCCTACGCCAGGCTGCTGCACGGCTATTTCCAGACCCGCTTCAAGCAGCTCGGCGGCAAGGTGCTGGCGGTGCGGCCCTACACGTTCGCCACGGTCAAGGACGCGGCGAAAGGTTTGCCGCAGGCCGACCTGGTCTATTTCGCGGCGCAGCCCGACGACGTTTTGGCCGGCGTTTCCGCCTTGCGCGGCGCCGGCGTCGCGGCGCCCATCCTCGGCGGCGACGGGCTCGACATTGGCGACGCGTGGCAACAGGCGGGGCAGGCCGGCAACATATTCTTTCACCACCCACGCCTATCTCGGCGCCGACAACCCGGACGCCCGCGTGCAGGCGTTCCGCACGCTGTTTGCGAAAGCCTATCCCGGCAAGGAGGCGGACGCCTTCGCGGCGCTCGGCTACGACACGGCGCGGCTGCTCATGGCTGCGATCAAGGCCGCCGGCAGCGCCCGGCCGCAGGCGGTGCGCCAGGCGCTGGCCGCGACCCATAATTTCGCCGGCGTCACCGGCACCATCAGCTATCGCGGCAGAAGCCGCATCCCGGCGAAATCGGTCAGCATCATCGCGGTGTCGGGTGGCCGCCAGACGCTCGCGGCCAGCGTGCTGCCGGAGAAGATCCCGGCGCCGTGACGCTTGCCAGGGCGGCATGGCCGCGGCCCTCACTGCAGCGTCTTGCTCTCTTCCACCACCCGCATCTCGATCCCCCCGATCATCTCCGCCCGCAGCGCCTCAGAATTGCGCAGGCGCGCTTCGGTCTGGGTCCAGGTGGTCGAATTCGAGCCCGCCAGCACGATGCCGCCGATGACGGCGGCGATGGCCGCGACCACCAGCGCGACGATGAACGGCACCAGCCACACCAACGTGAGCAGGAGCCACACCGCGCCGGCGGCGATCGCGAGCTTGGCGGCCAGCGCGATCTTACGGCAGCGCGCGATCGAATCCCTCAAGGCCTCGATGTGTTCTTCGAGCCGGGCGATGTCGGCGGGGGCGGCATTCTCGTCCATGCCGCGACCGTAACCCGGCGCGGCCGCAGGCGAAACCGGGGCCGGAATCGAAATGGCCGGGCTTGCGGCCCGGCCATCGCGCAAATTTCAGGCTGGCGCGAAACGCGCCGTATTCGCTCAGCCGCGCTTTTGCGGGAGCGGCACGATCCGCTTGGCGACATTCCGGATGACGGTGATGCTGTTGTAGCCCTCGACGCCGTCCTCGGCGGCCAGGTAGTCGACGGTCACCTCGTCGCCGGGTTGCATCTGGGGCACCGCAACCTCGGCCGGAATGTCGGCGAACTGCGAGCGGTCCTCGAGCGTGATGGTGCGGGTGGCCTGATTCCAGTCGGTGACGACCGCGGTGACGGAATCGGCGAAAGCGGGGGTGAAGCTGGCCGCGATAAAACCGGCGGCCACGATGAGCGCACGTGCAGTCATGGTCGGAAATCCTTTCAGGATCCGTTGCAGGTTGATCTTGTCTTGCGGCTCATTTCGCGGCCGGCTGTTCACCGGCGGCTTGGGTCCTCGGTCGGTCGTTACGAGCGGCCGGGGAGGGCTTGCGCGGGGCGCGTTTCATTCCGCAGGATCGATATAGTCGCGCCATCTATGGCGCGATTGCGACAAATAAAGCCGGGCGCAAAATTTTATGCGGCGTTTACGTCGAGCGGCGGGCGGCCGGCATTCTTGGCGCTAACGCTTCGGCTTGGACGCGTCCGTGCTAGGGCCGCGCATCTTCTGCCACGGATCGACTTTAACGTTCGCCGGCGTGTCGGACAGCTCGAGGATCGTCTTGTACTTCTTGTCGAGGATCGCCGCGTCGCGCGCCTTGGCGGCGTCCTCGGCGGCGTAGGGGTCTTCCTTTTGCTGCTTCTGGGCGTAGGCAGTTCCGGCCAACCCCGCCAGCAGCATGGCCGCAATCGTGAGTTTTCGCATGGCAAGCACCCGACAGTTACGCACTTCAAATGATATTAGCACGGCTGTGCCGGCTCCCTCAATCCGATGAAATGCTTGGGTAATTGGGCTTCGACCTGGCGGCGGGCTTGCGGTATAAAGCTGCGGCGGAGGTTTGCGGATGTCCATTGCTCATGAATCTGCCCGGGAAACGGCGCCCCCCGCTGCCTTGGCCGCGCCCCGCCACGACTGGACGCGAGCGCAGGTCGGCACCCTGTTCGCGCTCCCATTCACGGAACTGATGTTTCGCGCTGCCCTTGTGCACCGGGAAAATTTCGACCCGGCCGAGGTGCAGATCTCGACCCTGCTCTCGATCAAGACCGGCGGTTGCCCGGAGGACTGCGCCTATTGCCCGCAGTCGGTGAAATACGACACCGGCGTCAAAGCCGAAAAGCTGATGAGCCTCGAGGCGGTGCTCACCGAGGCGCGCGCGGCCAAGGCGGCCGGCGCGCAGCGCTTCTGCATGGGCGCGGCCTGGCGCTCGCCCAAGGATCGCGACCTCGACCAGGTCTGCGCCATGGTGGAGGGCGTCAAGGCGCTCGGAATGGAGACCTGCGTTACCCTGGGCATGCTTGAAGCCGCTCAGGCGCAGCGGCTGAAAACTTCGGGCCTCGACTACTACAACCACAACCTCGACACCTCGCCGGAATATTACGGCGAGATCATTACAACGCGCACCTACCAGGACCGCCTCGACACGCTCGGCGCCGTGCGCGACGCCGGCATCCATGTCTGCTGCGGCGGCATCGTCGGCATGGGCGAGGAACTCGACGATCGCATCGGCATGATCGCCACGCTGGCCAGCCTGCCCGTTCATCCCGAAAGTGTGCCGATCAACATGCTGGTGCGCGTCGAAGGCACGCCGCTTGCGACCGGCGCGAAAAAAGCCGCCGCGCTCGACCCGCTCGATTTCGTGCGCACCATCGCGGTGGCGCGTATCTGCATGCCGGCGTCGGTGGTGCGGCTGTCCGCCGGCCGCGAGGACATGAGCGAGGAGACCCAGGCCCTGTGTTTCCTGGCCGGCGCCAATTCGATCTTCTATGGCCCCAAGCTGCTCACCACGCCCAATCCCGGGCGCGATCGCGATATGGCGTTGCTGGACAAGCTTGGCATGCGGCCGATGGAATAGACCGACAGCAGGAGGCGGCGATGTGCCACCACGTTCATGTCACGCTCTCGCCCGAGGAACGCGCCTACGCCAGACGGCTCACCGGCATCATGATCCCGGTCTATGCCGCGGTGGTGTTGGCGATCATTGCGGTGGCGGCCGTCACCAGCGGCCCGCGCTCCGGCGAGCTTGTCGCTTCGGCGTCCGCGCCTGCCGCCGCGCCGCGCTAGACCGGCGAGGCGCCGCCAAAATCTCGTTCTAGAACTCGATCTTCCTGAAGGTTCTAGAACTCGATCTTCCTGAAGATGGAAACGTCGAGACCGACCTTTTCGTTTACCAGCGTTACCCCCATGGTGAGGACGTCACCGCCTTGCAGATTTCCGCTGGCGAACGCCGCGCGGACAGCCTTCTCCAATTCACGTTGCGCTGTGAAGGTGACGGTTTTCATGAACTGGTCGATGGCCGCTTTCATTGCCGCGTCGGTCATGACGCATATAAGCTCGCGCTTGAGCAACGCTTCAAGTCTTGCCGCCGCGGCTCTGCGGATTTAGTTAACGGGGCAGAGCCGGCAGGTTCCCGCGCCGGCGTTTTCATTAATTCCAACATCCGCTGGCCAGCGCGCCGATCCGATGGAATCTTGTTCCATCTTGATCGAACCATCGGTGCAGCCGCGCCGATCGCGAGTGCCGCCGACGGAAAAACCTTCGGCCGCAGCATGAAACCGGGAATTACGAAACGCCAACCTTAGGAAAAGAAGAGGAGAATCGTGTTGAGTTACCTTTCCCAACCCAAAAACGCGAAAGCTGCCAAGGCCGCCGGCGATGGTTTCCTGGCCGCCAAGGGCACGTCGGATATCGTCACCACCATCGGCCACGGCGTGCTTGTCACCGGCAATATCGTCTGCACCGGCGCGGTGCAGATCTTCGGACGCGTTACCGGCGAGATTCGCGCTTCGCACGTGGTTATCAGCGAAGGCGCCAATGTCGATGGCAACGTCACTGTGCAGGAAGCCATCATCCAGGGCACCTTCAAGGGCACCCTGCACGGCAATACCGTCAAGCTTCAGGGCACGGCGGTCGTCGACGGTGAGCTCTTTAACAAGTCGCTGACCATCGAGCAGGACGCGCAGTTCGAAGGCACGTCGCGCCGCCTCGATCGGCCGATCGACGCGCCGTCGCTGGATCAGATCAACGGCGGCAATGGAATTCCGGCAATCCCGGGCAAGACCATTCCGTCTGCGCCCAAGACCGCTCCGGATTTCGAACCGATCGCCTGATCGGATCGCTGCAAAAACATCGCGGCACCGGCGCGCACTCGCGCTCCGGTGCCGCATTGTTTTTGTGCTCGCGGCCAAGTCATGGTGGCGCCGCTGTTTAGCTGCGTTAAAAGGCGCGATAGGCGACATCATAGTTGAACGGCTTTGGCATCGTTGTCGCCATGATGTGCATCAACGGTGTGGAAATCTGGATTCTGTGCGGGTGATGATGTTAATGTAGATTGATGTTTACAAAGATATGGGGGCACCAGGGACGTAATGGACGTAAAGATTGCAATTTGCCAAAAACCGCCGGTCCTCCTGAATTTGCAAGCCACGATTGACCGGGCACTTGAGACCCTTAATGAGGCGAGCGACGAGGGGGCGCAACTTGTCGTGTTTCCGGAAGCCTATCTTCCGGGCTATCCGACGTGGATATGGCGGCTGCGCCCGGGCGGAGACATGGCGCTCGGCAACAAGCTTCACGCCGAGCTTCGAAAGAATTCGGTCGATATTGCCGCCGGCGCGCTCGATCCGATTTGCGAAGCCGCCGCCAAACGCGGCGTCGTGGTGGTCATGGGGCTCAACGAGATCAACTCGGAATTCAGCGGCAGCACGCTCTTTAATACTGTCGTGACAATCGGCTCTGACGGCGCGATTTTAAATCGTCACCGGAAACTCATGCCGACAAATCCAGAACGAATGGTCTGGGGATTTGGCGATGCCAGCGGCTTGCGCGTTGTCGATACGCCGGTCGGCCGGATCGGCTGCCTCATTTGTTGGGAAAATTACATGCCGCTCTCGCGCTTTGCGCTCTACGCCCAAGACATCGATATCTATGTGGCGCCCACGTGGGATTGCGGCGAAACCTGGCTTGCCTCCATGAACCACATTGCCCGCGAAGGAGGCTGTTGGGTCTTGAGCACGGCAACCGCCTTGCAGGGCTCGGATGTGCCTGAGGCATTCCCAGAGCGCGGCAAGCTGTTCAAGGATGAGGAATGGATCAATTCCGGCGACGCGGTCGTGGTCAAGCCGTTCGGCGGCGTGGTGGCCGGACCGCTCCACAACGAAAAGGGCATTCTTTACGCTGTCATCGATCCTGAGGCGGCGCGCAACTCACGCAAAGCACTGGATGTGGCGGGTCATTATGGCCGCCCGGACATATTTCATCTGGAGATCGATCGCCGCTCAATGCCGCCGCTTGGTTTCGTCGATAACGACGATTGAGTTCGTATTCGCGTGTTCGTGGATTCACGCCTGCCAACGAATGGCATTCAATGATTAGCTAATGCACCGCGGCGCCGGTGCGCGGCATGATCGCGCCCCGGTGCCGTATCACTTCACCGGCCAGCCTGTGGGCGGCGCCGGCCGCTTCCGCCAGCCCTCGGCCGCTGAGCCGCGCCGCCAGATAGCCGGCATTGAAGCCATCGCCGGCGGCGGTTGCATCGACCGGCACCACGACCTCCGGCACCGGCACCGACTCGCGTTTGTCGGCGGAGGCGACGATCGCGCTGTTCGGCCCGTTCTTCACCACGATCTCGCCGACACCGAACGCCTGCAGACGCTCGATGGTCGCCTCGGGGCTTGGGTCGCCCCACAGTACCGCCTCGTCGTCATAGGCCGGCAACGCGATGTCGACGCGCTTGAGCGTTTCCGCGAACACCGTGCGCGTGCGCGTGAGATCGCCTTTCCAGGCGTGCGGGCGAAAATTGCCGTCGAAGGCGATGATCGCTCCTTTGCTGCGTGCCAGCTCGACGGCGGCAAGGAAGCGGCCGAGCCCGACATTCGAATAGAGCGACAGCGTGACGCCGGAGAAAAAGATCAGCCGGGCCTCGATCAGGCTTTCGGCGACGCGGCTCCAGTTCGCCAGCTCGAAAAGATCGCGCGCCGGCGCCGCCTCGCGCCAGCTGTGGATGCGGTGCTGCCCTTGCGGGTCGGCGTCGATCAGCGCCAGCCCCGGCAGCCGTCCGGGCACGCGCAGGATCAGGCCGGTATCGACGCCTTCGGCAGCGGCAAGCGCCACGATGGCGTCGGAATAGGGATCGTCGCCCAAAGCGCTGGCAAAGCCGACGGTCACGCCCGCGCGCGCCAGATAGATCGCGGTGTTGAAAGTGTCGCCGCCGCTCGCCAGCGCGAAGCGGCCGTCGGCGCCGCGCGCCAGCTCAACGATCGCCTCGCCGATGCAGACGGCGCGTTTGGATTCGCTCATGCGGCGTTGTCTATCACGCCCGCGCGCGACTGTCGCCCGCGCCAGGTGGAGGCGCCGAGCGCGGCGAAATAGCCGGCGGCGCTCAAGCAAGCGATGCAGAAGCTCACCGGCCAGTCGCTGTAGAAGGCGAGCGTCAGGCCGAGCCAGGCTTCGGCCAGCGCGAGCGCGGCCGCCACGCTCAGGCCGCTCCACAGGCCGGTGGTCAGGCGCTGGGCGGCGGCCGGCGGCCCCACCATCAGCGTGAACACCAACAGCACGCCGACGATCTGCGCGCATTGCGACACCGCCAGCGCCACCACCGCCAGGAACGCGGTGGATATGAAACGCAAGCTTACGCCTTTGGCTTCCGCCAGTTCCGGCTGCAGGCTGGCGAAGATCAGCGGCCGCATGATCGCGCCCAAGCCGAGCAAAGTGATGATGGCGAACACTGCGAGTGTGCCAATCAAGGCGCGATCGACCGCCAGCACATTGCCGAACAGCAGTGCGGTCGCCTGCGTCGCGAACGCCGTGTAGTAATGCAGGAACAACAGGCCGAAGCCGAGCGCCAGCGCCAGCACGATGCCGATGGCGACGTCGCGGTTGCTGATGCGCTCGCTCAACAGGCCCATCACGATGCCGGCGGCGAGCGTGAAGCTGGTGAGGCCCCAGATGGCGGAAAGCCCGATCAGCCCGGCGCCAGTCGCGCCGGCAAAGCCGATATGGGAGAGCGCGTGGCCGGCGAAAGTCTGCCCGCGCATCACCAGGAAGTAGCCGACAAGCCCCGACACCACCGCCACGATGCCGGCGGCGGCGAAGGCATTGGTCATGAATTCGTACTGGAACATGTCAGTGATGATGCCCGTGATCGTGCTGGTGCGCGGCGTGCTCGACGTCGTGGCCGCGCGACATCACGAAGATATGGCCCTGCGTTTGTACGACCTGGATGTCGGCGCCGTAGAGCCGCGACAGCACCGGCGCGGTGATCACTTCGTCCACGGTGCCGAGCGCCGCCTGGCGGTTGCCGAGATAGAGCACGCGGTCGAGCGTACCCAGCAGCTGGTTGAGCTCGTGCGCGCTGAACAAAACCGTAATACCGCGTTCGCGGCAGACCTTGCGCACGACGGCGATGGCGACTTCCTGGTGCCGGGCATCGAGGCTGATCAGCGGTTCGTCGAGCAGCAACAGTTTCGGTTGTCCGATCAGCGCCTGCGCCAGCAGCAAGCGTTGCCGCTCGCCGCCCGACATCTCGGAGAGCGGCCGCATCGCGAGTTCGCGGGCGCCGATCAGGCCGAGCGTGTCGTCGATCATGCGGCGGTCGGCGCGCGTAAGCGACGGCAGGCCCCAGCGTTCGCCATACAAGGAGCTGGCGATAAAGTGGAGGCCGCACACCCGCAGATCAGGCAGCACAGTGCGCACCTGCGGCAGGTAGCCGATACGCGGGTCGCCGCGTTGCGGGCTCACGCCGAACACGCGCACCTTACCTGCGCTCGGCGGCAGCAGGCCGAGAATGGCGCGCATCAGCGTGGTCTTGCCGGAGCCGTTCGGCCCCAGCACGCCGATAAACTCGCCGGGCCGGATGGCCAAGCTCACGTCCTCAAGGACGTCGCGCCCGCCCATCCGCAGCGTGGCGTGCTCGAGTTCGACGATATTCATGAAAATGGACCGGCCAGCGCCTTTTCGGTGTCGCCAAGCGCGCTCGCCATCCAGGCCTGGAACGTCATGCCGGGCGGGATCGTTTCGGGCACGCCGACCACCGGCACCTTGGCGGCGCGCGCAATCTCGACCAAGTGGAGCACGATCTTGTCGGAGGCCTGCTTGTTGTAGAACAGGACCCGGACCTTATGTTCTTTCAGGTCGCGCTCGAAGGCGGCGACGTTGCGGGCGCTCGGCTCGGTGTCGTTCATGATCGAGAGCTGGAATTTTTCGTTGCGCATCTTCAAGCCGAGTGCCGTCGCCATATAGCCGAACACCGGCTCGCTGGCGGTGACGGGTGCGCCGCCGTGTTTTTTGCGGATGGCGGCAATCTTGTCGTTGAGCGGCTTGAGCGAGGCGAGAAATGTCGCCAGCCGCGCCCGATAGTCGGCGGCGTGGGCGGGGTCGGCCTTTTCGAGCGCGGCGGCGAGCGCGCGTGCGACCGCCGGCATGGTCGGCGGGTCGTACCACAGATGCGGATTGTCGCCGGCGTGCTTGTGCACGAGGTCGGCGGCGACGATCACCGTGCGCGCCTGATTGGGCGTCACCTTCAGCAGCTTCGGCATCCAGGGATCGTAATCGGCGCCGTTGTAGATGACGATGTGCGCCGCCGCGAGCTGGCGCAGCACGGCCGGCGAGGTCTCGAACAGATGCGGGTCCTGGTCCGGATTGCTCAGGACGCTGACCACCTCGACCCGCGGCCCGCCGATCTGATGGGCGATGTTGCCGTAGAAATTCTCCGCCGCCACCAGCTTGACCGGGCCGTCGGCGGCGCCGGCGGTCGGGCTCAGGCCAAGGGCGATCAGGCAGGCGAGGGCGAGACCGGCGATAATTTTCATGGCGGAAAGCCCTGCGGTTGCGGGCGCCGGTGGCGGCCTCGGGCTGAAGATGTAATATTATAACATATCAAAATGCAAGACCGCGCCGGCGCCTTTCTCCGTCCCCGGATACGGCGGCCGGAGGCCTGTGAAAATCGATTTTTTTGTGATTTCTGTCACGCAGCGGGGGACCGCGCGGCCGTAAATTGTCATGATCGAACTGGGCTGGGAGGCTGGGTTGAGGGCGTTTTGTCTGGCTGTTTTTTTCGCGGTCTTGGGCCTGCGGGTCTTCGCCTATGCGACGGCAGACGGCGCCGAGCCGCCTTATCTCGGCACCTGGAAGGTTGCGACCGCAGCGGTGGCGCCCTGGGTCGCGCCGCAGCGCGCGCCTGACGCCACACAACGCGCGCGCCTGATCGGCAAGACCATCGTCTTCGAGGCCGCGGCGATCGCCGGCCCGTCGCCCTTCACCTGCCACGGGCCGCGCTACAAGTTCCGCGACTTCACCCCCGCCATGCTGTTCCAGGGCGCCTTCGACGAGATGAAGATAAAGAACGAGTCGGCCGATCCCGACCGGCTAGCGGGCGCGCTCGGCTTTATCGGGCCGAGCATCAAGACGCTGGAAACCGGCTGCGACTTCGATTTTTACTTCGTCGACGCTTCGACCGCGCAAGTCGGCCTCAACGACATCATCTACACGCTCAAGAAGCAGTAGCGATCAGCCCCAGGCTACCGCCGCCGCGCGCCAATGCGCGGTGCGCCGATCTGCGTTACAATCCCCCGTTAATTCCGAAGGCTGTCTGTGTGGCAATGCCGGTTCGTCCCGGCGTTCAGTACCGGAGGAGGGAACGCCATGTCGTGGATCGACGTGCTTGGCTATGCCGCGTCCGCGGCGGTGCTTGCGACGTTCTGCATGACCACCATGATTCCGCTGCGGATCCTGGCGCTCGCCAGCAATGTGCTTTTCATTCTCTACGGTTATTTCGACGGCCTGTTGCCGGTCGTGCTCCTGCACGCCACCTTGCTTCCGGTTAACGCGCTGCGCCTTATGCAATTCCAGCGCCTGATCCGCGATATGCGCAGGGCCGGCCGCAAAGACCTGCCGATCGAGAGCTTGGCGCCGTACATGACCAAGCGCAGTCTCGCCGCCGGGCAAACACTGGTGCGCAAGGGAGAAATCGCGGACCGGCTCTATGTTTTGGCGAACGGCGAACTCGAGATTACCGAGCTCGGCAAGACCCTCAAGTCCGGCGCCGTGGTCGGCGAGATCGGTGTGTTCGCGGCCGACCAGAAGCGTACCGCAACAATCGTCTGCCGCACCGATTGCAGCCTGTTCGAATTGACCGAGAGCAAGGCCAAGCAGCTCTACTTCCAGGACCGTTCGTTCGGCTTCGCCGTCCTGCAACTCATCATCGCCCGCCTCGTGGAAAACAACGAGATACTCTTGCAGTCCGCCGGCACGACGTGACGGTTCACGCGCCGCCATAGCCCCGGATCGCGCCCGCTGCCGCTAGCTCTGCTTATTGGCGAGATAGACGGTCTGCGTGAACGGCTTGTCTTGTAGCGGGTTGTGAAACGTCACTTCCTCTGCGCGCGCATTCGTGAGGACCTCGGCGAGCCGCGCGGTAAATCCTTCGTCCGGGCGCTCGTTGGACCACAGGCCGAACACGCCGCCGGGGCGCAGGTGCGCGGAGAGCCGCGCCAATCCCTCTGTGCCGTAAAACGCGGCGCTGCGCGCGTCGAGCAGCGCATCGGGCGAATGGTCGATGTCCACCAGCACCGCGTCGAAGCGGCGCCCAGGCGCGGCCGCATCAAAGCCTGCTTCGGATGCCGCGAGCGCGAAGAAATCACCATGCACGAATTTGCAGCGTGCATCGCCGGTGAGTGGCGCGCCCAGCGGCACCAGTTTTTGGAGATGCCAGTCGATGACCGGTTCGAGCGCCTCGACCACCGTGATCGACGCGACCGTCTTGTGCTCCAGCACTGCCTGCGCGGTGTAGCCGAGCCCCAGCCCGCCGACCACGACGTCGAGGCGATCGCCGGCGAGCCCCGCCAGCGCCAGCCGCGCCAAAGCGATCTCGGACGCGGTGAACAGGCTTGACATCAGGAACTCGTCGCCGAGTTTGATCTCGAACACGTCCAGCCCAAGCCGCGGCTCGCGCCGCCGCCGCAGACTAAGCGCGCCGATCGGCGTCGGGCGGTAGTCGATTTCTTCGAAGGATGCGCTCAAGGATTGGCCGTCCCCCGGCCTTCAGCGCAAGTGCTTGCCGGCGTCCCACCCTTGCGCCGCAAGATGCTTCTCGCCGAACTCCAGCGGCTCGTCTTCCAGCGGCGTGGCAAACGTGTCGTTCCAGCGGTTGAGAAAACCGAACAAGGCGATCACGGCGACGATCTCGACGATCTGTTCTTCGTCCCAGTGTTTGCGCAACTCCAAGAACATCTCGTCGGTCACCGCGTTCGGAACGCAGCCGGCCGCAACCGCCACGTCGAGCGCGGCGCGCTCCGCCGCGTCGAACAGCGGGCTGGTCTGGTAGTCCCAGACCGCATCGATCTTCTGCTGGTCGACGCCGAGCTTGGCCGCGCCTTCCGCGGTATGGGCCATGCAGTATTGGCAGCCGGCGGCGCGGCTCGCCACGTGCGAAATCAGCCGCTTCAGCTTGCGGTCGACCTTCCCCTTCGGATCCCAAATCGCCGCGGTCAATTGCGAATAAGCGCGCAGCAAATTCGGCTTGCGCTGCATGATGAGCTGGCTGTTGGGCACGAAGCCCATGCGCTTGCGCGTGTCCTCGAGCAGTTCCCGCATCTCGGGCGTATGGTCGACGGCAAGCGGTGCCAGGCGCGGTGCCGGCCGGGTTCGCTGGTCCATGGTGTTTGCCTCCCGTTGGTTCGATGGGCCTTTTGTAGCACAGGACGGCGGCCGGGGTTCGCAAGCGGCCACAGCGGCGGGCCGGGTGGTAACGCGTTAGGCCCCCAGGCGCCGTCCGGCGGCCTATTGCCAATCGAGTTGCGTGTAATTGTCGATGCGTCCTTAACCCTCGGGCAGCGATTTTCTGCTAATTTGGTTGTGAACTGAGTTCTGAGAACCCATCCCATGGCAACGCTTCTCACCACACGTCCGAAAAGATTCTATCAGCGTGGCGGGGTCACCTGCCAGAAATGCGCGGCGCCTATTTATGTCTACAAGCTCAAGGCGCTGCCCGAAGAATTCACAGTGCGGTGTAGCAAATGCGGCGCGCGCGGCTTTTATTCTGGACGCGCGGTAGTCGTCGAAGACGTGCCCGAGCGGCGGAAAAAACCACGCAAGTAGCGACTGACAACGTTTGGGGTTGTCGGTTGAGTGGGACGTGACGTTCGTCTCGACCCGAAGATTTTGCTGCGATCCTCGTCCCGATCAATTTTTGCGCACCGGCGACGCTTCGTCCCAACGATAGTTCAGCCCGAGCGACACGACGTCGAGCCGTCCGGCGACGTTGCCGACGAAGGGCAGCCCCACCGCGGCGAAGTGCGGATTGCCGGGAACGATCGCGACCAACGCGTTGCCCGGAAGATAGTGCGCGTAGCTGAGGTCGAACGAGAGTCGGTCGGTGACAGCATAGGACAGGCCGATGGCGCCCCACTTGCGATTCTTGTCGGGGTTGCGCACCTCGCGGATGGCGTCTGTGATTGGCGACTGCTCGTAACCGATGCCGGCACGCAGCGTCAGGCGTGAATTCCATTCGTACTCGCCGCCGAGCGAAACCATCCAGCCATTCCGGTAGAAGAACGGAGCCGTCTGTCCGGGCACCGGCGAGCCGACCACGGGGAAGCTGGTCAGGATGTTCCAATGGGTCCATTCGTAAGTGGCAGCCACCGTAAATCTGTCGCCGATACGTTGCCGCACGCCGATATTGACGGACTCCGGTACTGGGAATTTCAGTTTTACGTCGTATACGCCGGCAGGGATGGGGCCGGGCAGCGGCACGTCGAAGGATAGGGTGCCGCTGACGGTCGGGGTGATGCGGCTGCGATAGCCGATGCCGATCTCGGTTCCGGGGAAAGGCTTGAGCGTCGCACCCAGCGTGTAGCCGACGCCCCAACTGTCCCCTTTCAGGATCGACAGCGGCGGCGCGGCGGTCGCCGCAATCGCGGTCTCCTCGTACAGGTGCAAATAGAGGACGCGCAGGCCGGCGGCGACCGACACCATTTCGTTGATCTTGAAACCGAGGTTCAGCGCGCCCTCGGCCGATTTCAATTCGGACTTGAGCCCATAAAGCTGCGAGGCGGACGGGACTCGCGGATTGCTGGCCAGGCCATCTGGCGCGTTGAGCGACACGCCGACCCACAGCCGATCGTTAAGCTGATAGCTGGTGTAGAGTGCCGGCAACGGAGCCGGTCCCGCCATGTTTCCGGCCGGACCGAGCGGCAGCAAGAATGGAAAAGTCCCCGCTTGTGGCGTGAGATCGGCATAGGGGACGATCAGCGAGATGACTGCCGAGGACTGCCAGCCGGGCAGCTCCGTCATCGTCGCCGGATTCCAAAACATCGACGAGAGGCCGGCGGCGCCGGCGGCCACGCCTGCGAACGCCTGGCCTTGTGCGCTCGCGCTCTGGTCCCGGATGGCGAACGAACCGGCCTGCGCCCCGCTCGGTCCCGCCGCCATGACGGCCGCCGCCAGGCCAGCCCGCAAGATCGGCCGTGCATGGGCCAAGCGCGCGGCACTACGGCCGCGCCAGCCGGAACCCGGCGTCGCGTGATCCAGATCTGACATTTTTTTTGCCCCCTTGCCCCCGAGCCACGTGCGCTTTTGCCACTTGGCAGACATGGTGCCGTATTCGGGTTAGGTC
The DNA here is from genome assembly GCA_963814885.1 of uncultured Alphaproteobacteria bacterium. GTDB lineage: Bacteria > Pseudomonadota > Alphaproteobacteria > Rhizobiales > Xanthobacteraceae > Pseudolabrys. The sequence continues at coordinate 84,897 of CAWFEO010000028.1, read as the reverse complement.
CGCAAAGGCCCCCTAACCGGACCCACAGCAGCCGTCGATAAAATGAGGCTGCTACCCAACGATGCCGGAGAAAGGCCGGGGCTGGCTCGCCGTGGATCCGTGCATTGGCTCGCGCCTCAGGTGACGGCGATGGGTATTAGTTTTGCTCCCCGTATCGCTCCTTCACCGCCGCGGCGACGAAGGCTTTTCGTCCCTGCCGGCCCGGTGTGGTGCCGTGGGCAGCGCACCACGCCGGGAACGTGGCCGGATCGATGCGCACTTTCATGACCGGGTGACCGTAGGCTTCGAGGCCCTTCTTCATCTCTTCGGCCATCTTCAGCCACTCGGCCCACGCACGCGGCATCGAATTGCCGTCCTCGAAAATCTTCAGCAGCGCCGGATAGTCGGCCTCCTCAATCCAGTAGGCGCCCACCGCCGGCAGCGGCTTTTCGTCCGAATGGCTCATGGGCCAAGCCTAGCACACCGGTGGGCCGGGTTGCGTTTGACAAGCCCGTCAGTTTGGCAGGAAGCTCATCGTGTCCAGTCAAGAATAAGGCGTGCCGATAAGGGCAAACGCCGACTTGCATCCCGCATGGGGAGGGAGGAAACAATGCCACGATACCTGCATCTCTTATTTGCGTTTCTCTTCGTGATGTTCGGCGCGGCGACCGCCACGGCGGCCGACGTGAAGCTGGGTGACGGCACCATGCTGTCCGCCAAGCCGTTCTATATCGTCACCTATGTCGAGGTTGATCCGGGTGACGCCGCCAAAGCGAAAAAACTGATCAGCAAGCACAGCGCCGACAGCAAGAAGGACGCCGGTAATCTTCGCTACGAAGCGCTGCAGCGCACCGGGCGCAAGAACCATTTCATCATCCTGGAAGCCTGGTCCGATCAGGATGCGCGCGACGCCCATGCCAAGGCCGCGCACACGCTGGCGTTCCGCAAGGCGCTGCAGCCGCTGCTCTACAGCCCGTTCGACGAACGCGCCCATGTCGGCCTGATCGCCGGCGATCCGAAGAAGGAGCCGAAGCCCGGCAAGCGCGCGGTCTATGTCCTCACCCATGTCGACATCATTCCGCCGGAGCAGTTTGCGCCCTGCAAGCGTCAGGTGAAGGAGTCCGGCCCCTGCGGCAACGACCTGGTGGCGCAGCTGGTGGCGGCCGGCCGCAAGGATGACGGCAATCTGCGCTTCGATGCGCTCACCCAGGCCAATCGCCCCAATCACATGGAAGTGGTCGAGGTCTGGAAGTCGGCATCGGCGCAGAAGAAGCACACGGTGAGCAAGGCGGTGAAGGATTTCCGCGACGAGCTGTCGGGCATTCCGCCGGGCAGCGGTGTTGCGAGCGATCCGACGGTGCTGCTCAACCCGCTGACCGGCAGCCTCTACGACGAGCGCGTGTATAAGTCTATCGACTGATCGTGCGCCGGCGAACGCTGGCGTCTTCGTCCGATGGCCCAAGGCGAGGAGGAGCGCGACCCGTTCCTCCTCGTTTTCGTATGCGGCCACGTTGACGAACACCTGCGGCGAACATTCGTAGATCGATAGTCATGTCCGTTTAAAGCCCGGCCCGAACCCTTAACAATTCACTTCCATGTTAAAGTTCTGTCCACCATTGCGCGTTAACGTCCCGCCAATAATTGCGGGGCCGGCCGACGATCACATTCACAAAGCGCGCGCGTGGACCATGACGAATAAAGACACCAATCGCAGCCTCGTCCGCATTTTCAGCATCTGTCTCAGCACCCTGGTGTTGTCCTATTCCGTGCTGGCGCTGCGCCAGCTTCTGGAACAAGAAACGATCGGCATCTTGGATGTCTTCATGACGGCGCTTCGCGTCTCGTTGGGCGGGGCGGCGCTCGTCGTCATGGTCAATCCGCCGTGGCTCGCCCGGTCGCTGGAGCGTCATGTCGACGTGATGGGCATCCTGTTCGAAGCCGGCTATGTCAAAACGAGCACGCGTGAAAAAATCAGATTGATCGTGCTGGTGACGATGGTCAGCCTGCTGCTGGAGCTGGTGATGATCCGGTGGCTGGCGTCGGTCTTCCCGGTGTTTTCATTCTTCAAGAATTTCACGCTGCTGTCCTGTTTCCTGGGGCTGGGGGCGGGCTACGCGGTGGCGGAAAAACAACGGTGCGCGCCCGCACTGGTGCTGCCGATGCTGGCGCTGTTCGTCGCTGTCATCATCCTGCTGCGCTATGACGCCAGCGCCGACAAGGTTCTGTTTTCGGCCCTGCCGATGCGCGAGCAAACCTCCGTCGGCATCGCGATGGACAGTTTCGGCTGGTTGACCTTGTTCCGGCTCAGCGCGCCGCTGTATCTGCTGTTGTCGATGTGTTTCATCCTGTGCGCCTGCATCTGTTACCCGATCGGCCAGCTCTGCGGAAAATTGCTTCACAGCGCGAATGCCCTGAAAGCCTACGGCCTCAATCTGGTCGGCAGCATTCTTGGCGTTGCGGCGCTGTTCGTCATGAGCTTGTTCTGGCTGCCGCCGGTCGTCTGGTTCACCGTGGTCGGCGGCGTCCTGCTGTTTTTTGTATTGTCGCGCGACGCGCGCCTGCCGGTCGGGATTGCGAGTTTCTGCGTCCTGATCGCGGTGCTGGCCTGGCCGGTGCAGCCGGGAACCCAGCGGCTCTATTCGCCCTACCAATTGATCGAGCGCACCGCCAAGCCCGACGGCCTGATGCAGATCCTGTCGGGCGGGTTCTATTATCAAAAGGTCTTCAATCTGGCGGACAGCAAGCGCGGGCATGAATTGGCCGAAGACCGCTATGTCCGCGCCTATTACGAATTCCCGTTCCATTTTAAGAAGAAGCCCGAGCGCGTCGCGATCGTCGGCGCTGGCAGCGGCAACGACGTGGCGGCGGCGCTGCGCATGGGCGCGTCCCATGTGGATGCCATCGAGATCGATCCGGCCATCGCCTTTCTCGGCAAGGTCTATCATCCCGAGCACCCATACGAGGACCCTAGCGTCACCCTGAAAATCAATGACGCCCGCAATTTCTTTCGCACGACGCAGCAGAAATATGACTTGATCATCTATGGCGTGCTGGATTCCCACACCGCGATCAGCCATGCCTCCAACCTGCGCGTGGATTCCTACGTTTATACGCGCGAGGGGATTACGGAAGCTTTCAAGCTGCTGAAGCCGGGCGGCGTGCTATCCGTCGCCTTCGCGCTGCCGAACGATTCGCTGGGCTACAAGCTGTCGTACATTCTCCAGGACATCCCGGGCGCCGGCAAACCGCTGGCCGTGCGTGCGATCTACGGCACGCGCTCGATCACCGCCTTCATTGCGCAGAAGGGCGGCGACGTGACGATGCCGCAGGCGCGTGCCTTCGCCGCCATCGGCTTCACGGATGTCTCGGATCAATTCGCGCAACCCTATCCGGAAGCCAGCATCCCGACCGACGACTGGCCGTTCTTCTACATGATCCACCGCACCTATCCGGTCAGCTACATGATCGCGCTCGGCATGGTGCTGCTGCTCAGCTATTTCTTCGTGCGCAAGACCATCGGCATGACCGGCCCGATCGAGCGCGGCTACGTGCCGTTTTTCTTTCTCGGCTCCGGCTTTATGCTGGTGGAGACCAAGGCCATTACCGAGCTGGGGCTGCATCTCGGCGGCACCTGGTACGTCGTGGCGGCGACCATCGTCATGGTTCTGCTGATGGCGTTCTGCGCCAACCTCATCGTGCGGCGCAAGCTGTTCCTGCGCACCGATATCGCCTATCTCGGGCTCTTGCTCAGCCTGCTCGTCGGTTACGGCTATGCGCGCAACCACGACCTGATCGCCTTTGCGTCGCCGCTGGCGAGCCTGCTGGTGAGCTGCGTGCTGCTGACGATCCCGCTGTTCTTCTCCGGCATCGTGTTTTCGACCCTGATCAGCCGGGCCAAGGTCAACATCTCCACCGCGCTCGCCTACAACCTGATGGGCGCGCTGTTCGGTGGCGTGATGGAATACAATTCGATGTATTTCGGATTTGCCTTCCTGTATCTGCTGGCGCTCGGATTCTATTTCCTGGCTTGGGCGTTTTCGCAAAACGCCGCGGCGGCCAGGCAGCCGAAGCCCGCATGGCCGCCTTTCATCAAGACGATGGCAACGCAAATTCGAAGCCTCATCGCCGTTTTTGGCGTCTGACAAACTTGGCGCAGGCTGCGAGGGCCGATTGCTCGCCGGCGCGGACACGTTCATCGCCTCGGCAATTGGCGAATCTTATTTGGAATTCCCGGGCGATGCACCCGCTTGTAGGAAATTGGCGATCATTTTCCACGTCACGTTTTTCAACACCACCATCGGCGGGTTTTCCAGCTCCACGGTATTTTCCGCTTTGACATTGCAACCGGCAACGAGACGGGAAATTTCGATCTCACCGTCGGTGTAATAGCGATCGCCTTCGCCGTTGCGGCCGTCGAGCGTCGGCCCGACGCCGGTCACCTCGTATATTGCGTCGACCACCTTTGCGGCTTTGAGGTCGGCGGTGAGCCCATTCCGCTCGGCATCGATATCCGGCGCGATATGATGCGTCACCTGACCGGTGTAGCGGCTCAGGCCGACGTCGCGGTCGAAAGTCACGGCGCCAAGCCACACCGGGCGGCCTTCCTGCCCGTGCTCGAGAACCTCCCAGAACCGGACATGGTGGCGCCGGTCCGCGTTTTTGCCGTCAGGCTTTTCGAACGCCAGATCTTCGCGCCGCCCCTGGTAATAGAGATTGCTCACGGGCGCGTCCCGGTAGGGCCGGTCGAGCACGACACTGCCGATGATCTTGAGGCTCGATCGCAGCGTAATCGGATCGGCCGGATACCAGCCCGCCGCGTGCATGGCGCACAGGACGTCGTCTTTGGTTCCAACCAGCCCGATATTGAGCGGATCGCCCGGAATGCCCTGACCCGTTTTGGTCAGCATCGTAAAGCCGGCGAGCCCCTTTTGGTGCTCGTAGTGGGCCCAGGTTTGCGGCAGCATGACATAGGCAATGGCGCCGTAGCCGCCGAGAACGACTGCCAGCAGGACAAGCAGCATTCTCAGTTTTGAGCGGCGCGATGTCATTGCGTGTAAAACTTAGCGGGACCTTTCATGGCGCCGCAATGGCACGGCGGCATTGCGCCGGAGAATTCCCGGCGGGAGCGATCGCCCCCGCCAAGAATGCCAATGAGTGTCCCGTTCAGCGCGTCCGGCTAACAGCGCGTGACGCTGATCTTGATCGTTCCGCCGGTTTCCGAGGGGACCGTCACGGTGTCCTGGCTGCGATGGCAGGTAAGCGCACGCGGCGGTTCCGGCACATAGATGATCGTGTCGGGCGCAGCGTAGTTGATAATATTGTCGGACCCGTAAGGCGGCACGGTGGCGATGCCACCATAGAGCGGCCACTGGCTAAAATTTCCGTGACGGCCTCCTGAGTGAAGGCGCCCCGAACGCAGATGGCCGCCAAAATGTGACGTGTGCGCGCCGTGCCCGCCGCCATGCGGTTTTGCCGTCACCGCGAACGGTGCAATCAGTAGCAATGCCGAAGCGGATACGCCAGCAATGGCTGCATGAATCATTTTCATGGCAATGTCTCCCCTGTCACTTCCCACTTTAACGCTGCTATCCTAGCGCCAAAACCGGCGCTGTCATCACGGGCCCAAAGTTGCAGGTCGAATTGCCGTTTCGGCCATGAATCCGGGGGCTTTGCGCCGCTGCCGGCGACCGCCTAATCTCCTCGCCACGGAGGACCTGCCGCAATGACCGACACGACGCTCGATGACCGCCTGCTCATCCAAGGCACCTGCGCGCCGGAATTTTCCGCCGTGCGCGAGACTTTCGCCGACAATTTCCGCCGCCGCGGCGAGATCGGCGCCGCCGTCTGCGTCTACAAGGACGGCAAGAAGATCGTCGACCTGTGGGGCGGCCACAAGGATGTCGCCCGCACCGTCCCGTGGGAAGAAGACACCATTGTCATCATGAACTCGATCGCGAAAAGCATGAGCGCGCTGTGCATGCACATCCTCATCGACCGCGGCAAGGTCGACTTTGATGCGCCGGTCGCCGACTACTGGCCGGAATTCGCGCAGGCCGGCAAACAAGGCGTGCTGATCCGCCATATCCTGTCGCACACCTGCGGCGTCATTTATTGCGACCGCGCCACGCCCGGCTCCTGGTTCCGCTGGGACGAGCACATCAAGGCGCTCGAGCAGCAGGAGCCAACCTGGGTGCCCGGCACCTACGGCGCCTACAACTCCATCAACATCGGCTACCTGCTGGGCGAGGTGATCCGCCGCGTGACCGGCCAGACCGTCGGCGGTTTCCTGCGCAAGGAAGTGAGCGAGAAGCTCGGCGCCGATTACAATATCGGGCTCAGGCCGGACGAGGTCGCCCGCGTCAGCGACATGCACGAGAATCCGAAGAATGCGTTCTTCAAAATCTCCTCCGACCCCACGACGCCGCTCGGCCGCGCCTTCAAGTCGGCGCCCAAGATCGGCTACTTCCAGAACATCCGCGAGATCCGCGAGATCGAGGTGCCGTCGTTCGGTGGCCACGGCAACGCGCGCGCCATGGCGCGCATCTACGCCATGCTGTCGATGGACGGCGCGCTCGACGACGTGCGCATTCTTTCGCCCGGCGGCGTCGAGCGTACGCGCTGGCTGGTGTGGGAGCGCGACTGCATCATGACCAAGCGCTATTTGCGCATGGGCTTCGGCTACATGCACAACGAGCCCGACACCGTGCCGATGGGCGTCAACATGGCGGCCTACGGCCATACCGGCACCGGCGGCGCCTTTGCTTGGTGTGACCGTGACCGCAATATGTCTTTCGCTTATTGCACCAATTTCCAGCGCGAGGGCCCCGGCATCGGCCCGCGCGGTGCCGCGCTTGCGGTGGCGGCGGGCGGGGGCAGGGCGCCGACGTGGTTGACCTAAGCGGAGCTGCCGTCGACGTTTTTTAGTCGCGCTTGGCGGGCGTCATCGCGGTTTTCCGTAAAGCGAGTGCTTTCGCAAATAGTCCCGGACGTCGGCCACCAGGGGCCCGACCGCGTTGACCGCTTCGTTGAGTTTGGCGGCGGGCCGGCCGATTTCCCGCACCCAATACCTCATCTCGGCCGGCGCGTGGATGTCGATGCGCTTGGGGTCTATGGGTTGAAAAAGACCTTCATTGCCCACGACTGTCATCGCAACTGATCCTCCTGCAATAGGCCGACGCCGCGCCGCGCGATTCTTGGCGAACGCGCAAGGCAAGGTCGGTTTTGCGGCTTGGGGTGGAGCGCTTGGTGGGCGCTTCAACGCGACGAACGCTGCGCCCAATTGCCCCTAAAGTCGAGGAATTATGCGGGTCGAAGCCGAATATGAGGTTGCCCTCTCGTTAAAGGGGGGCGTCATCCCCATATAACGCGTGTCCGCTCGCTTGCCGCGTCTGGCAATCGAGGGGGCCCTCCTACAGAAAGGCCCGCGATGTCCACGCCCGAGCAATATCGTGCGAAAGCGGCCGAGTACGGCGAATTGGCAAAGACGGCGACCGGCCCCGACGAAGCGCGTGAATTCCAGCGCCGCGAACGCAACTTCACGGAGCTCGCGGACAATGAGCAGTGGGTGGCCGACCATCGTAACCGGACCTTGCATGCGATCGGCGCCGGCGCAGCCGGTGAAGACGCTCCGGTTTTGATCGGCGATGCAAGCCTGGCGGTGCCGCAATGAGATGGCCGGGGCAACGGCCGGCGGCAGCCGTGAATCAGGCGGTGACGTTTCCGAATCTGAGCCGCAGTTACGATGCCACGCGGCACGCGGTGCGGTTCTGGGGCTACGACCGTTCGATGGAAAATTCCTTCTTTGTGACCTGGGACGCGCTCCAGCACCTTCAGCCCAATCTCCAGCCCGACGAAGCGGGTCTGCTCTGGGCCTTCGATAGCAACCGTCAATTGATCTACGAGATTGCCGCCAAGGTTTATGCCCGCGGCCGAAGTAGCGTCTACAACCTCGACGTCACCGATTTCTAACGACCGGATTTGTCGGTCGGCGCCGCGGCAAGCTTGCTTGGCGGCGTCCGCGCCTCAACACAACAAAGGAACGACGCATGAGCAAAGAAAAACCCGTGAGCAAAGAGAAAAAGAGCAAAGACACGGCTAGCGAAGAAGCATTGGACCAAGCATCAGTGAACGAAGAACCAAATGTCCAAGAGGCGAAGGTCCAGGCGCCAAGGCCGCAAGAGATAAAGCTTCAGGAAACGAAAAGGCCTGAAAATCTGCGCGCGGATGTCATGCCGACTAACGGCTATGTGCTGTCGATCGATGGAAAATTGAAAAAGCGATACGACACCTCCGATGAGGCCATAACCGCGGGCATGAAGCTCAAGCAGGACTACCCGGTGATCCAGGTCGCGGTGTTCGATGCGGCCGCGCGCAGCTATACGCCGGTGGCGTTGCCGGAAAAATAGGCGGGTCGGTAGGCCGGCATGCGCCGCGGCAATGCGGCAGAAAGCGCGCCGCGCAACGGCCACCCTATACATCGTGTGGCAACGACTGGCTCGATAAGCTGGTGTCAATGACCGCGCAGCTTTGGCTTCAGGCGAAAACGGCGTCCGAGAGCGTGAGCTCGCTTTCGAGAGCGACGCGTTCATGCTTTTCGGCGGTGTTTTTGATGCGGTAGCACGGGTCGCCGGGATCTCGGTCCGAGGCAGGGATGAGATGACGAATTTCATAGGGACCCGGGGCAGACGCTCGAAGTACCCTCGGTTCGAGCTCAACAATTTGACCGATATTGAACTTATGAGCCACGTGGCTCTCCTTTCGTTATATTCGGTATGGAAACGCCATCGGCGGGGTTCTCTTCGTCTTTGTGGTTATGGAGGAAGCGGGCAATCTGCCCTCTCAATGCGGCCGTTTGCAGCACGTCTCCCAGTGACCCCGCGGTATCGAACAGCTCGCGTTGGAGCTTCGTCGGGATTGTGTTCCACTGCATGATGACGGCCGCCCCTAGACATCGAAGGATATGTTCCTCGATCTCCGCGGCAGTTCTGCGGCCGGCACTTTTTCCGGCAACTTCGTCCAGTGGGTGGAGGTCTTGCGACTTGATGATTTTATCGAAATTGTCCGCAAGCCAGTCTTCGTTTTGCGCCAGCGCATTGAAGCTTTGCTCCGATCGCTGATGTGCGCGGATTTCGCTCGGAACATCTGTATGTTTTAGTGATTCGGCGCTTTCCGCCGCTTTTGCGCGAAAATGTTTTGCCGTGAACATGGGAAGCTCCCTCCGTGACACAGGGCGAGCGGTCTCCCGCTCGACGGTGCCGCAATGACTGCTTATTGGATGTCGTTTGTATATGGGGACGATCAAGTTGAATTGCGACGATAATCACCCGATTCCCGGAATTGACCGGTCATGCCTAAATTGGTGGTTGATTTGCTCGCCCAGGCGAGCGCGTGAGGCGAAGGCGAGAATTCGTAGTCCTGAGGTGCGAGCGGAGCGAGTCTCGACGGATGAATGGCCTCTGACTCACGAATCATTTCGCCGCGTACACGGTCGCGGCTGCTGTCACGAATAGACCGCCGCCACCCTGATGTGCCCCTCGTTGCGCAACACCTGGAGCGACACGTCGTTGCCGTGTCGACGCAGCATCAAGTCCACGACCGATTGGCCAAGACGCAGGTTGCGGAGCGTCACCTCCTCGAGAAACGTCGGCAGTCGGGGGTTGCGCAACAAGATTTCGTTGCGATCCGAATCGAATTCGAGACCGAGAGAAGACTGTAGAAGTAAAAGTGGCGTGCCTGCGGCCCAGGCCTGCGGCGAGCAGGCGACCGGATAGAGAGTCGGCCCGCGCTGGCGTCCGCGCTGGAAGCCGCAATACAGTTCCGGCAACCGCCGCAGGTCCATATAGCTCGCGGCATCGAACAGGCCCTGGAACACGCGATCTATCGCGTCCTTGTGCCCGTAGCGCGCGAAGCCCGCTGCGATCAGCGCGTTGTCGTGCGGCCAGACCGAGCCATTGTGATACGACATCGGATTGTAGTGCCGCTCCTCGCGCGCCACCGTACGGATGCCCCATCCGGAAAAGAACGATGGCCCCATCAGGCTGCGCATTACCGCTTCCGCGCGCTCCGGTGCGGCGATGCCGCTGAACAGCACCTGCCCGGCGTTCGAGGTCCGCACGCGACACGGCCGCTTCTGCCCGTCGAGCGCGAGCGCATAGGTGCCGATATCCTCGCACCAGAATGCCGCTTCAAATCGTTCGGCGAGCTTGGTCGCCGCCGCATCGAGCATGTCGCCGCGCGCATGATTGCCGAGCCGGCGCGCGCCGCGCGCCGCCAGGCGCTTCGCTGCATAGACATAGCCCTGCACCTCGCAGAGCGCGATCGGACCCTGCGCGAACGAGCCATCTGTGTGGAAGATCGCGTCCTGGGAGTCCTTCCAGCCCTGGTTGACCAGTCCCTTGTGGTCGGCGCGGTGGTATTCGACGAAGCCGTCGCCGTCGGGATCGCCCGGCCCGTCGATCCAGTCCAGCGCCGCTTCGATGTTGGGCCACAACTCGCGTAGCGTCTCGATGTCGCCGGTGTGCTCGGTATAAAGCCCGGCCAACAATACGAACAACGGCGTTGCATCCACGCTGCCGTAGTACAAGCCGAATGGAACCTCGCGCAGCGCTGCCATCTCGCCACCCCGCATCTCATGCAGGATTTTGCCAGGCGCGGCGTCGGCGAGCGGATCAAATTGGCTGGCCTGATAGGCTGCGAGCCGCCGCAGCACGCCTTTGGCAATGCCGGAGTTGCACCACAACATCTGCAGCGCCGCGATGATCCCGTCGCGGCCGAACGTGGTCGAGTACCAGGGAATTCCGGCATAGGGGTACGGGCCTTGCGGCGTGCTGGTCGTCAGCATCGCGAGGTCGGCCATCGAGCGGCATACCACCTCGTTAAAGATATTGTTCGAACTGACAATCGTGGCGATGCCACGGCTCGCAGCCTTGTGCTCGTTGAACGCCGCGCGCAGGCCCTTGCGGAATGGAAGCGGATTGATTTCGCCCAGGTCGTGGTCGCACTTCACCGTCACGTTGATCGACCGGCTTTCGTTGGGCTGTAGCTCGAACGCGTAGGATGCCGTGTTGCTGGAGAGCTGTTCCGGGGCAGGCTCGAACAGCATCATCGTCCGCCGCCGATTGCCATCGAGACCCAGGTAATTCAGTGTAACTTCGGTTTTGCTGCAGACCTCCGTGGTTGAGTTGCCGCGGCGTGCGCGGCGCAGACCGCGCACCTCGAACAGGTCGGCGAAATCGCTCGCGAAAGTGAGCGAAAGCCGGACATCAAACGGCAGGTCGCCGTGATTCTGCATGCGCAGGCGCTGATAGGCGGCGCCGCGCCAGAGAAAAATCGTGCGCACGATGTGCAGAATGTCCTTCCGCTGCACGAGCTTCTGATCGAGATAGATGTCAGGGTTCGTCAGGTCGACGGTGAGGATGGAGTTGTCGTCGCGGATGTTTGAGCCCAGTAGCAGCGGATGCGTGCCGTTGAGCAGCAACTCCAGACTCGAGAGATACCGTGTGTCCGAAAAGAAAATGCCGTCGGGCCCTCCAGGAGACGCCCCGATGTCGGCATGGCTGTCGAGCACGGCAAAGCAATCGCCATGCTTGAGGGTGCGGCGTGGCCGCGTGGAGGCTCCTGTCCCCCGAACATAGAAGGGGGTCTCTGGAGCCTCCTCGACCAGCGTCACGGTCGAGTCCTGGCTAGGCAACAATTTGAGGCCTCAGGATGATCGCATCCGTGCCGTTCCGTAAGGGATGCTGGGCAATCCGCTCTTTAGAGTCGAGGGACTGCGACGACGCAAGTAGCGAGCGATAGACACTGACATAATCGTTTGCCATGCGCGTGGCGGAAAAGCGCTGCTCGAAACGCTGACGCACTTTTTTCCAGTCGAGCGCGATGACGTGCGGCAAAGCCGCGATCGCCTCGTCCATGGTGTCGACGATGGCGCCGGTGACACCGTCCTCGACGATCTCCGGGACCGAGCCACAACGGAACGCCAGGACCGGCGTGCCGCAGGCCATGGCCTCGATCATGGAGAGGCCAAATGGCTCTGGCCAATCAACGGGAAACAGCAAAGCCTGCGCTTCGCCCAGGAATTGCGTCTTTTGATGTTCGTTGATCTCACCAATGAACTCGACGCCCGGACCGTTAAGCAGCGGCTCGATCTGCGTCCGGAAATAGGCGTCGTCGACGCGGTCGACCTTTGCTGCGATCTTGAGCGGAATACCAAGCGCTCGCGCGATCAAGATGGCGCGGTCGGGGCGCTTTTCCGGTGAGATGCGGCCGAGAAAGGCAACATAGCCGCCACGCGAATGCGCAATGGGGCGGTGCAGATCTGCCGGAAGGCCGTGGTAGACGGTTGCCGCGAAGTTTGCATTCGGCACCGGGCGGCGCTGATCGTTGGAGACCGAAACCAGCGGCATGTTGTCAAAGCCCAGATAGAGCGGAAGCAGATCGGGCAGGTCCTGGCGGCCATGCAGTGTAGTGACGGTGCGGCCCGCGATCGGCCGGAACAGAGGGAATTGAAACTGGTCGATATGGAAGTGCATGATATCGAAGTCGTCGGCGCGCTGGCGCACGCGATCGAGCATTAGCATGTAATAGGGGATTGGATCGCGGACGTTTGCGTTCAGTCGCAACGCCATGGGCACGCAGGGCACGAGATTGGCCGCCGTGATCGAATCTCCGCTTGCGAACAGCGTCACGTCATGACCGAGCGCCACCAATTCCTCGGTCAGGTAGGAAACGATCCGCTCGGTGCCGCCGTAAAGCCGTGGCGGAACACTTTCGATCAGGGGCGCGATCTGCGCGATTTTCATTACATGCCTTTGATGCCCCCAACCGGACTGTGGCTGCTTGAATGCCCTTGTTCGAGCATGCACCTTGTTGGGCTTTTATTCATCTATGAACGAAATGACCCGCTACAAGGGAAGGAACGATGCAAATGTCCGTCGCGGCTTGGGTGCGGCCAAGCTTTTTAAATCTCCTCCCCACACCCTCTACATCTCTCCCGAACGCAGCACTTTTCCGTCCAAGCCCACCCCCGAATTCCCCGCCAAAATCCCCGTCACCGCGCTCACCGGCGAATTCGGCGCCGGCCAAGAGCCGGATCCGCATGTTCGGTTCGCGCGGCAATCCGCAGACGAAAATTCTCTTCGCCGTCGTCGACTATCCGCAAAAGAAAGCCGGCCTGCTTTTGCGCGTGGCGGCTTAGAGCGACGGCGCAGGGCGGGGCAGTCCATCAGGTCCGCGCCAAGCGCGTTCCGAAGGCAAGCTGCGGCGTAACCCGCCGGTCCATCGACGAATGGCGGATTGCGCGGAGTTTACCCTTGGGCCGCGCGGAGCGCGGACCCGAGGGCTAATCCGCCCCTGCGGGCTTGATCGCGCGCTTCATGATGGCGACCCACATCGGCGTGCCGACGGCGATGGACGGGGCCATGCCCTGTCCGAGGACCACCTTTTTGGTCTCGCCGACTGCATAGGTGCCGGAGATTGCTTCCCACCCTTCGGCGCCAAGCTTGTTGAGCGAGGCTTGGAAGGCCTCGGCGGTATCCGCTTTGGTAATCTGATATTCCCAGTTCATGGTGTCTCGTTTGTTTGAGAGCGCCAAGGCGCATGCGCCGCGCACCTTGCGGCGATCGAATTTGCTAGCACGGCAGCCTTAATAATCCTGCCGCCGGCAGGTATTCCGTGCCGGGCGCCAAAGAGCGAAGCGGGACGGGTCAGGCGACTTGTTCGCCGCAGCCCGCAAGGGCGAAGGCGGAAGGCGCAACCCGCTGGCCGCCCGGAGAATGGGGGATTACGCTTCGCACCCGTCTACGCTATGGGTGCCGCTAAGCGCGCGACTCTGCTAAAGAGTGCCGCCGCATGAACGTGGACAAGCAAAAAGGGTCGATATGTCGAAGCAGGCAATGCGCGAGGAAACCGAACGTCTCGTCAAAGAGGCGCTGGAGCGAAAGTCCGTCACCGTGACGCAGGGCGACACGCGCATCGAGACGAAGTGCGGCAAGTGCGGCGCGCCCAACCGCGTCAAGGTGCCGAAAGGCGAAGCCCGCGTCGAATTCACCTGCAAGGAATGCGGGGCGAAGCAGAAGACGCTTTGAGGGGTGTGCGGGCTGCGCGACGCCATCACGGCGACCGGCGCGCCGGCCGAGAGCCTGAACCGCATCCTGTCGGAGCCGCACGGCAAAAAATTCGCCCTTATCGTCAACGAATTCGGCGAGATCGGCATCGACAACGAGCTTATCGTCAACGCCGACGAAGAAGTGTTCGAGATGAACAACGGCTGCATCTGCTGCGCCGTGCGCGGCGACCTGGTGCGCATCATCGACGGCCTCATGCGGCGCAAAGGAAAGTTCGACGCCATCATCGTCGAGACCACCGGCCTCGCCGATCCCGCGCCGGTGGCGCAGACCTTCTTCATGGACGAGCAGGTCGGCGCCAAGACCAAGCTCGACGCCGTGGTGACCGTCGCCGACGCCAAGTGGCTCAATGACCTGCGCGAGGCCGCCGGTTGGCGGCCTCATCGTTTGCTGCAGCTCGCAGGGCGGGCGCCGTGAAGACCCAATGGTTCGCGCCGCCTCGTCGTCCCCGCCGGGATGCTCGCCTTGATTGTGGTTCTGGTGCTTTATCGGCAATTCGTCGGCGCCTGAACGGAAAATGCCGACCCCCGTCTGTGCCTCAATCGTGATCGCAATAGTCTCGACTTTCCACGGATAAAGGCGCACGGTTATCCTTACAAGACGCCCGACATTGGCGTCCGGCGTTCGCGCCAGCTTATGAAAAATTCGCGCTGCTTGGCCCCTGCTCGAAAGCGGGTCGAAAGGTTTATATGTTAACAACGACGCAGTCGAAGGAAGCGCCATTTGTCGACATTCTAGATGGATTGACGCTCGCGCAAGCCATCGTCGATACCGTCCGCGATCCGCTCGTGGTGCTCGACCATGATCTCCGTGTCATCGCCGCCGGCCGGTCCTTTTACGAGGCTTTTCGGCTCGTCCGCGACGATGTCCGCGGCCGCTTGCTTTACGAGATCGACGGCGGCCAATGGGATATCCCGGAGCTGCGCGATCTTTTGGATACGATCTCAAATGGGCAAGCGACCGTCGAAGGATACGAGGTCGATCGCAAGTTTCCCGTGATCGGACGCCGCATCATGCTGCTCAACGCGCGCAAGGTCTTCTATGAGAAAGGCATCCACAGCACCGTCCTGCTGGCGTTCGAGGACATCACCGACCGGCGCGCCAACGAGATGCAGGTGCAGGAATTGATGCGGGAAAAGGAAATGCTGCTGGAGGAATTGGAGCATCGTGTTGCCAACAGCCTACAAATCATCGCCAGCATTCTTCTTCTCAAGGCGCGTACCGTCCAGTCGGAAGAGACACGGCTGCAATTGGAGGATGCGCATCAACGGGTTTTGTCGGTCGCCGCCGTCCAGCAGCATTTGCATGTCGCCGGCGGAGGCAGGCCGATCGATATTGGCAATTACCTTGTCAAACTATGTGAAACATTGGCGCAATCGATGATCGGCGACAGCCGCCCGATCACACTCGAGGTCGACGCCGACGCCGGCACCGCGACCTCGCGCGACGCCGTGAGCATCGGGCTAATCGTCACCGAGTTGGTGATGAACGCGTTGAAACATGCATTCCCCGGGGAAAAGCCGGATGCGGCAATCACGGTTTCCTATAAGGTTTTGGGAACCGACTGGAAACTGACGATATCCGACAACGGGACTGGCAAGCCCGACCTCAGCGCCGGCAACACCAAGCCTGGGCTCGGCACCAGTCTCGTCAAAGCATTGACGAGGCAGCTCGAAGCGGTCGTCGATATCGCCAGCGATTCCCGCGGCACAGCCGTGTCCATCACGCACGCGACATTCAAATCGACACTCTCGAAGGCGGACGATTTGCTGCCCACCTGAGTGGGGCAGCTTCTCGATGCAAGAAAGCAAGCAAGCAGCCGCGCCTAGCGAAGGGCGATAACCCGTACGGTGCGCGCTTCGTCGGCGGGCTCCCTCTTGTCGAATTGACATTTCGGCTCGAAGTTCGGCCAGGCGTGCAGCGAGCATGCGGCCCCCTTGAGCGGGACGCGCAGGCGGTCAGCCTTTGCAAACGGCAGCGCCAGCATGGCGTCTTGGCCCTGCTTGGCCTCATGGTCCTTCGCCGCCGGTGCGGCGGTGATGGCGGCGGCGAACGCGCCCGCGACGAGGGCGGCAGTGGCCATCCTGATGATTGGTCTGAACATTTTGTCCCTATCGACTTTCTAGCGAACGAACGGACAACGCCCGGCTGGGTTGAATGTTCCAGTTTTTGCAAAATAAAAGTTAATATCCTGAGCGAAATACTGGCTTTTCAAAAGTATTTAAGACCATAAATATTACATGATATCTTTGAAACTTTAATAGATATCGAACGTTGATTAGTCGATTCAAAGGAATTGCCTCATGAATCGCCAACAAAACGTGCTGAAAACTACAGTTTTCCTTGCGGCTGCCGCCCTGTGGGCTGGTTCAGCTGCCGCGGCGCCGTTGCCGCGTCTGGCTACTGTGGCGGCGCCGTCCGTTGCCGCGGCCATGGATCACTCGGTGACCGATGAAACCGATTTGACCGAGCTTGCGCCCAATCTGCGTCGCCAGCTGGTCAACTATTCGGCCAATGTCGCGCCCGGCACCGTCATCATCGATACCGCGCAGACCTACCTTTACTACGTTATCGGCGACGGCACCGCGATCCGCTACGGCATTGGCGTCGGCCGCCAAGGCTTCACCTGGTCCGGCGTGGAGCGAATTACGCGCAAGGCCGAATGGCCCGATTGGATCCCGCCGGCTGCGATGATCGCGCGCCAGCCTTATCTCGCCCGCTTCACCGCCGGCGGCGAAGGCAACCCGCTCGGCGCTCGCGCCATTTATCTCGGCAACACCATGTACCGGATTTACGGCACCAACGCGCCGGCGACGATCGGCACCAAAGTATCGAGCGGCTGCATCCGCTTGCTGAACGCCGACGTGATCGATCTCTACAGCCGCGTGAAACTCGGCACGAAAATTATCGTGCTGCCCAATCGCGACGCTGTTGCAACGATCACCGCGCCGGCGCGCGCGGCTTCGGCGCAGGCCTACGATATGCGCTCGTCAAATATTTACTGAGACCGAATACGGCGCGAGGTTTTTAAGGGGTCAGGGCGATCGGTCTGCTCAAGCCCGAAGATACTTACGTCAATAACTTAACCAAGGAGTTTTCATGCGCTCGATCCTCAAGGCCGCAATGCTGGTTGCGATGCTGGCGGTGATGCCCATCGCGGCCCAGGCCGGAACGCTGGAAGGCGTCGCCATCGGTGCCGGCACCGGTGCCGTCATTGCCGGACCCGTCGGAGCAGTCGCCGGCGGCGTCATCGGTGGCGTGGTGGGCGGCCCGGACGTCGTCGTGCGCCATCATCGTCACCGCCACTGCTGGACCAATCGCAACGGCTATCGCCGTTGCGCATGGCGCTGAGCGTCCGCCACTACGCTTGCGCCACCCGGAGCGGCTATTCGTCGCTCCGGGGCTTTTCTGCGCTGAACTCGATTCAAAACGAGATGGGTACTGGAGATGACATTGGAATTTCCGACGCGTTTGGGCCCCGCTTACCTGCGGCCGCAGGCAAACCGCTGCCAGCGCTTGTCGCAAGACTGCATGGACCTCGGCACGGCCAGGGACCTCAGGTTGTTGTCCGAAGAATATTTTTCTGAGTCCACGAAAATGGACGCGCCGCGCCCGCGCAGCCCGGAAGGCATCGCATCATGAATCGTAACGTTCTTTATCTCGTCATCGGCGTTCTTGCCGTTGCTACTGTAGGTATCGGGTATCAACTCTACCAAGAGCGGCAAACGACGACGGGGGTTGAAATCAGTATTGGAAATAACGGTATTGCCATCGAGAAAAAATAACGCGGCGCAACCCAATGCATAGTTTTCGCTTCACTCCACCAAAGGAAAAGCCATGTCGATCGGAGTCATCCTTATCATTCTTCTCGTCATCTTCCTGTTGGGCGGTTTCAGCGGCCGCTTCGGCGGCTACGGTTACGGCTTCGGCCATGGCGGCGTTGGCGTCCTCGGCACGATTCTGATCGTCGTGGTCGTTCTCGTGCTGATTGGCCGGATCTGACCGCACGCGCGCACGGATCGCTGATGTCTGCTTTTGTTGCCCACTGGATCGAACGCGATGGCGGAAAAAGGGGCCGCAAAGCAGCTCATTGCGGACGCTGACCACGCACGACTGACGCGGCAAGCATCGTAAAACCATGCTCATTATCGGCCTCGCTTGGCCGAGGCTGTGGGTTTTGCGGTCCGGACTGAGACCGCCTATATGAGGCTCCGAACGGAGTAACCCGCCTCAAATGACCGCCCCAGCGACCCCCGCCACCCCCGCCAAAATCCCCGTCACGGTCCTCACCGGCTATCTCGGCGCCGGCAAGACCACGTTGCTCAACCGCATCCTGTCGGAGCCGCACGGCAAGAAATTCGCCGTCATCGTCAACGAATTCGGCGAGATCGGCATCGACAACGAGCTCATCGTCAACGCCGACGAGGAGGTGTTCGAGATGAACAACGGCTGCATCTGCTGCACCGTGCGCGGCGACCTGGTGCGCATCATCGACGGGCTGATGCGGCGAAAAGGAAAGTTCGACGCCATCATCGTCGAGACCACCGGCCTCGCCGATCCCGCGCCGGTGGCGCAGACCTTCTTCATGGACGAGCAGGTCGGCGCCAAGACCAAGCTCGACGCCGTGGTGACGGTCGCCGACGCGCTGTGGCTGAAGGACCGGCTCAAGGACGCGCCCGAGGCCAAGAACCAGATCGCCTTTGCCGACGTGATCCTCATCAACAAGACCGACCTGGTGAGCCCGGAGGATTTGGCCGAGCTCGAGGCGCGCATCCGCGGCTTGAACCCCTACGCCACGCTGCACCGCACGACGCGCGCGCAAATTCCCCTCGATGCCGTGCTCGGCCGCAATGCATTCGACCTCGATCGCATCCTCGACCTCGAACCGGCCTTCCTCGACGCCGAGGAAGCGCACGTGCACGACCATGAACACGGGTCGGATCACGCGCATCAATCACACGACGGTCACAATCATGCCCATGTTCACGGCGGGCTGAAGCATTACCACGACGAGGACATGCAGTCGGTCGCGCTCAAGACCGACAAGCCGCTCGACCCGGACAAATTTTTCCCGTGGGTTCAGGATCTGGTGGCGGTCGAAGGCCCGCAGATCCTGCGCTGCAAGGGCATCCTGTCGTTCAAGGACGATCCCCAGCGCTTCGTGTTCCAGGGCGTGCACATGATTTTGGATGGCGACCACCAGCGCGCCTGGGGCGCCGACGAAAAGCGCGACAGCCGCATCATCTTCATCGGCCGCAAGCTGCCGGAAGACCGCATCCGCGCGGGCTTCGAGGGTTGCGTGGCGTAGTGTTCAATGTTGCGGCCGCCTGCTCACCTGTCGTCCCCGCGAAGGCGGGGACCCAGTAAGCACGGTCGGCGCAGTGACTATTGGATGCCCCGCTTTCGCGGGGCATGACAGCCCAGTAAAAATGACCTCATGAGCGACACCTCCACCCCCTTGCCCTCGCTCGCCGACCGCGTCCGCCCCGTCAACGCGGACGCGCCTGTCGTCGGCATCCATTTCCTCGGCCAAACGCCGGTGTTCGTGCTGGGCGAGGAGGCGCTGTTGTTCGCGCCGGAGAGCGGCGAACGCCGGGTGCAGATCCACGGCGGCGGCATTCTCACCAGCGCCTCGGACGGCGCCCGCATCGTCAGCGGCGGCGACGACGGCACCCTGGTCGAAACCGATGCGCGGGGCGAGATCGCCAAGCTCTCCACCGACGATAAGCGACGATGGGTCGATCAGGTGGCGCTGGCCCCTGACGGGTCGGTCGCCTGGTCCGCCGGCAAGACCGCGCACGTGCTCACCAAGAAAGGCGAGGAGCGCACGTTCGAGGCGCCATCCACCGTGGCGGGCCTGGCATTTGTGCCGAAAGGCTTTCGCCTCGCCATCGCGCACTACAACGGCGCCACGCTCTGGTTTCCCAACGCGCCCGGCACCGCGCCGCAGACGTTCGAATGGAAGGGCTCGCATCTGGGCGTCACCGTCAGCCCGGACGGCCGTTTCCTCGTCACCTGCATGCAGGAGCCGGCGCTGCACGGCTGGCGCATCGCCGATGGCCAGCACATGCGCATGTCGGGCTATTCGGCGCGCGTGCGCTCGCTGTCGTGGACTTCGGACGGGGATAACCTAGCCACCTCGGGCTCCGAGCAGCTTATTTTATGGCCGTTCGACGGCAAGGACGGTCCGATGGGAAAGCAGCCGAAAATCCTCGCGCGCTCGAAGGCGCGCGTGTCCGTCGTCGCCTGTCACCCGCGCCAACCGGTGGCGGCGGTGGGCTATGCGGACGGCGCGGTGGTGTTGGTGCGCCTTGACGACGGCGCGGTGATTGCCGTGCGGCAGGGCGATGGCCAAAATGTGGGCGCGCTCGGCTGGCAGGCCACCGGCCAGATTTTAGCCTTCGGCACCGAGGCGGGTGCTGCCGGCGTGCTGGTCTTTTGAAATTTTTTCTGGGAACGCGCCTCAGCGCACCAGCACGTTCCTGAACTGCCAGGGGTCGCGCCGGTCGAGATCTTCCGGGAACAGGCCGGGCCGGCCGGTGAGCGGCGTCCAGTTGGTATAGGCGCCGATCACCGGGCCGAGATAGGGGATTTGCACCTCGAGGCAGCGCTTGTAGTCCATCTCGTCGGCTTCCACGATACCGGCTTTCGGGTTCTCCAGCGCCCAAACCATGCCAGCCAGTACGGCGCTGGTCACCTGCAGGCCGGTGGCGTTTTGGTAGGGCGCAAGATCGCGGGTTTCGTCGATCGCGAGCTGCGAGCCGTACCAGTAGGCGTTCTTCTTGTGGCCGTAGAGTAGCACGCCCAGTTCGTCGATGCCGTCGGCGATCTCGTGCTCGTCCAGAATGTGGAATTTCTCCTGCGGCTTGCCCTCGCGTCCGAACATCTCGTGCAGCGACAATACGGCGTCATTGCAGGGATGATAGGCGTAGTGGCAGGTCGGCCGGTAGATCACCTTGCGGCCCTTACGCAGCGTGAAATAGTCGGCAATCGAAATCGACTCATTGTGGGTGACGAGAAATCCGTACTGCGCGCGCGCGGTTGGCGTCCAAGAGCGCACCCGTGTGTTGGCGCCGGGCTGAAGCATGTAGATTGCCGCTTGGCAGCCCTTCGCGTGCTTGCGGGCGTTGCCCGGCATCCACTTCTCATGGGTGCCCCAGCCGAGTTCGGCCGGCTGCAAGCCTTCGGAAATGAAGCCTTCTACCGACCAAGTGTTGACGAACACGTCCATCGGCTTCGGTGCCTTGGCACGCTGAGTATCGCGCTCGGCGATGTGGATGCCCTTGATGCCGGCTTTCTTGGCGAGCCGGCCCCAGTCCTCGCGCGTCTTCGGCTCCTTGAACTTGACGCCGGTGTCGCGGGCGATATTGACCAGCGCCTTTTTGACGAACCAGGACACCATGCCGGGATTGGCGCCGCAGCAGGACACCGCGGTAGTGCCGCCGGGTTTCTTGCGGCGGGCGGCCAGGACGGTCTCGCGTAAAGCGTAGTTGGAGCGCGCTTCCGGCCCCAGCTTGGGATCGAAGTAGAAGCCGTACCAGGGCTCGACCACCGTATCGACGTAGAGCGCGCCGATCTCGCGGCACATCTCCATAATCTCGAGCGAGGAGGTGTCGACCGAGACGTTGACGCAGAAGCCCTGGCCGCTGCCGGCGGTGAGCAGCGGCGTGAGCACGTGCCGGTAATTGTCCTTGGTGATGGCCTGATGGACGAAGCGGATGCCGCGCTCGTCCAACAGCTTGCGGTCCTTGTCTTCCGGGTCGATGACGACGAAGCGGGACTTGTCGTAGGAAAAATGGCGCTCGATCAGGGGCAGGGTGCCTTTGCCGATCGAACCGAAGCCAATCATCACGATAGGCCCATCGATGCGGGCATGAACGGGCCACTCTGTCATTCCGAGTCTCTCCAGCGACCTTTGAGTGATATCCGCCATGGCGCGTAAACGGAAGGGCAGCCGCGTCAAAAACCGGCGCGGCGTCCACGATTTTCTGCCGTTTGTCGCGATTTAAGCTGCGCGCGGGGCCCGTTGCCGGGATTTCGGTGTCGCATGACGGCTTGCCGTCGCCGCAACGACGGCGAGCTCCGGCGGCGGCACGCGCGCGCCGGCGGCGCGGATCAGCCCGCGGGCGCCATCGAGCGCTCCGGGCTTGAGCTCGAGCGCCAGCAGGCGGTGACGTTCGAACGGTCCGGGCAGCCGCAAGGCCGCGGTCTTCTCAGGCGCGAAGCCGAAGCGGCCATAATAGGGCGCATCGCCGACCAGCATGACGGCGCCATGGCCGCGCCGGCGCGCCTCGTCGACCGCGCGGCGCACCAGCGCGGCGCCGATGCCGCGGTTGCGGCAGGAGGCCTCGACCGCCACCGGACCGAGCAGCAGCGCGGGCGCGCCAGAGGTGCAGGTCACATGCCAGAGGCGCGCAGTGCCGACCACGCGCTTTCCTTCGGCGGCGACCAGGCTCAAGCCGTCCGCCGGCAGTCGGCTCTCGCGCAGTCGCTCGGAGGTCTTGCGGATGCGGGTATCGCCGAAGGCATCGTCGAGCAGTGCCTCGCGCGCTTCGACGTCGGTGAGCCGTTCGTGACGCAACGTGATCATCTCAAGTCCTTCCCAGCCCGGCCGCGCGCAAGCGCGCGCATAGGGCGCATTGGGTCGCATGTTGGGGGAAGGGGAGGCAGGCTAAGCCCGCCTCCCGGCTTGTTCAGATGTGGTAAGTCTTCAGCGGCGAGAAGCCGTTGAAGGCCACCGACGAGTAGGTCGCCGTATAGGCGCCGGTGCCCTCGATCAGCAACCGGTCGCCGATCTCCAGGCTGACCGGGAGCATGTAGGGCTCCTTCTCGTACATCACGTCGGCCGAATCGCAGGTCGGACCCGCCAGCACGCAGGGCGCCATGGCGTCGCCGTCGCGCGGGGTGCGGATCGGATAGCGGATCGACTCGTCCATGGTCTCGGCCAGGCCGCCGAACTTGCCGATGTCGAGATAGACCCAGCGCACGTCGTCTTCCTCGCTCTTCTTGGAGACGAGGACGACTTCGCTCTCGATCACGCCGGCGTTGCCGACCATGCCGCGGCCCGGCTCGATGATGGTCTCCGGGATGCGGTTGCCGAAGTGCTTGCGCAGCGCCTTGAAGATCGCCGTTGCCGTAGGTCTTCACCGACGGCACGTTCTTCAGGTACTTGGTCGGGAAGCCGCCGCCCAGATTGACCATCGACAGGTTCATGCCGCGCTCGCCGCACTCCTTGAACACGGCGGCCGCCGAGGCGAGCGCGCGGTCCCAGGCGTGCTGGTTGCGCTGCTGGGAGCCGACGTGGAACGAGACCCCGTGCGGCTCCAGGCCGAGCTTGAGGGCGTGCTCCAGCACGTCCACCGCCATGGCCGGCTCGCAGCCGAACTTGCGCGAAAGCGGCCATTCGGCGCCGACGCAGTCGGACAGGATGCGGCAGAACACCTTGAGCCGGGCGCCGCGCGGGCGACCTTCTCGACCTCGGCCTTGCAGTCGACCGCGTAGAGGCGCACGCCGAGCGCGAAGGCGCGCGCGATGTCGCGCTCCTTCTTGATCGTGTTGCCGTAGGAGATGCGGTCGGGCGTGGCGCCGGCCGCCAGCGCCAGCTCGATCTCGGCTGACCGAGGCGGTGTCGAAGCAGGAGCCGAGCTTGGCCAGCAGCGCCAGCACTTCCGGCGCCGGATTGGCCTTCACGGCGTAGAACACGCGCGTGTCGGGCAGCGCCTTGGCGAAGGCATTGTAGTTGTCGCGCACGACGTCGAGGTCGACGACCAGGCACGGCCCGTCCTCGCGGCGCTTACGCAGGAACTCGCGGATGCGCTCAGTCATGGCGCTCTCCCTTACAGCTTAGGGGGCGGCTTCGCCCCGGATGTCGCGGGATCTCGGAGGCTTGCGATGGCGCGCGATGGGGACGCGCCGGCGCTTGCTCTCTAAGACCCGCTCACGCTGCCTTGGATTGGAAGGGGGAGCCCCCCGTCCGCACGGCCGGCAAAGATGAACAAGCCTCTTCGGTGAGCCGGTTTTGGAGGCCGGCAGAGACCTAGGAAGCCCGATCGTCGTTGCTTTAAGCCGCGTCCCCTGCTGAGAGCAGAGTGTGCTGGTTTCGCCTCCAGCTGCCGGTCAGATTTCTTGGAGAGCTTTGGCTCTCTCTCCAGGCGGCTGGCGGGCCTCTTGTCCCGCTACCTACCGACCGACACACGGCCACAGGCACGTGCGAAATAGGGCAAGATGCAGATAACAAATTTTTCGCGTGATGCAAGAGAATTAGTTCGTCTTGCGCAAAAACTTCGTTAACTTTTTTTCAGACGATCTAGCTCCGCGCGCTCACGCACGCGCGGTGAACGGCTCGATGTGATGCGCGGAGCGGATGAACTGCGCCATGATGGCGATGCCGCAGAGCACGAACAGACCGTCGAGGATGTGCTGGCCGATGCTGCCGAGGTCGAACAGCGTGGCGAGCGCCCACGAGCTGGCGAAGGCGGCGCCGAACACTTCGGCGCCGATCAGGATGGCGGCGCTGATGACGGTGATGACATTGAGCCAGACGATACGGCGGCCTTCGGCCATGACACACTCCCTTGCGAGGCCTGCAATCAACCCGAATCCGGACATGGAATCAAGTCTTTAAGCGTGCGGCCCGTCTCCATCTCGCTTTGATCTTGCGCATGGCGGCGGTGCGCACATGCTTGCAAACTATTAACTATGGAAGCAGCGCGCGCCCTGAAATTCATCCGACCGTACCTCGCCGGCCTTGCCGCGGCGGGTCTCGCCACCGGATTCGCCGTCAGGCTCGCCGGCTTGGGCGCCTGGTCGGGCGCGATCTGGGCCGCGGTCACGCTTCCCATCCTGCTCGTTCTGCTGATCGAGATTGTGACGAGTTTGCGGCGCGGCGATCTCGGCCTCGACATCGTCGCCGCGCTGTCGATGACGGCGGCGCTCGCGTTCGGCGAGGAGCTCGCCGCCGCCATCGTGGCGCTGATGTATTCCGGCGGGCAGTTCCTGGAGAGCTTCGCCGAACGGGCAGCCCGCCGCGAGATGACCGCCCTGCTGGCGCGGGTGCCACGCTCGGCGGTGCGCCACCGTGACGGCCGGCTGGAGGAGGTGGCGCTCGACCTCATTGTGCCAGGCGATCGCCTGCTGGTTCGCCAGGGCGACGTGGTGCCTGTGGACGGCACGGTGGCCGAAGGCGTGGCTGTGCTCGACCAGGCGGCGCTCACCGGCGAGGCGCTCCCCGTTCAGCATGGCGTCGGCTTGGCGGTCATGAGCGGCTCGACCAATGTGGGCGAGGCCTTCGACCTGACGGCCACGCACCGGGCCGATGAGAGCACCTATGCCGGCATTGTGCGTTTGGTGGAGGCGGCACAACGCTCGCGCGCTCCGATGTCGCGGCTGGCCGACCGCTATGCCATCGCCTTCCTGGCCGTCACGGTGGTGCTGGCGGGTATTGCTTGGGCGCTCACCGGCGACCCGATCAGGGCGGTGGCGGTGCTGGTGGTGGCAACGCCCTGTCCGCTCATCCTGGCGGTGCCGGTGGCGATCGTGTCCGGGCTCTCACGCGCAGCCAAGCTCGGCATTCTGATCAAGGGCGGCAAGGCGATCGAGCGGCTTGCCCGTGTGCGCGCGCTGGTGATCGACAAGACCGGCACGCTCACCCTCGGCCAGGCCCGGCTGGTCGAGACCCGGGTGGCCGACGCCTTTGCCCCCGACATGGTTCTGCGCGTTGCCGCGTCGCTCGACCAGGCCTCCAAGCACATCATCGCCCAGACCATCGTCGCGGAGGCGCGCAACAAGGGCCTGGCGCTGGCTATCCCCTCCGAGGTGGTGGAGACGCCGGGCGAGGGCATCGTCGGGCGCGTCGAAGGCCATGAGGTCATGGTCGGTGGACCACGCTTCGTTGCGGCTCATACCGCCGATGGCGGGCTATCGACGCTCGGCCGCGACCGCCCGCCCGGCGCCGTGGCGGTGGCGGTGGCGCTCGATGGCAAGCTGGCCGGGCTGCTCATCCTCTCCGACGAACTGCGCGAGGGCACCGAGCAGATGTTGCGCGAGCTGCGCGGCCTCGGCATCGAGCGCATCGTGCTGGCGACCGGCGACCGCCACGAGGTGGCGCGCTTCGTGACCGCCGGCCTCTCCATCGACCAGGTGCGCTCGGATCTCACGCCCGACCAGAAAATCCTGGTGGTGCTGTCGGAGCGCAAAAACGGTCCGGTGATGATGATCGGTGACGGAGTGAACGACGCGCCTGCGCTGGCGGCCGCCGATATCGGCGTGGCCATGGGCGCCAAGGGGGCGGCTGCTTCGGCGGAAGCCGCCGACGTGGTGCTGCTGGTCGACCAACTCGATCGCGTGCTGCCGGCGATCAGGATCGCGCGGCGCTCGCGTGGCATTGCCCTGCAAAGCGTGATCGCCGGCATGGGCCTGTCGATCGCCGCCATGATCGCGGCAGCCCTCGGCTACCTGCCGCCGGTGCAGGGGGCGTTGTTGCAGGAGGTGATCGACGTGGCGGTCATCTTCAACGCGTTGCGGGCGCTGCGCGGGTGATAGCCGGCGTTGTCCATCGGCGAATCCGATAAGGTGAATGGGCGTTTTCGATTCACGCCAAATGACCGAGCGGGGCGTCATGCCGGGACAAGTATGGGCGGTTGCCCAAGCGGCCGCGAAAAAGCAGCATATCTCGCCTGATTCCGAAGCCGTCGGCTATGCGGCCGGCATCATGACCTGGCTGCTCGCAGGCAGCGTGTTCGTCGTGGTCAAGATCGGCATCAGCGAGATGCCGCCTTGGACCTTCTGCTTTTCGCGTGCCCTGATTTCCGCGCTGGTTCTTTTGCCGTTGGTTGCCGGCCACTACAGCGACATGATCGGCTTGCTGCGCCGGCGCTGGCTGGAGGCGGCCTTCATCGGCGCCATCGGGCTGGGGCTCACGCAAGGGGTGACCTTCGTGGCGCTCTCCCACACCAGCGCGATCAATGTCGGCATCATCTTCGCGCTGGCGCCGATGGCAACCATGCTGCTGGCCCGCCTCGTCCTGCATGAGCCGATGAACGACTGGCAGGGCATCGGCCTGGCCATCGCCTTCGTCGGCATCGTGGTGATTGCCGTGCATGGCAGCCTTGCCATCCTGCTCGGCCTGAAGATCGGGGTCGGCGACTTTTATGCCTTCGGCGCGATCCTGCTATTCGCCGGTTATACGGTGCTGCTGAAGCGGGCCAAATTTGAGCTGCCGACGCTGCCGCTGCTGGTGGTCCTGCTGTTTGCCGGCAGCGCCTCAGCCCTGCCGTTCTCGCTCTGGGAAATTGCCCATGGCGAGCATGAGCATCTGGCAAGGACAGGCTATCTGGCGCTCGCCTATACCGGCATCATCGGCGGTGCCTTCATGTATTTCCTCTACAATTCGAGCGTTGCTATTCTCGGCGCCTCGCGCGCCGGCACGCTGATCTATACCCAAATGATCTTTGCGACCTTTTTCGCCTGGCTGATCCTCGGCGAGCGGATCGAATGGTATCACTTCGCCGGCGGCGGCCTGGTCATCGTCGGCATCTTGTTCGTTGTGCTGCTGCGGACCCCGGCGGCGCCGGCAGGCAAGACCGGCCCGGCACGGTGAGGCCGTGATGCGCCGGTCGCGGCTTGGCGTTTGGGCTTGCAGCCTCTAGATAGGCCGCATGACCCAGCCGCAATCGACGTCCGACGCCCAAAATCCGCTGCTCTCCGCCTGGACCGGCCCGTTTGGCCTGCCGCCTTTCGGCGCCGCCACGCCGGAGCATTTCCGCCCGGCCTTCGATGCCGCGCTGGCGGCGCACCGTACCGAGATTGATGCGATCGCTGCCGATGCGGCTGCGCCCAGCTTCGACAACACCATCGTGGCGCTGGAAAGAAGCGGCCGCGACCTCGATCGCGTCGGCAGCGCGTTTTGGGTGCTGGCGGGTGCCGACACCAACGACGCCATCGAGGCGGTCGAGCGCGACATGTCGCCGCTGCTCGCCCGTCATAGCAATGCGCTGTACCTGAACCGCGCGCTCTATGCCCGCATCGCCGACCTTTATGAGCGGCGCGATTCGCTCGGGCTCAACACCGAACAGGCGCGCGTGCTCGACCGCTATCACACCCGCTTCGTGCGCGCGGGCGGCGCGCTCGACAAGCCGGCGCAGGACCGCCTCGCCGCCATCAACGAGCGGCTGGCGAGTCTCGGCACCCAGTTCGGACAGAACGTGCTGGCCGACGAGAAATCCTACGCGCTGCTGCTGGAAGAGAGCGATCTCGACGGCCTGCCCGATTTCGCCCGCGCCGCTGCCCGTGCCGCGGCCGCGGAACGCGGGGCACCGGACAAATACGCCATCACACTGGCGCGCTCCTCCTGCGAGACCTTTCTTCAGTTCTCCAAGCGCCGCGACCTGCGCGAGAAGGTCTTCCAGGCTTGGATCAAGCGCGGCGAGAACGGCGGTGCCACCGACAACCGCGCGATCATTGCCGAGATGGTCGGGTTGCGTGCCGAGCGGGCGAAATTATTGGGCTATGACACTTTCGCCGATTACCGGCTCGACGATCAGATGGCCAAGACGCCCTCGACTGCGCGCAAGCTGCTCGAGGAGGTCTGGAACCGCGCGCGCTCCAAGGCGCAGATCGAGCGCGACGCGCTGCAAAAGTTGATCGCGGAGGAGGGCGGCAATTTCTCGCTCGCTACGCACGACTGGCGCTACTACGCCGAGAAGCGGCGCAAGGCCGAGTTCGATCTCGACGAGGCCGAGATCAAGCCGTATTTCCAGCTCGACAAGATCATCGAGGCCGCCTTCGACGCCGCCGGCCGGTTGTTCGGCCTCACCTTCACGCCCGTCGACGTGCCGCTCTATCACCAGGATGCGCGCGCCTTTGAGGTAAAGGATGCGCAAGGCAAGCATGTTGGCCTGTTCATCGGCGATTACTATGCGCGTTCATCCAAGCACTCAGGCGCCTGGATGACCTCGCTGCGCGATCAGGAAAAGCTGATCGGCGACGTTCGTCCCGTCATTCTCAACGTCTGCAACTTCTCCAAGCCGGCGGCGGGCGAGCCGGCGCTGCTGTCGTTCGACGACGCCCGCACGTTGTTCCACGAATTCGGCCACGCGCTGCACGGGCTGTTGTCGAACGTGACCTATCCGCTGCTTGCCGGCACCGCGGTGCCGAGCGATTTTGTCGAGGTGCCCTCGCAGCTCTACGAGCACTGGCTGGAGGTGCCGGAGATCCTGCAGAAATACGCGCGCCACGCCCACACTGGTGAGCCGATGCCAAAACCGCTGCTCGACAAATTGCTGGCGACGCGCACCTTCAATCAGGGCTTTGCCACGGTGGAATACACCGCCTGCGCGCTGGTCGATCTCGACGTGCACGGCTTGCGCGACGCCAGCGCGCTCGACGTCACCGCCTTCGAGCGGGCGAGCCTCGATGAAATCGCCATGCCGGCGGAGATCGTCATGCGTCACCGGCTGCCGCACTTCCAGCACCTGTTCTCCGGCGGCGGCTATGCGGCGGCCTATTACTCCTACATGTGGTCGGAGGTGCTCGACGCCGACGCCTTCGAGGCCTTCGCGGAAACCGGCGATGTGTTCGATCCGGAAACGGCCAAGCGCCTGCGCGAGTTCATCTACGGCGCCGGCAATTTGCGCGACCCGGCGGAGGCCTATAAAGCCTTCCGCGGCCGGCTGCCGGCGGTCGACGCGCTGCTCAAGAAGCGCGGGCTCGCGGACGCGGCATGACCCTGCACACCGCCGGCCACCGCCGCGGCGTCGTCTGCGCGCCGCATAGCGCCGCCGTCGAGGACGGCCGCGCCATTTTGGCGGAAGGCGGCAACGCCATCGAGGCCATGCTCGCCATGGCGGCCTCGATCGCCGCGGTCTACCCGCACATGAACCATATCGGCGGCGACGGCTTCTGGCTGATCCGTGAGCCGTCGGGCCGTGTGCGCGCCATCATGGGCGCGGGCCGTGCCGGCGCCAAGGCGACGCCGCGGCTTTATCGCGATGCCGGGCATCACGAAATTCCGTCGCGCGGGCCGCTCGCGGCGCTTACGGTGCCGGGCGCCGTTGCGGGCTGGATGCTCGCGCTCGAAGCGGCCAAGGCAAACCGCGGCAGGCTGCCGCTTGATATGCTGCTGAGTGCCGCCATCAAGCATGCGCGCGAGGGCTACAGCGTAACGCGCAGCCAGGCGCGGCTCACGGTCGAGAAATATGCCGAGTTGGAAACCGCGCCCGGTTTTCTCAATACGTTTCTGATCGACGGCAAGGCGCCGGAAGTGGGCGCAACGCTCAAGCAGCCGGCGTTTGCCGCCACGTTCGACCAGCTTGCCAATGCCGGGCTCGACGATTTCTACCGCGGCGACGTCGGTCGTGAGGTCGCCGCCGATCTGGAGCGTATCGGCAGCCCGGTGACGCGCGCCGATCTGGAAAAATACGAAGCGCGCATCACCGAGCCGCTCAGCGTCCGGACCGGCGCCGGCACGCTTTACAATACGCCGCCGCCGACGCAGGGACTGGCATCGCTGATGATCCTCGCGCTGTTCGATCGCCTGCGTGTTTCGCAAGCGGAATCCTTCGACCACATCCACGGCCTGGTGGAAGCAACCAAGCGCGCCTTCCGCGTGCGCGATCAAGTGGTCACCGATCCGGAAAAGATCGACGGCAATCTCACCCGCTTTCTGGATTCGAAATTTCTCGACGTCGAGGCCGAAAAGATCGACCGCAAGAAGGCCGCGCGCTGGCCGGCGCCCGACGCGCGCGGCGACACCATCTGGATGGGCGCGGCGGACGCCTCGGGCCTTGTCGTCTCCTACATCCAGTCGCTCTATTGGGAGTTCGGCTCCGGTTGCGTGCTGCCGGCGACCGGCGTGCTGATGCAGAATCGCGGTTCGAGCTTCTCGCTCGACCCCAAGGCGCTTAATGCGCTGGCGCCCGGTCGCCGCCCGTTCCACACGCTCAACCTGGCGTTGGCCGCGCTGAAAGACGGCCGCGTCATCGCCTACGGCTGCATGGGCGGCGACGGCCAGCCGCAGTCGCAGGCCGCCGTGTTCACGCGCCATGTCACCTTTCGTCAGCCGCTCGAAAAGGCGCTCGATGCGCCGCGCTGGCTGCTCGGCCGTACTTGGGGCTCGAGCCACACGAACTTGCGCATGGAGTCCCGCTTTGACGGTAATCTGATCGACCAGCTGATGTCGGCCGGACACGATGTCCAAGTGCTCGACGAGGCCTATTCTGACACCATGGGTCATGCTGGCGCTGCGGTGCTGCACCCCGACGGAACGCTGGAAGGCGGCCACGACCCGCGCGCCGACGGCGGCGCGGCGGGTATTTGATGCCTCACCCGCTCATTCCCGCGTAAGCGGGAATCTAGCGACACAATCGCATAGACCGGCAAATTTCGCCTGGGTCCCCGCGTTCGCGGGGACGAGCGGGGTGGTCTGTTCAATGTTCTAGTATTCATCTCCGCCGGCATTAGTTTCGATGCATGCACGGCGGCCACGACCACAGCCATTCCCACGCACCGACCAACTTCGGCCGCACCTTTGCGATTGCCACCGCGCTCAATATCGCGTTGGTGGCGGCGCAGGTAGTCTACGGCCTGCTCACCAATTCGCTCGCGCTGCTCGCCGACGCCGGGCACAATTTCGGCGACGTCATGGGTCTTATCATGGCCTGGGGCGCCTTTGCGGTCGCTGACTGGCGGCCGAGTTCGCGCTTCACGTATCGCATGCGCGCGGCGTCGATCCTCTCGGCCTTCGCCAACGGACTGATTCTGCTGGTTGCGACTGCCGCAATCGCCTGGGAAGCGATGCATCGTTTTATGTCACCGGAGCCGGTTGCGAGCGGCACGGTGATCGTGGTCGCAGGCGTCGCCGTCGTGATCAACGGCGTCTCGGCCTGGCTGCTGTCCCGCGGCAGCCAATCCGACCTCAACATGCGCGGCGCTTTCTTGCATATGCTGGCTGATGCCGGCGTGTCGGTCGCGGTCATCGTCGCTGCCACCGGCATCATGCTCACCGGCTGGCAATGGCTCGACCCGGCGGTGAGCCTGTTGATCTCGGTGGTGATCCTCGTCGGCACCTGACGGCTGCTGCGCGAGGCGCTGCGGCTCTCGCTCAATGCCGCGCCCGGCGCCATCGATCCCGCCGAGGTGCAGCATTATTTGCACGGCCTGCCCGAGGTTGCCGAGGTCCACGACCTGCACATCTGGGCCATGAGCACGACCGAGACGGCGCTTACCTGCCATCTGGTCACGCCCGCCGGCCATCCGGGCGACGAATTTCTGCGCCGCGTCGCGCACGAGCTGCAGCACAAGTTCGCGATCGGCCACACCACCGTGCAGATCGAGCTCAACGACGGCGGTCAGTGTGCGCTGCAGCCGGACAATGTGGTGTGACTGCCGCCTAGTGGAAATCGCTTTCCTGCAATTCGATCGGCTGGCCGTGCGGGGTGCGATCGCAGGCGTGTTCCCAGGCGTGCTTGGTGCGGGCAAGCGTTTCGCCGCTGCTGACGCCTTTCTCCGCCACCAGCCGCTCCAGCGCCGCCAGCCAGTGCAGGTAATAGGTCTCGCCGGTGTCGGGATCGCCTTCGCTTTGTGCGCGCTTGATCTCGATCGACAGCGCCGTTGCCCATTCTTTCCAGGTGAACACGCCGCGCTCATGCAGTGCCACCGTCATGGCAAAGGCCTGCGCCTCCCACGGCTCGCGGAACACCGGGCCGTCGGCATCGCGCGGGATGCTCGGCACTTCCTCAGTGGCGCGGGCTGCCGCGGCCTGGTCGATCATGCCGGCTCCAGATAGGGCTCCCAGGCGTCGACCGAGACTTGCGTGGTCGGATCGCCGTCCGGCCCCCACAATTCGGATCCTGAGAAGCGCACGGTGTAGAGCCATTGCGGGTTTTCATCGCCGCTGGCGTTGCTGTCGGGAAATACATGACAACCGATCACGCGCTCAATCACGCCGACATGTCCGCGCACGTAACGCGGCAGTCGCGTGTGCGTCACCGGGTTGATGTTTTTCGCGCGCACCTGGTCGCCCTGCTTGAATGCCGCTTTGGTATTGGTCTCGCGTTCGGTCGGGCCGCCGCGGTGCAACACTTTCAGCACATCGTCGGATGAGAGCGTGCGCTTGACCGGCTTGGGTGGATGCAAGGCGTGGCCGACGACGATCTCGTCGTCGCTGACGAAATCGCGCTCCTTCAGCATGGTCTCCAGTCCGGCGAACCAGATCTGGTAATAGCTCATCGACAGATATTCGGCCGGGCTCGCGGTTTTCGCGCGCGAAGCGCGACATGTCGATGTTCCATTGCCCCGGCATCGCCATGGCCAGCGTGAGCGCGAAGGCGCGCTTTTCCCATTCGGCGTGAAACACCGGCTCGTTCGGCTCCGGTTCGACCGGTCCGAAGCCGTGCACGCCGCCCATGTCCTGCGCGCCGTTCATTTCAAATCTTTCGGCGACTTCGGTCAGTCCGGTGCCGATCATGGAATCGCGCGTCACCAGCTCGGCGAGTTGCTCCTCGCTCCAGTCTTCGGTGCCGGCGGGCCGCATCGGGATGACGAGATAGCGGATCTCGGAGGTCGAATCCCACACGCGGATTTCGGTGTCCTGCGGCAGCGTGACGCCGAAATCGGCGAGCACGCCGCGCGGGTCGCTGACCGCGCGCGAGCGGTAGGGCGCCGACTTGTACCAGACCGGCGGCAGCCCGAGCACCGGCCACGGGTAACAGGAGCACAGCGTGCACACGACCATGTTGTGCCGCTTGGGCGTATTCTCCAGCGCGACGATGTGCTCGCCCTGGCGGCCTGCATAGCCGAGCTCGCCGATCGCGGGCGTCGCGTCCTTGAACAGGCGCGCGCGATAGGCGGGATCGGCCCAGGCCTTCGCCACCACAGCCGCGCCGTTGCGCGGGCCGACCTTCTTCTCATAGGTCTCGATCAAGAGATCGAGCGCGGCCGGATCGACATAGCCCTTCTCGGTCAGCACGGTCTCCAGCGCGCGCACGCGCAGCTGGGTTTCCGTCAGCTCGGAATGGTCGTGATCGTGGTCATGCTCGTGGGTGTGCGCCATGGGCGCAATTTAGCGGAAGCGGGCGTGGCGAGTTATCAGCCGATTTAGGGCCAGAGCCGCTCGAACGCGACCCAGATCCACGCCGCGCCGGCGGCCAGCAGCGACAGCAGGATGGCGGCGGAGCCCATGTCCTTGACGCGCTTGATGGCCGGATCGTCATCGCGGGTGACGCGGTCGGACAGCTTCTCGATCGCCGTGTTGAGCAATTCGACGATGAGGACGAAGACGAGCGTGCCGATCAGGAGAAAGCGCTCGCCGGCGTCCGGGGTCAGGAAGAAGGCGAGGGGGACGCCCACCACCAGCAGCGCCAGCTCCTCGCGGAACGCCGCTTCCGACCGCGTGCAGGCAACCAGGCCGTGCCAGCTATTGATGGTCGCCCGCCAAAGTCTTTTCACCGAATTCCTCCGCGCTCGCCAATTTGCCGGCGCAAAATAGGCGGCTTGATCTTCCTAGTCTATTCATGAGGCTGGGCTGCGTGTGTATAAGGTTACTCCCATGAAGGCCGCCGCCATGTTCGATCTGAAGGGCCGCGTCGCGCTGGTCACCGGCGCCTCCAGCGGCCTTGGCGTGCAGTTTGCGCGCGCGCTGGCCGACAACGGCGCCGCCGTCGCGCTGGTGGCGCGCCGCGTCGAGCGGCTTGAGGCGCTGAAAGATGAAATCGAAGAGAACGGCGGCAAGGCCGTTGCCATCGCAGCCGACGTCACCGACCGCGCCGCCATGACGCGCGCCTTCGATGCCGCCGAAAAAGCCTTCGGCACCGTCACCATCCTGGTCAACAATGCCGGCATCGCCCATGGCGGCCGTGCCGTCGAAATGACGGCCGAGGAATGGCGCAAGGTGCTCGGCACCAATCTCGACGCCGTTTTCTTCTGGGCGCAGGAAGCCGCGCGCCGCATGCTGGCGGCGAAGAAAGCAGGGCGCCATCATCAACATCGCCTCGGTGCTCGGCCTTGCGGTCGCCAAGGGCGCGGTCGCCTATGCCACCGCCAAGGCCGGCGTGGTGCAGCTCACCAAAGCTCTGGCGGTCGAGCTCGCCTTCAAGGGCGTGCGCGTCAACGCCATCGCGCCGGGCTGGTTCGTCACCGAGATCAACGACGCCTATCTCAACAGCGAGGCGGGCGTGGCGATCAAGCGCGAGATTCCCATGGGCCGCTTCGGCAAGGAAGGCGATCTCGACGGCGCGCTGCTGTTGCTGGCGTCCGACGCCGGCAGCTACATCACCGGCGCCACGCTGGTGGTCGACGGCGGGCAGGTCATTCAAATTAAAGGGTAGGGACCATGGATTTCACGCTGCCGCCCGAAACCGAAGACCTGCGCCTGCGCGTGCGCGCGTTCGTCGAAGAGAACGTGCTGCCGCTGGAGGCGGACCCCGCGAATTTCGCCGACCACGAGAACATCCCGCACGACCGGCTCGAGCCGGTGCGCGCGAAGGCGAAGAAGGCCGGCCTGTGGGCGCCGCAGGCGCCCAAGGAATTCGGCGGCATGGCGCTGCCGATCGTCGCCTGGGCGGCGATCTACGAGGAGGCGGCGCGCTCGATCTTCGGCCCGCTCGCCATCCATTGCATGGCGCCCGACGACGGCAACATGAACCTGATCGCCAAGACCGGCACGCCGGAGCAGAAGGAAAAGTTTCTGCGCCCGATCGTCGAGGGCAAGGTGCGCTCGGCCTTCGCCATGACCGAGCCGCATCCGGGCTCCGGCTCCGACCCCGCGATGATGCTCACCCGCGCCGAAAAGCGCAACGACCGCTACATCGTGCGCGGTCGCAAATGGTTCATCACCGGCGCCGACGGCGCCGCCCATTTCATCCTGATCGCGCGCACCTCCGACGATCCGCGCCGCGGCCTCACGGCGTTCCTCTATCACAAGGACCAGCCCGGCTGGCGCATCCTGCGGCGCATCCCGATCATGGGCCCGGAAGAACACGGCGGCCATTGCGAAATCGAATATGATGGCTTGGAAATTCCGATCGAGAACGTGCTGATGAACGAGGGCGACGGCTTACGCGCGACGCAGATCCGCCTCGGTCCCGCGCGGCTTACCCACTGCATGCGCTGGCTCGGCTTCGCCAAGCGCTGCATGGAAATCGCGCAAGGCTATGTGGCCGAGCGCGAGGGCTTCGGCATCAAGCTTGCCGACC
The DNA here is from genome assembly GCA_963814885.1 of uncultured Alphaproteobacteria bacterium. GTDB lineage: Bacteria > Pseudomonadota > Alphaproteobacteria > Rhizobiales > Xanthobacteraceae > Pseudolabrys. The sequence continues at coordinate 48,608 of CAWFEO010000028.1, read as the reverse complement.
GCGAGAGCGTGCAGATCAAGCTGGGCGAGGTCGCCCACCAGATCGAGATCGGCCGCCTGCTCACCATGCACGCGGCCTGGAAGCTCGACCAGGGCGCGCGCGCGCGCAAGGAAGTGTCGATGGCCAAGGTGCAGGTCGCCGACACGCTGCATCAGGCGGCCGACGTCGCCATCCAGCTCAACGGCGCGCGCGGCTATTCCAAGGACACCATTCTGGAGTGGGTCTACCGCTACGCCCGCTCGGCGCGGCTGGTCGACGGCGCCTCCGAGGTGCACAAGATGGTGCTGGCGCGCTTCATGCGCGAGGAGGGCCGCGATTTCTGGAAGTGGGGGTAGCCCTCAGTTCTCTCAGTTGTCATGGCCCGGGCTCGTCCCGGCCATCCCGATCGCGGACGGCTCTGCCCAGCCAAACGAAATCGCCGGGACAAGCCCGGCGATGACGTTTGAATTTCGCTGAGCGCTGACGCTTGCGCAGCTAATTCCGATAGCTGCGATCGATCTTGTCGAGCATCCGCAGATAGGCCGGCCAGTCGTGGCTGCCGCGGCCCTGGTCGTGGCGGGCGTATTGCTCCGCGGTCTTTTCGCAAACCGCCGGCGGAATTTCGAGCAGCTCCGAGCCGGTCGACTCCATCATGATTTGGATCTCGGCCGCATCGCACAGATAACGCATCAGCACGAAGGCCTCGCGCGCGCTCTTGCCGACCGTGAGCAGGCCGTGGTTGTGCAGGATCATCGCGCGGTTCTGCCCGAGATCCTTGTTGATGCGCGCCCGCTCGTCGAAATCCTCGGTCAGGCCTTCATAGGGGTGATAGCCCAGCCGGTTGTAAAAGCGGATCGCCGCCTGCGACAGCATGCGCAGGCCGTTTTTCATGCCGGAGATCGCGATGCCGGCATTGGTGTGGATATGGATCGCGCAGTTCACGTCTTCCCGCCCGGCGAGCACGCCGCCGTGCAGCGTGAAGCCGGGCCGGTTGACGCCGGCGCTCTCGTCGAGGTCCTCGTCCATGGACACCTTCACCAGGTTGGACGCGGTGATCTCGGTGTAGAGCAGGTCGTGCTTCTTCATGAGAAAATTGCGCGGCTCGCCCGGCACCCGCATCGACGAGTGGTTGTAGATGACGTCGTCCCATCCATGATGGGCGAGCAGCCGGTAGACGGCGGCGAGATCGACCCGCGCCTGCCATTCGGCGTCGGAAATTTTACCCTGTGAAATTTTAGCGACCTTGTTCATGGGTGTCCTCCTGATGTGCTCAATCTAGCACAACCGGCGGCGTGCCGGTATAGAGCTTGTCATGACAACACCAATCCAAATCCGCATGGGCGGCTACGGCCCGCCGACCACCGGCTTTTCCAAGGCACTGAAATTCATCGGGGAAAAATTACAGGCGCAATTCGGCGATCGCGTCGACGTTAAATATGTATGGAACATCATGGACCTCGGCTTTAAGGCCGAGGATATCGTGTGGCTGGTTGAAAATGGGCTGCTCACGCTCGGCTACCAGTCGTCAAGTTACCTGACCAACCGCGTGCCGGAATTGGGCTTTGTCGATCTGCCGTTTCTATTCGCCAATAACGCCCAAGCGCGCGCAGCCATGGATGGCGCGCTTGGCAAATTTCTCACGGCAAAAACCGAGGAGCGTTTTAGCTATCGCGTCCTCGGCTGGTACGAGAACGGCTTTCGCCACATCTCCAACCGGCTGCGCCCGATCCACCTGCCCGCCGACATGGCGGGCATGAAAATGCGCGTGCTGCCGAGCGAGATCCAGCGGCGCACCTTTGAATTGCTCGGCGCGGCGGCCATGCCCATGGACCTCACCGAGGCCATCGCCATGATCAAGGCCGGCACTTTGGATGCGCAAGAGAATCCGCTCGCCAACACCGTCACCTATGGCGTGCACAAGTTTCACAAGTTCCACACGCTCACCTCGCACTTCTACATCTCGCGGCCGATCTTTTTGCACCGCGCCTCGTTCGAGGCCTGGCCGGACGATCTTCAGCGCGCGATGCAAAACGCGGTGACGGAATCGGTCGTGTTCCAAAGAAAACTGGCGGTCGAGGAACACGAGGCGGCGCGCAAGGCGATCGAAGACGCCGGCTGCGAATTCGTCACCTTGACTGAAAAAGAACACGCCGCCTTTGTCGACGCCGTACAGCCGCTCTTGGCCGACGCGCGCAAGGATTTCAGCGAGGAGATGTTCAGGATGCTGCCGAAGGCGTGACGCCTTCGCTCACGCATACGCGGCCTGCAATCGCTGCCGCATCACCAGCGTGCCGATCACCAGCATGTTAAGCAGATTAGAGCCGATGCCGGTGGCGAAGGCTGGCGCGTAATAGCCGAAGTGATCGTAAAGCAGCCCGGCAATCCAGCCACCCGACGCCATGCCGATGGCGGTGAACATCAGCAGAGTCGGGATGCGCCATGAGGCTTCCGCGGACGGGTACAGCTCGCGCAGCGCCAGCACATAGGCCGGAATGATGCCGGAAAAGCCGAGGCCGAAAGCGGCGGAAACGGTGAAGAGGCCGGTCGCGCTCTGCGTCAGCAGGAGCGCGATCATGGCGCTGCACTGCCAGGTCGAGCCGATCAGTACGGTCGGCAGCCCGCCGATGCGGTCGGAGATCGCGCCCCAGATTTGCCGGGAAAGGAACGCGGTGCCGAGCAGCACCGACAGCATGACCGCGCCGACCGAGCGGGCGATGCCGAGATCGCTGCAGAAAGCGACCAAGTGCCCTTGCGGCATGGCCATCGGCACGCAGCACAGTATCGAGGCCACGCACATCATCCCGAACACCAGGTTGGGCGGCCAGCCCAGCACGCGCGCCGGCGCGGCGCCGGGGCGCGGCGTGGGCGCCACCACGACCACTTCGGGGGGCTTGCCGAAAAACCAGAGCGCGAGCGGAATGACGACCAGGGCCTCGAACAGCGCGTACCACAGCATCGTCTGCCGCCAGCCGACCATGGCGATGGCGCGCTCGAACACCGGCGGCCACACCGCGCCGGCGAGATAGACGCCGCTCGATATCAGCGCCAGCGCCGAGCCGCGCCGGCGGTCGAACCAGCGGGTGACGTAGATGTAAAGCGGTGAATTGATGCCGCCGAGCCCGATTAGGCCGATGAACAGCCCGTGCCCGATCCACAACGGCCACGACGGGCCCAGACTTGAAATCGCCAGTCCCACGGCAATCATCAGCGCGCCGCCGGCCACTGTCCAGCGCGTGCCGATGCGGTCGGCAATCTGGCCCATCATGATGCCGCCCACGCCGGCACCGAGCCAGGCCAGCGCGCTGGCGAAGGCGGGAATCGAACGCGTGCCATTTACTTCGGCCGCGATGTCCTTGAGCGCCACCGCGGTGATCCAGTTGGCGCCGAAGGCAACCATCAGCGCGGCCAGCGCCATGGAAGCGACGACCCACGACGATCGGGTCTCAATGGAGGACGAGGGGGATTGCAGCATCAATTAAGGCACCCGGCTGGCCGCTCCTTTTACAGGCCGCATGGGATTTGACTAGCCACGCTCTGCGAAGACCTGCCCTGCTGCTGCATTGCGCCAAAATGCGCGGGCCACACCCACGGTGAAATTTCGTTGCAAGCCGCGCGGCAATGCTGAAATTCTGCGCAGGGCATTGAACAACCTGACTTAAATCGCGCCCACCTGTTTCATGTGCCGCCGCTCTCGCCTATATGGTAGAGGTCCGGCCCGTAGGCTGTTGCCAGAGTCACCCATGACCCTTCGCTCCGTCAGCCTCGACGACAAATACGACCTCGCGCAGGACCGCGTCCTGGTGACCGGCTATCAGGCGCTGATCCGCGCGCTTCTGATGCAGAAGGAGCGCGACCGCCGCGCCGGCCTCAACACCGCCGGCTACGTCACCGGCTATCGCGGCTCGCCGCTTGGCGGCCTCGACCAGCAGATGATCCGCGCCGGCCGATTTCTTGCCGCGCAAGACGTCAAATTCCAGCCCGGTCTCAATGAGGAACTGGCCGCCACCGCGCTCTGGGGCACGCAGCAGGCCGAGTTGCGCGGCGAGGGCAAGTTCGATGGCGTGTTCGGCATGTGGTACGGTAAGGGCCCGGGCGTCGACCGCTCCGGCGACGTCTTCCGCCATGCCAATTTTGCCGGCACCTCGAAGCATGGCGGCGTGCTCGCGCTGATGGGCGACGATCACACCGCGGAATCCTCCACCACCGCCCACCAATCCGAATTCCATTTCGTCGACGTGATGATGCCGATCCTCAATCCGGCCGGCGTGCAGGAGATGATCGACTACGCGCTCTATGGCTGGGCGATGTCGCGTTTTTCCGGCACCTGGACCGCGCTCAAATGCATGCATGAGACGGTCGAATCGACCGGCGTGGTCGACGGCAGCCTCGATCGCATCAAGCTCGTCACGCCGCAAGATTTCGTCATGCCGGAGGGCGGGCTCAATATCCGCCTGGTCGACTCTATTCTCGGCCAGGAAGCGCGCCTGCACGACTTCAAGCGCGACGCCATGCTCGCCTTTGTGCGCGCCAACAAGCTCAACCGCATCATCACCTCGGGCGGGCGCAATCCGAAGATCGGCATCATCACCACCGGCAAGGCCTATCTCGACGTGCGTCAGGCCTTCGACGAGCTCGGCATCGACGAGATCAAGTGCAACGACCTCGGGCTGCGCCTGTTCAAGATCGCCTGTCCGTGGCCGATCGCACGGCAGGAGCTGGCGGAGTTCGCGGCCGGGCTCGATCTCATCATTGTGGTCGAGGAGAAGCGCTCGCTGATCGAAGTGCAGGTGCGCGAGGAATTATACGGCACCGCCAACCAGCCGGTCTGCGTCGGCAAGCGGGACGAACAGGGCAACTGGCTGTTTCCGGTCAAGGGCGCGCTCGATCCCAACGACGTCGCCATCTGTATTGGCGAGCGGCTGCTGCGGTTTCGCGCCAACGATGAGCTATCCGCCAACGTGGCGCGCTTGAAAGCCGCCCAACGCGCGCTCAGCGAAACCGGCGATGTCGCACAGCGAATTCCTTATTTCTGCTCGGGCTGCCCGCACAACACCTCGACGCGCGTGCCGGAGGGCAGCCGCGCCTATGCCGGCATCGGTTGCCACTATATGGCGCAGTGGATGGACCGTCAGACGCTCGGCTTCACCCAGATGGGCGGCGAGGGCGCCAACTGGATCGGCGAGGCGCCGTTTTCAAAAACGCCGCACGTGTTCCAGAACCTGGGTGACGGCACTTACAACCATTCCGGCTATCTCGCCATCCGCGCGGCAATCGATTCCGGCGTGACCATAACCTACAAGATCCTGTTCAACGACGCGGTGGCGATGACCGGCGGCCAGGCCAATGAAGGCGGGCTGAACGTGCCGCAGATCGCCCGCCAGGTGGTCGCCGAAGGTGCCAGCCGCGTGGTCGTGGTCACCGACGAACCGTGGAAATACCCCAAGGATACCGACTGGCCGCGCGGGCTGACCGTGCACCACCGCGACGATCTCGACGCCGTGCAACGCGAGCTGACGACGGTGCCCGGCGTCAGCGTGCTGATTTACGATCAGACCTGCGCCGCCGAGAAGCGCCGCCGCCGCAAGCGCGGCACATTCCCCGATCCCGACAGACGCGTGGTGATCAACGACCTGGTCTGCGAAGGCTGCGGCGACTGCGGCGTGAAATCGAATTGTGTGTCGGTGCAGCCTTTGGTGACCGAATGGGGCCGCAAGCGCACCATCGACCAATCGAGCTGCAACAAGGATTATTCCTGCCTCAATGGCTTCTGCCCGTCCTTCGTCACCGTGCACGGCGCCAAGCTCAAGCAAGGTGAGAGCGTCGCGGAACCGTCCGATTGGCCGGCGCTGCCGGTCCCCAGCCTGCCGCTCACCAATCATCCTTACGGCATCATCGTCACCGGCGTCGGCGGCACCGGCATCGTCACCATCGGCGCCATCATCGGCATGGCGGCGCATCTTGAAGGCAAGGGCGCCGGCATCATCGACATGGCCGGCCTCGCGCAGAAGGGCGGCGCCGTCTTCAGCCATATCCGCATCGCCAATACGCCCGACGAAATACATGCCATCCGCGTCGTCGCCGGCGGCGCCGACCTGGTGCTGGGCGGCGACATTGTGGTGCTCGGCGGCAAGAAGGCGCTAGGCGCCATCAAGCCCGGACACACCCACATGATTGTCAACACCGCGGAATTCCTGCCGGGCGACTTCACCCGCAACGCCGACTTCGCCTTGCCGACCGAGCGGATCAAGCGCGCGATTGTCGCTCACGCCGGTCGCGAGCAGAGCCACTTTATCGACGCCGGAAGGCTCGCTACCGCTTTGCTCGGAAATTCCATCGGCGCCAACATGTTCATGCTCGGTTACGCCTATCAGCTCGGTGCCTTGCCGCTCACCGCCGAAGCGGTCGAGAAGGCGATCGAGATGAACGGCGAGGCGGTACAGATGAATATTGCGGCCTTCCGCTATGGCCGCCGCGCCGCCGTCGACCCGAAGGCGCTGGAAGCGCTGATTAAGCCGAAGCAGGGCGAGGACAACGACTCGCTGAAGCTCTCGCAGTCGTTCGACGAGACGGTGGGGCGCCGCAGCGACTTCCTCACCGCCTACCAGAACGCGCGCTATGCGAAGCGCTACCGTGTGATGGTCGAGAAGGTGAGTGCGGCCGAGACGGAGAAGGCGCCGGGCCAATGCGGATTGGCGGAGGCGGTGGCGCGCTATCTGTTCAAGCTGATGGCTTACAAGGACGAGTATGAAGTGGCGCGGCTTTACAGCGACACCGCGTTCGTCGAACGCGTGCGCTCATCGTTCGACGGCGACAATCTGCGTTTCGAATTTCATCTGGCGCCGCCGCTCTTGGCGCGGCGCGATCCCGAGACCGGCGAGCCGAGGAAAATGTCGTTCGGTCCCTGGATGCTGAAACTGTTCGCCGTGCTGACGAAGTTCAAGTTCCTGCGCGGCACGCCGCTCGATCCGTTCGGCTATTCGATCGAGCGCAACAGCGAGCGCCGGTTGATCGCCGACTACGAGGCGCTGCTGACGGAAATCGTCGCGGACCTCAACCCCACCAATCACGCGACCGCGGTGGCGCTTGCTGCGCTGCCGGAAAAAATCCGCGGCTACGGGCCGGTCAAGCAGCGGCATCTTGCCGCCGCCAAGGCCGAGGAAGCCGCGTTGCGCGAGCAGTTCCGCAGCAGCCCGGCGTCATTTCTCAAGGCGGCGGAATGATTTATTCACGCAATTGCGACCATATTCCCTAACCGCAAAGACTTGACCGCACTCCGGCGGTGTTTTCATATCCGGACAAATAGCTTCGCCCTGAAAATGGGCGCGAGGGGTTCGGGGGCCGCACCGTCGGTGCGGCCAAATGGGAGGATATCCCTGTGGCGCCAAACGCCGCCGCGTCGGCGGACACGTTTCCCAAGCTATTGATTAGAAATGCCCAATTGTACGGTACGCGGCCGGCAATGCGGCACAAGGACCTCGGCGTCTGGCAGACCTGGACCTGGGCCCAGGTGCTCGAACTCGTACGTGCATACGCGGTCGGACTCAACCGACTAGGCCTCAAGCGCGGCGAAACCATTGCTATCGTTGGCGGTAACCGGCCCAAGCTCTACTGGTCGGTGATGGCGGCCCAGACACTCGGCGCGGTGCCGGTGCCGGTCTACGCCGACGCCGTCGCCGACGAGCTCGCCTACGTGCTGGCGCACGCCGAGACGCGTTTCGCCGCCGTCGAGGACCAGGAGCAGGTCGACAAGATCATGTCGGTGAAGGAGCGTCTGCCCAAGCTGGAGGAGTTGGTCTACGACGAACGCCGGGGCTTGCGCGACTACGACCACAGCCACTTGCGTCCGATGGACGACGTCATCGCGGACGGACGCAAGGCGCTCGAGGACCCGAAGGTCGCCGCTTGGCTCGACGCCGAGATCGCCGCGGGCAAGGGCTCCGATCCCTCCATTATCCTTTATACCTCCGGCACCACCGGCGCCTCCAAGGGCGTGGTGATGACCGGGGAGCGGTCGATCGCCGCGGCGACCGATACGGCCACGTTCGACAAACTGACCGAGAAAGACGTCGCGCTCGCTTACCTGCCGCTGGCTTGGGTCGGTGACCACTATCTCAACTACGCGCAAAGCCTGGTGGTCGGGTTCTGCATGGCCTGTCCGGAAAACACCGACACCGCCATGGCCGATCTGCGCGAGATCGGCCCGACTTTCTTTTTTGCGCCGCCCCGCACGCTTGAACAGCTCTTGACGCGCGTTATGATCCGCATGGAGGACGCCGGATTCCTCAAGCGCAAGATGTTTCATTATTTCATCGGGGTCGCGCGCAAATACGGTGAGCGCATCCTCAATGGCCAGTCTGTGCCGTTGACCGGGCGGCTGCTTTACTGGCTTGGCGAGCTTCTCGTTTACGGCCCGCTCAAGAACGTTCTCGGGTTCTCGCGGGTGCGCGTGGCCTTGACCGCGGGCGAAGCGATCGGCCCGGAACTTTTCGCCTTCTATCGCTCGATCGGCCTCAATCTCAAGCAGTTCTACGGCCAGACCGAGGCTTTCCTGTTTTTGACCGCGCAGCCCGATGGCGCCATCTATTCCGACACGGTCGGCCCGGCCTGTCCGCACGTGGACCTCCGTATCGCCGAGAACGGCGAGGTTCAGTTCAAGTCGCCGGGCATGTTCGCCGGCTATTTCAAGGACGAGGCCAAGACCGCCGACGTGATGACGCCGGACGGTTACGTGAAGACCGGCGATGCCGGCTTTTTCGACGAAAAGACCGGCCACCTGAAGATCATCGATCGCGCCAAGGACGTCGGCAAGCTCACCGACGGCACGTTGTTCCCGCCGAAATACATTGAGAACAAGCTCAAGTTCTTCCCCAATATCCGCGAGGCGGTGGCCTATGGCGACGGCCGCGACTTCGTGGCGGTGATGATCAATATCGATCTCACCGCGGTCGGAAGCTGGGCCGAGCGCAACAACGTCATTTACGGCTCCTATCAGGAACTCGCCGGCCACGCCCAAGTCTATGACATGATCGCGGAGCATGTCGCCGAGGTGAACCGCTCGCTCGCCGCAGACAAAAAGTTGGCGGGTGCGCAGATCAAGCGCTTCCTGATCCTGCACAAGGAGCTCGACGCCGACGACGGCGAGATCACGCGTACGCAGAAAGTGCGCCGCGGCTTCGTGGCCGAGCGCTACGCGCCGCTGATCAAGGCGCTCTATGACGGCTCCAAGGAGGCCGATATCTCGACCGAGGTCACCTTCGAGGACGGCCGCAAGGGCGTCATCAGTGCGCGCGTGAAAATCTACGAAATGCAAACCGAGCCGGTCCCCGCATCCGTGGAGAAGGCCGCATGAGGGCTCCGGGCGGCTCGGATGTCGCGGTCGGCGACGTCCTCCTGTCGGTGGAGAACGTGTCGCTGTCGTTCGGCGGCGTCAACGCAGTCAGCGACGTTTCCTTCAATATCCGCAAGGGCGAGATTCGCGCGATCATCGGCCCCAACGGCGCAGGCAAGACGTCGATGCTCAACGTCATCAACGGCTTCTATCAGCCGCAGCAGGGCCGCATCACTTTCAAGGGCGAGACGCGTTCCAAGATGCGCCCTTACGAGGCCGCCCATGGCGGCATCGCCCGCACCTTCCAAAACGTCGCTTTGTTCCGCGGCATGACCGCGCTCGACAACATCATGGCCGGCCGCTCGCTCAAGATGAACAAGAACCTGTTCTGGCAATTGCTGCGCTACGGCCCCGCGATGAAGGAAGAAGTCGAGCACCGCGCCCGCGTCGAGGAAATCATCGATTTCCTCAAGATCCAGGAAATCCGCCGCACGCCGGTCGGCCGGCTGCCCTACGGCTTGCAGAAGCGCGTCGAGCTCGGCCGCGCGCTGGCCATGGAGCCGGAATTGCTGCTGCTCGACGAGCCCATGGCCGGCATGAACATGGAAGAAAAGGAAGACATGTCGCGCTTCGTGCTCGACGTGAACGACCACTACGGTACCACCATCGCGCTTATCGAGCACGACATGGGCGTGGTGATGGACCTGTCCGACCGCGTGGTGGTGCTCGACCACGGCATCAAGATCGCCGACGGCACGCCCGATCAGGTCAAGAGCAATCAGGCGGTGATCGACGCTTATCTCGGCGTGGCGCATTGAGGGCGAAGCGATGCACCTGCTCTATATGATCTTCATCGACCCCTTCGTGCAGATGGGCACTGCGCCCGACCTCTTGGCGCAGACGCTGTGGGAAGGCCTGGTCGGCGGCATGCTCTATGCGCTGATCGCGCTCGGTTTCGTGCTGATCTTCAAGGCCTCGGGCGTCTTCAACTTCGCGCAAGGCATCATGGTGGTGTTCGCCGCGCTCACCTTCGTCGGCCTGCACGACGCAGGGCTGAACGCTTTTCTCGCGCTCGGCCTGACCATCGTGGTGATGTTCGGTCTCGCCTTTACGATCGAGCGCACCGTGCTACGCCCGCTGATCAACCAGCCCGATATTATCCTGTTTATGGCGACCTTCGGTATCACCTATTTCCTTATCGGCTTCGGCGAGTTTGTGTTCGGCGGTGACCCCAAAGTGATGGCGACCGGGGACCTGTTCCTGCCCAAGGGCTCCATCACCTATCATACGCTGGGCGGCATCGTTCAGTTGCAGAAGCTCGATATCGCCGCCGCGATCGTTGCCTCGATCATGGTGGCGGGGCTCGCGGTGTTCTTTTCCAAGACTCGCATCGGGCGCGCGCTGCGCGCGGTCGCCGACAGCCACTCGGCGGCGCTCTCGGTCGGCATCTCGCTCGAGCAGATCTGGGTGATCGTCTGGTTCGCCGCCGGTCTGGTGGCGCTGGTCACCGGAATCTTCTGGGGCGCGCGTTCCGACGTGTCCTTCGCGCTCGAGGTGATCGCGCTCAAGGCGCTGCCGGTGCTTATTCTCGGCGGCTTCACCTCGATCCCGGGCGCCATCGTCGGCGGCTTGATCATCGGCGTCGGCGAGAAACTCGGCGAATTCTACTGGGGGCCGCTGGTAGGCGGCGGCACCGATGCCTGGTTTGCCTATGTGATCGCGCTGGTGTTCCTGCTGTTCCGTCCGCAAGGATTGTTCGGCGAACGAATCATCGAGCGAGTGTGAAGGAAGAGGGGGGCGATGTTTTACCGCGAAGCCGGCCAGTTCAAGACCGACTACGCCAGCGACCAGGCGGTCTTCCCGATATTGCAGGACCGCATCGGGCTGGCGGTCATTTTAGCGGTCGCGCTCGTAATTCCGCTCGCCCATAACGACTTCCTCACCAACGCGGTGATGATCCCGTTCCTGATCTTTTCGCTGGCGGCGATCGGGCTCAACATGCTCACCGGCTATACCGGCTTGCTCTCGCTCGGCACCGGCGCCTTCATGGGGGTCGGCGCCTACGCCTGCTACAAGCTCACCTCGATTTTTCCGAACGTGAACATCATTATTTGGATCGTCACCTCCGGCTTTTTCGCGGCCGCGGTCGGCGCCATCTTCGGCCTGCCTTCGTTGCGCATCAAAGGCTTTTATCTCGCGATCGCGACATTGGCCGCGCAATTCTTTCTCGAGTGGTGCTTCACCCACATTCCGTGGCTTTACAACTATAACCTCTCCGCCGCGATCGAAGTGCCCCAGCGCGAGTTGTTCGGCATCATCGTCACCGGGCCCCGCGCAACCGCCGAAACCCGTTACTATATCGTGCTCGCCATTGTGGTGGTGATGACCTGGCTGGCGTCCAACCTCATGCACGGGCGCATCGGCCGCACCTGGATGGCGGTGCGCGACATGGATATCGCCGCCGAACTCATGGGTATCCGCCTGCTGCCGACCAAGCTGCTCGCCTTCGCGGTATCGTCGTTTTACTGCGGCGTTGCCGGCGCGATGGTGGCGTTCCTGTGGTACGGCGCCGCGGAATCCACCGTCTTTAACATCAACCAGAGCTTTACCATCCTGTTCATGATCATCATCGGCGGCCTCGGCAGCCTGCTTGGCGCGTACCTGGGCGCGGCGCTGATCTTCATCCTGCCGATCGCGCTACGTTTCGTGCCGGAAAAGCTCGGATTGCCGCTGCATGCGGCGACCGTCGAGCACGTCACCTTCATGATCACCGGGGCGTTGATCATCTTCTTCCTGATCGCCGAACCGGCCGGATTGGCCCGGTTATGGCAGGTGGGCAAGCAGAAATTGAGGGTGTGGCCGTTTCCGTATTGATGGTGCAAGATAGGACCTAATTTCCGACCGCGGCGGGCAAGGCCGCAGGTCCGAAAGCGCCTCCCGGGAAAATGGGGGCGGATAGAGAAACCAGAGGCGCGCCGTCACAGGCGCGAACCAAAGGGAGGGACGACATGAAGGCGAAACAACTGCTTGTTGCGATTGCCTGCGCAGGTCTGGTGACGAGCGCAGTGCTCGTCAGCAAGGCCCAGGCAGCAGACACCATTTTCGTGCCGCTGTTCACCTATCGGACCGGGCCCTACGCCAATTCCGGTATTCCGATCGCCAACGGCATGCACGACTATCTCAACATGCTCAACGAGCGTGACGGCGGCATCGGCGGCGTGAAGCTCACCGTCGAGGAATGCGAAACCGGCTACGACACCAAGAAGGGTGTGGAGTGCTGGGAATTGGTCAAAGGCAAGAACCCGACGGTCGTCAATCCGTTTTCGACCGGCATCACCTTGCAGTTGATCCCGAAAGCCGCGGTCGAGAAGATCCCGGTCCTGTCGATGGCCTATGGCTTGTCGGCGTCGGCGGTCGGTACCGACTTCCCCTGGATCTTCAACCCGCCGGCCACCTATTGGGACGGCATGTCGATGATCCTGCGCTACATCGGCGGCAAGGAAGGCGGCCTCGACAAGCTCAAGGGCAAGACGATCGGCTTCATCTACCTGGAAAGCGGCTATGGCCGCGAGCCGATCCCGCTGCTGCAGCAGCTCGGCAAGGACTATGGCTTCAACGTGAAGCTCTACTCCGTGGCCGGTAAGGAAATGCAGGACCAATCGGCGCAGTGGCTCGCCGTCCGCCGCGATCGTCCGGCTTGGATGATCATGTGGGGCTGGGGCGCCATGAACCCGACCGCAGTCAAGCGCGCCGCCGAGAACGGCTACCCGATGGATCACTTCATCGGCATCTGGTGGTCGGGCTCCGATGACGACGCCCGCGGCGGCGGCAAGGCGGCCAAGGGCTATCTGGCCTTGAACTTCAGCGGCCTCGGAAGCAGCTATCCGGCTCTCCAGGACATCAAGAAATACGTCGTGGATAAGGGCAAGAGCCAGGTTGAAAAGGACAAGTTCGCGGACACCTTCTACGACCGCGGCGTGTTCAACTCCGTTCTGATCGCGGAAGCCATTCGCAACGCGCAGAAGATCACGGGCAAGAAGGTCGTGGTCGGTGCCGACGTCCGCCGCGGTCTCGAGAGCCTGAAAATCGACCAGGCGCACTGGAAAAAGCTCGGTCTGCCGGCGTTCGGCACCAACGTCCACGTGACCTGCACCGACCACAACGGCCACAGCCCGGCCTATATGCAGCAGTGGGACGGCGCCAAGTGGGTCAAGGTCTCCGATTGGATCGAGCCCATGAAGGACAAGGTGGAGCCGCTGCTGAAAAAGGCTGCCGAAGAATACGTCAAGAAAAATACCGGCTGGCCGAAGCGCACTGAGGCTTGCGACAAGTCGTCGTAAGCTGACACGCTGGCCTCTCTCCTTCGGGAGAGAGGCACCGCAAACCGACAGCCTCTCCCCGTTCGCGGGGAGAGGCGCCGTTTTCGAAAGTTGGCCGATGTCCGCAATCGAGCAAACGGGCAAAACGCCCGCCGCCAAAAGCGACAATATCCTCGCCATCAGCAATATCGAGGTGATCTACGATCACGTCATTTTGGTGCTCAAAGGCGTGTCGCTGGACGTGCCGCGCGGCGGGATCGTGGCGCTGCTCGGCGCCAACGGCGCCGGCAAAACCACCACCTTGAAGGCGATCTCCAATCTGCTGCATGCAGAGCGCGGTGACGTCACCAAGGGCTCGATCGTGTTCGAGGGCGGCGAGGTGCAGGACCTGTCGCCCAACGAACTGGTCCGCCGCGGCTGCATCCAGGTGATGGAAGGCCGCCATTGCTTCGAGCACCTCACCATCGAGGAAAATCTGCTGACCGGCGCCTTCACCCGGCGCGACGGTAACGCCGCGATCAAGCGCGACCTCGACGTGGTCTACGGCTATTTCCCCAAGCTCGGCGAACGCAAGGGTTCGCTCGCGGGCTACACCTCCGGCGGCGAGCAGCAGATGTGCGCCATCGGCCGCGCGCTGATGTCGCGCCCGAAGATGATCCTGCTCGACGAGCCGTCCATGGGACTGGCGCCGCAGATCGTCGAAGAGATTTTCCAGATCGTCAAAGACCTGAACGAGAAGGAAGGCGTCTCGATCCTGCTCGCCGAGCAGAACACCCACATGGCGCTGAAATTCGCGCGTTACGGCTACATTCTGGAGAACGGCCGCGTGGTGATGGATGGCGATGCCAAATCGCTGGCCGACAACGCCGACGTCAAGGAATTCTATCTCGGTATTTCCGAAGGCCGCCGCAAGAGCTTCCGCGAGGGCAAGCATTACCGCCGGCGCAAGCGCTGGCTGGCGTAACGGATGCCCGATCACTACGATCCCCTCGAAACCCGCGTCCGTACCCTGCGCGACAGCGAGGAGTTCGCGGCTCTGCCCAAGATCGTCGCCCGGGCCATGCGCGCACCCGGATGGGCCAAGCATCTGGCCGGCATCGATCCCAAGTCGGTCACCTCGCGTGAAGCGCTCGCCAAACTGCCTGTTCTGCGCAAGGCCGACATCGCCGCCTTGCAGAAGGAGAACCCGCCGTTCGGCGGCCTCAACGTCACCGCGCCCGGCAAAGTTCGCCGGCTGTTAATGTCGCCGGGTCCGGTGTTCGAGCCGGAAGGCGAGGGCAAGGATTGGTGGGGCTCGGCGCGCGCCTTGTTCGCCGCCGGCTTCCGCGCCGGTGACATCGTGCACAATTCCTTCGCCTATCACCTCACGCCCGGCGGTTTCATTCTGGAGGCGGGCGCGCATGCGCTCGGCTGTGCCGTCATCCCCGGCGGCGTCGGCAATACCGAGCAGCAGCTCGACGCCATCGCCCACTACAAGCCTTCGGGTTACGTCGGCACGCCGGACTTCTTAAAGATTTTGCTCGATACGGCGGAAAAGACCGGCAAGGACGCGACTTCGATCAAACGTGCGCTGGTCTCCGGCGCGGCGCTGCCGGCCAGCTTGCGTGATGAGCTCGGCCAGCGCGGCGTCGTCACGGTACAATGCTACGCCACCGCCGAGCTGGGCGTGATCGCCTACGAAAGCGAGGCGAAGGAAGGCATGATCGTCAATGAGACGGTCATCGTCGAGATCGTGCGCCCCGGTACCGGCGACACGATCGCGCAAGGCGAGGTGGGCGAGGTGGTTGTCACCTCGTTCAATCCCGACTATCCGATGATCCGCCTCGGCACCGGCGATCTCTCCGCGTTGCTGCCGGGTGTGTCGCCCTGCGGGCGCACCAATAGCCGCATCAAGGGCTGGATGGGCCGCGCCGATCAGACCGCGAAAGTAAAAGGCATGTTCGTGCATCCCAAGCAGATCGCCGAGATCGCCGCGCGCCATCCCGAGCTCAAGCGGCTGCGTCTCGTGGTCGGCCGCGAAGGCGAGCAGGACACCATGACATTGATGGCGGAGAGCGCGACGCCGGACGCCACGCTTGCCGCGACAGTCGCCGCCAGTCTGCAGTCGGTCACCAAGCTCAAGGGCGCCGTTACGCTGGTCGCGCCGGGCGCGTTGCCCAACGACGGCAAGGTGATCGCGGACGAGCGCAGCGTCGGTTAGCAGCCATGAACCCGACCACCACTGCGCATCTGCCGCAGGACCATCCTGCCGTCCTGCCGCGCCGCATCGGCGTTCTGCTGGTCAATCTCGGCACGCCAGATGCCACCGACTATTGGTCGATGCGCCGTTATCTCAAGGAGTTTCTTTCCGACCGGCGCGTGATCGAGGTAAACCGGCTGAAATGGTGGCTGGTGCTCAACCTCATCATCCTGACCGTGCGTCCCGGCCGCAAGGGCCGCGACTACGACAAGATCTGGAACAGAGAGCGCGATGAATCCCCGCTCAAGACCATCACGCGCTCGCAGTCCGATCAGCTCGAAGAAATCCTCGACAAGGTCGACAAGCGCATTCGCGTCGACTGGGCCATGCGCTACGGCAATCCGTCGATCGCTTCGCGGCTGGAAGCGCTCACCGACCAGAATTGCGAACGCATTTTGGTGGTGCCGCTCTACCCGCAATACGCCGCCGCCACCACCGCGACCGTCTGTGACGAGGTCTTCCGCGCGCTCGCGAAGATGCGCTTCCAGCCGGCGCTGCGGGTGGCGGCGCCCTATTACGCCGAGTCTGCCTATATCGACGCACTTGCCGCTTCGCTGAACACGGAGTTGACGAAGCTTTCCTTCAAGCCGGAGGTGATCGTCGCTTCCTTCCACGGCATGCCGGAAGAATACCTGCGCAATGGCGATCCCTATTATTGCCACTGCGCCAAGACGGCACGCCTGATGCGCGCGCGGCTTGATCTTGATGAGAACCAAATGATCATGACCTTCCAGTCGCGCTTCGGCACGGCGGAATGGCTCAAGCCCTACACCGATGCCACCGTGAAATCGTTGGCCGAGCGCGGCGTGAAGAATATCGCTGTCATCACCCCGGGCTTCGCCGCCGACTGCCTGGAGACGCTGGAAGAGATCGCCATGGAGAATGCCGAGATCTTCAGGCACGCGGGCGGCGAGAATTTCGCGGCCATCCCCTGCCTCAACGACTCCCCCGGCGGCATGGCGGTGATACGCGACGTGGTGCTGCGCGAGCTCAAGGGCTGGATTTAGGCCCGATTGGCCGGGGCTAAAGCCCGGCAACGCCTCGTTAACCATACCCCTTTAGCGTCCGTTAACCACTTCCCGCCGTTTGCGCGGGCGTGCGCCTATGCGCTCGCCCGGCGCGGGCCGGCTCATGGAGGCCGAGGACCGGACGTGCAGCGCGCTTGCCACCGACGCCCGCCGCGGGCTGCCCGTTTGCTGCTGGCCGCCTGCCTGGCGCTCGGCTGCCGGGAGGCGGGCGCGCAGACGGCCATGGTGTTCGCCGATCCCTTCGCGCCCAGGCTCGAAAGCAATCCGGACAACCCGCAGCGTTTCGAGCAGCAAACCCAACCGGCCCGCAGGCAAGCGAGGCCGCAATTCGGCTTTACGCCGCCGGCGTCCGGCGCCGGCTTGACCGGCTTCGATTCCACCAATGCCCGCACGACGACCAAGGCCAAGCGCAAGCCGCGTGCGACGGCGAATGCGTTACCGCCTGCTTTGGGTGCGACGGCAACCGCGGCCCCACCGCCTCCGTCGCCCTATCAAGTTCCGCAGATCCCCGCCGCCGACGCGGGCACCAGCGCGCTTGCCGCCGCGCCGGGATCGCCGCCGGTCGAAGAGATTCGCCCGATCCGCAAGTTGCCGACGAAACGCAAGGCCCATGCCGAGCCGGTAGATGCTTACGCGCCACTCGGCATTCGCGCCGGAGCTTTCGACCTGTTCCCCGCGATCGAACTGCTCGGCGGTTACGACACCAATCCCGGCCAGAACAAAAATCCAAAGGCCGCGTGGCTCTACACCGTCGCGCCGGAACTGAAGGTGCAGTCGGACTGGTCGCGCCACGAACTCAAGGCCGACCTGCGCGGCAGCTATACCGGCTACCGCCCCGATGAAATACCGACCCTCAGCCGGCCGCATCTCGACGGCAAGCTCGACGGCCGCATCGATGTCAGCCGGCAAACCCGTGTCGATCTTAGCGGCCGTGCGCTGGTGGCGACCGACAATCCCGGCAGCCCCAATCTGCAGGCCGGCCTTGCCAAGCTGCCGCTCTATTTCGCTTTTGGCGGCGGCGCCGGCCTCGGCCAACGCTTCAACCGTTTCGAGCTGTCGATCAAGGGCGACGCCGAGCGCACTGTCTATCAGAACTCGGAACTGACCGACGGCAGCATCGCCAGCAACAAGGACCGCAACTACAACCAGTACACCGGAACGCTGCGCGGCGGCTACGAGCTGTTGCCGGGCGTCACGCCGTTCGCCGAGGTCAGCGCCGACACGCGGGTGCACGACCTCGAGACCGATTTCTCCGGCTACCAGCGCGACTCCAAGGGCCTGACCGGCAAGGTCGGTTCGACCTTCAAGCTCTCGCACGCGCTCACAGGTGAAATCGCGCTCGGCTACACCAAGCGCACTTACGACGATCCGCGACTCGAAAACCTCACCGGTCTGATCGGCGACGCCTCGCTGGTGTGGACCGCAAGCGCGCTCACCACCGTCAAGCTCACCGGCTCATCGACGGTGGGCGAATCGACGCAAGCCGGCGTTTCCGGCGTGCTCTACCGCAACGTCGGCGTGCAGGTCGATCATGCGTTCCGGCAATGGCTCATCGGCAGCGTGAAGGCCGGCTTCGGCGACGACGACTATATCGGCGACTCGCGCAACGATAAGCGCTATTCCGTGGGCGCCGGCCTCACCTACAAGTTCAGCCGTGAATTTCAGCTCAAGGGCGAGTTCCGCCAGACCTGGCAGCGCTCGAACGTCTCCGGCGGCGACTATAGCGAAAGTGTCTTCCTGCTCGGGCTGCGCATCCAGCGGTAAGCGAGGGCGACAGCAGGCCTGCGGGCTGCTTGAAAGAATACGCCGCTTCCCAGGCTGAGTTTTTCCGGAATTTTCCGTAAGATCGATGCCAGTGGGCGTGGTTGCCCCGATGCATGGATGCCAACAATGACTGACATGACGATTAAGGCCATTCGTCTAACGATGTTGCGTGTGCCGTGGCCGCAAGACCCTTGGCTGAAAGGGCACGCCTTCGGCGACATGCGCGACATACTGGTGCTCGAGGTCGAGACCTCCGGCGGAATCGTCGGCATGGGGTATCTGCATGTATTCCGTCCTGTCCTGCGCACGATCAAAGCGTGCCTGGAGGAAAGCATTGTTCCGCGGGTCCTTGGCAAGGACGCGACGGCTGTCGAAGCGATCTGGGACGATCTCTGGATCTACACCACGACGTTCGGGCGCGGCGGCGTCACGACAATGGCGATGTCGGTGCTCGACATCGCGCTGTGGGACGCCATCGGCAAGCGCGCCAATCTGCCGCTACACCGCTTGTGGGGCCATTTCCGAAGCGAGCTGCCGGTCTATGGCAGCGGCTGTTTCCGCGGCTCCGGCGGCGACGGCATGATCGCAAAAGCGCTGCATTACAAGGAGCAAGGGTTCAAGGCCATTAAAATGCAAGTCGCCCATACCCAGGACCTGAAGCGCGACCTCGACAATGTGCGGCGCATGCGTGAAGCGGTCGGTCCCGACATCGACATCATGATTGATGTGAATATGGGATGGACCGCCGACGTGGCCATTCAAATGGGCCGCAAGTTCGAAGACTACGATGTGTATTGGCTCGAGGAACCGGTCAGGCCGGACGATTTCGAAGGCTACAAAAGGATCGCGCAAGCGCTCGATCTTCGCATCGTCGCCGGCGAGACACACTTTACGCGCTTCGATCTCATGCCGTTCTTTGACGATCCCGTGCTGCCGATCCTGCAACCGGACCCCATGCGCGGCGGCTTTACCGACTTGCGAAAGACCGCGGCGCTAGCGGATTCAAAGGGGATAAAGATCGCGCCGCATCTGTTTACGGAATTGAACGTGCAGTTGCTGGCTTCGATTCCGAACGGAATTTGGATCGAAGACATGTGTCTTTCAGCGGACCTTTGGGTCGAGCCGGTGCCGGTTGTGAACGGCATGATTACCGCCCCGGAAAGATCCGGGCATGGCCTGGCGTTCAAGCCGGAAATCTTGCGTGACTGCGCCGTGCGCTAGGCGCCAATACGCTTTCGGCGATTTCTATCCCAGCAGCCGCTTCAGCTCCGCGCGGAAATCCGGCGCGATATCGGGGCGATCGAGCGCATAGGCCACGTTGGCGGCGAGGAAGCCGATCTTGGAGCCGCAGTCGAAGCTGCGCCCTTCGAACGCCAGCCCGTAGAACGGCTGCGTCTTCGACAGCGCCAGCATGGCGTCGGTAAGCTGGATTTCGCCGCCGGCGCCGGCCGACTGTTTTTCCAAAATCTGGAAGATCTCCGGCTGCAGGATATAGCGCCCGGTGATGGTCAGGTTGGATGGCGCCTCGGCCGCTGTCGGTTTCTCGACCATTTTCGTAATCTGGAAGGCCTTGCCCTTGGCTTGGCCGACGCCGACCACGCCATACATGTGCACGCGTTCTTTCGGCACTTCCTCGACCGCGATGATATTGGCGTTGGCGTCGAGGTCATTGGCGGCGTCGATCATCTGGGCGAGGCAGCCGGGCGTGTGCTGCACCAGCACGTCGGGCAGCAGCAACGCGAACGGCTCGTGCCCGACCAGTTCGCGCGCGCACCAGACCGCGTGGCCGAGGCCGAGCGGTGACTGCTGGCGGGTGAAGCTGGCGGTGCCCGGTTCCGGCAGGTCCTGCGACAAAAGCGCCAGGTCCGCCTTCTTGCCACGCTCCACCAGCGTGAGTTCCAATTCGAATTGGCGGTCGAAATGGTCCTCGATTACGCTTTTGTTGCGGCCGGTGACGAAGATGAAATGCTCGATGCCGGCCTGGCGCGCTTCATCCACCACGTGCTGGATGAGCGGCCGGTCGACGATGGGGAGCATTTCCTTCGGCATGGCCTTGGTTGCGGGCAAAAATCGGGTGCCAAGGCCGGCGACGGGGAATATGGCTTTGCGGATGCGGGTCATATGGAATTGCGGCAGTTATTCGTCTGTTGGGGAAAATGCACGGGGAGGCCCGCGGGTCCAGACTCGGGTTGCGCTAGGCTAGACTATTAACGGCCCCGAAACGAGTTCGGGGCACCCATAAGGCTTGCGTCAGCGTAGCACAAGCTAGCGGAGCGGCATGCGAAAGCCCCGATCCTGTCTCATCGCTGCGGTCCTGGTGGCGGCCATGGGCGGCGCTGCGGCGGCGCAGAGTGGCGCCACTGGCACGATCAGGCCCGCTGCCGGCGTGCGATCCAGCGCGCCGCCATGGAGCGGGAAGTCCGGCGGCTCCGGCGATCCACGCATGACCGCCGAGGCGATCCGCGCGGCGGCGGCGAATTTCCATCGCTGCATCGAAGGGCTGTGGCCGGCGGCTGCGCGCCGCCATGTCTCGCGCGCGACGTTCCAGCGCTATACCGCCTCGCTCACGCCCGATCTGCGCATCATGGATCTGGTCGACAACCAGCCGGAATTCACCAAATCGATCTGGGACTATCTCGATATTTTGGTGACCGCCGAGCGCATCGAGAAGGGCCGCGCGTTGCTCGCGCAGTATCGCGCCACCTTCGACGCGGTGGAGCGCGCCTACGGCGTCGACCGTCACATCATCACGGCGATCTGGGGCGTGGAGAGCAACTACGGCACCGAAGGCGGCGACCGTCCGGTGCTGCGCTCGACCGCGACGCTCGCCTGCGTCGGGCGCCGGCAGAAATATTTCCGCGACGAGTTCCTTTCGGTGCTGGAAATTCTTCAGCGCGGCGACGTGCGGCCGGACCGGCTGGTGGGTTCCTGGGCCGGCGCCTTCGGGCCGACCCAATTCATGCCGACGGCCTTCAAGCGTTATGCCGTCGATTTCGACCGTGACGGCCGCCGCGACGTGGTCGACTCGGTGCCCGATATCATCGCCTCCACCGCCAACAACCTGAAGAAGGTTGGCTGGCAAGCCGGCCAGACCTGGGGCTACGAAGTGGTGCTGCCGGCGACCTTCAATTTTCTGCTGGCCGATCATCACCGCACGTTGCCGATCCGGGAATGGCAGGGCCACGGAATTTCGCGCCCGGGCGGCAAGCCATTCCCGCGGCCTGACGATTCCGCGTTTCTGCTGGTGCCGGCGGGCCTACAGGGGCCCGGCTTCCTGATGCTGCATAATTTCCGGGTCATCATGCGCTACAACCCGGCCGAGGCCTATGCGCTGGCCATCGGTCATCTCGCCGACCGGCTGCGCGGAGGCGGTCCGCTCGTGCAAAGCTGGCCGCGCTATGAGCGGGTCTTAACGCGCGACGAGCGGCTGGAACTGCAGCAGCACCTGGCCCGGCGCGGCTTCGACGTGGGCGAGCCTGACGGTCGGCTCGGCGCCAAGACCCGGGCGGCGATCCGCGCGTTCCAAGCCCGAAACGGCAAGATTCCCGATGGTTTCGCCTCGAACGTCATTCTTAATCAGCTGCGTGGCCGGTGAAGGGTAACAAGAGTGCCCCGGCCACCTTCGAGTTGACATTTTTTGCGCGCTATTGACCCATGTGGATGGACGGCGCCGGCCGGCTTTTCCAGCCGCGGTCCCCGTCGCTTGAGGCCTTGGACGATCGGCATGGTCAGGAGTTTGCGATTTTCACGTTGGCTGGTCGCTGCGGTCATTCTGGCCGTGGTAGAGTGCGCCGGCGTGGTCGCCATCGAACTGGCCGTCACCAGCCCGGCGCAAGCGCAATCTGGCGATGACCGCTACCGGTTCCTGAACCGGCACCGTCCGCGCGGCGGCGGCTTCTTCCAGCAATTATTCGGTCCGCTCAACGCCCCGCGCTACGACCGCCAATACGACCCGTCTCAATCGGCGCCGCAGCACGTCGAACATTCGCGCGCGCCGAGCGCGCCCAAGCCGGACAAGGACGTCACGCCCACCACTAAGATCGTGGTCATGGGCGACGACATGGCCGACTGGCTGGCATACGGCCTGGAGGATGCGTTTTCCGAAGCGCCGGAGGTCGCCATCGTCCGCAAGAACAAGCGGCGGTCCGGCTTGCTGCGCTACGACACCAAAGGCGATCTAGACTGGTGGCACGTGGCGCGCGACATCCTGACCCAGGAGAAAGCGAATTACGTGGTGATGATGCTCGGCGTCAGCGACCGCGAAAGCATCCGCGAAAAAGATCTCGCCAAGGAAGCCGCTAAGGAAATGGCCGAGAAGGAAGCGAAAATCGCGGCGGCTAAAGCCGCGCAGAACAAGGACAAGGCCGACAAAGACACAAAGGACAAGAACAAAAACGGCAAGCCGGATCCGCACAAGATCGCGGCGCCCGAACCCAAACCGGTTCCCCACGGCTCCCTCGAGTTTCGCGGTGATCGCTGGGCGAAGATTTATTCGCGGCGCCTCGATGAAACGATCGCCGCGCTCAAAAGCAAAGGCGTGCCGGTGTTCTGGGTCGGCCTGCCGTCGATCCGCGGCACCAAATCGACTGCCGATGCCGTCTATCTCAACGATCTCATTCGCGCGCGTGTCGAACGCGCCGGCGTGAACTACATCGACGTGTGGGACGGCTTTGTCGATGAGTCCGGCAAATACTCGTCCTACGGTCCCGACTACGAAGGCCAGACGCGCCGGCTGCGCTCGAGCGACGGCGTCTTTTTTACGAAATACGGCGCGCGCAAGCTCGCGCACTATGTCGAGCGTGAAATTCGCCGCTACATGGCCAACCGCGCGCTGCCGGTGGCGCTGCCGAGCGGCCCGCTGACGCCAGTGCCCGGTGGAAAATCGGCGGTGCGCCCGGTGACCGGGCCGGTGATTCCGCTGACCGTGCTCACGGGAAATTCGGATCAGTTGCTCGGCGCCGCCGGCACCCGCCCGGCCTTTGGCGACGCCATCGCCAACGACGTCCTGGTTAAGGGCGAATCGGTCACCCCGCCGTCCGGACGGGCCGACGATTTCGTCTGGCAGCACGGCGGCGATGGCAACAGCGGAGAGAAACCGGCGGCGGACACAAAAGCAAAAGCACCGAAACAGGGCGACGCGGTGCCTGCGGCGGCTCCCAAACGTGCGGTGAGAGTGATCGACCCCAAGGGCGGTGACCAGGTCCGTCCGGAACAAGATGTGGCCAAAAACGCGAACAAAAACGGGGCCGCCAGCAAATCCGCGGACGTTGCCCTACCCAAGCCCAAGCCCACTCGGCAGGCCGAGAACGCGCTTAAGCCCGAGCATCACAGCGCGCCGCGCCGGCGCTCGACCTTCCCGTTCGATCCGTTCAGCCTGTTCCGCTGATCCTGGCGCCGCGTTACCGCGGCAGCGTCGTCTCGCCCATCAGGAACTTGTCGACAGCGTGGGCCGCCTGCCGGCCCTCGCGGATCGCCCATACCACCAGCGACTGGCCACGGCGCATATCGCCGGCGGCGAACACATTCGGAATCGAGGTGGCATAATCCTCGGTATCGGCCTTGACGTTGCCGCGCTGGTCGAGCGCGACGCCGAGCGCCTCCAGCATGCCTTCGTGTAAGGGACTGACGAAGCCCATGGCCAGCAGCACCAGGTCGGCCTCGATCTCGAATTCGGTACCCGGCACCGGCTTAATCTTGTCGTCAACGTGGACGCAATGCAGCTTCTTCACCTGTCCGTTTTCGCCGGAGAATTTCTGCGTCAGCACCGCGAATTCGCGCACCGCGCCTTCCTCAAGGCTTGAGGAAATGCGCAGCTTGAGCGGCCAGTCCGGCCAGGTCAGCAATTTGTTCTCGTGCTCGGGCGGCTGCGGCATGATCTCGAAATTGGTGACCGACACCGCGCCCTGCCGGATCGAGGTGCCGATGCAGTCGGAGCCGGTATCGCCGCCGCCAATCACGATCACTTTCTTGTCTTTCGCGAGAATCGGCTCGCCGCCGGCTTGCGGCTCGCTGCTCACGCGCCGGTTCTGCTGCGGCAGGAATTCCATGGCGAAATGGATGCCATTGAGCTCGCGGCCGGGGATTGCCAGGTCGCGGCCCTTTTCGGCGCCGCCGGTGAGCACGACCGCGTCGTGCTCGTTCACCAGCTTTTCGGGCGGCACATTGACGCCGATATCGGCGCCGTAATGAAACTGTACGCCTTCCGCCGTCATCTGCTCGACGCGGCGGTCGATATGGATCTTCTCCATCTTGAAGTCGGGAATGCCGTAGCGCAACAAGCCGCCGGCCTTGGCCCAGCGCTCATAGACATGCACCTCGTGGCCGGCGCGCGCGAGCTGTTGCGCGCAAGCCAAGCCGGCGGGTCCTGAGCCGACCACGGCGATCTTTTTGCCGGTCTTTTGCGTCGGCGGTTCCGGCTTCAATCCTTGCGCGATCGCGCGGTCGGCGATCTCGCATTCGATGGTTTTGATGGTGACCGGGTTCTCGTCGATATTGAGCGTACAGGAAGCCTCGCACGGCGCCGGACAGACGCGGCCGGTGACCTCCGGAAAATTGTTGGTCGAGTGCAAATTGCGCGCGGCCTCGTCCCAGTGGCTGCGATAGACCAGATCGTTCCAGTCCGGAATCTGGTTGTTGACCGGGCAGCCGATGGGCAGGCCCGTAATGCGGCTGGTGCCGTGGCAATAGGGCACGCCGCAGTCCATGCAGCGCGCGGCCTGCTCGCGCAATTCCTGCTCCGGCAGCGGCAGCACGAATTCGTGCCAGTGCTTGATACGCTCCGCGACCGGTTGGTAGTCGCGGTCTTCGCGCTCGTATTCGAGAAAGCCGGTAACCTTGCCCATGCCTATTCCGCGGCCTGCATCGTGGCGGCCTTCTCCTTTGCCATCTCAGCGAGCGCGCGGCGGTATTCGACCGGCATCACTTTCTTGAACAGCGGGCGGTAGCGCTTCCAGTCGGCGAGAATTTCGGCCGCGCGCTTCGAGTTCGTATAGCGCGCATGGTCGGAGATCAGCATATGGAGCCGCTCGGCGTCCTTGATGGTCAGATCCGACATCACGTCGACGCGGCCATGGCTTTCGAGATCCTGGTATTGGCCGAATTCCTGTTCGGCGACCTGCTCTTCCTCCGGCACCGGCTCGAGCTCGACCATCGCCATGTTGCAGCGGGTTTCGAAGCTGCCGTCTTCGTCGAGCACATAGGCGATGCCGCCCGACATGCCGGCCGCGAAATTGCGCCCGGTATACCCAAGCACCACCACGACGCCGCCGGTCATGTATTCGCAGCAATGGTCGCCGGCGCCCTCGATCACGGCGATGGCGCCGGAATTGCGCACGGCGAAGCGCTCGCCGGCGACGCCGCGGAAATAGCATTCGCCCTGGATGGCGCCGTACAGCACCGTATTGCCGACGATGATCGATTCCTCCGGCACGATGCCGCTGTCGGCCGGCGGCCGGATGATGATGCGTCCGCCCGACAAGCCCTTGCCGACATAGTCGTTGGCGTCGCCGTCGAGTTCGAAGGTGATGCCGCGCGCGAGCCAGGCGCCGAACGTCTGGCCGGCGGTGCCGGTAAAGCGCACATGGATGGTGCCGTCCGGCAGGCCCTCATGGCCGTAACGCTTGGCCACCTCGCCCGACAGCATCCCGCCGACGGCGCGGTCGATGTTGCGGATTTTCGTTTGCAGCCGCACCGGCGCGCCGCGGTCGAGGGCGGCCTGCGATTCCGCGATCAGCTTGCGGTCGAGGATATCCTTGATTTTGTGATCCTGCGGCTCGCACTTGAAGATGGCGGTGTCTTTGCTCGCCTTCGGTTTGGTGAACAGCTTGGAGAAGTCGAGGCCCTTGGCCTTCCAATGTTCGACCAGCCGACGTTGGTCGAGCATCTGCATCTGTCCGATCATCTCGTCGAAGGTCTTGGAAGCCAAGCATGGCCATCAGTTCGCGCACCTCTTCAGCGACGAAGAAGAAGTAGTTGATGACGTGCTCTGGTTGCCCGTGAAACCGCTTGCGCAGCACCGGATCCTGCGTCGCAATGCCGACCGGGCAGGTGTTGAGGTGGCACTTGCGCATCATGATGCAGCCGGCGGCGATCAGCGGCGCGGTGGCGAAGCCGAATTCGTCGGCGCCGAGCAGGGCGCCCACCACCACGTCGCGTCCGGTGCGCATTCCGCCGTCGACCTGCACGGAAATGCGGCCGCGCAATCGGTTGGCCACCAGCGTCTGATGGGTCTCGGCCAGACCGATCTCCCAAGGCGAGCCGGCATGCTTGATTGACGTCAGCGGCGAGGCGCCGGTGCCGCCCTCGAAACCCGCGATGGTGACGTGATCGGCGCGCGCCTTGGAGACGCCGGCGGCGACGGTGCCGACGCCGACTTCCGAAACCAGCTTCACCGACACGTCGCCGGCCGGGTTGACGTTTTTCAGGTCGAAGATGAGCTGCGCCAGGTCTTCGATCGAATAGATGTCGTGATGCGGCGGCGGCGAGATCAGGCCGACGCCGGGGGTGGAATGGCGCACCTTGGCGATGGTCTTGTCGACCTTGTGCCCCGGCAGCTGCCCGCCTTCGCCGGGCTTGGCGCCCTGCGCCATCTTGATCTGCATCATGTCCGAGTTGACGAGATACTCGGCGGTGACGCCGAAGCGGCCCGAGGCCACCTGCTTGATGGCCGAGCGCATGGAATCACCGTTCGGCATCGGCTTGAAGCGGTCGGCTTCCTCGCCGCCTTCGCCGGTGTTCGACTTGCCGCCGATGCGGTTCATGGCGATGGCAAGCGTGGTATGGGCTTCGCGCGAGATCGAACCGTACGACATGGCGCCGGTGGAAAAGCGCCGCACGATGTTCTTGGCCGACTCGACCTCCTCGAGCGGGACCGGGCTGCGGCCATCTTCCTCCGCCTTGCCGATACGGAACAGCCCGCGGATGGTGGTGAGCCGCTCGTTCTGCTCATTCACGATTTGAGCGAAGGCGCGGTAATGGTCTTGCGAGTTGCCGCGCACCGCGTGCTGCAGGCGCTTGACCGTCTCGGCGGTCCACACGTGGTCCTCGCCGCGCACGCGCACCGCGTAGTCGCCACCGACGTCGAGCATCGACTTGTAGATCGGCGATTCGCCGAAGGCGTCGCGGTGGCGGCGAACGGTCTCTTCGGCGATCTCGGCGAGGCTGACGCCCTCGATTCGGGTATGGGTGCCGGTAAAATACTGGTCGACGAACTCCTGGCGCAGGCCGACGGCGTCGAAAATCTGCGCGCCGCAATAGGACTGATAGGTCGAGATGCCCATCTTCGACATCACCTTGAGCAGGCCCTTGTTGATCGCCTTGGTGTAGCGCTTGATGACTTCCTTCTCGTCGAGCTTCTGCGGCAGGTCGTCCTTGGCGGCGACCAGCGTTTCGAAGGCGAGATAGGGATTGATCGCTTCGGCGCCGTAGCCGGCCAGACACGCGTAATGATGCACTTCGCGCGGCTCGCCCGTTTCCAGCACCATGCCGACCGAGGTGCGCAGGCCTTTGCGGATGAGATGATGATGCACGGCCGCGCAGGCGAGCAGCGCCGGGATCGGAATGCGGTCGGCGCCCGCCTTGCGGTCGGACAGGATAATGATGTTGCAGCCCTGGCGTACTTCCTCTTCGGCGCGGTCGCACAATTCGTCGAGCGCCCAGCTCATGCCGTCGGCGCCGTGCTCGGCCGGGAAAGTGATGTCGAAGGAGTGCGACTTGAAGTGGTCGCCGCTCATCTCGGAGATCGAGCGGATTTTCTCAAGGTCCTCGTTGCTCAGGATCGGCTGGCGCACCTCCAGCCGCTTGGTCTTTGACGAGCCTTCGAGATCGAACAAATTTGGCCGCGGCCCGATGATGGAGACCAGGCTCATCACCAGCTCTTCGCGAATCGGATCAATCGGCGGGTTGGTCACCTGCGCGAAGTTCTGCTTGAAATAGGTGTAAAGCGGCTTCGGCCGATCGGACAGCGCCGAGATCGGCGTGTCGTTGCCCATGGAGCCGATGGCTTCCTCACCGGCGGTGGCCATCGGCGTCATCAGGAACTTCAAGTCTTCCTGGGTGTAGCCGAACAGTTGCTGGCGATCGAGTAGCGACAGGTTCGAGATCGGCGCGTGATTGGCGGTGCCGGGCAGTTCCTCCAGCACGATCTGGGTGTTGGCGAGCCATTCCTTGTAAGGATGGCTGCGTGCCAGCGTCGCCTTCAATTCCTCGTCGGGAATGAGCCGGCCCTCGTCGAGATCGACCAGTAGCATCTTGCCCGGCTGCAGCCGCCACTTCTTGACGATGTCCTTTTCCGGAATCGCCAGCACGCCGGTCTCCGACGCCATCACGATGCGATCATCGCGGGTGAGTAGATAGCGCGCCGGCCGTAGGCCGTTGCGGTCGAGCGTGGCGCCGATCTGGCGGCCGTTGGTGAAGGCGATTGCCGCCGGGCCGTCCCACGGCTCCATCAGCGCGGCGTTGTATTCGTAGAAGGCGCGCCGCTCCTCGTCCATGAGCGGATTGCCCGCCCAGGCTTCGGGGATCATCATCATCACGGCGTGCGCGAGCGAATAGCCGCCCTGCGTGAGGAATTCGAGCGCGTTGTCGAAGCAGGCGGTGTCGGACTGACCCTCGTAGGAAATCGGCCACAGCCGTTTGATGTCCTTGCCGAACAGCGGCGAGTTGACGGACGCCTGCCGTGCCGCCATCCAGTTGACGTTGCCGCGCAGCGTGTTGATCTCGCCGTTATGCGCGATCATCCGGTAAGGATGCGCCAGCGACCAGGCCGGGAAGGTGTTGGTCGAGAAGCGTTGGTGCACCAGGGCGAGCGCGCTCTCGAAATCGGCGTCCTGCAGGTCGGGATAGTAGGTCCCGAGCTGGTCGGCCAGGAACATGCCCTTGTAGATGACGGTGCGGCACGAAACCGACACCGGGTAGTAGCTGGCGATGCGCCGCTCGCGCCGGCGGTAAATGGCGTTGGAGATTGACTTGCGCAGGATGTAGAGCCGGCGCTCGAACTCGTCTGCCGCCATTGTCTTTTTGCCGAGACCGATGAACACCTGCATGTGCACCGGCTCGGTCGGCTTGACCGATTCGCCGAGCGTCGAATTGTCGGTCGGCACCTCGCGCCAGCCCAGCAGCGCCAGCCCCTCGCGCGCAACGATGTCGGCGTAGATGTCGCGGATGATCTGCCGCCAGTTCTTTTCGCGCGGCATGAACAACTGCCCGACGGCATATTGCCCCGGCTCCGGCAAAGTGAAACCGAGCTCGGCCGCCTTCTTGGCGAAGAACTTGTGCGGGATCTGCGTCAGGATGCCGGCGCCGTCGCCCATGCGCGGGTCGGCGCCGACCGCGCCGCGATGCTCCAGATTGCAGAGAATCTTCAGACCGTCCGCGACGATCTGGTGCGACTTGCGGCCCTTGATGTCGGCGACGAATCCGACGCCGCAGGAATCCTTGTTGAGCGCCGGGTCATACAGCCCCTGCGGCAGCGGCGTGCCGGGATCGGCGCTGGCGCGCGCAAGCGCAGCGCCGCGGGTCCGTGCCGCCGCCTCGCGCTTCATGCGCTTCTTGCGCTTCATGCGCATCGTTTGCGTCGTGCGCTCGTCCATCTCGCCCTTGCCCCGCCGGCGGTCTCACCGCCTCCGGCGTACCTGCCTCGTCCGCAGCGCCCGAAAAGACGCCGCGGCCAATGCGCGAACCAATCTCGAGAAGGGCAGCCTTGCCCGGTCGTTGCCGCCGTGGCTGCTCCCGTTGGGCACCACTGACGCCAGCCCCCGCCTCAAAGGTCTGTCATCGTGGCCGCCAACTATTAGGACAGCAATACTGTCCTAATAGACAATGCCAAATTTTGCCCCGCCACACAAGACTGGTCCACGCCGGAATTGGTGGAACCATAGGCTTTTTGTGGCGGCTCCGGCTTGCCTTGCAAGAAGAGGACCATGGGCCGGCCCTGCGCGCAATGCCATTGCCATGCCGGCCGCTCCGGGGCGGCGGGCGGGGTTAACCGTTTAACGGTGGCGACGAGAAAAGCCCGCGGCAAACCCCGGTTTTGGCTAAGCTCGATGGCGAGGGAGAGGGGTCATGAAAAAAAGCCTGACCATCGGCCTAGCCGCGACGCTGCTCGCCGTCACGGTCTCGTTCGCGGCAGCGGGGACTTACCGGCGCGAGCCGATGAGCGCCACCGGTATGCTGCCGGCCTACGAAATTCTCACCACCGTGCGCGCCTTGGGCTACGATCCGACCACACCGGCCTTCCGGCACGGGCCCTATTACGTGCTGCACGCTTACGATCAGTACGGCGTCAAAGTGCGCGTGGTGGCCGATGCCCAGCTTGGCGACATTGTCGCCATCAGGCCGGTTTTCGCGCCGCGTTACGATGCCGGGCCACGCATCATTCATGTGCCGCAACGCAGCAGTCGCCGGCAGTAACATCACGGCGATACATTGCCATCGCCGGCCAAGCGCTTGAACCCAGTTTAACCCGCGTCGAAATTCGGCACGGCATGCCAAAAATTAAAGCGCCCCGGAAAAGGGTCCGGGGCGCTGCGTTGTGCGTGTTGGATGCCGGCGAAATTAGGCGGCCTTGGTGTCGATCACCTGCGGCTTAGCCGTCTCGGCACCGTTGCCGATCGGAATTTGGCGCGGCTTCTTGGCCTCGGGGATTTCACGCACGAGATCGACGTGCAGCAATCCGTTTTCGAGGGCCGCGGCCTTGACCTGGACGTGATCGGCAAGCTGGAAGACGCGCTCGAAGGCGCGCGCGGCGATGCCTTGATAGAGCACCTCACCGTTCTGCTCTTCCTTGCTCTGCTTGGCGCCCTTGATCGTCAGCGTATTCTCTTTGACTTCGATCGAGAGCTCGTTCTCGGCGAAGCCGGCCACCGCGACGGTGACTCGGTAGTCGTTCTCACCGGTACGTTCGATGTTGTAGGGCGGGTAGCCCGGGGCGGCATCGAAGCCGCCGTCCAGCATCGAAAAAAGCCGGTCGAAACCGACGGTGGAACGGTAAAGGGGTGCAAGATCGAAAGGTCGCATGGCATATCCTCCATCGTTGAGCGACATGCGGGCGGTCCGCCATCTGGCCGAACCGATACCCGAGCGCAGCCGTCATGGCCTGCGCAAGAGTGATATGGGAGCCTATTCCGGAGGCAGCAAGAGGACTCCAGAACTCTCCATAAATAATTGAAAAATAACGATTTTTATTGAATCTGCGGAATGCGATTAAGCCCACCTGGCGCCCTCATTCATTCGCGCATGGTCTCGATCGAAAACCGGTTCCCACTTTTCGGGATCATGCACTATAAGGCGCGGGCCTGCCGCGCACCGGCTCATTTCAGCACTCCATGAAACTCATCTCCATTCCTGCCAATCCGGTGCCCGACGATGCGGTGGCCGGCAACATCAAGACCCGCGACGGGGTCAATCTGCGCTATGCGCGGTTTGCGCCGCCGCCCGGACGCAAGGGCACCGTGGTCGTGCTGCAAGGCCGCGCCGAATTCATCGAGAAATATTTCGAGACGGCGCGCGACCTGCGCGCGCGCGGCTTTGCGGTGGCGACGTTCGATTGGCGCGGACAAGGTCTGTCGGACCGCCGGCTCTCCGACCGCAACAAGGGCTATGTGCGGGATTTCTCGCAATACGCCACCGACCTCGACACCGTTATGGAGCAGGTTGTGCTGCCCGACTGCCCGCCGCCGATCTACGCGCTTGCGCATTCCATGGGCGCGGCGGTCGCCATTCGCGCCTGTCATGCCGGGCGCCGCTGGTTCGACCGTGTCGTGCTGTCCGCGCCGATGATCGCTCTTGCGCCCGGCCGCCTGACCAACATAGCCGGTCCGCTCGCGCGCCTGCTGCGCTACCTGGGGCGCGGCGGCGCCTATGTGCCGACCGGCGGTTCCGAGATAAGCGGCAGCGAAAACTTCCTCGGCAACGTGGTGACCTCCGATCCGGTGCGCTATGCGCGCAACGCAGCCGTGCTGGAAGAAGAGCCGGCGCTCGGCCTCGGCGCGCCGACCATTGCCTGGACCGACGCGGCGCTCAAGCAGATGAAGCAGTTCCGCAGCGCCGGCTATGCCGGCCAAATCCGCCAGCCGATGCTACTCGTGGCGGCCGGCCGCGACGAGGTCGTCTCGACGCCGGCCATCGAGGAATTCGGACTGCATTTGCTCGCTGGCCGCCATCTCATCCTGGCCGGCAGCCGGCACGAGATTCTGCAGGAACAGGATCAGTATCGCAGCCAGTTCTGGGCCGCCTTCGACGCTTTTGTGCCGGGCACGCCGCGCTACTAAGCCTTCAACATTTTAAGCGCCGCTTCGTGCACGCGCGCATCGCCGGCGACAACGATCCGCCCGCCCGCTTGCGGTGGACCGTTCTCCCAGGTGGTGACGACGCCGCCGGCGCCGGTGATTATGGGGATCAGCGGCACGATGTCGTGCGGCTTGACCTCGGTCTCGATGACGAGATCGATCTGGCCCGCCGCCAGCATGCAATAGGCGTAGCAGTCGGTGCCGTAGCGTGACAGTTTCACCGCGTTCTCGACGCGGCCGAAGGCTGAGCGGTCGGCCTTGTTCATCAGCAACGGACTGGTGGTGAACAACAGCGCATCGGCAAGCCCCGCGCAGGCGCGGACGTTCAATTCACGGTCGCCCGCCCGCCCGCGGTAGTGTGCCGCGCCGCCGTCGCCGGAAAATTTCTCGCCGATGAACGGCTGGTGCATCATGCCGAAAACCGGTTCGCCGAAGCGCATCAGCCCGATCAGCGTGCCCCAGGTCGGCATGCCGGCGATGAACGCCTGGGTGCCGTCGATCGGATCGAGCACCCAAATATATTCTGCCTCGCCGCGCTCGCTGCCGTACTCCTCGCCCAGGATGCCGTGCCCGGGAAAGCTCTTGCGGATAAGTGCGCGCATGGCGTTCTCGCCGGCGCGGTCGGCGGCGGTGACGGGATCGAAGCCGCGCGCGTCCTTGTTCTCGACGGCCAAAGCTGTGCGGAAGAACGGCAGGATGGTCTCGCCCGAGACGGCGGCGAGCTGATCGACGAAGCTGGCGAAATCGATGGCCGTCATGGGGTGGCTTCGAGGTATCGGACTACGCGAACTCGGGCAACCGGCAACGGCGGGTCCGTTCCTTTCGAAAGCGGTTTTGTGGTGCGTTGCGGTGACACTGTGATCTCAAATTTACGCATATCAAAGCCGCCATTCAGCAAAGCTAGAAACCACCTATGCATTTTTGCATGGCAAAAAGGCCGGCCAGCCTTGATTTTTGTGCATCGCGGTGTAAGTTATTGCAACGCGGTAGCAAGCTTCATCGCTCCTACCGCTGCCCTCCTTGGGCGTTTCCTCCCTAGACTTGGGCCGCTTGCTTCACGCGAGCGGCCCTTTTTTTCAAGATAATGGCGGTGTGGATCGCCCGCCCAAAAGGCCAAAAATCGCGCCGACACCAAGCGTGAATAAACTGATCGCTGCATTGAACGCCCTATCGATTAGGGTTGGCGTTGGTTCTGGCGCTAAGAGAGCAACTACCGTGGCTAGCACCCCACAAAAAAGGGTAATGCCGACAACTGTAAAGAAAACTATGAGGAAGTGGCTTTTTTTCATCGCTCTAGAGGCCTTACTGTATGGCCAAAGCTAGAGCGGAACATGCCAAAAAACAGGCTAACCGCTCTCGGTGTTGGCCGAGATCAGGCGCCCTCTCTGAAGCACGTTTCCTCCTTTAGGCTCAGCGTCTGTGCGCGGATGCCCAAACATGTTTAAAATACCGATCCATATGGTGGTTGTCTAGTTCATCTTGTGCACGTCGCCCAGGCTATTCGGCGGCGGCCCGGTAGGGCCGCAGCTCTTCCAGCGGGATCTCGCCTAGGCGCCTGGCCAGCGTCTCCAGGTCGGCGGCGAGGCGCGCGAAATTCTTCGAGCGCTCGTAGCGGCGCTCGTCCATGTAGAGGGCACGGTTGATCTCGAGCTGGATGGCATGCAGACCGGCGGCCGGATTGCCGTAATGCTCAGTGATGAAGCCTCCGGCATAGGGTTTGTTGCGGCTCACGCCGTAGCCCAGCCCGCGCAACGCCTGTTCCACGGTCTCGGACACCACGCCGACGCAACTGGTGCCGTAGCGGTCACCCAGCACGAATTCTGGCCGCGCCCGATCGTCCTTGTGGCCGGCGCTGGACGGCATGGAATGGCAGTCGAGCAGGATGGCGGCACCGAAGTCCCGGTGGAGCCGGGTGAATAGCCGCCGTAGCGCGCGGTGAAACGGCTTATACAGGCTCTCAATCCGCCGCAGCGCGTCGTCAACCGGGATGCGCTGGTCGTAGATTTCCTGGGCGTCGCCGACCACCCGCGCCACGGTTCCCAGGCCTCCTGCTACCCGCATCGAGCGGGTATTGGCGAAGGACGGAAGCCGCCCGTCGAACATGCGCGGATCGAGTTCATATGGCTCGCGATTGACGTCCACGAAGCAGCGCGGGAAATGCGCCCGCATCAGCGGAAAGCCGCAGGCCACCACGCCGCCGATCAGTTCGTCGACGAAGCTGTCCTCCGACCGGCGCAGGGTGGCGATATCGAGCCGTGAGGTTGTCAGGAACGCGCGCGGATAGGTCGAACCGCTGTGCGGCGAATTGAACAGCACCGGCCCCTTGCATTCGCCCGGCTCGAGGACTTCGAACGGCGGGTCGAGCTCTTCGCGGATTTCACTCATGGATGGTGACGGCCATTGGCGGCGTGGCAAGGATCGGGCGGGCCCGACCCCCGGTTTATACCTTTATTGTCTATGCACTGACGGATAAAGCCAAGCCATGGTTTCGGTTCACCCGTTATTTACCTCGCATAAGTCTTATGGGGCGGCTGTGGCCGGCCAAAAAGGCGTCTGTGGGGCGGCCGGGACGGGGACGTAAAAAAGTATGTCGAAAATCCTCCTGGCTGAAGACGACACCGATATGCGACGCTTTTTGGTCAAGGCGCTGCAGAATGCCGGATTCGAGGTTACCTCCTACGATAACGGGCTGTCGGCCTATCAACGGCTGCGTGAGGAACCGTTCGAACTCCTGCTCACCGATATCGTGATGCCCGAAATGGACGGTATCGAGCTCGCCCGCCGGGCGGCCGAACTCGACCCCGACATCAAGATCATGTTCATCACCGGTTTTGCCGCGGTCGCGCTCAACGCCGATTCCACCGCCCCCAAGCAGGCCAAGGTGCTATCCAAGCCGATCCACCTGCGCGAGCTGGTCACCGAAGTGCAGAAGCTGCTGACGGCCGCCTAAGGGTCTCCGGGCGCTTGCCTCCCCAAAAGGGAGCCGATAAGACCGACTTCGAAAAGGGCGCGTAGCTCAGCGGAAGAGCACCTCCTTGACATGGAGGGGGTCACAGGTTCGATCCCTGTCGCGCCCACCACGCAGTCTGGCTGTCCACCACTTTGCGGAGACTCCAGATTTTTGCCCGCCATTGGCGGGCTCCTTCGATATGAATTTGTGTCTCTGGGTCTCCGGCGTGGGCAGACGGCGCATTTCGGGCCGCAGTCTCCGGCGCGAAAATTCCCGTTCCTGGCGCTGAAAAGTTGTCGTGTCACAAACGTCACCTTGTGGGTGTCGTTGCTCGACAAAGCGCCTTTTTACGTCGTCGCGTGGACGGCTCCGCCGGCAAGCAGACGCAGGCGAGAATCAATTCTGTGGCAGACCAAGCCGCTCGAATTGGAGCGACCATTCGGCCGGCCCGTCGCGCAAAGCCACAACGCCAATGCCACGCGGCAGCCGGCCTTCAACGGCAGCCTTCACAAGACCCGGTGCGATGAACGCCATCGATATCGTCATGTTGACGTGACGAACGCTACATTTCTGACGAGCGGCAACGTCCTCGACTGTTGTGGTGCCGGAGACGATGTCATCGAGCCAGGCGCGCCCGCGCGCGATCGATTTCAGGAGCGCTGCTCGCCGCTCGAATTTGATCGGCCGCACTTGGGTCCGTTCGATAGCCGTTGGCAGCAGGATCTCCTTGAACCTCTTGGGCGGCGGCTTGGTCCACGGGATCAGTAGGGAAGGGTAATCCGTGATTGCAGGTTGCTCTCCATCGGCCTCTTGCTGGTTCGCGGCCTTCAGCCAAACGGCCAGCGTGCTTTTGCGCACCTCGATCCTGGTGACATTCGTAAAACGGTCCGAGGCATCCGCCGTGCTCTTGTGTTTGAGCGTGATGGGCTGACGCTGCTTCTCGATCTCCGTCGCCACCGCCCTCTCGATTTCGGCTGCAGGAACACGGACGTTGACCCCGACGGGCGGCTTGGCGTGCCTGCGCAGATAAGGCTGTGACACGTAGTATCGATATCGCACTCCCTGTTTGGTGGCATGGGTTGGGACCATGGGATTGCCGGCGGAATCAAACAGGAGCCCTCGCAATGGAGCGTCGCTCCTCGTCCGGGTCGTAACATTGTGCGATCGTTGCTCGGTGAGACGCTCTTGCACGGCGTCGAACAGCCGGCGGTCGATCAACGGTGGTTGAGGGCCTGGGCAGGTCTCGCCCTTGTAGACCACCTCGCCGATATAGAAGCGGTTCCGCAACATGTAGAAGAGTGGGCCTTGGGTGAAGTGCATGCCGCCGCTGCGGATGTAGGCGGACGCCGCATCGTATTGGGCGTCGAGCGAGTTGAACTCCTGATCGAGTCCGGAGTTGGTCGACACCCTCGTGTAGATGGCGCAGCGGATGGACTTCGAGGAGGCGGTCATAGCCGGCTCGTTCGGGTAACTTATTGTCGGCGAGCATATACGCTCTGCGTTCGGCGTCGCTAAGGCCAGATAGAGTGATAGTCGGAACGGTTCGGAACCCGAGCGTTTTAGCGGCCTCAACCCGCGCGTGCCCGGCCAAAATAGTAAGAGCCTCATCGGCTACGACGGGGACAACAAACCCAACCTGCTCAATGAGCTTCGCCAGGGTCGCGACCTGTTTTCTCGAATGGACGCGGACGTTCGCAGGATTGGGCCGCAATCTGCGCGTGGCAACCTGCTGAATTTGGCTGATTGACATGGGCTCCTCGCTCGAAAAAAGGAGCCGTCCAAATAAACCGATAACAATGCGATTGCATCAACAGAAAAACAACATCAAAGAAATCAACGGCTTCGGTTGTACTTCCGCTTTAGGCGCCGGTAGTGCTTTTGTAGGTCGTGCATTCCGGACTTGGCCCACGCTAGGCGGACCGTTTCCCGAGAAAGTGAGGTTGGAAATTTATTGTAGCGGTAGTAGCGGTCGCCCCGTTTGAATGTGCAGATTTCGAACGGTGTATAATCGGAATCGGCTATAACACGGAGGACCCGATTGACGTCGTCGTGCATGGCCGAAAGCTTAGGCGCGCGCAAAGCGACCAAAACATATTTGTATTTTGACGCCAAAGCGCTCTGGACATTGTTGAAGCGAGATTCACCATGCAGCCCGAAAACAATATCGAGCGCGATACCTTGTTCCGGCGTGAGGAACTGGCTCATGGCGACCTCCGTTGTGTGTTGAGTTTGCCTCGATATTTCGGCGAACTTGTGTCATTCGCATATTGGCAGTTTACGGAATGTCAGGGTGCGTCATGCGCGGCACTGTCCCGTCTTGATGAAAGAATGACGGCATCTTTCCCGGCACGACAATATTGTCTCGGCCGAGCGAAGCGATGTCGCGAACGCCGATATTGCCCATGGTGCGGCGTATCTCGGCATCGAAAATGGCGATCGCGCGGCGCGCTCCGCGTTCACCCGCTGCACCGACGCCGTAGAGCGAGGCACGGCCGATCGCCACGGCGTCGGCACCGAGCGCCAGACCCTTGAGGACGTCGCTGCCCCGCCGGAAGCCCGAATCGACGATGATCGTCAGCCGGCTACCGGCCGCCGCGACGATGTGCGGTAGCATCTCGATCGGAATGGCCGCGGCATCGAGCACGTTGCCGGCATGGTTCGAGACGATAATGCCGTCGGCGCCGCACGCGGCAGTCTTCACCGCATCGTCGGGATGCAGGATGCCTTTGACGATAAGCGTCCGCGGCCAATGATCGCGCAAGCGGCGCAGAAAATCCCAATCGAGTCTATCGTTGCGGCTCATGAAGCCGGCCACTTTGCCGGCCGTGTAATTCTTCTCGGCGGCCGCCTCGGGCGGAAAATAGATGTTGGGAAAACGCGGCAGTCGTCCCTCGGCAAGCATGTAGCGGCCGATCGTACCGAACAGCCAGCGCGGATGTGTGAGTCCGTCGATGGCGTTGCGCAGCGTAACCCGCGGCGGAAAATTGGCGCCGTTACGGATATCGAATTCGCGGTTGTTGTAGGTCGGCGAGTCGACGGTGAGCACCAGCGCCTCGAAGCCGGCGTCGCGCGCCCGCGCTACGGTGACCAGCGCGGCCTCGGCGTCGCGCCAGACATAGAGCTGGTACCACTGGGTGCCGCCGCCCTCGGCCAGGACTTTTTCCATCGCCGTGCTCGACGTGCTCGCGAGCGTAAAGGGGATGCCGGCAGCCGCCGCGGCCCGCGCCAGCGCGATCTCGGCGCGGTACCAGACCCAACCGGCAATTCCAGTCGGGCCGATCAGCAGCGGCAGCGCGTGCTTCTTGCCGAAAAGGGTGATGCCCGGGTCTCGGCCGGACACGTCAGTGAGTACGCGCGGCAGCAGTTTGATGCGGTCGAGCGCGGCGCGGTTGTCGCGCATGGCGATCTCGTCCTCGCTGCCGCGGTCGCAGAACTGGAACACCGCCTTGGTCAGGCGCCGGCGCGCCATGCGGCGTAAATCCTCGATGTTGAGTGCTTTGCGCGTCAGATCGCTCATGCGCTCCCCCTAGAACAGACAACCGCCGTTCCGACCAGTTCAAAAATGAGCACGCGGCCAGTTCCGGTGCAAGGAGAAGCGGGCGATGCGAATTGACCTGACCTATCTTTTTTGGACCAAGCTATTCTCTCACATCGCTTGGTCCAAAAAAGGCAGGTCAGGTCAGTACTCTGCGCCGCGAGTGTCTGGACCGAATGCTGATCTTTGGTGTGTCTCACCTGCGGCAAGTTCTTGCTTCCTATGTGGCGTATTACAATCAAGCGCGCACGCACCTGGCATTACAGAAAGATGCGCCCTTGCATCGAGCAGTCCAGCGATCTGGCGCTATTGTCGCCATTCCGTTCTTGGCCGGATTGCATCACAAATACGTCCGGATATGATTTTCGGAAAGGACAGGTGCCCAGCCAGCGGGGGATGGCTGGCTGGGCGGGCTCTCGGGACGTTCGAGGGGACGGAGCCCCGAGAAGCCGATTTCCTCCTCTTGAGCACAAATGTCTTATCGTTCGAATTTAGATGCGGTGGTTGCTGGTCTTTCTCGCAGTTTAACGTATTCCTGTTTCAGCAAACGGAGGATCGTTCGCCGTCGGTTTTCGTCTGTTTGCGGATCAAGTAAAATGCGGTAACGGACGATATTCTCCTCGCTGACAAACCTTTCCAGACAAGTTGATTTCGCTTGTTCGCTTCCTATGGCATTCATTTTTCCGCTCTTTGATCTGCGTGTTCTGGGCGGGGGAAGATCGCCGACCCGCCGCTTGCGGTACAGGCGGGAACGGGGGAGCGACTCGAGGCGTGCCCCATCGCCGCGCCCGCGCGCTTCACTGCGGCAGGCGGTCGGTGGTGACCTGTGTGTACCAAAAATTAGATTCTGCAATATTGGTGGTGAAGGCCACCGAGAACTGGGTGTGACTTGATAGCACCGATGCGCTCAATCGCGCGATGGAACGGCGCGTCCTTGTTCAGGGAACGATGTGTCCTCGACTCATTATAGTAGACGGCATATGCGCCTAGGATCCGGCGCAGGTGCGCTTGACCGAATACGATCATGTGGTCCAGGCACTCCCGGCGGATCGAGCCAATGAGCCGCTCAACGTAAGCGTTTTGCCAGGGTGATCGGAACGCAATCGGCCGATCTCGAATCCCCATGGCGCGCAGGCGCTGCATGAAGGCTGGCCCGTACGAGGTGTCCCGATCCCGAATGAGGTATCGCGGCGCGTGGTCCCATGGGAACGCCTCGGTGATCTGGCGCGAAATCCACTCCGCAGTCGGGTTTTCGGTCACGCCAAACGACACCCAAATTCGTCGCCCATGCTGTATGATGACAAGACAATAGAGGATGCGGAACGCGATCGTTGGAAGGACAAAAAGGTCGACCGCCGCGATGCCGTCGGCATGGTTGCTCAGAAACGTGCGCCAGCCTTGAGATGGTGGCCGTGAGTGGCGGCACATATACCGAGCGACTGTCGACTGAGCGACCTCGAAGCCAAGCTTGAGCAGTTCACCATGAATGTGTGGAGCGCCCCAGAGCGGGTTCGCCCGGCTCATCTCGCCAATAAGCGTGCGCAGCTCAACCGAGACCTTCGGTCTGCCAACACGGTTGCGCGATCGCCAGCGCCAATACGCTCGAAACCCTTCGCGGTGCCAGCGAATGATCGTTTCCGGCCGGACAATCGCAATCGCGCCCAGGACGGAGGGGAACCAGTGATAAAGCCAAACAAACAGAAAACGATCGGTATTGTTGAGGTGCGGTCGTTTCGGTGCCCGCCGGCGAAGCACATTGATCTGTTGCCGTAGGATCAGAATTTCTGCTTCCAGCTTTGCTCTCGACTTGAAGAGCGAGGCCAGGACGCCGAGAATCAGCTTGAACAGATCCTTCATCAGGTCGCAAACTTACCCCGTCCGTCCTCTGTGTCCATGCTGAATTCTAATATTCGGTACACACACGGTTGTCCGCTGGCATCGGGCCGAATTTCGCAGCTACTGGCGTTGGAAATCGCGCCCGCGGGGAGGGCGCCCGCAGATTGAGACGGATCTGCGTGCGTTGATCCGGAGAATGAGCATCGAGAATCCGCTTTGGGGAGCGCCGCGCATCCACGGCGAACTGCTCAAGCTTGGATTTGAGGTCGCACAGTCGAGCGTCGCCAAGTACATGGTCAAGCGGCATGGACCTCCAAGTCAAGGATGGCGCACTTTCCTGCACAATCATGCCCCAGATATCGCCGCCATGGACTTGTTCGTCGTTCCGACCATCGGCTTTGATCTGCTTTATGCCTTCGTTATCGTCCGTCTGGGCCGTGGGGACTTAGTCTGGATCAATGTCACAACAAATCCGACGGCGGAATGGATTGCACGCCAGTTGACCGAGGCGTTCCCTTGGGATGAGGCGCCGCGACACCTCATCCGTGATCGGGATCGGATCTATGGCAGTATTGTCACACGCCGATTGCGCGCCATGGGTATCCGGGACAAGCCCACCGCGCCGGCCTCGCCTTGGCAGAATGGCTTTGCCGAACGGCTGATTGGATCGATCCGGCGCGAGTGTGTGGACCATTTCGTCGTCTTGGGCGAGGCACATTTACACCGCATCCTGCGAACCTACGCTTGTTATTACAATGACATCAGGACGCACCGGTCATTGAATAAGGATGCGCCGGTTTCTCGCCCCGTTCAGCGAACTGGAATGATCAGTTCACGCCCGATCCTCGGCGGACTTCATCACCATTACGTCCGGGTTTAGGTTTTAGGTACACACAGCCACGTTCGCGGCGCGCCCTACCATCCGCAAACACAGGGCAAGATCGAGCGTTGGCATCAAACGCTCAAGAACCGCATCCTCCTGGAAAACTACTACCTACCGGGTGATCTTGAGGCCAGCATTGGCCGGTTCGTCGATCACTACAACCATCGGCGCTATCATGAGAGCTTGAGCAATCTGACGCCAGCTGACGTGTACTTCGGGCGCGGTCAGACAATCTTACTGGAAAGAGAAAGGATCAAACGCAACACAATCAAAAAACGACGCTTGCAACACCAAAAGAAAGCCGCATAAACTAAAACCAGATGAGCCGGTCGATCCTGACATTCGCACCGCCATCTGTCTCAAATTGTCTGACGACGGACAGGCTTCAAGGCTCAATCGATCGAAATAACAGAGGAAGTAACCGACCAGATATACACCGATGCAATTTCGATTTGGAGGTGGGCCCTCATGCCGCACAATGATCCAAGCCTAGTCGGATTTCCGGAGTGCTATACGACCATCGACGCTTCTAGCGTCACCGTGGTCGATGTTGATTCCGCAGGCCGGCCGCGGGCGCTCGAGGTCTCAGGGTTCACGCGTGGCTGCCCGACGGTCTTGGTCTCGATCGAGGGCGTGGATGTTCAACCGGTAACGGTCTCGGGTTCGGAGCCCAATGGCGCGTTTACTGAATGGGTCCCCTTCACGGTCGTATTTCCGCTCAATTTCGAACACGAGATCTGCGGCCGGACGATCACGATCGTAGCGACCTGCGAGGACAATCCCGAGTGCGAATATCGCTATTCAATTCCCGTCGAGTGCGAAGGGTGCCCCCAAGTCGAAGGTCTAAGCGCCGTGCCTCTCAGATGCGAGAACGGTAGCA
The DNA here is from genome assembly GCA_963814885.1 of uncultured Alphaproteobacteria bacterium. Taxonomy (GTDB): domain Bacteria; phylum Pseudomonadota; class Alphaproteobacteria; order Rhizobiales; family Xanthobacteraceae; genus Pseudolabrys. The sequence goes on along the minus strand of CAWFEO010000028.1, from coordinate 5,582 downwards.
CGTTGGTCCGGCTGCGCGCCACGATATCCGGCTTTCGACCTGCAAATACTCGTGTGTACTGGATGTTTGGTGATGGTCCTGACAGCCGATCTCCTGACATCACGTTACAGCATGTCAACACGGATGAGCAGGTCGAAGTTAATCATGCGTACGCTAGTCCTGGACCTTACGCGGCGCGGCTTGAGTTTTCGACCCGACCCGGCTGCGCGGGGGGGCGGGTCACGGTCACCGAACTACTCGACTGTGATACGGATCAGCCTGGTTGCCCGACCGTAACTCTCAGCGCAGAACCTGAGGACAGCGACGTATGCGACGACCGCGAGCGCCGCTGGATGCTCCTGCATGCCCGAGCTACTCAATTGCCACAGCCAACTACCGCAAAATGGTATTTTCCGCATGATGACTCGTACTCAGCGGATTTTAACCTGTTGCTGAATGAGATGGTCACACGCCGGAAGCTGTTTGATGTCCCTGGCGTTTACGAAGCCCGCCTGCAAATTGAGGGATGTCAGACCAACTCAATACAGATCGACGTCACTTCACCGTGCCGTCCTCAGCCGGGGCCACAGGATACTGACTGCCCCGCGGTCGAATTCACGTCGATCGCGGAGCAGGGATGCAGTGAGCCACAAAGACGACGGGTCCGGTTGATCGTAAATATTTTGGAGGCCCCTGTTCCTAAGAACGCGCGCTTGGATTTCGGCGACGGTTCAGTTCCCATGGACGGATATATCGTCATGGGACAGAGCTTCGAGATTGAGCATTTCTACGCCGTGGGACAGATTTACACCGCGCGTCTGTCAATCGATGGATGCCCGGAGCTCAGTAGGACTATCGACGTCGCGGCACCATGCCCGGAACCGTCTCGGCCCCCCCAGTTGCCCGGTGCGCCCGAAATTCGGCCAGAGCCTCCGGAGTGTTTCTGGGCGCGGATAATCGGCCTGAGCCTGCTCATCATTGGTGTCGTTCTGATCTGGGCAAGCCTTTGTTTGAGTAGTAACCCGGCGACCCTCCCACTGGCAGTCGTGGCGGGCGTCGTCGGAGGAATTCTTGCTGTGTTGGGCTTCGGGATCCTCGTAGCTTGGGCTTTGTTATGTGTATCTGCCCCAGGCGGATGCGACGTGCTGGAGCAAACACTAAAGCTCCTTAGTCTGCTTGCCATCATCTTCGGTATAGTCGCAGGCGCATTCGCCGTAATCGCAGGCTTATGTGCACTCATCACCGTCCCCACCACAGGTCCGTTAGCTATCATCTGTCTCATGCCGGGGGCCTGTGGCGTAGGCGCCTTTGCTGATACAGCTATAATCGGTACCCTGCTCGGAATCCTTCACGCTCATCTGGTTCGCTAAGTGCAGATAACATGGTGTAGTGCAAGCAAAGCAGGAAGCAGGAAGCTGAGGGCATCTAAAGCCTCTCAATAAGTGGGGTACGATGGCGATCAAACAGGTAACCCAATATTGTTTCCTTCACTATCGGGACGGGCGCACCCGACTGAATCTGTACTTCGCGGATGGCAATTGGGATTTCTACATCAATCTGGAGCCCGCGAGAGCGCTACTGCTTGCCGACCTTCTAAGGAACGAGAAGCCGATCTACTGGAACGATGGCATGGGAATCCTTTTTACGGGGAGTGAGCCAGTCGGTGAGGAGGAGGGTTTATGAGGTCAGGATGGTGATGGCATCATGTCCGTTAAGGAAGTCCAGCGTTACTCGTTACTCGGATACGCTGACGGCACGAGCCGAGTGAACCTTTACTTTTCTGACGGTGGGGAAGCCTATTATACCGGCCTTGCCCCCGACCGCGCGGCGCTCCTGACTGATTTGCTGAGGAACGAAAAGCCGCTCTATTGGAATCCGACCTTTGAGATTCTATTCACCGGAAGAGAGGACGTGGGAGAAGGCGAACATGCCTTTGACCTGACGAAGTGGTTGGAGGGAAGACCGGGCCTCTCGGGAGATATTCGTTGGTGGGGGCCGGGGCGAGAGGTTCGGTCGTTCGAGGAATGGGAGCCGAGGCAACAAGCTCAACTTCGGGCGGCAATTCGCCGACTTTTGGTGGGTGACGCAAGCGGAATACCGGATCTCCCGCGACTGGTTAATGTTCCGGCGGGGAATGAGCATGCTCGTAGCTGGTTTTCCCCAACGGACGCGTGGGAAATTTTCATCTTTCACGTTGCCCAGTGCATTGCCGTCGATGTGCTCGAGGTTGTGAACTGGTCACTGGATAGCCTAACTAGTGACCAGCGCAGATTGTTGCTCGACAGTAATTCCCTCTTTTTCTGGGACAACAGCCAAGGGGAAAACTACCGTGTGGATTTCTACGTACACGGCGCTTCCACTCCGTCCGATCCCGTGGAGTCGTTTCAATTCCTGAATTCAAATCAACTCCTAGGCCCGACGACGCGAGATACGATCGAGCGCCTTTTGAACTGGTGTCGCGCAGAACTGCACCACTTTACGGGAGGCTGGGAGTCCGACAACGTCTTCAGAAAATGGGAATACCGTGGATACCCGCCCCCGTCCAAGGTCATAGGTACCGGCCTCACCGCCGGCTGTTGGGGTACGGTTGCCTTCTTACGCTCCATTTTGCGAACGGCAAACGTCCCAGTCGAACTTGTCCGCCGTGGTGGCCATGCCCAGCCAGGGTTTGTGCGCGAGAAGCTCTACCTATCGCACGGTGACGACCCTTACAGCCAAAACATGGACGCCACTCCGCCGATTCCAATTGGGCTGCTGTTGATTGATCAGCAGAAGCACGAGAGCTGGTTCGGCAACAGTCTGTCCGAGGAGGAGATAAAGAACAATATCGGACGCCGTTCGACGGAGCTCGGCCTACAATATCTGAGCGATTTCCTTTTGAGACGGCGCTGCGACGATGTCGACAGTGGAGTGGGACGTGCGGAGAGTGAGGTCTTTGCTAGTCTAAGCAAATACTGGTCGCTGCAAGAGCTGGAAGCCATGCAGCTCTGGGATCGGTTGGACGAAAAACTAACGTTGCTGGGTGGATGCACACAATTTTGAGTGCGTACGGAGACCTATGCGTGTTGTGCGTACCGAAAACATTATCCGCATTGGACAGTTGACGGAATTGCCCACCGTCAGAATACAATGTTTGCGTTATTGGGCTTTAGCGCGATGGAAGACGAACTTAAAAGCCTGTCCCTGTCGTAAACCCAATCGGGCTGGCAACTGAGGCAGAATCACGCAATCTTTCTTTTCTATGAGGGAGGTTGCAGCCTAGTCTGGTCAGCGGTGGTCGGGTTATTCCGGTCGAGGACTTCATTGCTGGCTGAAATTCTGGTTGTGTGTACCGAAAACCTCATCCGTATTGATTAGCCGATGGAATCGCCTAACCTCAGCGCAACATGATAGCGCTGCTATGTTTCGTACTGACCGTGTTGGCCACGCCATTCAAGCCGAAGAGCCGGCTTGAAGCCGAGAACGCGGCTGTATGTACCGAAAACCTCATCCGGGACGATTTTGGTTTTCGCAAGCAAGATTCCCTGTTCCTCCGCCGGAATTCTCTGTTCCTCCAAAGTATTTCCCTGTTCTGTTGTGTAGGGAATTTCGCTGCAAGTCTCTGAACTTGCTCGTGTATCAGCTTTCAAAACCGCACTGAGCGGGCGGATTCGACAAAATTCCCTGTTCTTTTCCCTGTTAGCAGGGAATTTGGGAGTGGAGACGGGTTCGAATGCGACTGCGTCCGCCACCACCCAGTCCCTGTTTTCTCCGACATCGAGAGACTTGGCGAGTTTCGGCGACGGCATCATGTCGGTGATCGACTTCGACATGGACATTGCCCGCAAGGCGGTCCCCAAGAGAGACCGCGTCAGCTTAGGGATGACCGGCAAATTCCTGCCGTAGAAATATTACAGGCGCGACGGGCAAGGGCGGCTGGCGTATGGGTTGAAAGGGAAGCGCAAATGTCAAGTCCCGCTTGGGAAGATGAGCAGGTGTCGCGGCCCCGGGGTGGGGAGACCCAAAATAAAACGGCGATATAGACACGTTTTCACCACGGAGGCGGAATTTCATTGGGAACCCACATAGTTTTCCAGTAATCGGCGAGCTCCTCGGCTTATCGAGCCTCGACGGAAACTTCGGTATGTAGCTCCTTCGCGACGGATGTGCGTAAACTCTTACAGGTGCGGTCGAGTGCGCCCAAGTCGGGCCAGTGGAAGAAGCCGGTCATCAGGTAGCGAGAGCGAATAACGGTATCGAGCATCTGACATCATGTTGAGTATCTCCTTGTCTTCGTCCATGAGGAAAAGCCCAGGCCCTCAGCCTTCCGCGCGAGCTTGTTCGTGCTGTGTCCGTACTTGGTGCGGAACTCGAACGGATGAATGCCGTGCGCCCGGAGTAACGCTTTCAGATAGAGCTCGATGGCGTGATAGTAGAGGAAACGAATTCGTCATTTTTTGTGCGTCGATCGTTTCTTAGACCGCTTCAGCGACCGTGCTGCCTGCCAGTACGTCTCCGAAATTGAAGAAGCCGACAGGCGAGCTCCGTCTTTCTTCTTCATCTAGCTCTTCCCGCGTAAGCTTCGCCATTTATCAATCATTCTGGTGTCGAGGCGCAAATGCTAAGGCGAAGCGTAATCCAATTAAGTATCTGTCCGTGCTGAGAAATATGGGAATCAACGTCCGCTGTTGCTTCATACGGAGCGTATCACCCGCCAAGATTGTATTTGGCTTCCGACGCTCACCGCCGCCCTCCGTGGTCACCTCAAACACCAGCAGGTTCTCGACGATGGCCGTGTGGATATCATCCGTATGAGCGGGTGTGAGCTTGGCAAAATCGGACCATAGAACTGTTGACAGCGACGGCATCGCCAAACTCGGTGAGCAATCTCTGGAATATCATCCAGCAACTGGTTCTTCTCGGCGCGCTGGCCCGGCTGGAGACGGAACCAAAGAATATACAATGCGCCTTCGATGCCGTGGATCGGCAGTACAGCATCAAGAGCCCGGCTCAGGCCAAAGTGGGCCTGCATGCTGCTATTCTGATGCAGAATGTTGTTATACTCCTGACGTGCTCGGTAGTTGTTCGCGAGGTGGATCAACCAGTACCGCCAACCCTCCGGATTGTGGATTGAAAAGGTATGGAGCATACTGGGCGCAACTCCCGAGGCACTCGAATACGATGTGCTCTGCCGCGCCTAGCCATTCACCCCTGCTCAGTTGGCTTTCAAGGGGCGACAGGTCGGCGTCGACTACGCCGAGGAATCCGAGTTGTTTACTTAAGAGAGTGGGATCGCTTTTTGCGAGAAATGCCAACAAAGAAAGTATTCCGAACGTGTAGAAAATTTCAGCCGAATTGAAAGTCGCCGTGATATCCGCCAAGTTTGAGAGCCGCACATCGTTGTGACCGTACTGGTCGAGATTAAAGAGCACGTTCTGGTAGCGTCCTTGCGCCAGCAATGCCTTTATTTCGGGATACAGCGCATCGAATGGCTTGTTGAAATAGGCAGTTCGAAGATGGAGTTCGGGTACGTCAGCCCGGATCGCTGCAACGATCGGCTCGACGTTGTTCTTCAAAATCGCAATTGTTCCTGGTTCCGCATCATTGAGGATAAAAAAGCACTC
>CAWFEO010000027.1:0-9395 GCA_963814885.1 uncultured Alphaproteobacteria bacterium | reverse complement strand
CGCTGCCGGTGGCGCTGCCGAGCGGCCCGCTGACGCCAGTGCCCGGTGGAAAATCGGCGGTGCGCCCGGTGACCGGGCCGGTGATTCCGCTGACCGTGCTCACGGGAAATTCGGATCAGTTGCTCGGCGCCGCCGGCACCCGCCCGGCCTTTGGCGACGCCATCGCCAACGACGTCCTGGTTAAGGGCGAATTGGTCACCCCGCCGTCCGGACGGGCCGACGATTTCGTCTGGCAGCACGGCGGCGATGGCAACAGCGGAGAGAAACCGGCGGCGGACACAAAAGCAAAAGCACCGAAACAGGGCGACGCGGTGCCTGCGGCGGCTCCCAAACGTGCGGTGAGAGTGATCGACCCCAAGGGCGGTGACCAGGTCCGTCCGGAACAAGATGTGGCCAAAAACGCGAACAAAAACGGGGCCGCCAGCAAATCCGCGGACGTTGCCCTACCCAAGCCCAAGCCCACTCGGCAGGCCGAGAACGCGCTTAAGCCCGAGCATCACAGCGCGCCGCGCCGGCGCTCGACCTTCCCGTTCGATCCGTTCAGCCTGTTCCGCTGATCCTGGCGCCGCGTTACCGCGGCAGCGTCGTCTCGCCCATCAGGAACTTGTCGACAGCGTGGGCCGCCTGCCGGCCCTCGCGGATCGCCCATACCACCAGCGACTGGCCACGGCGCATATCGCCGGCGGCGAACACATTCGGAATCGAGGTGGCATAATCCTCGGTATCGGCCTTGACGTTGCCGCGCTGGTCGAGCGCGACGCCGAGCGCCTCCAGCATGCCTTCGTGTAAGGGACTGACGAAGCCCATGGCCAGCAGCACCAGGTCGGCCTCGATCTCGAATTCGGTACCCGGCACCGGCTTAATCTTGTCGTCAACGTGGACGCAATGCAGCTTCTTCACCTGTCCGTTTTCGCCGGAGAATTTCTGCGTCAGCACCGCGAATTCGCGCACCGCGCCTTCCTCAAGGCTTGAGGAAATGCGCAGCTTGAGCGGCCAGTCCGGCCAGGTCAGCAATTTGTTCTCGTGCTCGGGCGGCTGCGGCATGATCTCGAAATTGGTGACCGACACCGCGCCCTGCCGGATCGAGGTGCCGATGCAGTCGGAGCCGGTATCGCCGCCGCCAATCACGATCACTTTCTTGTCTTTCGCGAGAATCGGCTCGCCGCCGGCTTGCGGCTCGCTGCTCACGCGCCGGTTCTGCTGCGGCAGGAATTCCATGGCGAAATGGATGCCATTGAGCTCGCGGCCGGGGATTGCCAGGTCGCGGCCCTTTTCGGCGCCGCCGGTGAGCACGACCGCGTCGTGCTCGTTCACCAGCTTTTCGGGCGGCACATTGACGCCGATATCGGCGCCGTAATGAAACTGTACGCCTTCCGCCGTCATCTGCTCGACGCGGCGGTCGATATGGATCTTCTCCATCTTGAAGTCGGGAATGCCGTAGCGCAACAAGCCGCCGGCCTTGGCCCAGCGCTCATAGACATGCACCTCGTGGCCGGCGCGCGCGAGCTGTTGCGCGCAAGCCAAGCCGGCGGGTCCTGAGCCGACCACGGCGATCTTTTTGCCGGTCTTTTGCGTCGGCGGTTCCGGCTTCAATCCTTGCGCGATCGCGCGGTCGGCGATCTCGCATTCAATGGTTTTGATGGTGACCGGGTTCTCGTCGATATTGAGCGTACAGGAAGCCTCGCACGGCGCCGGACAGACGCGGCCGGTGACCTCCGGAAAATTGTTGGTCGAGTGCAAATTGCGCGCGGCCTCGTCCCAGTGGCTGCGATAGACCAGATCGTTCCAGTCCGGAATCTGGTTGTTGACCGGGCAGCCGATGGGCAGGCCCGTAATGCGGCTGGTGCCGTGGCAATAGGGCACGCCGCAGTCCATGCAGCGCGCGGCCTGCTCGCGCAATTCCTGCTCCGGCAGCGGCAGCACGAATTCATGCCAGTGCTTGATACGCTCCGCGACCGGCTGGTAGTCGCGGTCTTCGCGCTCGTATTCGAGAAAGCCGGTAACCTTGCCCATGCCTATTCCGCGGCCTGCATCGTGGCGGCCTTCTCCTTTGCCATCTCAGCGAGCGCGCGGCGGTATTCGACCGGCATCACTTTCTTGAACAGCGGGCGGTAGCGCTTCCAGTCGGCGAGAATTTCGGCCGCGCGCTTCGAGTTCGTATAACGCGCATGGTCGGAGATCAGCATGTGGAGCCGCTCGGCGTCCTTGATGGTCAAGTCCGACATCACCTCGACGCGGCCATGGCTTTCGAGATCCTGGTATTGGCCGAATTCCTGTTCGGCGACCTGCTCTTCCTCCGGCACCGGCTCGAGCTCGACCATCGCCATGTTGCAGCGGGTTTCGAAGCTGCCGTCTTCGTCGAGCACATAGGCGATGCCGCCCGACATGCCGGCCGCGAAATTGCGCCCGGTAAACCCAAGCACCACCACGACGCCGCCGGTCATGTATTCGCAGCAATGGTCGCCGGCGCCCTCGATCACGGCAATGGCGCCGGAATTGCGCACAGCAAAGCGCTCGCCGGCGACGCCGCGGAAAAAGCATTCGCCTTGGATGGCGCCGTACAGCACCGTATTGCCGACGATGATCGATTCCTCCGGCACGATGCCGCTGTCAGCCGGCGGCCGGATGACGATGCGCCCGCCCGACAGGCCCTTGCCGACATAATCGTTGGCGTCGCCTTCGAGTTCGAAGGTGACGCCGCGCGCCAGCCAGGCGCCGAAGCTTTGGCCGGCGGTGCCGGTGAAGCGCACATGGATGGTGCCGTCCGGCAGGCCCTCATGGCCGTAGCGCTTGGCCACTTCGCCCGACAGCATGCCGCCGACGGCGCGGTCGGTGTTGCGGATTTTCGTCTGCAGCCGCGCCGGCGCGCCGCGGTCGAGGGCGGCCTGCGATTCGGCGATCAGCTTGCGGTCGAGAATGTTCTCGATTTTGTGGTCCTGCGGCTCGCACTTGTAGATCGCGGTGCCCTTGGCGGCTTCGGGTTTGGTGAACAGCCTGGAAAAGTCGAGGCCCTTCGCCTTCCAATGCTCGACCAGCCGGCGTTGGTCGAGCATCTGCACTTGTCCGACCATTTCGTCGAATGTTCGGAAGCCGAGCATGGCCATGATCTCGCGAACTTCCTCGGCGACGAAGAAGAAATAGTTGATGACGTGTTCCGGTTGCCCATGGAACCGCTTGCGCAGCACCGGATCCTGCGTCGCGATCCCGACCGGGCAGGTGTTGAGATGGCACTTGCGCATCATGATGCAGCCGGCGGCGATCAGCGGCGCGGTGGCGAAGCCGAATTCGTCGGCGCCGAGCAGCGCGCCCACCACCACGTCGCGGCCGGTGCGCATCCCGCCGTCGACCTGCACGCAAATGCGGCCACGCAGCCGGTTGGCCACCAGCGTCTGATGGGTCTCCGCCAGGCCGATCTCCCAGGGGCTGCCGGCATGCTTGATCGAAGTGAGCGGGGAGGCGCCGGTGCCGCCCTCGAAGCCGGCAATGGTGACGTGATCGGCGCGCGCCTTGGAGACGCCGGCGGCGACGGTGCCGACGCCGACTTCCGAGACCAGCTTCACCGACACGTCGCCGGCCGGGTTGACGTTCTTCAGGTCGAAGATGAGCTGCGCCAGGTCTTCGATTGAATAAATATCGTGATGCGGCGGCGGCGAGATCAGACCGACGCCAGGCGTCGAGTGACGCACCTTGGCGATGGTCTTGTCGACCTTGTGTCCGGGCAATTGCCCGCCTTCGCCCGGCTTGGCGCCCTGCGCCATCTTGATCTGCATTATGTCCGAGTTGACGAGATATTCGGCGGTGACGCCGAAGCGCCCCGAGGCCACCTGCTTGATGGCAGAGCGCATGGAATCGCCGTTCGGCATCGGCTTGAAGCGGTCGGCTTCTTCACCGCCTTCGCCGGTATTCGATTTGCCGCCGATGCGGTTCATGGCGATGGCAAGCGTGGTGTGGGCCTCGCGCGAGATCGAACCGTACGACATGGCGCCGGTGGAAAAGCGCCGCACGATGTTCTTGGCCGGCTCGACCTCCTCGAGCGGGACCGGACTGCGGCCATCCTCCTCCGCCTTGCCGATGCGGAACAGCCCGCGGATGGTGGTGAGCCGCTCGCTCTGCTCGTTCACGATTTGCGCGAAGGCGCGGTAATGGTCCTGCGAATTGCCGCGTACCGCGTGCTGCAGGCGCTTGACCGTCTCGGCGGTCCACACGTGGTCCTCGCCGCGCACCCGCACCGCATAGTCGCCGCCGACGTCGAGCATCGACTTGTAGATCGGTGAATCGCCGAAGGCGTCGCGGTGGCGGCGCACGGTCTCTTCGGCGATCTCGGCGAGGCCGACGCCCTCGATGCGGCTATGGGTACCGGTAAAGTACTGATCGACGAAATCCTGGCGCAGGCCGACGGCGTCGAAAATCTGCGCGCCGCAATACGACTGATAGGTCGAGATGCCCATCTTCGACATCACCTTGAGCAGGCCCTTGTTGACCGCCTTGGTGTAGCGCTTGATGACTTCCTTCTCGTCGAGCTTCTGCGGCAGGTCGTCCTTGGCGGCGACCAGCGTTTCGAAGGCGAGATAGGGATTGATCGCTTCGGCGCCGTAGCCGGCCAGACACGCGTAGTGATGCACTTCGCGCGGCTCGCCCGTTTCAAGCACCAGGCCGACGGAAGTGCGCAGGCCCTTGCGGATAAGATGATGATGCACGGCCGCGCAGGCGAGCAGCGCCGGGATCGGAATGCGCTCGGCGCCCGCCTTGCGGTCGGACAGGATGATGATGTTGCAGCCCAAGCGCACTTCTTCCTCGGCCCGCTCGCACAATGCGTCGAGCGCCCAGCCCATGCCGTCGGCGCCGTGCTCGGCCGGGTAGGTGATGTCGAAGGAGTGCGACCTGAAGTGATCGCCGCTCATCTCGGAGATCGAGCGGATTTTCTCCAGGTCGTCATTGGCGAGGATGGGCTGGCGCACCTCCAGCCGCTTCAGGGTCGAGGTGCCTTCCAGGTCGAACAAATTGGGCCGCGGCCCGATAATGGAGACCAGGCTCATCACCAGCTCTTCGCGGATCGGGTCGATCGGCGGGTTGGTGACCTGCGCGAAGTTCTGCTTGAAATAAGTGTAAAGCGGCTTCGGCCGGTCGGACAGCGCCGAGATCGGCGTGTCGTTGCCCATGGAGCCGATGGCTTCCTCGCCGGCGGTGGCCATCGGCGTCATCAGGAACTTCAGGTCTTCCTGGGTGTAACCGAACAGCTGCTGGCGATCGAGCAGCGACAGGTTCGAGATCGGCGCTTGATTGGCGGTGCCGGGCAGTTCCTCCAGCACGATCTGGGTGTTGGCGAGCCATTCCTTGTAAGGATGGCTGCGCGCCAGCGTCGCCTTCAATTCCTCGTCGGGAATGAGACGGCCTTCGTCGAGATCGACCAGCAGCATCTTGCCCGGCTGCAGCCGCCACTTCTTGACGATGTTCTTTTCCTCGATCGGCAGCACGCCCATTTCCGACGCCATGACGATGCGGTCGTCGCGGGTGAGCAGATAGCGCGCCGGCCGCAGGCCATTGCGGTCGAGCGTGGCGCCGATCTGCCGGCCGTTGGTGAAGGCGATCGCCGCCGGGCCGTCCCACGGCTCCATCAGCGCGGCGTTGTATTCGTAGAAGGCGCGCCGCTCCTCGTCCATGAGCGGGTTGCCCGCCCATGCCTCGGGGATCATCATCATCATGGCATGCGCGAGCGAGTAACCGCCTTGCGTGAGGAATTCGAGCGCGTTGTCGAAGCAGGCGGTGTCGGATTGGCCCTCGTAAGAAACCGGCCACAGCCGGGTGATGTCCTTGCCGAACAGCGGCGAGTCGACCGACGCCTGCCGTGCCGCCATCCAGTTGACGTTGCCGCGCAGCGTGTTGATCTCGCCGTTATGCGCGATCATCCGGTAGGGATGCGCCAGCGACCAGGTCGGGAAGGTGTTGGTCGAAAAGCGTTGGTGCACCAGGGCGAGCGCACTCTCGAAATCCGCATCCTGCAGGTCGGGATAATAGGTGCCGAGCTGGTCGGCCAGGAACATGCCCTTGTAGACGATGGTGCGGCAGGAGATCGACACCGGGTAATAGCTGGCGATGCGCCGCTCGCGCCGGCGGTAGATCGCGTTCGAGATCGACTTGCGCAGGATATAGAGCCGGCGCTCGAACTCGTCTTCCGACATCTTCTTTTTGCCGAGGCCGATGAACACCTGTCTGTGTATCGGCTCGGTCGGCTTGACCGATTCGCCGAGCGTGGAATTATCGGTGGGTACGTCGCGCCAGCCGATCAGCGTCAGGCCTTCGCGCGCGATCATGTCCGCGTAGATGTCACGGATGATCTGCCGCCAGTTGGTGTCGCGCGGCATGAACAACTGGCCGACCGCGTATTGTCCCGGGTCCGGCAGCGTGAAGCCGAGCTCGCTTGCTTTCTTAGCGAAGAACTTGTGCGGGATCTGCGTCAGGATGCCGGCGCCGTCGCCCATGCGCGGGTCGGCGCCGACCGCGCCGCGATGCTCCAGATTGCAGAGAATCTTCAGACCGTCGGCGATGATCCGGTGCGACTTGCGGCCCTTGATGTCGGCGACGAATCCGACGCCGCAGGAATCCTTGTCGAGCGCCGGGTCGTATAGCCCCTGCGGCAGCGGCGTACCGGGATCGGCGCCGGCGCGCGCAAGCGCGGCGCCGCGGACCCGTGCCGCCGCCTTGCGCCTGCGCATCGTCGCGCTCTTGCTCCGCTCGTCCATCTCGCCCTTGCCCCGCCGGCGGTCTTGCCGCCTCCGGCGTACCTGCCTCATCCGCAGCACCCGAAAGGACGCCGCGGCCAATGAGCAAACCAATCTCGAGAAGGGCAGCCTTGCCCGGCCGTCGCTGCCGTGGCTGCTCCCGTTGGGCGCCACCGACGCCAGCCCCCGCCCCAAGGGTCCGTTATCGTGGCCGCCAACTATTAGGACAGTAATACTGTCCTAATAGACAATGCCAAATTTTGCCCCGCCACACAAGACTGGTCCACGCCGGAATTGGTGGAACCGCAGGCTTTTGCGGCGGGCTCTGTCTTGCCCTGCAAGAAGAGGACCACGCGCGGCCCTTACGCGCAATGCCGTTGAATTGCCGGCTTGCCCAGGCGGCGGCCGGGGTAAATCGCTCAACAGTGGCGGCGCGAAAAATCCACGGCAAGCCCTGCTTTTGGTTAAGCTGCACGCCAAGGGAGAGGGGTCATGAAAAAAAGCCTGACGATCGGCCTGGCCGTGTCGCTGCTCACCGCCACGGTCTCGCTTGCGGCAGCGGGGACTTACCGGAGCGAGCCGGTGGGCTTCGCCCACGCGCAGTCGGCCGCTGAGATAAATACCACCTTGCTCGTCTTGGGCTACGATCCGGCCAGCCCGGCCTTCCGGCATGGGCGCTATTACGTGCTGCACGCTTACAATCAGTACGGCGTCAAAGTGCGCGTGGTGGCCGATGTCCGGCTAGGCGATATCGTCTCAATCAAGCCGGTTTTCATGCCGCGTTATGATGCAGGTCCGCGCATCATTCTTGTGCCGCAAGCCGGCAATGGTCAGTCGCAGAACGGCAGTGATGTTTCGCCTGTTCTGGTCAGAGGCTTGGTCTATCCCGTGCGGAAATCCGGAGCCGCACCCAAAAAATAAAAACGCCCCGGACATGGTCCGGGGCGCTGCGTTGTTGGCTGCCGGCGAAGTTAGGCGGCCTTGGTGTCGATCACCTGCGGCTTGGCCTTGTCGGCGCCGTTGCCGATCGGAACCTGGCGCGGCTTCTTGGCCTCGGGGATTTCGCGCACGAGATCGACGTGCAGCAATCCGTTTTCGAGGGCCGCGGCCTTGACCTGGACGTGATCGGCAAGCTGGAAGACGCGCTCGAAAGCGCGCGCGGCGATGCCCTGATAGAGCACCTCACCGGTCTGCTCTTCCTTCACCTGCTTGGCGCCCTTGATCGTCAGCGTGTTCTCTTTCACTTCGATCGAGAGCTCGTTCTCGGCAAAGCCGGCGACCGCGACGGTGACGCGGTAATCGTTCTCGCCGGTGCGCTCGATGTTGTAGGGCGGGTAGCCCGGAGCGGCATCGAAGCCGCCGTCCAGCATCGAAAACAGCCGGTCGAAGCCGACCGTGGAACGGTAAAGGGGTGCGAGATCGAAAGTACGCATGGCATATCCTCCATCGTTGAGCGACATGCGGGCGGTCCGCCATCTGGCCGAACCGATACCCGGGCGCAGCCGTCATGGCCTGCGCAACAGTGATATGGGAGCCTGTTCGGGAGCCCGCAAGAGGACTTCAGGTCCTTCTTAAGCTATTGAGAAATAATTATTTTTATCGATTCTACGGAACGCGATAAAGTCCGGCTGGCGCCCGCTTTCATGCGCGCATGATCGCGGCCGAAAACCGGTTCCCACTTTTCGGGATCATGCACTATAAGGCCGGGACCCGCCGCGCCCCGGCCCATTCCAGCACTCCATGAAACTCGTCTCCATTCCTGCCAATCCGGTGCCCGCCGATGCGGTGGCCGGCAACATCAAGACCCGCGACGGGGTCAACTTGCGCTTTGCGCGCTTTGCGCCGCCGCCCGGGCGCAAGGGCACGGTGGTCGTGCTGCAAGGCCGCGCCGAATTCATCGAGAAATATTTCGAGACGGCGCGCGACCTGCGCGCGCGTGGCTTTGCGGTGGCGACGTTCGATTGGCGCGGACAAGGCTTGTCGGACCGCCGGCTCTCCGATCCCCATAAAGGCTATGTGCGGGATTTCTCGCAATACGCCACCGACCTCGACACCGTCATGGAGCAGGTGGTGCTGCCCGACTGCCCGCCGCCAATTTACTGCCTGGCGCATTCCATGGGCGCGGCGGTCGCCATTCGCGCCAGCCATAGCGGACGTCGCTGGTTCGATCGCGTGGTGCTGTCGGCGCCGATGATCGCCCTTCCGCCCGGCCGTCTGACTTCGATGGCCGGTCCGCTCGCGCGCCTGCTGCGCTTTCTGGGGCGCGGCGGAGCCTATATTCCGGCCGGCGGCCCCGATGTCAGCGGGAGCGAGAACTTTCTCGGCAATGTGCTGACCTCCGATCCGGTGCGCTACGCGCGCAACGCCGCCGTGCTGGAAGAGGAGCCGGCGCTCGGCCTCGGCGCGCCGACCATTGCCTGGATTGATGCCGCGCTCAAGCAGATGAAGCGGTTCCATAGTGCCGGCTATGCCAGCCAAATCCGCCAGCCGATGTTGCTGGTGGCGGCCGGGCGCGATGAGGTCGTCTCGATGTCGGCCATCGAGGAATTCGGACTGCATCTGCTCGCCGGCCGCCATCTCATTCTGGCCGGCAGCCGGCACGAAATCCTGCAGGAGCAGGATCAATACCGTTCGCAATTCTGGGCGGCCTTCGACGCGTTCGTGCCGGGTACGCCG
>CAWFEO010000026.1:0-34855 GCA_963814885.1 uncultured Alphaproteobacteria bacterium | reverse complement strand
GTAGTCTCATTTTGTCCAATTCCCTGACATTCCTAGACTTTCCCTGAGCGATAAAAAGCCCAATTGTTTCGGGCCTTTCCGCTCCTACGCTGCTATCGGGAAATTCCGGGGCATGCCGTTTCGGTGTTGCCCCGGTGTTGCCCCGGACCGAATTAGCAGCGAGCAAGCCATGACAGCCCAACGGATCACCAAGCGCACGGTGGACGCCCTTCAATCCAACGGCAGCGAGTTCACGCTGTGGGACGACGCCGTGAGCGGCTTCGGCGTGCGCGTGCGCCCGACCGGCGCGAAGTCCTACGTGGTCGTCTACAGGGCAGGCGCGGGGCGCGGCGCGCCCGTGCGGCGCTACACCATCGCGGCGGTCGGCAAAATCACGCCAGAGCGCGCCAGAGCGCGCGCCAAGGCCATTCTGGGGGCGGTGGCGCACGGGCACGATCCGGCGAACCAGAAGACCGCCGAACGCGGCACGCCCACGGTGGCCGAACTGGCGGACCGGTTCATGGCCGACCACGTGCGGGCCAAGCGCAAGGCCGGGACGGCGGAGTTCTACCGGGACATTCTGGACCGCATCGTGAAGCCCGCCGTGGGCACCACCAAGGCCGACAAGCTGACCCGGCTCCAGGTCGGCAGGCTGCATTCCTCGCTCGCCGATACGCCCTTCCAGGCCAATCGCGTGCTGGCGGTGGTCGGCAGCATGTACGCCTTCGCGGGCCGCGCGGGCATCGTGCCGGAAGGCACCAATCCGGCGCGCGGGATCGACAAGTTCAAGGAAAGCCGCCGCGAGCGCTTCCTGACCGGCGAGGAACTGGAGCGGCTGGGCAGCGCGATCCGCGAAGCCGAGACCACCGGCATTCCCTGGACGGTGGACGAAATCGAAGCCCACCGCCAAGCACGTGCCGAAGGCCAAGCGGTCCACCAGGATCGCCCCGTCTGCGGCGGCGGCGCTTCGGCTGCTTCTCTTCACCGGCTGCCGCCTGCGGGAAATCCTGCACCTGCGGTGGGAGCACGTCGATTTCGAGCGCGGCTGTCTGTTCCTGCCCGACAGCAAGAGCGGCCGGAAGACCGTCATCCTCAATGCCCCTGCCCTTGCGGTGCTGAATGGGCTGGAGCGGGTCGGCCCCTACGTCGTGCCCGGCGACGATCCGGAGCAGCCGCGCCACGATCTGAAGCGCCCGTGGGATGCCGTCACCAAGCGGGCCGGTTTGACCGGCGTGCGCCTGCACGATCTGCGGCACACCTATGCGAGCTTCGGTGCCGGTGGCGGGCTGGGCTTGCCGATCATCGGTCGATTGCTGGGCCACGCTCAGGCGGCGACCACCGCGCGGTATGCGCACCTCGATAACGATCCGCTACGGCGCGCGTCGGAAGCAATCGCCGGGGGTATTGCTGCGGCACTAGATGGAAATCACAAGGCAACGGTATTGCCGCTTCACGGCATAGATAAGTCCCGACTTGCTACTTTACCCTTGAAAGCGGACATCAGCGGGCTCAAACACAATGTCCGCTAAGGGCCAACAGCAGACATCGTGCGCTCTAATTCCATTTAATACAGTTGTATTGTAGTCCCCTTGCCACCGTATCAATTGTGGGTTTCGTACTTAGACAACTGCCAGTAACTTCCAGAACTTGACCCGGCGGACACGTATTGTTTTCAACGAGGACTTTTTGTCCGCAAGATAATTGGGCGGGCTCTTTCTTTAGTAGCTGAGCCTCTATCGGCTTCTTTAGTGGCCGAGCCTCTGTCGACGTGACATAGGAGACGCCCCCGCCGACGGCGATAACAACCAATAGCTTCGCAAGCCAATAATTCATCGTCGATACCACCTATGGGTTAGCGTCCACCCTTAACTCGATTTGTGAGTACGCGGTCTAGTTCTCCTGCTCGCGCAAGTCCACCGGCGTGTAACTGCGCTCGGTGGCGTCATAGACCGCGACCTGAATCACCGGGTAGCTTTGCTTGAGCTTGGCGCCGGCCGCCATCGCCTCATTCGCGCTCTCGTAGCGCTTTTTCAGCTTGCCATCGATCGACAAGACATAGCCGTCGACCGGCATCGCGTTTGCAGGCAGATTTACCGGCTTCTTGGTTTCGTGCAGCTTTATCTCTTGGTGTTTTGACTCTTGGTTTTTTAGGCCTTGGAAATTTAACTCTTGGATCTTCTGTTTTTGGTCCTTGGTCTCTCGAACCTCTACCTCTTGGACCTTTGTTTCATCGTTCAAAGCTTCTTCGCTTATTGTCACTTTGGTCTTTTTATCTTTGCTCATGTACCTTCCTTTATTGTGCTTCTATTTTCGGTGTCCGCCGGCTTCAGGCGGGTCGCGTGATGGGTTACGAGTTTTAGGCGCACAGCCACGCCATCAAATATCGGCCGCGAGGAGATCGTAGGAGCCTCTGCGCCCGCGGGCGTAAACCCGGGCGGCGATCGCGTGGGTGCGCTCGCGATTGACGTCAAACGCCCGCAACAGATCGTCCGCGTCAAAGCTCAGGTTCGGTTGAAGCCGCCTGAGGGCGTCCACGGTCACAAAGAACGAGCTCTCCATAGAACGGTCGTATCCCCAGAAGCGGACCGCCTGCCGCGTCGCATCGTAGCTGCGGCTGCTGTTGGGAAAACTAATCGTCATGTTCGTGGCCTTTCGATTTTGCGATAGCCAGCGACCCCACATCACGGCATCTTCGCCGGAATGCAGTTAGACTTTTCGGCAATGACCGCAGCGTCGCGCTCTAACGCCGCCGCGAGGTCGATCGGATCGACGGTCAGCATCTCGACCGTCGCGTGGTCATACTGCGCTGGCGCCAGCATCATCGTCGCGATGCGGCGATAGACAGGAAACGATAGTCCCTCGATCAGCTCTTCATCGGTCACGATTTCATAACTGCCGGCGGGCAACAGCCGGCCGATACCCTCAAGCGAGAATGGGCCGTAAAATATCACGGTTTTGCGGTGCGTTCGCGTGAGCATCTATCGTTTCCAGGTCGGTAGTGACATTTGAACTTATCGCTCCGCTTTCGAGCAGAGGCCAGGCAGCGCGAGTTTTTCTTAAATGGCCGCGAACGCCGAGAGCGCTTTGGTCAAGCGTCGGACTGCAGAAACGTCGCGCCTTTACTCGTGGATAGTCGAGTGTCTCGTTATCACGATTACCGGATAGAATTCGCGAGCTTTGGCGAGCACCAGGTTCGGAAAACAGCCTGGACGACGGGCTTTTTGACGCTTAAGCGCCGAGAGAGTGCCGCAGAATCGCCACGACGATGACCAGAGCAACCAAACCGGCCGGCACGACAATCGGCGGTACGAACCATTGGAGCATTCCGGCCCCCCTGAGGGTTGAACTTCGGCAAACGACGAGGCCGCCTATGGGCGGCCTCGCGTTTGGTGAGAATCCAGATCAGATCTGGCGGCCCTTCATCACGGCATCGACATCGCGCTGCGCCTGCGTCTTATCGATGCTGTACTTGGCCACGACCTGGGTGACGAGATCGTCCTTGTTCTTGAGCGCGCCGAGCTCCTGCTCGGAAAACTTGCCCCACTTGGCGCCGATATCCTTGAGAAGGATTTGCTTGTTCTCAACGGGATTGCCGGTGCTCGCCGAAGCGGTATGCGGAGTTGCGGTGTTCATGAGCGTTATCTCCAAAATATTAATGAAACATCATCTGAATGTGCATCATTCAAACAACAACCGTATATGGGATGAATGTCGACAACCACAGGGGCAGGTGATCGTTTGCTTGAATTAAGGATCGGCTGCATCGAGCTTGGGCGGGCAAATCAGCCTGCAAATCGGCCCATGACCAGCCAAATGCCGGCAGCGCGTATTAGTCGCCGCAATTCGACTTGATCGTCCTCATATACGCTCTCCAACGTCCGATAAGCAGACATTATGGAATCTGATCTGTGTTGCGCGCAGAGTCCCATGCGCAGAACGCGGGCTCGAAAAATTCGTTAGCGATAAGAATTCACTGCGAGAGCCGAGCTAGGGGGTAGCACCAAAAACGAGGGGTCATTTCACAAAGAGGCATATGCCACTGCGCATGCTTGTTTCACGAAAATTCGGAGTCCGTTTCAAAAATTAAAAAACTCCTAAGAAACTTTTTTCCCTACCGCAGCCATTAAATTTGCAAGACATAATCGGTAAAGTCCCATTGACCGGCCCCCACTGAGTGGTCCGATTGGAATGTTAGTTTAGAGCCGGCATTTCCACCACCATTGTTGTTGCTGGCCAGACCAGGGCCTCAGGTGCCGGCGGTCGATATCCCAGCGACGAGTGAGGCCGTACGGTGTTGTAGTGGCGTCGCCAGGCTTCAATCACGATCTTGGCCTCCTTCAATGTGTAGAAGATCTCGCCGTTGAGCAGCTCATCGCGCAGTTTGCCGTTGAAGCTTTCGCAATAGCCGTTCTCCCAAGGGCTTCCAGGTTCGATGTAGGCCGTCTTGGCTCCGACAGCTGCGATCCATTCCCGAAGAGCAAGGGCAACGAACTCCGGGCCGTTGTCTGAACGTATGTGCGCAGGAATGCCCCGCGAGACGAACAGCTCGCAGAGCGCCTCGATGACGTCGGTCGCCTTGAGCCTACGGGCCACACGGATGGCCAGGCTCTCGCGGCTGAACTCGTCGATGATGCACAACATCCGGAACGCTTTGCCATCGTGAGTGCGGTCAGCGACGAAGTCATAGGACCAGACGTGATTGGGGCGCTCCGGCCGCAGACGGATGCATGAGCCGTCATTGAGCCACAGGCGCCCGCGTTTAGGCTGTTTGGTGGGCACTTTCAGCCCCTCACACCGCCAGATCCGCTCAACACGCTTCTTGTTCACCGTCCAACCGGCGCTACGCAGCAACGCCGTGATCCGGCGATATCCGTAGCGACCGTATTGGCGGGCAAGTTCGATGATGTCGGCAGTCAAGACCGCCTCATCACCAGGTGTCGTAGGGATCTTGCGCTGCGTCGATCGGTGCTGGCCAAGAACCCGGCATGCCCGTCTCTCGGGGATGCCAAGCTCGGTCATCACGTGATCAACGCACGCGCGGCGGCGCGAGGGGCTTAGAAGTTTCCCTTTGCAGCCTCTGCCAGGATCAGCTTGTCCAGCGTCAGGTCTGAGACCGCTCGCCGGAGACGACCGTTCTCGGTCTCCAGTTCCTTGAGCCGCTTAACCTGGTCGCCCTTCAGGCCGCCGTACTCATTGCGCCATCGATAGTACGTTACTTCCGTTACGCCTATCGATCGAACCGCGTCCGCCACCGGCCGACCCTGCGCCATCAACACATCGACCTGCCGAAGCTTCGCAACGATCTCTTCCGCCGTATGCCTCTTCCTGCCCATCTCCGTATCCTCCTCTGTCAAAATAATACTTCAGGGAGGACCACTTCAAAGGGGGCAGATCAGGCCAACAGCCGACTTTTCCCAGACCGGGTGGATCGGCTGGGCCCATAAGTCCCGCGTGGGTAGCTTAGTCAGTAGAAATAGGAGGCTTGCCGCGGGGATACTGACTCGAGTTTCACGGAAAAACGCAGATTGTCCAAACATCATGCCAGCTAAGCGGTCTTAGTGAGGGCAATTAGTTTCAGCTTGAGGTCTTCGAGAACTGAATAGACCCCAGGCGGGAACAAACCGTCATACCGTGCTTCAAGCTGAGCGATCTCAGACCGCAGCCTTTCCGCGCGCTCGTTATACGTCAAAGTTTTCACGGTCGTCCTGCCGGTTGGCACGCCTGCGTTGGTGCGCCAAAAGTCTCAATAAAACATCGAATCGCATGATGTGCCCGCGGTGATCGTGCCTATATGGGAACATACAGACTGCAAAGCCAGTCCTAATCGTCCCGCTTCTCAAGTACCCTAGCAATATCGCTGATTTTCGAGGGTGCGAGGTATATTTGCGCAGCCAGTTCGCAAGGCTTCTACCAAGGATGTCATCGGTACCATCTTGGGCCGATGAGAAGGCAATCCGCGAAGAGCTTTTCAGCGTCGAGCGCCTTGAACAGCACGCCGAGAGCCTGGCTGTGGCTCAGCCCGTCAGTTCACAACCGGAAAGAGGACGGCCTCTTGCGAAACGGGTTCGCGACAACGATGAGGCCCTTCTTGACGCTTATCGTGCCATCGCAGCCGCAATTGCGGACAAGCGACCCATTACCCCTGCGGCTGAATGGCTGATCGATAATTTTCATCTCGCAGAAGACGAGATCCGTGAAATCCAAACCGATCTTCCACCAAGTTATTACCGTCAACTGCCAAAGCTGGCCCAAGGCCCGTTCAAGGGATATCCGCGGATCTTCGAAATAGCCTGGGCTTTTGTTGCACATACGGACAGCCGTTTTGAAGCGGAGATGCTTCGACGCTTCGTATTGGCCTATCAGCGCGTTCAACCGCTAACAATCGGCGAGCTTTGGGCTCTCGCAATTACAATTCGCATCGTGCTCGTGGAGAATTTACGTCGCTTGGCCGATCTGATCGTGGGGAATCAGACATCGCGTGATGCTGCTGATGCATTGGCCGAGCGTCTGCTCGGTGCAGGGATCAGGTCTCCTGAATCGACTGCCCTCGCGCTGCGGCCGTATAAACATTTTCCGCTCACACGATCTTTCGCGGTTCAGCTCGTCCAGAGATTGCGCAATGAAGATCCTGCCACGACGCCAGCGCTTCTGTGGCTGGACGAGCGCCTGAGTTCGCAGGGCACAAACGCCGATGAAATTGTGTACGAAGAGCACCGCAGGCAGGGCGCGGCTAACGTCACCGTCCGCAATATAGTCACCAGCATGCGGCTCATATCCGAGCTTGATTGGGCGGATTTCTTCGAAAGCGTCAGTCTGGTCGACGAAGAGCTACGGGCGAGCAGTGACTTCGCCGACATGGATTTTCCGACGCGCGATCGGTATCGCCGCGCTATCGAGGAGCTTGCGCGCGGTTCGGGCCACTCGGAAATCGATGTCGCCCAAAACACTATCTTCATTGCCAAACATGCTGACGCTAACTGGAAAACCGGAACGGCTGAACCAGATCCGCGCCGGCGGGATCCCGGTTATTACCTGATCGGACAAGGACGTCGAGCGTTTGAAAAGCAGCTTGGCTTTCGCGCTCCGATGAAGGATTGGCTGGCCCGCGCGAACGCCGCGGTTGGGATTACAGGCTATCTCGTGGCTGTCGCGTTCGTTGCGGGGCTTCTTCTCGCGCTGGCATTGCTCGCAGTCAGTTTGGCAAGCACTGATGGATCGCTTTTCCTGTTGCTGGCGTTCCTGGGCCTCTTTATTTCGGTAGACGCGGCGATCACGCTGGTGAACCGCGCGGTCACAGATCGGTTCGGCCCTGCCGTGCTCCCCGGGCTCGAGCTGCGCGATGGTGTTTCGAGCGAATTCCGCACCATCGTCGTCATGCCGACACTGCTCACGAGCAGAGCGGCAATCGATGAACTCATCGAACGGTTGGAAATTCATTATCTCGCTAGCCCGGATGGCGATATCCGTTTTGCGCTTTTGTCGGACTGGACGGACTCGGCCACCGAGAGCGCTGCCGGTGACGAGGAGCTTTTGGGCGCGGCGATTGAGGGAATCGATCGGCTCAATGGCCGGTACGGTCCGGCGCTGGACGGGCTTCGTTTTCTCCTGCTGCATCGCCGGCGAGTCTGGAACGAGGGCCAGGGCGATTGGATCGGATGGGAACGCAAGCGCGGAAAACTGCATGAGCTAAACCGGCTGCTTCGCGGTGCCACCAACACCACGTTCTTGGCGCTCGGCGGCCGGCCACCGCACGTACCCCCGGGCGTCCGTTACGTCATCACCTTGGACACGGACACGCGGCTTCCGATTGGAGCCGCCAGGCGCCTGATCGGGAAAATGGCGCATCCGCTCAATCGACCCAAGCTTGATCCCGTGTGTCGCCGTGTCGGTCGAGGGCTACGGCGTGCTGCAGCCGCGCGTGACGCCATCGCTTCCCACAACGCGCGATGGCTCGGTGTATCAGCGCGTATTCTCGAGCCCGACCGGCATCGACCCATACGCGGCAGCCGTTTCCGACGTTTATCAGGACCTGTTCGAGGAGGGTTCTTATAGCGGCAAGGGCATTTACGAGGTGGATAGCTTCGAGGCCGCTCTCGCAGGCCGAATCTCGGAAAGCTCGGTTCTCAGCCACGACTTGCTGGAAGGTATTTTTGCCCGCGCCGGGCTGGTCTCCGACGTCGAAGTCTTTGAAGAGTTTCCGTCGCGTTACGACGTTGCCGCATCCCGCCAGCACCGATGGGCGCGCGGCGACTGGCAGTTGCTTCCTTGGATCATTGGTAGCAGGCCGGTGACTGGCGGCGGCCTTGGCCGGGTCGATATTCCGCCGCTTGGCCGCTGGAAACTCGTAGACAATCTTCGCCGCACTTTGTCGGCCCCGGCAAGTTTCCTCGCATTCGTGACCGGATGGTTCCTGCTGTCATCAGTCGCCGCCTTGCTCTGGAGCGGTTTCGTTCTGCTTCCATTTCTGCTGACTGCGTTCCTGCCTCTAGTCGCACGCGTGATTCCGCGCCGCTCTGGGATCACGACCGGCAGCCACTTCCGCGCCCTTCGTCTCGATCTCAGAATCGCCTTTTTGCAGTTCGGCCTGCAAGTGGCGTTGCTCGCACATCAGGCCTGGCTGATGGGCGACGCTATCGTCCGGACGTGGTCGAGGCTGCATCGGCGGCGAGGATTGCTGGAGTGGGTAACCGCCGCAGCGGCGGGTTCCGATCGGGAACTCAGACTTGTCGGCTTCTATCGACGGATGGCCGGCGCTGTCGCATTGGCTGTGTGCGCGGCCGTTGCCGTTGCTTACGCCGGTCATCAGTCTTGGTTGTTTGCGGCTCCGTTGGTCGGCGCCTGGATGCTGTCGCCGACCATCGCATGGTGGGTGAGCCGGTCGCCACGCCCCGACCAGAGCTCCCTGTCGGACTCGGAGAGGGAAAGCTTGCGCCTTACGGCGCGGCGAACCTGGCACTTTTTTGAAACATTCGTGACGCCGGAAGATCATATGCTTCCTCCGGACAATTTTCAGGAGGATCCGCGACCGGTCCTGGCGCACCGGACCTCGCCGACGAATCTAGGCCTCTATCTTCTCTCGGTCATTGCCGCGCGAGATTTCGGCTGGCTCGGCATCACGGCGGCAGTCGACCGCCTAGAAGAAACGCTTGGTGCAATGGATCGGCTGGAGCGATTCCGCGGTCATTTCTTCAATTGGTATGACACCCATGATTTGCATCCGCTCGAGCCCAAATATATTTCGTCGGTCGACAGCGGGAATTTGGCCGGGCACCTGATTGTGCTCCGTAGTGTCTGCCGGGAGGTGATTGCGACATCTGTGATTGGCCGGGAACCGCTTGCCGGAATCGCGGACGCCGTAAAACTCGCTCAAGCCTCTCTGGTCGCCCCGAGCAGCGACCGCCGAATTTCGGAGAATGCTCATAAACAGCTTCAAATCGCGCTCGATTCACTCGCGGCATCATTGAAATCGCCTGCCGAAACACCGGCGGACTTTGCCGTCCGGTTGTCGAACCTGAAACAACAGTGCGAGACGCTTCCTGAGCTCGCGCGAGCGCTTTTCGAGGAAAGAGATAGTGACCTTGCCGGTATAGCCGATGTGGTGACCTGGACTGAGGCCGTTGCTTCATCTGTCCAGTGCCATCAGCGCGACGTTGACGGTTTGCTCCCGTGGATTCAGCTCACCGCTGACGCCACGTTGTTGTCGCCTGCGCTGACCTTAGGTGAGCTGCCGGATCACTGTCAGGCATTGATTGCCAGGCTGGTTCAACAAAGAGCCGATCTCACGTCAAACCTCGCCGATGATGACGTCAGCAAAATTGACCGCCTCATTGCAGCGCTAGAACAATCGGCGGCAACCGCACAAGCTCTCATGCGACGAATTGCAAGTCTCGAAGAGCTTGCCGGAAAAATGTTTGACGAGATGCAATTCGGCTTTCTTTTGGACCCTGCAAGGCAGCTACTCTCCATTGGTTATCAGTCCGCCGAAGGTGCATTGGATCCAAGCTGCTACGACCTGCTTGCATCCGAGGCGCGCCTGGCGAGCTTCATTGCCATCGCCAAAGGCGACATCGCACCGAAACATTGGTTCAAATTGGGGCGTGCGGCGACCCCGATCGACCGCGGCTCGGCTCTGATCTCATGGTCGGGATCGATGTTCGAGTACTTGATGCCGGAACTTGTGATGCGCGAGCCCGAAGGAAGCTTGTTGCATCAAACTGCCCGGCTAGTTGTGAAACGACAGATCGAGTACGGCGTCCAACTTGGAGTTCCATGGGGGATTTCCGAGTTCGCGTACAACTTCCGCGATCTCGAGCTCACCTATCAATATTCCAATTTCGGCGTCCCCGGCCTCGGACTAAAGCGAGGGCTCAGCGAAAACGTCGTCGTCGCGCCCTATGCGACGGCACTTGCATCCATGATCGATTCTGCCGCTGCGGTGCGGAATTTCGCCCGCCTGGCCGAGGTGGGGGGGTGTGGCCAATACGGCTGGTACGAAGCACTGGACTACACGCCGGGGCGCATCCCGGAAGGCAAAAGTGTCGCCATCGTGCGCGCCTATATGGCGCACCATCAAGGGATGAGCCTGATCGCTATCGCGAACACGCTTCGCGGCGGAACGATGCGTACGCGCTTTCATGCCAATCCGATCGTGCAAGCGACCGAATTGTTGCTACAGGAAAGGCCTCCGCGCGATGTCGCGGTCAAATGGGTGCGCGCCGAAGAAGTGAGTCAGACGACGCAGGTGCGCGAACTGGTGCCGCCCATGTTGCGCCGGTTCCACTCGCCGCACGATCGCATTCCGCGGACGCACCTTTTGTCGAACGGCCGCTACGCCGTCATGATTACCGCTGCCGGATCTGGTTTCAGCCGCTGGGGGAATCTCGCCGTTTCCCGTTGGTGCGAAGATGTTACCTGCGATCCTTGGGGTTCGTATGTCTATTTGCGAGATGTCGAAAACGGGTACGTGTGGTCCGCCGGTTATCAGCCTAGCGGCGCCAATCCGGACAGTTATGAAGTCACGTTTTCAGAGGATCGCGCCGAAATTACCAGACGTGACGGAACCCTGATGACAACTCTCGATGTCGTCGTATCGCCCGAGGAGGATGGGGACGTCAGGCGTGTGTCGATCTCGAATTTTGGGGCACGCACGCGCGAAATCGAGTTGACCTCTTATTCCGAGGTCGTCTTGGCGCCTCCGAGTGACGATGCGGCGCATCCGGCATTTTCAAAGCTTTTTGTACAAACCGAATTCGTGCCCGAGTTGGGCGCGCTTCTGGCGACCCGCCGAAGGCGGGCACCGGAGGAACCGGAGGTGTGGGCCGCCCATTTGGGCGTACTGGAAGGCGAGGCCACAGACGAACTGCAATTCGAGACCGACCGGGCGCGCTTTCTCGGCCGCGGGAACGATGTCCGCACGCCGATTTCCATTGGCAGCGGCCGGCCTCTGTCGAACACCGTCGGGACCGTGCTCGATCCGATTTTTAGCATCCGCCGGCGCGTCCGCATCCCGCCGGGTGCGACGGTTCGCCTCTCTTTTTGGACACTTGTCGCCCGTTCGCGCGACGAGGTTATCAGCCTGGCCGATAAGCACCACGATGTCGCGGCGTTCGAACGTGCAGCCACATTGGCCTGGACCCAGGCGCAGGTTCAGCTGCATCATCTTAGAATAACATCAGACGAGGCACATCTCTTTCAGCGTCTCGCAAATCGCATCATGTACTCTGACCTGACGCTGAGACCGTCGCCTGAAATCTTGAAACGGAACAATCTCGGACCATCGGCTCTTTGGGCGCACGGTATCTCTGGCGACTTGCCGATTGTGCTGTGCCGGATTGATGAGGCCGAACACCTTGAGACCGTACGCCAATTGATCCACGCGCATTCCTACTGGCGGATGAAGCAACTCGCGGTGGACCTGGTGATCATCAACGAGAGAAGCACCTCGTATGTCCAGGATTTGCAATACGCTCTGGAGTCGGTTGGCCGAATCAATCTGTCGCGATCACCACCTCAGAAAGATAGCGCCCCAGGAAGCGTGTTTCTACTGCGCGCCGACCTATTGTCTGTCGAGGTACGAAATCTTCTTCAGACGGTAGCGCGCGTGGTGATCGTGACCCGGCGAGGCGGGCTTGCCGAGCAAGTTAAACGTCTCCTGGAAATCGCACCTGCCGCAGCACCGCCGAGCCTAATACCGCAAAGCGCGATTCCGGCTGAGTTCATCGCGCCGCCGACGCTCGAATTCTTCAATGGAATTGGTGGATTTGATCAGGATGGACGGGAATACGTCACCATCCTCGACGGAGATCAGGTGACGCCCTCGCCCTGGGTGAATGTCATCGCCAATCCCTTGTTTGGCTTCCAGGTCTCCGCCGAGGGGAGCGGTTACACATGGTCGAACAATAGCCGCGAGAACCAGCTCACTCCCCGGTCGAACGACCCTGTCAGCGATAGTCCTGGTGAGGTCATCTACTTGCGCGATGAGGACAACGGAGCGCTTTGGACGGCGACGGCTCTTCCCATCCGCGACAACGCTTCCCGATACATTGCCAGACATGGCCAAGGGTACACTCGATTCGAGCATGTGTCGCATGGCATTGTGCTCGATCTATTGCAGTTTGTGCCCCTCGACGATCCCGTCAAGATCTCTCGCCTGAAGATCAAGAACGTCTCAAGCCGCCGGCGGCGTCTATCGGTAACGGCCTATGTGGAGTGGGTGCTTGGCCCTTCGCGCACCGCTTGCGCACCCTATGTCGTCACCGAGATCGACCCTAAAACCGGCGTTATGCTCGCGCGCAATCCGTGGCGTGTGGAGTTCGGCTCCCGTGTGGCCTTTGCCGATATGGCGGGCCAGCAAAGTTCGTGTTCCGGCGATCGTACGGAGTTCATAGGTCGGAACGGCAGTTTCGCTTTGCCGGCCGCGCTCGCAAATCGGAACCCGCTTTCCAACCGGGTCGGCGCGGGGCTCGATCCATGCGGCATTCTACAAACCGCCGTAGAGATTCCGGCAAACGGTGAAGCCGAGATTACCTTTTTGTTGGGCGAAGCGACGACGGGAGCTGAAGCCGTGTCGCTGGTCGAGCTATATCGTGCAGCCAATCTTGACGAAGTGTTCAGCGACGTTGGCAGATATTGGGATCAGACGCTGGGCGCGGTCCAGGTGCGGACACCCGATCGCGCGATGGACATCATGCTGAACCGCTGGCTTCTGTATCAAACGATCGTTTGCCGATTGTGGGCTCGATCGGGTTTCTACCAGGCGAGCGGCGCTTATGGCTTCCGCGACCAGCTGCAAGATGGGATGGCGCTCTGCCGGTCGCAGCCGGGCCTGACACGGGAGCATCTGCTGCGAGCAGCGGCACGGCAGTTTACCGAGGGTGACGTTCAACACTGGTGGTTGCCGTCCTCCGGCAAAGGCATTCGCACGCGCGTTTCCGATGACCTTCTCTGGTTGCCCTATGCCGCGGCGCAATATGTGACGGCGACTGGTGATCTCGCTGTTCTCGACGAGCAGATAGCGTTTCTCGACGGAATGAAGCTGGCGCCTAACGAGCAGGATGCTTTTTTTCAGCCCATGGCTTCGAACGAGAAGGCTACTCTTTTTGAACACTGTGCGCGGGCTCTCGACCGCAGCCTTGCGCTCGGACGGCATGGCCTGCCGCTGATCGGCGGCGGCGACTGGAACGACGGATTGAACCGGGTCGGTGTGGGTGGGCAGGGCGAAAGCATCTGGCTGGGCTGGTTTCTTTACGCCACCATTGCGAATTTCGTTGCGTTCGCCGAGCAACGGGGTCAGCACGAGCGTGTCGCATCCTGGCGGCAGCACGCGACGTCGCTGTGCGCCGCCCTTGAGCGCGAAGGCTGGGATGGAAACTGGTATCGCCGCGGCTATTTTGATGATGGAACGCCGCTTGGGTCTGCTTCGAGCAGCGAGTGCCGCATCGACTCCATTGCGCAGTCCTGGGGGGTAATCTCCGGCGCGGCAGACCCGGCACGCGCCGCGCGCGCCATGGCGGCGGTCGATGAAAATCTCATCTTGCGCAATGATGGATTGGCTCTGCTGTTCACACCGCCGTTCGATCAAACCCTACAGGACCCCGGCTACATCAAGGGTTATCCGCCGGGGATTCGCGAAAATGGCGGGCAGTATACTCATGCCGCCATCTGGTCGGTCCAGGCATTCGCCAAGCTTGGCGACGGGGGCAAGGCAGCCGAGTTGTTCGCGCTGCTCAATCCCATCAATCACGCTCGCACGGGGGCCGCCGCACAACGCTACAAGGTGGAACCGTATGTGGTGTGCGCGGATGTCTACTCCGTTCCGCCGCACGTGGGGTGGGGCGGATGGACCTGGTACACGGGCTCGGCCGGGTGGATGTATCGGGCCGGTCTCGAGTCAATTTTGGGCTTCAGCGTGGAGGGCAACACGTTGCGACTTGACCCTTGCGTGCCGCAAGCATGGCAAGGCTTCGAAATAGCGTTTCGCCACCACACGGCTCGGTACGAGGTATCCGTTGACAATCATGCCGGGGTTTGCCGCGGCATTGCGCGCCTGCAACTGGATGGTCAAATGCTGCCGCGCGGCTCAAGCCAAATCACTCTGGTGGATGACGGCGAAACCCATCATGTCCGAGTAATGCTCGGATGATCTGCCGGCAACGCGACACACCAAGAGTAACGCCAATAGACGTTCGGGACGCGGACAACGTAATCGTTTGACTAGGCCGCCTTGGGATCCGGCATATGGCGCGCTTTGTGGTTATGGCTCACCGTACACGACTGCTCACGGCCGCATACTACGCAGACGAATATCTCGTTGTCCAAATCAAGAGTACGGTTGGCTGACTCAATTTGCTTGAGTCGCAACTCGCCACCACAGTGGTCGCAGCGCGACGAGGGCGGCGGCTCGACGAGGGTGCGCATATGATTTCCTTTCGCCCGACATGCTTCGGAGCGAGGAACGGGGCGCTCGAACGGGCCCCGATTGCAAGGATGGATTGAAAGCTCGAACGCTTTGCGTTGGCGTCTCGATTGTTATTACCCTGCGCCTTTACTGAAATAAAGTCGAGAAAAATCTCGGACATCGAAGGTACGAAAAGGCAATCGTGAAATAGACTTGGCCGTTGCATTTTGCGGCAAAACAAGCGGTCGACGCCGGTCCGGCGCCGGTTGTTAGAGTGTTCCGACGCTGGGCATCGGACAGTTTCACCTTTCTGATTGTACGGCGCGGCCGACATGGGGTCTAAACAATTGTAGGCTTTGCCGCCGCTCGCTGGATTTCACGCATGTCCCCATGGTGCACGGTGGCTACCTGACCGTTGTCCCAAACGATCGTCACTGCATCCCAACTCATTTCAGTGATACTGCCGCCGTCAGTGGCATCGCCTCGCCAATAAACGCGGCTACCCCTCTTGAGGCCTTTAGATTCGGTAGCAGTCATCAACTGATCTGCCCCCTTTGAAGTGGTCCTCCCTGAAGTATTATTTTGACAGAGGAGGATACGGAGATGGGCAGGAAGAGGCATACGGCGGAAGAGATCGTTGCGAAGCTTCGGCAGGTCGATGTGATGATGGCGCAGGGTCGGCCGGTGGCGGACGCGGTTCGATCGATAGGCGTAACGGAAGTAACGTACTATCGATGGCGCAATGAGTACGGGGGCCTGAGGGGCGATCAGGTTAAACGGCTCAAGGAACTAGAGACCGAGAACGGTCGTCTCCGGCGAGCGGTCTCAGACCTGACACTGGACAAGCTGATCCTGGCAGAGGCTGCAAAGGGAAACTTCTAAGCCCCTCGCGGCGCCGGGCGTGCGTTGATCACGTGATGACCGAGCTTGGCATCCCCGAGAGACGGGCATGCCGGGTTCTTGGCCAGCACCGATCGACGCAGCGCAAGATCCCTAAGACACCTGGTGATGAGGCGGTCTTGACTGCCGACATCATTGAACTTGCCCGCCAATACGGTCGCTACGGATATCGCCGGATCACGGCGTTGCTGCGTAGCGCCGGTTGGACGGTGAACAAGAAGCGTGTCGAGCGGATCTGGCGGTGTGAGGGGCTCAAAGTGCCCACCAAACAGCCTAAACGCGGGCGCCTGTGGCTCAATGACGGCTCATGCATCCGTTTGCGGCCGGAGCGCCCCAATCACGTCTGGTCCTATGACTTCGTCGCTGACCGCACTCACGACGGCAAAGCGTTCCGGATGTTGTGCATCATCGATGAGTTCAGCCGCGAGAGCCTGGCCATCCGTGTGGCCCGTAGGCTCAAGGCGACCGACGTCATCGAGGCGCTCTGCGAGCTGTTCGTCTCGCGGGGCATTCCTGCGCACATACGTTCAGACAACGGCCCGGAGTTCGTTGCCCTTGCTCTTCGGGAATGGATCGCAGCTGTCGGCGCCAAGACGGCCTACATCGAACCTGGAAGCCCTTGGGAGAACGGCTATTGCGAAAGCTTCAACGGAAAACTGCGCGATGAGCTTCTCAACGGCGAGATCTTCTACACATTGAAGGAGGCCAAGATCGTGATCGAAGCCTGGCGACGCCACTACAACACCGTACGGCCTCACTCGTCGCTGGGATATCGACCGCCGGCACCTGAGGCCCTGGTCTGGCCAGCAACAACAATGGTGGTGGAAATGCCGGCTCTAAACTAACATTCCAATTGGACCACTCAGTGGGGGCCGGTCACCAGACTATGGCCACAGGTGCCGGCGGTCGATACCCCAGCGACGAGTGAGGTCGTACGGTGTTGTAGTGGCGTTGCCAGGCTTCAATCACGATCTTGGCCTCCTTCAATGTGTAGAAGATCTCGCCGTTGAGAAGCTCATCGCGCAGTTACTTCCGTTACGCCTATCGATCGAACCGCGTCCGCCACCGGCCGACCCTGCGCCATCATCACAACGACCTGCGGAAGCTTCGCAACGATCTATTCCGCCGTATGCCTCTTCCTGCCCATCTCCGTATCCTCCTCTGTCAAAATAATACTTCAGGGAGGACCACTTCAAAGGGGGCAGATCATTTCGGTACAGACACCGAATGTAATAAACTGTGGCAACATGCTATACTCCTGAAAAAGGAGTTGATCGCCATGCTAAAGACAAGCAATCCGCCGACCGTCGCGCCGCCAGCAGCAATGTATAGTCACTGCGTAGAGGTGCCTCCGAATGCACGCTGGCTGTATACGGCAGGTCAGGTCGGCGTGCGCCCCGATGGCACTCTTGCCGAAGGTTTCGAGGCTCAACACGATCAGATCTGGCAAAATACGTTGGCGATCCTTGCAGACGCCGGCATGGGTCCAGAAAATATCGTGCGGCTTAACGTCTATTCAACCGATCCTGACGGCTTAAAGTATCTTAAAGCTCATCGTGAGAAATATCTTAAGCCAGGACACACACCAGCCTCGACTTGGGTTGTCGTTAGCAGGCTTGCCAATCCGTTGTGGGTCGTTGAAATGGAGACGGTGGCCGCCAAAGCTTGAGGTTTTTGAAACGCGGGCGACGCTGTCTCACTCGCGGAATTTCTCCTTTTAGAATTTGCCGAAAACCTATCGTGGACATCGCGGAGGCGTTGTGTCCGCGGATTTAGTTTCCGACAAGGACAGCTACATGTAGTACTACAATCCGGTGTGCACACGCCTCTCGTTAGGGAAGGATGCGCCCAATGGAAAGGCAATTCAGCGTCACGGCCGTATTAAGGTGCGGTCTATACTCGGTGGACTCCACCATCAGTGCGTCCGGATCTGATTCGCGGTAGGGACAGCATACGGGACAAGCCCGCCGCCCCAGAATTGCGTTGGCAGAATGGCTTTGCTGAACGGCTGATCGGATCTATCCGGCGCGAGCGTGTTGATCATTTCATTGTCTTGGGCGAGGCGCATCTGCGCCGGATCCTTCGAGCCTATGCTGTTACAACGACATCAGGACGCACTGATCATTGGAAAAGGATGCGCCGGTCTCTCGCCCGGTTCAGCGAACCTGAAACACAATTTCACGTCCGATCCTTAGTAGTATTCATCACGATTGTGTGTGGGGTTAGGTATTCGGTAAACACAGTCGTTCGGCCTATATTTTTTCATGCAATATCAATTTCCGATATTCAACCGAGATGCACCGATCCATCACCACAAAAATGCCGGCGGAACGCGCGCGCATGGCGGCGTTCTCATCGACGATACCTTGCTGAATCCAGATCGCCGGCAAGTTGAGCGAAATACAATCTTGAACGATGCTAGCAATCGCTTCCGCCGGCCGGAAAATGTCGACCAGGTCGATCACGTCGGGAACGTCGGCAAGGCGCGGATACGCCTTTTCGCCGAGCAGCTCTTTAGGGCCGGGGCGCACCGGTATCACACGATAGTTCCAGCCTAGCAGGCGGCGCGCGATGCGGTGGCTCGGGCGGTCAACGTTCGGGGACAAGCCGACGACGGCAATGTTCTTGACGCGTTGAAGAAGCGCGCGCAGAGCGTCGGGAGCTGGATTTTCGAAGATCATTTCCGTCTCGCCGTTACCTTACGGCTTTGCGGCTCCCGGCTGACTGCCGGAGGCGCTGGGAGCCGGCATGCTCGCCTCGAGAATGCGCCTGTTGACCTTGCCGATGGCGCCTACCCGCGGCAGCTCGTCCCAGTATTCGATAATCTTGGGGACCTTGTAGGGTGCAAGCCTTGAGCGGACATGCTCGCGCAGTTCGGAGGTGAGCTTCTCGGAGCCGCTCCAGCCCTGCCTGAGCACGATTGCCGCTTTGATCGCCCGTGAGATCTCGAGATCGGGAACGCCGACGATGGCAACTTCCGACACGCCAGGATGCTCTTGCATCACGTTTTCGATTTCGACCGGAGCGATTGAATAGCCGCGGCTCTTGAACATATCGTCGCCGCGGCCGGCACACCAAAAGTAACCGTCGGCATCGCGGCTGAACAGATCGCCCGTAATAAACCACCCGCCACGCATCGACCGGCGCCAGACTTCCGGCTGGTTGTCGTAGGTCAGGAACAGCCCGGGGTCATCGGCGCGGATGGCCAGCATTCCAACCTCATCCGGTTTCGCAGAACGGAGCGCCGCGTCGAGAACCTCGACCGCGACGCCCGGTGGAGCAATTCCCGTAGATCCAGGTCGCACCGGCACGCCTGGACCGTTGGCCAGCACCATCTGAAATTCCGACAGCGCATAGTGCTCATAGACCGGCCTCCCGAAGCGCTTTTCCCATTCCGTCGGCAGATTCGGTCCGATCGGCTCGCCGCCGGACACGAAAAGCTTGACCGAATTCAGCGCGGAGGCCTCGAGTTCTTGCGTCGCGAGAATTTTCCGGAAGATCGAGGCGACGCCGAAGAAAATAGTCGGCTTGGTATCCCGGATCGCACCAAGAACGCGATCCAATGTCGCCCGCCCACTAAGCAGGCTCGCACATGCGCCGCCTCGCAAAGGAAATAGCAGGCAATGACCGAGCGCCCCGATATTGCACAATTCGCCTACACCGAAGGCGATCTCTCCTGGAGCGAACTCCTCGCCGCGCAGCCGCGCCGCGTCGCCTACGGCGGCGAGCCAACGATGGGCGTGCACCACGCCCTTCGGCTTGCCCGTGGAGCCGGAGGTGTAGACGATGAAAGCGGGCGCATCACGGTGCGTGTTCGCTGCCTCGACAGGGCCGCGATCGAACACCGAACATTGCTCGGTGCTGATTTCGCCGGGCTCCGGATTGCCGATCACAATGAGCGGCTTTCGTTCCGCAACGTGCGGCCAGGCGTCCCGCACCGCACTCGCGACATCCCCATGGACGATGGCGCGGCGGATACGGCTTACCATGAGCACATGCCCGATTTCTTTCGGCCCGAACAGCGTGCTGACCAGCACCGGGATAGCGCCGAGCTTCACCAGACTGAGGAACGCGACCGCCCATTCTGCGGTATTCGGCCCGCGCAACAGCACCCGCTCACCCGGCAAGACACCGTTGTTGCGCAACCCGATTGTCAACGCATCGACCCGCCGGCGCAGTTCGTTGAAAGTAAGTTCGCCGCCGGCATGTCGGATGGCGGGCAGATCGCCGCATCCATGCCGCTCGATCGGATCGTCCAGGACCTCCCGCGCGACATTGAATTCGGGAGGCGCGGTTCTATAGCCGGGGAATGTGGGCCAACCGGCGCCGAGGCCGTTTTCACCCGCACCCGGTGCTATGGGAGGCTCACTCATTGCTCTCAAGATATTTAGGGTAGATCGGGCCCTTGAACGTCGGCTTGCGTTTCTGGTTGAACGCCAGCACGCCCTCTTCGCAATCGTCGGTACGATAAATTTCGTTGACCGCCTCGGTTTCCCGCCTGACGCGCTCGGGGGTACGAACCGCCGACCAGTACATGTGAATGAGCTCTTTGGCGCGGCGCACCGATAGGTACGGATTGCAGGCGATCCGTCCGGCCAGATCCAAGGCACGCTCCATCAACTGCTCATGGGGCACGACATGATCGACCAGACCCATCTCCAGCGCTTGCTCCGCGTTGTAAACGTCTCCGGTCAGGATCATCTCGATCGCCTTGCCCTTCCCGATCAGCCGCGGAAGCGCGAACGCAGCGCCGACCTCCGCGACAAATCCCGCGGCGACGCCCGCTTCGGTGAACCTGGCCTTTTCCGAGGCAATCCGGATGTCGCACGCAACCGTCGTCTCCAACCCTCCACCGACGGTAATGCCGTTTATCGCGGCGATAGTCGGCTGCGGCAGGCCTTCGATCTTTAGCACCATCCGCTGGAGCATGTCGTGGCGCACGTCGTTGAAGAAATACTCCATCGCACGCTTGTATGGACCTTTGAGGCCAGTATCGAGTTCGCTGGCCCCATTGCCGTGTGGCGTTGCCTCGGACGGAAGGTCGCCGCCCGCGCAGAAGGCCCGGCCCTCACCGGTGAGGATGACGACCCTGACCTGGTTCATGTACTTGAGCTCGTCCAGAAGGGCATTCAATTCAAGCCGCATGTCCACGTCGAGCGCGTTCAGCGCCTGCGGTCGATTGAGCGTGATGATGCCGATGCTTTTTTCTTCAGGACGCTTCGGATTAGAAACGATCTTGAACTTGATTGCGGTGAGTTTCATTGCGTCGTGCTCTCGTTGAGAGGGGAAGTATCTCGCGGCCCGCAGGCTTCGCCAAACCAAATTGCTATGGCGTTATGAAACCTAGGGAGGCCAAAAAGGCCTGTCCAATACCGAATTTTTTGACTACCATATCATTTTGATATGGGAAAAGCTGGCCGCTTTCGTTCCGCCCGCGAGAGAAGTCCGCGCGATTGTCATGAATCTAAAGGCGCTTCGCTATTTCGTCGCCATTTCCGACGCCGGCAGCTTGAGTGCCGCGTCGCAAGTCATATCCGTTGCGCAACCTGCTTTGAGCCGGCAATTGCGCGAACTGGAGAAAGACCTGGGGGTCCAGTTGCTACTGCGTTCCTCGCGCGGGGTGCATCTCACGCCCGCCGGTGCGACGCTTTATGAATCGGCGACGCGCATCCTCAATGAAGCATCGCGCGTGCGACAGCAGCTGGCGGGTCGATCCGCTCAGATGGAGACCACGATCAGTCTGGGCGCCGCACCGACGCTCGCGCGGGTCTTGCTGCCCGGGCTCTTTGCGCGCTGCCAGAAATCGATCGCCAGCATTCGGCTCAGGATTCGGGAAGCCTATACGCCCGTGCTGCTCCACCAGGTCGAGCGCGGCCTGATCGATATGGCGGTTGTGACCGGCTCCGAAGCGGAGCAGCCGCTGAGTATCCACCCGCTGCTTGGCGAGCCCTTCGCTCTTGTCGCACACGTTTCGCGCAAAATGAGGCCGGTGATCTCGACCGGGCACTTGTCCCGTATCCCCATCCTCATCACCAGCCTGCATCGGCGCATTATCGAAAGACAGCTCGCGCCGTTGGGCGGCCATCTGAACGTCCATGCGGAAATTGATTCCGTCGAACTCTATACGAGAACTGGTCCTGCATGGGCGTTGGGCCACGCTAATGCCCGTCTCCGTTTTCAAGGAGACGCGCGCCAATCACGCTGTAACGTTCTCCGAGATTTCCGGCGTGCAGCTGCACCGGCTGCTCGTGCTCGCCACCAGACTTAACAGCAATTACAACCCGGCGATCGCCGCCGTCAGCGACATGATCCAGGCAGAGTTCGCCCGGCTCAGCCGTCAGGGAACGTTCAGCTTTTCGTTGCCGGTTTCTGATCGGGCACGCGCCGCGAAATGACTCGAGGGCTCGTTACGACCTTGTCCGTTCTATGGATGGCTTGAGGGACAATGCGTCCCAGTCGCCGACCGGGTGTGTGTACCGAAAACTTTATCCGCCATTCGGCGGTGAGGGAATCGGCTAAGCTAGCGCAATGATCGCGCAATTATGGCTTGTGTGTACCAAAAACCTCATCCGCCGCGGATTTTGGCTTTCACAGGCAAAATTCCCTGTTAGTGGGCGAGAATTCCCTGTTCCGCTAAAAATTTCCCTGTTCTGTTGCGTAGGGAATTTTGCTGCAAGCTTTTGAATTTGCTCGCGTGTCCGCGTTCAAAATCACGTCAAGAGCGCGGATTCGACGAAATTCCCTGTTAATTTCCCTGTTAGCAGGGAATCTGCGAGTGGAGACAGGTTCGACTGTGACTGCGTTCGCCACCATCGCAAAATCAGACCGCCCCGGGCGATGCGCCCGGGGCGGTTTTGATTTTGTGCGCGGGACGTCGTGCTACTTCTTGGTGAGTTCCTTCACCAGCATGCCGTAGCTCTTTTCCTGTTTATCACGCATCTTCTGGTATTCGACGCCGGCCATGAACTCGTCGTTCTCGTCGAGCTTCTTGAGCAGCGTCATGTAGGTCTTGTCCTTCGACAGCTTGGCGAAAGCTTCGCGCAGCTTGGCCAGCCGGTCAGCCGGGATGCCGGCGGGCGCCAGCACAACGCGCTGCATGGTGGCGATGCCCGCAACGTCTGGAAACCCGAGTTCGCCCGAAGTCGGCACGTCCTTGAACACGCGCTTGTCGGCGAGCGTGGCCAGCGTACGCACCTTGTCGCCCTGGCTGGTGATCACCGACGGGAACGCCACGGTGAAATCGACGTCGCCGGCGAGCATGCCACGCATCGAAGGGCCGCCGCCTTTATAGGGCACCAGCGTCATTTTCACGCCGGCGGCCTGCAACAGCGCCGCGCCCGGCACCATGCCGGCGCCCCAGTTGCCGCTGTGACCGAACTTGACCTCGCCCGGATGCGCTTTGGCGTATTCGAGCATGCCCTTCAGTGTTTTGAATTTGCTGTCGGAGCGCACCACGATCGAGGGCGGCGCGTAATTGGTGCGCGCGACCACCACGAAATCCTTGTTCGGATTGTAGGGCAGTTTGGTGACGTGCTGTTGCAACTCGTCGATGAAGTTGTGGGTGAACAGCAGCGTATAGCCGTCCGCCTTGGCCTTGGCCGCGGCGGCGGTGCCGATGCGGCCGCTGGCGCCTGGCATGAGCTGAACGACCACCGGTTGACCGACATAGCTCGGCAGCACCGAGGTCATGACGCGCGCATTGAGATCGTGCGAGCCGCCGGCGCCGAGCGGAATGATCATGGTGATCGGCTTGCTCGGATAGTCCGCGGCGAGCGCCGCGTTGCCCCCCAATGCCAAGCCGGCCGCGACGGCGGCCGTAACAAACAAGCGCCTCGATAGTTGTGTCATTACATTTTCCTCCCTTGCGCCCTCACTATCGGTCAGGGCTTCATTGTTCTGCCGTCAGCGGTTCCGGCCCGTTGACCGGGTCCGGGCTTCTCAGCTTCCGCGTACGGTACCACATCAGATAGGTCAGTGCCGGCGTCGCCAAGATGATGACGAGGGCGAGCGGCCGTTCGATGACTACATAATGGAACAGGTCGCCTTGTGACAACAGGATCGATTGGCCCAGAGAATATTCCAGCACCGGGGTCAAGATAAAGGCCATGACCAGCGGCGTGACGTCGAAGCTTAGTTTTCGCGCACCATAACCAAGCAGGCCGAAGAAGATCAGGAAATAAAGGTCGATCACGTTGGAACGGAAGACATAGGTGCCGACGAAGGCGAACACGACAGTCAGCGGCACCAGATAGGCCTTGCGGATCATCACCACCTTGGAAAACAGCGGGATCAAAAGATAGCCGAGCACGAAAAGCAGCACGCAGGCGAAGACCATGCTGAACAGGATGGCGTAGATCAGCGTCGCCTGCTGCGCGAACAGTTGCGGGCCCGGGCGCAGTCCCTGCACCACGAATGCGCCGAGCAGGATCGCCGTGATGTTGTCGCCGGGAATGCCGAGCGTGAGCAGCGGCACCATGGTGGGGCCGTTGACCGCGTTGTTGGCGGCTTCCGGCGCCGCCACGCCTTCGATGACGCCGGTGCCGAATTTCTCCGGAGTGGGGGAGGCCGTCTTGGCCGCGGCATAGGCCATCAGCGCCGCCACCACCTGGCCGACACCGGGAATCATGCCGATGACGCCGCCGAGCACGGTCGAGCGCGCGATCGTGCGCTTGCAGGCGGAAAGCTCGGCAAACGTCAGGCGGTCGCCCTCCGGCCGCACCGATTTCTCAACGAAGGGCTTGGTCTTCTCCTCGATCGACAGCAGCACTTCCGGGATGGCGAACAGGCCGATCAGCATGGGCAGCAGATTGATCCCCAATTCAATGGGGAAGAAGCCGAAGGTGAAACGGCCGAGCGCGCCGATCGGGTCTTGCCCGACCATGGCGAAGAACATGCCGAGCGCCAGCATCATCAGGCTCTTGATCACCATGGTCGTGCCCGAAAAGGCGATGATCAGCATGCTCAGCACCATTACCGCGGCCAGCTCCGGCGGCCCGAATTTCATGGCTACGAGCGCGATCGGACCGATCAGCACCACCGTGGCCAGGCTGGCGACGAAATCGGCGATGGCGGAGGCGGCGAGCGCCATGTCGAGTGCCTTGCGCGATTGGCCCTTCTTGGTCATCGGCAGGCCGTCATAGGTGGTCGCCACCGAGGCGCCGGTGCCGGGGATGCCGACCAGGATTGCCGGAATGCTGCCGCCGTAGATGCCGCCCTTGTAGACGCCGATCAGGAACGGGATGCCGACCACCGGGCTTAAGAAAAACGAGATCGGCAGCAGCACCGCCATCGCCATCGTCGTCGTGAATCCCGGCAGCGCGCCGATGAAGATGCCGAGCACAAGCCCGAGACTCATCATCAGCAGCGTGTCGAGCCGCATCAGCATTTCGATGCTGTGGAGGACGGTGTCGAGCACGGCCTAGAAATCCGGAAATTCAGGCAGCGCCACTGTCAGCATGCGGCGG
This sequence comes from uncultured Alphaproteobacteria bacterium, assembly GCA_963814885.1. Classification (GTDB taxonomy): domain Bacteria; phylum Pseudomonadota; class Alphaproteobacteria; order Rhizobiales; family Xanthobacteraceae; genus Pseudolabrys. The sequence goes on along the minus strand of CAWFEO010000026.1, from coordinate 9,616 downwards.
AACACGACATAGACGATGGCCGGCACCCCGACGGCAACGAACGCAATCGTGGTCCAATGGCGGGCGCCGTAGAAGATGCTGAGCACCGCCACCATCAGCGCGCTCGACAGGATGAAGCCGAGCGGCACCAGGATCGAGGCATAGACCACGAACATCACGATGGTGAAGGCGACGCTCGCGTAATTATCTTTTTTCAGCCCGCGAAAGCCGTTGACGTCATTGAGGCTGAAGCTCGCGCGCAGATACAAAAGCCCGATCACCATGAAGCAGGCCGCCACCAGCTCCGGAAAAAATGCCGGGTCGAGCGCCGCCGAGCTCGCGCCGAACAGCACCGGCGGCCGTTCGACCTCGCTCGGGATGACGAGGAACAGGAAGACGGAAAACAGGATGCAAGCGCCCGCAAGCACCGTATTGAAATTGATGCCGGCGCCGCGCCGCCGCAGGCGGTTCGCGTCTGCGTGCACGATGGATTTCCTCCCAGAATGGCCAGTTTCCGGCTCTTTAATCCCCCGCGCCGGCCGGCGCAGCGGTTTATGCTTTTGTCCGGTTCACTTCATACACGGTTTTGCCGGCACCCGCACAGCCCGGTAAGGCCGGCAAGCGCATTAAAAATTCATTCGCCACGGCGCGTTGCTGCCCAAGCCGCCGCCGCGGCGCCCACCGCCAGCACGGCGACGGCTACATAGGCCACAATTCCCGTCCAATCTTCACCATGCGAAATCGCGAAGTCGAGCAGGAACGGGATCGGGAACAGGAAGAAGACGACGGTGCGGAGAACGAGGCCGAATTTGTCCATGGGATGTCTACCGCAAAGCCGCGCTCGTCCCCGCGAAAGCGGAGACCCAGGGCGGAAAATTACCGGCGCTGCCGATCAAGTTCTGGATTCCCGCTTGCGCGGGAATGAGCGGCGTATGCATCGCGTTTCCGGCTTACTTCCAAAACTGTTTGGTCGCGATCCTGGCGCCTTCCGCCATGGCCGCGAGCTTGGCGAATACCACGTCGGGATCGACCGCCGCCTGGCCGACCCAGGTGCCGAAGCCGCAGTCGGAACCGGCGACGACGTTTTCCCGCCCGGCCAGATTGGCGTAGCGCGCGATGCGCTGGGCGATCAGTTCCGGGTGCTCGATGAAGTTCGACTTCGATTCGATTACGCCGGGGATCAGCACCTTGCCGTCGGGCAATTTCACCGTCTCGAACAGCGTCCATTCATGGGCGTGACGCGGATTGGCGGCCTCGAATGAAATCGCGTTGGGCTTTGCCGTGAACACGATGTCGATGACGTCGGCGAAGGGCACGTCGCGATGGTGCGGGCCTTCGTAATTGCCCCAGCACATGTGCATTCTTAATTGCTCGGCGGGAATATTGGCGACCGCGTGGTTGAGCGCCTCGATATGCAGGCGCGCGCGTTTGCGGAATTCGGCGAGGCTCAAATCGGCATATTGGATGTGGCGGCCCATGCCGAGATCGGGGCAATCGATTTGCAGCACGAAGCCCGCCTTGGCGACGGTCTCGTATTCATGGCGCATGGCGTCGGCGATGGCGTAAATATAGCTTTCGAAATCCTTGTAGTATTCATTGCGGAAGAACAGCGAGACCACGCCGGGCGAGGCCGCGCTCATGAAGCCGCCCATGGCCTTCACGCCGGCGAGTGCGGCTTTGAGATTATCGGCGTCGGTCTCGGCCGCCTGGCGGTCGCGCACGCTGATGGCGGCATTGCAGGCCGGCGTCTTGCGGCGCGAGCGGCCGGGGTCGCCGAATACGCGTTTCTCCAGCCGCGGAAAATCGGCGAGGTCCTGATAGACGAAGGTGTTGCCGGTGCCGCCGAAGCCGTCGAGCCGGTCCTTGATGTAGGTGGCGTAGCTCGGCTTCGACATTTCGCCGTCATTGACCAGATCGATGCCGGCGTCGGCCTGTTTCTTGACCACCTCGGCGATCGCCGCGCGCACCCGGGCGGCCAGTGCCTCAGGCTCGACCGGGACGCCTTCCTCCTTGGCGTACATCATGCGGATGAGGTCGTCGGGCCGCGGCAGGCTGCCGGCATGGGTGGTCAGAAAGCGCGTCGTACTCCGCTGCATGGTTGCCTCTCAGGCCGCGGACTGTAGGGCAGGGCGAGGCTGCGAGCCACGGGTGGGCCGGTTGCGTTGACAGGGGCCGGTGGGCTCACTAGAACGCCCGCAAACAGGCACCCAGAGACCGTCATGAAAGTCCGTAACTCCCTGAAATCACTGCGCGGTCGGCACCGCAACAACCGGCTGGTGCGGCGCAAGGGCCGCGTTTACATCATCAACAAGACCAACCGCCGCTTTAAGGCGCGCCAGGGCTGAGCCGGTCCCGGAACGCTGCCGCCCGCGCGCCTTGCGGGCCCCCCATGCCGCTGCCCCATATTGGCCTTATCTGGCGGAGACATTAGTCTCCGATCATGCGCACGCGATTCCTCAGCCTCGCCTTTGCCGCCCTGGTGGCCACGGCCTTTGCCGTGCCGGCTGGCGCCCTCGAACCCAAGGGCAAATGGGTCGAGCCGCCGAAGAAGCTGCCGCATGTGCGGCTCAACGATCGCGCTCATAATCTGGATTTCCTGTTCGGCGCGCTCGAGGCCGCACCCGACGACGAAACCGCCAAGGCGATCGAACAGCGCATCTGGGCGCTGTGGATGATCTCACGCAGCGACACCGCCAATCTCTTGATGACGCGCGTGCAGAAAGCGGTCGAGGAAAAAGATCTCGATCTCGCGGTCAAGCTGCTCGACGCCATCGTGAAGATAAGACCGGATTACGTGGAAGCCTGGAACCGGCGCGCGACCATCTTTTACATGAAGCATGACTACGGCCGCTCGGTCGCCGACATCCGCGAAGTGCTCAAGCGCGAGCCGCGCCATTTCGGCGCGCTCACCGGCTTCGCGCTGATCCTGCAGGACATCGGCGACGACAAGCAGGCGCTGGAAGTCTATCGCCGCGCGCTCGCGGTCTATCCGCGCATGCAGCGCATCCCCGACATCGTCAAGACGTTGTCGGAAAAGGTCGAAGGCCGGGATATCTAATCCCTGATCAATCTCCCGTTTCCTGCGTGCCCACATAGGCGATGCGCAGCATGTTGGTCGCGCCGGGCGTCCCGAACGGCACGCCGGCCACCACGATGACGCGTTGCCCGGCCTTGGCGAAGCCCTCCTTGAAGGCGATGCGGCAGGCGCGGTCGACCATGTCGTCCTGGTCGCGCGCGTCCTCGGTGACCACGCAATGCACGCCCCACACCACGGCTAGCCGCCGCCCGGTCGCGATGGTGGGCGACAGCGCCACGATCGGCGGCCGCGGCCGCTCGCGCGCCACCCGCAGCGCCGTCGAGCCCGACGACGTCCAGCAGATCACCGCCGCCAGATCGAGGGTATCGGCAATCTCGCGCGCCGCATCCGCGATGGCGTCGGCGCCGGTCGCTTCCGGCCGCGCGCGCTGGGCGTCGATGATGCTGCGATAGATCTCCTCGCTTTCGACCTCCTCGGCGATGCGGTTCATGGTCGCCACCGCTTCCACCGGATATTTGCCGGCCGCCGATTCCGCCGACAGCATGATCGCGTCGGCGCCTTCGAAGATGGCGGTGGCGACGTCGGAGACTTCCGCGCGCGTGGGCACCGGCGCGTTGATCATCGATTCCAGCATTTGGGTGGCCACCACCACCGGCTTGCCGGTGGCGCGGCCGAGCCGCGTCATCTGCTTCTGCACGCCGGGCACTTTTTCCAGCGGCATTTCCACGCCCAGGTCGCCGCGCGCCACCATCAGCGCGTCGGCGATATCGATGATTTCGGACAGCCGGTTCACCGCCTGCGGTTTCTCGATCTTGGCCATCAGCGCGGCGCGGCCGCGGGTGATCTTCTTGGCCTCGGCGATGTCCTCGGGGCGCTGGATGAACGACAGCGCGATCCAGTCGATGCCGGCATGGAGCGCGGCTTCGAGATCGGAGAGGTCCTTCTGCGCCAGCGCCGAGAACGGAATGGTGGTCTCCGGCAGGCTGACGCCTTTGCGGTCCGACAATTGCCCGCCGACGTCGACGCGCGTCACCATGCGCCGGGGCTCGGCCTGCGTGACCGTGAGCTGCACTTTGCCGTCGTCGATCAGCAGCGTATGGCCGGGCTCGACCGCGGCGAAGATTTCCGGGTGCGGGAGAAAGACGCGCGTTGCGTCGCCGGGCGCCGGATCGCAATCGAGCACGAAGCTGGCGCCGTTTTCCACCGTCGCCGCGCCGCCGGTGAAAGTGCCGAGCCGCAGCTTCGGTCCCTGCAGGTCGACCAGGATGCCGATGGGCCGGCCGGAGTCCCGCTCGATGCCGCGGATCATGGCGATCAGCTCGCGCATGCGGTCCTGGCTGGTGTGGCTCATGTTGATGCGGAAAACGTCGGCGCCGGCTTCGAATAACCGCGCGATCGTGGCCGCGTCAGACGAGGCCGGCCCGAGGGTGGCGACGATCTTGGCGCGGCGCAGACGCCTCATTGTTTACCGCCTTTGCCCGCCGGTGCCGGTGGCGCGGCCGCTGCCGGGGGCGGCAATTTCGGCGGCGCCCGCGGCGGCGATTCGCGGGACGGTTTCTGTTCGGCGGTGTCGGTGAGCTGCACCGTCCAGGAGCGCTGCTCGCTGGTGTCGACCTCGAAAAAGCCGGTGCGGTCGAAGCCGCGCGCGAGGCAATTGTCGGTGCCGCGAATGGTGAATTCCTTCTCGCGTGAGCACATATAGGCGTGGCCGGACCATTCGCCGCCGCGGTCATAATCGACCGCGTAGATGTAATAGTAGCGCGCAACCAGCGCGCCGCGCAGCAATGTTTCGCAGGTTCGCGACGGCACGTTCCACCAGCCTTCGGTCGTCCAACCTTCCGCATCTTTGTAGCCGAGTGCGACACCCACGCGACTACCGGTGTTGTTGCAGAGGCGGAAATCGGCCTTGGCGGTCCGCGCAGACAACGCCAGCAAAAGCGCCGCCGCGATCGCGGCGATGAGGAGTGGGCAGCGCCTGGCGGCGATCGGAGGCAATAGGGTCACGATTCGATATGAGTGTGGCGCGGTTTTCGCGTGATCGGTCAAGCCCTGTCAACGACGATGGCGCGGAAGTCGTTCACATTGGTGAAAGTCGGCCCCGGCACCAGCAGGTCCCCGAGGGCCCCGAAAAATCCGGTCGAGTTGTTGTCGGCGAGAAAGGCGGCAGGATCGAGGCCGCGCGTCCGGGCCCGCGCCGCGGTCTCGCCGTCGATGAGCGCGCCGGCGGGGTCGCTTGCCTCACCCGCGCCGCCGTCCGTTCCGTCGGTGTCGGCCGCGAGCGCGGCGAAACCCGGCATGCCGGCAAGCGCGATGGCCAGCGCCAGCGCGTATTCCTGGTTGGGCCCGCCGCGGCCTTGTCCGCGCATCGTCACCGTCAGTTCGCCGCCCGACAGGATCACCGCGCGCTTGCCCTTGGCGCGCGCATCGCGCGCCAGCGCGGCGTGGGCTTGCGCCACCTCGCGCGCCTCGCCCTCGACGCGGTCGCCGAGCGCGATGCATTCGTAGCCCGCAGCCACCACCGCCGCCGCCGCGGCGCGCAACGCGTCCGCCGGCCGCGCCGCCAGCACGAACCGGCTGCCGGCGAACACCGCATCGCCCGGTTTCGGTGACTCGTTGGCCGCATCGCCGAGCGCGCGCGCCACCGCTGCCGGCACGTCGAGTTTGTATTTGGCGACGATCGCGCGCGCGTCGGCGAGCGTCGTCGGATCGGGGACGGTGGGACCCGACCCGATCGCGGAAGGCTCGTCGCCCGGCACGTCGGAAATCGCGATGGTGACCAGCCGCGCCGGATGCGCATGGCGCGCCAGCCGCCCGCCCTTGATGCGCGAGAGATGCTTGCGCACGCAATTGATCTCACTGATGTTGGCGCCCGAGCGCAGCAGCGCGCGCGTCACCGCCAGTTTTTCCTCGAACGACACGCCCGCCGCCGGCGCGATCCAGTTGGCCGAAGCGCCGCCCGACATCAGCACCAGCACCAGGTCGTCGGCACCGGCGGTATCCGCCAGCGCAAGCACGCGCTCGGCGGCTTTCAAGCCCGCGGCGTCGGGCAAGGGGTGGCCGGCCTCGATCATGTCCACCACACGCGTCGGCCGGCCATAGCCGTGGCGCGCCACCGCCACGCCGGTCATTCGTTCGCGCGCAAAGTTGAGCCGGTCGAGATAATGGGCTTCCGCCACTTCGGCCATCGAGCCGGCGGCCTTGCCGGCGGCCAGCAGCACCACTTTGCCGGCCGGCGGCGGCGGCGGCGGGTGGCGGCAGCAGCGGCGGCAGGCACGTGGCCGGGTGGGCGGCGGCGACGGCGGTGCGGAAAAGCCCTTCCAGGAAGGCGCGCGGCGTGGTCATGGGAGCGGTCATGGGGGCGATAGCGCCGGTTTTTTCCGCCTATGGCAAGACGTGGCGCGGACGACTATGTTTCAGGCGACGCACACGCGGAGTTTTCAACACCATGGACGACAAGACCCGCACCGAGCTCGAAGCCGCCGTCTACCGGCGCCTGGTCGATCACCTGCGCTCGCGCACCGACGTGCAGAACATCGACATGATGAATCTCGCCGGCTTCTGCCGCAATTGCCTGTCGAACTGGATGAAGGACGCCGCCGACGAAAAGGGCGTCGCCATGTCCAAGGACGAGAGCCGCGAGATCGTCTACGGCGAGCCTTACGACCAGTGGCGCGCGAAGCACCAGAAGGAAGCCTCCGCCGATCAGAAGGCGGCTTTCGAAAAGTCCAGGCCACAGCACTGAACTTGCCCGGACGCTGTGAACAGCGTGGATGACGCGCGCCTTGGCTTGACCTGAGGGCGTCCAACTCCGAATGCTCCTTGTCAAACGCATGACATGAAGTGACAAGGAGACGTTCGATGCCTGCCAGTGCCGCGGCCCAGCCGGAAAAGCCCTCCACCAGCTTCGCCAAGGATCAGCTCAAGGCCGTCATCGAGCGCATCGAGCGGCTGGAAGAAGAGAAAAAGGCCACCTCCGACGACATCCGCGAGGTCTATGCCGAGGCCAAGGGCAACGGCTTCGACGTCAAGGCGCTGCGTTCCATCGTGCGCATGCGCAAGCTCGATACCGACGAGCGCCGCGAGCAGCAGGAAGTGCTCGAGACCTACATGCACGCGTTGGGAATGTTGCAGTAGGACCGCCGCTGCGCGGGCCTCTCCGCCGTCATCGCCGGGCCTGACCCGGCAATCCATGACGAAATTCAGCACGGAACGCGCCGTCGCAAGGCAAGCGCGCGCAGAGGTGCGTCATGGATGCGCGGGTCAAGCCCGCGCGTGACGCCGAATGTGTTTCGCGATTTGGCGCTTTACCGCAGCGACGCCGTCGCCTGCGACGTGAAGGTGGCGGTGGCGAGGAACACCACCGCGTGGCCCGAGAAGCGGCCGGCGACCATGCCGAGATGCGGATCGGCCGAGAACGTCATCATCAGCGCATGCGCCGGCTTGTCGAGCTGCGAGCTCAGCCAGGCCGGATTGATCTTGCTCAGCCGGGTCGCGGTCATGAAGCCGCGAACGCTCGGCGTCAGCATGGCGGCGCGCAGCCACGGGCTGCCGGCGCGTTGTCCGCCGATGGTCATGGCCGGCGGCTTGACCGCCACGGTGGTGTTGGAGGCGGTCGGGATCACGGTCGCTTCGCGCGGCAGTTTCGGGATGGCCCGGCCCATGGGACGGGCGCGGGCGGCCGGCGTTGCATTGGATTCGGCGGCATAAGTGAGCGCCTTGCCGGCGGCGCTGCCGGTGGTTTCCGGATCGGCTGAGGCGACCTCGAACGGCGCCTGCGCGGTCACGGCCGGCCGGGCCGCCATGGGGTCGCCCCAGATGTTGCGTCGAACCGGCCGGCTCCACACCGATGCGGTCGTCATCGGTTGTGCGGCGGGTTTCGGCTTGGCCGACAGCGAAGCGGTTACCATCGGCTTGGCGGCGGGTTTCGTTTTGGCGGCCGCCATCACCACCGGCTGCGGCGGCCGGGCCGTCGGCATCGGCAGCCCGATGCGCGTGGTCGCGACCGGCTTGGGCTTGGGCATCACGTTCGCCAGCACCAGGGGCTTGCGTGCCTGCTTGGGTGCCGGCGCCGGCTCGGGGGCGGTCTCATGGGTGTTGTCGTGGCCTAAGCCGAACAGGCGGGCGAGCAGCGTGCGCTTCGGGCGGCCCGGATTCTGCGCGATCACTACGGCTTGCTGTTCCTGACCGGCGCTGATGACGCCGGCTGCGCGCGCGGCTTCCAGCGAGCGCGCGTTCGGCGCGTCACCTCGGCGCTCGACGTCGGCCAGCGCCAGCGCATAGTTGCGCAACGGTTTGCCGTCGGCGGGAATATGCACCGTGCGACCATCGGGGAAGATCTTGACCAGTTCCTGGCGTGGAATATTCGGCCAGTGACGGATGCTGGCGGTGTCCATGTGCACGAAAGGCGAGCCCGAGGTCGGGTAGAAACCGACGCCGCCGCGTTGCAGGCGCAGGCCGATCGCCCTGATCTTGGCGAGCGGCACGCCCGGGATGAAGAAGTCGATGGCCTTGCCGTTGATGTGCTGGCTCAGCCGCGCGACGCCGCTCGAGCGCGCGCGCAGCATGGTGTTGGTGCCGGGCGAGCGATAGCCGCAAATGATATCGATCGGTTGGGTGGCGCCGACCTCGCGATAGACCTCCCACAGCAAGTCGAACAGGTGGGGGTCCATTTTGGTTTGTTGTTCTTTCCGCCAGTCACGCATGAACCAGTCGAGCTTCTTCAGCGCGGCCTCGTCGTAGCGGCCGTTGCGCTTGAAGGTGACGGTGATGTTTTCGTTCGTGTGGGCGTGATGGAAGGAGAGGGTGCGGGTGTCGCCTTCGGCGTTGGCGTTTTGCAGCGAGCTGTTGGCGCCCAGCATGAATAGGCCGGCCATGCCCAACCGGGCACCGGCACGCGCCAACGCCATGACGAGTCCGAGCTCGCGTGCGCGATCGACCAACACTGCCGACTTCCGTGAAAATCGCCGTCCCACTGTCGCCGCTACGCCCCCAACGGCCGTCTCGACGACGACCCGTAGTGTTCATCGGTATCGGTTAACGCGCCCTTAGCGGCCGTCCCCGCTACCCCCAAAGTATCGGTCGAACATAGCCGAAAATGAGGCCAGGGGCGCACTAGCGGTGGAAATCGCGCGGGAAATCAGGCCTTTAAAAAGCCGACGGCCGGGATCAGGGCACCGGCCAGCGCGGTATTCCGGTCCGGAAAGCCGCCTGCAGCGGAAAATATCCTTGGTTTTTTAGTCCGCTGCCGCGTTTTCCTTAACGTCCGCGCCATCGCCGTCGAGGCCTAGTCCTTCGAGCTTTCGATAAAGCGTGGAGCGCCCGATGCCGAGGCGCCGCGCCACTTCCGACATCTGCCCGCGATAATGCGCGATGGCGAAGCGGATGACTTCTTTCTCGATCTCGTCGAGCGTGCGCGTTTCGCCCTGCGCGTCAGTCAGCCGCAGCGACGGCATGGTTAATCCGGGAGCATCCACAACCTCGCGGTCGTCGGGCCATGCTGCGGCCATCGAGGGCGACGGCTCGATCACGGTGTCGCCGGCGTCGCTGCCGGCTTGCGCCGCGACCTGCGGGAATTCGCTTACGCCGATCTCCTCGCCCTCG
>CAWFEO010000025.1:0-5380 GCA_963814885.1 uncultured Alphaproteobacteria bacterium | reverse complement strand
CCACAACGAATTGACCTTTGGCGAGCGTAACCAGCGCGCCGGCCAGGCTGCGCCGAAAGCGGGCTTTGCCGGACTTTTGAGCGTCATCGAGCGCGGTTTTCAAGGATTCCAGCTTGGATAGCTCCACCGGGCCTTCGTCGCCAGCAGAAGCCACCGCCCGGCCGAGCAGACGCATGCCAATCTCGGCGGGCAATTGCGCAAAACCGCTTGCGTCGAAGCCGCCCGCACCGGGGCCGGAGCGACGTACCGCCGGGTCTTCTTCGGCCCGGTCGACAGCCGCTTCGATCGCCAGGTCGGCCCGCTTGAGCCGCCGCGCCAGCAGCGCGAACCGGCCGGCATCGAGGCCCTCGCCGGCGAGCGCCGCCATCAGCCCGCGCAGCCGCGCCCGGGTAAAACGCGGATCGCGGTTGGAGGGATCCTCGGCAAACGGGATTTTGGCGGCGCGCAGGGTAGCGACCAGCCGCGCCTTGGGAATATCGAGCAAGGGCCGCACCAGCCTGATCTGCCCACCGCCGCTGCCGGGCAGGATCGCGAACCGGCTCATTGCGGCGAGCCCGCTCATGCCACTGCCGCGGCTCATGCGGATGAGCACGGTCTCGGCCTGATCGTCGACCGTGTGCGCGGTGAGCACATGGGCGGCGCCCGCCGCGCGCGCGGCTTTGGCGAGCAACCGGTAGCGCGCGTAACGCGCCGCCTGCTGCAATCCGGTCGCAGGTTTGGCGCCGCGCCAGGCAAGCGTGCGGTAGGCAATCCCAAGCTTGCGCGCCAGTCGCGCCACGGCGGCCGCTTCGCGTTTGGACTCCTTGCGCAGGCCATGATCGATGGTGACCGCGACCAGCTTCGGCTTGGATTTGAGCGATTGCCGCCAGCGCGCCGCCAGCACCATCAGCGCGGTCGAATCCGGCCCGCCGGAAACCGCAAGCACCAGCACGGGCAAACGAGTGAGACCCGCGAACAGCGCTTCGGCTTCCGCGAGCGTGACCGGCTTGGCGTGGGGCGCGGGCATGATCCGCCCGATTATCACTTTTCGGTGTCGTGCCCTAGCGGCGCATACTGATAAATCCGCTTCTACGAGTGCGGCTCAGTTGACGTCCGCTTCACTCTGAAAGCGACCGAATTGCTGCGATGCCGCGAAATGTCGCTAAGGGCCAATAACAAACTCACGCACCGCAGCAAACAACGTCTGTGCGCGGTCATTTCTTGAGCGCGGGTGGACATCACCGACAGCACAGTGAGGCCGAATATCCTGGCCGTGTCGTGTTTTTTGACCAACACGATTTTGGCCGGCTGACGTATTGCCTTCGACTTCGCCGGTGAGCTGAGGACCTATGCGCCACTTCTGACGTTGGATAAGATGGTTGTGATCCTGCAGTTGGGCCAACGGTCAAGTTGGAGGGGGCATCCATGAAAAAATTGATGCGTATGCTTCTCGTCGTGCTTGCGGCGGGTCTGCAACTGAGTGCTTCACTGGCCCAGTCCTGCAATACCGCCGACCGATCCGTGCTGCTCATCCTCGACGCGTCCGGCAGCATGAATGCCAGGCTCCCGAACAAAGAGACGCGCATTGCGGTCGCGCAACGTGCAATCAAAGGCGTCGCCGGCTTTGTTCCCGCGCAGGCGCAATTGTCGTTGCGCATTTACGGTGCGCAATCGCCGGCGCGGCAGAAGAATTGCAAGGATACGCATATCGCCGTTCCCTTCGGTCCGGCTGGCGCGAGCGCGGCCGCGATTACGAAGGCCGCCGACGGCGTCAAAGCGCAAGGCTACACGCCGATCGCACATTCCCTTGGGCAGGCGACGAACGATTTTGCGGCGGACGCCAAGGAGCGAGTCATTGTTCTGGTAAGCGACGGCAAGGAAACCTGCCGCGGCGATCCGGTCGTGGCAGCAAAGGGGCTCGCGGCCAAGGGCATTACGGTCCATACCGTTGGTTTCGTCGTCGATACGGCGGCACGCACGCAGCTGCAAACCATTGCACGCCTGACCGGCGGCTCCTATTTCGACGCACCGGTCGGGCCGGAATTGCCCGATATGCTCAAGTCGGCGTTCGCCGTCTGCAAGAAAATAGTCGTCAAGATACCGCCGAAGCCGCAACCCGGCAGGCTGCGCACCACGTCGACGACCTGGCTGACATCCCACGCGGTGATCGACGCCGAAACCGGAAAACAGGTCGCCAAGCTCAACAGCGCAACGCGAGAGATATCGCTTCCGGCCGGCATTTACGAAGTTAAATTCGGGCCGGCGAGCTGGAAAGGGATCGAGATCCGCCCCGGCGAGACCACCACGATCGATCCGGGTGTGCTTCATATGTCGCCGAACTACGCCGCGGCCGTCGTCGACTCCGAAACCGGCGAGACGCATGGACGTTTCGACAACGTATAGTCGTCGGTCACCCTGATGCCCGGTCTTTACGACCTGCGCTTTGGCAGAACCGAATGGCGCTTCATCAAAGTCGACGGCGGCAAGACCGTCACGCTCAAGCCGGCCCAGGTCATTCTCGCACCTGGCCTGAAGTGGCAGAAAGCACGGGTGACGACACAAGACGGCAAGGTGGTCGCGCGTTTCGACGCGGTCACCTCCAAAGTCGGGCTGCCGCCTGGCGACTACATCGTCGAAATCGACGGCAACAAGCTGCCATTCCCCGCCACCGAGGGCGAGGTGCTCGAGGTGAAGCCGTAGTGGACGGCAGGAAATAATGACGCAGGTTTGACGTTTTCTGGCGCACTTTTTTCAAAGGAGCCGGGCGATGAGGAAGGTTGACAATTTTCATACCTTGCGCGCACTGCGCATTGCGATTGCAGGTGCGCTGGCGACAGGGACCGTGATCGGTGTCGTGAGCTTAGCCGGCGAGCGCGCGGTCTGGGCGCAGGGCGGACAGGCAAGCGCTCCGGCATGCCGGCCCGGCGTGCGGCCAGGCCGCGATTCCTCTTCTGTGCCCGGAAACAAAGGATATCTAGGGTTTTCGGGATACGAATTCCGCCTGTGTGGTGAACGTGGGCGATTTAGTTTCTCGATGGGGGGAGCACCTTTAGCGCAAGAATTTCAGTCAACGACCAGATTTTTTCCTCCAGAACTTATTGACAATCCAGGTGTCTGGTTTCCTGGAGTATATCCAATTTATCCGCTATGCGATGTCGTGCCGTCCGCCTCTGATCTTCCCGGAGCGAACCTTACGGTGCGGCTCATCTCCTACGACTCGACCGCCGATGTCTCCACTATCCTCACCCTGGCGCCTGATACCGACAAGCCGTCGCTCAAGACGACCTCCGTGCCGCCCAAGGGCACGAAGGTCAAGGCTGGCAGCACGATCAAAGTGAGGATGGACGCGAGCGAAGAATACGGCGCCACTCGCGAGAACTGGCAAACCGGCGTGAAGAAGATCTGGTTGCGCGACGAAAGCCGAAACCAGTACGTGTCGCCGCAATTCGAAAACAATGGCCTGCCGCAGCCGTGTGAGCGGAAATTATGGAAGAAATCGCTGGAAGTCACCTACACCGTGCCGGAGAATCCACCGCCGATCATCCGCCTGCGCGCGATCGCCGAAGATTTCGCCGGCAACAAGGATGACGATGTCGCCGAGTTCCCGACCGGCGATTGGTCTGGCCGGCTGGAATGGTCCATGCGTGTTGGCCCCGCACAGGGCTGGTCAAGATTTTATGGCGCAGCGGATTTAGCGGTCAATGCCGTAGGTCAAGGCGCGCTCGCCGGCACGATTGAGGGAACCGCGAACATGGAAGGCGATTCGCCGGAATGCCCACACGTAACAACGCTGGCCCCAACAATCGGCAGAGCCCGGCTGATCGGATCTTACACAGCTGGCGCCGATACCATGACACTGGCAGTCCAGCAGGTTGAAACCGTTTCCAAAGGGCGAATTAGCAAATGTATGGGTACAGAATTGCCAGCGCCGCCTGTTGAAATGACGGCGCTGCTTCACACCGACAAGCTGCAAAAGCGGCCGGACAATTCATTCCATGCTTCGGGGACGACCCAATCCGGCAGCAGTTTCTCGCTGACCCTTTTCCCGACCAATAACTAGGAGCCCTTGCGCATGGGCTGCGCGCGCGAAACTAGCGCGCACATCCGAGTTTCATTTTCTCCGTCACCGCGCGCGTGGCCTTAGCCACCGCCGCGGCGTCCTCGCCTTCCGCTTCGCCGGAGACCGGACCGATCTTTGTGCCACCTGGCCGTTGCTGCGCCTCGGCCTCGATATGTACGCGGCCGTCGCGGTGGATCACTTTGCCGCGCACGACGTGTTTGGCGGCACTGGCATCAGCGAGCCGGTTGTTCCGGTCGAGCGGGAGTGGGCACCCATTACGATCCAGCCACACCGTAAACAGCTTTGCCGGCTTTCCGTCGCCGGGCCACGGCATGAGATAGACGAGACGGTGCGGCATGCGCGGCGGCGTTGCCGGTGCAGGCGGTGCCGGCGGCGGGTTCCATAGAAGGCCTGTTCGAGCCCGTCCCGGTCGGCGTCGGGTGGCAATGTCGCATCGCCGGACGCGGATCGGGCGCGGCGGTCTCGTCGGGCGGCAGCTCGCTGCATCGCGCCGTATTGATGCACGAAAATGCTGCCCGCTGTTGGCACGTACGCCGCAAAATCGGAAGCGGCGCGCTGTTGAAATAGCCTTGGCAATCATGGATGCGGCCGGAACCGACCCAACTGCCGCCGACGTTGATATTCTTGTTGCAGCAAACAATCGACTGCGCTTGTGCGGGTCGCGCAACAGGCGTGGCAACGAGAATTGCCAAGATCATCGGCACCGCCGCGGGTAGCGTCATGAGCGTTTTCGTTAATGCCGTCATGACCGTTCACAGCGCGCCAAGAAACAGGCTGTCTTCAGGCCGCTGCGGATCGATTTTGATCATGACTTCGATCACCCGGCTTGAAGTCCGCGACTGCGTCGCCACCCATTGCGCTGCTCTCGCCGGTCATGACGCTGCCGGCATGTTCGTACCGATAGCAGATGATCCAATGGGGCTGCCGATTAATTTCAATCAAACTTCGGCGGATGTCCGTCACGGTTGCGGCAAGCTGAACGCCGGACTGCGTCAAACGCCGTTCTCGCGCGGAGGCGACGAGCGTGCGGCGCAGGACGAAACCGCCAAATCCACTGCAGGCTAGACCAGCCAGCGCAAACACCCATAGTGGCGCGTCCTTGTTGAGCGCGGCGGGATCAGCAAACAGGTTGACACCGGCTGTCGCAGCAAGAAATGCGACACCGACAAACAGCCAGATGGCCCCGAATAACAGCCAGAATGACCGGTCGCCGCCCATACTGGCTATTATGAACTGCACCAAGCGGGACCCCAAGGGGGTCACCTTGAAACCGTGCGCCACCCCGGATTTACAAAACGTGTGGTCCCTCGATGTACGCTT
>CAWFEO010000024.1:0-221730 GCA_963814885.1 uncultured Alphaproteobacteria bacterium | reverse complement strand
CCGTATAGCTCCGCTTCGCCTTGACGATATCCTCCGGCGTGCCTGCCGCGACGATCTCGCCGCCGCCGTCGCCGCCTTCGGGGCCGAGGTCGATGATCCAGTCGGCGGTCTTGATCACTTCCAGATTGTGCTCGATCACCACCACCGTGTTGCCGGTCTCCACCAGCTCGTGCAGCACGTCGAGCAGCTTGGCGACGTCGTGGAAGTGCAGCCCGGTGGTGGGCTCGTCGAGGATATAGAGCGTGCGGCCGGTGGCGCGCTTCGACAGCTCCTTGGCGAGCTTGACGCGCTGGGCCTCGCCGCCCGACAGCGTGGTGGCCTGCTGGCCGACATGGATGTAGTCGAGGCCGACGCGGTGCAGCAGCGCCAGCACGTCGCGCACGCGCGGCACCGCCTTGAAGAACTCGAGCGCCTCTTCCACCGTCATGTCGAGCACGTCGGCGATGGACTTGCCCTTGAACGTGACCTCCAGCGTCTCGCGGTTGTAGCGCTTGCCCTTGCAGACGTCGCAGGTGACGTAGACGTCGGGCAGGAAGTGCATCTCGATCTTGATGACGCCGTCGCCCTGGCAGGCCTCGCAGCGGCCGCCCTTGACGTTGAAGGAGAAGCGGCCGGGCTCGTAGCCGCGCGCCTTGCTCTCGGGCAGGCCGGCGAACCATTCGCGGATCGGCGTGAAGGCGCCGGTGTAGGTGGCCGGATTGGAGCGCGGGGTGCGGCCGATCGGCGACTGGTCGATGTCGATGATCTTGTCGATGTGCTCGAGGCCCTCGATGCTGTCGTGCGGGGCGGGGGCGAGCGAGGCGCCGTTGAGCTTGCGCGCCACCGCGTTGTAGAGCGTGTCGATCAGCAGCGTCGACTTGCCGCCGCCGGAGACGCCGGTGACGCAGGTGAACAGGCCGAGCGGGATCTCGGCGTCGATGCCCTTGAGGTTGTTGCCGCGGGCGTTGACGACCTTCACCGAACGGCGCGAGCGCGGCGCCCGCTCCGGCACCGGCACCGACAATTCGCCGGAGAGATATTTGCCGGTCCACGAGCGCGGCGCCGCGATCAGGTCGGCGACCGTGCCTTCCGCCACGATGTGGCCGCCGTGGATGCCGGCGCCGGGGCCGATGTCGAGCACGTAGTCGGCGGCGCGGATGGCGTCCTCGTCGTGCTCGACCACGATCACGGTGTTGCCGAGGTCGCGCAGGCGCTTGAGGGTTTCCAGCAGGCGGGCGTTGTCGCGCTGGTGCAGGCCGATCGAGGGCTCGTCCAGCACATAGAGTACGCCGGTGAGGCCGGAGCCGATCTGCGAGGCGAGGCGGATGCGCTGGCTCTCGCCGCCGGAGAGCGTGCCGGACGCGCGCGCCAGCGTCAGATAATCGAGGCCGACGTCGACCAGGAACTTCAGCCGCTCGCGGATTTCCTTCAGCACGCGGCGTGCCGATCTCGTTCTGCTTGGACGTCAGCTGTTCGGGCAGGGCGGTGAACCAGTCGCCGGCCTTGCGCACCGACAATTCGGCCACGTCGGAGATGGTCTTGCCGGCGATCTTGACGCAGAGCGCCTCGGGCTTCAGGCGCGCGCCGTGGCAGGCGGCGCAGGGCACGTCGGTGAAATATTTCTGCAGGTCGTCGCGCGCCCATTCGCTCTCGGTTTCCTTGAAGCGGCGCTCCAGATTGGTGATGACGCCCTCGAACGGCTTCTTGGTCGTGTAGCCGCGCAAGCCGTCGTCATAGACGAATTTGATCTCGTCCTCGCCGGAGCCGTAAAGGATGGCGTTCTGCGTCTTCTTCGGCAGGTCCTTCCATTTGGCGTCGAGCGTGAAGCGGAAGTGCTTGGCCAGCGCGGTGAGGGTCTGGATGTAATAGGGCGACGACGACTTCGCCCACGGCGCGATGGCGCCCTTGCGCAGCGTGGCGTCCTTGTCGGGGATCACCAGATCGGCGTCGATGTGCTGCTCGAGCCCGAGCCCGCCGCATTCCGGGCAGGCGCCGAACGGGTTGTTGAACGAGAACAGCCGCGGCTCGATCTCGGCGATGGTGAAGCCGGACACCGGGCAGGCGAATTTCTCCGAGAAGACGATGCGCTCGGCGTTTGCATTGCGGCCGCGGTTGGCCTTGGCGCCGGTGGCCTTGCTGTCGGCGAGCTCGATCACCGCCATGCCGTCGGCGAGCTTCAGGCATTGCTCGAGCGAATCCGCCAGCCGCGTGCCGATGTCGCTCTTCACCACCAGGCGGTCGACCACCACGTCGATGTCGTGGGTGAATTTCTTGTCGAGCGGCTTGACCTCGCCGATCTCGTAAAAGGCGCCGTCGATCTTGACGCGCTGATAGCCCTTCTTGAGAAACTCGGCGAGCTCCTTGCGGTACTCGCCCTTGCGGCCGCGCACCACCGGCGCCAGCACATAGATGCGCGTGCCTTCCGGCAGCGCCAGCACGCGGTCGACCATCTGCGACACGGTCTGGCTTTCGATCGGCAATCCGGTCGCCGGCGAGTAGGGGATGCCGACGCGCGCCCACAGCAGCCGCATGTAGTCGTAGATCTCGGTGACGGTGCCGACGGTGGAGCGCGGGTTCTTCGAGGTGGTCTTCTGCTCGATGGAGATGGCCGGCGACAACCCGTCGATCTGGTCGACGTCCGGCTTCTGCATCATCTCCAGGAACTGGCGCGCGTAGGCCGACAGCGACTCCACGTAGCGGCGCTGGCCCTCGGCGTAGATGGTGTCGAAGGCGAGCGAGGATTTGCCGGAGCCGGACAGGCCGGTGAACACCACCAGTTGGTCGCGCGGAATGGCCACGTCGATATTTTTGAGATTGTGCTCGCGCGCGCCGCGGATCGTGATCGCGCGGGAATCGCCGCGGGGGCCGGTCTTACTGGGCAAATCGGTCATGAGGCCTTCGGGCGCGGCAATGCGCCGGCCGGTGCCGGCGGTCCATGTCGTCTGGGGCGCGGGAGCGTCAGGTCGGAACGTAGTGAGAACAGGCGCTTTCCGCCAGTCCCCTCCGGCCCGCGGCCGGCCGCATGGGGATAACCGGCGGCCGCCCGGCCCGCGCGGCCGCGAGGAAAACCGTGCGGTGGCACGCCGCTTCTCATGCAGTGAGACATCCCGGGCGCCAGACACATGCAATAACGGAAATATGTATTGAACTCGGTGCGCCGTGGAACCATGATGCACAAAGTGCCGTTTGCGTAGCGCCGGTGTCCTCAGCATCCGGCGATTTAGAGAATAAAATCATCGTCTCGCGCGCCCACGCCCGTAGCCATCGATGGATGAGCGGGAAAGCGCGGTCCGGACCGGACCAGGAGACCAGGGAGGAAGAGAAATGCTCGACCGATCCAATCGTACACGTATGAGCCGGCGTCAGTTCAACGCGCTGGCCGGCGCCACCGGTGTCGCGCTCGGCGCCAGCGGCGTGCCGGGCCTCGCGCTGGCCGACGACAAGCCGAATTCCGCGGCCATCATCAAGGGCAAAGAGCCCGGCATGATCGTGCACAACGCCAAGCTCGGCGTGATGGAGACTCCGCTCAAGGACCTGCGCAAGCACGCCATTACGCCGAAGGATATTCTTTTCAACCGGCTGCATTTTCCGCACCCGGGCGGCTCCGCCTGGCAGGCCACCACGGCCGCGCCGCCGGATGCGCTGGTGAAGAGCTGGACCCTCCGCTTCGACGGCCTGGTGCAGCGTCCGCGTGAGCTGAGCATCGCCGATCTGCAGAAGATGGGCATGGAAAAGCGCGTGTCGGTCATCCAGTGCGCCGGCAACGGCCGCTCGTTCTACGCCGCCGAGAAGAAGGTCGGCGGCGGCCAGTGGAAGAACGGCGGCATGGGCAACGTCGAATGGGAAGGCGTGCCGCTGCGGCCGCTGCTCGCCGAGTTGAAGATGGTGCCGTCCGCCGAAGCGCTGTGGCTCACCGCCGAGGGCTGGGACCATCCGGCAACGCCGGAAGGCTCCGACTTCGCCAAGAGCTACCACATGGAAGACCACGCGCTCGACCACGCCATCCTGGCGCTGAAGATGAACGGCGAGCCGATCCCGGCCGTACATGGCGGGCCGGTGCGCCTGATCATCCCCGGCTACTTCGGCAACATGAACGTCAAGTTCCTGAACAACGTTCTGTTGATGGCCCACCAGTCGCCGAGCGTGTTCCAGTCGGTCGGCTACCGCTTCCCGAACTTCCCGGTCACGCCGGCCACGTTCAAGGCCAACGACTACACGATCTACAACAGCCGGCCGACCTACGCCCACGTGATCAAGAGCGTGATCTTCTCGCCGCTGCCGGAAGACAATCCGAAGCCCGGCAACGTCACGATCACCGGCGTCGCTTTCAACGACGGCAACGCCAAGATCACCAGCGTCGAAGTGTCGACCGATGGCGGCAAGACGTGGATGAATGCCGAGGTCAAGGACGGCATGAGCCCGTGGGCCTGGCATCACTTCACGGCCAAGGCCAAGCTCGGCAAGGGCAAGCATATGCTGGTGTCGCGCGCGACCGATGCGCTCGGCCGTACCCAGCCGATCAACGGCCTTGCCCGCTGGAATCCGCGCGGCTACGAGTGGAACGGCGCGGACCACGTGGAAGTGACGGTCTAGCAAGGATGGGGCGCCGCGATCGCGGCGCCCCGTTCACCCACGATCAGAAGGAGATCGGCGAATGCGGGCGGGCACGCTCTTATTCGCGGCGTTGGTTACGTGCGTCGCCTTAACCGCGGCCTATGCCGCCATCGAATTGCCGGAAGGGCCGAACCGTGCGCTGGTCTACGGCCAGTGCCGCACCTGCCATGACCTGCAATACCTGAAGGAATCCGCCGGCATCACCCGTGACGACTGGGATCAGATGCTGATCAGCATGCGGCAATACGGCTTGCGCCTTTCGCCGGACCAGCGCAGCAAGATCCTCGACTATCTCGGCACTTATCTCGGCCCTAATCCGCCGCCGAAGACGGCCGCGGCGGCGCCGGCGGCGCCCGCCAAGGTCGACGGCGCCGCGGTGTTCAAGGATCAGTGCGTCGCCTGCCACCAGGAGAAGGCGCAAGGCGTGCCCGAGCAATTCCCGCCGCTGGCAAAGAATGCCGATCTGTTCCTCAGCCCGGATTATCCGGTGCGGGTGGTGCTGTTCGGCCTGGAAGGCAAGATCACGGTCGACGGCAAAAAATTCGACAGCGCCATGCCGCCGCTCGACGTGCTTAGCGACCAGCAGATCGCGGCGGTGGTGAACTACGTCCGCGGTCATTTCGGTAACGCCGCGCTCGCGCCCAAGACCATGAAGATGGTGGACGCGGGCGCCGTGGCGCAACTGCGCGCAAAAAAGAACACGACCGCCGCGCACGTCCTCGAATACCGGCAGAAGCTCAAGGGCGGGGCGCACTAAGAGGCGCGCGTTCAGTCGCTGGTCCCTCGCGGCCGGGCCGGATTTGCCGAAAAAACCCCAGTATCGGAAGCCACGCGAAAGCCGTTGCATGGCTGGTCTAATTCGGCTAGAACATAACAAGAACACGCTTGGGGACGCTCGCAGCGTGCGCCCGCGGTAAGCGCCAGAAGCGCTGTGGACACAGGGCCGAACGCGCTTGCCGCCCCCGGGCCGGAGACTAGGGTGAGTTGTCAATCAATCGGGTTTGCGTGCGGTGGCGAGCCCATAAACGACGGTGCTGCAGCCGTCACGCGGAGAGCATCATGGCGGGTAGCGTCAACAAGGTCATTCTCATCGGCAATCTCGGCGCCGATCCCGAAATTCGCCGCACCCAGGACGGGCGGCCGATCGCGAATTTGCGCGTCGCCACTTCGGACACCTGGCGCGACAAGACCACCGGCGAGCGCCGCGAAAAGACCGAGTGGCACCGCGTGGTGATCTTCAACGAGGGCCTGTGCAAGATCGTCGAGCAATACCTCAAGAAAGGCTCGAAGGTTTACCTGGAAGGCGCTCTACAGACACGCAAATGGCAGGACAAGGACGGCAACGACCGCTATTCGACCGAGGTCGTGCTGCAGGGCTTCAATTCATCGCTCACCATGCTCGATGGCCGCGGCGGCGGCGCGGGAGCGGGCGGCGGCGGCGACGATTTCGGCTCAAGCGGGCCGAGCGCGCCGCGCGAGCGCAAGCCGGCCATGGCCGGGGCGGGCGGCAAAAGCGACGACATGGACGACGAGATTCCGTTCTAGCCGTCGACCGGCGACCGCGTGACATTTTATGCCTTCATCCTGATCGTCGGCGTCTGTGCCGGCGCGCTGAGCGGCATTATCGGCACCGGATCGACGATTATTCTTCTGCCGGTTCTTGTCTATCAATTCGGCCCCAAGCAGGCTGTGCCGATCATGGCGATCGCAGCCTTGATGTCGAACGTCGGTAAGGTTCTGGCATGGTGGCGGGACGTGAACTGGCCCGCTTTCGCCGCCTATTCAATCACCGGCGTTCCTGCCGCCGCACTGGGCGCGCGGACGCTATTGGCGTTGCCCTCGCGTCTCATCGAGATTGCGCTCGGCCTGTTTTTCATAGCCATGGTTCCGGCGCGGCGCTTCCTGCATGCATCGGCAACCCGCATCCAGCTTTGGCACCTCGCCGTGGCGGGTGCCGTCATCGGTTTTCTGACCGGGATCGTCATTTCGACCGGACCGCTCAGCGTGCCGGCGTTCACCTCTTATGGTCTTGTGAAGGGAGCGTTTCTGTCGACCGAAGCCGCCAGCTCTCTGGCGCTCTTTATCAGCAAGGTCGCGACCTTCCGCGGACTGGGCGCGCTTCCTGAGCCTTCCATCGTGGCCGGACTGATCATTGGCGCATCGGTGATGCTGGGATCGTTCGTGGGAAAGGCCATCGTTCAAAGAATGGGGGTGCAGGTCTTCAATCTGCTCATCGACGGCCTGATGATCTGTTCGGGTGCATCCCTGTTGTGGGAGGCCATCCGCTGACGACTCTCGGCCCGCGTTCGTCCCGACAGCGCCGCGCGCACGCAAACCGGCCATGGCCGGGGCGGGCGGCAAAAGCGACGACATGGACGACGAGATTCCGTTCTAAGTGCACCATCCGTGTGCGTCGGGCATGAGAAAACTATTGACCGTGAACCGAGCGGATATTTGCTCGGCCAGACCGTGGAGCGAACTGACATGCAGAATAAAACGACGATGATCGCAATCTTTTTCGGGGTGGTCGGGATCGTGGCGACCGTCGCGGTCGCCGGGTTCGTGGCGGCGCCACAGCCGGCGATGGCAAATCGCGGCATTGCAAAAAAGACGGGTCAGCCGTGCGGGAAGTGTCATACGACGCCGCCGGCGCTCAACGCCTATGGCAAAAAATACAAGAAATAGGCGGCGCGCCCGGCCGGCGCGACGGCAAGAACGACGGGAATTCGTTCTCGCCGACGCGCAAGTCCGCTCAGCCGTTGAGCGCCACGCGCACGCCGTCGATCACGAACTGCACCGCCAGTGCCGCCAGCAGCACGCCGAGCAGGCGTGAGAGCACCACATTGCCGGTAGTGCCCATCAGCTTGGCGATGTTGCCGGCAAGCGTGAACACCACGAAGCAGGCCGCCAGCACGACGGCAATGGCGCCGAGCAGGATGGCAAGATGCAGCGGTTCGCCGCTGGCTCTGCCGGCGAGCAGCACGCAGGCGGTGATGGCGCCGGGGCCGGCCATCAGCGGCACGCCGAGCGGGAAGGCGGCGATGTTGCGCACGCGCTCCTCGATCGCTTCCTCGGCCTGCTGCGATTGCCGGGTGACGCGCACGCCGAACACCATTTCGGACGCGATCGAGAACAGCAGCAGGCCGCCGGCAATGCGGAACGCCGGCAGCGTGATCGACAGCGTGCGCAACAGCCAGTCGCCGATCAGCGCCGCGCCGGCCAGCACGACCGCGGCGATCAGGCAGGCGCGCCAAGCGACGCTGCGGCGCGCGGGCGGCGGCAGGCCGTGGGTGACGGCGATGAAGGCCGGCACCAGGCCGATGGGATCGACCACGACCACCAGCGTGACCAGCGCGGAAATGAGGAACTCGACCGGCATGATGCTGGCGCGATGGTACTCCGAAGCCGACCAAATGGCGCGCCGAATAACGGCTTAAAAGTGCTTGCCGGCGCGGGCCACTGCCGGCCGCAAACTGCGCATAACGGCCTGAAAAACCAGCAATAAATAGCCCGTGACAAACGCCGTTTCGAGTAGCAAAGGTGAGGTGAATCGGTTACAGAAACCGCGCAGGCAATCCGCCCAGGACCTCACCCTTGTCCGACACTGAAAACCCCAAATCGGGGGACGGCAGTCCCTCCGACGTGCGACCCGTCTCGATCACCGAAGAGATGAAGCGCAGCTATCTCGATTACGCCATGAGCGTGATCGTGTCGCGCGCGTTGCCCGACGTGCGCGACGGCTTGAAGCCGGTGCACCGCCGCATCCTCTATTCGATGAACGAGCAGGGCCACACGCCCGACAAGAAATACGTCAAATCGGCGCGCGTGGTCGGCGACGTGATGGGCAAATATCACCCGCACGGCGACCAGGCGATCTACGACGCGCTGGTGCGCATGGCGCAGGAATTCTCCATGCGCCTGCCGCTGATCGACGGGCAGGGCAATTTCGGTTCGGTCGACGGCGATCCGGCGGCGGCCATGCGCTACACCGAATGCCGGCTCGACCCGGCGGCGATGGCGCTGCTCGACGACATCGACAAGGATACCGTCGACTTCCAGGACAACTACGACGGCAACGAGCACGAGCCGGTGGTGCTGCCGGCGCGTTTCCCAAACCTGCTGGTCAACGGCGCCGGCGGCATCGCCGTCGGCATGGCCACCAATATCCCGCCGCACAATCTGGGCGAGGTGATCGACGCCTGCGTGGCGCTGATCGGCGACCCGGCGTTGAGCCTCGACGACTTGATCAAGATCGTGCCGGGACCGGATTTTCCCACCGGTGGCGTCATTCTCGGCCGCGCCGGCATCCGCAGTGCCTACCAGACCGGCCGCGGCTCCGTGGTGATGCGCGGCAAGGTCGGCTTCGAGACGATCCGGAAAGAACGCGAAGCGATCATCGTCACCGAGATCCCGTATCAGGTGAACAAGGCGACGATGGTCGAGCGCATCGCGGAGCTGGTGCGCGAGAAGAAAATCGACGGCGTCGCCGACCTGCGCGACGAGAGCGACCGCGACGGCTACCGCGTGGTGATCGAGCTCAAGCGCGACGCCGAGCGCGACGTCGTGCTCAACCAGCTCTATCGCTTCACGCCGCTGCAATCGTCATTCGGCTGCAACATGGTGGCGCTCGACGGCGGCCGCCCGCTGGTGATGACGCTGAAGGACCTGCTGTCGGCCTTCATCGCCTTCCGCGAAGAGGTGGTGTCGCGGCGCACCAAGTTCCTGCTCGGCAAGGCGCGCGACCGCGCCCATGTGCTGGTCGGCCTCGCCATCGCGGTTGCCAATATCGACGAGGTCATCAAGCTGATCCGCGGCTCCAAGGACGCCAACGAGGCGCGCGAAGCCTTGATGGCGCGCGACTGGCCGGCCAAGGACATGGCCTCGATGGTGACGCTGATCGACGATCCGCGCCACAAGGTCTCCGACAAGGGCACGACGAAACTGTCGCTCGAGCAGGCGCGCGCCATCCTCGATCTGCGCCTGCAGCGGCTGACCGCGCTCGGCCGCGACGAGATCAAGGAAGAGCTCG
The DNA here is from genome assembly GCA_963814885.1 of uncultured Alphaproteobacteria bacterium. Lineage (GTDB taxonomy): Bacteria > Pseudomonadota > Alphaproteobacteria > Rhizobiales > Xanthobacteraceae > Pseudolabrys. The sequence continues at coordinate 212,108 of CAWFEO010000024.1, read as the reverse complement.
ACAAGCTCGCCGCCGAGATCGCCGATTACCTGGAAATCCTGCGTTCGCGCACGCGCATCCAGGCGATCATCACGGCCGAGCTCACGGCGGTGCGGGACAAGTTCGCCACGCCGCGGCGCACCGTGATCACCGAGGAGGAGGGGCTGGTCGAGGAGGAGGACCTGATCCAGCGCGAGGACATGGTCGTCACCGTGTCGCACCTCGGCTACATCAAGCGCGTGCCGCTTTCGACCTATCGGGCGCAAAAGCGCGGCGGCAAGGGCCGCGGCGGCATGCAGGTGCGCGAGGAGGACTTCGTCTCGCGCCTGTTCGTGGCCTCGACGCACACGCCGGTGCTGTTCTTCTCCTCGCGCGGCAAGGTCTACAAGGAGAAGGTCTGGCGGCTGCCGCTGTCGGCGCCGCAGGCGCGCGGCAAGGCGCTGATCAACATCCTGCCGCTCGACGCCGGCGAATGGATCACCTCGATCATGCCGCTGCCCGAGGACGAGACGACCTGGGGCGCGCTCGACGTCATGTTCGCCACCACCAAGGGCAATGTGCGGCGCAACAAGCTGTCGGATTTCGAACGGGTGCGGCCGTCCGGCATCATCGCCATGAAGCTCAACGAGGGCGACGCGATCGTCGACGTCACCATCTGCACCGAGAAGGACGACGTGCTGCTCACCACCGCCGGCGGCCATTGCATCCGCTTCAAGGTGCCGGAGGTGCGGGTGTTCGCGGGGCGCACCTCGGACGGCGTGCGCGGCATCGCGCTGGGCAAGGACGACAAGGTGATCTCCATGACGATCCTGCGTCACATCGAGGTCACTTCGGAAGAGCGCGTGGCTTATCTGAAACGCGCCAGCGCCGTGCGGCGCGGCACCGCCGAGGAGGAGGCGCCGGCCGACGCGGAGGAAAGCGCCGAGCAGATCGAGTTGGGCGAGCAGCGCTACGTGGAATTGTCGGCGGCCGAGCAGTTCGTGCTGACCGCGGCGGAGCGCGGCTACGGCAAGCGCTCCTCGTCGTTCGAGTACCGCACCACCGGCCGCGGCGGCAAAGGCATCGTCGCCATGAACGTCACCAAAAAGACCGGCCGGCTGGTGGCTTCGTTCCCGGTGGAGGAGGGCGACCAGGTCATGCTGGTCACCGACCAGGGCAAGCTGATCCGCACCAATGTCGCCGGCATCCGTATCGCCGGGCGCTCGACGCAAGGCGTGATCGTGCTCGACACCGCGGAAGACGAACGCGTGGTGTCGGTCGAGCGGCTGAGCGAGGAAGAGGAAGACTAGCCGCGCGCGGCGTGCGCCCTGTCCCCGCGTGCGGGGAGCGGTAAGACGGGCAACCCATGAACTGGCATCTGTTCTCCGCCTTCCTGCTGATCACCGCCGTGCTGGTGATCGTGCCGGGGCCGATCGTGACGCTGGTAATCGCCACCGGCGCGTCCCGCGGCATCCGCGCCGCCCTACAGACCGTGATCGGCACCACGCTCGGCAATGCCGTGCTGCTCGCAGCAATCGCACTCGGCTTAAACTGGATTCTGAAGACTTCCGCCGAAGTATTCGATTATCTTCGCTGGGTTGGCGCCGCCTATCTCGTCTGGCTGGGCATCCAGGCCTGGAGTCATGCCGGCGCGCTTTCGCAAGCGGCGCCCCCGGGCGGCCCTGTGCTGGCCTGGCGCGGATTCGTGGTGGCGATCACCAATCCCAAGACCATCGCCTTCTTTTCGGCCTTCCTGCCGCAGTTCATCGACCCGACGCTGCCGGTTGAGCGCCAGCTCTGGGTGATGTGCACGGTGTCGGTGCTGCTGGCCGGCCTGCTCGATGCCGTTTGGGCGGTGGCGGCGGGGCTCGGCCGCGCTTGGTTCATGAAGCCCAAGCATAACCGGCTGCTCGGCCGGCTCTCGGGCCTGGTGTTGGTGGGCGGCGGCATCTGGCTGTCGCTGGCGCGCACGCGCTAGGAATTTGGGTGCGGATCGCAATGGTGAGTGCGCAAGATCGTGTTGGCGGCGACGGCCCGCATCTCGAACGCTTCGATCGCTTTCCCGACGCGCTGTTGGACATGCCGGCATCCGAGCTTTGGCGGGAATTGCGGGGCCCGTCGCTCTTTCATCTTCCCGGCCGGCGTTCCCAGCCGCTGTTTGTGAGCGTGCTCCTGCACGGCAACGAGGACACCGGCTGGCGCGCCGTTCAGTCGGTGCTGCGGCAACACCACGGCAGGCTGTTGCCGCGCGCGATGTTGCTCTTTATCGGCAATATCGCGGCCGCGCAGGCCAATGTGCGCACGCTGCCACAGCAGGACGATTACAACCGCGCCTGGCCCGGTACGGCAAACCCCGGTACGCCGCTTGCGCGGCTACTAAGCGACGTCGTCGAGATCGCCCGGCGCGAGACGCCTTTCGCCAGCATCGATATCCACAACAACTCCGGAAACAATCCGCACTATGGCTGCGTCAACAGCCTCGACGAAAAGCATCTGCATCTGGCGCGCTTGTTCAGCCGGACGGTCGTTTATTTCCTGCTGCCCGTCGGGGTCCAATCGGCGGCGCTTGCGCCCATCTGCCCCGCTGTAACCGTGGAATGCGGCCGCCTCGGCGAAGTGGCGAATGTTGCCCATGTCGCGGAGTTCCTCGGTGCGGCCCTGGCCATGCAGGATTTCCCGGAGCATCGGCTGCCCGACGGCGAATTCGATCTGATGCGGACTTTTGCGATCATCAAGGTCCCCGCCGATGCCAGCTTTTCTTACGACGGGACCGATGCCGATTTTCGCCTGCGCGCCGATCTCGACCGGCTGAACTTTTCGGAGCTCGATCCGGGCGTCGTTTTCGGGACGCTGGGCGGCGGCGGCCGGCGCCGGTTTGACATCGTTGCGGCCGAAGGCGAGGGGGCTGACAGCGGCTATTTCGATTATACTCGCGGCGAAATCCGGCTATCGCGGCGCGCCATCCCGGCCATGCTGACGCTTGATCCGAATGCCGTGCGCCTCGACTGCCTGGGCTACCTGATGCATCGGATCGGACGCGACGGCCGGCGCATCGCAGAATAGGAACCGCGGCCTCCGTGTCGACAGCCGACGATCATTCCGTCATCGCCAATGCCGTTGCGCCCGCCAGCGCGGACGAACTCGCACGGTTTCGCGATTTGCAGGCGCAGTTTGCCCGCACTTACCCGGCGATATTCAACGACCGCAACCTGCCGCGAACCATATTGATCGTCCCCAGCCTGACCCTCGATCAGGAGGTCTTGGCCAAGATAACAGGCGTGCATCATTACGAAGAAAGGATGCTGTGCCTTCTGCTGCTGCTGAACATGCCGCGAACGCGGGTGATCTACGTCACCAGCACGCCGATCTCCGACACGATCATCGACTACTATCTCCACCTGCTGCCCGGCGTGCCCGGCGTGCATGCCCGCCGCCGGCTGACGCTAGTTACGTGCAACGATGACTCGCCGGTGTCGCTCACGGAAAAACTTCTTGCCCGGCCGCGCGTGCTTGAGCGTATTCGCGAAGCGATCCCGGACCCCGCCGCCGCGCATATGACGTGTTTTACGGTGACCGAGTACGAGCGCAAACTGGCGCTCTTTCTCGGCATCCCGATCTATGGCTGCGATCCTTCGCTCCAGCACTGGGGTTCCAAGAGCGGGTCGCGCAAGATTTTCCGGGAAGCGGACATCGAATTGCCGTTCGGCTTTGAGGATCTGGCCGACGCCGACGCCGTCGCCGACGCGCTTTGCGAGTTGAAAGGCAAAAAGCCGGAGCTGGACAAGGCGGTCGTCAAGCTCAACGAAGGCTTCTCCGGCGAGGGCAACGCGGTTCTGAGTTTAACCGAGGCCCCGGCCGGTTCCGCGCTGCGCCCATGGATTCGGGAGCGTCTGCCAAAGCTTTCTTTTGAAGCGCGTGACATGAGTTGGGACGTCTATCAGAGCAAGCTGAGCGCCATGGGTGGGGTCGTCGAAGAGTTTATCCCAGGCGCGATCAAGCGCTCGCCGTCGGTGCAATTCCGGATCGATCCGGTCGGCGGGATCGAAACCGTGTCGACCCATGATCAGGTTCTCGGCGGCGCGAGCGGGCAGATTTTCTTGGGCTGCCGCTTTCCCGCCGATCGGGATTACCGGCTCGACGTGCAGGCGCGCGGCGCCAAGGTCGCGCGCGCGTTCGCCGATAAGGGTGTGATCGGACGTCTCGGCATCGATTTCATTTCGGTGAAGGAGCGCAATCGCTGGCGTCACTATGCCATCGAGGTCAATCTGAGAAAGGGCGGCACCACTCATCCCTTCCTCATGCTGCATTATTTGACTGACGGACACTACGATCGGCAAACGGGCGAATTCCTGACTCCGTCCGGACAGCCGTGCTGTTACTACGCATCCGACAACATCGAGTCGGAACGATATCGCGGCCTCACGCCTTACGATCTCGTCGACATCTCCGTGGTGAACGGATTGCATTTTCATGCCGCCACCAGCGAGGGCGTGGCGTTTCACCTGATCGGGGCGCTGCCCGAATTCGGCAAATTGGGAGTCGTTTGCATCAGCCGCACCCCCGAGCAGGCGGATAATTTGTTTCAGAGCACGGTGGATATTCTCGACAGGGAATGCGGTTCTGCCGGTTCCCGCTAGCGCGTCCGCGCGGCTGGGCACGACCTAGTTGGCGGCGATCAATCGGATTTTCGGGTTGCCGAACGGCGTGCCGACGCAGCGCAGATAGGGCCAGGGCCGGTCGGCGCAGGCATGCATTTGGGCTGCTTCCGCGACCGGGCGCGGGCTGGCGTCGACATGGGCGGTCGGGGCCGACAAGACGGTGATGACGGCGGCGATGAACGCGGCGGCCATGATGGCGGTCAAAAGCTTCGGCATGACGATCCCCCTGTTTTTTCGCCTGTTGGGGGTTGGTCGTTGCCGCGGGGATAAAGGTTCAAGCCGGTCCGCGCGGCCTTGCCGGGCGGGAATGGCCGGGGTAGACCCCCGCCATGCCGCGAACCGCCCTCTATGCGGGGTCCTTCGACCCGGTCACCAACGGCCATCTCGACGTGGTGCGCCAGGCCGCCCGCTTGGCCGACAAGCTGGTGCTGGCGATCGGCGTGCATCCCGGCAAAAAGCCGCTGTTTTCGGCCGCCGAGCGCATCGCCATGCTGGAGCAGACCTGCGGGCCGGTGGTGCGGCGGGAAAAGTGCAAGCTCGTCTGCATGACGTTCGACAACCTCGTGGTCGAAGCGGCGCGCAAACAAGGAGCGACCCTGCTGATCCGCGGCCTGCGTGACGCCACCGATTTCGACTACGAAATGCAGATGGCCGGCATGAACGCGACCATGGCGCCGAAGGTGCAGACCGTGTTCCTGCCGGCTTCGGCCGCCGTGCGCCCGATCACCGCCACATTGGTGCGCCAGATCGCCGGCATGGGCGGCGACGTGTCCGCCTTCGTGCCGGCCTCGGTGGCGGCCCGGCTGAAGAAGAAGTTTCCGCGCTAGTGCGCGCGACCATCCAAACCGGGGATCCCTAATGACAACGCGCCGTTCGATCCTGACGCTTGCTTTCGCGCTAACCGTATTGGCTGCGCCCGCGCTGGCGCAGTCGCCGAAACTGTCCAACCCGGCCGCGCTCAACGAAAAGGCGCCGGCGACTTACAAGGTGCGTTTCGACACCAGCAAGGGCAGCTTCGTGATCCAGGTGAATCGGTCATGGGCGCCGCACGGCGCCGACCGCTTCTACAATCTGGTGAAGAACGGCTTCTACGACAATGTGCGCTTCTTCCGGGTGATCACGGGCTTCATGGTGCAGTTCGGCGTCAACGGCGATCCGGCATTGTCGGCGCATTGGCGCGGCGCCAATATCCCGGACGATCCGGTCAAGGCGAGCAACAAGCGCGGCATGATCACCTTCGCCACCGCCGGGCCGAACACGCGCACCACGCAGGTGTTCATCAATTTCGCCGACAATTCGTCGCTCGATGGCCAGGGCTTCGCGCCGTTCGGTCAGGTTGTGTCGGGCATGAAGGTGGTGGATGCGCTCAACGCCGAATACGGCGAGGGCGCGCCGCGCGGGCGCGGGCCCGATCAGGGCCGTTTGCAGCAGGAGGGCAATGCCTATCTCGCCAAGAGCTATTCGCGCATGGACTACGTGAAGAAAGCCAGCATCGTGCGCTGAACGTTGAACTGTCATCGCCGGGTTTATCCCGGCGGTCCCGCTTAGGAAGGCACAGTGCCCTCCTGACCGAGATGGCCGGGACAAGCCCGGCCATGACCGCGGAGAGTTTTGAAAAGGAGTTTTAAAATGGCCAAGCCGGAAGACACGCTCACTTTGGAGACCACGCAGGGGCCGGTGGTGATCGAGATGCGGCCCGACCTGGCGCCTGGCCACGTCGCGCGCATCAAGGAGCTGGTGAAAGAGGGCTTCTACGACGGCATCGTGTTCCACCGGGTGATCGACGGCTTCATGGCGCAGACCGGCTGCCCGCACGGCACCGGCACCGGCGGCTCGGGGCAGCGGCTGAAGGCCGAATTCAACGCCGAGCCGCACGTGCGCGGCACGGTCTCGATGGCGCGCGCCGCCAGCCCGGATTCCGGCGACAGCCAGTTCTTCATCTGCTTCGACGACGCCCGTTTCCTCGACAAGCAGTACACGGCCTGGGGCAAGGTGATCGAGGGCATGGACAACGTTGACAAGATCAAGCGCGGCGAGCCGGTCGACAACCCCGACAAGATCGTCAAAGCGACCATGGGGGCGTGAGGCCCGGCTCCCGCGACTCAAATCCTGATGTCATGCCCCGCGCAGGCGGGGCATCTAGTAAACTCAGACGGCCGTGAGCGCCCCGGGCGCCACAGCCTACTGGATTGCCCGCCTTCGCGGGCAATGACACCGAGTTTGTGATGCGCACCGACCTCTTCGATTTCGACCTGCCGGCGGAGCGCATTGCGCTGCGGCCGGCGCACCCGCGCGACGCGGCGCGGCTGTTGGTCGTTAGGCCGGGCAGGGAGCCGGCGCTCGAGGACTGCGGCATGCGCGATCTGCCCGATCTCCTGCAGCCGGGCGACGCGCTGGTGGTCAACGACAGCAAGGTGATCGCCGCCCGCCTCAAGGGCCGGCGCACCGGGCGGGGCGCCGAGGCCGAAATCGAGGCGACGCTGCACAAGCGGCTCGACGGCTCGCATTGGCGGGCTTTCATCCTTGGCGCCAGGAAGGTTCAGGTGGGCGATACGCTGCGTTTTGGCGCCGAGGGGCGGGTGTGCTTCCTCGGCGAGCTCGATGCTCAAGTTTCACAGAAAGATGAAGGCGGTGAGGTAACCCTCTCATTTTCCTTCCATGGCCCGGTGCTGGATCAGGCCATTGCCGAACGCGGCAACATGCCGCTGCCACCGTATATCGCCTCCCGCCGCGCTCCCGACGAACAGGACAAAACCGACTACCAGACACTGTTTGCGCACGACGAGGGTTCGGTGGCGGCGCCCACCGCCGGCCTGCATTTCACCGACGATCTGGTGGAGGGGCTCAAGGCGCGCGGCGTGGCGCTTCACAAAGTGACGCTGCATGTGGGCGCCGGCACCTTCCTGCCGGTGAAGACGGACGACACCGAAGGCCACAAGATGCAGGCCGAATTCGGCACGGTATCGGCAGAAGTGGCCGAGGCTTTGAACGATGCGCGGGCCAAGGGCGGCCGCATCGTGGCGGTCGGCTCGACCGCGCTGCGGCTGTTGGAAAGCGCGGCCGGCGAGGACGGCAAACTGAAGGCGTTTGCGGGCGAGACGGCGCTCTTCATCACCCCCGGCTACAAGTTCCGCGCGGTCGACCTGATGCTGACCAATTTCCACCTGCCGCGTTCGACTTTGTTCATGCTGGTTTCGGCTTTCAGCGGGCTCGACACCATGAAACGCGCCTATGCGCACGCGATTGCGGCCGGCTATCGCTTCTATTCCTATGGCGACGCCTGTCTGCTTTACCCTGGCGGGTCATGAGCGCGCCCTTTTCTTTCCAACTGCTTGCCAGCGACGGCGGCGCCCGCCGCGGCGAGATCCTCACACCGCACGGCAAAGTGCAGACGCCCGCCTTCATGCCGGTCGGCACGCAAGCCACGGTGAAGGGGCTGACGCCGCAGGACGTGCGCGCCACCGGCGCCGAGATCGTGCTCGGCAACACCTACCATCTGATGCTGCGGCCGGGGGCGGAGCGCATCGCCGCGCTCGGCGGCCTGCACACCTTCATGCAATGGCCGTTGCCGATCTTGACCGATTCCGGCGGTTTCCAGGTCATGTCGCTGTCGGAACTGCGCAAGCTCAGCGAGGACGGCGTTACCTTCCGCTCCCATCTCGACGGCGCCATGGTGGAGCTCAGCCCCGAGCGCGCCATCGAGATCCAGGCGCTGCTCGGCGCCGATATTGCCATGCAGCTCGACGAATGCCTGCGGCTGCCGGCGAGCGCGGAAGAGATCAGGCGCGCCATGGAACTGTCGCTGCGCTGGGCCGAGCGCTCGAAACGCGCCTTCGAGGGCAGGGCGCGCGCAGGCTATGCGCTGTTCGGTATCGTGCAGGGCGGCGACGACCTGGCGTTGCGCGCCGAAAGTGCGCGCGCGCTCACCGATATGGATTTCCAGGGCTATGCCATCGGCGGGCTGGCGGTGGGCGAGCCGCAAGACGTCATGCTCAAGATTGTCGAGGAAACCGCGCCGATGCTGCCGGAGGCGCGCCCGCGCTACCTGATGGGCGTCGGCACCCCGCACGACATGCTGGAGGCGGTGGCGCGCGGCATCGACATGTTCGACTGCGTGCTGCCGACCCGCAACGGCCGCCACGGCATGGCCTTTACCCGCTTCGGGCCCATCAATCTGGCCAATGCCCGCCACGCCGGCGACCCGCGCCCGCTCGACGCGCAGAGCCCGCACCCGGCGGCGCGTGAGTTTTCGCGCGCCTACCTCCATCACCTGACCAAGGCCAACGAGATGCTGGGCGCCATCCTGCTGTCCACGGTCAATCTGGCCTATTACCAGGCGCTGATGGCGGATATGCGCGCCGGCATTGCCGCCGGCCGGTTCCAGGAGTTCCGCGCCGTCACCCTGGCGCAATGGGAGAAGGGCGACATTCCGCCCGCCTGAGGCTTGCGCTAACATCGCGCCATGGCGCTGACATTGAAGGTCAACGGCAAGAACAGGCAGGTCGCGGCCGCGCCCGACACGCCGCTGCTCTATGTGCTGCGCAACGATCTCGAATTGAACGCGGCCAAGTTCGGCTGCGGTCTGGCGCAATGCGGCGCCTGCACGGTGCTGGTCGACGGCAAGGCGGTGCGGTCTTGCGTCACCCCGGCCGGCAGCGTGGCCGATGCCGAGATCGTCACGCTGGAAGGGCTGGGCACGCTCGATAATCTGCATCCCCTGCAACAGGCCTTCATCGCCGAACAGGCGGCGCAATGCGGCTATTGCACCGCCGGCATGATCATGAGCGCCAAGGCGCTGCTCGAGCGCACGCCGCATCCGAGCGAACAGCAGGTGCGCGAGGCGCTTGCCGGCAATCTCTGCCGCTGCGGCACCCATGCGCGTGTCATCCGCGCCGTGCTGCGCGCCGCCGCCGCGACGGAGAAAGCGCCATGACGGCGCACCTCACCCGCCGCCAATTCAGCGCCGGCGTGGGCGGCATCGTCATCGCCTTCAGCATGCGCGGGCCGGCAGCGGCGCAGCGGCCCGGAAATCGGGCGCGCCGCCGGCTCGACGCCTGGCTGCGCATCAATACGGACGGCACCGCCACCATCTTCACCGGCAAGGTCGAGCTCGGCCAGGGCATCCTCACCGCGCTGGCGCAGATCGCGGCGGAAGAACTCTATCTGCCGCCGGCGCGCATCGTGATGATTTCCGGCGACACCGCGCGCACGCCGGACGAAGGCATCACCTCCGGCAGCCGCTCGATCGAGGATAGCGGCGCCGCCATCCGCGCGGCTTGCGCGGAGGCGGCGGCCCTGCTGGTCGAGCTCGCCGGCGAGCGGCTCGACTGGTCGTCGGACGAGCTCACCGTGCAGGACGGCGTCATCTACGCGCCGGGCACGCGCAAGGTGAGCTACGGCGAACTGGCCGCGCAATTCGATCTGCGCCGCACCGCGACCGGCAAGTTTCGGCCCAAGCCCTATGGCTCGCACAAAATCGTCGGCACCTCGGTGCAGCGCCGCGACATTCCCGGCAAGGTCACCGGCGCACCCGCCTTCGTGCAGGATCTGCGGCTGCCGGGCATGCTGCACGGGCGCGTTGTGCGGCCGCCGCGCGCGCACGCCATTCTCGATCAGGTCGACCTGCGCGGCGCCAAGACTCTGCCAGGCGTGGTGGCGGTGGTGCGCGACGGTTCTTTCCTCGGCGTCATCGCCGAGCGCGAGGAACAGGCGGTGCGCGCGCGCGAACATCTCGTGCGCAGCGGCCAATGGATCGGCGGCGACACGCTGCCCGATGCGCGCAAGCTGCACGACCGGCTCATCACCCAGAAAAGCGAAGACCAGGTGGTGAGCGAGCGGAAAGCGCCGCCGCCGTCGGGCATCGCCCGCGTATTCGAGGCAACCTTCACCAAGCCCTATATCGCGCACGCCGCGATCGCGCCGTCCTGCGCGCTGGCGCAATTCGACGGCGGCAAGCTGACGGTGTGGTCGCACACCCAAGGCGTCTTCCCGCTGCGGCGCGCGCTCGCCGGCGCGTTCAAAATGAACGAAGAGGCCGTCCACTGCATCCATGCCGAAGGCGCCGGCTGCTACGGCCACAACGGCGCCGACGATGTCGCGCTCGACGCGGCGCTGCTGGCGCGCGCGGTCAAGGGCAAGCCGGTGCGCGTGCAATGGATGCGCGACGACGAATTCGGCTGGGAGCCGTACGGCCCGGCCATGGTGATGAAGGTGAAGGCTTCGCTTGCCGGCGGAAAAATCGCCGACTGGAACTACGAACTGTGGAGCGCCACCCACAGCACCCGGCCGGGCTACGGCGGCGGCGCCAATCTGCTGGCGAGCTGGTATCTTGCCCAGCCGTTATCGCCGCACCGGGGCTGGAGCGGAGGCGGCGCCCGTAATGCGGCGCCGCTCTACGCGTTTCCCGGTCACCGCATCACCAATCATTTCCTGCCGGAGAGCCCTTTGCGGGTGTCGTCGCTGCGCGGGCTCGGCGCCTACGGCAATGTGTTCGCGATTGAATCCTTCATGGACGAACTGGCGGCGGCGGCCGACGCCGACCCGATCGCCTTCCGGCTGGCGCATCTGAAGGACAAGCGCGCCAAAGCCGTGATCGCGGCCGCGGCCAAGGCCGCGGGCTGGAAACCGGGCACCAAAGGAGATGGCGTGCATGGCCGCGGCTTCGGCTTTGCGCAGTACAAGAACGCGGCGTGTTACGTGGCGGTGGTGGCCGACGTCAGGATCGAGCGCGCGACCGGCAAGATGCTGGTCGAACGCATCTTCGCGGCGGCCGATGCCGGGCAGATCGTCAATCCGGACGGGCTGAAGAACCAGATCGAAGGCGGCATCATCCAGTCGGCGAGCTGGACTCTGCACGAGCAGGTGAAATTCTCCGCCGACGGGATTGCCTCGCGCGACTGGCTTGGCTATCCGATCCTCACCATGCCGGAGGCCCCGCAGATAAAAACCGTGTTGATCGACCGGCCGGACCAGCCCTCGCTCGGCGCCGGCGAAGCGCCGGTCGGGCCGGCGGCCGCCGCGATCGGCAATGCTTTCGCCCATGCCACGGGAAAACGCCTGCGCGACCTGCCGTTCAATGCCGCCCGTGTTAAGGCGGCGCTGGCATGAACGTTCAGGGAGAGTTTCTCAAACGCCGGCGCAAGCCGCGCTTCAAATTGCCGCCGGGCGCGACCGACGCGCACTGCCACGTGTTCGGGCCGGGCGACCGCTTTCCTTACGCGCCCGGGCGGCGCTACACGCCGGAAGATGCGCCAAAGGAAATGTTGCGCGCGCTGCACGATCATCTCGGGGTGGAGCGTACCGTGATCGTGCAGGCAAGCTGTCACGGCTCAGACAACCGCGCCATGCTCGACGCCATCGCCGACGATCCCAAGCGCATGCGCGGCGTCTGCATTGTCGATGCGACCTTTGGTGACAATGAATACCAGACGCTGCATGCCGGCGGTGTGCGTGGCGCGCGCTTTAATTTCGTCAAGCATCTCGGCGGCCGCCCGGACATGGATCTGATGCTACGTACGGTCGACCGCATCAAGGAGATGGGCTGGCATCTTGTGTTGCATCTCGACGCCCCCGACATCGTCCCGCTGTCGGACATGATCAAAGCGCTGCCGTTGCCCTTCGTCATCGACCATATGGGCCGGGTGCCGGCGAAAGATGGCGTCGATCAGGCGCCGCTGAAGGCGCTGCTCGAACTCGCCAAGCTGGAAAATTGCTGGATCAAGGTCTGCGGCGCCGAGCGCATCGACCTGCCACCCTACGACAAAGCCGTACCGATCGCCCATGCGATCGTTTCGGCCATCCCCAACCGCGTGCTGTGGGGCACGGATTTTCCACATCCCAATCCGACGCACGAGGCCGACGAAGCCGATCTGGTCGACCTGGTGCCGCAATACGCAACCGACGCGGCAATGCAGAAGCGCTTGCTGGTGGACAACCCGGCGCGGCTTTACGGCTTCGCTTAGCCCGGCGCTGCCTTCAAAACAGACCCGCCTGCCTGCCGATTAGGCGGCGCCATGCGCGCCTCTAGCGAAACCAAGCGCTTAGCCGCTGGCACGGAGTTTGCTGACTTCTTCAGTCGAGTTGGCGGCTAGGGTTCCGGTCCCCGCGTGGGACGTCAGGTCCGAGAGCCGCCGCCTGGGCCTTTGTCAGCCCGGGTGCACGGCGGGATAAAAGCCCGGGAGACCTCAGTGGCCGTGGTTGGCAACACTCGGGGTTTGTCCAGTTCACGGTCGTCAAACAGGACGAGGACTGGACATGAAACGCTTGCCAAGCCTTCTGACCATGCTTTGCGCAGCCGCCTTGGCGGCCGCGCCGCTCTCGCATGCCGATGCTGCCAAGAAGAAGGAATTCAATATCGCCTGGTCGATCTATGTCGGCTGGATGCCTTGGGCCTATGCGGCCGACAAGGGCATCGTGAAGAAGTGGGCCGACAAATACGGCATCACCATCAACGTCAAACAGATCAACGACTACGTCGAGTTGATCAACCAGTACACCGCCGGCAAGTTCGACGGCGTCACCGTCACCAACATGGATACGCTCACCATCCCGGCGGCGGGCGGCGTCGATTCATCCGCCATCATCATGGGTGACTATTCCAACGGCAACGATGGCGTCGTGCTGAAGAACGCCAAGAGCTTGAAGGACATCAAGGGCCGCAAAGTCAACATCGTCGAATTGTCGGTGTCGCATTATCTGCTGGCGCGCGGCTTGTCGAAGGTCAAACTCAGCGAGAAGGACCTCAAGACCATCAACACGTCCGACGCCGACATCGTGGCGGCGTTCAAGTCCCCGGACTCGACCGCGGTCGTGACCTGGAATCCGCAGCTCCAGGAGGTCAAGAAGGAGCCGCACGCCAAGGAAGTTTTCGACTCCTCCAAAATTCCGGGCGAGATCGAAGACATGATGGTGGTCAATACCGCGACGCTCAAGGACAACCCGGAACTCGGCAAGGCGCTGGTCGGCGCCTGGTATGAGACCATCGCGCTGATGCGCGCCAAGAGCGAGAAGGGCAAGGCTGCGCGCGAGGCGATGGCGAAAGCCTCCGGCACCGATCTTGCCGGCTTCGAGGGCCAGCTCAAGACCACCTACATGTTCTACACGCCGGCCGACGCGGTGAAGTTCATGACCAGCGCCAAGCTGCCGCAGATCATGGATCTGGTGCGCACCTTTTGCTTCCAGCACAACCTGCTGGGCGAGAAGGTCAAGTCCAAGGACGTGATCGGCATCGAGTTTCCGGGCGGCAAGGTGATCGGCGACAAGAAGAACGTGAAGATGCGCTTCAACGCCACCTACATGAAGATGGCGGCGGACAAGAAGCTCTAGCTTCATGACCGCCGCTGCCGGGGACGGGACATGCGCCGCTTGATGAACGTCGCGCCGCGGCGCGGCAGCCGCATGCTGCTCGCGCTGCTGCCGTTCGTGCTCATCGCGTTGATCTACGTGGCGGGCTCGGCGCAGCGGCGCGCCGCCAATCCCAACGACAAGCTGTTGCCGCCGGTCAGCGAGATGGCGGAGGCGATCAAGCGCGCCGCCTTCGAGCCCGACCGGCGCACCGGCGACTACGTGCTGTGGACCGACACGGGGGCGAGCCTGCGCCGGCTCGGCCTCGGCCTCGGCTTCGCAACTTTGGGCGGGCTGGTGTTCGGGGTCGCCATCGGCGTGCTGCCGATGGTGCGCGCCACCCTGGCGCCGCTGGTCGGCGTTCTCTCCATGATCCCGCCCATGGCGGTGCTGCCGATCCTTTTCATCGTGTTCGGCCTCGGTGAATTGTCCAAGGTGGTGCTGATCCTGTTTCGGCGTGACGCCGTTCCTGATCCGCGATCTGGCGCTGGCGATCACCAATCTGCCGACCGAACAACTGGTGAAGGCGCAGACGCTGGGCGCCTCGACCTGGCAGGTGGCCATCCGGGTGGTGCTGCCGCAGATCATGCCGCGGCTGCTGGAGGCCGTGCGGCTGTCGATCGGGCCCGCCTTTCTGTTCCTGATCGCGGCCGAAGCGATCGCGGCCGAAAACGGCCTCGGCTACCGCATCTTCTTGCTGCGGCGCTATCTCGCCATGGACGTGATCTTGCCCTACGTCGCCTGGATCACGCTGCTCGCCTTCATGATGGATTGGGGGCTTGCCTGGATCGCGCGGCGCGCCTTTGCGTTTGCCTATGTGGCGGAGCGGCGGTGATGAGCGCCATCACGATCCGCAACGTGTGGGTGGAATACGGCGACCAGATCGTGCTGGAACGCCTCAATCTGACGATTGCCTCCGGCGCCTTCCTCTCGCTGGTCGGGCCCTCGGGTGCCGGCAAGAGCACCTTCCTGCGTATGATCCTCGGTCAGGAGCAGCCGACGCGCGGCGAAATCCTGCTCGACGATGTGCCGATGCAGGCCGAGCCGGGCCCGGACCGCGGCGTGGTGTTCCAGCGCTATTCGGTGTTTCCGCATCTGAGCGTGCTCGGCAACGTGCTGCTGGGTTTCGAGTTCGCGGCCAGTCCTTTCAGCGCGCGGCTGTTTGGACCGGCTCGCCGGGCGGCCATCGAAGAAAGCGAAAAGCTGATCGAAGAAGTCGGGCTCGCCGAGCATCGCGACAAATACCCCTATGCGCTCTCCGGGGGCATGCAGCAAAGGCTGGCGATCGCGCAGGCGATCGCCAAGAAGCCGAAGGTGCTGCTGCTCGACGAGCCGTTCGGCGCGCTCGATCCCGGTACCCGCGCGCAGATGCACGAACTAATCCGCTTTCTGTGGCGCGACTGCAAAATGACGATCGTCATGGTCACCCACGACATCAAGGAAGCGTTCGCGCTCGGCACAAGGCTGATCGCACTCGACAAGAAGCGCGTCGATCCGCAGGCGCCGGAGCGATACGGCGCCATCATTACCTACGACCTCGATCTGACGCGCGAGAGCGCCGTGCCCGTGCTGGGCTTTTCCAAGCCGCTCGCCAGATCGCCCGTTGAAACCGCGCCAAGCCAGGGAGCGCTACAATGACCTTCATGCATCGCCACGGAGCAACGCGCGGGGCAGGGCTGTTTCCGTCACGCGAACGCCTGCGCCAACACCATCCCGATTTCGACCGCATGGCGACGCAAGGCTGGAAGGCGCTCGACGCCGAAGGAAAACTATCGGAAGCCGGCTGGCGGAAAGAACAGCAATGGGCGCTCGACATGGGTCTGCCCGGCGCCGACAGCCTGACCGACAAATCGATCCCGACGTTTTCACGCGGTGAGCTGCCGCATTTCGCCGGCATCAATACGTTTCTCAAGGCGCCGTACGTGGAGAACGTGCGCGACGTCGCCAAATACGACGCGGCGGTGCTCGGCATTCCGTTCGATTCCGGCACCACGTATCGGCCCGGAACGCGCTTCGGGCCGCAGGGCATCCGGCGTATCTCGGCGCTCTACACGCCTTACAACTACGAGCTCGGCGTGGATTTGCGCGAACAGATGACGCTTTGCGACGCCGGCGACGTATTCACCATTCCCGGCAATCTGGAAAAAAGCTTTGACCAGATCAGCCGCGGGGTGGCGCATGTGTTTTCCTCCGGCGCGTTGCCGCTGATGCTGGGCGGCGACCATTCGATCGGCTTCCCCTGCGTGCGCGGCATCGCGCAATGCACCTCGAAACGCATCGGCATTATCCATTTCGACCGCCACATCGACATCCAGGAAAAGGATCTCGACGAGCGCATGCACACCACGCCCTGGTACTGGGCGACCAATCTGCCCAACGTCTCGGCTACCAATCTGGTGCAGCTCGGCATCGGGGGCTGGCAGGTGCCGCGCTATGGCGTGCAGGAGGCGCGCAAGCGCAACACCAATGTGCTCACCATCGCCGACATCGAGAAAATCGGCCTCGAAAAGACCGCCGAAATCGCGCTCGAACTGGCGTGGAAAGATGCCGACGCGGTCTATATCTCGTTCGACGTCGACTCCATCGACTGCGGCTTCGTGCCGGGCACCGGCTGGCCGGAGCCGGGCGGTTTCCTGCCGCGCGAGGCGCTCAAGATTTTGGGGCTGGTGGCGGCCGAAGGCCTGTGCGGGCTGGAGGTGGTGGAAGTTTCGCCCCCGTACGACACCTCCGACATTACCGCCTTGGTCGGCGTGCGCGTGGTGGTGGAGGCCATCGGCTCGCTGGTGGCGCACGGCAAGCTCGGCAGCCATAAGCCGCTGATCGACAAACCAGTAAGCTATTGAGGAGCGGACCATGCACCGTGGACACGATCACGATCATCATCATGGCAACGGCGCAACTGCCGGCCACAACCACGCGGCGCCGTCGCGCGCGGCGCAGTGGCAGACGCCACATCTGCCGCACGACCACGCGCATGACGATCACCCGCACGAGCCCGATCTCGATCTGGTCGAGATGGCTTTCGTGGAGAGCTTCAGCCTCAGCCGCGATCCCACGAGTTTCCTGCGGCTGGCGCGTATCCCGTTCGAGGCGGTCGACGCTTCCGGCGCGAAACTCGCGATGCTGCGGGTGGAGACCGACGCGGTTACCGATGTAGGCGCGGTGTCACCTCAGCTTGGCGGCGGCGCCATGCGCTACGACCCGCTGCCGGCGCGCATGGTCACCCACCGGCGCAAGCTGCGTTTCGTCTATTTCGACGGCGCGCGCGCGCGCGCGCTAACGCTGGGTGAGGTGAGGGAACTGACCCCGGCTTGAGCGTTTCCGGCATGTTTTTGGGCGCTTTTCCTCGATCCGGCCGGCGCGCGAGATCGAACAAAAAGGCTCCCTTTGACTGGCTAGCGCTTGACGGCTACCGAGCGGCGGCACGATAATTCAGGCGTGGCGTTGCGTTATAGTAGCGTAAGGAGTTGGGGTGTGGGAAAGCTTCAGGCGTCCAGACTGGGCGTAGCACTTGCTATGCTTCTTTGTGTTTCGCTTACAGGCTTCGGCGGCGCAAACGCGAGCACGGTTTTTAATATCACCGGCAATGCTTCGATTTCCGGCACGCTGACAATCGACACCGTCGTCGGCGACATAACGGCCGCGGATATTGCCGTTACAGGCGTTTCGCCGGATTTCATTTACGTCTTCGACACAAACCAGCTGGCCACCGCCATTCAAGTCATCATCGGCAATGGGACCGTGACGCCCACATCGATCGTTGGTCTTCAGTTTGAAGATGGCGGATCGCTGGTGGGATTTACAGGCGCCACACTCGACATTGTGAACCTCGTGTTTCTTTGCGACGCCGTATCGCCGTTCCTTTGCAGGGGTGGGCTTACGCCGTTAGGCGAAGCAACGTTAACGACAGAGCCGGCCGCCACGCCGCTGCCGAGCGCGCTGCCGCTCTTTGGTTCAGTGTTGGCAGGCGCGGGCGTCTTTGGCTGGCGCCGTCGCAAACGCGTATTGACAACAGCGTAATTCAAACCACTTCGGCAATTCCTGTGGCAGCCTATGGGCCGCCATAGAGCTAGCCGATGCCGATGTAGGAACACGGGGGCGGGCTGCCGGACAACGCCTATCAATTACAGGCTTTGGGCTGTTTCGCATCCGACCAGTCGCTAAGCTTTATGGCGGCGAATTTTTCCTTGATCGGCCTCGGTTTCGCGTTGCTGTGCGTAGCCACGCCTTTGCCGGTGAGAAAATTGATGTCGCAACTGCCGATGCCGCCGACGCGCATTTCCCACGTTTTGGCAAAGCCGACTACCCAGAACTCGTCGCTGCGGTGCGTGACCGTCAGCGCCATTTCGTATTGATTGCTGCCGAGCCCGACGCGGCCGTATTTGACGATCAGCGATCCCTTGCCGTTGCCTTCGAGCGCGAGGACAGGGTCCGTCGTCAGTTCCTTTTTAAGGAAGGTCGGCCGGTGCGACAGATCGAGCGGGCCGGCGCCGCCGCCCAGATAAATATAGAGCGCCGCATAGATGTCGGCGGGGTCCTGCACCACCGCGGCACGGTCGAGCTTGCCATCATGATCGATATCGAGTGCGATATTGTACAGCATCTTGGGACCGGGCTTGTCCTGCGCGCACGCACAGGCCGGAACGAACACAAATGTCGCCATCAGCGCCAAAGCCGCAAGGCGAACCGCGGTCGTCATGCGCACTGCGTCACGGCCCGCCGTAGAGCCAGGCGATGCCCTCGTATGACTGTTCCGGCGTGCGGCCGCCGAGCGCCAGGTCGCGCAATTCGGCGGTGACGCCGCGCGCGTGATAGAAGTCGCCATAGACGCGCGCCATGATTTGCGTGCGCGCGGTGCGCAGGTATCGGTTTTGCGTGTAGGCCTCGAAGGCGGCCGGCAGATCGTCCGGGGCCGCCGCCACTTTCTCCGCCAGCACGACGGCGTCCTCGGTCGCCATGCAGGCGCCTTGCGCGAGATATTGCAGCATCGGATGGGCGGCATCGCCGAGCAGGGTCACGCGCCCGCTCGACCAGTTCTTCACCGGCTCGCGGTCGCACAACACCCACATGCGCCAGGTCTCGATGCGCTCGAGCATGCGCATGACTTCCGGGCGCTGACCCTTGAAATGCTCCCACAGCAATTCGGTTGAGCCTTCTGCGTTCCAGCCTTCCTCGTATCGGTCGGAGTGGAACACGGCGACCAGATTGTAGAGCTCGCCGCGGCGCAAGGGATAATGCACGAAATGGGTGCGCGGGCCGGCCCACAGGACCACGTCGGGCCGCCACAGGTCCGCGGGCACCTCTTCGCGCTTGAGCACGGCGCGGTAGGCGATGTGGCCGGAGACGCGCGGCTGACCGTCGCCGACGATGCGCTCGCGGATCTGCGACCACATGCCGTCGCAGCCGATCAGCGCGCGGCCATCGACGCGCTCGCCGTCGTCGAGAATGACGGTGACGCCGTCGTCGCGCTCTTCGTAGGAATCCACGCGGCGGCTGTTCTCCAGTGTGATCAGGTTTGAGTCCTGGCAGGCTTTCAGGAAGGTGCCATGGATATCGGCGCGATGGGTGACGGCATAGGGCTGGCCGAAGCGTTTGAAGAATGCGTCGCCGAGCGGGATGTGGGTGATCAGTTTGCCGGTGACGGCGTCGCGCATTTCCTGCGCCGGCGGGCGGTGGGCGTCGGCCAGGATCGCATCCTTGAGCCCGATCTTCTCCAGTACGCGGAAAATGTTGGGGCCGAGCTGGATGCCGGCGCCGACCTCGCGGAACTCCGGGCTCTGCTCGAATACCCGCACCGGGATGCCCTGGCGTGCCAGGGCATAAGCCGCGGCCAATCCGCCGATGCCGCCGCCCGACACCAGAATGGGCGCCGCGCCGTTCGTCTGAGCCATGGGCGTTCCTCGCTGCCGTCAATTTGCATTGACGCCACGATAAATCGCCGCCGCGGCGGACGCAAAGCGCGCGAAACTTGCACCCGCCGAGAACAAGAAAAAGGCCCGCCGGTTCGCCGGCGGGCCATGCAGCGCGGGAACGAGCGCTTGAGCCGGTTACTTCACCACTTACTTCACCACTTGGCCGCGGATTTCGCCGGCTTTGTGCGCCGCGGTGTGGATATTGACGTACATATTGCCGCCCATCAGGGCATTGGCCTGGGCATCGTTCAGGGTCGCCGAGCCTTCGAATGAAGGGCCGTGCGGGTTGATCGGAACCATCACGCCGGCATTCTTGCCGGCAGACGCCGGCCCGTGGAAATGGGCCGCGGTTGCCGGGCCGCTCAAGCCGGAATAGCTGCCCTTCCAGGAAAGCTTCTTGGTGGCGGGGTCGTAGGTCACCGTGACTGTGCCGGTGGCCTTGCTATTTCCCGCTGGTACTTCGTTGGAAGCCTTCAGGTCGGCCTTCATGCTCATCATGGCCGCCATCGCCGGCGCGGCGAAGGCAAGCGCGGCCACGCAAGCGAGCGTAGCCAGGGTCGGGCGTAGAAACGTCCGTGTCATGTTTGCTCCTCCTTGGATCGGGCTGACGTGCAGCCACCTGGCAAACACCGGACCCTGACAACTATTCCGTCTCAGGCGGGGGTCAGGCCGCGAGCGGAATCGCGGTCGTGGAGAGCTCGCCGCAGGCATCGCACTCCCAGTGGTGGCGGATCTCGCCGCGTTCCACGAATTCGGACACGATGGGCGCCACCATCCGGTCGCCGCAGTGAGGACAACGCGCGGGGGCGGTAATCGTTCGGGGGGCGGACCGTTTTGCCGCGTTGCAAAGAAGCATAGTGAGCCTCCGTTCGAATCTGCGTCCTTACCCGTGCCGCTGCTTTAGAAGCCGATCGTGGCGCCGCCGAGACCGTCGGGTGAAACTGCCGTGACTTTTGTAATAAAATATTACGACAGCAGCGGTGACGGCTCTTGTTGGGTTTCGCCGCTATTGTCGCGCAATCGCGCTTAATTCGGCGGTGGCGCACGGCGGCGAGCCGCCGCAGCAACGACCGCATTTTCGACGAATTTGAATGAGGTGGCGGCCGTGAATTTGGTGAGCGCGCAGGGACTCGAACCCTGGACCTACTGATTAAAAGTCAGTTGCTCTACCACCTGAGCTACGCGCTCTCACCTTGTCGTGGCGCATGATCTTATCCGAAAACCGGTAACCACTTTTCGGGATCATGCGCGGGCGCCCGATCCCGAAAAAAGTGGCGCCGATCAGGCGCTTTACCGGGGCTGTGTAGGGGCGCCTGCTTGCCCGGTCAATAGGCAGGCCCCGCATTATCCTTGAACTCGCGCAAGGCCGGCGCCATTTGCTACACTGACCGCCCGTATCCAGAGCGCCCGGAGCAAGCCCCCATGCCGATCGTCAACCGCGTCGCCGACCTGCAAAGCGAGATCGCCGAGTGGCGGCACGATCTGCATGCCCACCCCGAGCTGCTCTACGACGTCAATCGCACCGCGGGGAGCGTCGCCGACAAGCTGAAAGCCTTCGGCTGCGACGAGGTGGTGAGCGGCATCGGCCGCACCGGCGTGGTCGGCGTCATCCGCGGCCGCAAGGGCGCCTCGACCAAGGCGATCGGCTTGCGCGCCGACATGGATGCGCTGCCGATCGAGGAGGCGACCAACCTGCCGTACAAATCGACGGTGCCGGGCAAGATGCACGCCTGCGGCCATGACGGCCACACCGCCATGCTCCTGGGCGCGGCGCGCTATCTGGCAGAGACGCGCAATTTCGCCGGCACCGCGGTGGTGATCTTTCAGCCGGCGGAAGAGGGCGGCGCCGGCGGCAAAGCCATGGTCGACGACGGGATGATGGATAAATTCAACATTGGCGAAGTCTACGGCATGCATAATTTCCCCGGTCTGCCGGTCGGGCAGTTCGCGCTGCGCACCGGGCCGATCATGGCGGCGGCCGATCATTTGGTGATCGACATCGAGGGCAAGGGCGGCCACGCCGCGCGCCCGCATCTGGCGATCGATTCAATCCTGGTCGGCGCGCATATCATCAACAACATACAGCCCATCGTCTCGCGCAATGCCGATCCATTGGAATCCGCCGTGGTGTCGATCTGCATGTTCCACGCCGGCAATACCGACAATGTCATTCCGCAAACCGCGCAATTGCGCGGCACCGCACGCAGCCTGTCGCCGCAGGTGCGCGATCTGCTGGAGAAGCGCCTGCACGAGGTGGTCGAACACACCGCCGCGCTGCACGGCGCCAAGGCGACGATCAGATACCGGCGCGGCTATCCGGTGCTGAAGAACCACGCCGCGCAAACCGAGTTCGCCGCCAAGGTGGCCGGCGAGGTTGCGGGCCAAGACAAGATCGATACCGACATCGCGCCGGTGATGGGCGCGGAGGATTTCTCTTTCATGCTGAACGCGCGGCCCGGCGCTTTCATCTTCATCGGCAACGGCGACAGCGCCGGCCTGCATCACCCGGCCTACAATTTCAACGACGAGGCGATTCCGTTCGGAACCTCCTATTGGGTGAAACTGGTGGAGACGGCACTGGCGGCTTAAAGTGCGCTACGAGGTGTGGACGCCTTAGACGCGCAGCTAAAAAGCAGCTGACGCGCACGAGCAATAAACGCTTCGGTTGCCGATGTGCATCAATGGGCAAGCTTTAATTTTCGGCTGATATGTTCACGTTGACGGGAGCATGCGCCCCCTCGCGCTCATTTTCCTGCTGCACTCCGTGTGTCCCCATCACATAGAGCAATATTTCGTCGCGCGCTTTGATCGCCTCAATCTTGGCCCTCAGGGCAACAATTTCGCGCTTTTGCGATTCTACAAAACTCGAACATTTGTCTAATTCGCTGCCGAGCTTGGCCAAATCCGCTGCCTTGTCGGATAGCGCACGTTCGGCTTTGTACATTGCGTTGGTTTTGACCGAAATTTCTTCCTCGGCGGTGCGCAACTGGTCGCGCAGCACTTTGTCATGCGCTTCGAGTGCGAAAATTTGCGCTTTTTTTTCACCGAGTTCGGTTTTAAGCCGGCCCATGGTGACGGCCGTTTTGGTCAGGTCGGCAACCTGGTCGACAGATTTGGTTTTCAGCGTCTCGACGCTCGTTTCTAAGCGCCGCGTCGACATCGCGAAGTCCGCACGCAGCTTGTCCTTGTCGGCCTGCATCTCCAACATCGAGAGGGGAGCTGTGGCCTCGAGCCGCCGCATGGTCAGCCGCACGGCGCGGCCGTGGACGAGGGGGATGACGAGAAGCCCGATGAGGGCTGCGACGAGAAACCCGATCCCTAAATACATGATCGGTTCGATCATGGGCCAACGCCTCTGATTCAATCTCCATGATAACAAATGTCATGGAATCCATGACATGGGGACGAAAATGCTGCGAGCTTGGACCGAGGTTAATCTTAACGCGATCGGCCCCAATGATGTCACAAGCGACGAAGTCGGATTTGTGCAGGCTTGAATTTCGGCAAACCGAGGTGCTTAACCAACGCCATAATGAATTGAGCTCCAGCGCTGGATCCCAAGCACGTCAAATTGAAGGCGACGCGGCGTCTCAACGCGCTTCACCCTCAAGCGCGTGCTCTTGGGGGCCGTTTTGATAATGCGCTTACGGGCTACGGCACCAGCTCGGGCTGCTTGGGTGCGGGCGCTGCGACTTTGCCTACTGTGCGGGCGCGTTTCGGCAGCAATTCGGCAAAGCGTGCCTCGATCGCCCGCCAAGTGGCGAAATCGTTGAGCGGGGTGCGTTCGACCAGAGCCAGCGCGACCGCGGCGATGAAGGGCAGACTCTGCACCAGCAGCACAGCGGCGAAAATATTGATCTCGCGCACTTCCTTGTAATTGGTTTCGATCAGCACGACCGCGCCGGCGATCAGCAGGCCGGCCAGCACCGCTTCCCAGAAAGCGTGAAAATCCGAGCCGCAACGCAGGCCGCCCTTGGAGGTGCGCACGAAGGGCAGGTGATCCTTGACCAAGCCGAACGAAACCGCGCGCGCCACCGTCCACTGCACCGACATGGCGGCGAGCACCGAGCCGAGCATCCGCCCGTTACCGGCGCGCACGCGCAGCCGGTAGAGCGTGACGAAATGCAAGAGCGACACGCTGAAGGCGGCAATGATCGGGATGGTGAGAATGCGGTCGGGCACGGCGATGTCGAGGAACGCGACAAACGGTACCCAGACCAGATTGAGGAAGGCGACCAGGACGCCGAGGCTTTCGGCACCGAGCCAGTTGAGCCAACCCATGGCGAATTCGCGCTTCTGGTCGCGGCTCAGGCGGCTGGCGCCGGGCAGGAAGCGGCGCCAGTGCTTCTTGAAAATCTGGAAAGCCGCCATAGGCCCAGCGGTGGCGCTGCTTTTTGAAGGCGTCGAACGAGTTGGGCAGCAGGCCGTGGCCGTAGCGGCGATTGGTGTAATGGGCGTGCCAGCCGTTTTCGAGCAGCGTGAGGCCGAGATCGGTGTCCTCGCAGATGGTGTCGCTTGACCAGCCGCCGGCGGCGTCGAGCGCCGCGCGGCGGATCAGGCACATGGTGCCGTGCACGATGATGGCGTTGAACTCGTTGCGCTGAACCATACCGATGTCGAAGAAGCCGGCATATTCGCCGTTCATGGCGTGATGCATCAGGCTGCGCGTGCCGTCGCGGTGATCCTGCGGCGCCTGCACCAGGGCAACGCCCGGGTCGCCGAAATGCGGCACAAGATCCTTGAGCCAGTCGGGATGCACGACATAGTCGGCGTCGATGACGCCGATCAGCTCGGCATCGGCAGCGGTGTGCGTCTGCGCCAGCCGCAAGGCGCCGGCTTTAAAGCCGGCGATGTTGTCGGCGCATACGAACTTGAAGCGCGCGCCGAGCGTGCGGCAGTGTTCTTCGATCGGCATCCAGAAGGCAGGGTCGGGCGTGTTGTTGATTATCACCACGCATTCGAAATTCGGGTAGTCAAGCCGCGCCACCGCGTCGAGCGTCTGCTTGAGCATGTCCGGCGGCTCTTTGTATGCCGGGATATGGATTGAGACTTTCGGCGCGGTCTCGCCGGGGACGAGCGGCGGCGCCTCGATCAGCCGCCGCGGCTTGCGGCCGAAGGCGATGGCCGCGATTTCCTCGATGCGTGCCAGCGCGATCACGATCAGCGGCACCAGCAGCAAGGTGCCGAAGCCGAGCGCGAAGGCGGCGCCCGGCACAAAATAGTGTCCGTGCCAGAACGCGAACAGTGCGGCGAACCAGGCGCCCACCACATTGGCGCCGCCGGCGAGCATGGCTGCCTGCGGCAGCGTCACCGTGGTCATCGCCAGGATCGGCAGCGACAGCAGCACGCTCACCAGCAATGCGATGGCGGCGAGCCGCCAGTGGTCGGGATTGTTGATCGGGCCGGTCCAGTTGAATTTCGGCTGACGCGAAGCGTCGAACAGGCCCCAGTAAGGACCGACGCCGCCTTCGAAGGTTTTCCAAGGCTGGTCGATCGCTTCGACGATGTTGTAATCGATGCCATAGGCGCGCGCGCGTGAGACAAAGTCGCGCATGATGACGGCCTGATCGAGACGATCGGGATAGGCGTTGTGGTAATTGTAGCCCGCGCTCGGCCAGCCGAACTCGGCAATGACGATGCGCTTGCCGGGATAGGCCGCGCGCAACTTATTGTAGATCAAGATCGTCTGGTCGACGGTCTGCTGGGCGGAGAAGCCTTCCCAATAGGGCAGCACGTGGGCGGCGATATAGTCCACCGCCGAGACCAGCTCGGGATGCTCGATCCACACGTTCCAGATTTCGCCGGTCGACACCGGCACTCTGGTCGCGCGCTTGACCCGCTGAATCTTCTTGATCAGCTCGGCCGCGGTCTGGTCGCCGCGGTAGATGGTTTCGTTGCCGACGATGACGCTTTTGACGTTGCTATTGTTTCTGGCGAGCTCGATCGCCGCGCGGATTTCGCGCTCGTTGCGTTCGTCGTCCTTGTCGACCCAGGCGCCGACCGTGACGCGCATGTTGAATTCCGCGGCGATGCTCGGCACCAGCTCGACGCCGCCGGTCGACGAATAGAGGCGGATAGCGCGCGTGAGCGGCGCCAGCAGGTTTAGGTCGGAGCGGATTTGCTCGGCCGTGGCGACGCCGTCCTCGGCGGGATTGGCGGAGCGTGCAAACGGCGCGTAGGAAACGCTGACGAGTTGACCGTTTACGTCGGGGGCGTTCAGGCTTTCGCGACCGAGCGCCCATAGTGCAGCCTGGACGCACACCACAAGGGCGACGACGGCAGCGACGATGCGCATTTTCTTAAAACCAAGCGGGGCAGGAGTGTAGACCCTCGAACCCGTCCCCTGGATTCAGCCGAAGGCCTATCTGCACGATTGCAGAATCTTGTCCCGGCATCAGGCGAGCCCACAGGTAGAGGCAGGTCATGGCAAATCCTAGGCAGCCGCCCGACGCCGAATGAAAATATTTTTTCGCAGGAAATAAACGCGATCAGCGTTGTGCGGTTCCGCCCGAATTTGCGGCAGGCGGTGTGGCAGATGCCGCCGGCTTAGGCGGTAGTCCGGGATGGAGCCAGCAGGCGTGAACGCGGCCGTTTAAGGTTTCCTGGGCTTTCGGATCGATATTGCCTTGCCGGACCAGGCAACGGAATGCGGCCTGAATGTGCGCTCTCGGGCAGCCGAAGCGTTCGTATAGGTTGAGGTGGCGCAGGGCGGTATCGAGGTCATCGCGCCACATCAAGTTGACCACCCGGCGGCCAAGCCAGACGCATTCCGGATTGCCGGCGGGGCCAGTAATCGCGTGCGCCGCCTCGGCGATCTCGTCGATCTTTTTTTGGCCTTCTTTGGCGGTTTCCGCCGGGGCATTCTTCGCCGGCGCCTTGCTGTTACCGCCGCTTTGGGCATATGCCGCACCCGCGGTCAGGCTGAAGACGACTACGCAAAGCACGTTGCACAGTTGACGCCACGGCGACATAGACGGCTGTTCCCGAAGTTCTTTGTTGAGTAACCCGGCCCAAAACCCACGCCGATGTGCGACCGGATTTGGTCACTAATGCGGCAGCGGCAGCCGGCGAATCTTGGCGGTACCCGCCGGTTTTGTCCAGCGCCGCCGCCCTTTCCGCCGAGCAAGGGTGCCATGCTTGGCATTGGCCGGCCCGCGCGATAAGCCGGACCGGTCGCTCGCCCTCCCGCCCAACCGGGTTTTCCCGATGCGCCTCGGTTTTGCCTGCCTCGCCGTGTCGGTACTGGCAATCGCCGCCTTCTGGGCCTGGCTGGGCGCCCCGCAGGCCATGCCGCATTCCCCGCTTCACCCCGGGGAAAAGCTATACTGCCTGTCCTATGCCCCATTCCACGGCCGCCTGACGCCGTTCGATCCCACCACCCAGATACCCGCCGCCCAAATTGACCGGGACCTAGCCCAGCTCGCAAAGCTGACCGATTGCGTGCGGATCTATTCGACCGACCAGGGGCTCGAGCACGTCGCCGGCCTTGCCGCCAAGCATGGCCTCAAGGTGCTGCAGGGCATGTGGCTGGGGCGCAAAGCCGCCAACAACCAGCTCCAGATCAATACCGCCGTGGCGCTCGCCAACCGCTATCCCGACACGGTCCGCGCCCTGGTGGTCGGCAACGAGGTGCTGCTGCGCGGGGAAATGGCGGCCAATGACCTCGCCAACACCATCCGGGCGGTCAAGGCGCGGGTGAAGGTGCCGGTGACCTATGCCGACGTCTGGGAATTCTGGCTGAGCAACCCGGTGCTCGCTACGGCCGTGGACTTCATCACCATCCATATCCTTCCCTATTGGGAGGACTTTCCCGTTGCCGCAGACCAGGCCGCCACCCACGTGGACGCGATCCGCGCCCGGGTGGCGCGCGCCTTTCCCGGCAAGGAGGTCCTGATCGGCGAGGTGGGCTGGCCGAGCGCCGGGCGCATGCGCGAGGGCGCGCTGCCGTCGCCGGCCAATCAGGCGCGCGTCATCCAGGACGTGCTGGCGCTGGCCGCGCGCGAAAAATTCCACGTCAACGTGATCGAGGCCTACGACCAGCCCTGGAAGCGGGCGTCGGAAGGCACCGTCGGCGGCCATTGGGGACTGATCAATGACGGCGCCCGCCAGCTCAAATTCGTTTGGGGCGCGGCGGTGTCGAACCATCCATTGTGGCGCTGGCAGGCGGCGGGCGGCGCCGCTTTCGCGCTGCTCGTATTTTGCGCGGCGTTTGCCGGCGCGCGCGGGCGGGTGACGCCGCCGGCACGTTGGCTGGCGGTCATGGGCAACGCCATTGTGGGCGGCACGCTGATCGGCTGGACCATCGAGAACGTGCCGCTGGAAAGTCTCGGTGTCGGCGGCTGGCTGCGTTCGCTGGCGCTCGCGGCGATTGCCTTGTTGAGCGCGCCCTTGCTCAGCGCCGCCATCACGGCCGGCACGCCGATCCCGCGCTTCTCAAATTTGCTCGGGGCGGCGGCCGGCCGCATCCGCACGCCGCTCGCCGTCGCGGTTGGGCTCGTGCTGATTGCGACCCTGCTGCTGGCGGTGCTGACCGCGCTCGGGCTGGTGTTCAATCCGCGTTACAAGGACTTTCCCTTCGCGCCGCTGACGGCGGCGGTGGTGCCGTTCGGGCTGCACACATTGGTGATGCCGCGTCCGCAAGGGCGCCGAGGCGCCGCCGAAATCCTCGCGGGCATGCTATTGGCGCTGTCGGTGCCCTACATCGCGCTCAACGAAGGCTTCGCCAATTGGCAATCGCTCTGGCTGTGCGCGGCTTTGCTCGGGCTCGCCGTCAGTCTGGTTCAGGTGCGCGACGCGCAAAGCTGAGCAGCAGGAGCCCGACCGCGAGCGCCGAAAGCCCGGTGTTGTAAAGCACGACGCCGAAACAGGCGACGGACAGCGCGATCGCGAACAACACCAGCGAGGGCCGCAACAGATTGAGTGCGGCGATTGCCAACGCCGTCCAGCCGAACACCGAATTGGAAAACAGCACATAGGCGATATGGCGCGTGAAGCAGAGCCAGGTGTCGAGGCCGGCGGCGCATTCCAGCCCGATCTTGCTCTGCTCGAGGGCGAGATAACGCAGATAGAGCGCGTAGCCGATCGAGCAGAATCCCACGATCAGCAGATAATTGGTCGCGCGCGCGCTCGGCAGGAACAGTTTCATGGTGCGTCCGAAGGTTCTGCGCGCATTATGGCGGCGCGCGGGCGCGTCCACAATCGGCCGCGTTAGAGCGGCGCGCCGGTATATTTGACCGGTTGGCAGATCGCGTGAGCGGCGATGATGCGCGCGCATAGCCGCGCCGCGGCGGTATAGGTCGGCAGCGGCCCGGCCACCAGCCGGTAATGGGTGGCGGCGCCGCGGCGTTCGCTCAAGGCGCGCGGTTCAAGGCCGGCGATCACCGGTCCGAAATTGGCTTTCACCGCCGCCCATTGCAGCCGCGCGACTTCGATGCTGGAAGCGCCGGCGAGCGCAATGCCGAATTCCGGCTTTGCCGGCTCGGCCGCCGCAAGCCGCACCGGCGGCAGCGGCACTTTATCCAGTGCCGGCCCGGCTGTGTCTTGCGCGGGCGGTTCGTTTGGTTCGGCCGCGTCCGCCTCGGATTGCTTTTGCGGCGACGGCTTGTCGGGTCGGGCCCCGGCCTTTTCGGCGGCCGCCATGTCGGGTGGCGATTTGACCGGCGATGGCGCGGCCGCCGCTTTCGGTGCCTCGTGCTCGACCGTTGCCGGCGGCGCGGTGCTCGGCGCGCTCGGCTTGGGGGGCAGCGTTTTTGGCGCCGGGGCGGGAGTCTCGGCCAGCCGCTTGACCGAACCGGTCAGGTCATTGAGTTCATGTTCGAGAGCCGCGATGCGCGCGGTGAGCCGGTCGCGGTCGGCGGCAAGCGCGCGTACCTGCGCCGCCAGCCGCTTCGTCTCGGCATCGTTCGGCAGCGGCGGTATCTTGATGGTGGTGACGGTCCGGACCGGCAGCTCGGCCGGCGCGATGCTCAGGGCCAGGCGCCGGCTGCCGCTGTCGGAGGTGCTGACGAATGCGACCACAACGAGCGCAAGCGCGGCAGCGGCGCCCCAGCCGCCCAGGCGCCAGAGCGCGCGCATGTCGAAGCGCTCGTCGCTCTCGGTTTCGCGCGGGGCGATCTCGATCGCCATCGGGTCCTTCTCGGCACGGCGAATCACGTGATTGAAAACATTAGCAGAATCCTGCAAAGCTCGCTTCTGCCGCATTGCGTGCAGCGGCCGCAAAAGCTGCTCTTTACGCGCGGACCCGCTTCGCTAGGGTGCGCGCCCTAGACAGCCCGCATCACGGCCACAGCCGAGCCGAGCCTGTATGAGCCAACGAACATGCCTTGCCATCGTGCTTGCCGCCGGCGAAGGCACACGCATGCGCACGAACCTGCCGAAGGCGCTGCACGCGATCGGCGGGCGCACGCTGGTTGCCCACGTGCTCGGCGTGGCGGCGCAGGCGGGTTGTGACGCGGTCGCGGTGGTGGTGGGGCCGGATCACGGTGAAGTGGCGGATGAAGCGCGCCGCGCCGCGCCACAAGCGCAGGTGTTCGAGCAGAACGAACGGCGCGGCACCGCCCACGCGGTGCTGGCTGCGCGCCAGGCGCTTGGTGGTGGTGCCGACGATATTTTAGTGATGTTCAGCGACACGCCGCTGGTGCGCGCCGCGACGCTCAAGAATATGCGCGCGGCGCTTCGCGACGGCGCTGCCGTGGTGGTGCTCGGATTCAAGCCCGCCGATCCGAAAGGCTACGGCCGGCTGTTGACCCGCGGCGACGCATTGGTCGCCATTCGCGAGGATCGCGATGCCAGCCCGGAGGAACGCAAGATTGCCTTTTGCAATGGCGGGCTGATGGCGCTTTCAGGCGAGCACGCGCTCACCATTCTCGACCGCATCGGCAATTCCAATGCCAAGGGCGAATACTATCTCACCGACGCGGTTGCCATCGCCCGCGATATGGGCTTGAAGGCAGTCGCGATCGAAACCACGGAGGACGACGTGCGCGGCATCAATACCAAAGCGCAACTCGCCAAAGCCGACGCCGTCATGCAGCAGCGCCTGCGCGCCGCCGCCATGGATGCCGGCGTCACCATGATCGCGCCGGAGACCGTGTTCCTATCCGCCGACACCAAGCTCGGCAAGGACGTCACCATCGAGCCCAATGTGGTGTTCGGTCCGGGCGTTACTGTGGATGATGGCGCCACCATCAAATCTTTTTCGCATCTGGAAGGCGCTCATGTCGGCAAGGGCGCGCGCGTCGGTCCATTCGCGCGGCTGCGGCCGGGCGCCGATCTCGGCACTGACGTGCATATCGGCAATTTCGTCGAGGTGAAGGCCGCCACCATCGAAGCCGGCGCCAAGGCCAATCATCTCGCCTATATCGGCGACGCGCGGGTAGGCGAGGGCGCCAATGTCGGCGCCGGTGTCATCACCTGCAATTACGACGGTGTCGCCAAGCACCACACCGACATCGGCAAGGGCGCCTTCATTGGCTCGAACGCCTCGCTGGTGGCGCCGGTGACAATCGGCGACGGCGCCTATATCGGCACCGGCACGGTGTTGACCAAGGACGTGCCGGCTGACGCGCTGGCGGTCGCGCGCGCCCAACAGACGGTTAAGCAAGGCTGGGCAAAACGCTTGCGGCAGGTGAAGGCCTTGGGCAAGAACCTGCGCAAGGCGCCGGCGAAAACCCGCGCCTGAGCCTTGCGGACCCGTGCCGCCATTGTCACAAGGCGCAATGCGTTTTGATTTCCATAACGTTGCCGGCGGCGGCTAAACCATGACGATAGGTTAACGGGGGCCATCCTTCCGGATGTGCGGCATAGTCGGAATCCTCGGGCGCGAACCGGTCGCGGCCCATCTGGTCGATGCGCTCAAGCGTCTCGAATACCGCGGCTATGACTCCGCCGGCATCGCCACGCTCGATCACGGCAAGCTGGCGCGCCGGCGCGCGCAAGGGAAACTGTCTGCGCTCGAGGCGCGCCTCGGCAAGGAGCCGCTCGCCGGCTTAAGCGGCATCGGCCACACCCGCTGGGCTACCCACGGCAAGCCGACCGAAAGCAACGCCCATCCGCACGCGACCGACAAAGTGGCCGTGGTGCACAACGGCATCATCGAAAATTTTCGCGCGCTGCGCGAGACGCTGGCCAAGAGCGGCGTCAAATTCGCCAGCGACACCGACACCGAAGTGGTCGCTCATCTCGTCACCGAGGAAATGAAAAAGGGCAAGTCCCCGAAGGACGCGGTGGCGGCCGTGCTCAAGCAATTGCGCGGCGCCTTCGCGCTCGCCTTCCTGTTTTCCGGCGAGGACGACCTCATGATCGGCGCGCGCAAGGGCTCGCCGCTGGCGGTTGGCTACGGCAAGGGCGAAATGTATCTCGGCTCCGATGCGATCGCGCTGGCGCCCTTCACCGACACCGTCAGCTATCTCGAGGACGGCGATTGGGCGGTGGTGACGCGCAAGGGCGCGGAGATCTACGACGCGCATGACAAGAAGGTCGAGCGCCCGGTGATCAAATCGTCGGCCTCGGGGCTGCTGGTCGACAAGGGCAACTTCAAGCACTTCATGGCCAAGGAAATCCATGAGCAACCGGAAGTGGTCGGCCATACGCTTGCCCACTATATCGACATGGTGAACGAACGGGTGGATCTGCCGGGCGATTTGCCGTTCGACTGGAAGAAGCTCAAACGCCTGTCGCTCTCGGCCTGCGGCACGGCCTTCTATGCCGGGCTGGTGGCGAAATACTGGTTCGAGCGTTTCGCGAAATTGCCGGTGGAAATCGATATCGCTTCCGAATTCCGCTATCGCGAGGCGCCGCTCGAGCCCGGCGATCTCGCCATCTTCATCTCGCAGTCGGGCGAGACCGCCGACACGCTGGCAAGCCTGCGCTACGCCAAGGAACATAAGCAGCATGTGCTGTCGGTGGTGAACGTGCCGACCTCGACGATCGCGCGCGACAGCGATGTGGTGATGCCGACGCTGGCCGGACCCGAGATCGGCGTCGCCTCGACCAAGGCTTTCACCTGCCAGCTCGCCGTGCTGGCCTGCATCGCGATCGCCGCCGGGCGCGCACGCGGAGAATTGTCGGCATCCGACGAGCAGAATCTGGTGCATGCGCTGATCGAAGTGCCGCGGCTGATGACGCAGGCGCTGGCGCTCGAGCCGCAGATCGAGCGGCTCGCGCTCGAACTCGATAAGGTGAAAGATGTACTCTACCTCGGCCGCGGCACCAGCTTCCCGATCGCGCTGGAGGGCGCGCTCAAGCTGAAGGAAATTTCCTATATCCATGCCGAGGGCTACGCCGCCGGCGAGCTCAAACACGGGCCGATCGCGCTCATCGACGAGACCATGCCGGTGATCGTGATCGCGCCGCACGACCGTGTGTTCGAGAAGACGCTGTCGAACATGGAGGAGGTCGCCGCCCGCGGCGGCAAGATCGTCCTGGTGACCGACGCGAAAGGCGCCAAGGAAGCGGCCATGGATCAGGTGCAAACCCTGACGCTGCCGGACATGGCGGCGACCGTCACGCCGCTGGTCTATGCGGTGCCGGTGCAGCTTATTGCCTATCATACCGCGGTCGCGCTCGGCACCGATGTCGACCAGCCGCGCAACCTCGCGAAATCGGTCACGGTGGAGTAGGATTGCGCATGATCCCGAAAGGTGAGCACCGGTTTTCGGACAAGATCATGCGCCAGGAAAGCTAGCCATGGCCGAAATGAAACCGAAACCGCACGACGAACTGACCGCCGACGTGGAAGCGGCGACCACCTCGCATACCAGCCTGGCCGGCCGCATCCGCAATTATTTTCTGACCGGGCTGGTGGTCGCCGGCCCGGTATTGATCACCGCCTATCTGACCTGGTCGTTCATCACCTGGGTGGACAATTTGATCCGTCCACTCATTCCACCGATCTACCGGCCGGAAACCTATCTGCCATGGCCGATTCCCGGCACGGGGCTGGTGGTCGCGTTCATT
The DNA here is from genome assembly GCA_963814885.1 of uncultured Alphaproteobacteria bacterium. GTDB lineage: Bacteria > Pseudomonadota > Alphaproteobacteria > Rhizobiales > Xanthobacteraceae > Pseudolabrys. Next base: position 178,282 of record CAWFEO010000024.1, on the reverse strand, counting down.
GTGCTGACGCTGCTTGGCTTCCTCACCGCCAACCTGGTCGGGCGCACCTTGGTCGGCTGGGGCGAGAACCTGCTCACCCGCATGCCGATCGTGCGGCCGCTCTACAAAACCACTAAGCAGATTTTCGAAACGCTGTTTTCCAAGACCGGTTCGAGTTTCCGCAAGGTGGCGCTGGTGGAATTTCCCGCGCCGGGAATGTGGTCGCTGGTGTTCATCTCGCAGCAGCCGAGCCCCGACATTTCCGACCGGCTGCCGGGCGAGGACAACGTCTCGGTGTTCCTGCCATGTACGCCCAACCCGACCACGGGATTTTTCTTTTTCGTTCAGCGCAAGGATATAATTGAGCTCGACATCAACGTGGAAGCCGCGATGTCGCTGGTGATTTCCGCCGGCATGGTGCAGCCGGACGGTGACCCACAGAAGAAGCTCGCGGCCCTGGCGTCTACCGCGCGCGCGGCGCAGCTGGCGCGCAAGACGGAAAGCGTAGATTGACGTCGCTCATCCCGCCCGGATCAGCTTGATCGCCTCGTCCTTGCCGAACAGATAGAGCAGATGACGCAACGCCTCGCCGCGCGGAGTCTTGAGCGCGGGATCGCGTGCCAGCACCAGCGCGGCGTCGTCGCGGGCGGCACCGAGATATTTGCCGTGTACTTCGAGGCGGGCGAGGCGGAAGCCGGGCAGGCCGCTCTGGCGCGTGCCGAGCAGGTCGCCTTCGCCGCGCAATTTCAAGTCCTCCTCGGCAATGCGGAAGCCGTCCTCGGTTTCACGCAAGATTGCCAGCCTCGCCTTGGCCGTTTCGCCCAATGGCGTCTTGTAGAGCAGCAGGCAGGTGGAGTGGCCGGAGCCGCGGCCGATGCGGCCGCGCAACTGATGCAGTTGCGCGAGGCCGAAGCGCTCGGCGTGCTCGACCACCATGACGGTCGCCTCCGGCACGTCGACGCCGACCTCGATCACCGTGGTGGCGACCAGCAATTGCGTCTCGCCGGCGGCAAAGCGCGCCATGGCGGCGTCCTTGTCGGCGCCCTTCATGCGGCCATGCACCAGATCGGCCTTGGCGCCGAACTTGTTGCGCAGTTCCTCGAAACGCGCCTCGGCGGCCGCAAGATCGGTCTTTTCGGACTCCTCCACCAGCGGGCAAACCCAATAAGCCCGATTGCCGGCCGTGAGCGCACGGCCAACCGCGTCCTCGACTTCTTCCAGGCGCGCGAGCGGAATGGTGCGGGTGTCGATCGGCTGGCGCCCGGCCGGCTTCTCGCGCAATTCCGACACGTCCATGTCGCCGAAAAATGTTAGTACCAGCGTGCGCGGGATCGGCGTGGCGGTGAGCACCAGCACGTCGACCGCCTCTCCTTTTTGTGTGAGCGCCAGCCGCTGATGCACGCCGAAGCGGTGCTGCTCGTCGACCACCGCCGAGCGCCAGATCGTGGAAGGCGACATCCTCCTGGAACAGCGCATGGGTGCCGAGCAGGAGGTCGATGTCGCCGAGGGTCAGCCGGTCGAGGATTTCCTTGCGCGCGCTGCCGCGCTCGCGGCCGGTGAGGATGGCGACGCGAATGCCGGCAGCCTCCGCCAAGGGTGCGATGGTTTTCAGGTGCTGGCGGGCGAGGATTTCGGTCGGCGCCATGAAGGCGGCCTGGCGCCCGGCCTCGATCACGGCGGCGGCGGCAATCAACGCCACCACGGTTTTGCCGGAACCGACGTCGCCTTGCAGCAGCCGCAACATACGCTGCGGCAGCGCCAGATCGTTGATGATCTCGTCGACCGCGCGTTGCTGCGAGTGGGTGAGCGCATAGGGCAGCGCCTTGAGGACACGCGCGCGCATGCGGCCTTCGCTGGCGGTGCCGCGTCCCGATTGGCGACGCATATGCGCGCGCACCAAAGCGAGCGCCAATTGGCCGGCAAGCAGTTCGTCGAAGGCGAGGCGCGTCGAGGCCAGATTTTCGGGAAGCACGTCGTGCGGTTCCGCCGGCCGGTGCAGATGGCGTAGAGCGTCCGCAAAAGCGGGGAAGCGCTCGCGCGAAATCCAGGCCTCGTCCTGCCATTCGGGCAGGCCGGCGACGCGCGCGAGCGCGGCGAGCGCGCCGTCCATGGCACGGCGCACATTGCCGAGCGCCAGCCCTTCGGTGAGCGGATAGACCGGCTCGACCAGCGGCAGCGCGGCGAAACCGGTCTCGTCCACCACGCGGTCGGGATGCACCATCTGCAACATGCCGTCATAGAATTCGGCGGTGCCGGACACGTAGCGCAATTCGCCCTCCGGCAGCAGCTTCTCCAGATAATCCTGGCGCGCGTTGAAATAAGTCAGCGTGATATCGCCGGTCTCGTCATGGGCGTAGACGCGGTAGGGCGCACGCGCGCGGTGCGGTGGCGAAGGGCGGTGTGTGCCGATGGTCACCGCGACCGTGACCACTTGGCCGACCTGCACGTCGCGCAGCTTCGGCCGGGCGCGGCGGTCGATGGTGCCGGAGGGTAGGTGGAACAGCAGGTCGATCACCCGCGGCGCCTCGCGGTCGAGCAGCCGGGCATAAAGCTTCTCCAGCCGCGGCCCAATGCCGGGCAGGCTAGTCAGCGAGGCAAACAGGGGATTGAGCAGGGGTGGCCGCATGGTGGCAGTTTAGCGATTGCGCGCGTGCGGGCGAACCCGGTATTGCTGCGCCAGGGCATGATCAGTTGCGCGGCATCGCCGTGGCTGCATATCGGAATAATTGAGGTATCGGTCTGAATATGGCGCGCAGCAAACTATCCCAAGTCGTCGTCCTCTTAATCGTCAATGTGGCCGCCCTGGCGGGGATTGTCATCGGCTGCGAGTTGATCTTCGGCAATTGGTTTACGCCATACGTGCCGCCGGGCGCGGCCATCGTCGATCAAGACTACACCTATCGCCAGTCGCTCTACGACCCCGCGGGAGAAATCCGCTATGTCCGTGACAAGTTCGGCTTGCGCGGCGTCCACGAACCGCTCGATCGCGTACAGGTGGTGACGGTCGGCGGATCGACCACCGATCAACGCTATGTCGGCGAAGGCCAGACGTGGCAGGATGTTTGGCGCAAGGCCGGCAATGTCGCGGTCGCCAATGCCGGCGTCGACGGCATGTCGTCGTTCGGGCACATTGCCGCCGTGACCGAATGGCTGCACAAAATTCCAGGGCTCAAGCCGGAATACTATCTCCATTTTATCGGCGTGAACGACGCCTCGCTGAGCGGTGACGGCAAGAAGCTGAGCGACTTTTCCAACGAAGTCAGTTCATGGCGGCACGACCTGCTGCGGCGGTCGGTGCTGGCCAAGGGACTGGCCAAACTTTGGTTCCGCGCGTCCGGTGCGCGCGAAGTCACCCACCGCCGCATGAAGGTGGCGCCGGCTCTGCCGCTTGATGCGATGAAGCAGGCAAGCCTCGATACCGGCGACATCGAAAAATACATCGCAGAATACTACAAGCCGAACCTGCGGCGGCTGCTGGAATTGCATGCGCGGCGTGGTGAAAAGGTGATCTTTGTCTCGCAGCCGGCCAATCCCGCCATCGTGCGATGGAAGGACGGAAAGGTGTTTCTCGCGCCGTCCCGGGACGGCCTGCAACACTGGGCACTCGCGCTCGGGATGATCAATCGGGCAAACGGCGAAGTCTGCGCGGAATCGACCAATTGCCAATTTGTCGACGTTGCCGCGCAGGTCGCCTTCGCGCCCGAGGATTTTTATGACCTTGTGCACAACACCCCATCGGGCGCGCGCAAGATCGGGGAATTCCTCGCGCAAGCACTGCCGATGGCCAAGCGCGGCGCGATTGCGGCGCCTGCCCACTGACAGACCGCGTGAGAGCGGCTATATAGACCGCGCCCGGCTCCGTCCGGGTTTTTGGCGTTGGAGAAACCTGTGACCGGAACACGGATTTCAAGCGAAGGGCTGGACGCGCGCCGGCGCAGGCTGCTGTTTCGCTCCTGGCATCGCGGCATCCGCGAGATGGACCTGGTGCTCGGCCGCTTCGCCGACGCCCAGATCGCGCAATGGAGCGAGGCCGAGCTCGACGACTACGAGAGGCTTTTGGAAATCCCCGACCAGCCGTTTTTCGCCTGGGTAAGCGGCGCCGAAGCCGTGCCCAGCGAATACGACACCGCCATGTTCCGCCGGCTGCTCGCGTTTCACGAGAGCGGGGAGGGGCTCAAGTGAAATCCCCCGCCGAATTGTTGCGCGCGGGCGCTGCCTTGACGCTTGCCCAGGTCGCCGACGGCGCCGAAGGGCTGGTGCTCGCCGATCTGGCCCGCAGCGTGGCGGCGCGCGCTGACGCTCCGGCGATCTCGCTTTGCGTCGTCTGCCGCGACGGCCAGCGCCTGGCGCAATTGTCGCGCGCGTTGTCCTTCTTCGGTCCCGACCTGCTGGTGATGGAATACCCGGCCTGGGATTGCCTGCCCTACGACCGGGTGTCGCCTAACGCCAGCGTCGTGGCGCAGCGCATGACCGCGCTGTCGCGCCTGGCGCGCGTGAAAGGACGCGACCGCCCGTCGGTGCTGCTCACAACCGTCAACGCCGCGCTGCAAAGGGTGCCGGCGCGCGATTTCGTCGCCACCCACGCCTTGTCGGTCGCGCCCGGCAACGTCATCGGCATGGCCGGCATCATCGAGTGGCTGGAGCTCAACGGCTTTGCGCGCGCCTCGACCGTGCGCGAGCCGGGTGACTACGCCGTGCGCGGCGGCATCCTCGACTTGTTCGCCCCCGGCATGGACATGGCCGTGCGGTTCGATTTCTTCGGCGACGCGTTGGAAACTATCCGCGCCTTCGACCCGGAGACCCAGCGCAGCGAAGGCGCATTGCGGGGCCTCGACCTGGTGCCGGTGGCGGAATTCCAGCTCATCACCGAGACCATCCGCCGTTTCCGCACCGGTTATGTCGCGCAATTCGGCGCGGCCTCTCCCGACGATCTCCTATACGAAGCGGTGAGCGAAGGCCGCCGCTATCCCGGCATGGAACATTGGCTGCCGCTGTTCCACAACAAGCTGGAGACGCTGTTCGATTATCTTCCCGGCACGGCGCTGGCGCTCGAACATCTGGTTGAAGACGCCGCGCGCGAGCGCTTTGCGCAAATCGCCGACTATTACGAGGCACGCGCGGAAGCGCTCAAACAAGGCGTCACGCCGCCCTACAAGCCGCTGCCGCCCGACCGGCTCTATCTTTCCGAAGACGAATGGCGTGATCGCCTCGACGCGGAGCGGCTTGCCAAGCTGACGCCCTTCGCGGTGCCGGAGGCGCAAGGCGTAATCGACGTCGGCGCGCGCGCCGGGCGCAATTTCGCCGCCGAGCGCGCCGAGCCGGGCGCCAACGTGTTCGAGGCGGTATCGGAACATGTGCTCGGCTTGCAAGCCAAGGGCAAACGCGTCGCCATCGCGCTCTGGAGCGAGGGCGCGCGCGAACGCATGAGCCACGTGCTCGCCGATCACCGGCTGCACAATCTCAGCCCCGTCGGCTCCTGGCCGCAGGCGCTTGGCTTGCCCAAGCCGGCGGTGGCGCTCTCCGTACTCGGCATCGAGTCCGGCTTCGAGACCGAAGACGCGGCCATCGTCAGCGAGCAGGACATTCTCGGCGATCGGCTGGTGCGGCCGCGCCGGGCTAGCCGCCGGGCGGAGAATTTCATCGCCGAGGTCACCAGCCTCGCGCCCGGCGATCTGGTGGTGCATGTCGACCACGGCATCGGCCGCTTTTCCGGCCTGCAGGCGATCGAAGCCGCCGGCGCGCCGCACGACTGCTTGGAAATCCACTACGCCGACGACACCAAGCTGTTCCTGCCGGTGGAGAACGTCGATCTGCTGTCGCGTTACGGCTCGGAGGAATCGGGCGTCGAGCTCGACCGGCTAGGCGGCGGCAATTGGCAGGCGCGCAAGGCGCGCATGAAGAGCCGCATCCGCGAGATCGCCGGCGAATTGATCAAGATCGCGGCCGAACGGCAATTGCGCGAGGCAGCGCGCTTGACGGTCGGGCCGGGCGCCTATGACGAGTTCTGCGCCGGCTTCCCCTACGAGGAGACCGACGACCAATTCGCGGCGATCGATGCCACCATCAAGGACATCGGCTCCGGCCGGCCGATGGACCGCCTCATCTGCGGCGACGTCGGCTTCGGCAAAACGGAAGTGGCCCTGCGCGCCGCTTTCATCGCCGCCGTCAGCGGCAAGCAGGTCGCCGTCGTGGTGCCGACCACGCTGCTGGCGCGCCAGCATTTCAAGACTTTCAGCGAACGCTTTCGCGGCTTCCCGGTGAATGTGGCGCAGGCCTCGCGCCTGGTGCCACCGGCTCAGCTCGCGGCGGCCAAGGCCGGGCTCGCCGACGGCAGCGTCGATATCATCATCGGCACCCATGCGCTGCTTGGCCGCGGCATTGCGTTCAAGGATCTCGGCCTGCTGGTCGTGGACGAGGAGCAGCATTTCGGCGTCGCCCACAAGGAGAAGCTGAAGGCGCTGCGCGCCGAAGTGCACGTGCTCACGCTCACCGCCACGCCGATCCCGCGCACGCTGCAACTGGCGCTCACCGGCGTGCGCGATCTCTCCATCATCGCCTCGCCGCCGGTCGATCGCTTGGCGGTGCGCACCTTCGTGTCGCCGTTCGATCCGGTCACCGTGCGCGAGGCGCTGCTGCGCGAAAAATATCGCGGCGGCCAGGCCTTCTACGTTTGCCCGCGCATCGAGGACCTCGCCGGCGCCAAGGATTTCCTCGACAAGACCGTGCCGGAGGTGCGGGTCGCCGTCGCCCACGGGCAGATGCCGGCGGCCGTGCTCGACGACATCATGTCGGCTTTCTACGACGGCAAATACGACGTGCTGCTGTCCACCACCATCATCGAATCCGGCCTCGACATCCCGACCGCCAATACCTTGATCGTGCATCGCGCCGACCGTTTCGGCCTGGCGCAGCTTTATCAATTGCGGGGCAGGGTTGGGCGCGCCAAGCTGCGCGCCTATGCGCTGCTGACTCTGCCGGCGCAGCAGAAGATCACGGCGCAGGCCGAGCGCCGCCTGAAGGTTTTGCAATCGCTCGATACGCTGGGCGCCGGTTTCCAGCTTGCCTCGCATGATTTGGACATTCGCGGCGCCGGCAATCTGCTGGGCGAGGAACAGTCCGGCCACATCAAGGAAGTCGGTTTCGAGCTCTACCAGCAGATGCTGGAGGAAGCGGTCATGAGCCTGAAGGCCGGCATCACCGCGCCGGTCGCCGACCGCTGGTCGCCGCAGATCACCATCGGTGCGGCGCTCCTCATTCCGGAAGACTATGTCGCCGACCTATCGGTGCGGCTGGCGCTCTACCGGCGGCTGGCCGAGATCGAGGACGAGCGCGAGATCGACTCCTTCGCCGCCGAACTGGTCGACCGTTTCGGCAAGCTGCCGCAGGAGGTCGAACACCTGCTGCAGGTGGTGGCGATCAAAGCGCTCTGCCGCCGCGCTAATGTGGAGCGGGTCGAGGCCGGCCCCAAGGGCATCGTGCTCGCCTTCCGCGACAATATCTTCGCCAATCCTGAAGGGCTGATCCGGTATATCCACGAGCAGGGCGCGGGCGCGCGCATGCGCAACGATCCGAAGAACGCCAAAGCCCAGCAACTGGTGTTTTTCGAGGATTGGGAACGGCCGGTCGAGCGTCTCAAAGGCACGGCGGAAATATTGCGCAAGCTGGTGTCGATCGCGGAATTAGCGAAGGCCGCATAGCCCGCATACACGATCTGCCGTGCAACACCCGACGGTTAGTTCATGGCGGCGGCGGAGGCGGCAAATATTCCCCTGTCATGCTCGGGGCGAGTGGGTTGGGGATGAGCTGATTCGGATAGCGGTAGCTCCAATCTCCGGACGGCAGCACCGGATAGGCGGTGTATGAAAGTTGCGATTGCGAATAGATGACCGCGTTCTGGCGCATGAGCGCGGCGAGCGGTCCGTCGACGCATGTCCCGTCCGCGGTCCGTCCTTCAGGGCAGCTGTTCTGCGCCGTCGCCGCGCCGATCGGCATGACGAGCAAGACCCCGGCGAGCAGCAGACATGTTGGCAGCACTTTTCTCATAGGTGCCTCCTTAAAACGTGATGTTGGCGCCGCCGCTGACCATCCAGCCGTCGCTCGACAAAGCGGGCACCGCCGAGCCGGCCACGAGCTGTCCCAAAAGGACGCTATACAACTGCCCGTCCGGCGCCGGCCTGCTATTTTCGCGCACCCAAACATGTTCGAACCGCGCGTTGAGCGTTACCTTGTTGGTCGCCGCATAACGCAGCACCGCGCCCGCGGCCCAACGCTTCTTGGCGGGCACGAACTGCAGCGTCGAAGAATTATAGCCGTTATTGTCGCGATAAAGAAAGCTTCCGGTCGGGCCGATCGCCAAGCTGCCGAGCGCGAATAGATGCTGAAGGCCAATGCGGTAGAGATTTGAGTTGGTGTTGAAGAATTCTTTCATCAATTCCGACGCGCCTGTGAATTTCACCGCGTTGCGGTTGGAATGCGCAAAGGAAGCGGTGAGCGTCGTCCATCCCCAGCTCTCCGGCCACGCGTAGGTCGCCGTGCCGGTGCCCAGATAGCGCCGTCCGGCGCGATAGAGATCGACGCCGTTCTCCGTGGTTGTGGTCTCTTCCGAAATCGTGCCGGTGAGATTGAGTGTCCACGGGCCGTTCTGATAGCCGATGCCGGCGGTGGCGGTCCAAACGTCGCCCGGGTCTACGGTGGTTGGCGTCTGCATCGTTGGGTCGGTCTCCGACGTCGAGCGCTCGCGGTCGAAGGCACCGCGCCACGTGTAGCCGAAGCTCGCCGTGACGATCAGCATGTTGGTGATCGGCACGCTGAACCCGGCGCTCGGGCCGATATTGAATCCTTCGCCGAAGCTGCCGATCCCGACCAGGTCGGGATCCATGCGCGCGTTGGCCTGTTCGCCGGGCAGCACGGGTTTTCCTGTCGGCAGGTTGAGGCTGAGCGAGATGAAAGGCTGGAAGCCGGGCAGACCGAGATAGGTGAGGGTGCCTAAAGTCTGAGTGTCAGTGAACGTCGCGACCTTGCCGGCAAGCCCTGCGGTCGATTGCTGGGCCTGTACCCAACCGCCGCGGCCAAGCAGCGTGACCTTCCAATCATCGGTCGGCTGGCCGGCGAGCTGGATCGCAAAGGGGACGTAAAGCTCCGAGCCGCTGCCGGGCGCGGTGCTGCCGGTGCCCGGTGTGCCGCGGTCACCTTTCCAGGCGTAGTAGCGGGCTTCGCTGGCGACGGTGAGGTTCCAGCGTTGGTTGAAGTTCTCGACCTGCGGCGCGGCGCCTGCGGCTTCGCCCAAACAGGCACCGCACGCGATGGCTGCGGCGCCGATCGTCGCAATTCTTCGCATTTCAGCACCCCACCACCGGCCGCATCGCTTACCTCGCCAAGATCGTGCGAAAAAAGCTGGCGCGCGCCGTCCGATCGGAGGGCATTTCACAAAGGCGACGGCCGTCCATGAGTGCCGCAGATTTTGGCAGACCGCCCGGCCTCGGACAAACGTCCTAAACGCCAGAACGGCTGTCGGCTCGGATCATTTCAGCACCGAAGGTGGCGGTGGCGGCGCAGTCGGCGTACCCGTCGCGGCAGGGCCCTGCTGCGAGAAGCCGGGGTTGGCGTCGAGTAACCCAGCGCTTGGCCGGCGGGTCGGATGCGGCTTGCCAGTGACGGTCAGCACCGCGCCGACGTTGCCCTGGACATGCTTTTTCCCGCCGTCAGACTGGATATGGACGACCCAACACTTTCCGTATTTTCCCGGGTCACAGGTTACCACTTGGTGGCAACTATTGACGCAAAAATCGTGGCCATGTTGCTCACATTTCGGATTTTTTTTACATAGTTTAACCGCTTGCGAGTAGTTGGTCGCGTCGGCGGGTGAGGCCGTGAATATTGCCGCACCGATGAGGACGAGGGTAATCGGGACGAAGACGCGCATTGTGACGACTCCTTCGGTTGGTCCCCTGCGCGACCGGCGCTCTCCCCACCCGGTAGCTTCGCTAAAAGCAGGGGGCGCCGCGCCCTCCGATCGGAGGGCGCTGAACGTCTGGAAAACCATCATTCTGCTGCCGACGAGAGGATGCGGCACTCGCGGATCCACTGCCAATGGAGGCTTAGATGCGCCGACTTTGCTACATCGCCGTCTTGGCGATTGCCGTGAGCCAGATTGCAGCAATCAGCTTTTCGACATCGGCCAGCGCCACCACACTCTCGCAAGCACGCAAGTTGTGCAACAAGAACCCAAATTGCTTCGAAAGCAACCCGGGCCTGTTCTGCGTCCATACCGAAACGGCCATATGCGGGCACATTGTGGTTTGTCCAAAGAAAGGAAAGTGTTGGGTTTCGCAAATCAAGGCTGGAGGGGGAAAGAAGTATCTTGGAAACAAGGCCATCATGTCGATACTGGTCGGCGGCACCAAAATTACGCCAAAGCCTCGACGTGTCCCGAGCGGAGGACTTCTCGAGAGCGGTCCCGGTTTTTCCCCGCAAGGCCCTGCACCAGCCGGAACGCCCGTGGCGCCTGCCGCTCCGCCGCCGGTGATCCTGAAATGAAGTAACTGGCGAAATTGCGCGAATGTCTACAATGACCAGCGCATCTGACTGCGTGCAGGACTGCAGATGTTGGAGGCAGTCTCACCGTGACGTGGTGAGATTATTTGATTTGCCCGCCCGCTCCGATCGGAGGGGAAGCCAATTCGCACTGGTAAATCGACGGTTTCCTAGTCAGCGAGCGGATTCGCGAATCCGGCAACCAGCTTGACCAGATCGGCCTGGCGCCTGGCACCGGTCTTTTCAAACAGGCGCCGCAGGTGGAACTTGACCGTGGTCTCCGCGATGCCGAGCGCTGCGGCGGTATCCGCCACACCGCCAATATTGACGATGGCCAGCAGCACGCGCAGTTCGCTTGGCGTGAGGGTGTAGGTCTTGGCTATCGCTTCCGGCGGCGAGGGTGTCGTCAACGCGGCCTTGTGCACGAAGAGCGCCGCGACCGCCGCATAGGCCGTGCCTGCGCGCCGTCGTGTGCCGGAGGTCAAAGGCAACACGTGCGCAACGTAGCACTCGCCGTCGCGTGCGCTTAGCGGCACGGCAATGCCCTTGGTGCCGACCGCGGCATCGCCGCTGCCGGCCGCCGTGAAAATATCGAGCAGCGACTGATCCGCTTGGCCATTCACCGCGGCGAGCCGGTCCCCGGCCGCGCGCAGGATTTCGCCGGCGGCGAGCAGCGCGCGCCCGGCGGCATTGGCATGCACGATGCGTCCGTTTTCGTCGACGAGGAACATGCCGGCGGCGATGCCGTCGAGCGTGTCGGCGAAAGTCGCCGCCTCCGCAGCCTTGAGATCGATGATGTTTCCTATCAGTACTGAGCGTCGCACATGGGGGGTGATGAGTTCCATGCGCCGCCGCGCGTTGTCATCGACCAAGCCGTCGACTTTGCCGCGGATGATGCTCAGGATTGCGCATATTGTCGCCGACTTTTCCAGAACGACGTTCGCCGAGTTGATGAAGCCCTGCGGCTCGACCCACTCTTTGTAGAAACGACCTTCGCGAAATTCATCGTCGGGGATGTAGTCGGACACCGTGGTGACTCGGCCGGCGTCGTAGAACACAAGCGGCGCCAATGGATCGAACTGCCAGTAAGTCTCCCGGTAAAGTCGCAGATAATGCTCGCTAACACCAAAATGATAGTGGGCGTCACCGACATTGCTGATGGTATTCTTTGAGAGCAGCCCAGCCGCGCTGGCGCCGACGAAACTCGCAATCTGCGCAAGCACTCGCGGCCAGAGCAGCCGATCGAGCGCCGCATCGTAAATGTCGGCCACGAGCGCCGAGAGGGCGTCGGCTTCGGTCATAAGTGATTTCCATGCCGGCAGGCTAGATTAGCGAACGCAGCCCTTGCGGGCAAAACAGCACGCGACAATGTCCTCCCAATTGCGGTTGCGCTTGTTCCAAGGCCTTGGCAGCGCAGGCAATCAGCCGACTAATGTGTTTGAGAACCCAGCCACGAGCTTGACGAGATCGGCCTGGCGCCTGGCACCGGTCTTTTCAAACAGGCGCCGCAGGTGGAACTTGACCGTGGTCTCCGCGATTCCGAGCGCTGCGGCGGTGTCCGGCACACCGCCAATATTGACGATGGCCAGCAGCACGCGCAGTTCGCTTGCTGTGAGAGCATAGGTCTTGGCAATCACCTCCGGTGGCGAGGGTGTCGTCAACGCGGCCTTGTGCACGAAGAGCGCCGCGACCGCCGCATAGGCCGTGCCTGCGCGTCGTCGTGTGCCGGAGGTCAAAGGCAACACGTGCGCAACATAGCGCTCGCCGTCGCGCGCGCTCAGCGGCACGGCAATGCCCTTGGTGCCGATCGCAGCATCGCCGCTACCGGCTGTCGTAAAAATATCAAGCAACGACTGATCCGCTTCGGGATTCACCGCGGCGAGCCGGTCCCCGGCCGCGCGCAGGATTTCGCCGGCGGCGAGCAGCGCACGCCCGGCGGCATTGGCATGCACGATGCGTCCGCTTTCGTCGACGAGGAACATGCCGGCGGCGATGCCGTCGAGCGTGTCGGCGAAAGTCGCCGCCTCCGCCGTTTGCAAATCAACGACCCGGCCGATCAGCACCGCCCGGCGGATATGCGGAACGATGAGGCGCATGCGCCGACGCGATTCGTCGTCGACAACACCCTGCCGTGCGTGCCGAAAGACACCGAATATGGCTATGCTGGTCGCGGACTTGTCGAGCACGACATTAATGCAATCGACCAGCTGCTGCGGCTTGACCCATTCCCGGTAGAAACGCGATCGGCGAAATTCGTCGTAGGACATCACGTCGGCGGTGCCGAAGGGCTCTCCAACCTTTGCGAGATATTGGGCCGTGGTCGACGGATCGAGCGTGATATATTTTTCGAAATAAAGCCGTTTGTATTGCGGCGCGATGCCGCCGTCTTCAAAGTAGACCGCGCCGCGTTTGCTGGCAGAGTCCTTGGAATAGAGCGCCGCCGCTGAGCCGCCGACAAATTCGGCGGCATGGCGGAGCACCATAGGCCAGAGCTCCGGATCGAGTGCGGCGTCATAAACTTCGCCGATGAGCCCCGAGAAGATCTCCACTTCGAGCATGGGCAATTTCCGCGCCGGTCCTCCAGACTAATGAATTCATCCTCCCATGTCTCGGATAAACGCCCCAGCTTTGCCATCACGCGACGATCGGGCGCCGCTAGCCGGCCGTGATTTTAAGTAAACCTTTCGCCATTACTGAAACGGCGATCACGGGCTGACACGGCATTCATTCGAAAACCTCGACGCTTGCGGCGGTTTTTTCGAAAGGATAATGTCTCCGCCGTTGCCCCGGGGCGGTTTATGAAACTCGACTATCACATCTTCAAGGCGATGCTGAACGGCTATATCGGCCTGCACATCGACCTGCCGCATCGGCCGACCTTCTTTAACGTCGCCAAGGACTATCCGGGCCTCGAGCCCGTCACCGCGGCCTATCCGGCCATCCGCAAGGAATTCGAGACGGTGATGGCGGAGGGGCTTTCGCTGCCGCAATATCATGAAGTGGATTCCGGCGAGCGCGAAATCTCCGACACGACGCCGAAGCGTTGGAACGTGTTCCTGCTCGAATGCGTCGGCTACAAGATCGAACTGAACCGTCAGCGTTGCCCGGAGACCTGCAAGGCGCTGGAAAAAGTGCCCAACATGATCCAGGCTTTCTTTTCCATTCTCGATCCCGGCAAGTCGGTGCCGAAGCACGAGGGCCCCTATTACGGCTACCTGCGCTATCACCTGGGCTTACGCGTGCCGAAGAACCAGCCGCCCAAGATCGTGGTCAACGACCAGGATTACGTGTGGAAAGAAGGCGAGGCGGTGCTGTTCGACGACAGCTGGCCGCACGAGGTTTTCAACGACAGTCACGAATTGCGCGCGGTGCTGATCGTCGACGTGCTGCGGCCGTTGCCGTTCACGGGCAACATGGTCAACCGCTTCGTCACCAATGTGATCGGACGCTACTTCTATGGCCGTCCGGTCGCGCGCAAGGCGGAAGCCTTCGCCAAGGGCAAACCGCCCGAAAACCTCGCCCTCGCGTGAGGCGCCGCTTCAATGCGGCATGCGCAACACCGGCTTGATGGTGGTGCCGGCGGCGGATTCCGCCGCCGCGCGGTTGATGTCGGCCAGATCGTAAAACGTGATCAAGCGGTCGACCGGAAAACGTCCGGCAGCGATGTAGTCGACAAGCTGCGGAATGAACTGCTTGGGCACGCTATCGCCCTGGATGACGCCGCGCACGACGCGGCCGTTCTGGATGTGCTTCATGTTGAAGGTGACTTCACTATCGGCTGGCGCGCTGCCCAGCAGCACACAAGTACCGGCCGGCATCAGCGCCTCCACCGCTTCGCGAAACACCGACGATAGCGCCGACGTCTCCAGCGTGTAGCGGGCGCCGAGACCGGTAATCTTTTTGATCTCCGCCACCACGTCGCCGCGGCCGCCATGGTTGATGGTGTGGGTGGCGCCCAATTCGCGCGCCAGCGCCAGCCGCGAGTCATGCACGTCCACCGCAACGATCGGATCGCAGCCGGCGATCTTCGCCGCCATCAGCGCCGATAGCCCGACCGAGCCGACCCCGAACACGACGAAACTGTCGCCGGCTTTCGGCTTCATCACATTGAGCACGGCGCCGGAGCCGGTCTGCCCGCCGCAGCAGAGCGGGCCGAGGATTTCGAGCGGCAGGTCGTTGCGCACCTTCACCGCAAAGCGCTCGTTGGCGATGGTATAGCTGCTGAACGACGACTGCTGAAAGTAAGAGCCGTAGACCGGCTTGCCGTCCACGGCGAGCAGCGTCGAGCCGTCGGCGCGCGTGCCGCTATGCTTGAGGTTGCCGGCCTCGAGGCAATAGGTCTGCCGATGCGAGCGGCAGTTCGGACAGGTGCCGCACCACGGATAGGCCATCACCACATGGTCACCGGCCTTGAATTCCTTGACCGCGCTGCCCACCGCGCGCACCACGCCGACGCCTTCATGGCCGAACACCGCGGGGTAGGGCATTTCAGGGTAATAGCCGTCGCGGCCGTGCAGGTCGGTGGCGCACATGCCGCTGGCCGTAACCTCCACCAGCAATTCGTCGGCGCGCGGATCGCACAGGTCGAGCTGTTCGATGCCGAAAGCGCCGCCACGCTCGCGCACGACGGCGGCGGTGATCTTCATGGGCGTGCGGCCTTTTTCTTGAGCATAATCTTGTCCGAAAACCGGTTCCCACTTTTCGGGATCATGCTCAGTTATTCGGCAGCGTCGCGACCGGCTTGCGCCGTGCGCTCAATCGCTTCGGCGAGATATTCCGGCGCCTGTGCGCCGGAGACCGCGAGCTTGCCGCCGAAGATGAAGCAGGGCACGCCGTCGATGCCGGCGTCCTTGGCGGCGAGCGCCTCGCGCGAGACCTCGTCGACGTCCTGCTCGCTCGCCAGCGCCTCGGCGATGTCGTCGCCGTCGAGTTCGACATCGGCGGCCGCCTGCACCAGCACCGCGCGGTTCGACAGATCGGCGCCACCGGTGAAATACAGATCCATCAGTTTCTGCTTCATCTCGGCCGCCTTGCCGATGCCCTCAGCCCAGCGGATCAGCCGGTGGGCGTCGACCGTGTTGGGCTGGCGGCTGATCCTGTCCATGGCGTAGTCGAGCCCTTCCTCCGCCGCCGCCGCCGAAACGCGTTGCGCGATGCCGGCGTAGCGTTCAGGCGAGCCGAACTTGGTGGTGAGGTACTCGCTGCGCGCGATGCCCTCGCGCGGGATCCAGTCGTTGAGGAAATAGGGATGCCAGTGCACCTCGACCGGGATCTCCGGCTTCAGTGCGAGTGCCTTTTCCAGGCGGCGCTTGCCGATGAAGCACCACGGGCAGACCACGTCGGAGACGACATCGATGCGGACGGGCTGTTGCTCGGTCATGGGCTCGCTCCTTTTGGAGGAGCCTAAGCCGTCGGCTATTCGGCGGCAACCACCCGGCTGCCCAGCACCCGCGCCACCAGGCTGTCGAGCGTATCGCCGGCCTTCAGCGTCGCCAGTGTGACATTGGCGGTGATCTCCGCCTGCGGGCGCGCCGGCGCCAACGTGCTCTTGAGAAACCCGGCGATACGGCGCGCCACCACGTGGGCGCTTCGCAGATCGGTCTGCGTGAAGACGACAAGGATCGCGCCGTCGTCCTCGCGCGTGGCAAAATCGATGTTGCGGGTAAATCGCGATGCCAGCCTGGCGCCGTCCATGCCGGCGCGCTCCTCGCGCTGTCCGTCGAACGTAAAGCGCGCGATCGTCAGAGGCAGACTGCGGTCGCTCGCTTCCGCGATCGCCTGTCGCAGATCGTGCCAAAACGCTTCGCGGGTGAGCAGGCCGGTCTGCGGATCGAACATGCCGTCGGCATCGAGAGTCTTGAGCATGCGTTTGAGGCGCCCCTCGAAGGCGTGCATGCGCACCAACGGCATCATGCGCGCCACCAGGCGCGACGGGTCGCCGTCGACATGATCGATATTGGTCAATCGCTCGGCGAATTCGGGCGGCGCTTCGCCGATAACGGCCACGGGAATGTCGCGGTAGCGGGCGTCCTGCGCCAGCACGGTCAGAAACGCTTCGACCATGCGCGGCGAAAAGCCGTCGCCGACCACGATGCCATCGATGTCACGCGAATTGAGATGCCTAGCGGCGGTTTCGACGCTCAGCGCCCCCAGCATGTTGACGCGCTCGCCGATCGCCACGCTGAGCGCCGGATAGAGTGGGCCGCGCCCGGCGATCAACACGGTGGCGTCGTCCAGGGCATCGCCCGTGGGCATCGCCGGCAGCTTACCGCCATGCGCGGTGAACATTTCTATGCGGCGCAAGACCGTCGCGTGCAAGGCGCGCACGCGCATGGCCGATTGCAGGCGCGCGATCAGCCGCTCCACCGGCAAGGCAGAATCGGCCGACAGCGCGATGGGAATGGCGGCTTCCTGCTCGCTTTGCACGCGCGCGATCGTCGGCACGAAGGGGCCCTTGGCCGTGGCGATCTGTAGGCAGAGCATGCGCGCGGCGGACTCGCTTTTGGGCGGGCCGGGCTCGGCGATAATCACGGCGGCGGGCTTGACCGAGATGAAAGCGGTCGGTGCGTCGGCCCAGTTGGCTTCGACGATGGGGAAGGCGCCGGCTGCACTCAGCGCTTCGGTAAGGTCGGCCGCCAGGTTTTCGGCGACCACGATGATCGGACCTTGAAGCGACATGGCGGCGCACGCACGGGTTACAGGGCGCGCGACCTTAGGGGCTGGGCTGTTAACGCCACGTCAACGACAATGGCGGCTAAGCGGCATCGACCTCGCCGCGCGGACGAAACGCACCCGAAATGAGCGGATTGGCGCCTTGCGCCTGCAAGGCGGCGAGGATCCCCGGCGGGTCGGCGCCTGTACCCGCCAGACGCTCGCCGATGGTGCCGTCCGGGACCGCCACGATCATCGCGTCCGGATCGACGCCCGCCACCTGTGCCTCGAACGTGGAACGGCGGAAACGGTAGCCGCCGACGGCGGCGATGCCGGCCGGCGGGGCGGTGACGGTCAATGCGTCGCCGTCGCGGCGGCAGAAAAAACCGGTATCGACGAAAGCCGCCGCATCGGGCGCGAGCTCATCGTTTTGCTCGGCGCGCGGCGGGAAGGCGTGCCGCGGCACCATCGCGCCGCGCAGAGCCAGCGTGCCGTTCAGACCGCGCCTGGTCTCCGCCACGCTGACGGCACCGGCGGCGCCGCGGGGCGCGGCGATGGGGCCGCAGGGGATCGGCGGCGGCATGCCGTCGGCGTTGCGGCGCGCGGCGAGTAATCCGATCTCGCCGAAAGCCGCCACGTCGACCAAGGCGGCCTCGCGTTTCCAGGGCGCACATGTTTCGAGCCGCTCGGGTGCGCGCCAGAGCGCGACGACGGTTTTGATCGATGTATCGAGCAGGCCGGCGTCGCCGAGCGGCGCCACCGCGGGGCCGGGCAGGATCACCGTGGCGTCGCTGAAGGCGCCGCATTGCGCGGCGAGCGCCGCCGGCTCGCAGCCCTGGTGCAGCGCCAGCGTGCCACCGCAAAGCAGCCACGGCACCACGCCGAGCGCGAGCCCGGCAAGCGAGGCGGGCGGTATGGTTGAAAGTAGGGCGGCGTCCGGCGCCAAGGCCGCTTCCAGGAACGGCGCCAGGCCGCCGCTGATCAATTGCGCGTGGCTGCGCGCCGCCGGCACATAGCCCTCCGTGGTCACGTCGAACGTGAGCACCGCGACATGGGCCGCCGCCGCGCCCGGCCGCGCCTGCCCTTGCACGGGATCGATGGAGGCCTGCGCGCCCAGATCGTCGAGCGCCATCACGCCGTCCGGCAGCTCGCGGCCGAAGCCGCAGATATGGCGGATCGGGAACAAGTCGGCCGCCGCCAGCACAGCCGATCTCGCCGGCGCATATTTGCCGGCGCGGGCGCAGGTGACCAGCACCCGGGCGCCGGTACCGCGCAGCGCCTCGACGATGTCCTGTTGACGCCAGAGTAGCGGCAGCAGCGCCGCGATCATGCCGGCGCGCAGCACGCCCATGAGCGCGATCACGCCTTCGACCGTGTTGGGAAGCTGGATCGCCACCACCGCGTCGGTGTGCAGGCCGAGCGCGCGCAGGCGCGCGGCAAAGGCGGAGATCAACCCGTCGGCTTCGGCGTAGCTCAGCGAACGCGGTGCGCCGTCGGTGAAGCTCTCGCGGTTGGGCGGATCGATTAGCGCGGTCGCCTGCGGATGGCGCACACCGGCGCGGCGGAACAGTTCGTCGAGCGTGGCGCCGTGCCCGCCCGCAACGTCGTCGCCTTTGCCGAGGATCATGGCGTGCGCCTCATGATTATTTGGCGTCCTGATGCCACCAGGTCTCCGGCAGATAGCCGAACAGCGAGGTGTGTTGGGGATGCCTGATCCTGGTCCAGCGCGCAACCCATTGCACCGGCGAATAGTAGAGCGGGATGACGTAAAAACCCGACAGCAGTACCCGGTCGAGCGCGCGGACGGCGGCAACGAAATTGTCGCGTGATGTGGCGGCCAGCATGGCGGCGATCATGGCGTCGACTGCCTTCGACTTGACGCCCATGTAGTTGCGGCTGCCGTCCTGGCTCGCCGCCGCCGAGCCCCAGTAGAACAGCTGCTCGTTACCGGGCGAGAGCGATTGCTCCCAGTGGTATTCCACCATATCGAAATCGAACGAGAGCAGCCGGTGTTGGAACTGGGTGCCATCGACGTTGCGCACCTGCGCGGCGATGCCGGCGCGCTTGAGATTGCGCGTTAAGGCGAGCGCCAGCCGCTCCTGGTCGCGGGTGCTGGTGAGGATTTCAAAACCGAAGGGCCGCCCACTGGCGAGATGGATGAGCTGCGTGCCCTTGAGGCCGTAGCCGGCGGCCTTGAACAGCGCGAAGGCGCGGCGCAAGCCGGCGCGGTCGCGCCCGGAGCCGTTGGTCTTGGGCGGCGACCATTTGCCCTCCATGATGTCGGCGCGCACCACGCCGGGAAAAGGTTTAAGCAATTCGCGCTCGCGCGCGTTCACCGGCACGCCGTGGGCGGAAAGATCGCAGTCGTCGAAATAGCTGGCGGTGCGCTTGTAGAGATCGAAAAAATAAGTGTGATTGAGCCATTCGAAGTCGAACAGGTTCAGGATCGCCTCGCGCACGCGCACGTCGGCGAAAATCGGCCGCCGCGTGTTGAACGTCAGGCCCTGCATGCCCTTGGGCAGCCCGTAGGGGAAATCCTCCTTGACCACGCGGCCCGCGCGCAGCGCCGGGAAATTATAGGCCGTCTGCCATCGGCCGGGATCGGTTTCCGCGCGCACGTCGTAGAGGCCCTTCTTGAACGCCTCAAAGTGGGTGTTGCCATCTCGGTAGTAGGTGAAACGAATGGTATCGAAATTCCACAGGCCGCGGTTGATCGGCAGGTCGCGTCCCCAGTAATTTTTATTGCGCGTGAAAGTGACACTGGCGCCCGGCTTGACCTCGGTGACGGTGTAAGGGCCGGTGCCGAGTGGCGGATCGAAACTGGTGTTCTCGAACGTGCCGGGATCGACGGCGTGTTTGGCGAGCACAGGCATCAGCCCCACGATCAGCGGCAATTCGCGGTCGTCGGCGCCGGTGAGGTCAAAGCGCACGCTGCGCTCGCCGACGATGTCGGCCTTGACCACCTTGGCGTAGTAAATGCGGTGATTGGGGCGGCCGTGGTCGCGCAACAGCTGCCAGGAAAACACCACGTCGGCGGGCGTGACCGGCTTGCCGTCGGCAAAGCGCGCGGCCGGGTTGAGCGTGAAAGTGACCAGGCTGCGCGCGGCGTCGGTCTCGACCGTTTCGGCCAGGAGCCCGTAGAGCGTGAACGGTTCGTCGTAACCGCGCGCCAGAAGGCTCTCGATCACGTAGTTGCGAATATTGACGGCGGGCAGGCCCTTGACGATGAGCGGATTGAGGCAGTCGAAAGTGCCAAGCACGCCTTGCACCAACGCACCGCCCTTGGGCGCCGCCGGATTGGCATAGCTCGGATGGCTAAAGCCGGCTCGCCACGCCGGCGCGCCGTGCATGGCGATGGCGTGATGGCCGGTGTCGGCGCGGGCCGGGCGCAAGGCAAGCCCGGCGGCGGCGAGCGCACCGCGCAAGACTGCACGCCGCGACGCCTTCACTTGCGTCAGCGCGTGCAGGTCGAATGGAGGCACAAGCAAGCGTCGAATGCGATTCGCTCCGGTTTTGTGCGATTTTATCACAGGGCCGCGGTTGCCGCCGGATCCGCATATTCGGCGCATTCGCGGCTTTATTGCGGAGCGGATTTCGGCTATCACGCACGGGGTAAACGTCACGCTCCCGCCGTATTTGACGGGGAGAGAGCCGAGTTAAAGAGGCGGCCGTGCGGCCAGCTGAAGGGCCGCCGGCGGAAAAAATAAAGGACGAGGTGAATGGATCATCGGACCGCATCGGCCCGGCCGTGGGGCCGGGCGTTGACCGCCACTATGGGCGCATTAGTTCTGGCGGCGGCTGCGCTCGCGGCTCCGCAGGCCATGGCGCAGAAAAAGCCAGCGGCTAAACCGGCGCCTGCAGCAAAGCCAGCGCCGGCGGCAAATCCCGCGCAGCCACCGCAGCAGGCTGCCCAAGCACAGCCGCAGCTCATGTATTCGCCCTGGATGAAAGTCTGCAACAAGGGCGCGAAAACCGACAATAAGAAGATATGCACGATATTCAAAGACGGCCGTTTGGAAAACGGCCAGCCCGTCGTGGCCGTGCAGCTGATCGAGCCGGAAGGTCTGCCGAAGTTAATGCGCGTGATCGTTCCGCTTGGCATGCAGTTGCAACACGGCACCCGCGTCATCGTCGATCAGGGCCAGCCGGTCAACGAGCCTTACAAGGTCTGCTTCCCGGGCGGCTGCATGTCGGATTATCCGGTCACCGACGACATGATCGCCAAGTTGAAGAAGGGCAAGCAGATCACGGTGCAGGCGATCAACCTGCAATCCAACCCGATCAGCCTGCCGCTGCCGCTCGCCGATTTTGCCAAGGCCTATGACGGCCCGCCGACCGACCCGAAGGTGTTCGAGGCGCAGCAGCGCAAGCTGCAGTCGGAATTGCAGAAGAAGGCGGAAGCAGCGCGCAAGAAGCTGGAGGCGCAGCAGCCGGCGGCTGCGGCCGCCGCGCCGAAGAAGAAATAACGCACGCGGCAATCGAAACGAAAAAAGGCGCGGCTACGGCCGCGCCTTTTCATTTTTGCCGAGTGTCTGGCGATCAGTTGTACTGGCTGTTGCGCGGGCGATAGCTCCCGCTCTCGTCGCGCTCGAAGACTTCGGCCACCTGCGGATGGCGCAGCGGCAAGCCGGAGGTGTCGGGCAACAGATTCTGCTCGGAAACATAGGCGACGTATTCGGTCTCTTCGTTCTCCGCGAACAGATGATAGAATGGCTGGTCTTTGTGCGGACGGATCTCGGCTGGGATCGACTCCCACCATTCCTCGGTGTTGGCGAATTCCGGGTCGATGTCGAACACCACGCCGCGGAACGAAAACAGCCGGTGCTTGACCACTTGGCCGAGCTGGAATTTGGCGTTGCGCATCCTGTTCATGACTTAACTCACATAATACCTAATTGCGGCATTTCCACCCGGCTCACAGGCTGTAACGCGCGCCCATCTCCGGGTCCTTGGCCGCCACCAGCTTGGCGAGATCGATAAGCACCTTGGCCTGTTTCCAGGTGGCGTCGTCCTGCATCTTGCCGTCGATCATTACCGCGCCGGCGCCATCCGGCATGGCGTCGACGATCTTTTTCGCGAACGCCACCTCGGCCGGATCGGGCGAGAACACCTTTTTGGCGATGGCGATCTGCGAAGGATGCAACGACCAGGCGCCGAGGCAGCCCATGAGGAAGGCGTTGCGGAATTGCGCCTCGCAGGCGGCGCCATCGGCGAAATCGCCGAACGGGCCGTAGAACGGCTTGATGCCGGCGGCGGCGCAGGCATCGACCATCTTGCCGATGGTGTAATGCCACAGATCCTGCTGCGAGGCCGCGCGCGGCGCTTCGCCTTGCGCATCGGCGAGCACTTTATAATCCGGATGGCCGCCGCCGACTCGCGTCGTTTTCATGGCGCGCGAGGCGGCGAGATCGGCCGGCCCGAGGCTCATGCCGTGCATGCGCGGGGAGGCGGCCGCGATCGTCTCGACATTGTTGACGCCCTGCGCGGTCTCCAGAATGGCGTGGATCAGGATCGGTTTCTTGATGGCATGGCGCGCTTCGAGTTGCGCCAAGAGTTGATCGAGATAATGAATGTCCCAGACGCCGTCGACCTTGGGCAGCATGACGACGTCGAGCTTGTTGCCGACTGCCGCCACGATCTCGGTCACATCGTCGAGCGCCCAGGGCGAATTGAGCGCGTTGATCCGTGTCCACAGGCCGGTGGCACCGAAATCGGTCGCTTTCGCCATGGCGATGAAGCCTGCGCGCGCGGCCTGCTTGGCGTCCACGGGAATGGCGTCTTCCAGATTGCCCAGCACGACGTCGACTTGGCTCACCAGCTCCGGCACCTTGGCGCGCACCTTCTCCACGTGCGGCGGCACGAAATGGATCATGCGCTCCAAACGCACCGGCAAGTCGCGCATGGGCGCCGGGGCGCCGATGGCGAGGGGAGCGAAGAACTGACGCGGAAGTTTCACGGGGCCTAAGTCCTTCCAGAATGGCAGTCCGCCGTTTAGAGCAATGCAAGGGCCGCGCCAAGTCGCCGCAAAGTCGAGCGACCCCGGATTCTGCCGAAAGTGCCCGGAATTATTATTGTTCTCGATTGCGCACCGCCAAGCGGCCCCATGTTAAGTCCTTGAAAAGCAAGCAGCATAGTCGCAATTCTATTTGTCATTAGAATGCCTTTGTGCACAGTGGCTGCAAAGTATGGGCAATTCCGCGGCAGATTTGCGCTGCTTGCGCGTTTGCCGATCGCGGCATGAACCGGCATATCTGAAAAATGGCTAATTCGAACGCAGCCTTCCTTGAGCTTGGTCCTCAAGACGGTCTCTATTTCGAATACGATGCGCCAGCCGCGGCCAAACCAACGCTCATTTTCGTCAATGCGCTGACAGGCAGCACCGGCGCGTGGCAGACGGCCGTCGCACCGCGCTGTCGGCAAGCCGGCCTCGGCACGCTGTGCTGGAATTTCCGGGGCCAGGCGGACAGTCCCTTCTCAAAACATCTCGACTTGAATGCCGACGTGATCATCGGCGACCTCGTCTCGCTCATGAAGAAGGTCAATCCGCCGCGCCCGATTCTGGTCGGGCTCTCCATCGGCGGCCTTTACGCGTCACGGGCGATACTGGCGGGCGCTCCGGCAAACGCACTCGTTCTCCTTAACACGTTGCGGCGTATCGGCCCCCGCATCGCATGGATCAATGATGCGCTGCTTGCGGCCGTTCGAGTCGGCGGCTTTCCATTGCTGCTCGATCTCTATCTTCCGTTGCTGACGAACGAAGGTTTCCAGGCCGAGAACCGCTCGAAGTATCTGACCGCTTCGTCCTACACGCCCCAGGACCCGAACCATGGCCACTTCAAACTGATGGAAGCGGCAGGCGCGACCGACTGGGACGTGCCCTATGAGAAACTCAACCTACCTGTTCTAACCATAACGGGGCTTCAGGACCGACTATTCCTCGACCATGACGAGGTCGAACGCCTGCGCGTGCGACTTCCACAAGCCAAACATCTGGAATGGCCCGACGCTGGCCACCTGTTGCCGATGGAGCATCCGCTTCGCCTTGCCGATACGCTTATCGATTTTGCGAAAGATCTCGACGGCCATGTGGAATAGACCGGGCATCGCATATCTCGCCGTCTTTATCGGTGTGTTGGGTCATGCCTCAAGCGAGTTCGTCGCGGTACTTTCCGGCGTGTCCGGTCCGGAAGTTTCGAGCTGGCGGTTCCTGCTTGGCGGAACGGGTCTGCTGCTGGTTGTTATGGCGATCATGGGACCGGGGGCAATCATCAGGATATTGCGCGCCGAATGGAAGCTTCTGGTGCCCGTATCCCTCGCGGGCGTTACTCTTGCTTACCTGTTGTTTCACTGGGCGCTCGACTATGCCACCGTCATCCAGGTGGCGACGCTGGTGACGACAATTCCGATCTTCGTTGGAATATCCAATCTCGTTATCAACGGGCAGCCGGTGTCGGCGGTGAAATGGCTGACGGGCTGTGCCGCGGTGTTTGCCGTCGCGTTGCTGATCAGCGATGGCTATCTCAGCAAGTTTATTGATACCGAAAAATCGCTCATCGGCGTTTTTATGGCGCTGGGCTGCGCCGCGCTCGTGTCCGCGTTCTCGGTCCTCATGCGCCCGGTGATTGCGCGCCACGGTGCCGCGCCGGTAACGGCGCTGGCAATGTTTATTGGCGGCATAGGGCTGTGGACCGTCGTCGGCGTAGCATTCGGTATCTGGGTCAACCCGCTCGAACTTTCCGCCATGCCTGCACACAAGGCGTGGTCCCTGATTGTAATCGCCTTGTGGAATACAACGCTAACGCAATATCTGTGGATTGGCGGCCTTGCGCATGCGCCCGACATCACGCGGGCGAGCTATCTGTTCTTCCTCAAGCCTGCGATCGCCGCGGTTCTGGCCGTGGCATTTCTTTCCCAGCATCTGACCCTTATCCAAGTCATCGCGATCGTCGCCATATGCGGGTCTGTTCTGATCGAGTTCATGTATCAGTCGCGTCAAAAGAAAATAGTGCCGGCGGGCTAGGGCGCCGGTTTTCTCAAAAAGGTCATGCGCTAAATATCAAAGCCGCTCGCCGCGCATTAGCCGCGGCTGCGCGGCGGTGGATGCCACGCCCTCGCGCATCAGCGCGCGGCGTAACGGCCCGATGCGGTCGATCAGATAGAGCCCGAGCCCGCGCGCGCCCTGCACGGGGAGAAAATCGGTGAGCAGCGTACGGTTGAGCAGATCGACCGCGGCTATGCGGCTGCCGATGTCGGCGCGGCGCAACTTGTCGTAGGCGGCCAGCACATTGATGCCGCCGATGTCATGATGGGCGCGATGCGCGGCAGCCGCGAGTTCGCCGATGCAGGCGGCGTCGCGCAGGCCGAGGTTCAGCCCCTGCGCGCCGATTGGCGGAATCACATGGGCGGCTTCGCCGATAAGCGCGATGCGGTGGGCGGAAAAACGGTTCGCGCTGGCGCGGCTCAAGGGAAAGCGTCCGCGCCCCGGTTCGACCTCGATCTTGCCGAGAATGGAATGAGACGCGGCTTCGATCTCGTCGGACAATTCAACGTCATCGAGCGCGCCGAGTTCATCGGCATTGGCGGGATCGAGCACCCAGACCAGGCTCGAACGATTGCCCGGCAGCGGCACCAAAGTGAACGGCCCGCTGGCGCTATGAAATTCAGTCGATGTGTCGCGGTGCGTGCGCGTGTGTTTGAAGCAAAGTGTGAGCGCGACCTGCGGGTAGCTGTGCGCCGTCATCGTTATGCCGGCAGCGTCACGGCAGAGCGAACGCCGTCCGTCGGCGCCGGCCACCAGTGGCGCCTTCAATGAGTCGCCGCTCTTGAGCGCCACGGACACCGCGCGCTCATCCGGTGTGACGCTCAGCACGTCGTCGTCGATGAGACGCAAGTTGGAAAATGCGCGGGCGCGGCGGTCGAGCGCCGCGACCAGATTGCGGTTTTCGATATTGTAGCCGAAAGCCTCGAGACCGATTTCCTGCGCGTCGAATTTCACCTCGGGCGCGCGCCACAGCCGCCCGGTGTCGTCGACGATGCGGATAACCTTGAGAGGCGCCGCCCGCTCGGCGCACGATTCCCACACGCCCAGAGTTTCAAGCGCAGTGACGGAACCGGCGAGCAGGGCGGTGGTGCGGTTGTCGGAAGCCGGTGGCCGCCGGCCCGCCAGCACGGTCTCGATACCGCCGGCGGCAAGCGTGATTGCGGCGGTGAGCCCGGCCGGGCCGCCGCCCACCACGATCGCGCCGACGTCTTTGTCCGACATCAAAAGGCCTGCTCCTGTATGGCGCTAAACGACCTAGCATGCGCCGGGCCGGGCCGGAAACCATGGCGGTGGCTCGCCATACCCCGGCGCTGCCCGTTGCGCTATGCAAAGGGCCTGGGAAGACCGCATGAGCAAGACCGCCGCGCACGACTTCAGCCATTTGCCGCCCGCCGCTAGCCGGCTGGGCGCGGCGTTCGCGCGGCCGAAAGTGCTGGCGGTGGCCTGCGTGCTGGTGCTGGCCGCGCTCGGCTGGCTCTATCTGGCGCTGCTGATCGCCCATATGGGCGGCGCGTTGGGTGCGCTCGGTCCCGGCATGGACGCACTCGATTCTGTCCCGCGCGCGATCGTCGCCTTGTGCCGGCCGACTTTCGGCCTCGCCATGCCGGAGGCCGTCTGGGGCGTCAGCGGCTTTACGGTCGTCGCGCTGATGTGGGCGGCGATGGTGCTCGCCATGATGCTGCCAAGCGCGGGCCCGATGATCCTCACTTACGCGGAGATCGCCGACACCGCCGCGCGTAAAGGCGAGAAGATCGTCTCGCCGTTTATAATCGCCGCCGGCTATACCGTGGTCTGGCTCGGCTTTGCCGCCGTCGCCACGCTGGCGCAATTCGTCCTGACCCGCGCCGCCTTGCTCGACATCGGCATGGCCTCGGCAAGCGCGCTGTTCTCCGGCGCGGTCTTCATCGCCGCCGGCATCTACCAATTCTCCGCGCTCAAGCATGCCTGCCTCACGCAATGCCGGCAGCCGTTTCCGTTTTTCTTCGCCCATTGGCAGACCACGCCACGCGGCGTGTTCGCACTCGGGCTGCAACAGGGGCTCTATTGTCTCGGTTGCTGCTGGGCGATGATGGTAGTGATGTTCGCGGTCGGGGTGATGAACGTTGTATGGATGGCGGCGCTCGGCATCGTGATGGCGCTGGAGAAGATCGCCAAAGGCAACCGCCTCACTTACGTGACCGGCGTTGTGCTGATTGTGCTCGGCGCCGGCTTCGTATTGGCGGGTTTCGCCGCCCATTGGCCGCCGCGCGGTATTTGAGTTAGGAACTAGGAACAAGAAAAGCCGGGAGTGAAACGTTGACCGAAGCGTGGAGTCTGAAAGGCGAGATGGCGCTGTCGTGCAGTTGCACGGTGTTCTGTCCCTGCGTGATCTCGCTCGGCAATCATCCGCCGACCGAGGAGCGCTGCCAGACCTGGGCCGGCTTCCGCATCGACGAGGGCCATTTCGATGCCGTCGATCTCGCCGGCATCAAGCTCGGGCTGATGATGGATCTGCCCGGGATCATGGCGCGCGGCAACTGGACCGCGGCATTGTTTGTCGACGATCGGGCGCCGATCCAGGCGGTGAAGGGATTGACCCGCATCTTTACCGGCCGCGTCGGCGGCACCACCCATTTGCTCTCGATCCTGGTCGGCCAGTTCCTCGGCGTGCACCAGATCCCGATCACCTACGAGACGCAGGGCGACACACGCATCGTCAGCCTCGACAAATATGGCGGCGGCGCCATCACGCCGGTGACCGGCAAGCAGAAGGGCGAGAACGTCGTCATCCGCAACAGCGAATACTGGATCGGGCCCGATGTGATCGTATCGCGCGCCGACAAGTCGCGCTTCCGCGGTTTCGGCCGCAACTGGAACCTCGCCGGCCGCTCGGCCGAGATCGTCAAGCTCGATTGGGGCAATCAATAAGTGGCATCGTTCGCGAGCGCCCGCGCCTTCGCCGTCCATGTGTTCACCGCAACCGGGGCGGCGATCGCCTTTCTCGCGCTCATCCTGGCGACCGGCGAGCACTGGGCGGCGATGTTTTTCTGCCTCGGCTTCGCGCTCATCGTCGACGGCATCGACGGGCCGCTGGCGCGCGCCTTCAACGTCGCGGAAGTCCTGCCACGCTGGTCGGGCGAAACACTCGACCTCGTGGTCGATTTCGTCACCTATGTCTTCGTGCCGGCCTACGCGATTTCCGCCAGCGGGATGCTGCCGCCGCCACTGGCGATTCCAGCCGGCATCGTCGTGGTGATCAGCGGGGCGCTTTACTTCGCCGACCGCAAAATGAAGACGGCTGACAATTATTTCCGTGGCTTTCCGGGCGTGTGGAATTTTGCCGCCTTCTATCTCTACGTGCTGCAACCGGAAGCGTGGCTGGCGGCCGGCATGATCGCCGTGCTGGCGGCGTTGACTTTCGCGCCGATCAAGTTCTTGCATCCGCTGCGGGTCAAACGCCTGCGCGTGCTCAATATCGGCTTGCTGCTGGCCTGGGCTGCGCTGGCGCTGGTCACGGTGATTGCAAATCTCCAGCCCGGCCCTTACGTCACTTGGCCGCTGGTGTTGATCGCGGTCTATTTCTTCGTGGCCGGGCTGCTGCCGCGGCCGGCCTGACAGTCGAGGAGTTTTACCATGCCGCGACCGGTTCTTTTGATTGCGGGCGGAAGCCGCGGCATCGGCGCGTCTTGCGCGCGACTGGCGGGGGAACGCGGCTACGACGTCGCGGTCAACTATAAGAGCAACGGCAAGGCCGCAGCCAGCGTGGTCGAGGCGGTAAAAAAATCCGGCGGCAAGGCGCTCGCGCTACCGGGCGACATGAGCGTGGAAGCCGACATCGTGCGCGTGTTCGACGAAACCGCGCGCAGCCTCGGACCGGTTACGCATTTCGTGCACAGCGCCGGCGTCATCGGCAAAATGTCGCGGCTCGCCGACGCATCGGCCGAGATGTTGCGCGACGTCATCGACGTCAATCTCTATGGCGGCATGATCTGCGCGCGCGAAGCGGTCCGCCGCATGTCCACCGCCAAAGGCGGGCCGGGCGGCTCGATCGTGCTGATCTCCTCGATTGCCGCGCTGACCAGCGGCGCCGGTGAATACATTTTCTACGCCGCCGCCAAGGCCGGGATCGATGCGCTCGTCGTTGGCCTCGCACGCGAGACGGCGAAGGAGGGCATTCGGGTCAACGCCGTGCGCCCGGGACCGACCGATACCGAAATCCACGAGCCGGGCCGGCTCGCGCGCGTAACCCCGATGCTGCCCATGGGCCGGCCGGGCGCGCCCGATGAAATCGCCGAGGCGATCCTGTTTCTTCTTTCGGATGCCGCCTCATACGTCTCGGGCAGCGTGCTCAATGTGTCCGGCGGGCGCTAGTGGGCAGACCCACGCCTTGCGCTCGGCGCTTGGCTGCCTATGATCGCCGCCGAAATCAGACCCATTTCAACTCAAGCCAATAATAAAGGGAGTGAACCATGGTGGCGGCAGTGCGCGTGCATAAGACAGGCGGTCCTGAAGTTTTGACCTTTGAGGATGTCGACGTCCCAGCGCCCGGTCAGGGCCAGATCAAGATGAAGACGCATGCCGCCGGCATCAATTTCATCGACTGCTATTTCCGCAACGGCAGCTATCCGTCGCCGGTCGGCCTGCCGTTCACCGCCGGCAACGAGAGCGCCGGCGAGGTGATCGCGGTCGGCCCGGGCGTCACCAATCTGAAAGTCGGCGACCGCGTCACTTATGTCGGTGCGCTTGGCGGTTACGCGGCCGAGCGCGTGGTGCCGGCCGACCGCGCGCTCAAGCTGCCGAACAATATCAGCTACGAACAGGCGGCCGGCATGATGCTCAAGGGCATGACCGCGCAATATCTGGTCAACCGCACTTTCAAGGTCAGCAAGGGCAACATCGTGCTCATGCACGCGGCCGCCGGCGGTGTCGGCCTGATCCTCTGCCAATGGGCGAACCATCTCGGCGCCACGGTGATCGGCACCGTCGGGTCCAAGGAGAAAGCCGAACTCGCCAAAAAGAACGGCTGCCATCACACTATCCTCTATCGCGACGAGGATTTCGTGGCGAAGGTGAAGGAGATCACCAGCGGCAAGCTCTGCGACGTGGTCTATGACGGCGTCGGCAAGACCACGTTTCCGGCCTCGCTCGATTGCCTGCACCCGCTCGGCTATTTCGTCAGCTTCGGCTCGGCCTCCGGCCAGATCGAGGCTTTCAACATCAACATCCTGCAGCAGAAGGGCTCGCTGTTCGCCACCCGCCCGACGCTCAACAACTACGTCGCCAAGAACGAGGATCTGTTGGCCTCCGCCACAGACCTGTTCGACAAGGTCGGCTCTGGCGCGGTGAAAATCCCGGTCAACCAGACCTACAAGCTGAAGGATGCGGTCAAGGCGCACACGGAACTGGAAAGCCGCGGCACCACCGGTGCTTCGATCCTAGTTCCTTAACCTGTTGTTTCCCTAGAATGCCGCCATCGCCTGCGCAAGCGGGCGATGGCGGTATTGTCCGCGCGAACGGTCGGCGCGTGTGATGCGACTCATCGGATTTCGTGTTTACTGGATGCGCCGCTTTCGCGGCGCGTGACAACGATATTTGCGACTAGGTGCGGGGCATGCAAGTAACCGGCGATCAGCAAGCCTGGGGACGTTTGGCGACGCTCGGCCTTGCCGTCGTTGCCTTGCTCGGCAGCCAGGCGGTCGCGCTGCTGGCGCTGACCTGGTGGTACGGCGTCGGCATCACGCACATGCCGGATTTCAGCGGCGACGGCGTCGCCGTCAGCGTAATCATCTTCGTTTCGATCCCGGTGCAGCTCGTGTTGCTGTACCTGGTCGCGCAGCGGGCGGGCGGCAACGCCGCCGACTATCTCGGCCTCAGACTGCCGCGCCGAAGCGAGCTCGGATTCGGCGTCGCCGCCACCGTGGCGCTGGTCATCGTCGGCAACGCGGTGAGCTGGCTGCTCGGCCGCACCATCGTCACGCCGTTCCAGCTCGACATCTACCGCACGGCGGCCGCGGCCGGCGCGCTGCCCTTGCTGTTTTTGTGGCTGGCGGTCGTGGTGGTGACGCCGATCGGCGAGGAGACCCTGTTTCGCGGTTTTTTATTTCGCGGCTGGCTGCGCACGCCGCGCGATGCCTGGCCGGTGATCCTGATCACCGCGCTGCTGTGGGCGCTGGTCCACGTGCAGTACGACTGGTACATCATCGGGCAAGTGTTCGTGTTCGGCGTGATGCTGGGATGGCTGCGCTGGGCGACCGGCTCGACCATTCTCACCATGGTGCTGCATGCCATGATCAATTGCGAAGGCATGCTGGAAACCATCGTCAGCCTGCATCGCTTGTCATAGGCACGCCGCGATGCGCGCGAAGGCCGGGTGGTGCGTGATGCCGGCTGGCAGACGCGGCAGGCCGATCACGTCCACGCCGCCGGAAAAGCGCGCGATGCTGGCGACCGTGTCGGCGAGTTCGACCGGATTACGCTCGCTCTCGCTCACCACGATCGCCGCGATGGAGAGCTTGCGCTGGGTCAACACGTCGATGGCGGTCAGCGTGTGGCTGATGGTGCCGAGATAACCGCCGACCACCAGCAGCAACGGGATGTTCAGCGCCGCCATCCAGTCGAGCACGGTGCGCTTGCCGTCGAGCGGCACCATGATGCCGCCGACGCCTTCGATGAAGAGCATGCCGTTATTCGCCTTGATCGCGGCGCGGCTGAAGCCGGTCAATTCGTCGAATACGATGCTGCGGCCTTCGCGCGCGGCCGCGAGATCGGGCGACAGCGGCGCGCGGAAACGCCAAGGCGCGATGCGCTCGACCTCGTCGGCCGCCACCGGCCGCCCGAGCGCGGACAGCAGCACGGCCGGATCGCTGGTCTCGACAACGGACGAGTCGTAGCCGCTCACCACCGGCTTGAGCGCGGCAACCGCCTGGTTGGACGTGCGCAAGTAGCGGATCAGTCCGGCGGTGACGAAGGTCTTGCCGACGTCGGTTCCGGTCGAGGTGACGAAGTAGGCGGCCACGATTTAAGCCACCGAAATTTTATCGCGAACGAGCCGGGCGAGCCGCGCGACCTCATCGTCGGGATGCTGCGCGGTAAAGGTCAGGCGCAGGCGCGCGGTGCCGGGCGGCACGCTGGGCGGGCGGATGGCGACGCCAAGGAAGCCTTCGTCCATCAGCAGCCGCGAAGCATCGAGCGTCGCCTGTTCGTCGCCGATGATCACCGGCACGATCGGGCTTTGCGCCTCCGGCAGGCCAGCGGCTTGCGTGAAAGCCTTGGCCTTCTGGACGGGAAGCGCCGCATAGCCCGGTTCGCGCTCGATGACGTCGAGCGCGGCTATCGCCGCCGCCACGATCGCCGGCGGCAGACCGGTGGAATAGATCAGCGTGCGCGACCGGTTGCGCATCAGATCGATCACCGGTTCCGAGGCGCACAGATAGCCGCCATAAGCGCCGATCGCTTTCGACAGCGTGCCCATCTGCAATGGAATGGGAATGTGCGTGTTTCCGGCAAAGCTCGAGCCGCGGCCGCCGCCGACCACGCCGAGGCCGTGCGCGTCGTCGGACATCAGCCAGGCGTCGTTCTCGTTCGCCAGCGCCAACAGGTCGCCAAGCGGAGCCACATCGCCGTCCATGGAGAACACGCCGTCGGTGACGAGCAGGGCCCGGTCGTGCTCGCCGCGATGCCGCGCCAGCAATTCGCGCGCATGCGCGACGTCGTTGTGGCGGAAGGTCAACACCGTGCCGCGCGAAAGTTGCGCGCCGGCATAGAGACAAGCGTGGGACAATTCGTCCAGCAGCACCAGGCCGTCGCGCCCGATCAGCACCGGGATGATGCCGGCATTGGCGAGATAGCCGGAGCCGAACACGACCGCCGCTTCGGTCTGCTTGATGCGGGCAAGCCGCGCCTCCAGTTCGGCGTAAAGCGGGTGATTGCCGGTGACCAGCCGCGAGGCCCCGGAGCCCGCGCCATAGACCTTGAGCGCTTCCAGCGCCGCCTGTTTGACCGCCGGATGCTGGGTCAGATTGAGATAGTCGTTGCAGGAAAATGACAGCAGCCGGCGGCCGTCGCGCTCGACCCAGATGCCGTCTTCGCGATAGGTATCACTGAGCGCGCGGCGCAGATGGCGGCGTTGCAGATCGTCGAGCTTGCCGGTCGCGAATTGATCGAGCGATTTCATCGGGTGACATTACCTCACCGTTGCGCAAAATGCGCGCGAGGCCTTTAAGGGACGCATATGGCGCGCGATAGCGGCAAAAACAGCGGCTTTCCGGACTGGTACCAGGCCGGCATCGCGCATGTCTGGCTGCCCTATGCCCAGATGAAGACTGCGTCGCCGCCACTGCCGGTGGTGGCGACGTCGGGCGCGCGCATCGTACTCGCCGATGGCCGCGAATTGATCGACGGCATCGCCTCGTGGTGGACCGCCTGCCACGGCTACAACCAGCCGACGATCCGCAACGCGGTTGCCAAGCAGCTCGAAGCCATGCCGCATGTGATGTTCGGCGGGCTGGTGCATGAGCCCGCCTTGACGCTGGCGCGCCGGCTGGCGGCGCTGCTGCCCGGCGACCTTTCGCGCGTGTTCTTTTCGGATTCCGGCTCGGTCGCGGTCGAGGTCGCCATGAAGATGGCGGTGCAATACTGGCTCAATCGCGGTGTGCGCGGCCGCACGAAATTCGTCGCCTTCAAGGGCGGCTATCACGGCGACACCACCGGCGCTATGGCGGTCACCGATCCGGAAAGCGGCATGCACGCCCTGTTCGCGGGGCTGCTGCCGGAGCACCATGTGGTCGATTTGCCGGACGACGAGGCGCGCACCGCCGCGCTCGACAAATTGCTGGGCGAACGCGCCGATACCATCGCCGGCATTATCGTCGAGCCGCTGGTGCAGGGCGCCGGCGGCATGAAATTTTACGACGCCACTGTGCTGGCGCGGCTGCGCGCATTTGCCGACAAATACGACCTGCTGTTGATCTTCGACGAGATCTTCACCGGTTTCGGCCGCACCGGCGCCATGTTCGCCTGCGAGGCGGCGGGCGTTGTGCCCGACATCATTGCGCTGTCGAAAGCGCTCACCGGCGGCACGCTGCCGCTGGCGGCAACCGCCGCCACACGCAAAGTGTTCGAGGCGTTCTGGTCGGACGACCCGAAGAAGGCGCTGATGCACGGGCCGACCTTCATGGCCAATGCACTGGCGTGCGCGGCCGCCAATGCCTCGCTCGATCTGTTCGAGAGCGAACCGCGGTTGCAGCAGGTCGCCGCTATTTCTTCCGCGTTGTTGCAAGGGCTCGAACCTTGCCGCAAGCTGCCCGGCGTCAAGGACGTACGCGTCAAGGGCGCCATCGGTGTAGTCGAGATGGAGCGTATCGATAATCTCGACGCCTTGCGCGCGCGCTTCGTCGACGAGGGCGTGTTCGTACGCCCGTTCCACAATATCATTTACCTTACACCCGCCTTCACCATCGCCGCCGACGAACTCAAAATATTGACCGACGCGGTGGTGAAAGTCGTGCGCACCAAAAAAACTTAGGGAGAGATCATGGCGCTTTACACCGGGCCGGCAATCGACACCCACCACCACATCTGGCAACGTAAGGACATTCCATGGCTGGCCGAACCGCCGATGCAGCGCATGTATGGCGACTTTTTCGGCCTACGCCGCGATTACCCAGTACAGGAGTGGATGCACGACATCGCACCAAAAAATGTGGTGAAATCGGTGCACGTCACCGCCATGTGGGGCAATAAACGCGCGCTCGACGAGACCCGCTGGCTGCAGTCGATTGCCGACAAACACGGCTTTCCCCACGGCATCGTCTGCCAGGCCGAGATGACTGATCCCGATCTCGACGCAAAGCTGAAGGCGCAGACACAGTTCGCCAATCTGCGCGGCGTGCGCCATCAGTTGCAATGGGACAGCCATCCGCTGCGGCAGCCCAGCCCAACGCCCGACCTGTGCAACACGCCAGAATTCCGCCGCGGCTTCACACTGTTGGAGAAATACGGGTTGAGTTTCGAGCTGCAAATTTTTGCCGCGCAGGCGAAATACGCCGTCGAGCTGGTCAAGGCTTTCCCCAAGGTGCCGATGATCCTCCTGCATGGCGGATTGCTCACCGATCGTACGCCGATCATGATCGAGCAGTGGCGCGCGGCGCTCACGGCGCTGGCGGCTTTCCCCAACGCGCATGTGAAGCTGTCCGGCCTCGGCATGTTCAGCCAGGGCATCACTGTGCCGCAGGCTCGCCAGGTGATCCGCGACTCGATCCAGATTTTCGGGGTCGATCGCGTGATCTATGGCAGCAATTTCCCACTGGAGAAATTGCACGCCAGTTACGCCGATTACTTCGACGTCTATCGCAAAGTCATGTCGGAATACCCCGACGACGACCAGCGCAAGGTGTTCCACGACAACGCGGTGATGTTTTATCGGCTTTAGAATCCCACCGCCGTGCCGTGCAGGTCGTATTCGTCCGCGCGCTCTATCTTGACCGTCGCGATTTCGCCGACGCGCAAGGGGCGGCGGCTGGCGACATAAACTGCGCCGTCGATTTCCGGCGCGTCGGCCATGGAGCGGCCTTTCGAAACCGTCGCGCCGACCTCATCGATGATGACCTGTTGGCGCGTGCCGACTTTGCGCTTGAGGCGGCGCGCTGAAATTTTTTGTTGCGTTTGCATGAAACGGTGCCAGCGTTCTTCCTTCACCTCGTCCGGCACCGGCGCGGCCAAATCGTTGGCGGCGGCGCCTGCGACCGGCTCGTATTTAAAGCAGCCGACGCGGTCGAGCGCGGCGTCTTCCAGCCATTGCAGCAGCAGTTCGAAATCCGCGTCCGTCTCGCCGGGAAAGCCCACGATGAAGGTCGAGCGCAGCGTCAGGTCCGGACAAATCTCGCGCCAACGCGCGATGCGCTGCAAAGTCTTCTCCTGCGCCGCCGGCCGCTTCATGCGCTTGAGCACATCGGGCGCGGCATGCTGGAACGGGATGTCGAGATAGGGGAGGATTTTGCGCTCCGCCATCAGCGGGATGACTTCGTCCACGTGCGGATAAGGGTAGACGTAATGCAGCCGCACCCAGACTCCGAGCTCACCCAGGGCGCGCGCAAGATCGATGAACCGGGCGCGCACGTCACCGCCGCGCCATCGGCTTGCGGCGTATTTGATATCGACCCCGTAGGCCGAGGTGTCCTGCGAAATCACCAGCAATTCCTTCACGCCGGCCTTCGCCAATCGCTCCGCCTCGCGCAAAACGTCGGCGGCGGGGCGCGATATGAGATCGCCGCGCAGACGCGGGATGATGCAGAAAGTGCAGCGGTTGTTGCAACCTTCGGAAATCTTCAGGTAGGCGTAGTGCCGCGGCGTCAACTTGATGCCTTCGGGCGGCACCAGGTCGAGATACGGATCGTGTTTGGGCGGCAGCGCGCGGTGCACCGCCTCGACCACGCTTTCATATTGTTGCGGTCCGGTGATGGCCAATACATCCGGATAGGTGGAGGCGATGCTTTCCGGCTCGGCGCCCATGCAGCCGGTGACGATCACCTTGCCGTTCTCCTTCAACGCCTGGCCGATCGCGCTGAGAGACTCCGCCTTGGCACTGTCGAGAAAGCCGCAGGTGTTGACGATGACGAGGTCGGAGCCCTCGTGCGCGCGCGCCAGCTCGTAACCCTCCGCGCGCAGGCGCGTGACGATGCGCTCACTGTCGACCAGTGCCTTCGGGCAGCCGAGCGAGACGAAGCTCACTTTGGGGGCGGGGGTGTCGTTGTCCGGGGATCGCATGCGGCCAAGGAGCTAACGGCGATCGCGGGCCAAAGCAAGGCAACCGGCGCCAGCCGTTCCGCGCCGAGTACCGCAAGCGGGCAGGGGCGGCGAAAGTTCTCGAAACGCGCCAAAGACAGCTAGTCGGGCGTCGCGCCGCGCGCTATCCTCACCGCCATGAAGCGAGCGATCGTCCTGACAATTCTGCTGCTGGCCGGCCTCCTGTTGCCGCCCAGGGGGCCTGCCGCTGCGGCCGAACTCAGGGTGTCGCGTTATTCGGCGCCGGCCGTCGTCGGCCCGCATCCCCCGATCTGGCGCTACAATTCGCCGTATCAGCAGCCACCGTTTTCACGCAGCGCGCGGGCGCAGGCCATATGGGATGCCGACGCCTGCTGGAGCGAATGCCAGTCCGCCTGCACCTGGGATCTCAACGCCTGTCTATACCAGGACACGCAAGGCAACTGCCTGGTGCTGACCGACGGCTGCGACCGCTACTGCCAGAACACCTGCCGCGTGCAAGCCGGTCCGTTCCTGCCGTTCGACTAGCGCCCGCAAGCGTCGATGAACGATGCGCTCGCGACTTACGCGCCGATCAATACGCTCAAGCGCGTCGCCGACGATATCTGGATCGTCGACGGGCCGGTGATCCGCTTCGGCTTTCCGTGGCCGAAACTGCCGTTCCCGACGCGCATGACCGTCGTCCGTCTCGATAGCGGCGAACTGTTCGTGCACTCGCCGACGCCGTTGACCGCCGGGCTCGCGGCCGAAATCGCAAAAATCGGCACGCCGAAGTTTATCGTCGGCCCCAATCGCATTCACTATTGGTGGCTCCCGGACTGGAAGGCGGCGTTTCCGAAAGCCGCCGTCTATCTCGCGCCGCGCATCAAGGAGCAGGCGAAAGGGCGCATTACTTTTGGCTCGTTGCCGCTCGACAGGACGCGCGGCTACCCGTGGGACGCCGAAATCGCCACGCTGCCGATCGCCGGCAGTTATTTGACGGAGGTCGAATTCTTCCACCGCGCCAGCCGCACGCTCATTCTCACCGACCTGATCGAGAATTTCGAGCCCGACAAGATCAGCTCGCGCCTCGTG
Organism: uncultured Alphaproteobacteria bacterium; assembly: GCA_963814885.1. GTDB lineage: Bacteria > Pseudomonadota > Alphaproteobacteria > Rhizobiales > Xanthobacteraceae > Pseudolabrys. The sequence continues at coordinate 140,265 of CAWFEO010000024.1, read as the reverse complement.
CGATTTCTGATGCGGGTAGGCGGCGTCGCGGCCCCGCACGGAGGACTGGCGCGCGATCTTCGCCAAACGTTCACTTGGCGGCATAAGCGCGAACTGCGCGCCGCGGTCGAAACCATGATCGCCTGGGATCCCGAGCGCATCATCATCGCGCACGGGCGCTGGTTTGAAACAGGCGGCACCGCCGAGCTGCGGCGGGTGTTTGGCTGGCTGCTTGGCGCCTAGACTGCTGACGGATTTTTGAAGGGGAGTGATTGGACCAAGGCGCCGCGCCGGCCGCATGATCCAGCGCAGAAAACGGAGGAAACGACGATGCGACCAATCATGCGACCATGGACTGGCCCGTTCTGGCGCGTCCTCGCCGCCGCTCTCATGCTGGCCTGCGTTACGCCAATTGGCGCGCGCGCCGCGGCGCCAGAAATCTTCACCGGGCTGGTGAAGGGTGTCGCCGTCGGCGGTTACGATCCGGTCGCCTATTTTACCGACCACAAGCCGGTACCGGGCAAGGCCGACATCACCTATTCCTGGAAGGGGGCGACCTGGCAATTTGCCAGCGCGCGGAACCGCGATGCGTTCAAGGCCAGCCCGGCGAAATATGCGCCGCAATATGGCGGCTACTGCGCCTATGCGGTGGCCCAGGGGGCGACCGCGAAAGGCGACCCCAAGTCGTGGACGGTCGTCGACGGCAAGCTCTACCTCAACCTCAGCCCCAGCGTGCAGAAGCTCTGGAAGAAGAACATTCCGGGTTACATCAAGGCCGCCGACAAGAATTGGCCGGGCGTCTTGAAATAACCGGCGCGTTCGCGCGCCGTTGCGGCTGCGCGATTTCGCTAGCGGAGAATCCACCAATTCCAGCCCCCGTCATTGGGGCAATCGCCGAAGCCGCATTCCAGGAACGTGGTCAGCGTCTCCATCGCGGCCACAACCAATAACGCCGCAACCCCGATGGTGGCCAGGCGCCTCAGCCATTCGGGCTCCGTCGGGCTCGGTTTGAACTGGCCGCGGAACAACTGCACGATGCCGACCACGAGGATCACGGTTGCAAACAGCACCACGCCCCACACGTAGAGATGAAGGCCCAGCACCGGCTGGCCGAAGGGCGGATTTGCCGCCGCAGCCAAAGTCGGCTGAACGGTCTTGGTGTCGAAAAACGGATTGATGTGCAGCAAGGTCTGCCGAATTGAGATCGTCAAGCCGAACACGGCCGATACCAGACAGACGCCGTAATGGCGCGGCTGCGGCCCCAGCATCACGTTCATGGCGGCGCCGAACGCCACCGCCACCATGGCGACGCGCTGCAATTGACACAGCGTGCATGGGAGCTCGCGATAGGCGAACTGATAGACATAGGCGCCGAGAAGAACGCCGATCATGCCCAGCAAGCCGACGAAGTTGAGAACGCGGGCGGCGGCCGGCGAGAGGATATCGTCCTTCACAGCTGCACCCCCAAATTCGTGGAAAAATCCACATCGCCCACGAAGATGATGATTCCGATGATCAGCGCGATCATCACCGCGGCCCATCCCCACTGGGCTTTGCGATACCAAAGGAAAAAGCAGCTCAAGGCGAGCAGGCCGTACGTCACCGTCATCATGTGTCAGCGCTCCTCGCTTTGACGTTGTTCAAAAAACTGCGCCTTGGCGCATTGTAGATCAGCCATCGGGCCGGCGACGGCTACTTGGGCTCCTTAGGCTCCTTGTCGGACCACGACCAGGTCGGATCGGTTTCCCTCACATTGTCGGCCCTGTCCATCGCCTTGCGGTTGATCGACGGGTAGAGCTTTCCCTTCTTGTCGGTCACGCGCACCTTGGTTTTGATCGTGAGCCATTTCCCGCCGATCTGGCAGTGATAGGGCGAAACGCGCATGCCGCCGAGCTCCTTCCACGAGCCCGGAAAGCGCATGCCGTCGCAGATGATGGCGTCGCGCTTTTTGCCGGACTTGGCGATGGCGTCATCGACCTCGTGCTTGAGTTTCGAGGATTGGTCGATCAGGGCCTGGATGTCTTCCAGGGGCAGGGTGCCGCCCTGCCCAAGCTTGGTGGTGTCGAATGCAAGAGCCGGCGACGCCGACACCAGCAGCGCGATCAAGACCGTCCGCGAGAGCATCACATCCCTCCGTTGTGGCGAATACGCAGGCGTGGCGGAAGGGGTGAGATTCGAACTCACGGTACCCTTGCGGGCACGCCGGTTTTCAAGACCGGTGCCTTAAACCACTCGGCCACCCTTCCAATTAACTGGTTCTACTAAGTAATTCTATTTGATGTAACATCGAAAAAAGACCGTTTGCCACCAATTTGCTACTGCCGCTTCAGTTACGACAAGGTTCATATCGAAACGCGGCATTTTGGAATAACCGAGGAAAGAGCGCCGGCCCCCCGTGCTAAAACCGCATGGCCCCCGGGTGGCGGATGATGGCCTCGCGGGCGCCGTAAGGCGTGAGAGCCCCGATCTGGACGAGTGAAGCGCGCAATTGATTGATATAGAGGTCGATCAGATAGTCCGCGCCCTCATCGCCAAGCGCGCCTACCGCCCACAGGAACGACTTACCGGCAAACGCAGCGTCGGCGCCGAGCGCCAGCGCGCGCATGACGTCCTGGCCGGAGCGGACGCCGCTGTCGAACAAGATGGTGGCGCGCTTGCCGACTGCGGAAGCGATGGCCGGCAGCACGTCGATCGACGGCATCAGCGCTTCGAACTGACGGCCGCCGTGGTTCGACACCCAAATGCCTTCGATGCCAAGAGCGACCGCCTTCTCGGCGTCGGCTGGATGCAGGATACCCTTGATCGCCATCGGGCCTTGCCAGCGCTCACGATAGCGCGCGACCTCCTCCCAAGATAACGGGCCGCCCATTTTGCTGCGCGCGAAGCGGATGGCGTCGTTGGTGGACGGGTTTTTGCCGACGTAGGGGCCTATAGTGGCGAAGCGCGGGTAGCCGTTGCGCAGAAGCGCCATCAGCCATTTCGGTCGTACGGCCATCTCATAGATCATGCGCGGCGTCGGCTTAAAGGCACCGCCAAGACCGGCATAGCTTTCACGCCCGTTCGTGATGCGTATCGGCACGTCGAGGGTGAGCGTCAACACCTTGACGCCGGCTTCCTGCGCGCGCCGCACGAGGTCGAAGCCGATCTTGTGATCGTCGTGCGGGAAGCGATAGAGCTGCAGCCAGAACACGTCGGGCGCAATCTTGGCGACTTGCTCGATGGTGGCGCCGCCGGCGACGCCCAGCGTGTAAGGCACACGCGCGCGCTGGGCCGCCTTGGCAAACAAAAGATCGGCGCCTGGCCAAACGAGCGATGGCCCGCCCATGGGCGCGATGCCGATGGGCGCGGCATAGCGCTGACCGAACAACTCCACGTCGGTCGGCGGCAGCGTGTTGGTGACGCCGTAGCGCGGCACGACCTTGACCGCGTCGATGGCGGCCCAGTTGTCGGCAACACCGGCGCTGTCGCCGGCGCCGTTGTCGCCGAATTCGAAGGAAAAGTGCGGCACTTTATGGGACGCGGCACGGCGCAAGTAGGCCGAGGTCGGAAACTGCCGGTGCAAACGCTGGTAGTTTGCGTTGGGTCCGACCGGCATCGCCGCCGCGTTCTTGGCCGTCAGGTCGTGCATGGCGTCTTCCCCATCATTTCCGTACGATACTATCCGGGATTTCGCTCCATGAATCCTGACTTGGTGTGAATGTTCGCGCTATTCCGGTTTTTCCGCACTCGCATGGCGCGATGCCGGCTGTCGGAGCTCTCTGAACCTATCGATGCCGCTGCGACTTTTGTTTCGATAGTAGAACAAGACGCGCCGGCAACGCGCGGCGTCCATGCCCGTATTCCAAACCGTGGCTTGCGACGAAAAGCACAACGTCAAACGCGAGGACACCATGTGGAATTCTGCTCGGCCACGAAGCGAATTCCTAACCCGCGCCGGCGCAGGCGGACTGGAGCAAGCTCCTGATTCACGACCGCTTGGCGGCTGCGAGCGCTATGGCCTGAGGTCTGATCCACATACGGCCGAGGACGGGGCCTGAAAAAAGCTCCGGCGGACCGCAAACACCACTATTTTCAAAGCTATTCGGGATAAACTGATACTGAACCAACATGCGCTATCGAATTTCGAGATCGGTGCCTTAAACCACGCGGCCACGCTTCCGTAACCCCGGTCCGGTATCGTTGAGTTGGTTACGGTAAAACCGCTCGCCCGGCACCGTTGCCAAGGGACCGAGCGGCCCGCCAAATTCGTGCCGCACAATGGCCTGATTTGGCGTGGTATCAATTGGTTACCCCGCCCGGGCGGCGGCGGTACCCGGCGGGGTTCTAACGCGCTATTCTAAGCCTGCTTAATCGGGGATAACGGCAGGATGGGCGGATTTGGGGGCACTGGCGTATTGCGCCGCTTTGCGGGGCTTTTGAGCCTCGTTGCGGGTGGTCTGCTGCTCGCCAACTGCTCCAGCAACGTCGCCGGCCGGGTCGATCCCCGCTACGGCGTCGCCTCCAGCGCCCGCGTGGTCAAGCTGGGCCAAGCGGTGCCCAAGGGCGGCGGCGTTTACCGGGTCGGCAAGCCCTATACGGTCGCCGGCCGCACCTACAGCCCGGAAGAAAACGCCCACTACAGCAAGATCGGCCTGGCTTCCTGGTATGGCCCGGATTTCCACGGCCGCTACACCGCCAACGGCGAAATCTTCGACATGAACGCGCTCTCGGCTGCGTCGCCCACGCTACCGCTGCCGAGCTATGCGCGGGTCACCAATCTCTCAAATCGCCGCTCGATCGTGGTGCGCGTCAACGACCGCGGCCCCTTTGTTGGCAACCGGCTGATCGACGTGTCGGTGAAGACCGCCAAGCTGCTCGGCTTCTACGGGGATGGCGTGACCAAAGTGAAGGTCGAATATGTCGGCCGCGCGCCGCTGAAAGGTTCCGACGACCGCAAGCTCGCAAGCACCTTGCGGAACCATGGTCAGGGCGCAGGCGTGCAGGTTGCCTCCGCAGCGTCCTTCGCGCAGCAATTATTCGATACGCACCCGACGCGCGTGGTCGCACCGCGCCGCGCGCCGGTGCCGCCCAGCCGTCCTTATGGCGCGGACGAGCAGGGTACGGTGCAGCAGGTCGAGATCCAGGCGATAGAGGTCACGCAATACCCGCAACAGGCAAAGCCCGCGCGCCGTGCGCCGACTGTGGAATTGGCCGCGTCGAAACGTCCCTATGACACCGCGCCGCCGACCTCGACCATTTCCGCCTATGCCCCGGTGCGCTATGATGGGCACGCGGGATTCTTGAGCGGCCGCGGCCTTTACTGAGCCGCAAAGTTCCGCCAAACCGCCATTGTTCGTGATGCTTGAGGCTCACGCGTTTGCCGCGCGGCCGGCGGGAGAGCGTTGGTGATGGCTATTCAGCGTTTTCGGTTTGTGGGTTTGTTTACCGCAGCGGCGGTCTGCTTGGCGCTGCTGGCGGCGCCCGCGTCGGCGCAGCGCAAAGACAACAAGAAGAACGAGCCCAATATCAGCGCGCCGCACGCCATCCTGATCGAGGCGAAAAGCGGCAGCGTGCTGTTCGAGCGCAACGCCGATCAGCTGATCTATCCGGCAAGCCTCGCCAAGCTGATGACGGCCGAATACGTCTTTCACCTGCTCAAAACCGGTAAGATCAAACTCAGCGACGAGTACCGGGTGAGCGAGCACGCCTGGCGCACCGGCGGCGCGCCCTCGCACGGCTCCACCATGTTCGCCGCGATCCACAGCAAGGTCCCGGTCGACGCGCTGCTGCACGGGATGATCATCCAGTCGGCGAACGACGCCTGCATCATCCTCGCCGAAGCCATCGCCGGCAACGAACCGGAGTTCGCCGTTCAGCTGACCAAACGTGCACGCGCCATCGGACTGCCGAAATCGACCTTCGCCAATTCCAACGGCCTTCCCAATCCCAACGGGCAGGTCACCTCGCGTGAGCTGGCCATGCTCGCGCGCCGTATCATTCTCGATTATCCCGATTTCTATAAACTGTTTGCCCAGCCCGACTACACCTGGAACAAAATCCACCAGTACAACCGCAATCCGCTGCTCGGCGCCTTGGACGGCGCCGACGGCCTGAAGACCGGCTTCACCAAGGAGGCGGGCTACGGCCTGGTCGGATCGGCCGACCAGAACGGCCTGCGGTTGATCGCGGTGGTCAACGGGGAAAAAACCGCCAACGACCGCGCGCGCGACGGCAAGCGGCTGCTGGAATGGGGCTACCGTAATTTCGAGGAGCGTCTGCTGTTCAACGACGGCGAGACCCTCGGCTCGGCCAAGGTCTTTGGCGGCGCCAGTGGCTCCGTGCCGCTCAAAGCCGGCGGCCCGGTCAAGATCATGGTGCCGAAGCAAGGCGGCGAGCGCCTGCTCGCCCGCATCGTCTATACCGGTCCGGTTCCGGCACCGCTCAAGGCCGGTCTGCCGATCGGCGTACTCAAGGTTTGGCGCGGCGATAATGTGGTGTTGGAAACGCCGCTGCATGCCGCCGCCAGCGTTGAAAAAGGTGGGCTGTCCGGCCGCGCGCTGGACGCCGTGACTGAATTGGTGATCACGCTGTTCCGCGCCGGGGCCGCCAAGCTATGATGGCACCCGCCGGCCGGCACAGGCGGTGACACGGAAAGGTTTCCAGGGGTTGCGCGGACGTTTCATCACCTTCGAGGGCGGCGAGGGCAGCGGCAAGTCCACCCATGCGAAGCGGCTGGCGGAGCGGCTCAAATCGCTCGGGCTCGAGGTCGTGCTCACGCGCGAGCCGGGCGGCTCGCCCGGCGCCGAGATTATCCGCCACATCCTGCTCTCGGGCGCCGCCAAGCCGTTGGGCGCGGAAACCGAGACCATCCTGTTTGCCGCCGCGCGCGACGATCACGTGCGGTCCGTCATCCGCCCGGCGCTGGTCGACGGCAAATGGGTGATCTGCGACCGCTTCATCGATTCAACGCGGGTCTATCAGGGCGCGCTCGGCAGCGTCGACCCGAAGCTGATCCGCGGCCTCGAGCGCGTCACCGTCGGCACCGCCATGCCCGATCTCACCTTCATTCTCGACGTGCCGGCCTCGGTCGGCCTGGCGCGCGCCACCGGTCGGCGCGGAATACGCGAGGCCGACCGCTTCGAGAGCGAGTCCGTTGAGTTCCACGACGATCTGCGCCGCGCCTACCGGCTGCTGGCGGAAGAAGAGCCGCGCCGCATCGTCGTGATCGACGGCCGCCCGCCGCGCGACATCGTAGCCCAGCGCATCTGGACCGCGGTTTCTGAGCGCCTGCATCCTGAGAAAGCGCGCGTGGCCGAAAGTACGGCACCGTGAACGCCGCCGACGAGGACCGCGAGGTCAAGCTGCCGCGTGCGACGGCAGCATTGTTCGGCCATGACGACGCCGAGCAAGCCCTGCTCGCCAGCTACAAAAGCGGCCGCGTGCCGCACGCCTGGCTGATCGGCGGACCGCCCGGTATCGGCAAGGCCACGCTGGCCTATCGTTTCGCGCGCTTCGTGCTGGCGCATCCCGATCCGGGCGCGCCCGATGTGCAAGGCGCCACCTCGCTGGCGGTCGATCCCGCGCATCCGGTGGCGCGCCGCATCGCCGCGCAGGCGCAAGGCGACCTGCTGGTGCTCGAACGCATCGTCAACGAGCAGACCGGCAAGCTCTATACGGTGATCCGTGTCGACGACGTGCGGCGCACGGTGTCGTTCTTCGGCTCGACCGCGGGCGAGGGCGGCTGGCGTATCGCCATCGTCGATAGCGTGGACGACCTGCAGCGCGAAGGCGCCAACGCGCTGCTGAAGGTGCTGGAAGAGCCGCCGGCGCGCACGCTTTTGTTGCTGGTGAGCCACGCGCCCGGCCGTGAACTGCCGACCATCCGCTCACGCTGCCGCCGCCTGCTGCTACGCCCGCTAAGCGAATCCGACGTCGCGCGTGCCGCCGCGGCGGCGGCCGACCGTGATGCCGGCGACCCAGAGCTGCGGGAAGCGGCCGCCGCCGCCGACGGCAGTGTCGCCCGCGCGCTGGCGCTGCTTGACGGCGCGGCGCTCGGTTTGCGCCACAAGGTGCTCGATCTCATCGCGCAATTGCCCGATCCCGATCCGCGCGCGCTGCACGCGCTCGGCGACGCCCTCGGCGGCAGCGATCCGCGAACACTGGCGGCCTTCATGGACCTGGTCAACGGCTGGCTGGCGGCGCGCCTCGGTAACGGCACGCAGGCAAGACCGCAACTCGCACGCGTCGCGGAAACTTGGGATAAGGTCAACCGCGCGGCGGCCGAAGCCGAGGCCTATAATCTCGAGCGCAAGCCTTTGGTGTTCGCGGTGTTCGGCGCGCTGGCCGAAGCGGCGCGCACCTAAGGCGGCCGCAGGCGGCATTTTCGCTAATTTTTAGCAATTGGCCAAAGAATACGTTTCTACCTCCGGCGCTAGCTTTAGCCGTCATGAGCATTACAAGCTCGATTGCCCTGTCGGGGATATACGCGGCGACGCTGCGGCTGCAGGTATCCGCCAGCAACGTCGCCAATGCCCGCTCGGACGGCCCGTTGCCGGGTTCAGCCGATGCGTCGGACGTTCCGAATGCCTATGTGCCTTTGCGGGTTAATCAGACCGCGACGCCCGGCGGCGGCACCAGCGCAACGGTGACACGGTCAACGGCTAAGGCGCCGACGTTTGATACAAGCGCATACTGGGAATTTGCGGCAAATCCGTACGTTGCGCTCACCAACGAACTCGTTCAGCAGTTGCTGGCGCACTTCGACCTGGTCGGCAACGCGTATGTGCTGCGCGCCGACGCGCAACAGTCGGCGGCGCTTTTCGACACCACAGATTAAACGAGGCTGGGCTTGCCCGCCTTGGCGCCAGGCCGACGCTTCCGGTGAAATTCGAGAATTTGCCGGGCGATCGGCTCCTTCAAGCGCTCGAATGCCGCCATGCATTTGTCGACTTCCGAGGCCGAGCGCCGGTATCTTTTGGCGGCGAGCGTGAGGATGTTCTTCGTCGTCTCCCAGGGAAGGCCGACCGCCTTGGCCAGTACCAGCAGCGACTCGGCATGCGTGTCGTGCACCGTGCGTTCGACCAGTTCCGGCGGCATGTTCGCCATCAGCGAGAGCGATGCGACGACTTCCTCGAAGCGACCGTCACGCGTGAAATCTTCCAATTTCTCGATGTTCAATTGTCCCACGCGCCGCAGCGACTCCGCCAGCACATGCGCCGCCGCGTAGGCCTGCGTCTTCGTGACCGCTTTGGTTTCAATGCGCGTGGTTACTTCGGCGACAACCTGCCGGATATCCTCGAGGGCGTGTTCTCTTTCGGCCGCGAGCGTGGCGCGGACCTTTTCCGACGCGGCTTCGAGCAGCTTCGTGAATAGTTGCGGCGGCAGATCCGGCCTGGTGCCGACACGGCGCGTCAACAGATCGTCGCCGCGCGCGCGACCGATGAGGGCACCGAAGCCGTTTTCGGAAAATCTAGCGCCCGCATTGATGGCCGTGCTCAGCACGACCTGTTGGTCGCCGCGCTCGACCAGAACGTCGGTGACGGGTTCCGGCACGGTCTTGCGCCGCGAAATGGCGAGCATGTGCTCCTGGCTTTTGGTCTTGGCGCATTCGACCAAAGTCTCGACATCGAGCACCTCAGACTGGGTCAAGACCGGCGACGCGACGTCGATAGCGTCGTCGCAGGCCAGCACGCGCACGATCTTGGGCGGCGCCTTGGCGACGGGACCGAGCCGCAACGACAGCAGCGCGCGCGAGGATTCCTCGATTGTGGCGACCAGCCGCACGAACACGTCATCGATGAGGTTGATTTCTGCATCGGCGTATTGCTCAGCGCCGATCAAATACAGGTCCGTCAGCTGACGCAGCATCGCCGCCCGGCGCATGTCCGTGCTGTGGGAAATGGAGCTATCGAGCTCGCGGATAAGAGCTAGGGGAGCGCCCATGAGCCTTGGGAAACCATTCTGGTTGGCCAGGATCTAGCAAGCGGCCGATTGGTTAGCGACCGTTCAGACTATAGGCCCAATAGTTTTAGCAATTGGTAAAACCCGGAACCCGGGCGGGTGGCGCCAAACCGTTAACGCTTTATGTATTTGTCGAAGAACGCGAGCGTGTCCGCGACCGCCCGCTGCTGGACCGCGTCGGGCGTATAGGAGCCGTCGGCATTGCGCACCGGATAGACGAAGCCGTGCAGCGCATGGTCGTAAGTGGCCCACTTGGCCACCTTGCCGGCTTCTTGCAGCAGGTCGTAGCTCACGCGGAAAATGCCTTGCAGCTCGTCGGCGTCGCGCCCTTGCACGAAAATCGGCGTTTGGATCGTGCTCACCCGCTGGCGCGCCACGTCTTCGGTGATGCGCGGGCGTACCTTGGCGGGCTCGCGCATCAGCATCTTCTCGACATTGAGCAGGCCGGTCTTGGGATCGACGTGGGCGGTCTCGTCCGGCTTGAGCCGCAGGAATTCATGCGAGGCCGGCTCGCTCGCCACCATGGCGCGGAAGCCGTGATATTCCGACGCGATCTTGAGCGCCATTTCGCCGCCGTGACTGACGCCGATATAGCCCAGCCGCGCGCCATCGATATCCGGCAGCGCCTTGACGTATTCGGCAACCGCAATGGCGTCCTCGTATTCGAGCGGGCCGCGGTTGAACAACTGTCGGTTCTGCCGGCCAGACTGGATCAGTTTGCCGATCCTGTCATAGGCGTAGTCGACCTCGGCGCGGTAGCGCATCCAGGCGGTGGCGTAGCCGGCCTTGAGAAACTGATCCGGCGTCCAGCTCTTGCTGTGCGCGTGGTCGCGCAGCATGGCCATGCCGCCGCCGCCGTTGCCGGTGGCGCACAATACGATGGGGAAGGGGCCGGCGCCCGCCGGCTTGCGCAACCCGATCGGGATGTAAACGCCGTCGACCATCTCGACATACATGAGATGCAGCGGGAACGGCGAGCCGGCGACCGGCTCGGTCACCACCACGTGTTCGGGATCGAGGCCGGAAGGCGAGGCGAGATGGTCTTCGGCAATGCTCATGGTCAACCTCGTACCGTTTCCTCTTTGATCGCCGGACTGAGCGGCAGAAATTCCGACATGCGGTTGCCGGGATAGAACGTGCGCTAGAACGCTTCGGCACCGGTTACCGTCCGGTTTTACCCGCTTGGCGACCGTTTGCCGAGGGCGGGGCCGCGAAAATCGAAGCGGATAGGGGCCGATACCTGCCCTGGACTTCTCGTGCCTAGTGTGGCGCACCATCGAGTAACTACATTCAACTCGCAAATCTTTGCATGAGAAGCATTAACGTATGTGTGCGACAAAAAGTTGCTGTTGGATCGTAACCAATGACATGGGACGAGAAATGGCGATTTTTCATTTATCAGATGACCAGATGCGCGCCGCGCTCAAGGAGCTCGAACAGGCTTCTTATAATCACGATCAATGGGCCGAGATCCTCTATGGCACACTGATTTGCCGGTTGGCGCCGGATGACCGGGACACCTCCAAAGAAGCGCATCAAAACTGCCGGTTCGGTCAATGGTATTACAATGCTGGGAAAGTCGCGCTCGGGCAACATTCCGGATTTGCGGAAATCGGCCTGGAGCACGAACGCATGCATCAATACGCTGCAAGCCTTCTGCGATCGTCCATGAATGGTGTGCCGATTTCGATCAAGGACTACGAGCGCTTCGTAACCGCGCTAAAGCGCATGCATCTGGAAATCTCGACTGTCCAGCATGAGCTGGAAGGCGCGCTATTCAATCTTGATCCTTTGACCGGCACGCCAAGCCGCGCAGAAATGCTGAGCAGCCTTCGCGAGCAGCAAGAATTTGTCAGGCGCGGGCGTGGCTGCGTGATTGCAATGATGGATCTGGATCACTTTAAATCCGTCAATGACACGCATGGGCACCTTGTCGGTGACAAGGTTTTGGTTCGCTTTGCACGTTACGTCATGGCGCATCTTCGCCCTTACGATAAGGTGTTTCGCTATGGCGGCGAGGAATTTCTCATTTGTTTGCCGGATACCGATACCCAAACCGGTTATGACATCATTGACAGATTGCGTGACGAGCTCGCCTCGCTCCCGATTGATGAAGAAGACAAGGATGCATTGCGCGTTACCGTCTCATTCGGGCTGTCCGCTCTGGACCCGGTTATGCCCGTGGAACAATCCATCGATCGCGCCGACAAAGCGCTTTATACAGCCAAAACAAATGGCCGAAACTGCGTAGTCAATTGGCAACCGTCGATAAATGAATTGGCGGCCGAGTCCGAAACAGCGGCTTAACAACTTTCTTGCCTCGGTTTCAGGCGCCTAAAACCTAGCCGTGGAATCGTCGAGGCGATCGGCACCAACGCCATCGCTCGCTTCTGCCAACTCACGCGCGGCTTTCCGACGGCGCCACGCGGCAGCGGCCGGGTAACGCCCGCCGCCACCCGCGCCGCGTCCTGCCTCAATAAACGTGCAATGGCAGCAGCCCGCCGGGCCCGATGATCAAACCCCAGGTTTCGTCGGCCGCCAGCTCGACGTCTTCGCTCTGTGCGGGCTTGCCCGCAACGCTCAGCTGGATTTTGTATTTACCGGGCGGCAGGTCGAGCGAAGGGCCATTCGGTTCCTTGGCGCCGACGCCGGCGCCGATCTTGATCTTCTTCTTATTCACGGTAATCACCGCGCTGGACGTCAGCGTATTGCCGAACATCACTTTGGCTTGGCCGGGCTTCGGCAGCAGGCCCATCTTGGCGGCCCGGGCCGGGTCCTTCACGGCAAGATCGACGGTGGTGTGGCCGGCCCGGCGGCCGAGCTTGAGCACGGCCGGACCGTCGGGGCTGGCGAACGCGAGTTCAGCGTGATCGGCGCCGACAACGGCACCCTTGTTTTCCTTCCATTGCCGCTTGCCGAGCTCACGCCTGTAGAAGTCGAGGGTGGTCGCCAGCGGGAGCCCCACCTCGGCTCTGAGGGCACGGCGCATCGGGCTTTTCTCGCTCTCCGCCGATTGATGCGCCTTTGGTACGGGCAGGCCGCCGCTCTCTTCCACTTTCAGGTCGTCCGCGCTCGGCGGCGCGGTCTTGGCGGTGGCGGATTTGAGGAAAGAGCCGCTCGCTTCCACATTGGTCGTGTCGCCCGAGGCGTTGATGGTGAGCTCGAGGCCGTTGTCACCTTTGGCGTAGTGGAGCATCGAGATCAGGCGATTCCCGAATGCAGGCGCCGATTCTTTCCAGCCCAGACGTTTCATTTCGGCCCGATAGAATTCGGTCATCGCTTTGACACTGGATGAACTGTTGAAATAGAGCCTGCCGTTTTTACTGTCGTAGTCCACGCCCTGCGCACCGGGCGGCATGGGAAGCGGCGGCCCTTTGCCGGACGCCGCTGCGGGCGCGGCCTGTTGCGCGACGGCCGGCGCCTTCGGTTGTGGGGCGGCAGCCAGCACCGTGCCGCGGCCGCTCACATTCGCATGATTGCCCATCTTCATAATCGTGAGGCTGAGCTTGTCTTTCGATTTCGAGAAATCGAGCACGACCATGTTGGACCTGTTGATCACCGAACGGTGCTCGCTCCAGCCGCGCTTTTTCATCTCCGCGCGATAGAACGCCGCCAGCCCGCTCACGCTCGATTGGCTGATGAAGTCGATGGTCGCGCGATCGGCCTTGTATTTGATCTCGGCCGCCGTATCGGGCAGCGGCATCGGCACGGCGCTGTCCGCGCGCAGATGTGGTATCTCGTCGGAGCCCGCGGGCGCCGGCGTCGCAGGCTGGGCGGGTTTCATCGCATCGGCTATCGCCTTGCGCACCTGCTGCTCCGCCATTTTCATCATCGCATCAAATTCTTTGTCCCCGGCCGAAGGTTTTTTCGGCGCGGCGGGCGCCGGTTGCGCCGACGCCACCGGAAGACCCTTGGCGCGCCGATCAGCATCGACCATCTTCTGGTGCGCCAGTTCCAAGAGTTTCATTCGATAGGGCTCGATATCGACGCGCAGCTTGTCTTTCTCATGCCGCAGCGTCAGCTTGAGCGGCTGTTTGCCGTCCTGCACGTAAAAGGCATAGGCGCCGTTCTTGGTGAGTTCGCCGGGGCCGCTGTCGGGCGGCTGCTTGGCGCCCAGCTTGACCGACCATAGCGACCAGCCCGACTTGCCGAGCGCCTCGCGATAATAGGCCAGGGTCTTGTCGAGCGGCGCGGCGGTGAAACATTTCAGCAGCGGCCGATGCGGGTCGTATTCGATCGCGGTGCCGTCCTTGGGAAACGGCAGGTCGACCGGCATCGGGACGGGACCGTACTGCACGCTGGTGGCGTTGCCTTGCGCCGGCGCCACCCCGATGAACACGCTCAGGCCCAGCGAGCCTTTCTTAAACGACGTGGTGCTGCTGTTGGGATTCTTCGCGTACGCGGTGAACGGCGCGGTATAGGCCTGCCAGCCGGCGGCGGTCAGCAACTTTCGGGTGGCTTCCGCCGTCTGCGCGACCGACGTCTGAGTCGTAAAGACCGTCGTCACGGGGCTGGCGTAGAGCTGCTTGGCGCCGCTGACGCGCGGCAGCCGGCTCGTGTCAAAGGCGGGCGAAGCACCGGATTGGGCGGCGGCGCCGGGAGGGTCGAAAGCGCCGGCCAAAGCGGCGAGGCAAACGAAGGAAATTATTGATAGTGACCGTCGCAATCCACCGCTCATGGTCGTTCTCCAGCGTTGTTCCACGGCATACGAGCCGGACCGCCGCAGCGGCCGGCCGATGTGCATTGCAGACCTAGCCGTCTCGCGTCACCGGCCGATGACGAGACTGGGCTTGGCCGCAAGTCTTAGTCGCCAGTCTTAGTCGCCAATATGCCGGAAAAGGTTCAAAGGGAAGGGCCATAGTTTGGCCGGTTCGCCCGAGCAAAAGCGGCTGGAAACACCGCCCCCGCCTTCGCTTGCTCCGGCACCGACGCCTTGATACCACCTTGCGGAATCGTCATGGCCGGGCCTTCCCGGCCATCCCTGTCTTTTAACGGACCGTCTCCAGCCAACGCACGCGTGCCCATCATGGCCAAAAAAACAAAATCGAAGTCCAGGAAGGGTCAGAAAACCGCGCCCGCCAGGAAGAAGAAACCGGCCGCGCGAAGCGGCCCGGCTCGCAAGGCCGCCGCCCGCAAGTCCGCCCGCAAAGGCAAACGCAAGGCCGGCAAGCCGCGCGCCGCTAAGCGCAAAGGGACGAAGCCCAAGGCTCGGAAACCCAAGACTCCGAAACCCATGACTCGGAAGTCCAAGGCTGCAAAACCAAAGGCCTCGACATCCAAAATTTCGACGCCCAAAACGGCTGAGCCGATCGCTGCGGCGAGCGGCAACAAACAGCCCTACTACATCACCACCGCGATCTCCTACCCGAACGGCCCGCCGCATATCGGCCACGCCTACGAGGCGATCGCCACCGACGTCATCGCGCGGTTTCACCGCCTCGACGGCGAGGACGTCTATTTCCTCACCGGCACCGACGAGCACGGCCAGAAGATCCAGCAGACCGCCGCCAAGGAGGGCCTGAGTCCGCGGCAATTGCTCGACCGCAATGTGCCGCTGTTTGAAGCCATGGTGAAACGGCTGGCGTGCTCGAACGACGATTTCATCCACACCACCGAGCAGCGTCACCACCGCTCGTCCGAAGCGATCTGGCAGCGCATGGAGCAGAACGGCGACATCTATCTCGGTAAGTATGCCGGCTGGTATTCGGTGCGCGACGAGGCTTATTACGCCGAGAGCGAAACGCAACTGAATGAGCAGAAGGTGCGGGTGTCGTCGAAGACCGGCACACCGGTCGAATGGGTGGAGGAGGCGAGCTATTTCTTCCGGCTCTCGGCCTATCAGGACAAGCTGCTCGAGCTGTTCGCGCGGCCGAATTACGTGCTGCCGAAGGAACGCCTGAACGAGGTGGCGAGTTTCGTGCGCGGCGGCCTGCAGGACCTGTCGATCTCGCGCACCACTTTCGACTGGGGCGTGCGCGTGCCGGGCTCCGACGGACACGTCATGTATGTGTGGGTGGACGCGCTCACCAATTACATCACAGGCGTCGGCTTTCCCGACACCGGTAGCGAGAAATTCAGGCGTTACTGGCCGGCGGCGCTGCACGTCATCGGCAAGGACATCGTGCGCTTCCACGCGGTCTATTGGCCGGCCTTCCTGATGTCGGCGGGCATCGACGTGCCGCGGCATATCTACTCGCACGGCTTCCTGTTCAACCGCGGGGAGAAGATGTCGAAATCGGTCGGCAACGTGATCGACCCGTTCGCGCTGTGCGATGCCTATGGCGTCGATCCGCTGCGCTATTTCTTTTTGCGCGAGGTGCCGTTCGGGCAGGACGGCAACTACAGCCATGAGGCCATCGTCAACCGCATCAATGCCGACCTCGCCAACGATCTCGGCAATCTGGCGCAGCGCTCGCTGTCGATGATCGCCAAGGCTTTCGGCGGCACGCTGCCGGCGCCGGGGGCGTTCACGCAAGCCGACAAGACCATCCTGGCGGCGGCTGACGCCATGATCGGCAAGGCGCGCGATTTCATGAAAACGCAGCAGCTGCACCAGGTGCTCGCCACGGTGTGGGCGGTGGTGGCCGACGCCAACCGCTATTTCGCCTCCGAAGAGCCCTGGGCCAAGGCCAAGACCGATCCGCAGCGCCAGGGGACGATCCTCTACGTCACCGCCGAGGTGCTCCGGCAGGTCGCCATCCTCGCCCAGCCGTACATGCCATCGTCGGCGGCGAACATGCTCGATCAACTGGCGATCCCGGCCGAGCAACGGTCCTTCTCCGAGCTTAAAGCGGACCGCCGCATCAAGGCGGGCGTCACATTGCCGCCGCCAAAACCGGTTTTTCCCCGTTACGTGGAACCCGAAGCAACCGCTTGAAAATGCTGGTCGATAGCCACTGCCATCTGGATTTTCCCGACTTCGCCAGCGAACTCGACGCCGTGGTCGCGCGCGCGCGTGAGGCCGGCATCGGCCGCATGGTCACCATCTCAACATGGGTGAAGAAACACACTCAGGTGCTTGCGATTGCGGAGAAATTCCCCGACGTGTTCTGCTCGGTCGGCACCCATCCGCACAACGCGGCGGAAGAGTTGGACATCGATGCCAAGGCGCTCATCGCCTTGAGCCAACATCCGAAAATCGTCGCCATCGGCGAGGCTGGGCTCGACTATCACTACGACAACAGCCCGCGTGCCGCGCAGGAACAGAGCTTCCGTCAGCACATCATTGCTGCACGTGAAACAAAGCTGCCGCTGGTGATCCATTCGCGCGACTGCGACGCCGACATGGCGCGCATCCTCGTAGAGGAAACCGGGAAGGGCGCCTTCCCGGCCGTGCTGCACTGCTTCACCGGCGGCCGTGAATTGGCCTTCAAGGCCATGGACTTAGGGCTGCATATCTCATTCACCGGCATCCTCACGTTCAAGCGTTCGGACGACTTGCGCGCCATCGCCAAGGATCTGCCGGGCGACCGCATCCTGGTGGAGACTGACGCGCCTTACCTCGCGCCGCTGCCGTACCGCGGCAAACGCAACGAGCCGGCTTACGTGGCCGAAACCGCGAAGGTTCTGGCCGCAACGCGCGGCGTGTCGCCGGACGAAATCGCCGCGCAAACCACGGAAAATTTTTTCCGGCTGTTCAGCAAAGTGCCGCGCATGGCGCATGATCCCGAAAAGTGGACACCGGTTTTCGGAAAAGATCATGCGCAAACGTAAAACTCTAGCCGACGCCGCATGAGTTTAACCTTCACCATTCTCGGCTGCGGCTCGTCCATGGGCGTGCCGCGCGTGGCACTGGGATGGGGCCAGTGCGATCCCAACAACCCGAAAAACCGCCGGCGGCGCTGCGCTTTATTGGTGGAACGCGCGCATGGGCCGGGCAAGGTCACGCGCGTTCTGGTCGACTGTTCACCGGACTTGCGCGAACAACTCCTGGGCGCCGAGGTGGACAGGATCGACGGCGTGCTGATCACCCACGAGCACGCCGATCACACCCACGGCATCGACGACCTGCGGCCGCTGTTCGTGCACAAGCGCCAGCGCGTGCCGGTCTACATGGACGAGCCGACCTCGCGCGCGATGCATGCCCGCTTCGCCTATTGCTTCATGACGCCGCCCGGCAGCGAATATCCGCCGATCGCGGCCGAGCGCCGGCTGACGCCGGGAACGCCTGTCACCATCGAGGGGCAGGGCGGCCCCATCAATGCCCTGCCGGTGCTGCAGGAGCATGGCGATATCCCCTCGCTCGGCTTCCGTATCGGCAATGTGGCCTATTCGGCCGACATCAAGAGCCTGCCGCCCGCCAGCGTCGCTCAGATGGCCGGGCTCGACGTCTGGATTGTCGACGCGCTGCGCAAGACGCCGCATCCCAGCCACCTTAATCTAGAGGAAGCGCTGGCCTGGATTGAGCGGATCAAGCCCAGGCGGGCAATCTTGACCAACCTGCACAGCGATATGGATTACGCGGCCCTGAAGGCCTCGCTACCGTCCAACGTCGAGCCGGCCTACGACGGCATGCGACTTGAAACATCTTAAAGTAATCTGCGTATTCTTTATCGGAACCAATTGATAACGCAGGAAACAATGCCGCAAAAAGCCTCCCGACTATCGACGTGCTGGGTATCCGAAATGAAACATCGCCTGAACATATTCCATAATATGTCTTATGCGAATCATGTGTCCACAGTCGCGGCCCGGGACCAGCTTTATTGCGGTCGGCCGCTCCAGCCTCCGGGCCGCGCCCCGTGAAGCCGTCCCGCGACATCGCCCGGCTGATCGAGATCATGGCGGCGCTGCGCACGCCCGGCTCGGGCTGCCCCTGGGACCTGGAGCAGAATTTCGGGACCATCGCGCCCTATACGCTCGAGGAAGCCTACGAGGTGGCCGACGCCATCGCCCGCGGCGACCTTGCCGACCTCAAGGACGAACTGGGCGACCTGCTGCTGCAGGTCGCCTTCCATGCGCGCATGGCGCAGGAGCAAGGCGCCTTCGACTTCGGCGACGTGGTCGACACCATCACCACCAAGCTCATCCGACGCCATCCGCACGTCTTTGCCGACGAGCAAGGCCGCACCGCCGAGGCCATCAAAGGCCTGTGGGAACGCATCAAGGCGGAGGAGCGCGCCGAACGCGGCGAGGCTGCGCCGGCCGGCGCCCTTGCGGGGGTGCCGGTGGCCCTGCCCGCGCTGACGCGTGCTTTAAAGCTGCAGAACAAGGCCGGCCGCGTCGGATTCGACTGGAACGATCCGCGCGCGGTGCTGGCCAAGATTCGCGAAGAAGCCGACGAAATCGAAGCCGAACTCGACGATGCCGACAGTACGCACGAGCATGCGGCAAGCGAGGTCGGCGACCTGTTGTTTGCGGTGGTCAATCTCGCCCGCCATCTGCGCGCCGATCCGGAAGGCATTTTGCGCGCGACCAACCTCAAATTCGAGCGCCGTTTCGCTTCGATAGAGCGGGCGCTGGCCGCGCGCGGCAAGAGCCCCAAGGACGCCACTTTGGCCGAGATGGACGCGCTATGGGACGCCGCCAAAGCGGCCGAAAAGTAAGGCCTAGACGGGAAATTTCGCCCTTACCCGCGCTGCCTTGTCGGCATCGGCGCGCACCGTCACCGCCAGCTGTCCGTCATCGCGCATGTGCCTGTCGAGCACTTCGGAATGGCGGTAGAGCCAGCTCAGCCCGGCGCCGTCGGCCGGGTTGATCGCGACTTCAAGCGTCTGGCGGCTTTCGCCCAGCCGCGCCTCGATCGCCTCGACCAGATGGTCGATCCCCTCCCCACTGAGCGCCGAGACCGGAACCGGCCGGCGGCCAAGCGGCTGCCGTTCGGCCAGATTGAACAGTTGCGCGCGGCCGTCGCCGTCCAGACAGTCGATCTTGTTCCACACTTCGATCAGGCGCGGATCGCTGGCCGCGATGCCGAGCTCGCCCAGCACCTTTTCGACATCGTGCGACTGCGCCAGCGTGTCCGCGTGCGATACGTCGCGCACGTGCAGGATGACATCGGCCTCGATCACCTCTTCCAGCGTGGCGCGGAACGCCGCCACCAGCGTGGTCGGCAGGTCTGAGATAAAGCCGACCGTGTCCGACAGAATGATGCGATTGCCGTGCGGCAGATCGACCGCGCGCAACGTCGGATCGAGCGTGCCGAACAGCATGTCGGCCGACAACACGGTAGCCTGCGTCATGCGGTTGAACAGCGTCGACTTGCCGGCATTGGTATAGCCCACCAGCGCCACGATCGGATAAGGCACGCGCTTGCGGCTCTCGCGATGCAACGCGCGGGTGCGCTTGACCTTGTCGAGTTCGGTTTCGATGCGGGCGATGCGCTCGTCGATGGCGCGCCGGTCGGCTTCGATCTGCGTTTCGCCGGGACCGCCGAGGAAACCGTGGCCGCCGCGCTGGCGTTCGAGATGGGTCCAGGAGCGCACCAGCCGGCCCTTCTGGTACGACAGATGCGCGTGCTCGACCTGCAGCGCGCCTTCGCGGGTGCGCGCGCGCCGGCCGAAGATTTCCAGGATCAAGCCGGTGCGGTCGATGACCTTGGCGCTCCAGGCCTTCTCCAGATTACGCTGCTGCACCGGCGAGACCGGGCAATCCATCACCACCACGGAGGCTTCCAGGGTCTTAACGAGACCGGCGATTTCGTCGACCTTGCCCTTGCCAATGTAAGTGGCGGGGCGAATGGCCTGAAGCGTCACCAACCCCTGCTCCACCACATTGAGATCGATGGCGCGCGCGAGCCCGGCGACTTCCGCGAGACGCGCTTCCGGTGTGCGCAGGTCCGCCGGCGCGCGGGCTGCCCCAGCCCGTCCGACCGAAGCTTTAAGCCACGGCTCAATGACAATAGCGCGCCCGGTCTCCGCGCCCGTCGTAGTCGGGCTCAGGAGATCAGCGCGCTTGTCGCGGCGGCGTGGTTCCAACTAGCGGGCTACCCAGTTTTCTCTGCGGCCGGTGGCTCTTCGCCGCCTTCGAACAGCTGGATCGGGTGACCCGGCATGATGGTCGAGATGGCGTGCTTGTAGACGAGTTGGGAGTGTCCGTCCCGCCGCAACAACACGCAGAAATTATCGAACCAGGTCACCACGCCCTGCAACTTGACCCCGTTGACCAGAAAAATGGTGAGCGGGATTTTGCTTTTTCGGACGTGATTAAGAAAAGTATCTTGCAGATTTTGCGCACGTTCGGCTGCCATGGCCGTGTTCCATTTTTTTGCCCGCGTCTAGCGCGCGAGACCTTCGTTGCCCGAGACCCATTCACATGCGAGTTCCACTACATGTGCCGCTCTGCCCCACGCAAGAGCGGTGCACGGCTCAGGAGCGCGCTATTAGATGGCAGGTAAACTCGGCGTGCAAGCCGCTTGACGCATACCCGTCAAGCGATTGACTTATATGGCATTTTAGCGGTTGTCGAGCGCCTTGAAGCAGGCGGCCGGATCAGCCGATTTCGGCGTGGCGGTGATAGTCGCGGCGCAGGGCCACGGCGATCAGACCGGGGGCGCCGTTGCCGATCGGCCGGCCGTCGATGCGCACCACCGGCAACACGATCTGGCTGGCCGAGGTGATGAACGCCTCGCGCGCGGCATAGGCCTCCGCGACGGTGAAAGCGCGCTCCTCGAAGGCCAAGCCCTTGCGCCTTGGCGGCGTCGATCACCACCGAACGTGTAATGCCCGGAAGGATGTCGGGCCCGAGCGGGTGCGTGATGAGCGTGCCGTCGCGCGACACGATCCAAGCATTCGACGAAGCGCCTTCGGTAACGCGGCCCGCCCTGTCGACCAGCCACGCTTCGCGGGCGCCCGCATCGCGCGCGGCCTGCTTGGCCAGCACGTTCGGCAGCAGCGCCACGGACTTGATATCGACGCGGCCCCAACGGATATCGGGCACGGTGACGACCGCGACGCCTTCGGCGGCCAATTGCTCGAGCCGCGCGAGATCGTTGCTGCGTGCGGTCACGACCATGGTCGGCGGCGTCGCACCGCCGGGAAACGGAAAATCCCGCCGCGCCGCGCCGCGGGTGATCTGGACATAGACGATGCCGTCGCGCACGCGGTTGCGCCTGACCGTTTCGTGCAGCACGACTGACAACGCCGCCGGCGCCATCGGGCGCGCGATGCGCAATTCGCTTAAAGAGCGGTCGAGCCGCGCCATGTGCCGGCGCTCATCGACCAGGCGCCTTGCCCGCACTTCGCAGACCTCATAGACCCCGTCAGCGAATTGAAAGCCGCGGTCCTCGACCGAGACCATCGCGCGCGCACGCGGCAAATAGCGGCCATTGACGTAGGCGATGCGGGACATGATCTACCCGTTCGTCCCCGCGAAAGCGGGGACCCAGATCAGCAATCTCAGAATTGTTTTGCCCTGGGTTCCCGCTTGCGCGGGAATGAACGGAGTTTGCATCACTGCTTCCGGCCCTACCCGATCCCCAGCGCCTTGAGCTTGCGGTGCAGCGCCGAGCGCTCCATGCCGACGAATTCGGCCGTGCGCGAGATGTTGCCGCCGAAGCGGCTGATCTGCGCCACCAGGTATTCCCGTTCGAACACTTCGCGCGCTTCGCGTAGCGCCAGGCCCATCAGATGCTCGCCACCATTGCCGTTCGGCATGCTCGGCACCATCGAGCCGACGTCGGGCGGCAGCATGCTGGCGTCGAGCACGGCATCCGGGTCGCCGCCGGCAAGTATCATCAGCCGTTCGATATTGTTGCGCAGCTGGCGCACGTTGCCCGGCCAGTCGTGCGATTGCAGCACGGCCATGGCATCGTCGCCGATGCGGCGTTTGGGCAGCCCGGTGGACTGCGAAATCTGGTCCATGAAATAGTCGATCAGGCCGGGAACATCCTCGCGCCGTTCCGCCAACGGCGGCACGCGGATCGGCACCACCGAAAGCCGGTGATAAAGGTCTTCGCGGAACTTTCCTTCCGCGATCAGCGCTTCAAGATTGCGCGCGGTCGACGACACGATGCGCACATCGACCGCAACTTTGGTGCTGCCGCCGACCCGCTGGAAGGTCTGATCGACCAGCACGCGCAGGATTTTGTTCTGTGTCTCGCGCGGGAGGTCGGCTATGTCGTCGATGAACAGCGTGCCGCCATGCGCTTCTTCCAGCGCACCCGGCTTGCGGCCTTCCGCGCCGTTGGACTGGTCGACGCCGAACAACTCGACTTCCATGCGATCGGGCGTGATGGCGGCGGCATTGATCACGATGAAAGGCCCGTTGGCCCGCCCCGACAATTGATGGATGGTACGGGCCGCCAGTTCCTTGCCCGAACCGGAAGGACCGACGATGAGGATGCGGCTGTTGGTCGGCGCGACCCGCTCGACCGTTTGGCGCAGTTGGCCAATGGCCACCGACTTGCCGATGAGCGTGGCCGGAAGCGGCGCGAGCTGTTTCAGCTGCTTGACCTCGCGCTTGAGCCGCGACGTCTCCAGCGCGCGGTCGGCCACCAGCACCAGGCGGTCGGCCTTGAACGGCTTCTCGATAAAATCGTAGGCGCCGCGTTTTATGGCCGCGACCGCGGTCTCGATATTGCCGTGGCCGGAGATCATGACGACCGGAAGCTCGGGATGCTCCTGCTTGATGGCGTCAAGCAATTGCAATCCATCGAGCTTGCTGCCTTGCAGCCAGATATCAAGGAACACCAGGGACGGCCGGCGCGACGCGACCGCCGCCAGCGCATCGTCACTATTACGCGCGGTCCGCGGCTCGTAGCCCTCGTCCTGAAGGATGCCGGCCACCAGATCGCGGATATCGGCTTCGTCGTCGACGATCAGAATATCAGCGGACATTCGTTTGCTCGTTCACCGTCTCTTGTTTTTCGGACTTGGATTCGGGCGCCTCGCCGGAGGCGGCGAAACGTATTCTTATCCAGGCGCCGCGCTGGCCGGGAATCTTGGCCGCCGCATCGTGCAGTTCGATGCTGCCGCCGTGCTCTTCGATAATACGGCCGACGATGGCGAGACCGAGGCCGGTGCCCTTCTCGCGCGTGGTCACATAGGGTTCGAGCAGCCGGCTGCGGTTTTCCGTAGGTAAGCCGATGCCGTTGTCGACGACGTCGATGACGACATCGCCGCCATCACGCGCGGCAAAGACGTGGATCTTGCCCTTGCCGAGCTCGGCGGGCGGCACGGCAGCGATCGCTTCTGCGGCGTTCTTGATGAGGTTGGTGAGCGCCTGCGAGATCAAGCGGCGGTCGAAACGCGCCGGCATCGGGTCCTCGGCAATCTCGGCTTCGATGTCGATTTCCGAATTGCCGACGCGCATCAGGAACGCGGCCTGGCGCACGGTGTCGGCGACGTCCTCGCCCGCCATTACAGGCTTGGGCGTGCGGGCAAAGCGCGAGAATTCGTCGACCATGCGCCTGATGTCGTCGACCTGGCGCACGATGGTGTCCGTACATTGCGCGAAAATGCCGTCATCCTCGCCGATAACCTTGCCGTATTTGCGGCGCAGCCGCTCGGCCGATAGTTGGATGGGCGTGAGCGGATTCTTGATTTCATGTGCGATGCGGCGCGCGATGTCGGCCCAGGCCGAGGTGCGCTGGGCCGCGACCAGTTCGGTGATGTCGTCGAGCGTCACCACGTAGCCGTGTTCGGATTCGCTCGACTGCTCGCTGGTGATGCGCACCGACAGATTGCGCTCGCGGCCCTGGCGCGTGATGGTGACCTGCCCCTGCGAGCGGGCGCCGGCCTGCGCCGCCGCCATCATGTCGGCGAGCTCGGAGAACACCTCGTTCAAGGGACGGCCGAGGGCTTCGGCTTCCGTGCAGCCGATCAGCTTTTCCGCCGAACGGTTGAGGATGCTCACACAGCCTTTGCCGTCGACGCCGATCACGCCCGCACTGGCGCCGGCCAGCACCGCCTCGGTGAAGCGGCGGCGACTGTCGATGACATCGCGCGCGCGCATGATGTCGTCGCGCTGGGTGCGCAGCTCCTGCGTCATGCGGTTGAAGGTTTCACCGAGCTGTGCGAGATCGCCTTCGGACTCACGCACCGGTACGCGCACGTAAAGGTTTCCAGTGGAGACCACATTGGCGGCGCCGATCAGGCGCCGGATCGGCGCGACCAGCACATTGGCGAAATTCAATCCGATCCAGACCGCCGACAGAAGCACGGTGAGCGCGATGACCGTGTACATCAGGGCGAAGGCGACCTGCACGCCGAGGCGGCGCTGCTCGATCGCGGCGTATTCAGTCGCACTCGCCCGCGTCGCCCGCAATTGCGGCACCACGCGCGGATCGAGCAGCCGTGTGACGTAAAGCCAATAGTCGTCGTATTTGCGCAGCTTGATGACGGCGGCGACGTAACTGGTGTCGGGCAGCAGGACAATCTGTGGATCCTTGTCGCCGATACGCGGCAGCGCGTCTTTCGGCGGCAAGGCGAAGGTCCGCGTGGTTTGCACGTCGGCCTGCGCAACAATTTTAAGATCTTTGTCGACCACGATGGCGGCGCCGAGGCCGCGCACCGAGGCCTGGAAGGTCAGAAATTGCCGGAGCTTGCTACGGTCTTCCTTGAAGACCGGCTCGGCGCGCGCCATGTCGACGGCCATAACCAAGATATCGGAGCGCACGATCTGCGCGTGGTCGCGCAAATAGGCTTCCGCCACGATCAGCGAGTTCTCGATAGCGACGCGCGTGCGCGTGGAAAATAACCGGTCGAGACCGCGGTCGAGCGTGATGCTGGCCACGATCGCCACCAGGATGGCGGGGAACGCGGCAATGATGGCGAACAGGCCGACGATGCGCACGTGCAGCCGCGCGCCGGCGCGGCCGGCGCGGCGCGCCTGCACCACCAGCCACACTTCGCGCACGATGATGCCGAGCAGCAGCAGCACCGTCGAGGCATTCACCAGCAGCAGCGTGACGACGACGTAATGGGTCGGCGCAATCGGCGTGAGGTCGGCGAGAACGATGAAGGTGGCAAAGGCCGACAGCAATGCGAGCCCGACCGCGATCGGGCCAAGTATTCGCCCTTCCCCCCGCCTGGCAGGCGGGCCGGCGAGCGCGGTCTCGGCGGTGGCAGCCTGTTCGACGCTCATGGCCCCCTGGCGGCGGATAGCGGGCACGGCGGCCCCGGAAGGTGCGCGCGAAGGGGCTAGCCCTCCCCGGCACTGATGCTTTTATACAACAATGTTGCCGAATTGCGACAAATCCGCGGCGCTTAAATCACAACCTAAAAAAACGAGGCTCAGTTACCGCCACGGAAAAACTGGATGTCGAGGTCGCGGATTTTCTTGCGCAACGTGTTGCGGTTGACCCCCAAGAGATCGGCGGCACGGATTTGGTTGCCGCGGGTGGCGGCAAGGGCTGCCATCAGAAGGGGATATTCGATCTCACGCAAGATGCGGTGATAAAGGCCCGCCGGCGGCAGACCACTCTCGAAGCCGGCGAAATAGGCCGTCAGGTGCCGCTCCACGGCGGCGCTTAAGGATTCCTCGGCACGCGGCTCCTCGTTGGTGGGCGGCAACGCCGGCTGCGCCAGCTCGGCGTCCATGACGGCGGCGGTGATGATTTCCTGCGGATAGAGCGCCGCCAGCCGGCGCGCCAGGTTTTCCAGTTCGCGCACATTGCCCGGCCAGCGATGACGCTTGAGACGGTCGAGGCCGGCCTGGTCGATCTGTTTCGACGGCAGCCCCTCGCGCTCGACCTGGGCGAAGAAATGGCGGATCAGGTCGGGAATGTCTTCCGTGCGCTCGCGTAAGGGTGGCAAGCGCAGCGGCACGACGTTGAGGCGGAAAAACAGATCCTCGCGGAACAGGCCCTGCTGGATCAGCAGCCGCAAATCCTTGTTGGTGGCGGCGATAATACGCACGTCGCTTTTGATCGGCGTGCGCCCGCCGACCGTGGTGTATTCGCCTTGTTGCAACACGCGCAACAACCGCGTTTGCGCCTCCATCGGCATATCGCCGATCTCGTCGAGGAAAAGCGTGCCGCCCTCGGCCTGCTCGAACCGGCCGGACGAGCGGGTATTGGCGCCGGTGAAGGCGCCCTTCTCGTGGCCAAACAATTCGGACTCGATTAGATCGCGCGGAATGGCCGCCATGTTAATGGCGACGAATGTACCGGACCGCCGCTTGCCGTAGTCGTGCAGCGCGCGCGCCACCAGTTCCTTGCCGGTACCGGATTCACCGGAAATCATTACCGTCAAATCGGTCTGCATCAGCCGGGCCAAGACGCGGTAGATTTCCTGCATCGCCGGCGAGCGCCCGACCAGCGGAATATTTTCGAAGTCTTCGCCTTTGGCGGGCGTGGCCGGACGTTCCTTCGGCTCCGACATGGCGCGGCCGACGATGGCGATCAGCTCCTTCAGATCGAAGGGCTTCGGCAGATATTCGTAGGCACCGCGTTCGGATGCGCGAATTGCGGTCATAAACGTGTTCTGCGCGCTCATGACGATGATCGGCAGATCGGGACGCGTTTTGCGGATGCGCGGGATCAAATCGAAGGCGTTTTCATCCGGCATCACCACGTCGGTTATGACCAGATCGCCCTCGCCCTGGCTGATCCAGCGCCACAGCGTCGCGGCATTGCCGGTGGAGCGCACTTCGTAGCCGGCGCGTGACAAGGCTTGATTGAGCACGGTGCGGATCGCGGCGTCGTCGTCTGCTACCAATATGCTTCCCGTCGGCATGGCTTACCTCACGGGCTCTGGACCGACGGAACCTCGTCGGTCAACAAGCCGCCGCCGCTGTAGATCGGCATCAGCACGCGGAATATCGTGCGCCGCGGCTGCGATTCACATTCGATGATGCCGCCGTGGTCGCCCACGATCTTGGCCGCCAGGGCCAAGCCGAGCCCGCTGCCGCTCTGCTTGGTGGTGACAAAGGGGTCGAATAGATGCGGCATCAAATCTTCCGGCACGCCGGGGCCGTTGTCCTTGACGCAGAATTCGAGCGGCAGCGAGACCCGCGTCTTGCTGCCCGGCAGGGATAGGCGCACGCCGGGTCGAAACGCGGTCGTAAGCTGCAATTCGCCGTCGATCGCCGTCTCGCCGATGGCTTCGGTCGCGTTTTTCACCAGATTGAGAAAGACCTGAACTAGCTGATCGCGATTGGCGAGAACCTGCGGCAGGGAGGGATCGTAATCTTCGACGAATTTGACATGGCGGGCGAAACCGGACTGCGCCAATCGCTTCACGTGATCGAGCACGACGTGAATGTTGACCGGCTCGCGTTCGACCGGGCGCTCGTCCGCGAAAACTTCCATGCGGTCGACCAGCTTCACGATCCGGTCGGTTTCGTCGCAGATCAGCTTGGTGAGAGAACGGTCTTCGTCGGCGGCCGATTGTTCCAACAGTTGCGCCGCGCCGCGAATACCGGAAAGCGGGTTCTTGATTTCGTGCGCCAGCATGGCTGCGAGCGCAATTACCGAACGCGCCGCGCCGCGATGGGTAAGCTGCCGGTCCATCTTGTCGGCGATGGTGCGCTCTTGCAGCATGACGACGACGTGGTCGGCATATTCCGGTAACGGCGCCACGTGCAGGTCGACCAGCCGCTCGCCCGGATTACGCGGCGTGGCAAGGTCAACCTTGTATTCGTTCACCGCCGCGCCGCGCTTGCGAACCTGCTCGATCAGCGCCAGCAAAGGCGAGCCGAACGGCACCAGATCGCGCACCATGTGCCGACGCAGCACCGGGATCGAGGCTTCGAAAAACTGCTCGGCCGCGACGTTGGCGTCGGCGATCTTGCCGTCGGGCGAGACCATGATGACGGGATGCGGCAATGCGTGCAGCACCGCATCGGCCGGCGAATTGGCGGCGGCGGAGACGGCGTGGGCCCGGCTCATGCGGCGGCCCTCCATGCGAACGCATCATAGGCGTCGGCGAGACGGCGGCGCGCCTGCGCCGGCTCTTCGGCCGTGAGCACGCGGGCGCGGTGATCCTTCAAGAGCGCGACCGGTGCGCGGGCCGTGGCGCCGGCGGTGTCGAGCGCCCAGGCCAGATGCTTGCGCGCGTGGCGGCGGCCAATGCGGTATCCATGGTGTTCGATCATCGCGTCGTAGAGCGCCGCTGTCATCGCGTGCTGCTCGGCGAGTGACGGCACATGCCCACGCTCGTCGTTGCAAAGAAAGCGCGCGACCTGCCCGGGAAACCACGGACGCCCTTGCGCCGCGCGACCAATCATGACGGCGTCGGCACCGGAGATAGCGAGCGCATTCTTGGCATCATCGAACGACGCGATGTCGCCGTTGACCACGACCGGAATCGAAACCGCCTCTTTCACGGCGCACACAGCGCCCCAGTCGGCGGTACCGTCGTAAAACTGACAGCGCGTGCGGCCATGCACGGTGATCATCTGGATGCCCGCGGCTTCGGCTCGGCGGGCGAGCGCGGGGGCGTTGATGGCCTTGTGGTCCCAGCCCAATCGCATCTTGAGCGTAACGGGCACCCCAACAGCCGCGACCGTGGCTTCGATCAAGGTCAGCGCGTGATCGAGATCGCGCATTAGCGCCGAGCCGGCCGCTCCATTGGTCACCTGCTTGGAGGGGCAGCCCATGTTGATATCGATGATGTCGGCGCCTTGCGCTTCGGCGATGCGAGCGCCCTCGGCCATCCAGACGGCTTCGCAGCCGGCGAGCTGCACGACGCGGATCGCGATACCGCCGTTTTCGCTGCGCACGCGCGCCTCACGCTCGCCACGGGCGAGCCCGGCGCCGGCCGTCATTTCAGAGATCACCAGCCCCGCCCCCAGCTTTTCGGCCAGGCGGCGGAACGGCGTGTCGGTGATCCCCGACATCGGCGCCAAAATCACGCGATTTGGCAAAGTCACCCGACCGATTTTCAAAAGTCCGTACGGAACAACGCCGATTTCGCGCGATCCGGGATTGCTGCCTACCATTTAGGCGACCCTCAATTGATGCTCATAGTTTAGCCAAAGCGCCGGGCGACGCAAGTGCTGCACTGCAAAAAAATGTTCATAGCCGGGAACGGGCTGGATTTGCACAGGATTTCCTTCCCCCGCCGGAACGCGCTAAAGCCTAGCGGAAACAGCGGGAGCACAAGCAGCATGCCGGGCGTCGCAGCCGTGGTGGTGGCCGCCGGGCGCGGGGAGCGCGCCGGCGGGGATAGACCCAAGCAATTCCGGCGAATTGGCGACGAGGTCATGCTGCGCCGGACCCTGTTAATGCTCGTAGAAGCGCCCAACGTCGGCCTGGTTCAGCCGGTGATCAGGCCCGAGGATCGCGAGCTCTATGATGCCGCGGTGGGCACGATCCGCTTGCCCAAGCCGGCCTTCGGCGGCGCCACCCGCCAGGCCTCCGTGCGCGCCGGGCTGGAAGCGCTGGCGGCCAAGCAGCCCGACATCGTGCTAATCCACGACGCCGCCCGGCCGTTCGCGACGCGGGCGTTGGTCGCGCGCGCGATCGCGGCCGCGCAGCAGACCGGCGCCGCGGTGCCGGCGCTGACGGTGACCGATACGGTCAAGAGCGTCGACGCCGGCGGCTTCGTCGATCAGACCCTCGACCGCAAAACACTGCGCACCATCCAGACGCCGCAAGGCTTCGCCTTCGCGCCCCTGCTGGCGGCGCATCGCGAGGCGGCGGCACAAGGCCGCGAAGATTTCACCGACGACGCCGCGCTGGCCGAATGGGCCGGCATGAAAGTCGCCGTGTTCGAGGGCGAGCCCGGCAATATCAAGATCACGAATGCCGAAGATTTCGCGCGCGCGGAGGCGATGCGGTTCGCCAATCTCGCCGACGTGCGCACCGGCACCGGCATCGACGTGCATGCCTTCGGCCCCGGCGATCATGTGGTGCTCGGCGGTTTGCGCATCGCGCACGATCGAATGCTCACCGGCCATTCCGACGCCGACGTGGTGCTGCATGCCCTGACCGACGCCATTCTCGGCGCGCTGGCGGAAGGCGACATCGGCGCGCATTTTCCGCCCAGCGATCCGCAGTGGCGCGGCGCCTCCTCCGACCGTTTCCTCGCCTTCGCGGTCGAGCGCTTGGCGGCGCGCGGCGGCCGCATCGCGCATCTCGACGTGACGGTGGTGTGCGAGGCGCCGAAAATCGGCCCGCATCGCGATGCCATGCGCGCCAAGATCGCCGCGCTCTCAGGCGTTGCGCTCGAGCGCGTGGCGGTGAAGGCGACCACCAGCGAGAAACTGGGTTTCACCGGCCGCGGCGAAGGCATCGCGGCCTACGCCACCGCGACGGTGCGGCTGCCTTGGGGCGCGGAATGAAGGGCGGGCGATGAGCGACGATCTGCGCGAAGCCGCGACCGCCGTGCTCGACGCTTGCCGCGCGCGCAAGCTGAAAGCGGTGACCGCGGAATCCTGCACCGGCGGGCTGGTGGCGGGCGCGCTCACCGAGATCGCCGGCTCGTCCGACGTGGTCGACCGCGGCTTCGTCACCTACAGCAACGAAGCCAAGCAGCAGATGCTGGGCGTGGCGTCCGAAACGCTGCGCGACCATGGCGCGGTGAGCCGGCAGACGGCGGAAGAAATGGCGCGCGGCGCCATCGCCCATTCGAATGCCGAGATTGCGGTTGCCATCACCGGCATCGCCGGCCCGGGCGGCGGCAGCGCCGACAAGCCGGTGGGTCTGGTGCATTTTGCCGCAGCTTCGCGCGCCGGCGCCCTCACTCACCGGGAGATCCGCTACGGCGATATCGGCCGCGGCGCGGTGCGCGAAAAATCAGTGCTGGCGGCGCTGGCGTTGTTGCGCGAGATGGCGGAACGCATCTAGCTGCGGCAGATGCATCATGTTTCGATTTTGGGTTCCGGTCCGCTTCACGCGTTGTTAAGCTGCAAATTCGTGGTGGGTCCGGCGATCGACCCGAAGCAAAAAACAGGCGGGCGTGGCCTCGTCGGGCATCAGTGTAGGGGAGGATGCGATGTCTGCGCATCGCGCATCCAGCCGATTAATCCTGTTCTGGCTCGGCCTGTTCGGCGTGTCGCTGATCGGGCCGATGCCGGCGCCGGCCCAGCAGCAAGATGCACTTGTCGCGCTTGTCATCGGCAATGCGGACTACCCCGCCGCCGGAACGCCGCTGCCCAATGCCGCCAAGGACGCGACCACACTGGCGGAAGAACTCCGCCGGCTGAAATTCAGCGTCGACCTCAAGACAAACCTCGGCAAGGAGGGCATGCGGCAGGCAATCAACGCCTTCACCGACAAAATCAAGAAGGGTACGACGGCCGTCGTCTTTTTCAGCGGGTTCGGCCTTCAGGCCCAGCGTCAAACCTATCTCATTCCGGTCGACGCCCAAATCTGGACCGAAAATGACGTGCGCCGCGACGGCATCGGCGTCGACGCCTTGTTGGCCGAGATGCAACACAAGGGCGCCAAGATCAAACTCGTCATCATCGACGCCGCGCGCCGGAATCCGTTCGAGCGCCGGTTTCGAACCGTTGCCGCTGGGCTTGCGCCGCTCAACGCACCGGTCGACACCCTGGTTCTCTATTCGAGCGCGCTCAACAAGCTGATCGACGAACGAAGTTCCGGCGGCAACAGCCTGTTTGCCGCCGAGTTGATCAAGCAACTGCAAGCGCAGGGTATGACCGCAGAGCAGATTTTCAATCGCACGCGCATCGGCGTGTCGCGTGCCTCCAACGGCGCGCAGGTGCCGTGGGTGGCGTCCTCGCTGCTCGGAGAATTCCGCTTCGGCGACAAGCCTGCGGGCGCGCCGCCGGTCGTCGCGGATAACCCGCCTCCCCCGCCGCCGCCTGCCGCTGCCGAGACTCCGCCGGCGGCAACGCCGGAAAAGCCGGCCAAACCCGAGAAGCCGGAGAAGCCGGCCGCTGCTCCGCCGGCTCAGCAGGCGTTAAGTCCGCCGCCGGTCAATGACTGCGACCGACTTGCCGCGCATCCTTACGACCCGTCGAAAGTTGCGGCGGGCCTGCAAATGATCGAAATAGACTCCGGCCGCGCCATTGCGGCTTGTCGGAGCGCCATCGCGGCGCATCC
Source organism: uncultured Alphaproteobacteria bacterium (assembly GCA_963814885.1). Taxonomy (GTDB): domain Bacteria; phylum Pseudomonadota; class Alphaproteobacteria; order Rhizobiales; family Xanthobacteraceae; genus Pseudolabrys. Next base: position 107,456 of record CAWFEO010000024.1, on the reverse strand, counting down.
CGGTACGCCGCGATTCCATTTCCAACTCGGCCGCGCCCTGCAACAATCAAAAAACTTCGACGAGGCGATGGCCGAGTATCGCAAGGCAGCAGACGAAGGCTATCCGCAGGCGATGAATAATGTCGGCCTGATGTATTTGAACGGTACCGGCGTAGCACAGGATGGTGCCAAGGCCCTGGAATGGTTCCGCAAGGCTGCCGACAAAGGCGACGCCGCCGGGGCGGCCTATATCGGCCTGGTGCATTATTCCGGCCGTGGCGTACCCAAGGACTATGACCTTGCCATCGCCAACTACAGCGAGGCGATCCGGCGTAATCCGAAATATCCCCTGGTCTACTATCAACGCGGCCTCGCATATGCGGCCAAGCACGATTACGACCGCGCCATTAGCGAATACACGAAGATCATCCAGCTCGATCCGAAATTTGTCTATGCCTACGGCCAGCGCGGCATCGCCTACCGGCTCAAGCACGACTACGACACCGCCATCGCCGACTTTAGCGAGGCGATCCGGCGCAATCCGAAGCTTACCGCCTCTTTTGTCGAACGCGGCATAACCTACAAGGCCAAAGGCGACAACGACCGCGCGATCGCCGACTACACCGAGGCCATCAAGATAAATCCCAGACTAGCCAACGCCTACAGCAACCGCGGCAATGCTTATGGCGCCAAGAAGGACTATAGCCGCGCCTTCAGCGATTTTGCCAAAGCGATCCAGCTTGCGCCCAAATTTTCCCTTGCCTATTACAACCGCGCCAGCGTGTTTATGGACACGAAAAAATACAACAGCGCGATTGAAGACCTCGACGAGTCCATTCGCCTGAATCCGAACTATGCTATTGCATATGTTGCCCGCGGCCGCGCCTACCGAGTCCTCGGTAAGCTCGACAAGGCCCTTGCCGATTACAACGAAGCGATCCGGCGCGATGGGGCGCTCGCGCTGGCCTATAGCGACCGCGGCCTGGCCTACGAAGCCAATGGCCGAAAATCAGAGGCCATTGCGGATTATCGCAAGGCGTTAGCGCTTAATCCCGCCAATGCCGATGCCAAGAATGCGCTCGACCGTATCACGCGCGCGCCTCCGAAGGTCGAAATAACGGACGACCTCATGGGCCCCGTTCGGCGCGGCTTCGGCGCAATCGCCTATAATCCGAAGGAGCAGCGCTGGGCCGAATCTTACGGTTACTCGTCGAGCGCGAAGGCGGAAAGTAACGCGTTGAAGGCCTGCGGTGGGAGCGACAAAGGCTGCAAGATCGCGATCTGGTACAACAAGTACTGCGGCGCGGTGGCGGGCGCCCCCAATGGGGCCTGGTCCGGCGGCAAAGGGCGAACGGCCAAGGCAGCAGGGCAAGATGCCGTCAATCGGTGTGCAAAAGTCAGCGCCGATTGCAAATTGTTGCGCGTCAATTGCAGCCGTTGACCGGCGGGCGCCAACGATACGAAAGGCCGGCACGACGCCGCGGCATAACAAGTAGAAACTTCCGGCGCCGCGCATGAACTGTTAGCATCATTTTTGGCGTTGAATGTGACGATCCGGCGCGCGCGACAGCCGGCTGGACAAGGGGACCGACATGCACGGGACGGCGGCGCCGGAGCGGCGCGGCAACGAGCCGGATTTGCGCCGGATCGGATTGAACCCGGATTTCTGGTACCCGGTGGCGCGGTCGAAGGACCTCAAGCGCGGCAACGTGATCGCGGCCTCGTTCGCCAGCGACCCCATCGCGCTGGTGCGGACCGACAGCGGGAAAGTGTTTGCGCTGGAGGATCGATGCGCCCATCGGCAGATGCCGTTGAGCTGCGGCGTCGTGACCGGCGAACACATCAAGTGCTGCTACCATGCCTGGACATACAACGCGGCCGGCCGCTGTACGGTGCCCTATCTGCCCAAGGGCACGCCGTTGCCGCGCGGCGTGCGTTCCTATCCCTGCCGGGAAGCCTCCGGGTTCGTCTTCGTGTTCCCGGGAGACGCGGGGCGCGCCGACGCCGTTCCGTTTCCGGACCTGCCGGCGCTGGAGTCGCCGACCTACCGCAGCATGCTGTTCGCGCATCAGACCAAGTGCCATTATTCATTCATGCACGAGAACCTGATGGACATGAACCATCAGTTCCTGCACCGGCGCGTAACCGGAAAGCTCAAGGCGACGCATCTCGCGACCCGCCAAGGCGACGGCTTTGTCGAGGTCGACTACAGCTTCGACCAATACGAAGGCAAAACGCCGATCGCCAGTCGCTTCATGCAGGGGCACGCCGTCGACAACAGCGACCAAGGCTCGGATCTGGTCACCATCCGCACCCGCTATCCCTACCAATCTCTGACTCTGCGCTACGGCGCGAATACCGACCCGCTCATCAAATTGTGGGCGGCCTATGTGCCGCTCGACCGCGAGCAGCACGTCAATTACACGGTCGGGGTGCTGGCCATCCGCAAGCCGCGGTTTGCCTGGTTGCTGCATCCGGCGTGGCCGGTGATACGCCACTTCACGGAAAAAGTGTTCGCCGAGGATCGCTTCGCCGTCGAAGCCGAGCAGCGCGCCTATGACGCGCAGGGCGCCGACTGGAACCAGGAGATCCTGCCTTACATCCTCGATCTGCGGCGGCTGCTGATCGCGGGCGGCATTCCGATCGATGCGTCCGGGTCCGCGGCGCCGGCGCGCGGCCAAGACGTTTCTGCCTGACCGGATCGATCAAGCCTTGCCGTAGACCCGGTCGGCGCGCTGCTCGAAGGCGGCCGCCATGCGGCGGAACACAGTGTCGAACACCGCGCCCATCAGCGCGCCCAGCGTGCGGCTCCTGAATTCATAGTCGATGAAGAACTCGACGTCGCAGGCGTCCTCGCCTTGCGGATGGAAAACCCAGCGGTTCTGCATGCGGCTGAACGGGCCGTCGAGATATTCCACCAGGATCTTCAGGTTAGGCCTGTCGAGGGTTGCGCGGCTGGTGAAGGTCTGGCGGATCAGCTTATAGGCGACCGTCATGGTGGCCGTCAGGACGGTGACGCCCTCGCCCTTGTCGGTGACGTTACGCACCCGCGTGGCGCTGCACATCGGCACGAATGCGGGATATTTCTCGACGTCCGCCACCAGGTCGAACATGTCCGATGCGCTGTGACGGACGCGGCGCTTCGTCGTGAACTGCGGCATCAGCTTACGTGCGGGCAGCGCGCGCCGCACGCAAGCGCGCGAAGTCCTCGCCGGCGTGATGCGAGGAACGCGTCAGCGGCGAGGCCGACACCATCAGGAAGCCCTTGGCGTAGGCGGCAGTTTCCAGCGCCTTGAATTCGTCGGGCGGCACGAACCGCACCACCTCATGATGCTTGCGCGTGGGCTGGAGATATTGCCCGACGGTGAGGAAATCGACGTCGGCCGAGCGCAGGTCGTCCATGACCTGCAAGACTTCGTTCCGTTCTTCGCCCAGGCCCACCATGATGCCCGACTTGGTGAACATCGCCGGATCGATCTCCTTCACCCGCTGCAACAGCCGCAGCGAATGAAAATAGCGCGCGCCCGGCCGCACCGTGAGATAGAGCGAAGGCACGGTTTCCAGATTGTGGTTGAACACGTCGGGCCTGGCCTCGACCACTTGCTCGAGCGCGCCGTCCTTGCGCAGGAAATCGGGGGTGAGCACCTCGATCGTGGTTTGCGGGCACTTGGCGCGGATGGCGCGGATGGTGTCGGCAAAATGCGCCGCCCCGCCGTCGGCGAGATCGTCGCGGTCGACGCTCGTGACCACGATGTGGGCCAAGCCAAGTTTGGCGGTGGCCTGCGCGACGTGCTCGGGCTCGGCCGCGTCGAGCGCGCCGGGCAACCCGGTCTTGACGTTGCAGAAGGCGCAGGCGCGCGTGCAGGTGTCGCCCATGATCATGAAGGTGGCGTGCTTCTTCTCCCAGCACTCGCCGATATTGGGGCAGCCGGCCTCCTCGCAGACGGTGACGAGGCCGTTTTCGCGCATGATCGATTGCGTCTCGAAATAGCCCGCCGACACCGGCGCCTTGACGCGGATCCAGTCGGGCTTTTTCGCCTGCGCGGAATCCGGCCGGTGCGCCTTTTCCGGATGGCGCGGACGCGGGTTGTTCACGAGGTCGAGAACGACGGCCATGAGGGATACTTACGGCTGCGGCTGCGCCGCCGCAAGGCCGCGCCGGTCACGCCCGCCGGATCGCGCGCCAGATCAGCAGGAACACGATAGCGCCGATGGTGGCGCTGATCAGATTGCCGAGAAAGCCTGCCTCCGGCACGATGTGCAGCGCGTCGAAAATCAGCCCGCCCACAATGGCGCCGACCAGCCCGACGGCGAGATTGTACAACAGCCCGCCGCCGCGCCCGCCCAGGATTGCGTTGGCGAGCCAGCCGGCGATCAGGCCGATGACGATCCAGGCGATGATGCCCATCGTGGTTTGTCCTCTATTTCTCGACAGTCATGCGCGGGCTTGGCCCGCGCATCCCGCTTACGAAGGCAATACGTCCTTCATCGGGATGGCCGGGACAAGCCCGGCCATGACGGAAACGTCGTGCCCTACGCCGCCTTCTGCGGCATGCGATGGTTCGGCGTTGAATCCGAAATCTTCAATTCGTCCTCGTTCATGTCGGCGGCGATGTCGCCAAACAGCGGTGTCGAGAGATAGCGCTCGCCGGTGTCGGGCAGCATGGCGAGAATGGTCGAGCCGGGCGCCGCGGACTTGGCGACTTCCAGAGCCCCGGCGAAGGTACCGCCCGCGGTGATGCCGACGAAGATGCCTTCCTTTTGCGCCAGTTCGCGGCTGCACTTCATGGCGTCGGCACCGGCAATGGTGATGATGCGGTCGATCACGCCGGCGTCGACCGCCTCCGCGGTGATCTTCGGGATGAAGTCCGGGCTCCATCCTTGCATCGGGTGCGGCTTGAAGGCGGCGTTGGCCACGGCCGGCGAGCCGTCGGGATTGCGCTGCTGCGGCGACTTGGTCGAGAGCATGGGCGCATCGGCCGGCTCACACACTACGATCTTGGTGTCGGGCCGTTCCTTGCGCAGCACGCGCGAGACGCCGGTGAGCGTGCCGCCGGTGCCGAAGCCGGTGACCCAGTAGTCGAGCTTCTCGCCTTTGAAGTCCGCGACGATTTCAGGCCCGGTGGTGCGCTCGTGCATGTCGGGATTGGCTTCGTTCTCGAACTGGCGCGTCAAGAACCAGCCGTGCGTCTTGGCGAGTTCCTGCGCCTTGAGCACCATGCCCATGCCGCGCTCGGCCGCGGGCGTCAGCACGACCTTGGCACCGAGGAAGCGCATCAGCTTGCGCCGCTCGACCGAAAAGCTTTCCGCCATGGTCACCACCAGCGGGTAACCCTTCGCGGCGCACACCATCGCCAGGCCGATGCCGGTATTGCCGGAGGTGGCTTCGATCACGGTCTGCCCCGGCTTGAGTTGGCCGGCTTTCTCCGCCGCCTCGATGACGCCGAGCGCCAAGCGGTCCTTGACCGAGCCGAGCGGATTGAAGGCTTCGATCTTGACGTAAAGGTTGATGCCCTTTGGCGCCAGCTTGGTGATCTTGACCACCGGCGTGCGGCCGACAGTTTCGAGAATATTATTGAACTTGGCCATCGGCTTTCTCCCGGCAAATATTCAATTCACGCTACATGTTGAGCACGCGCCCATAGGCGTCGAGCACCGCTTCCTTCATCATCTCCGAAAGCGTCGGATGCGGGAAGACCGTGTGCATCAATTCTTCTTCAGTGGTCTCCAGGTTCATGGCCACCACATAACCCTGGATCAGTTCGGTGACTTCGGCGCCGACCATGTGGGCGCCGAGCAATTGCCCGGTCTTCTTGTCGAAGATGACCTTGACCAGGCCCTGATCCTCGCCCAGCGCGATGGCCTTGCCATTCCCAATGAATGGGAAACGGCCGACACGGATGTCCAGTTTCTTGTCCTTGGCGGCCTGCTCGGTGAGGCCGACCGACGCGACCTGCGGCGAGCAATAGGTGCAGCCCGGGATCATCAATTTGTTCATCGGATGCGGATTGAGGCCCTTGATGGCCTCGATGCAGACCACGCCTTCGTGCTCGGCCTTGTGCGCCAGCATGGGCGGGCCCGACACGTCGCCGATGGCGTAGATGCCGGGAACGCTGGTCTTGTTGTATTGGTCGACGACGACGATGCCGCGCTCGGTTTTGACGCCGAGTTTTTCCAGGCCGAGATTCTCGATATTGCCGGTGACGCCGACCGCCGCGATAACGCGCTCGACCGTGATAGTCTGCGATTTGCCGCCCTCTTCGATCGTGGCGGTGACGCTGTCACTCTTCTTGTCGAGCTTGGTCACTTTGGCATTGGTGTGGATTTTGATGCCCTGCTTCTCGAAGCTCTTGCGCGCGAATGTTTGAATCTCGTGATCCTCGACCGGCAGGATCTGCGGCAGCACCTCGACCACGGTGACGTCGGCGCCGAAGTTGCGGAAGAACGAGGCGAACTCTATGCCGATAGCGCCGGAGCCGATCACCAGCAGCGACTTCGGGATCGACGGCGGCACCATGGCCTCGAAATAAGTCCAGATCAGTTTCTTGTCCGGCTCGAGCCCGGGCAGCACGCGCGGCCGCGCGCCGGTGGCAAGGATGATGTGCTTGGCCTGATAGGCGCCGGGACCAAGCGCGCCTTTGGGCGCCTCACTCTTCGACGCTTTCACCGTGATCTTGCCGGGGGCGTCGATCGCCGCTTCGCCCCAGATCACCGACACCTTGTTCTTCTTCATCAGGAAGCCGACGCCGTCGTTGAGCCGCTTCGACACGGCGCGCGAGCGCTTGACGATCGCGCTCGGGTCGTAGCCGACTTTGTCGACGGTCAGCCCATAGTCCTTGGCGTGCTGCAGGTAGTGGTAGATTTCGGCCGAGCGCAACAGCGCTTTCGTCGGGATGCAACCCCAGTTCAGGCAGATGCCGCCGAGATAGTCGCGTTCGACAATCGCGGTTTTGAAGCCGAGCTGCGCCGCGCGGATGGCGGTGACATAGCCGCCGGGGCCGGAGCCGATGATGAGGACGTCGAAGGTAGTGTCGGCCATGAAGTCTCGCTTGAAATCTCGATTGGCTATGCCGCCCCCGGCGGAGCGCGCCCGTTAGATAATCCTATCAGATCGTTTTGACCATCAGCACCCAGTCGCCGCCATGGGCGCAGCCGGGAAATTCAATCACCCGGGCGCGCGCCACCTCGTGATATCCGGTGCGGGCATATAGCCGCATGGCGCCGGTGTTTTCGCTGGCGACGATGATACTGGCGGATTTCGCTTTCTGCGCCCGGCCGCGCTCTTCCGCCAGCGACAGCAGGCGGGCGCCGATCCCCTGCCCGCGAAATTCGGGAAACGCGGCGAGCACGTTGATGTACCACGAACCCGGCGCTTTGGCTTCCAGCGCCACCAGCGGGCGCACCATTTCCGGCACCTCGCTCAAATCGCCGGTGTCGTAAGGATCGTCGAGCCGGTAGTCGACCAGACAGGCGGCCACTTCGCCGTCGATCTCGGCGACAATGGCATTGCGATAAGAGAAACCGCCCTCCGCGCGCGCCGCACGCGCGCGGCCGACTTCCATCACCGACTGGCCCGGCTCGCGCATGCGCGACCACATATAGCTCGGCATGCCCTCGCCGGCGATGTCGACCAGGATCGCCAATGCAGCGGCGTCGGATTTGCGGGCGGGGCGAATTTCCATCATTACGCGTCCTTCGGCGCCGGGCGGCGGATATACGCGCGCAGCACCGCCCACTGAACACCCACGATCAGCACCAGCGGAACGTAGAATTCGAGCAGTCCATACAGCTCGCGCACGATGTGGCGCGGCATACCGTTGAGGATCATGGCGAACAACAGCACACCGACGATCGGGGCCAAGAGCGCGATCGCTGCAATCGCGATGGCGCGCTCGCTGGCGTTGCGCCAGACCGCGAAGCCGAACACCAGCATCACCAGCGGCGCAAAGATCATGACGGCGATGATGCTGTAGGCCTGGCCCATGCCGCATGAGGCATGATCATCGGGGCAAGGCAGCCATTCGCTCACCGCAAAAACAAGTGCAAAGCCGAGCGCGAACGACACTAGGCCACCAAGCAGCACGGTCAGGAACAAACGCATCGAGCGCCTACAGCGTTTTGGTGGCAAGGTGGAGTGGTGCGACGATGTCCTTGAAGCCGATGGCGACGGTATCGTCCACGGCCAGCACCCCGCTAGGTTATGGCTTACAGCGTTTCGGCCCGATATCGACCCGGGCAACGTGAGACCCACCTGCAAGCGGCTGGCCACCAGGGCCCTTGGCGGATTCCCGCGCGATCTTGATCTCGACCGAGCACTTGCCGCCGGACACGAGGAATTTTCCGTGACCGACGCGCTCGATGCGGTCGACAACGCCAAGCAAACTCGGAATCGCGGGTTGATTGACAACGGCGGCATAGTCTTCCCACGTAGTGTAGCGCGGCGCGAGCTCGGCCACGGCCGGCGCCGCGAACAGCAAACACATTCCCAGCGAAGCCGGACCGAACGCGCAAATCAAACGGGTCAACGTCATGACTGGCCTCCTCGGCGGCGCCGTCACACCACCATCATCACCGGGTTTTCGATCAGCATCTTGAAGGCGCCGATCAGTTCGGCGCCGAGCGCGCCGTCGACGCTGCGGTGATCGCAGGACAGCGTCACGCTCATGATCTGCGCCGGCACGATCTGGCCATTGCGCACCACCGCGCGCTCTTCTCCCGTGCCGACCGCGAGGATGGTGGATTGCGGCGGGTTGATCACCGCGGTGAAATCCTTGATGCCGTACATGCCGAGGTTCGATACCGAACTGCCGCCGCCCTGGTATTCCTGCGGCTTGAGCTTGCGGGCGCGGGCACGGGCGGCGAGGTCGCGCATTTCGTTGGATATGGCGGAGAGCGATTTGGTCTCGGCCTTGCGCACGATCGGCGTGATCAGCCCGCCGGGCAGCGCCACCGCCACGCCGATATCGGAATTTTTGTGCTTGAGCAGACCGGCTTCGGTCCAGCTCGCATTGGCGTCGGGGATGCGTTGCAAGGCGAGCGCCAGTGCCTTGATGACGAAATCGTTGACCGAAATCTTGTAGGCCGGCTTGCCATCCTTGTCCTTGGGCGAGGCGGCGTTGATCTCCTCGCGCGCGGCCATGAGCTTGCCGATGTCGCAATCCATCGTCAGGTAGAAGTGCGGGATGGTCTGCGCCGACGCCGTGAGCCGTTGCGCAATCGTTCGGCGCATGCCGTCATGGGGCACCAGTTCGTACGAGCCTTCCTCGTAGAGCGAGAGGATTTGGCTGTCGGACATTGCTGGCGCGAACGGCGCTCCTGACGGAGCGCCTATGGCCGGCGCCGCGCGCAGGCCTTTGCCGGACTTGGCGGCGTCGATGTCGCGCGCGATCACCCGCCCGTGCGGGCCGGAACCGGACACGCGGGTGAGATCGATGCCAGCTTCCTTTGCCAGCCGGCGCGCCAGCGGGGACGAAAAAATTCGGTTAGACCCCGAACGCTTCTCCCCCTCACCCGCCGCGCTGCGCGCGGCGACCTCTCCCACCGGGGGAGAGGTGGACGGAGCACGCGGCGAACTCGGCGGCACGCCCTCTCCCCTTATGGGAGAGGGTTGGGGTGCGGGGGCTGGTGCGCCAGTTGCTTTTGCCGGCGCAGCAGCGGGTTTCGCCAGCGGCGCTTTGGCCGCGCCCGCAGCCGCCGCCTTTACGTCCTCGCCCTCGCCGGCCAGCACCGCGATCACCGAATTCACCGCCACGTCAGCCGTGCCTTCCGGCACCACGATCTTGGCGAGCGTGCCCTCGTCCACCGCCTCATATTCCATGGTGGCTTTGTCGGTCTCGATCTCGGCCAGCACGTCGCCGGCGGAAACCTTGTCGCCCTCCTTCTTCAGCCATTTGGCGAGGTTGCCCTTCTCCATGGTGGGCGACAGCGCCGGCATAAGGATGTTGGTGGGCATCGCGCGCGCTTACCGGTAACAAACCGCTTTGGCCGCCTCGATCACCTCGGCGACCGAGGGCAGCGCCAGCTTTTCCAGATTGGCGGCGTAGGGCATCGGCACATCCTTGCCGGTGACGCGCGCTACCGGCGCATCGAGATAGTCGAAGGCGCTTTCCATCAATTGCGCGGCGATCTCGGCGCCGACGCCGGACTGCTTCCAGCCCTCTTCCACCGTCACGCAACGCCCGGTCTTCTGCACCGATGCGACGATCGTTCCGATGTCCATGGGCTTGAGGGTGCGCAGGTCGATCACCTCGGCGTCGATGCCATCCTTGGCGAGCGCGTCGGCCGCCTGCAGCGCGTAGGACATGCCCATCGACCAGGCGACGATGGTGACGTCATTGCCGGCGCGCGCGATGCGCGCCTTCCCGATCGGCAGCACGAAGTCGTCGAGCTTGGGCACAGCTGAGGAATGCCCGTAGAGGATTTCGTTTTCCAGGAAGACGACGGGATTGGGATCGCGGATCGCGGCTTTCAGCAGGCCCTTGGCGTCGGCGGCATTCGAGGGCGCGACCACCTTCAGGCCCGGCACGTGCGAATACCAGGACGAATAATCCTGGCTGTGCTGGGCGCCGACGCGGGCGGCGGCGCCGTTCGGCCCGCGGAACACGATATGGCAGTTCACCTGGCCGCCGGACATATAGTTGGTCTTGGCCGCCGAGTTGATCAGATGGTCCATGGCCTGCATGGCGAAGTTGAAGGTCATAAATTCGACGATGGGTTTCAGTCCGGCGAAGGCGGCGCCGACTCCGAGGCCGGCGAAACCGTGCTCGGTGATGGGCGTGTCGATGACGCGCTTGGCGCCGAACTCCTGCAACAAGCCTTGCGTGACCTTGTAGGCGCCCTGATATTCGGCGACCTCCTCGCCCATCACGAAAACATCGGGGTCGCGGCGCATTTCCTCGGCCATGGCGTCGCGCAGCGCTTCGCGCATGGTCATGGTCACCAGCTCGGTGCCTTCGGGAATGGCTGGATCGGGCGCGGCCTTGGCTTCCGGAGCGGCCGGCGCCGGCGCTTTCGGTTCCTTGATCGCATGGGGCTCTTCGACGCGCGGCTGCGATTCAGCGACCTCTTCCGTCACCGGCTCCGGCGGCGCGGCATTTTTCTGCTGCGCAGGTTTGGCGGCCTTGATCGCGGTGTTGTCCTCGCCGTCGCCCAGAATGACCGCGATCGGCGTATTGACCGCCACGTCGGCGGTGCCTTCCGGCACCAGGATTTTTCCGAGCGTGCCCTCGTCAGCGGCCTCCACTTCCATGGTGGCCTTGTCCGTCTCGATCTCGGCAATGACGTCGCCGGACTTGACCGCGTCGCCCTCTTTCTTGAGCCACTTGGAGAGGTTGCCCTTCTCCATCGTGGGCGACAGCGCGGGCATCAGCACTTCGATCGGCATGGGCGTTACTGTCTCTGACCTAAACCGCGCGACAAAACTTTAGCGATAAACATCGGTGTAGAGCTCGGAAGGCTCCGGCTCCGGATCGTGGGTGGCGAACTCGGACGCGGCGTTGATGAGATCGCGCACTTCGGCGTCGATCTTCTTGAGCGCGTCCTCGCTGGCGATTTTCTTTTCCAGGATGCGGTGGCGCACCATGTCGATCGGATCGTGGTGCGTGCGCACCTCGTCGACTTCCTGGCGGGTGCGGTACTTGGCCGGGTCCGACATGGAGTGGCCGCGATAACGGTAGGTGAGCATTTCGAGAATGTACGGCCCCTTGCCGCCGCGGCACCACGCCGCCGCCTTCTCGCCCGCCGCCTTGACCGCGCGCACGTCCATGCCGTCAACCTGTTCGCCCGGAATATTAAACGACAGCCCGCGCTTGGAGAGATCGACGGTCGCGGATGAACGCGTAATCACCGTGCCCATGGCGTAGCGGTTGTTCTCGATCACGTAGATCACCGGCAGCTTCCACAGCGCGGCCATGTTGAAGCTTTCATAGACCTGGCCCTGGTTGGCGGCGCCGTCGCCGAAATACGTGAGGCAGATGTTCTTGTTGCCGCGGTAAACATTGGCGAAGGCGAGTCCCGTGCCGAGCGGCGCCGGCGCGCCGACGATGCCGTGGCCGCCGAAGAAATTTTTCTCGACGCTGAACATGTGCATCGAGCCGCCCTTGCCTTTGGAATAGCCGTGGGCGCGGCCGGTCAATTCCGCCATCACCCCCTTGGGGTCCATGCCGCAAGCAATCATATGTCCGTGATCGCGATAGCCGGTGATCACCTCGTCGCCGGGTTCGAGCACCATCTGCATGCCGGTGACGACGGCTTCCTGGCCGATATAGAGGTGGCAGAAGCCGCCGATCAGGCCCATGCCGTACATCTGCCCCGCCTTCTCCTCGAACCGGCGGATGGTCAGCATGGCGCGGTAGGCCGCGAGTTCCTCGTCCTTGCTGAATTCCGGAACGGGTTTTCCGTTTACGGCCGGTGGCTTGCTGTCGGCGCTCGGATTCTTCTTGGGCGCAGCCATGGGCACTCCTCAACAAGGATCGGCTGGGGCGCGGGTGACGCCTTAAGCCCGATCCCCATAGCTTAAATCGCCCGCAGGCGGAAGCGCGAGCGCGCCGGGCCGGTTCGCGCCGGCGCCGGCCAAGGATTTGACTGGTAGCGGGAAGGACCGGCGGTGGATAACGCCGGCGGGCCGCGCAAGGTTCGTTTATTCGCGCGGGCTCACAAGCAACGTTATGTCGCGCGGGTCGATATAACCCAGAAGCGCGCGGGCGCGTTCATCCAGCATGTCGGGGTCGATGCGGTTTGCGCGCAAAAGCGACACCCGCCGCTCCCATTCCGCCCGCGTGGCCTTCAGGCGCGTGAGGTTTTTCTGCATGACGGCGAGCTCTTGCTCGAGGTCGGCTTGCGCGCGCAGGCCGTGGGCGCCGGTAAAGGCGTTGACGCCGAAATAGCCGATGAACAGCGCCGCGAAGCTGTAAAGCCCGAGCACGGTCAGGACGATGCGGCGGCGCCGGTGGGTGACCATAGCCGCTGAAGATGCGGGAATCGCGTTAAGGCGGTTTTAATGGGGCGAAAAACTACACCCGCTGCCTGATCTCGTTGAGCACGAAATTGCCCAGCCGCTTGCCGCGGTTGCGCAGGGTGCGCAACAGGCCCTGGTCGACGAAATAGGTCAGCAGGATCGAGTCGCGCGTCTTCACCCGATTATGCACCGGGTCGGCCGAGTGCCAGGTATCGCCGCCGACCGCGAAAGCGTAGCCGGTATTGGGTGCAAAGCGCATCTGCGTATGCTTTGGCTTGGAACCGTCGGGCAGCACCTCGTGGAAGATCGTGCCGATATCGGTATTGGCGTCGTCCTTGGGCAGATAAAGCTGGACGGTGATGCCCTTCCAACGGGTGTCGGTGTGCGGCGTGATCAGATAGCCCGGGATGTCGCGGGTCAGGATCGGGATCGGATACATACCGACCTTGCCAAAGTCTTTGCCGAACCGCTTCAGCAGGCCGGGCGCGAGCCGGTGGATGAAGGCTTGCTTCACGGCGCCGGAACAAAGCGCGCGGCCGACCACGTCCCACAGCGCGCGTTTTTCCGGCGGCAGGTTGCGGATATATTCGGGGAACAGGTCGATCTTGACGCGCGTATGGGTGCCGTCGTCGAGATCGTGGCCCTTGCTGCGCCCGTGCATCGGCCGGTAGTCGCGCGACTGCGGCATCAACGCGAGGATCTGCGCGTAGACGTCGTCGGGGAACACACGGTCGAATTCGAGATGAAAGAACGGTTTTTCGACCGCGCGCGCGGTCGAGACCGATTGGGCGATGAATTCGGCCAGACGCGCCGCGGCGCGGCGGCGGTCGTTGAGGGCAAGATTTGTGGTCTGGTCCATGTTGAAATGCCCCGCACCCTGAAATCGGCAATAATTTGCGGCGATTTCGGCGGCAATGCAAGCGTCAGCGCACGGCCTTCAAGGCGGACTTGCCGGCATATTTCGCCTGCGCGCCCAGCTCCTCTTCAATGCGCAGGAGCTGGTTGTATTTTGCGGTGCGGTCGGAGCGGGCGAGCGAGCCGGTCTTGATCTGCCCGCAATTGGTGGCGACGGCGAGATCGGCGATGGTGGAATCTTCCGTTTCGCCGGAGCGGTGCGACATCACCGCGGTGTAGCCGGCCTTGTGCGCGGTTTCGACGGCCGCCAGCGTTTCGGTCAACGTGCCGATTTGGTTGACCTTGATCAGGATCGAATTAGCGATGCCGCGCTTGATGCCGTCTTCGAGCCGCGCCACGTTGGTCACGAAATTGTCGTCGCCGACCAATTGGCATTTGGCGCCGATCAAGTCGGTGAGAATTTTCCAGCCTTCGTAGTCGTCTTCCGCCATGCCGTCTTCGATGGAGGCGATCGGATAATTCTTGATCAGGCTGGCGAGATAGTCCGCCTGCTGTTTTTTCGAGCGGGTCTTGCCCTCGCCGGCATAAACGTAAGCGCCGTCCTTGTAGAACTCGCTCGCCGCCGGATCGAGCGCCAACACGACGTCGCCGCCCGGCTTGTAGCCCGCCTTCTCGATCGCCTGCATCACCAGATCGAGCGCGGCTTCCGCCGATTTGATGTCCGGCGCGAAGCCGCCCTCGTCGCCGACATTGGTGTTGAGCCCTGCCGCCGTGAGCTGCGCCTTCAGCGTCTGCAGGATTTCGGCGCCGGCGCGCACGGCTTCGGCAAAACTCGGCGCCCCCGTCGGCATGATCATGAATTCCTGAAAATCGATCGGGTTGTCGGCGTGCGCGCCGCCATTGACGATGTTCATCATCGGTGTCGGCAATAGCCGCGCGGCGGTGCCGCCCACGTAACGATAAAGCGGCGCGCCTTCGGCCATCGCCGCGGCCTTGGCGACGGCGAGCGAGACGCCGAGGATGGCGTTGGCCCCCAGCCGGCCCTTGTTAGGGGTGCCGTCGAGCGCAATCAGCGTTTCGTCGATCTTGGCCTGCGCGGTGGCGTCCATGCCGCCGACCGCGTCGAAAATTTCGGTGTTGACCGCGGCGACCGCCTTGGTGACGCCTTTGCCGCCGTAGCGCTTCTTGTCGCCGTCGCGCAACTCCACCGCTTCGTGCTGGCCGGTGGAGGCGCCTGAGGGCACCGCGGCGCGGCCCTTCGAGCCGTCTTCGAGGGTGACGTCGACCTCGACGGTCGGATTACCGCGGCTGTCGAGGATTTCACGGCCGATGATGTCGGTGATGGCGGTCATGGGGGCACTCCGGCAGGGCGCTTCTACAGGATCGATAACCCCCTTGTCATGCCCCGCCTTGCCGGGGCATTCCAGAGCCATGGCCAAACGACCGCTGCAACTGGGGCGCTGGGCGCCCATCCCCGCCTCGCCCGCCAAGGCGGTGCTCGAGCGCGTACCCAATCCGCACACCAACACCAATTATGTGGCGCGCTTCACCGCGCCGGAATTCACCTGCCTGTGCCCGATCACCGGCCAGCCGGATTTTGCACATTTCGTCATCGACTATGTGCCGAGCAAATTCCTGGTCGAGTCGAAGTCGCTCAAGCTCTATCTCAGCAGTTTCCGCAATCACGGCGCCTTCCACGAGGATTGCACCGTCGCCATCGGCAAGAAATTGTTCGCGCTGCTCAAGCCGAAATACCTGCGCATCGGCGGCTACTGGTATCCGCGCGGCGGCATGCCGATCGACGTGTTCTGGCAGGCAGGCCGCCTGCCGAAAGATGTGTGGATGCCGCTCGACCAAGGCGTCGCGCCGTACCGCGGGCGCGGCTAGCTGTCCGCCAGCGCCGGCTGGCGGCGCAGCCGCAAGGCGCAGGTCCAGCCCGTCAGCGTCAGCACCACCGTGCCGGTGAGCAGCACCGGGACGATACCGACGCTGTTGAGGCCGAGGCCGTAGATCACCGGTCCGATCGCCTGCCCCAGGAAAAAGAATGCCGAATGCCCGGCCGTCGCCGAGGCGCGCGCGGTCGGCGCCAGCTCGGTGACATAGACCTGGATGCAGCCGTGCAGCATGTAGAAACCGAAACCGATAAAAACGAAATTGACGAATTCGACCGGCCAGGGCACGCGCAGCGCGATCACCGCCAGGCACGCCCCCATCACCATGCCGCCGCCCGCCATCAGGCGGCGCTCGCCGATATGCGTGACCAGCCACGACACTGCCAGCGTATAGATGACGCCGCCGATGCCGAAGCCGGCAATCACCACGCCGGCGATCGAGGCCTGCGTGACGCCTTCGGTGCGTAGCATCACCGCGATATAGGGAAACACGCCGAACATGAAGACCGCTTCCATGAAAACGGCGCCGAAGCAGTATTTCGCCAGCGGATTGCCGAACACCGCGCGATAGTTCGGAATGAAGGTCGAGAGATCGAAACGCCCCGGCACTTCTTTCAATTCGCGAAAACCGCGAATGGCCAGGCCGAGCGCGATCAGGTCGATGGCGCCGGTGAGGAAGAAGACGCCGCGCCAGCCGATGGTGTCGCCGACCACGCCGGCGCTGGATGCGCCCAGGAGATTGCCGGTCATGGCGGCAAACAACAGCCGCCCGATCGCGACCTGGCGCTGTTGAACGGGCACGCGGTCGCCGGCAACCGCCAGCGCGATCGGAAAGACACCGCCGGCGGCAAAGCCCGCGAGCACGCGCAGGACCATCAGCATTTCGAAATTCGTCACCAGCCCGCAGGCAAGCGTGGTGAAGCCGAGCCCCAGCATGCACAACGTTATCATCCGGGTCTTGCTGAACATGTCGGCGAGCGCGCCGAGCACCGGCTGTATCAGCGCATAGGGCAAGGTGAAGGCGGTCGACAACAACGCGGCGGTGGTGGGCGCCACGTCCAGGCCGTGCGCGATCTGAGGAATGACGGGATCGACCGAGCGCATGAACAGCGTCGTCGCGAACACGACGAACGCCATGAGGTTGAGGACCCGACTCATGCGGCTTTTTTCTTGCGCATGAAATTATCCGAAAGCCGGCTCACACTTTTCGGGATCATGCGCCGTGCGCCGCCTCGGTTCAGCGCTTGGCCAGCCGGTCGAATTCGACCAGTTGGCGCAACAACGGTTCCATGTCCTTGAGCGGCAGCATGTTGGGGCCGTCGGACGGCGCGCGGTCGGGATCTTGGTGGGTCTCGATGAATACGCCGGCGACGCCGACCGCCACCGCCGCGCGCGCCAGCACCGGCACGAATTCGCGCTCGCCGCCCGACCGGTCGCCCTGCCCGCCCGGTTGCTGCACCGAATGGGTGGCATCGAAAATGACCGGCGCCCCGGTCTCGCGCTTGAGGATCGGCAGCGCGCGCAGGTCGGACACCAGTGTGTTGTAGCCGAAGGAGACGCCGCGCTCGGTCACCAGCACGTTGCGGCCGCCGGCGCCGGTGATTTTCTCGACCACGTTCTTCATGTCCCAGGGCGCCAGGAATTGCCCCTTCTTGACGTTGACCGCGCGCCCGGTCTTGGCGGCGGCAATCAACAGATCGGTTTGCCGGCACAGGAAGGCGGGAATTTGCAGAATGTCGACGCTTTCCGCTACGCGCGCGCATTGGCCGGCTTCGTGCACGTCGGTGAGTACCGGCACTTTCAGTTTGTCGCGGATCTCGGCGAATACCGGCAGCGCCGCGTCGAACCCGATGCCGCGGGCGCTCGCCGCCGATGTGCGGTTGGCCTTGTCGAAGGAGGTCTTGTAGACGAGGCCGACGCCGACGCGTTCGGCGATCTCCTTGAGCGCGGTCGCCATTTCCAGCGCGTGGCTCCTGCTTTCGAGCGCGCAGGGGCCGGCGATCAGCGCCAGCGGCAAATCATTGCCGAAGCGGACGGCGCCGACCGCGACGGTGGCGTTGGGCAGCAGGCTTTTGTCCACGATTTGTTCCTCGCGGGGCGGACCATGAAGCGGTCAAGCCGCTCGGTCAACGGGATGGCTCAAATACCAGCACCGCGCCCATTGCGTCCTCCGCGCCGATCACTGTGGCGTTTCCGGCGTAGAGGCCGGCAATTCCGGCCTGCTCGGGCACCGCTTGCAGAAGGCTGGCATCGGCGGTGGTAAAGCGCAGCGCCGCAAGGCGGGCGCCGCGCGCCACGTCCGGCGCCGCCACGCCGAAGCGGGCGACGAAGGCCGTCGGCGTCACCACCTCGATCGTTCCGCGCGAGGTGACAATCCTGAAACCGTTGTCGTCGGCGTCCGCCGTTTCGGCGCCGGCAAAGGCCGCAAGGAATTCGCGATGCTGCGCCGGCCGCGCAGCGACGGCGATCACGCCAGCGACGCCCGTCACGCCATTGGCGTGCTTCTGGAATTGTGGATTCCAGAAATTATCCGGCGGATGGCGATGCTGGCAGGTGAAAAAGCCAATATCGGGGCTTTCGGTATCGCGGGCAAAGGCCAGCGCAAAGGAAAACGTCAGCGGCATGCCGTCGGGACGCTTGCCCTCGCGCTCGAACTCATAGACCGCGAAATCGCCGATGCCTTTGGCGCGGAACTCATTTGCATCGGGCGCGCCCTGCCCTTTCAGCACCAGCATCGACAGCCCCTCGCCACGCTTGAGGAAATCGCGGTTGAAGGCGCCGAAGGAAAAATAATGCTGTGCGTGTGGCGCCATGGCACTCTCGTCGGCCATCGCGAGTAGTTCGATGAAAGTGTCGGGCGTTTGCACAATGCGGTTTTGCGTTCCCCAATCGCGCGGATGCACGTTGCGCCCACCGACGGTGAAGCCAAGGCCGCGGTAGAGCGCGGCGGCGGCATCGAGATCGCGCACCGCATGAACGATATGGTCGAGGCCGCGCGCCATGAACTGCTTCCGCGTCGCGCCGGCTATGGCGCCGGCCGCTCATGATGGCGCAGGCGGCTGCAAAAAACAAAAACCGGCCGCGTCCTGGCACGAGGTTTTCCTCGCGCCGGCCGCGGCCGGCATCCCACCGCACCCGTGGGGATGGATGCGGTCAGTAACGATGAACTTACGATTTCTGCTTCTTGGTGCGCTTGGCGACCTTTACCGGCTGACCCGGGCAGGCCGTGAAGGTTCCGTACCGGTCGTTGCCGTCCTGGTCGGAGCTCACTTGGCACATATTGCCGATCTTGGCCGGGCCGCCCTGCTCGAACAGCGGGTCGGCACGAACGGTCGTCGAAGCGATCAATCCAGCAGCCGCGATCGCGGAGACTGCAGTGATAAGGTAGCGCATGGTGCGTTGTCCTCGGAGTTGGAGATATTAACAAATAAGAAACGCCGCCATGGTGCGACTTCCGGCGTAAAGGCGGCATAATATTTGCGGCAAACTGCGTGCGTTCCGGCGTAAACGTTACGTTCGGACGCCGCCGCCGGCAGCGCTTTCACGCGATAAAAAACCGGTAAAAGCTAGACCAGTCGGCTCTGCTCGACCGCCGCGCCGATGAAGCTCGCAAACAACGGATGCGGCGCGAAGGGGCGCGACTTGAGTTCGGGGTGAAACTGCACGCCGATGAACCAGGGGTGTTCATCGTATTCGACGATCTCGGGCAAAATGCCGTCGGGCGACATGCCGGAAAAACGCATGCCGCGCTGCTCGAGCCGGCCCTTGTAGGCGGTGTTGACCTCGTAACGGTGGCGGTGGCGCTCGGAGATCTCGGTGCCGCCGTAAATGTCGGCGACGCGGCTGCCGCGCGCGAGCTTGGCCGGGAAAGCGCCGAGGCGCATGGTGCCGCCGAGATCGCCGCTCTCGGTGCGGCGCTGCAATTCGTTGCCCCTGAGCCATTCCGTCATTAGGCCAACCACCGGCTCTTTGGTGGGGCCGAACTCGGTGGAGTTGGCGCCCTCGATGCCGCACAGATTGCGCGCGGCTTCCACCACCGCCATCTGCATGCCGAAACAGATGCCGAAATAAGGCACGTGGCGCTCGCGCGCGAAACGCGCCGCCATGATCTTGCCCTCGGCGCCGCGCTGGCCGAAGCCGCCCGGCACCAAGATGCCGTTGACCTGATCGAGGAACGGCGTCGGGTCTTCGTTCTCGAACACGTCGGATTCGATCCAGTCGAGATTGACCTTGACCTTGTTGGCGATGCCACCGTGCGAGAGCGCCTCGATCAGCGATTTGTAGGCGTCCTTCATGCCGGTGTACTTGCCGACGATGGCGATGGTGACGTCGCCTTCCGGACTGCGTACGCGCTCGTTGATGGTGCGCCAGCGCGCCAGTTCGGGCGGCGCGGACGCGTCGATGGCGAAGGCGGAGAGCACTTCGGTGTCGAGGCCGGCGGCGTGATAGGCTTCCGGCACGGCATAAATATTGTCGACGTCGCGCGCCTCGATCACGGCGTTTTCGCGCACGTTGCAGAACAGGCCGAGCTTGCGCCGCTCGCCATGCGGGATCGGGCGATCGGTGCGGCAAAGCAGGATGTCGGGCTGGATGCCGATCGAGCGCAGTTCCTTGACCGAGTGCTGGGTCGGCTTGGTCTTCAACTCGCCGGCGCTCGGGATGAACGGCAGAAGCGTCAGATGGATGTAGACCGCGTGGTTGCGCGGCAGCTCGTTGCCCAACTGCCGGATGGCCTCGAAATACGGCAGGCCCTCGATGTCGCCGACGGTGCCGCCGATCTCGCACAGCACGAAATCGAAGCCGTCATTGCCCTCGCGGACGAAATCCTTGATGGCGTTGGTGACGTGCGGGATGACCTGGATGGTGGCGCCGAGATAGTCGCCACGCCGCTCGCGCGCCAGGATGTCCTGGTAGATGCGGCCGGTGGTGATGTTGTCGTGGCGGGTGGCGGGGCGCCCGGTAAAACGCTCGTAATGGCCGAGGTCGAGATCGGTCTCGGCGCCGTCGTCAGTGACGAAGACCTCGCCGTGCTGATAGGGCGACATGGTGCCGGGATCGACGTTGAGATAGGGGTCGAGCTTGCGCAGGCGCACCTTGTAGCCGCGCGCCTGCAGCAGCGCGCCGAGCGCCGCGGATGCCAGACCCTTCCCGAGTGAGGAGACCACGCCGCCGGTGATAAAAATGTACCGCGCCATGGGACCTAAGCTTTAAGCCTCGCGAATCGATTCGACGAGCGCGAAAACCTCAGAGCGGCCCCGCATCTGTGCGTAGCTCGGCAAGCCGCGGTTGCTCGCAGCGTCATGTGCACCTTGCCCATCAGAACGAACTCACGGTGCACGGTTCCATGTTGCTTCCCATAACGCGGAAGGGCCGGTTTCCCGGCCCCTCCTGAGGTTCGTCATTTCGACTGCGGCACCTGCGGCCCGGACGGAGCCGCAGGGGCGGCAGGGGCAGCCGGCGCTTGCGAGCCCGGCGCGCCCTGCTGCAATTGCTTGAGCAGGCCGCCACTGCCGCCGCCCAGTGGCGGCGCCGTCCCAGGCGCCGGCGCCGTCGGCGCGCTTTGGCTGCCTTGCAGGATCGACGCCGGCTTCCGGTTCATTCCGGCCAGGATCGAAAGCACCAGGCTGGTTACGAAAAACAGGCCGGCCAGGATCGCGGTCGCGCGCGTGAGTACGTTGGCGGTGCCGCGATTGGTCATGAAGCCGCCGCCGCCACCGATACCGAGCCCGCCGCCTTCGGAGCGCTGCAGCAGCACCACGCCGATCAGGGAGAGCACCAGCATCAGATGGATGACGATGACGACGTGCTGCATCCAGTCAAAATCCGTTCAAACGGCGGCGCCGCCCGGGTAGCCGCCACGCCGGTCATATAGAGGCCGATCAAGGAAAACTGAAGGTGAACCCGGCACCTAACTCAAGAATTCGCCGCGGTCTCTACACGATAGTCATGGGCTTTTCCACCCTGCCCCGCCTCACCGGTAAACCGCCGCAATCCCGAGGAAATCGGCGGCTTTCAGGCTGGCGCCGCCGACCAGGGCACCGTTTACCTCGGCAACGGTCAGCAGTTCCTGCGCGTTGCTGGGTTTCACCGAGCCGCCATAGAGGATGCGGACGCTTGGGCCCTCAGGCCCGAAGCGTTCGCCCAGCCGTTTTCGGATGAAGCCATGGACTTCAGCCACGTCGGCCGGCGTGGGGGTCAAGCCGGTGCCGATCGCCCAGACCGGCTCATAAGCGACCACCAGTTTGGCGCCGGTGGCGCCGTCAGGCAGCGAGCCGTCGAGCTGGCCTCCGACGATGGCAAGCGTATTGCCGGCTTCGCGTTCGGCCTTTTGTTCGCCGACACAGACGATCGCGGTCAGCCCGGCCCGCCAGGCGGCCAATGCCTTGGCCCGCACTTGCGCGTCGGTCTCACGATGGTCGGCGCGCCGCTCGGAATGGCCGACGATCACCGCGCGGGCACCGGCATCCGCCAGCATCTCGGCGGAAATATCCCCGGTATGGGCGCCGGCGGCGTCGGCATGGCAGTCCTGGGCCCCGATGGCGACGGCCGAACCGGCGGCGGCCACGGCAAAGCGCGCCACCAGCGTCGCCGGCGGGCACACCATCAGGTCGCATTGGGCGCCGGCGGCGCCGGCGATGATCTTGGCGAACTCGCCCGCCGAGGCGGCAAGCCCGTTCATCTTCCAATTGCCCGCCACCAGCGGGCGCGGCGCGGTGCCGGCCATCGTAAAGTCCCTTTCCGCGTGCGGTTACCAGACCCGCCGGGCCAACGCCAGTAACGGCCCGGCTCGGAGCCGATCCTTCTTGAGTTGCAGGGAGTTGGCGCGCTCCCTATAACAGCGCCGTCACCCCTTCATCCCGTCATCGCCTTATTTGGGAAAAAGCGCGCGCATGCTCCGCGGTATCCACAACGCCTCCTCGACCTGGCTCGGCAAGGCCGTCATGGCCGTCATCATGGGCTTCCTGGTCATCAGCTTCGCGGTCTGGGGCATCGGCGACATCTTCCGCGGCTTCGGCCAAAACGCCGCGATCACGGTCGGCGGCACCGATATCTCGCTCGAAGAGCTGCGCCAATATTACACCGACCAGCTGCGGCAACTCAGCCGCCGGCTGGGCCGCCCGATCACGCCCGATCAGGCGCGCGCGCGCGGGATTGACCGGCAACTGATCGGCCGTCTGGTGGCCGAAACCACGCTCGATGAACAGGCCAAGGCGCTCGGCCTCGGCGTCAGCAGCGCCGAGGTCGCCGAACGCATCACCAACGATCCGAATTTCCGCGGGCCTACCGGAAAATTCGACCGCGCCCGGTTTGAAGAACTGATCCGCGAAGCCGGCTACAACGAAGCGCGCTTCGTGGGCGAGCAGCGGCGTCTGATGTTGCGCCGGCAGATCGCGCAAAGCGTTTCCGGCGGATTGCAGATTCCGCGCGCGGCCATGATGGCCATCGATCAGTTCCGCAACGAGAAGCGCGCGATCGAATACCTGACGCTCGGCCCGGCGCAGGCCGGCGACATCCCCGCCCCGACCTCGGCCGACCTCGACACGTATTTCCAGGCGCACAAGGTGCTGTTCCGCGCGCCGGAATACCGCAAGGTCACCCTGCTCACGCTGTCGCCGGCGGCGATCGCCAAGCCGGACGCGGTTACCGATGCCGACGCCAAGAAATATTACGAGCAGCACCAGAGCGAGTTCGGCAAGCCAGAGAAGCGCGAGATCAAGCAGATCGTCTTCCCCAGCGCGGAGGAAGCCAAAGCCGCGCGCGAGCAGATCGACAAGGGCAAGAGCTTTGCCGATATCGCCAAGGAGCGCGGCCTGAAACCGTCCGACACCGATCTCGGCATGGTGATGAAGAGCGCCATCATCGTGCCGGCCATCGCCGATGCCGCCTTCTCGCTCAAGCCGGGCGATGTCAGCCAGCCGATCAAGGGCGCCTTCGGCACCGTGCTGGTGACGGCGGGCAAGATCGAGCCCGGCGAGCAGAAAAGCTTTGCCGAAGTGGCGCCGCAGATCAAACGCAAGATTGCCGAGGGCCACGCCAAGATCCGGATCGACGAGCTGCGCGACAAGATCGAGGACGAGCGCGCAGCCGGCTCCACGCTCGCCGAAGCCGGCCAGAAGCTCGGCCTCAAGGTGCAACTCGTCGACGCCGTCGACCGCTCCGGGCGCGGACCCGACGGCAACCCGATCTCCGACTTGCCGCAGCAGCCGAACGTGGCGGCCGCTGCTTTTGCCAGCGATGTCGGCGTCGACAACGACGCACTGCAATTGCCGGGCGGCGGGGTTCTTTATTACGACGTCACCGGCGTCACGCCTTCGCGCGAACGCACGCTCGACGAGGTGAAGAGTAAAGTCGAGCAGCAATGGCGCGACGACGAGATCGCCAAGCGGCTGAAAGCCAAGACCGATGAGATGGTCGGCAAGCTCAAAAGCGGCGGCACGCTGGCGCAACTTGCGACCGATGCGGGGCTTCAGGTGCAAAAGGAAGCCGGCATGCAGCGCGGCAAGAAGGCCGGATTCCTGCCGGAGAAGCTGATCGAGGCGGTGTTCAGCACGCCGAAAGACACGCCCGCCAGTTCCGACGGCAAACAGGCGACCGAGCGTTACGTGTTCCGCGTGACCGGCGTCACCGAACCCAAGCTCGATCCCGCTTCGACGGAGGGCAAGGGCATCGCGGCATCGCTGGAAAGTTCCTACGCCGACGACATCACCGGCGAATATATCGCGCAGCTCGAACGCGACTTCGGCGTCGACATCAACACGTCGCTGGTGAATCAGGTCGTCGGCGGCGCCAGGCAATAGCAGCCTCATGCAGATCGAGCCGTCGGAAACCGCTTTTGCCGAAAAATACAACCGCGGCGAAGCGCAGGTGGTGTGGTGTACGCTGGTCGCCGACCTGGAGACGCCGGTCTCGGCCTATCTGAAGATCGCCGGCGCCAAGCCGATGAGCTTCCTTCTGGAATTGGTGGAGGGCGGCGAGGCGCGCGGCCGCTATTCGATCATCGGGCTGGAACCCGACCTGATCTGGCGCGCCAACGGCGCCAAGGCCGAGGTCAATCGCAGCGCGCGAACAAATTCGGATGCCTTCGCGCCGCTGAACGAGCAGCCGTTGCAGGCGCTGCGCGCCTTGATCGAGGAAAGCCGCATCGTATTGCCGGAAAGCCTGCCGCCGATGGCAGCCGGTGTGTTCGGCTATCTCGGTTACGACATGGTGCGGCTGATGGAGGAACTTCCCGCCACCAATCCCGACCCGATCGGCATACCGGACGCCATCCTGGTGCGCCCGACGCTGATCGTGGTGTTCGATGCGGTGAAGGATGCGCTCACGGTGGTGACGCCGGTGCGGCCGGAGAAAAACGTCGACGCCAAGACCGCCCTTAACCGCGCCATCGAGCGGCTGTCGGCGGTGGTCGATGCGCTCGACCGGCCGCTCGACAAGTCGCTGGCGGACGTCGACGAAGGCCCGCTCGACGTGCCGATGCAATCGAACACCACGCCGGACGACTACAAGGCGATGGTGCTGAAGGGCAAGGAATACATCGCCGCCGGCGATGCCTTCCAGATCGTGCTGGCGCAACGCTTCGAGGCGCCGTTCAAGCTGCCGGCGTTTTCGCTCTACCGCGCGCTGCGGCGGACCAATCCGTCGCCCTATCTTTATTATCTCGATTACGGCGCTTTCGCGGTCGCCGGCTCCAGCCCGGAAATTCTGGTCAAGGTTGCGGGCGATACGGTCACCATCCGCCCGATCGCCGGCACACGCGCGCGCGGCAACACGCCGCATGAAGATAAAGCCATGGAAGCGGAACTGCTGGCCGATCCGAAGGAGCGCGCCGAACATTTGATGCTGCTCGACCTCGGCCGCAACGATGTCGGGCGCGTGGCGAAGATCGGCACCGTCGAGGTCACCGATCAGTTTTTCGTCGAACGCTACAGCCACGTCATGCACATCGTCTCGAACGTCGAGGGCAAGCTCGACGCGAAATACGACGCGCTCGATGCGCTGGCCGCCGGTTTTCCGGCCGGCACCGTTTCGGGCGCGCCGAAAGTGCGCGCCATGGAGATCATCGACGAACTGGAAAAGGAAAAGCGCGGGCTCTATGCCGGCTGCGTCGGCTATTTCTCCGCCGCCGGCGAGATGGACACCTGCATCGTGCTGCGCACGGCGCTGGTGAAGAACGGCACCATGTATGTACAGGCCGGTGCCGGCATCGTCGCCGATAGCGACCCTGATTATGAACAGGTGGAATGCATCAACAAGGCGAAGGCCTTGTTCCGCGCTGCCGAGGAAGCCCGCCGTTTCGCCAGCGCCGCCAAGCGCGGGCAGTAATCGCGGCAACCCAGAAAACCGCGCATGGAATTTGAATTGGACCATGCGCGGCGGATTGTCGTTGTGGGAAACAGCGGCTCCGGGAAGAGCTATTTGGCCGCACGCATCGCGCAAGCGTGTGCGCTTTCTGTAGTCGATCTCGATCAAATCTATTGGGCCGAAGGAAGCTACGGCACGAAACGCGATGATGCCGTGGCGCGGAACCTGGTGGAAAAAATTGCCGCACGACCCGCGTGGGTCATCGAAGGCGTCTTCGGCGCACTTTGCGGCCTCGTTTTGCAAAACGCTACCGGATTGATCTGGCTCGATCTGCCGTGGGACACATGCCGCGCGGGTCTCATGCAACGCGGGTTGCGGCGTGACATGACTGAGGCGAATTTTGCGGAATTGGTCGCTTGGGCGGCGGAATATTGGACGCGTCAGAACGCCAACTCATACGCTGGACATCTCCGCCTGTTCGATTGCTTCGGCGGGGAAAAGATGAGGCTGACGGCAAGGTCTGAGGTGGATCAATTCGTCGCCGGGCTGAGGTAACCAAGCCGCGCCCTTCTGCCTTGACCCCCCCTGCCATGGGTCTTAAGACCTTGAGCGGGAACGAAAACATGATCGTCCTGATCGACAATTACGACAGCTTCACCTTCAACCTGTTCCATTACCTGGGCAGCTTGGGGGCCGACGTCGTCGTGCATCGCAACGACAAGATTTCGGTCGCCGAGGTGATGACGATGGCGCCGGAGGCGATCGTGCTTTCGCCCGGCCCCGGCACGCCGGACGACGCCGGCATCTGCCTCGCGCTCGTTGAAAAGGCCGCACCCACCATCCCGATCCTCGGCGTCTGCCTCGGCCATCAGGCCATCGGCCAGGCCTTCGGCGGCAAGGTGGTGCGCGCGACGCCGCGGCACGGCAAACTGTCGGAGATCCGCCACAGCGGCACCGGCGTGTTTCGCGGCATCAACGGGCCGCTGCAGGCCACGCGCTATCATTCGCTGGTGGTCGAGCGCAAAAGCATGCCGAAGGCGCTCACCGTCAATGCCGAGACCGACGACGGGTTGGTGATGGGGCTCGCGCACGAAAAACTCCCCGTTCACGGCGTGCAGTTTCATCCCGAAAGCATCGCGTCGGAACACGGCCATCTGATGCTGAAGAATTTTCTCGACATCGCCGCCGCCTGGAACAACCAGACCGGCCGGCGCGCGGCCGCGATGCACGCGGCGGAATAGAGGGCGTCGTGGCCGACGAATTCAAAGCGCTCATCGCCAAGGTCGCGACCGGCGCCAGCCTTACCCGCGCGGAAGCCGCCGGCGCCTTCGACCGCATGATGTCGGGTGACGCCACGCCCTCGCAGATGGGCGGCCTGCTGATGGCCTTGCGCGTGCGCGGGGAAACCGTCGACGAGATCACCGGCGCGGTCACCACCATGCGCGCCAAGATGCTGGGCGTTAAGGCGCCGCCCGACGCGATCGACGTGGTCGGCACCGGCGGCGACGCCTCCGGCTCGTTCAACATCTCGACCTGCGCCGCCTTCATCGTGGCGGGCGCCGGCGTGCCGGTGGCCAAGCACGGCAACCGCGCGCTGTCGTCGAAATCGGGCGCCGCCGACGTGCTCGGCGCGCTCGGTGTCAATATCGAGGTTGCCGGCGACAAGGTCGCCCGCTGCATCCGCGACGCCGGCATCGGCTTCATGTTCGCGCCGGCGCATCATCCAGCCATGAAGAACGTGGGCCCCACCCGCGTCGAGCTCGGCACCCGCACCATCTTCAACCTGCTGGGGCCGCTGTCGAACCCGGCCAGCGTCAAGCGCCAGATGATCGGCGCCTTCTCGCGGCAGTGGATCGAGCCGATGGCGCAGGTGCTGAAAAACCTCGGCTCGGAAAGCATCTGGGTGGTGCACGGTTCCGACGGCCTCGACGAGATCACCACCACGGGCGCGACCAGCGTGGCGGCGCTCGAAAAGGGCAATATCCGCACTTTCGAGATCACGCCCGAAGACGCCGGACTGCCGCGCGCCAAGCCCGAGGCGTTGCGCGGCGGCGACGCCGAGCACAACGCCAGGGCGCTGCTCGACGTGCTCAAGGGCAAGAAAAGCGCGTTCCGCGACGTGGCGATCCTCAATGCCGCGGCTGCGCTGGTGGTCGCCGGCATGGCCAAGGACTTGAAGGAAGGGGCCGCGCTTGCCGCCAAATCGATCGACAGCGGCGAAGCGGAAGGCAAGCTCGACCGGTTGATCGCGGTGTCTAACGCCGCGGAGGCGTGAGCCGCATGATCCCGAAAAGCTTGTCCTCGGACTTGATCCGTGGATGGCAACCGGTTTTCGGATAAGATCATGCGCAGGAAAAAATGATGGATATCCTCAAGAAGATCGAGGCCTACAAGCGCGAGGAGATCGCGGCGGCCAAAGCCGCGCGCCCGCTTGGTCGGCTTGAAGCCGCCGCCAAGGCCGCGCCGCCGCCGCGCGGCTTCCTCGCGGCCATCGAGCGCAAGATTGCCGGCAACGACTACGCACTCATTGCCGAGATCAAGAAGGCGAGCCCCTCGGCGGGCCTGATCCGGGCCGATTTCGATCCGCCGTCGCTGGCCAAAGCCTATGAGGCAGGCGGCGCCACCTGCCTGTCGGTGCTGACCGACGCGCCATCGTTCCAAGGGCAGCCGGAGTTTTTGATGCAAGCGCGTGAGGCGACCGCATTGCCGGTGCTGCGCAAGGATTTCGTCTACGAGCCCTATCAGGTGGTGGAATCACGCGCGCTGGGGGCCGACTGCGTCCTGATCATCATGGCGGCGGTCGACGACGGGGCGGCTCATGAGATCGAAAATGCAGCCCTTGCCAATGGGATGGACGTTCTCATTGAAGTTCATCAAGAAGATGAGCTAGAACGCGCGCTTCGCCTGAAATCTAAACTTATGGGCGTAAACAACCGTGATCTCCGCACCTTCCGGACCGACTTGGGCGTGAGCGAGCGGATGGCGCCCGAGATTCCGCGCGAACGCGTGGTAGTGGCCGAGAGCGGTCTTCATACGTCGGCGGATCTTGCCCGCCTCGCCCGCAGCGGCATCAAGACCTTCCTGATCGGCGAAAGCCTGATGCGACAGCCGGACGTGACCGCGGCAACGCAGCGCCTGCTGGCGCGCGCGCCACACCGCGCCGGCGTGGAGTGAGCCGTGGCACGCGCCCGCAAAAAGAAAGCGGTGCGGCGTAAGAAAGCGCCCCCGCGCCGCAAGAAATCCGCCACCCGGCGCCCGGCCAGGAAGGCCCGCAGGCCGCAAAAGAAATCCCGCCGCGCTCCCAAAAAGTCCGCAAAACGCGCGCGTCGATTAGCCACGAAAACGGGCCTCAGCCACATCGACCAGCGCGGCCAGGCCCGCATGGTGGACGTTTCCGCCAAGGGCAGCACCGAACGGGAGGCGACCGCGGAAGGCCGCGTCCTCATGAGCAAGCGGACGCTCGACCGGGTGCTGGAAGGCAACGCGCTGAAAGGTGACGTGCTGGGCGCCGCGCGCCTTGCCGGCATCATGGCGGCCAAACGCACCCACGGGCTGATCCCGCTCTGCCACCCGCTGCCGATCACCAAGGTGACCATCGATATCGATCCCGAGCACACCCTGCCCGGCTTCCTGGTGCGCGCAACGGTGAAGGTGACGGCGCAGACCGGGGTCGAGATGGAGGCGCTGGTCGGCGTGTCGATCGCCTGTCTGACCATCTACGACATGGTCAAGGCGATCGAGCGCGGCATGCGGATCGAAGGCGTCCGGCTCTTGGAGAAGAGCGGCGGCCGGTCCGGCACCTGGCGCGCGGAGACCTAGCGCATGATCCCGAAAAGTGGGCACCGGTTTTCGGAAAAGATCATGCGCCAAAGGAAAAATTCATGGCGGCCCTGATGCCGGTCGCCGAAGCCTTGGCCCGCGTGCTCGCGCACGCGGACGCACTGACAGCCGAAACGGTCAAGATCGACGATTCGCTCGGCCGCGTGCTGGCCGAGGATCTGACCGCGCTGCGCACCCAGCCGCCCGCTGCCGTATCCGCCATGGACGGCTATGCGGTGCGGGCGAGCGACGTCGGCACAGCGCCGGTCACGCTCACGCTGATCGGCGAAGTCGCCGCCGGCCATCCCTTCGACGGCGCCGTGGAGGCAGGCCAGGCCGCGCGCATCTTCACCGGCGGGGTGATGCCGGCGGGCAGCGACACCGTGGTGATCCAGGAATTGACCGAGCGCGACGGCGACACCGTCACCGTTAAAAACGCCACCGGCAAGGGCCGCAATGTGCGTCCCCACGGTATCGACTTCAAACGAGGCGACGTGCTGCTGCGCAAAGGACGGCGGCTGAGCGACCGCGACGTGATGCTGGCCGCCGGCATGAACTACGCGAACCTGCCAGTTTATCGCCGGCCGAAAGTGGCGGTGCTCGGCACCGGCGACGAGTTGGTGGCGCCGGGCGGCCAGCCCGGGCCCGGCGAGATCGTCTACTCCAACGGCTTTGCGATCCTGGCCATGGCCCGCAGCGCCGGCGCCGAGGTGAACGATCTCGGCATTGCCCACGACCGCATCGCGGACATCGCCGCCGCCGTGCGCCGCGCGCGCGATTGGGGCGCCGATATTCTGGTCACCAGCGGCGGAGCCTCCGTCGGCGAGCACGATCTGGTTCAGCGGGCGCTGGCGTCGGAAGGGCTGGAGCTATCGTTCTGGCGGGTGGCGCTGCGCCCGGGCCGCCCGATGATGCATGGGCGGCTGGGCGGCATGCACGTGCTGGGCGTGCCCGGAAACCCGGTGTCGGCCTATGTCTGCGCCTTCCTGTTCCTGCTGCCGCTGATCGGGCGGCTGGGCGGGCGCAGCGACGCCGAGCACGTTCCGGAGCCGGCCCGCCTCGGCCGCGACCTGCCCGCCAATGACGAGCGCGCCGACTATCTGCGGGCGACCCTGGAGATGGAACCAGACGGCCCGGTGGCAACCCCGGTGCCGGTCCAGGACAGTTCCCTGACGGCGCCGCTGGCGCGGGCGCATTGCCTGGTGATTCGCGAGCCGCGCGCGCCGGCGGCAGTTGCCGGTTCACCCTGTGTCATCCTTAAGCTAGGCCTGTAGCGGCCTTTCGAGTTTTTCACCCCAAATTAAATGGTTGCGGAACACATATCGAACAGATAGTGTCCGTTCATGATTTGTTTCTGACCGGAGGCCCTTTTTGGCGCCGGCTGGGATGGGGGAGAAACCGATGCTGACCCGCAAGCAATTCGAGCTGCTGCGCTTCATCCACGAGCGGCTGACCGAGACCGGGGTTCCGCCCTCTTTCGACGAGATGAAGGACGCCCTCGACCTGCGCTCGAAATCCGGCATCCACCGGCTGATTACGGCGCTGGAAGAGCGCGGCTTCATCCGGCGGCTGGCCAACCGGGCGCGCGCCATCGAGGTGATTAAGCTGCCGGATTCGGTCGCCCACGGCATCAGCGGCGGCCGCTCGCGCGGCTTCACCCCGAGCGTGATCGAGGGCGACCTCGGCCGCGTGCGCGCGGTCTCCGGGGACGCCGCTGAAGTCGACAACATGCACCCGATCGCGGTGCCGGTCATGGGCCGCATCGCCGCCGGCACGCCGATCGAGGCGATCCAGACCCGCAGCCACACCATCAACATGCCGCCCGACCTGTTGTCGGCCGGCGAGCATTTCGCGCTGGAAGTGCGCGGCGACTCGATGATCGAAGCAGGCATCCTCGACGGCGATATCGCGCTCATCCGCAAATCGGAAGCGGCCGAGACCGGCGACATTGTGGTGGCGCTGATCGACGACGAGGAAGCCACGCTCAAGCGCTTCCGCCGGCGCGGGGCTTCGATTGCGCTCGAGCCCGCCAATCCATCTTACGAAGTCCGCATCCTGCCGCCCAACCGCGTGCGCATTCAGGGCAAGCTGGTGGGGTTGTTCAGGCGGTACTAATCGTCGGCTTCTAAATCTTTTTGCTTGGGCGTGGCGTTGCGC
The DNA here is from genome assembly GCA_963814885.1 of uncultured Alphaproteobacteria bacterium. Lineage (GTDB taxonomy): Bacteria > Pseudomonadota > Alphaproteobacteria > Rhizobiales > Xanthobacteraceae > Pseudolabrys. Next base: position 75,497 of record CAWFEO010000024.1, on the reverse strand, counting down.
GGGGCTGTCTGTTCTGACGGTTGCGGCGTTTCCGCTGTCCCCGGCGCCCATGGCCGGTCAGTGTTGGGCGGACGGGCAAAGCTTTCCTCAAAGTGATCGCCGCTCCAGCGCAGCGCGGTTGAGCCGTGCGCGCGCCAGACTTTGCGGTCGATGAGCGTGGCGGCGCAGGCGCCCTGCGCTTCGCGCATGCTCACCACCACCGCGGCGCGCGCGCAATCCTCGGCGAAGGCTTCCGCTTTGAGAGCAAGCGTAGCCAGCTGCCCGTCCTTGAAACGCCCGACGCAGCCGATGGCGTCGCAGGTCACGCCCTCATGCAGCGATTTGTCCTTGGCGTCGCGGCCGTCACCGTCGGCTGCAAGCCAGTCCTTGACCACGAAACTGTCGCGGCCGCTCGACAGGAACGTGAGGCGCCCGTCGGCCCCGCGCATGGCGGCGGCGCGGCCATCGCCGGCCACCAGCACGTCGGGGCGCGGCGCATCGAGCGCCCACAGGCCGGCGACCAGCGCCAGCACGGCGCCGCTCCATCGCAGTGGCGAGCGCAACAGGCAAATAAGCAGCAGTCCGGCGGTGCCGAGCAGCAGCGGGCCGGTGCCGAAGGCGGGCATGTGGCCGACCGCGCCCGGCAGGCTGGTGACCCACAGCGCCACCTTGATCATCCAGTCGATGCCCTGCCCCATCAGCTGCCAGAACGGCGCGTCAAAGCCGAGCGGCAAAGTGAGCACGCCGAGAATGCCCATGGGCATCACCCAGGCCGACACCACCGGCATGGCGAGCAGATTGGCGAGCACGCCGTAGGGCGCCACGCGATGGAAGTGGTAGGCGGCGTAAGGCGTGGTGGCGAGGCCGGCGACGATGGACGCGAGAACGAGCGCGGCGATCTCGCGCGTGCCCCAGAGCGCGGCGCGCTGTGACAGCGCCGTGTCGGCATCGGCGCGAAAATATGCGCCGCCTGGCATGCCGTATTGATAGGCCGCGATCAGAGCGAGCGCTGCCGCAAACGACATCTGGAAGCTCGGATGCACCACCGCCTGCGGCGACAGCAGCAAGACGGCGAAGGCCGCGACCGCGAGCGTGCGAAAGGTCAGCGCCGGCCGGTCGAGCATGACGCCGATCAGCACGATCGTGACCATGATGAAGGCGCGCTGGGTGGAGACGCTGGCGCCCGACAGCACCAGATAGAATGCGGCGGTCGCAAGCGCGGCGGCGGCGGCCCATTTCTTGATCGGGCGCCGGCTCGCCAGCGCCGGCATCAACGCCAGCCCGGCACGGATGAAGAAAAACGCGATGCCGGCCACCACCGCCATGTGAAACCCGGAGATCGCCAGCACGTGGGCGAGGCTCGAAATGTAGAAGGCGTTGCGCACGGGCTCGGATATGGCGTTGCGCTTGCCCGTGATCAGCGCCGAGGCAATCGAACCGCGGTCGCCGGGCAGCACGGCGTGGATGCGGCCGTTGATGGCTTCGCGCAAGCCATCGATAAAAGCGGCGGCGCGCAGCCGGAAACCGGGTGCGCGCGGCGCCCGCTCCGTCCTGATGGCGCCCAGCACATAGCCGGAGGCGCCGATGCGTTGAAAATACATGCCGCGCGCGAAGTCATAGCCGCCGGGCCGCAGGGGCGCGAGCGGCGGCGACAAATGCGCCTTGAAGGCGACGAACGAGCCCACATCCGGCGCGGTGCCTTTACGCACGGCGACGCGCACGCGGTCCGGCTTGACCGCCATGCGGCGCGCCTCGATCGAGGCGACGCGCACCACCACGCGGTCGCTGCGGGCACGCTCTTCGCGGGTCTCGACGAATCCGGTGACCTGGGCGCTCCAGGTTGGAAATGCCAAAACCGGATGGGCGACGCGCAGGGTCGTCAGCGTTGCCGTGGCGAAACCACAGGCGATGGCCGCAAAGCCGAGCGCAAGCGGAAAGCCGACCGGCCGGCGGCGCGCGAAAACCGCAACCGTGATACCGGCGAGCGCCACGCTTGAAGCCGCCCACCAGGAAGGCTCGCGCTCGGCGGTGAAGTAAAGTACGACGCCGAAGCCGAAAGCGACCGGCAGCCAAGGCGTGAGCCGGCCGGGCGCCAGTTCGGCGAGCGCCCATTGCGACAACAGCCGGCGCAACTGCTCGGCGGGAGCGCCGAGCCACTCCGGCAGCACGAGCCCAGCACGCCGGCGCGCGGCATCAACCTGCGCGCTCCAGGCGCGCGTGCGCGTTCGGTTGTCGTCGTTTACCGCCATAACGCTCCGCCCCACCGCTTGCGCGGGGCCATGCTAAGGCAATCAGAGGCGCGATTATAACCTTGACAAAGCAAGCCACTTGAACTAGTATTATTGCCAATCAGGGTGATCGTCATGAAAGCAACTCATCGCGCGTTGGGAGTTTCACTGGCAAAAGTCGATGAAGGGTGGGCCTTAGATATTGCCGCCAAGGGCCCCCAGCGGCTTTTAATTGCCTTAGACGACTCTCAGCTTCGCGGACTCGCTCACCTAATTGAAGCAACTCTGCCGCCACCTCTGGATCAATCTGTTGACCATTAGGTCCAATCCAAATTTGAGAATGTGTCATGACTGACCTTCTAAAAAACCCAATCTTCAAAGACGAAACTGCAGCCCGCAAGTGGCTGGAAGCGCGAGTTTGGCCGGGAGGGCCGACTTGCCCCCATTGCGGCAATGCCGATCAGGACAAAATCCGTGGCCTACAAGGCAAGGCCCATCGTCCGGGCCTTTATCAGTGTGCCGAGTGCCGCGAGCAATTCACCGTAACCGTCAAGACAGTTTTCGAGCGCAGCAAAATCCCGCTCACCAAGTGGCTGGCGGCACTATTCCTGATGACGGCGAGCAAGAAGGGCGTCTCGGCCCATCAAGTTCACCGCATGTTGGGCATTAGTTACAAAAGCACCTGGTTTATGATGCATCGTTTGCGCGAAGCCATGCGCACAGGTGGCCTTGAGCCGCTTGGTGGTCCCGGCAAAGTGGTCGAAGCCGACGAAACTTACTACGGCGATATTCCCGAAGCGCGCCTACGCAAGTTCAAAACCACCGGCAGGCCCATGTCCAAAAAGAAAGGCGGTCCCGGTAAAAAACGCGCCATTGTCGCTCTTGTCGAACGCGACGGTCGCGTCCGATCGTTTCACCCAGCACAGGCAGACGGCGCTACAGTTACTCAGATCGTGCGCGCCAATATAGATCGCGAAACGCGTCTGCATACCGATGAAAGCAAACTGTATTTTGCAGTCGGCAAAACATTCGCCGCCCACGAAACAGTCAATCATGCCGCCAATGAATATGCCCGTGGCGATGTAACCACAAACACAGTTGAGGGCTACTTTTCAATCTTCAAGCGCGGCATGAAGGGCGTCTATCAGCATTGCAGCGAAAAACATCTGCACCGCTATCTGGCGGAATTTGATTTCCGCTATAACAACCGCGTGGCTCTCGCCAGCTGGTAACTGGCGGCCTTCTGATTTGCCCGCGCAAACCCACTTGGACTGGGCGGCGGGCCTTCGTGGATCAACACGCGGATAGAATCCGTTTTCACGATTCCGGTCAAGCCCAGTCCAGAACTGAAGGACTGATAACTATGGCTGCACGTCAAATCACCTGCATCACAAAGTTACCAACCCATCAAGATCGCCACCGCCGTATTCAGGCGGTAGGCGGCAGCGCATGGAAAGACTTAGAAGAAACGGCGATCGCTAACGTCAAGCGCGATCCGCAAGCGTATTTTGTCAGCGAGCAAGGAAAGTCCGTCTGGGTAATAGTCAGGACGCACGAAGGTCGGGAATATCTAAAGACGCAATCCGACCATTTCCTGCCGGACAATCTTCTGAGCCTACCGGAGTGTCGTTAGCCTGGACGATCATATCATAGGGCCCCTTAAAGTCGGTCGGTTCTAGGGCCCATAACAATGCTTGCTGGACCGCGTAAAGCTGAACGTATTCTTCGGCTGGCAGCGGTTCAGCCTGAAGCCTCGCCGTGACCCTCTCTAGTTCTCGGCTAACAAATCCCATGGCTTTGCTTCCCTGTGCTGCGCTCTGCGTATCAAAGTTTTGCAGAGCAATTTAAATTAAGAAGCCTTAGACTTCTTCTTTCGATTGTGGGGTTTGGATTTCTTCTTTCGATGCTGCGGCGGGCTTTTCGCCACAACGTCAACAGCGCGCGTAAAGCGCGTCCATGCGTCTGGGTTTAGTTCAGGAACTCTAATTTTGTGAGCTTTTACCATGTGAGGGACCATGCCAGATCATACACCTACACCACCACAACAACCCATAACGATAACTACAAACCTCGACAAAGAACCAGCATATGCCGAACAGTTGGGGCACGTCTGTGTCAGTTGGGCTAACCTAGAATGGCATATGTATCAGCTATTCCAACTAATGAGCGGTTCTCCCCCGGCCATCGCAAGAAGCATATTTTACGCAATTGACAGTAGCAGGGGGCGCAGAGAAATTTTATCTGGTCTCGGAGGCACGCTCCTAGAAAAACAAAGTGATAAAACAATCTTAGAAGACATATTAAGACGGATCGGAAGAAGCTCCAGCCAAAGAAATAAATATGTCCATGACACTTGGGGTGTTTCAAACACTTCCGACCATGAGATTTTTCAACTCAGAATGTCAGCTCCCGGAGCTACCGGGACCATGCAAGAAGTGACTATTCCAGATATGAAAGATACAACGGCCCACATAAAGAAGCTTGCTGGAGAACTAAGCGATTTTCGCAAGCGGATTGCGCCGACTGTTCCGCCATTGCTTGAAAAATATCATAAACTGCCCGGTCTAGGCCTGGAGTTCGCTCCGAAAGGACATCCTCCGGGAAGGAAGCCAAAAGGGTTTCACGGCCAGCGGAAATCATCTCCTCCGTAATTTCCTGCGCGTGACCACCAATTGGGTCATGCTTTGTCATCGTTATAATCCCCTCAGAGGTTGTGACTAGGAGAACGGATGTGAACGTTGGTGGTGGTTGGGACAGGTCCTCAAAAATTGAATTGGTGCGCAACGGCTCGTCGTTGTCCGCTCTACCTCCGAATGCGGACATTCGAGCCTGCAATTTAAATATCCGCTTCGGGTCACTAGCGGACATACCCAAAACAATTGAGTGCAAACAAAAAGGCCGCCAACGCGGCGGCCTATCCGAAGTCTGCTCAAGCGTTTTGATCAGCAGGCCTTTTGAGCCTTCCGCTTCCTGCGCCGCGCAACCAGTCCAATCATGCCGAGGCCGCCAGCGAAAAGCGGGAGAGTCGCCGGAAGCGGGGTGGTTGTGGTGGTATCGAAATGTATATCGGCAAGCCCCGGGTTCACTCCGTCGGCGGCAAGAACAGTATATATTATGTATTGGGTAGTCAGGCCGCCTAACGCGACAACCGTCGGCACGCCAGTTGGCGGTGGCACAAGCCCGCTAACGATAACCGCAGAGCCGGAAGGCGTCGTGTATGTGCCGTCTGTGTAGGCCTGCAGCTCGAACGACGTCGTAAAATCGAAAGATCCAAGGCAATTAGACCCGTTGGTGCAGCCCGACGTCACACGATCGGTGACGTAAGCGTTCGCGAGCGAATATGACGCGCCAAGATCCAATTGCAGATATGAGCCGTTGCCCGTGCTGTTAGCCGCCCAATCCGTAAGGTTTGAGCCCGGACCTTGATCGATCGCGTCGGAGGCCGGATAGCCGGGGTATGATCCTAGCGGCGCGGTCGCACTAACCGGATAGATCGTCGCCGCATGGGCCGTGCCAATTGCCACGACGGTCGCAACAACGACGCCGGCGAAAAATTTGCTATGTAGGAACATAATCACCCCTTTCGGGGAACAGACAGTCGCCACGGGTGAACCCTATTGCCCGCATAAACACTCGTCAACGATGTAGTTTATGCCATCAACACGACGGCACGGCATGTCGAGGCTGTGTAAGCCCTTGAATAATATGGATTGTCAGCGGACTGCGTCGGTAAAGGAACTCCGCTGCAGTCATGTGGTGTCCGCTTCTGGTTATAAGCGGACATCCCGAAACGCTCCCGGCGTGTCTGGTTTACCCCCGAAAGCGGACAACAGGCGGCGCTTACCGCCGGCATCAGCGGCGGGGCTATGATCGCATGTCTTGGCCCGCACTTTTTTCCTTCGCCCAGGTGTCGCGCAGGCCGATGGTGCGGTTGAACACCGGGCGGCCGGCGGCACTGTCGGGATCGCGGCAAAAATAGCCGTTGCGCTCGAATTGCACCGCCTCAGTCTCGTTGCCGGCGACGATTGCCGGCTCAACTCGCGCCTCAACGATCTCGAGCGACTGCGGATTGAGCGCTGACGCAAAATTTTCCGCGTCGGGATCGGGGGCAACGAACAGCGGATTGTAGAGCCGCACTTCCGCCGGCACGGCATGTTCGGCCGAGACCCAGTGGATGGTGCCCTTGACCTTGCGGCCGTCGGGCGCATTGCCGCCCTTGGTGGCCGGGTCGTAGGTGCAGACCAGTTCGGTCACCTCGCCTTTGGCGTTCTTCTTCACCTCGCGGCAGGTGATGAAATAGGCGTAGCGCAGGCGCACTTCCGTTCCCGGCGCGAGGCGGAAGAATTTCTTCGGCGGGTTCTCCATGAAGTCTTCGGCTTCGATATAGAACTCGCGCGCGAACTTGATCTTGCGCGAACCCGCCGCCGGATTGTCGGGATGATTGATAGCGTCCAGCTCCTCCACCTGCCCTTCCGGATAATTCTCGATCACGACTTTCAGCGGCCGCAATACCGCCATGCGTCGCAGCGCGCTTTTGTTGAGCACCTCGCGCACGCAGAATTCGAACATGCCGACGTCGACCAGGCTGTTGGCCTTGGCCACGCCGATGCGCTTGATGAAATCGCGGATCGCTTCCGGCGGCACGCCGCGCCGGCGTAAACCGGCGAGCGTCGGCATGCGCGGATCGTCCCAGCCTTTGACGTGACCGTCGCGCACCAAAAGCGTGAGCACGCGCTTGGACAGGACCGTGTAGCTCAGGTTCAGCCGCGCGAATTCGTATTGGCGCGGCCGCGACGGCACCTTCAAGTTCTCGATGAACCAGTCGTAGAGCGGCCGATGATCCTCGAATTCGAGCGTGCAGACCGAATGGGTGACGCCTTCGATGGCGTCGGACTGGCCGTGGGCATAATCGTAGCTCGGATAGATTTTCCAGGCCGTGCCGGTGCGCGGATGCACTGCATGGAGAATGCGGTACATCACCGGATCGCGCAGATTGATGTTGCCGCTCGCCATATCGATCTTGGCGCGCAAAACGCGCGCACCGTTTTCGAATTCGCCGGCGCGCATGCGGCGGAACAGATCGAGATTTTCCTCCACGCCGCGGTCGCGGAATGGGCTGTTCTTGCCCGGCTCGGTCAGCGTGCCGCGGTTCGCCCGCATCTCATCTTGCGTCTGGTCGTCGACGTAAGCCTTGCCGGCGCGGATCAGGTCCTCGGCCCAATTGTAAAGCTGCTCGAAATAATCGGAGGCGTGGTAGAGGTGCTTGCCCCAATCGAAGCCGAGCCAGCGCACGTCGCGTTCGATGGCGTCGATATATTCCTGCTCTTCCTTGGCCGGGTTGGTATCGTCGAAGCGCAGGTGGCAGCGGCCGCCGAACTCCTGCGCCACGCCGAAATTCAGACCGATCGACTTGGCATGGCCGATGTGGAGATAGCCGTTCGGCTCGGGCGGGAAACGGGTCACCACCTCTTTGACGCGCCCGGCGTCGAGATCGGCCTGGACGATGTCGCGGATGAAGTCGCGCCCGGCCTCTGCCGTGACCGCTTCCCCACTTGCCTTGCCGTCCTTCGCCATGCTTCTTCAATCCCGGGTCTAACACTGTGATGCCGCGAACGGCGGCCTATGCCATGACGCGGCGCTCGGCTCAATGTCAATCGCGCTGACACACTTGCCTGCAATTGTGGTACAGGCGCTGCGATGACCGGGCCCGTCATTACCCGTTTTGCACCCTCTCCCACCGGCTTCCTGCATATCGGCGGCGGCCGCACCGCGCTGTTCAATTGGCTCTACGCACGCCACCTCGGCGGCAAAATGCTGCTGCGAATCGAGGACACCGACCGCGAGCGCTCGACCACCGCCGCCATCAACGCCATCATCGACGGGCTCACCTGGCTGGGGCTGACCTGGGACGGCGAGATCGTGTTCCAGTTTTCACGCGCCGAGCGCCACCGCCAGGTGGCCGAGCAGTTGCTGGCGGCCGGCCGCGCCTACCGCTGCTACGCGACCCCCGAGGAATTGAAAGAGATGCGCGAGGCCGCCCGCCGCGAGGGCCGCTCCAAGCTCTATGACGGACGCTGGCGCGACCGCGACCCGGCCGAGGCGCCGGCCGGCGTCACGCCGGTCATCCGGCTGAAAGCGCCGCAGACCGGCGAGACTGCGATCGAGGACCAGGTGCAGGGCCGCGTCACCTGGCAGAATTCCGATCTCGACGACCTGGTGCTGCTGCGCTCCGACGGCAACCCGACCTACATGCTGGCGGTGGTGGTGGACGACCACGACATGGCGGTGACCCATGTCATTCGCGGCGACGACCACCTCACCAACGCCGCCCGCCAGACCCACATCTACGAGGCGCTCGGCTGGCAGCCGCCGATCTTCGCGCACATTCCGCTGATCCACGGGCCGGACGGCTCCAAGCTGTCCAAGCGTCACGGTGCGCTCGGCGTCGACGCCTACCGCGCCATGGGCTATCTGCCGGCGGCGATGCGCAATTACCTGGTGCGGCTGGGCTGGGCCCATGGCGACCAGGAAATTTTCACCACCGCGGAAATGATCGACGCCTTCGATCTGGCCGCTATCGGGCGTTCGCCGGCACGCTTCGATTTCGCCAAGCTCGAGAACCTCAACGGCCATTATATCCGCGCCAGCGCCGACAACACATTGATGGACGCGCTCGAGCAGCTCTTGCCGCATATCGCCGGCGGCCAGGAGCTCGCCTCCAAGCTGACGCCCGCGTTGCGCGCCACGCTGCTCGCGGCCATGCCGGGCCTGAAGGAGCGGGCCAAGACTTTGGTCGAACTGTTCGACGCCGCGCGCTTCCTCTGGGCCAGCCGGCCGCTCGACCTCGACGACAAGGCCAAGAACTTGCTCACCGACGAGGCCCGCAGCCAGCTTGCCGCCCTGTTGCCGAAGCTCGAAGCGGTCAGCGAGTGGACCGCGGAAACCGTGGAGGCGGTGGTGCGGCCCTTTGCGGAAACCGCCGGGCTGAAGCTCGGCGCGGTGGCGCAGCCGTTGCGGGCCGCGCTGACCGGGCGAACCACCTCACCGCCGATCTTCGACGTCCTAGCGGTGCTCGGCCGCGACGAGAGCCTGGCACGGCTGCGCGACCAGGCCGGCGGGCGCCCTGCGGCTTAGGCGCTCACCCCTGCGAAATTAGCGGGGATGATGCCCATATAGCGGGCAGCGCCGCGCCTTGCTCTATCTTGCAGCGCACACTTGAATAAGCTACCCAAACAGCGGCCGGAACCCGCACGCCCAGACCCGGCACTGCCGCCCCGGCCCAAAAGTTATTTACGCGCACCGCTCGCTGCCAATTCGAGGGCTCGACCATGGACGCCAAAACGGACGCCAAAGCCAAGACCGGCACGCTCACCGTCGGCAACAAGAACTGGGACTTCCCGATCTACCCCGGCAGCATCGGCCCGGAGGTGATCGACATCGCCAAGCTCTATGGCGAGAGCGGCATGTTCACCTACGATCCGGGATTCACCTCGACCGCGAGCTGTGAATCCAAGATCACCTATATCGATGGCGACGAGGGCGTACTGCTCTATCGCGGCTACCCGATCGATCAGCTCGCCGAGCACGGCGATTTCCTGGAGACCTGCTACCTTCTGCTCTACGGCGAATTGCCGACGCCAGCGCAGAAGGCCGACTTCGACTACCGCGTCACCAAGCACACCATGGTTCATGAACAAATGAGCCGGTTCTTCCAGGGCTTCCGGCGTGATGCGCATCCGATGGCGGTCATGGTCGGCTCGGTCGGCGCGCTGTCGGCGTTTTATCACGACTCCACGGACATCTCGGATCCGATTCAGCGCATGATCGCGTCGATCCGCATGATCGCGAAGACCCCGACGCTGGCCGCCATGGCCTACAAATATTCTGTCGGTCAACCGTTCGTGTATCCGAAAAACGACCTCGACTACGCCTCGAACTTCCTGCGCATGTGCTTTGCCGTGCCGGCCGAGGAGTTCAAGGTCAACCCGGTGCTGGCGCGCGCCATGGACCGCATCTTCATCCTGCACGCCGATCACGAGCAGAACGCTTCGACCTCGACGGTGCGGCTCGCCGGTTCCTCGGGCGCCAATCCGTTCGCCTGCATCTCCGCCGGCTGCGCCTGCCTGTGGGGCCCGGCGCATGGCGGCGCCAACGAAGCTGCGCTCAACATGCTGCGCGAGATCGGAACGGTTGAGCGCATCCCGGAATTCGTCAAACGCGCCAAGGACAAGAACGATCCCTACCGGCTGATGGGCTTCGGCCATCGCGTCTACAAGCACTATGACCCGCGCGCCAAGATCATGCAGAAGACCTGCCACGAGGTCTTGACCGAGATGGGCATCAAGGACGATCCGCTGCTCGATGTGGCGATGGAGCTCGAAAAGGTCGCGCTGCACGACGACTATTTCATCGAGAAGAAGCTCTATCCCAATGTCGACTTCTATTCGGGCATCACGCTGAAGGCGATGGGCTTCCCGACCACCATGTTCACCGTGCTGTTCGCGGTGGCGCGCACCGTCGGTTGGATCGCGCAGTGGAAGGAAATGATCGAGGACCCGAAACAGAAAATCGGCCGCCCGCGCCAGCTCTATACCGGCGCGCCGAAACGCGACTACACCCCGATCTCGCGGCGGAAATAATTTTCCGAAAAGAATTTAGCGGTGGGGCGGCTCATCGGCCGCCCTAGCCGTTTTTGGAGGCGCCGTTGCCGTTGAGCCTGCGCGCTGATGCGCCGTCATAGGCCCAGGTCACATAGGCGCCGCCCCAGGTGAAGCCGCCGCCGAACGCCGCCAGCAGCAGGCGGTCGCCGGTCTTCAGTTTCTGCTCGTAGTCCCACAGGCTGAGCGGAATGGTCGCCGTGGTGGTGTTGCCGAATTTCTGCAAGGTGAACATGATCTTTTCGAGCGGCAGCCCGAGGCGCTCGGCGGTCGTCACGATGATGCGGCGGTTGGCCTGGTGCGGCACGATCCAGTCGATCATGTCGGCGGTCAGATTGTTGCGCGCCATGAGATCGCGGGTGACCTCCGTCATGCCGGCGACGGCGTGCTTATAGACCTGCGGGCCGTCCTGATAGACATAGTGCAGGCGCTGGGCGACGGTTTCCGCCGTCGACGGCATACGACTGCCGCCGGCTTTCTGGTGCAGATACTGCATGCCGGAGCCGTCGGAATGCAGGACCGTGTCCATGATGCCGTAGTCGCTGTTGGGCTCGAGCATCACCGCGGCCGCACCATCGCCGAACAGCACGCAGGTGGCGCGGTCGGTATAGTCCATGATGGCCGACATCTTATCGGCGCCGACCACGATGACCTTCTTGTAGGTACCGGCCGCGATGAATTGCTGACCGACCGTCAACGCGTAGAGAAAGCCCGAGCAGGCCGCCTGCACGTCGAAGCTGCCGACGCTGCGGATGCCGACCATGTCGCAGATCAGATTGGCCGTGCAGGGGTGCACGAAATCGGGCGTCGTAGTCGCGCAGATGAGAAGCTCGATATCTTCCGGGGGCGTGTTGGTCTTGGTCAGGAGCCCGCGCACGGCTTCGGCGCCCATATGCGAGGTGCCCAATCCCTTGCCCTTGAGAATGTGGCGCTCTTTGATGCCGGTGCGCTCGGTAATCCAGGCATCGGTGGTATTCACCATGCGCGCCAAGTCGGCATTGGTGAGCACGTCCGGCGGCACATAGCCGTGGACGGCGGTAATGGCGGCACGACTTGAAATACTCACAGACAGGATTCCAGCTTTTTGGCCGATTAATACGGCCAATTGGCCGGATGGACAGCAAACTACGCGGTTTGTGGGGCCTGCGCTATGGTTTTGCGCGCATGTTCCCTAGGCCGGCGGCGCATTCCAGGACCGCTTCAGCGGCCCGGTCGCTGGGCGCCGCCTTGCCGATATCCATGAGCTCATCGAGCCGGGCAAAGGCGTCAATCTGATGGCGGCGTTGCGCCGTATCGGCAAGCAGCGGCAGCACCGCGTTACTGAGCTTTTCGGCCGTGCAGTCCCTTTGCAGAAACTCCGGAACCAGATTCTCACCCAGGATCAGGTTGGGCAGGATGGCGCTCGGGGCGGTGATCAGCAGGCGGCCGACGATTTCCTCCACCAGCGGCACTTTGTAGGCCGCGGCCACCGGGACGCCCGCCAGCGCCAATTCGAGCGTCGAGGTGCCGGACTTGGTCAGTGCGGCACGGGCGGTCCGGTAGGCGGCGTGTTTTTCCTCCGCCTCGGTCACGACCCGCGCCGGCACGCGCCAGTTGGCGACCGCTGCCCGCACCGTCTCGGCCAGCCGCGGCACCGCCGGCACCACCACCTCCAGCGGCCCGCTGCGCTCAGTCACGCGCGCCACCGCCTCGCCGAAAATCGCGGCCATGCGCCGGATTTCGCCGGTGCGGCTGCCCGGCAGCACCAGCAGCAGCGGCGGGTCGCTCAGCCGGCGGCGCGCCTCCTCGGCGTTTGGACGCAAAACCGCAACCTGCTCACCGAGCGGATGGCCCGCGAACGTGCAGGGCGGCCCCTGTAAACGCTGCAGGACGGCGGGTTCGAACGGAAACAGCGCCAGCACACGATCGACATAGGGACGCATGGCCGGCGCCCGCCCCGGCCGCCAGGCCCACACGGTCGGGCACACATAGTCGACAATCGGGATGCCGGCGTCGCGCGCACGCACCTTGCGCGCGACGCGATGGGTGAAATCGGGGCTGTCGATGATGACCAGCACGTCGGGCTTGGCGGCGACTGCTGCATCCGCCGTTTCGCGGATGCGCCGCAGGATCGTCGGCAGCCGCCCCGGCAACGAGGCAAAGCCGAACGAGGAGAGATCGGAAAGCGAGTAAAGGCTCGGCATGCCTTCCGCCGCCATATGCGGGCCGCCGACGCCGGAAAAACGCGCGCGCCCTTGCGTGCGCTGTTTGATGGCGGCGATCAATGCCGCGCCCAGGCGGTCGCCGGATTCTTCGCCCGTCACCAGAAAGATGTGCGGGCCGGGCGCGTGACCTTCGCCTGCCGCCGGCGCGCCGCTCATTGCTTCGCCCCGCCCGCCACGCCGACGACGAAAAGTCCAGCGCGGTCGGCCGCCGCCACCAAAGCTTCCGCCTCGGCGATGACCGTCTCACCGGATGCCACGGCGATGCCGGCAAGTCCGGCGCGGGCCGCGCCGGCGACCGTCAGCGGACCGATCGAGGGTAAATCGAAGCGCCGGTCCTGGCTTGGCTTGGGCGCCTTCACCAGCACGCCGACGCCCTTCGGCGTTTTGATGCGGCCGCTTTCGCGCAATTGCGCAACGCGCACCAGCATCTGGTCGGTGCCTTCGGCGGCTTCGACGGCCAGCACACGCTTGTCGGCCACCACCGCGGCCTGTCCGACATCGAAGGGGCCGGCCGCGCGCAGGTAGTCGAAGCCGAGTTCGATATCGGCCCGATGGCGCTCGGTGGGTTGCGCGTGGCCGAGTGCGCCTGCCGGCACCAGGATCTCCGGCGCCACCTCTTGCGGGCCGAGAAATCGGAAACCATGGCTTTCGATCACCTTGCCGACGCTGGTAAGCAGATGATTGTCGCCGCCGCGATAGGCGCGGGCGACCTGCGGCAGCACTTTCAACGTGAAAAAATCGGGGCGCAGTTGCCAAAGCGACGGCCGCACCACCGAGCCAAGACAGAGGATATCGCGGCATTCATGGGCGCGCGCAATGCTGGCCACGGTGCCGAATTGGCCGAGATGGACCCAATGGTGTTCGCGGCCGGCGTAATCGGCGGGCTCGGCGAAGCCGCGCAGCGGGAACAGCAGCACCTGGCGCCCGCGCGCGGCAACCGAATCCGCCACCGCCAAGGGCAAACTGCCGCCGCCGCAGATCATCGCGAGCGGGCCTTCGGCCTTCGGGGGCGCCGTCGCGCTCATGCGTCCTCGTCGGCCTCGCCGCGCTTGATCGCCGTGGTGAGGGGGCGTTTTCCCGCGCGGATGAAATCGACGATCCTGCGCACGCGCGCATCGCCGCCGTATTCGCGTTCGACAGAATCAAGCCGCGCGCGGAATTCGCCCGCGCCAAAAAACAGCGCCTCGTAGGCGCGCCGTACGATCAAGATGTCGGCTTTGGAGACGCCGGCGCGGCGCAATCCGACGACGTTGAGCCCGATCAGATTTGCGAGCGAGCCTTGCGCCATGCCCCACGGGATCACGTCGGCACGCACGCCGCTCACGCCAGCGATCATCGCTCCTTCGCCGATGCGCGAAAACTGCCGCACCGCCGTGTTGCCGCCGAACACCACATTGTCGCCAACCGAGACGTGACCGCCGAGCACGGCATTGTTGGCGAAGGTAACATTGTTGCCGACCTCGCAATCATGCGCGACATGGGAGCCGACCATGAGAAAACATTTGTCGCCGACCGTCGTGACCCCGCGGTCCTGCGCCGTGCCGATATTCATGGTGACGCCCTCGCGGATGTCGCAATCGGCGCCCACCACCAGCTTGGTCGGTTCGCCGCGATAGTTCACCGACTGCGGCGGCGACCCAAGCGAAGCGAACGGGTAGATCACGGCGCGCGGACCGATCGTGGTGTGGCCGGTGAGATTGACGTGGGCGTGCAGCCGGCAGCCGTCGCCGACGCGCACATTGGGGCCGATGGTGCAATAGGGGCCGATCGATACGTCTTGCCCGATCGCCGCCCCGGCCTCGATCCGCGCCGAGGGATCGATCATGCTGGTGCTCATGCGTCGGAAAGCATGGCGCCGACCTCGCCCTCGGCGACGATCTGGCCGGCGACCTTGGCCTCGCCCCGATACCACCACATGTTCTTGCGCTGCGCGATTTTCCGCATGTGATATTCGATGGTATCGCCGGGGCGGACGGGTTTACGGAATTTCGCCTTGTCGATGGTGAGAAAAAAGACCGCCTTCGGCCGGGGCGATCGCATCGCCACAAGGCAAAGCGCGCCGGCGGTTTGCGCCATGCCCTCGATCATCAGCACGCCGGGAAACACCGGATTGTCGGGAAAATGCCCCTGAAAATGCGGTTCGTTGAAGGTCACGTTCTTGATGCCGATCCCACATTCGTCGCCGCGGATGTCGATCACCCGGTCAACCATGAGAAACGGATAGCGGTGCGGCAGCAGCTTGAGCAGCACAGCGATGTCCGCCGCCTCCAGCTTTTTCACCGCTTCATCCATGGCCTTCGTCTCATTCGTCCTCGGCCGTATCGCCGCCGGGCTCTTTGCGAGCGCGCATTGCGCGGCGCGTTAGTTGCTCAATGGCCATTATCTCGCGGAACCATTGCTTCACCGGCTTCGCCGGGGTCCCGCCGAAGCGCCCGCCGGCCGGCACATTGCGATGGACGCCGCTGGAGGCTGCAAGTTGAGCGCCCTCACCGACAGTCACATCGTTGCTCAATCCAACGCGCGCGCCCAGCACGACGAAATCTTCCAGCACCGAACTGCCCGCTATTCCCGATTGCGCCACGATGATGCAATGGCGGCCGATGCTGACATTGTGGCCGACCTGGACCAGGTTGTCGATCTTGGTGCCCTCGCCGATCACAGTGTCGCGGATGGCGCCGCGGTCGACGTTGGAGCCCGCCCCGATCTCGACCTCGTCCTGGATGATGACGCGGCCGATTTGCGGGACCTTGATGTGCCCGGCGGCGCCCATGACGTAGCCGAATCCGTCCTGGCCGATCCGGCAGCCCGGATGAATGATGACGCGGTCGCCGATCAGCGCATTGCTGATGGTGGTGCCGGCCCCGATCGCGCAATCGCGCCCGATTCGGACCTCCGCCCCGATCACCGCGGTGGCGCCGATGACGCTGCCGGAGCCGATCTCGGCGCGCGGCCCGACCACGGCGCCCGGCTCGACGGTAACGCCGTCCTCCAGCCGGGCGGTCGGGTGCACAAAATCGCCGGCGGTCTCACCCGCCTCGTAAAGCGACGACGGCCGCAGCGTATGCGGAAACAGCTCACGTGCCGCCGTGACAAAAGCCCGATAGGGCTCGCGCACGACCAGCGCCGTCACCCGCGCCGGCAACTCCTTGGCGAGTGCTGCCGTGGTGAGGCAGGCGCCGGCATGGCTGGCGGCGGCCGTGGCGGCGTAGCTTTTGCTGTCGAAGAAGCTGAGATCGCGGGGCCCGGCGCGGTCGAGGGCGGCGACATTGACGATCCGGCGCGCCCGCGCGGACGCCGCCGGCGTCGGCGCGCCAGTCAAAGCGGCGACCTCACCAAATGTGAGACCGCGGGCGTGTCTTAAGAATACCGGCTCGCTCATCGTACTGTCGTGCCGCCAAGCGCGGCCAAGATCAGAACTTCGCACCGCCGCTGAAGCGGAAAATCTGCGTGCGGTCGCAAACTTGCGTGCCGCCTACGTTGGCGCAGTACTTCGTCAACGGGTACGCCAGATCGAAGCGCAGCGGCCCAAGCGGTGAATCCCAGATCAAGCCGACGCCGACCGAAGAACGAACATCCGAGAAACTGTCGAGACCGACGGTAACCGTTTGGCCCTGCCCGGATGTCGGACCCTCGTAGTCCCACAGCGAACCGGCGTCGACATAGGTTGCAAGCTTGATGCCGATCTCCTTGGGCAGGAAGAACAGCGGGGTCTGGACCTCCAAACTCGATCCCCAGAACAAGCTGCCGCCCAGCGCGTCGTTCGTCGTTCCGGAGGTCAAGTCGCGCGGGCCGATACCGGCCGGCGCAAAGCCGCGCACAAGATTCGGCCCCATCTGGAACTCATCCTGCATGCGTAGACTTTTGCCGCCCCAGCCCGTCACGTGGCCGCCCTGCACTTTGACGACGCCGACGACGTCCGGCAAAATCTCGTGATACTTGCGCGCCTGCGCCGAAGTGCGAATGAAATTCACATCGCCGCCCAGGCCAGCAAAGTCTTGCGTAATTGACGCGTACAAACCGCTGGTCGGCGAATTGACGTTATCGAGCGTGTTATATGTGAGGGTATAACCAATGAGTGACGTGATCACGGGCCCTTGAGCAGCCGCCAAACGCACCGGCAGCGAAGCCGGCGTACACGTGCTTGTTGCCGGGAAGCAGTTGTACTGGCTCGGAATGCTGAGCTCTGTTTGGTAGAGAGAATAATGCGGCTGTAGCGCCAGTTCCTCGGTCAGGGCAAAACCTAGACGCACGGTGCCGCCGATGGACTTGGTGTCATACGACACAAAGTTCGTCGACAGGTTCTGCTGCGCAAAAAGGTCGATGCCACCGGCCATGCGATAGCCGAACAAATAGGGCTCGACGAACGAAAAATTGAATCCTTGCCTGTTCTGTCCATAGCTCAGCGATGCCTTGGCGAACTGGCCACGGCCCATGAGATTGCGGTCGGCGATGCTGACCTCGGCGAGGAAGCCGTCGGCGGTCGAGTAGCCGCCCGAAATCGAGAATTGGCCGGTCGACTTTTCCACCACATCGACGTCGACGACAACACGGTCGGGCGCCGAGCCGGGCTCGTTGGTAATCTTGACCGTCTTGAAATAGTTCAGATTCTTCAGCCGCCGCTCGGCGCGGTCGATCAGCGCCCGGTTATAAGGGTCGCCCTCACCGATATCGAACTCGCGGCGGATGACGTAATCGCGCGTGCGCGTGTTGCCGCGAATATTGATACGCTCGATATAGGCGCGGACGCCTTCCTCGACCACGAAAACGAGATTGATGAGCTTCTTTTGGAAGTTGCGGTCGCCGCGCGGACGCACAGTTGCGAAAGCATAGCCGTGCCTGGCCGCCTCGATCGTCATCAACTCGACGCTCTTCTGCACAAGATCGGCGTTGTAGACGTTGCCGCGGCTAAGCTTCACCGCATTGCTCAACGTAGCGGGATCGAGCGCGTGCACATTCGAAATAACGTCGACCGTGCCGACGTGGTATTGCGCGCCCTCGTCGATCGTGAAGGTGACGATGAAGCCTTTCTTGGCGGGATCGTATTCGCCGACCGCCGATAGGATCCGCACGTCGGCATAACCGTATTTGAGGTAGAAGCGCCGCAGCAGATCGCGGTCCGCTTCCACGCGATCGGGATCGTAGATGTCGGTCGTCTGCAGGAAGCCGTACAACCAATTGGTCTCGGTGGTCTTGATAACGTTTCTCAAGCGGCCCTGGGAAAACGCATGGGCGCCGACGAAGCGGATTTCCTTCACGCCGGTCTTTGAACCATCGTGGATCTCGAACACCAGATTGACGCGGTTGTTCGGCAGTTCGATGATTTTCGGCACGACTGTCACTTCGAAACGGCCGCTGCGGTGATAAATCTCGATAATCCGCTGCACGTCGGCCTGCACGGTCGGCTTCGACAAGGTGCCGCGCGGTTTCGATTGCACTTCGGCGCTCAATTGCGCGTCTTTGGCCTTTTTGTTGCCCTCGAACACGACCTGATTGATCACGGGGTTCTCGACCACCGAGACCACCAGCCGTCCGCCGGCATGGCTGATACGGACGTCGGAAAATAGGCCGGTGGCGTAAAGCGCCTTGAGGGCCTCGTTGATCTCGCCGGGGCCCAGCCGGCCGCCCGGTCCGGGCTTGAAATAGGAACGGATGGTGCCCGCCTCGACCCGGCGGTTGCCCTGCACAACGATAGAACTGGAAGATTGCGCAACCGCGGCGCCCGAAGACACGACGGTCGCCAGGCCAGCACCGACAAGGATACCGCCGAGGACCAAGCAGCTCAGGGCCAGTCCCCGCACCCACCGCACACCGAGTCCCATGCGCTACGCGCCCTTTTTATTCCTTGCGGCCGCCCCGGCAGGCTTCGAGAGAGCTGTTGGGCAGGCAAAGTTCACCGCTTTGTACAGCCTTTCGGGAGCCGTGCAAACGAAACTCCCGGCCAAGTTTCCCTTTTCCATCAAAAAGTTGCGCCTCGGCAACGGTTATGAGGTGGCCAGGTGGAGGATGTCATTAAAGGTTGCAAAAATCATCAACATGACGACGATCGCCAACCCAATTCGGAACCCGACCTCCTGCGCCCGATCCGACAGCGGCCGGCCGCGAGCGGCCTCGATTCCATAGAACAAAAGGTGACCGCCGTCGAGCAGCGGAATCGGGAACAGGTTTAGCAGGCCGATCGAGACCGACAGCACGGCGGTCAGATGGATGAGCGCGCCGAAACCGGCGGTCGCCACTTGGCCTGACACTTGGGCGATGCGGATCGGGCCGCCGAGCTGATCGGCCGCCTCGCGGCCGGTGAAAATCCCGCCGATATAGGACAGGGTCCGGTCGACGACAAACCAGGTCTCCTGCGCCCCCATCACGACCGCCGTCAGCGGGTTGACCTTTTGCGTCTTGATATCGCCTGCCGCCATCGAGCGGCTGATGCCCAGCACGCCGAGCCGGTGCACGTTGCCGAAATTGTCCTTGATTTCCTTGAGCTGCGGCGTGGCCGTCAGGCTAACCGGCTGGCCGTTGCGCTCGACCACGATCTTGAGCGGCTCGCCGGAGCTGACGCTCACGATGCGCTGCATGTCGGAAAAGCTGTCGATCTTGTCGGAATTGATGGCGACGACGAGATCGCCCGGCTTGAAGCCGGCCGCCTCCGCGGCGCTTCCAGCCTGTACCGTGTCGACGCGCGCGGTCGCGGTCTGCTTGCCGATGACCATGAAGATGCCGGCAAAAATGGCGACCGCCAGCACGAAATTGGCGATCGGTCCGGCCGCCACCACCGCCGCACGCGAAGCGACCGGCTGGTTCACGAAGCTGTCTTTCTTTTCGCTTTCGGTCATTTCGGCCGCAGCGGCGCGGTCGGGCGTGCTGGCCGCATTGTCGTCGCCGAAGAACTTCACATAGCCGCCGAGCGGGACCGCCGAAATCTTCCAACGCGTGCCGTGGCGGTCATTGAAACCGGCAATTTCGGGGCCGAAGCCGAGCGAGAACACCAATACGCGGATGCCGCACCAGCGGGCCACCAGGAAATGGCCAAGCTCATGAAAAAACACGACAATTGTCAGCACAAACAGGAACGGGACCATGTAGCCGACCAGACCACCCCCGAATGCGCTCAACCCGCCCATGAAGTCGAAACTCATTACACCCTCGTCCCGCCGGCTTGGCGTCCTTAGAGTTAGCGAAAGATTACTAGGATGCCTTTACGGCAATTTCGGGCAAGAGGTCCCGGGCCATACTTCTCGCATTATGGTCAACGGCGATGGCGGCCTCGACGCTGGTCGGGTCCTTGAGCATCCCGCGCGCCTGGGCCGCCTCCAATGTGGCCTCGACCAACGCCACAATGGCGGGAAAACCGATGCGACCCGCGATGAATTCCCCGACGGCCACCTCGTCGGCTGCATTCATGACGGTGGGGGCCGCACCGCCGATCTCCATGACGCGCCGCACCAGCGCGAGGGCGGGAAAACGGATGGGGTCCGGCGCCTCAAAGGTCAGTTCGCTCACCCGTGCCAAATCGAGACGGGCGGCCGGGCTTTCGATGCGGCGCGGCCAGGCCAGACAATGGGCGATCGGAATGCGCATGTCGGGCGAACCCAATTGGGCCACCACCGAACCGTCGCGGAATTCCACCAGCCCGTGCACGACCGATTGCGGATGCACGAGCACGTCGATTTCATCGGGCCGTAGCGCGAACAGATGCTGCGCTTCGATCAGTTCCAGTCCTTTGTTCATCATGGTGGCCGAATCGACGGTGATGCGCGGCCCCATCGACCAGTTGGGATGACGCAGCGCCTGTTCCGGCGTCGCCGCCTTGATCTCCTCCAGCGACCAGGTGCGGAACGGGCCGCCCGAAGCCGTGAGGATTATGCGTTTGACGTCTTCGCGCGGGCCGGCGCCGAGCGCCTGAAAGATCGCATTGTGCTCGGAATCGACCGGCAGCACCGTCGCCCCGCTGCTGGCCGCCCGTCGCATGAACAGGCTACCGGCGCAAACGAGACATTCTTTGTTGGCGAGCGCGACCGTCGAGCCGCGTTCGATGGCGGCCAAAGTCGGATTAAGACCGATCGCGCCGCTGATCGCCGCCATGACCCAGTCGGCCGGACGTTGCGCTGCTTCGAGCAACGCGTCCTCACCGGCCGCGGCTTCGGTTGGCGTGCCGGCCAGCGCGTCCTTGAGATCTTTGTAGACGGAAGGATCGGCGACCACGGCGAGCTGCGCGCCAACATCGCGCGCAATCTTCGCCAGCGCCGCCGCGTTGCGGCGCGCACTGACCGCCACCACCCGATAGCGCGCGGGCTCGTGCTTGATCAAATCGACGGTGCTGGCGCCGATCGAGCCGGTTGCGCCGAGAATTGTAATCGTCCGGGCGGCGGCAGCTTCCGCCGGTTTCGTGCGCGCGAGGCCGGTTGCGGTCATTGCGCTCACCATACCAGCAGGCCGCGCGCGGCGTTATCGAAACCGCCGCGCAGCAGCCCCACCACGCACGCCACGAGCGCCGCCGCCCAGAAACCGTCGAGCCTGTCCATCGCGCCACCATGACCGGGAATGAGTGCGCTTGCATCCTTGGCGCCGAACTGGCGCTTGATCCAGGATTCCAGCAGATCGCCGAGTTGCGCGCACACCGACAACAACAATGCGATGACCGCGACCGTTCCCCTGTCGACCGAGCCGTACAGCCCAGCGACGCCGACCGCGACGATCGTGGCGCCGAGCGCACCGGCGATGGCGCCGGCCCAGGTCTTCTTCGGGCTGATCGCGACCGCCAATTTCGGCCCGCCGATCGCGCGGCCGGCGAAATAGGCGAAAATGTCGGTCGCCCAAACGATCGCGAACAACAGCACCATCGCGAGAGACCCAAATTGCGCGTCGGCGCGCAACAGCATCGGCGCCAGCAGCAGGGTGCCAGCATAGCCGATGCCGGCGGTGATCCAAAAGCGACGCTCGCGCGGCGCGAAAATCAAAGCGGCGAGCGCGCCCAGACCCACCAGAAAAATCCCGGCAATTGGGCGCTCACGCCAGGCAACCAGCGCGGCCACCGCAATTGCGCTGGCGCAAGACGACAGCATCAACCAGTGGCGCGGGCCAGCAACCAGCCGCGTCCACTCCCATAGCACGGCGACGGCGGCGGCGCCCCAAAACAAGGCGAACGGCCAACCGCCGTACCAGGCAACGAACAGCGCCAGCGGCGCCAGCACAGCGGCCGAGACGATGCGCAACACGAGATTGTTCGGCTTGACGGACACAGGACTGCCGGCGTCGCTCGGTCCGGTAGCGGGGCCGGTGTCAAGCACGGGCTCAGGATCCGGTCTTCGCGACCAAGCCGCCGAACCGGCGCTCGCGCTGCTGGTATTCGCGGATCGCAGCCTCGAGCGCGGCGCGATCGAAATCCGGCCAATAGATCGGCAGGAACACCAATTCGCTGTAGGCCGCCTGCCAGAGCAGAAAATTCGACAACCGCTGTTCGCCGCTGGTGCGGATGATCAGGTCGGGATCGGGCACAGCCGGCGCGTCGAGATAACGCGCGACGGTGTCGGGCGTGACGTCCGCCGGATCAAGACGCCCATTCATCGCTTCTTCGGCAATCCGCCGTGCCGCGCGCGCAATCTCCTGGCGCGCGCCGTAATTGAACGCAACCACTAACGTGAGGCCGTCATTCTTCTTGGTCAGCTCTTCGGCTTCGACCAGCAACCGGCCGATTTCCGGATCGAGTGTTTGGCGTTCGCCGATCACGCAAACCCGTACGTTGTTTTTATGCAGTTCGGCCAGATCGTTGCGGATGAAGCGGCGCAGCAGTCCCATCAGTTCATGCACTTCGGAGGCCGGGCGCGACCAGTTCTCGGCGCTAAAGGAAAAGATGGTGACGAACTCGATTCCGATCTCGCCGGCGGCGCGAATCGTGCGGCGCAGCGCCTCGACCCCGCGCCGGTGGCCTTCCGCGCGCGGCAGGCCGCGCGCCGCCGCCCAGCGGCCGTTGCCATCCATGATGATGGCGACGTGACGCGGCGCCTTGAAGGGCGCGTTGGCGCTTTGCGGAATTTCTGCCTCGGGCATCGGTTTCCTCAAACGGTGAGGATCTCCTTTTCCTTCGCCCCCAGCATCTGGTCGATTTCGGCGATCCCGGCGTCGGTCGCCTTCTGTATTTCGGCCGAGAAGTGGTCGTGATCGTCCTTGCTGATCTTGTGGTCCTTTTCGAGCTTTTTCACAACGTCGAGCGCATCGCGGCGCACGTGACGCACCGCCACGCGCGCCGTCTCGGCATATTTGTGCGCGATCTTGACCAATTCCTTGCGCCGCTCCTCGTTGAGCTCAGGGATGCGCAGCCGCAGCATCTGCCCTTCGGTGGCCGGCGACAAACCCAGATTCGAATTGACAATGGCCTTTTCCACCGCGTGAACGAGCGATCGGTCCCAGACGTTGACGGTGATCAGGCGCGGCTCCGGCACGCTGACGGTGGCCACCTGATTGAGCGGCATTTGCGCACCATAGGCGTCCACATTCACGGGATCGAGCAGATGCGCCGAGGCGCGCCCGGTGCGCAAGCCGGACAATTCGGTCTTCAGCACCGAACTTGCACCCTGCATGCGGCGCTTGACCTCGTTGATGTCGTGCGTTGCGTTTGCCATGGCATTTCCCCCCGGACACGATGCTGTCGTCTTGGCGCAGCGGGCCGGGCTCCTTACGTAATCGACCCGGCTCGCCGCGGTTGTTTGGGGCGGTTTTCCGCGCCTAGCCGATGACCGTCGCCCGCCCCTTGCCGCGCAAAACGGCCTCGATGGCGCCCTTCTCGGCGATCGAAAACACGATGATAGGCATGTGATTTTCCCGGGCAAGCGCGAAGGCGGTGGAATCCATGACCCGCAGGTCCTTTTCGATCGCCTCCTGATGGCCGAGCTTGTCGTAGCGCTTGGCCTTCGGGTCTTTCTTCGGGTCGGCGCTGTAGACGCCATCCACATTGGTGGCCTTGAGCACGGCTTTGGCGTCGAGTTCGGCGGCGCGCAGCACGGCCGTGGTGTCGGTGGTAAAGAACGGATTGCCGGTGCCGGCCGCCAGCAGCACCACGCGGCCCTTGGCGAGGTTCTTCATCGCGCGCTTGCGGTTATAGGTCTCGCACACCGAGGGCATGGCGAGCGCCGACAGCGTGCGCGCCTCGCAGCCCGCCCGCTCGATCGCGGCTTCCAGCACCAGGCAGTTCATCACCGTCGCCAGCATGCCCATTGTGTCGCCCACGGGACGCGGCACGCCGCGGCCCGAGACTTCGACGCCGCGGAATATATTGCCGCCGCCGACCACGACGCCGAGCTCGACGCCGAGGCCCGCGGTCGCCGCCAGATCGGCGGCCAGCCGTTCGACCGTTTTTTGATCGACACCGAAGCCTTGCGCGCCGGAGAGCGCTTCGCCGGACAGCTTGACGATGACGCGTCGATAGAGCGGGTCACTCATCGTAGCGATCCTCCATAGGACCGGTCAGGCGAAAACGATTCGTTATTTCAGACCGGCGGCGGCGGCGACCTCACCGCCGAAATCAGAGTCCGGCCGCTCAATGCCCTCGCCGAGCGCGTAGCGCACGAAACCGGTGACCTTGATCGCTCCGCCCACCTTGCCTTCGGTATCCTTGAGCGCCTGCGCAACACTCTTCTTGTCGTCGAAGATGAAAGGCTGCTCCAGCAGAGTGGCTTCTTTGTAGAAGGTCTTCAGCCCCGACTCGACGATCTTGTCGATCACGTTAGCGGGTTTTCCTTGCTGCTTGAACTTATCGGCCAGCACATTCTTCTCGCGCTCCACAACCGCCGGATCGAGCCCGGCCGCATCGACCGCCTGCGGATTGGCCGAGGCGACGTGCATGGCGAGCTGGCGCCCGATTGCCGCGAGTTCGTCGGCCTTGCCGGGCGATTCCAGCGCGACGATGACGCCGATCTTGCCGAGACCGTCGCTCACCGAATTGTGCACATAGAAGCCGATCGCGCCCTGCTTGACCGACACCGCCGCGGCACGGCGGAGCGTCATGTTCTCGCCGACCTTGGCGATGGTGTCGTTGATCGCATCGGCGACCGTGATGGAGCCGGCCTTGGCCGCCTTGATCTTTTCCACGTCGGCGCCCGTTGTCGACGCCACGTCGGCGATCATCTTGACCAGACCCTGGAACAAGTCGTTACGGGCAACGAAGTCGGTTTCCGAGTTGACCTCGACCACCACGCCCTTGGTGCCCGCGACCTGCACACAGATCAGCCCTTCGGCGGCGACGCGGCCGGCCTTTTTGGCCGCTTTCGACAGGCCCTTCTTGCGCAGCCAATCGACGGCCGCCTCCATGTCGCCGTTGTTCTCGGTGAGCGCGCTCTTGCAATCCATCATGCCGGCGCCCGTTGACTCGCGCAGCTCCTTGACCATTTGCGCCGAAATATTCGCCATCAGCTTGTTCCCTTAACCGCCGCGCCCAAGCCGGGCCGGCGTCTACGCACACTAAACCTTCAAACGTGCATACCCGGCCGCGCTATAGCTTTTGGCCGGGGACAACGACCGCGCCTATTCGGCTTCCGCCGTCAGTTCCTTGGCCTTCGCGATCCAGCTCTCGACACGGCCGGGCAGGCCCACTTCCTCGCCGACGGCGTGCGCGGCCTTCTCGTTAAACTCGGCGATCTGCGAGTAATGGAAGATGCCGAGATCGTTGAGTTGCTTTTCGATCGGCGGCGACACGCCAGGCAGCTTCTTGAGGTCGTCGGCGACGCCGCGCGGCCCGGGCAGCGGCTCGAAGCCGAGATCGCCGGCGGCGGGCGCGGTCGGAATTTCTTCCGTGACCAGCGGCTTTTCGGCCGCGCCGACATCGACGCCCATGCCGCCTTGCGCGCGCGAAATGCCGTCGATCGCCGCCTTGGCGATCAGATCGCAGTAGAGCGTAACCGCGCGGGCTGCGTCGTCATTGCCGGGTACCGCAAACGTGATCCCGGCCGGATCGCAATTGGTGTCGACGACGGCGGCGACCGGAATGTTGAGGCGTTGTGCCTCCTTGATCGCGATGTCTTCCTTGTTGGTGTCGATCACGAACAACAGGTCGGGCACGCCGCCCATGTCCTTGATGCCGCCGAGCGAGCGATCGAGCTTGTCGCGCTCGCGCTGCATGGTGAGGCGCTCTTTTTTGGTGTAGCCGCCGGATTCGCCGGAATTGAGCATCTCGTCGAGCTTGCGCAGGCGCGAGATCGAGCCGGAGATGGTCTTCCAGTTGGTGAGCGTGCCGCCGAGCCAGCGCGAATTGACATAATACTGCGCCGACTGCTTGGCGGCGGCGGCGATGGCGTCTTGCGCCTGCCGCTTGGTGCCGACGAACAGGATGCGGCCGCCTTTGGCGACGGTGTCGCTCACCGCCTGCAGTGCCTGGTGCAGCATCGGCACGGTCTGGGCGAGATCGATGATGTGGATGTTGTTGCGGGTGCCGAAGATGAATTGACCCATCTTCGGGTTCCAGCGGTGGGCCTGATGGCCGAAATGCACGCCAGCTTCCAAGAGCTGACGCATCGAGTAGTCAGGGAGCGCCATAATCTTCTCCGGTTGATCCGCCGCGGACGGTTGTGAGCCCCGGACCGGGGCCACCGGACGGCCTTTGTGACCCATTGTCGGGGCCTAAAGCCTTCGTCCGCGTGAGTGATGGATGGGGCTTATATAGGGGCAAATACCCGGAAGCAAGGCAGCTAATGATGCTGTGGACGGCTCCTCCACCGGCACGTGAGTGCCATGAAAGTGGGTGCTGTTAAGGCCCCCACAATATGGAGGAGCCAAACATGCAAACGGTTACGACGATCGGTGTCGACATCGCCAAGTCAGTCTTCCAGGTCCACGGCGTTGATGCTGCTGGCCAGGTGGTCATTCGCCGTCAGTTGAAGCGTCGTGCGATCCTAGAGTTCTTCCAGAAGCTATCACCATGCCTCGTTGGTATTGAGGCCTGCGCTTCGTCGCACCATTGGTCGCGCGAGATCAAGGCGCTCGGCCATACCGTGCGATTGATGCCGCCGGCCTACGTGAAGCCCTATGTCAAACGGCAGAAGAACGACGCCACTGACGCGGAGGCGATCTGCGAGGCTGTCACGAGGGCCAACATGCGGTTCGTGCCCACCAAGACAGTCGAGCAGCAGAGTTGCCTGATGCTCCACCGCACACGCCATCTGTTCATCCGCCAGCAGACCGCTGTGATTAACTCGATCCGAGCTCACCTGGCCGAGTTTGGCATTGTCGCCCCAGTCGGGCGCAAAGGAGTCATGGAACTGCTCCATGTTGTTGCCGATCCGAGCGACAAACGGGTGACTGATGTTGCCCGCGCGTGCCTGGCCGCACTCGGCACTCAATTGCTCAGCATTAAAAAACAGATTTTAGAGTTCGACCGAATGATCATGGTCTGGCACCGATCCGACGAAACGAGCAGGCACCTTCGTTACATTCCCGGGGTTGGCCCGATGTTGGCCACGGCCTTGGTTGCCAGCGTTGCCGATCCGAAGGCCTTCCGATCAGGGCGTAACTTCTCAGCCTGGATCGGGCTGGTGCCGAAGCAGCACTCAAGCGGAGGCAAGGACAGACTCGGCGGTATCAGCAAGCAAGGGGACCGCTATCTGCGCGGACTGTTTGTGGCCGGTGCGCTGTCCGTGATCCGCTATGCCAAGATCCACGGCACCAAACATCGGCCGTGGCTCACGGCATTGCTAGCTCGAAAGCCAACCAAGGTCGCAGCCATTGCGCTGGCCAACAAACTTGCTCGGATGGCCTGGGCCATGATGGCTAAGGGAGAGCGCTACAAGACCCCGGTCGCTCTGGCGGCGTAAACGAGATCGCGTCGGACACCCGGCGTGATGTGAAGGTTGGGAGGGCGAACAGCACGTAATGCAGAGCCGGTCGATCCGGCGATCAGGACAACCCACTAGTGCCATCGCATTCTTGAATGCGTGCTAATGACCGGGACCTGATCCGCGGAGGGCATTATGGCCAGCGGTCATGTGAACCGCACTTAAAGGCCGAACACATGGCTGCACCGACCAATCCTGCAAACGTGAAGAAAGCTCTTGCCAACTCGGAGCCGTCCACACATGGCGCTTCAAATCCCGGAAATTGGCACCAGAACGAGCCTAAAATCGCGGTACTTTTTTCGGAGAGCCATTCGCACGACGACGAAGCCCCATAAGATAGCGAGAATAATCCCCCCTGACACGTTCAAGGTCATGCTCGCGCCGCGTGGCAGCCCCGCCACCGCTGTAATGAACCCGACTACAACGCCGAATATGAAACCAATTGCCGAGGCCCCGATTGCGGTGCGCCAACCAATCAACCACCAAACACTCGCTACCCGCGCCCAAGTAATTTCCAATTCCTGCATCTCGCCCCCCATTGCGCGCTGCGGTTTCTGGTTCTCACATGGCGTCACAACTACGCTAGATCGCAGCGCAACCAATAGTTGATTCAAATTTTTCGGGAGTCAAATTTTATATCCGGGATAGATCTCAGTCGCTGCATCCGAGAAGGCGCCGTAAAATCAATCTGCTTGCACCAGCGCGCTTACAGCGCCTCGACCTGCACCACGCCCGGCACCGCCTTGATGGCGCCGGCGATCTGCGGGGAGACCTTGAAGCGGCCGGGCAGTTTCACCTCCACCTCGGTGCCGCGCTCGAGCAATAGCACCACGCTAACCTCGCCATCGCCGTTCGCCTGCGCCGCGCGCGGCGCTGGCTCCAGGCGCTTGGCCACCGCCTCGATCGGCTTGTCGTCGCGCAGGAACACGCGCAGGCCCTGGTGCAGGTTGGCGGCGGCGGCGTCGAGCGGCTCGACCGACTGGATGCGCGCGCGCACGTCATCGCCCTGCACTTCCGCCGACAGGAACAGCAGCACGGCGGTGCCGGGCTCCAGCAGGTCGCGATATTCGGCCAGGCCTTCCGAGAAAATCACCGCCTCGTAGGCGCCGGTCGGGTCGGACAAGCCGATGATGCCCATCTTGCTGCCCGTGCGTGTGCGCCGCTCCTGGCGCGACACCACGGTGCCCGCGACCTTGCCGGCCGTGGCGCCGGCTTTCACCGCGCGCGCGAACTCGGCCCAGGACTGCACGCGCAGCTTCTTCAGCACCGCGGCGTAATCGTCGAGCGGATGGCCGGAGAGAAAGAAGCCGACGGCGTCGTATTCGCGCTTCAGGCGCTCGGCCGGCAACCAGGGCTCGACCTGCGGCAGCGCAATCGGCTCGCGATTGCCTCCGCCGCCGAACAATTCGCTCTGCCCGACCGCGGCGGTGTCGTGGGTGCGCTGGGCGCGCGCCAGCACTTGGTCCATGACCGGGAAGACGCGGGCGCGGTTCGGCTCGAACGCGTCGAAGGCGCCGGCCTGGCAAAGGCTTTCCAACACGCGCTTGTTGACGGCGCGCGGATTGATGCGGTCGGAAAAATCGGCGAGATCGGCGAAATTCCTGTCACCGCGCGCGGCGAGGATCTGCTCGACGGCTTGCGTGCCGACGCCTTTGAGCGCGGCCAGCGCGTAGATGATGGTGTTGCCGTCGACTTCGAAGGTGACGCTGGAACGGTTGATCGATGGCGGCGCGACGACGATGCCGAGCCGCTCGGCCTCGGCGCGGAATTCGGCGAGCTTGTCGGTATTGCCCATGTCGAGCGTCATCGACGCCGCCATGAACTCGACCGGGTAGTTCGCCTTCATATAGGCGGTCTGATAGGTGAGCAGCGCGTAAGGAGCCGAGTGCGACTTGTTGAAGCCGTATTCGGCGAACTTGGCGCAGGCCTCGAAAATCGTCTCGGCAATGTACTTGTCGATGCCGCGTTCGGTCGCGCCGGCAAGGAAGCGGCCGCGCTGGTCGTCCATTTCCTTCTTGATTTTCTTGCCCATGGCGCGGCGCAAGATGTCGGCCTCCGCCAGGCTATAGCCGGCAAGATCGCGCGCGATCTGTTGCACCTGTTCCTGATAGGTGATGACGCCGTAGGTCGCCGCGAGAATGGGCTCCAATTTAGGATGCAGATATTCGATGCGCTCGTCACCGAGTTTGCGCGCGCAATAGGTCGGAATATTCGCCATCGGTCCCGGCCGGTAGAGCGCGACCAGCGCGATCAAATCTTCGAAGCGGTCCGGGCGCATGTCGAGCAGCGCGCGGCGCATGCCCTGACTTTCCACCTGGAACACGCCGACCGTATCGCCGCGCGCCAGCATTTCGAACGTGTTGGGATCGTCGAGCGGGATCTTGAGCAGATCGATGTCTATGCCGCGGCGGGCGACGAGTTTCACCGCGCGGTCGAGCACGGTCAACGTCTTCAAGCCGAGGAAATCGAATTTCACCAGCCCGGCCTGCTCCACCAATTTCATGTTGAACTGGGTGACCGGCATGTCGGATTTCGGGTCGCGGTAGAGCGGCACCAGTTCGGTCAGCGGGCGGTCGGCGATGACGATGCCGGCGGCGTGGGTCGAGGCGTGGCGGGTAAGGCCTTCCAGCTTGCGGGCGATGGTGAAGGCCCGCTTCACCACCGGATCGTTTTCAGCTTCCGCCTGCAGCTTCGGCTCGTCCTCGATGGCGCGGCCGAGCGTGACCGGATGCGCCGGGTTTTGCGGCACCAGCTTGCAGAGCTTGTCGACCTGGCCGTAGGGCATCTGTAATACGCGGCCGACGTCGCGCAGCACGCCGCGCGCCTGCAAGGTGCCGAAGGTGATGATCTGCGCCACCTGGTCGCGGCCGTAGCGTTCCTGCACGTAGCGGATCACCTCGTCGCGGCGGTCCTGGCAGAAGTCGACGTCGAAGTCGGGCATCGATACGCGCTCGGGATTGAGGAAGCGCTCGAACAGCAGGCCGAAACGGATGGGATCGAGGTCGGTGATAGTGAGCGAATAGGCCACCAGCGAGCCGGCGCCGGAGCCGCGGCCGGGCCCGACCGGAATGCCTTGCGCCTTCGCCCACTGAATGAAGTCGGCGACGATCAGGAAGTAACCGGGATATTTCATGCGCTCGATCACGCCGAGCTCGAAGTCGAGCCGCTCATGGTATTCGTCCTGCGTACATCCGGGCGCGAGGCCGGCGGTCGCGAGCCGTCGCGCCAGCCCGTCTTCCGCGCGCTTGCGCAATTCGGCGGCCTCGTCGACCACGCCGCCGCCCTCGCCCACCGAGAAGCGCGGCAGGATCGGCTGGTGGGTGCGCGGGCGGAAGGCGCAGCGTTCGGCAATCTCGACGCTGTGCGCAAGCGCCTCCGGCAGGTCGGAAAACAGCGCCACCATCTCGGCGCGCGACTTGAAACGATGCTCAGGCGTGAGCTGGCGGCGGTCGCTCTCGGCCAGCAGGCGGCCTTCGGCGATGCAGATAAGCGCGTCGTGCGCTTCGTAGTCCTGCGCGGTGGCGAAGAAGGGCTCGTTGCTGGCGACGAGCGGCAGGCCCTTGGCATAGGCAAGCTCGATCAAGGCCGGCTCGGCGCCGCGCTCGTTGGCCATACCGTGGCGCTGCAATTCGACATAGAGGCGGTCGCCGAAAAGGCTCGCCAGCGCGTCGAGCCGGCTGGCGGCGAGATGGCGCTGGCCGCCGGCAATAGCGCCATCGAGCGGGCCGCCGGGACCGCCGGTGAGCGCGATAACGCCGTCGGTCTCGCCTTGCAGCCAGTCGAGCAGCAGGCGCGGCGGTTCGTTGGCGGGTGTGTCGAGGAATGCGCGCGAGGACAGCCGCATCAGGCTGCGGTAGCCGGCATCGCGCGCGGCCAGCAGCACGATACGCTGGCGCGGGGCTTGCGCATTGCCGTTGCGGACGCCGTGGTCGGTGTCGCCGAAATCGAGCGCCAGCGCGCAGCCGACGATGGGCTGGATGCCGGCGTCGGCGATCTTTTCGGAGAATTCCAGCGCCCCGAACATGTTGTCGGTGTCGGTGAGCGCCAGCGCCGGCTGGCGGTCGGCTTTGGCCAGCTCGGCCAAGCGCTTAATCGTCAGCGCGCCTTCCAGCAGCGAATAGGACGAGTGCACGTGCAGGTGCACGAAATCGAGATCGGCCATGGCTCTCGGGAACTTGCGGGTGATTCTTAGGTCCCGGCCAGAGTGCGGACGGCGGCTCCGTAAGTCCACCATCGCGGCCCGCTCAACGCGGGCTATGCCCGCTTTTCATAGGGCGGTCTTGGGGGCGGCATTGGGAGCGGCTTTGGGCCGTCATTCCGCGGACGTCATGAGCCGGCGCTTGAGGCAAAGACGGCCGGCCATGACGACGCGGATACGCGACACTGGGGGGCAACGCGATACGCAACGCTTACAAACGGCCGGTCACAAGTTTCCGAGCACCTGCGACCAGATGGCGATCATGCCGATGAACAAGGACAGGGACGCGAGGGCGGCGGCTTCGTGCAGAACGGCTTTGAACATGGCTTTCTCCCCGGAACGGAGAGGGAACATAGTTCATGCTATGTTCCTATGTCAAGAGCTGCCTTCCCGCAATCGATCATGCCCTAACCCCTTCGAAAATATCGTGAATAGCGCGTTAACCATAATTGCTTTGCCGAATGAATAGTGCTCTCAGTTATAGCCGTGGCGTAAAAAATGGGGGATTCGAAATATGCGCTCTTTGGTAGTGGCATTGGTCTTGGCTGCGGTGGCGGTGCTATCGGGTCCCGCGGCTGCGGCAACTTTCACTTTCGCGGGTACGAGCTACGAACAGAACAACACGCCAGATGTCCTGACGCTGCTCGGCAACGGCGCCACTATCAGTGGCGCGACTTTCAGCAGCGGCAATGCGACCACCATTACGCGTTCGGTTGGATTTGAGGCGACTGGCGGCACCGCAAACACCGGATTTACCGGCCAGGCCGGCTTTGATCCTAGTCTCTCGCTCGGACGTCAGGGAAACGCTCAACAGGGGCTGGCGCAGTCGGACGGATCGTCCTGCCTCTTCGCCTGCGCCGTTAATCTGCCCGCTGGCAACAGCGGCGCCACGGCCCGGCATGGGCTGGAGGTGTCCTGGTCCGGTAATCGTCTCCTGACGAACGGCGCCGGCGACGACTTCGTGATCTACGAATCGGCGAGCACCCCAACCGGGGATGAAGCCTTCATGATCGCGCTGTTGCTGAGTGACGGCTCAATCACCGACTGGCGCTATGAGATTGCAGACGGCTTCGAGGCCTACACCGAGACGCCCGCGCAGGCGACAGTAGGCGCGACCGCCACGAAGTTTAATCTCGACGACTTTGGTCTCGACTCGTCGGCGCTCGTCGCCGCGATTCTGATCGCCAACTTGAGGACAACTGACAAGGTCAGCGGCGCGGACGGTCAGGGCACGGTCAATTTCGCGGGCGTCGGTAACGCACCCCTCTCGCGTTCCGGCAGCTACGGCTCCGGTTCGTTCGACCCCGACCCGCTCTATGTCGGCATCCTGAGCGATGTTGTGGCGTCATCGGCGACCCCGCTGCCAGCGACGTTGCCGCTGTTCACGACCGGTATGGGGATCCTGGGGTTCTTCGGCTGGCGGAAGCGGAAGGCTGCCGCAGCCTGAACGGTTATCCAACCAATTCGAAAGACCGCCGCAAGGCGGTCTTTTCTTTCATGCCATCTCCACCACCCGCCCCTCCTTCAAGGTGACCCGCCGGTCCATGCGGGCGGCGAGTTCCATGTTGTGGGTGGCGATGATGGTGGCGAGCCCGGAGGCGCGCACCAATTGCGTCAAAGCCGCGAATACGTGGTCGGCGGTATGGACGTCGAGGTTGCCGGTCGGCTCGTCGGCCAGGAGGATCCTTGGGGCATTGGCGACCGCGCGCCCGATGGCGACGCGTTGCTGCTCGCCGCCGGAGAGCTCCGCCGGCCGGTGGCTGAGCCGCTCGCCCAGGCCGAGATAGCTCAAAAGCTCGCTCGCCCGCTTGCGCGCCTCGCGGCGGCCGAGGCCGCGGATCATCTGCGGCAGCATCACGTTCTCCAGCGCGGTGAACTCCGGCAGCAGATGGTGCGATTGGTAGACGAAACCGACCTCTAGACGCCGGATGCGGGTGCGCTCGGCGTCGGGCAGGATGGCGGTGGAGCGGCCGTCGATATAGACGTCACCGCGATCGGGATGCTCCAACAGGCCGGCGATGTGCAGCAGGGTCGACTTGCCGGCGCCCGAGGGCGCCACCAGCGCCACCGACTGCCCGGCCCAGACCGCCAGTTCGGCACCGTTGAGTACCTGCAGCGTCGCGTCGCCCTGGCGGTAGTGGCGCTCGACCTCCTGCAGAAACAGGATCGGGACTTCGTTGTCCTTCTTTTGCTCGACCGTCACGTCCACCTTGACGATGGTTTCATTCATAACGCAGCGCCTCCACCGGATCGAGGCGCGCCGCCCGCCAGGACGGGTAAAGCGTTGCGAGCAGCGACAGCATCAGCGCCATCACCACCACCGCCACGGTTTCGCTGGTGTCCATATCGGCGGGCAGATGCGAGAGGAAATAGAGCTCGGGCGAGAACAATTCGGTGTTGGTGAGCCACGACATGAACGCGCGCAGGCTCTCGATATTGAGCGAAATCACCACGCCGAGCCCGAGGCCGACCAGCGTTCCCACCACGCCGATGGCGGCGCCGGTGATCAGAAACACGCGCATGATGGCGCCTTGCGTCGCCCCCATGGTGCGCAGGATGGCGATGTCGGAGCCCTTGTCCTTCACCAGCATGATCAGGCCGGAGACGATGTTGAGAGCCGCCACCAATACGATGAGCGTCAAGATCAGGAACATGACGTTGCGCTCGACCTGCAATGCGGTGAAGAAGGTGGCGTTACGCTGGCGCCAGTCGATCATAAAGATCGGCCGTTTGGCCGCGTCCTGCACCGCTTTTCGGTAACTGTCCACGCGGTCGGGATTGTCGGTGTAGACCTCGATGGCCGTGACGTCGCCGGATCGGTTGAAATAGGCCTGCGCCTCTTTCAGCGGCATGAACACAAAGGCGGAATCGTATTCCGACATGCCGATCTCGAACACCGCGGCGATCTTGTAGACCTTGATGCGCGGCATGGTGCCCATCGGCGTCACCGCGCCGCGCGGGGCGACCAGCGTGATGTTGTCGCCCGAGCGCAGCGACAATTCATCGGCAAGCCGCCGGCCGATCGCGAGGCCCTTGCCCTCGTCGAAGCCCTTGAGCGTGCCTTGCTTGATGTTGTGGGCGATGGAGGGAAGCTTTTCGAGGTCTTTGAGCCTTATCCCGCGCACCAGCACGCCGCCGGCGTTAAACGGCGAGGACGCCAGCGCCTGGCCCTCGACGATGGGCGCGGCGAAACGAATGCCCGGCACCTTGGCGATGCGCGCGGCAACATCCTGCCAATCGGTTAGCGGTTTCTCCAGCGGCTGAATCAGCAGGTGGCCGTTGAGGCCGAGGATCTTTTCCAGCAATTCGTGGCGGAAGCCGTTCATCACCGCCATCACGATGATGAGGGTGGCGACCCCCAACATGATACCGAGGAAGGAAAAGCCGGCGATGACCGAGATGAATCCTTCCTTGCGCCGCGCCCGCAGGTAGCGCAGCGACAGCATCCATTCGAACGTGGAAAAGGGCCGCGTTCCGTTGCGCTCGGTCATTGATGCAGCATTGAAGAAAAATCCCCGGATCCCGGATTTTCACACGATTCTGGCGGATTCAAGCCCGCGAACCCCGGCAAAGTCTTGACCGCACACAGGATTCTTGCGCTTCCCGTACCCCGATGCCGTGATTTCACCGCGCAAGCCGGTCAATCGCGGCAGCCGGGCTCATCATCTCGCGCGAACCGTCGGCGCGCTTCTTCACCTCCACCTTGCCCTCGGCCAGCCCGCGCGGCCCAATTTGCACTTGCCAAGGAATACCGATCAGGTCGGCGGTGGCGAATTTAGCGCCGGCGCGCTCATCGCGGTCGTCATACAGCACCTCGACGCCTTTTGCGGTGAGATCGCGGTAGAGCTGCTCGCAGGCGGCGTCGGTTTCGGCCGCGCCCTGCTTGAGATTGAGGATCGCCACCTTGAACGGCGCCACCGGCTCCGGCCAGATGATGCCGGCCTCGTCGTGGGAAGCCTCGATGATGGCGGCGACCAGCCGGCTCGGCCCGATGCCGTAGGAGCCCATGTGCACGGGCGCCTCGGCCCCCTCGCCGGTGGCGACCACAGCCTTCATCGGCTCGGAATATTTGGTACCGAAATAAAAGATGTGACCGACCTCGATACCGCGCGCCGACACTTGCGCATCGGCTGGAATTTTTCCGAACGCCGCAGCGTCATGCATATCGGAGGTGGCGGCGTATTGCGAGGTCCATTTGTCGACGATTGCCTGCAACCCGGCGACGTCATCGAAATTTACGTCGTCGCCGGGCACCGGCAGGTCGAGATAGTCCTTGTGGCAGAACACTTCCGACTCGCCAGTCTGCGCCAGGATGATGAATTCGTGGGAGAGATTGCCGCCGATCGGCCCCGAACTCCGCGCGCATCGGAATCGACTTCAGCCCCATGCGCGCGAAGGTGCGCAAGTAAGCGACGAACATCTTGTTGTAGGAATGGGTGGCGCCGGCCAGATCAAGATCGAACGAGTAAGCGTCCTTCATCAGGAACTCTCGGCCACGCATCAACCCGAAGCGTGGGCGCACCTCGTCGCGGAACTTCCATTGGATGTGATAGAGGTTGAGCGGCAGGTCCTTGTACGATTTGACGTAGGCGCGGAAGATCTCGGTGATCATCTCCTCGTTGGTCGGCCCGTAGAGCATGTCGCGCTCGTGGCGGTCCTTAATACGCAGCATCTCCTTGCCGTAGGCGTCGTAGCGCCCGCTCTCGCGCCATAGATCGGCCGACTGGATGGTCGGCATCAGCAGTTCGATGGCGCCGGAACGGTCCTGCTCCTCGCGCACGATTTGCTCGATCTTCTTCAGAACGCGCAGGCCGAGCGGCAGGAAGGCATAAATGCCGGCGGCCTCCTGACGCATCATGCCGGCGCGCAGCATCAGCCGGTGCGAGACGATTTCGGCCTCCCGAGGGGGCTCGCGCAGGATCGGCAGGAAATAGCGGGACAGGCGCATCGCGGCTCATCGCTTGGAAATCGGCGCAGGAATCGCGCCCGGCGCCACTGAAAGCGGATCGGTCGCCCAAAGACAAGGGGAGCCGGAACCCGTGACGCCGCGGATCTGCGCCCGACCACCGGCTGCACGAGTATGCAAGTCAATGCCGAATAATACAACCTATGGTACTGGCCGCGCCAGCGCATGTAACGGCGCGGCAATAGGCGGCCTAAAATTTCGGCAATGCAGTGCCCTGCCTTTTTCGTTTGCGCACTGCGGAAAACATTACAAAGTAGATTACAAGTGGCGCACGCAGCTTCGAATGTGACGAAATTTAGATGACAGCCTCGGAATGATCGGCTAGCGTCACGCTCAAGTCCGCGTGATCGGAGAAGCCGGCGGCAAGTCCGGCGCCTAACGTGCGGTCCAAGTCTTGGGAGGGAAGCAGTCCTCAGGCGCGGAAACGCAGCCACCCCGAACTAAACAACGAACAACGGTCGGGGATCGAGGACTAAACGACGCGCAATGAGCAGGGCACAAGCGCCCTGCTCTTTTTTTTCGCTTGATTGCAATTGCGCGTGCCCGTTCAGCGCCGCGGCGGACCGGAGATGGCCATCAGGTAGTCGAACGGGATCAGGCCGAGCTTGTAGA
Source organism: uncultured Alphaproteobacteria bacterium (assembly GCA_963814885.1). GTDB lineage: Bacteria > Pseudomonadota > Alphaproteobacteria > Rhizobiales > Xanthobacteraceae > Pseudolabrys. Next base: position 37,837 of record CAWFEO010000024.1, on the reverse strand, counting down.
TCAGCACAAGAATCGCGAACACGGCGCTGGCGATCACCGTCGTCCATACCAGCTTCATCCAGACCCGATGCACCGCCGGCGCGCCGGGATCGGTGCCGGGCGTCACCTCGCCGCTTTCGTCCTGGCTGTGCGCACCCCAAGGCAACACGGTGAACAACACCACCCACCAGATGATGAAGTAGATCGCGATGATGGTGGTGACGGCCATTTAGGCTAATTCCTTGCGCATGATCTTGTCCGAAAACCGGTCCCCACTTTTCGGGATCATGCGCTATGCCTGTTCGAGTTCGACCAGGGTGCCGGAAAAATCTTTCGGGTGCAGGAACAACACCGGCTTGCCGTGGGCGCCGATCTTCGGCTCGCCGTCGCCGATCACGCGCGCGCCTTGCGCGATCAGCCTTTCGCGGGCGGCGCCGATATCGGCCACCTCATAGCAAACGTGGTGAATGCCGCCATCGGGATTGCGATCGAGGAATTTGGCGATGGGCGAATCAGCACCGAGCGGCTCCAGCAGCTCGATTTTGGTGTTGGGCAGCGTAATGAACACGGTGGTGACGCCATGATCGGGCTGTTGGACCTGCTCCGAAACCTGCGCGCCCAAGGTGTCGCGATAGACTTTCGTGGCCTTGGCGATGTCGCGCACGGCGATGGCGACGTGGTTGAGACGACCGATCATTGTTGTCCTCTATTCGTGGCCGGCACCCCAAGTCGGCTTTAGCCGACTTGGGCACTATAGATGCAGACATCGGGTATACCCGATGTCTGCGCCATCATACCGGCAAGACGTGCACGTGGCACATCGGCTTCTTGCCCCAGCGCGCAGCGATCGCGGCGCGCACCGCCCGGCGTACCGCTTCGGCCACGCTGTCGGGATCGCGGCGGCGGCCGCGCGGCAGCGATTCAAAGGTCGCGATGACGGCGTCATACACGGCCTCATGCATGAAGCCGCCGTCGCGGTCGCGCTCGGGGATTCCGATCAGGTCGCATTCCGGGTCGGCGGCCAGCCGGCCGTCGTCGGTGAGCGCGAGGGCGACCGACACCGCGCCGGCGAAACTCATCCGGCGCCGGTCGGCGACGGTGCGGGCGTCGGCCGCGACCAGCAGCGTGCCGTCCTTGTAGATGCGGCCGACTGGCACCTCGTCGATGATGCGGGCATCGGGCGCAAGCCGCACCAGGTCGCCATTGCGGCATTGGATCACCTGCTTGACGCCGCAGCGCTTGGCGAGCGCGGCATGTTCACTCAAGTGCAGCGCCTCGCCGTGCACTGGGATCAGGATCTGGGGGCGGACCCAGCCGATCAGGTCTTCGAGCTCTCCGCGGCGCGGATGCCCCGAAACGTGCACGAGATGGGTGCGGTCGCTGATCACCTCGACGCCCTGTTCGATCAACCCATTGAGCACGCGGCCGACTGCCTTCTCGTTGCCGGGGATCATGCGGGCGGAATAAATCACGCGGTCGCCGCGGGAGAATTTAATGGCCGGGTGCTGGTCCTCGGCGATGCGCGCCAGCGCGGCGCGCGGCTCACCCTGGCTGCCGGTGCACAGCGCCACCACCTTCTTCGGCGGCAGATAGCCATAGGCCTCGATGTCGCGGAAATCCTGCACGTCGTCGAAATAGCCGGTCTCGCGCGCGATCTGCGTGATGCGCTCCATGGCGCGGCCGACCACGATCACCTCGCGGCCGGCGGCGCGTGCGCCCTCGGCGACACTGCGCAGGCGGCCCGCGTTGGAAGCGAAGGTGGTCACCGCCACGCGCCCAGGAGCAGACTTGATCAAATCCGCGATCACCTTGGCGACATCCGCCTCCGACGGCGAGCGGCCCTCGCGCACGGCATTGGTGGAATCGCCGATGATCGCCAGACAGCCCTCCTCGCCGAGCGCGCGCAGCTTCTTCTCGTCGGTGGGGTCGCCGAGGACCGGCGTCGGATCGAGCTTCCAGTCGCCGGTATGCAAAACGGTGCCGCAGGGCGTGCGGATAATCAACGCGTTCGCCTCCGGGATCGAATGCGTCATGGTGACGAGCTCGATGTCGAAGGGGCCGACATTGAAACGGCTGCCCAGCTTCACGATGGTAACCGGAATTTTCGGCGCGCCCGGCTCGTTCGCGCATTTGGCCTCGAGCAGCGCGGCGGAGAACGGCGTCGCAAACACCGGCACCTTGAGTTGCGGCCACAGATCGAGCAGCGCGCCGAAATGATCCTCGTGCGCATGGGTGAGCACGATGCCGGCGAGATTCTTGCGTTCCTCTATGAGATAGCGGATGTCGGGCAGAATGAGATCGACGCCGGGCAAGTGCTCCTCGGCGGCGAAGGAGACGCCAAGATCGACCGCCAGCCATTGGCGCCGGCGCTCCGTGCCGAGGCCATAGATCGACAGGTTCATGCCGATTTCGCCGACGCCGCCCAGCGGCGCGAACACCAGTTCCTGCGAGGCTTGCGCCATGGTCAACGGTCCCCCAGCCCGAAAACTTCGCCGGCGGTGACGCTCGCAACGCCGTCCGGCCCCTCGACCAGCAGGCGGCCGGCCTCGTCGAGACCCTGGAAGCGGCCGCTCAACTCACGCTCCGGCAGCCGCACTTGGATCGCCTGTCCGAGCCCGGCGGCGCGCTTGAGCCAGTCGGCGCGAACCGAAGCGAAGCCTTGCCCGCGCTGCCATTGGCCAAGGCGCTGTTGCATCGACCCGGCGAGCGAAGCAAGCAGCTGCTCCGGCACGACATGGGCGCCGGCGGCGGCAAGATCCGTCGCGGGATAGGCGGTGCCGGATGGGTGCGAGGTGCAATTGACGCCGATGCCGATGGCGGCCGCCAACACCGGCTCGCTCTCGCCTTCGATCAAGATGCCAGCGAGCTTCTTGACGCCGAGCAGCAGATCGTTCGGCCATTTTACTTTCAGCAGGGGCCCTAGCTGCGGCGCGGCGAGGCTGACCGCATCGTGCAGGGCCAAGGCGGCCACGAACGCCAATTGCGGCGCGTCCGGCGGCGCCGACGGCTCGGTCAGCAAGAACGTGGCGTAGAGGTTGCCGGACGGCGAATCCCAGGCGCTGCCGCGGCGGCCGCGGCCGGCGCTTTGCGTCTTGGCCGTGATCCACAACGGTCCGCGCTCGCCGGCGCGCGCAAGCGCCAGCGCCTCGGCATTGGTCGAGCCGAGCGTCTCGTAGGTTATGGTTCGGACCCCCGCCAGGCCCGTGGCTTCGTGGTTCATCTTGGCTAGCGGCGCGCGCTCTTGACCGAAAACCGGCACTCGCGTTTCGCGATCGCGCGCATCAAAACAGCGATTTGGCCGCCGCCTGCGCCGCACCCACCAGCGGCGCAGGGTAGGCAAAGAACAAGATGTTAATCAGCGCACAGACGGTGAGCACGAAGCCGAGCAGCACGGGCATGCTCTGGAAGCGTTCCACCGGCTCGTCCATGTACATGGTCTTGACGATAGCCAGATAGTAGTAGGCGCCGACCACGCTGGTGAGCACGCCGATCACCGCCAGGACGTAGAGCCCGGCGTTTATGGCGGCGAGGAATACGTAGAACTTGGCGAAGAAACCGGCGAGCGGCGGAATGCCGGCGAGCGAAAACAACAGCATCGCCAGGAAGAACGCCATGGTCGGATGGGTGCGCGAGAGGCCGGCTAGATCGTTGATATTCTCGACCAATTTACCGTCACGCCGCATGGCGAGGATGACCGCAAAGGTGCCGAGCGTCATCGTCACATAGATGGTCATGTAGATCAGCACGCCCTGCACGCCTTGCGCCGTGTCGGCGTCAAGCCCGACCAGCGCGTAACCCATATGGCCGATGGACGAATAGGCCATCAGCCGCTTGATATTGCGCTGGCCGATGGCCGCGAAGGCGCCGAGCACCATCGAGGCGATGGAGACGAAGACGACGATCTGCTGCCACTCGTGCGCGATGCCGGGGAAAGCGACAATGGTGGCGCGCACGAAGATGGCGACGCCCGCGACCTTGGGGGCGGCGGCGAAGAAGGCGGTGACCGGCGTGGGCGCGCCCTCATAGACGTCGGGCGTCCACATATGGAACGGCACCGCGGAAATCTTGAAGCAGAAGCCGACGAACAGGAACACCAGGCCGAAGATCAACCCGATGCTGGCGCCCTGCGACGTCGCCTTGGCGATACCGGCGAAGTTGACCGTGCCGGTGAAGCCGTAGACCAACGACGCACCGTACAGCAGCATGCCGGACGACAGCGCGCCGAGCACGAAATATTTCAAGCCGGCTTCTGTCGAGCGCGCATTCTCGCGCTCATAGGCCGCGACCACATAGAGCGACAGGCTCATCAGCTCGAGCCCGAGATAGAGCGCGATCAGGTCGGCCGCCGAGATCAGCATCAGCATGCCGAGAGTCGAGAGCAGGAACAGAACGCCGTATTCGAACTTCTCCTGCCGTTCCGCGTGCAGGTAATTGAGCGACAGCATCAGCGCGCCGGTCGAGCCGGTCAGCGCCAGGAGCTTGAGGAAGCGCGCGTAATCGTCGACTACGAAGCTGCCGTTGAACAGCACGTGGCGGCCGCCCGGCACCCATACGACCAGGACCGCGACACCGATAAGCAGCAGGATCGCCGTACCGTTGACGAGGGCGGCGCTGCGCTCGCCCAGCATCGCGCCGACCATGAGCAGAAACATGGCGCCGAGCGCCAGCGCGATTTCCGGCAGCACCGGCAGATAGCCCTGGAGGTGCGGCAGGACGCTCATGACGCTCATGGCGTTCATGGCGTCACCTTCCCCGGCGTCCGCTCCTTGATCGACACCAGCTCCAGCTTGACGGGCGCTCGTTCGGCCTCGGCCTTTTTCACCGCACGATCGTAACGGTCGAGCAACTGGGTCACGGATGCGGCCGATATGTCGAGCACGGGCTTGGGCGCGACGCCGAGCAGGATCGTGAGCACGACCAGCGGCGCGAAGATGACGCATTCGCGCCAGCCGATATCCTTGATGCCCGCCAGCGCCGGCTTGAGCGTGCCGAAAATCATCTTGCGGTAGAGCCACAGCGCGTAGCATGCCGAAAGGATGACGCCGAGCGTGGCCAGGAACGCCACCGAGGTGTTGATCTTGAAGGTGCCGATCAGCGTCAGGAATTCGCCGATAAACCCGGAGGTGCCCGGCAAGCCGACATTGGCGAGCGTGAACACCATGAACACCGCGGCATAGAGCGGCATGCGGGTGACCAGCCCGCCATAGAACGCGATCTCGCGGGTGTGCATGCGGTCGTAGACGACGCCGACGCAGAGAAACAGCGCGCCCGAAACGATGCCGTGCGAGATCATCTGGAAGATGCCGCCGGCCACGCCCTGCGCGGTGGCGGCGAAAATACCCATGGTGACGAAGCCCATGTGCGCGACCGAAGAATAGGCGATCAGCTTCTTCACATCCTCCTGCATCAACGCCACCAGAGAGGTGTAGATGATGGCGACGACCGACAGCGCAAAAATCAGCGGCGCAAAATCGTGGCTGGCGGCCGGGAACATCGGTAGCGAGAAGCGCAGGAAACCGTAGCCGCCCATCTTCAACAGGATGGCGGCGAGGATGACCGAACCGGCGGTCGGCGCCTCCACATGCGCGTCAGGCAACCAGGTGTGTACCGGCCACATCGGCAACTTGACGGCAAAGGATGCAAAGAACGCCAGCCAGGCCCATTTCTGCATCGCCAGCGGGAAGCCGTGACGCAACAGCGTCGGGATGTCGGTGGTGCCGGCCTGCCAATACATCGCCATGATGGCGAGCAGCATCAGCACCGAACCGAGCAGCGTGTAGAGGAAGAATTTGAAGCTGGCATAAACCCGGCGCGGCCCGCCCCAGACGCCGATGATCAGAAACATCGGGATCAGGCCGCCCTCGAAGAACAGATAGAATAGCACCAGGTCGAGCGCCGAGAAGGTGCCGACCATCAGCGTCTCCAGCACCAGGAAGGCGATCATGTATTCCTTCACGCGCTTCTGGATGACGGTCCAGCTCGCCAGGATGCAGATCGGCATCAGCCCAGTGGTCAGGATCACGAACGGCAGCGAAATGCCGTCGACGCCCATGTGGTAGGAGGCAACGCCCAGCCAGGGAAGCTTCTCGACGAACTGGAATTCCGGCGATGCCCCGTCGAAGCGATAGACCATCACCAGCGATATCGCGAAGGTCACCAGCGTCGTCCACATCGCCACCCAGCGCGCGGTACCGCGCGCCAAGCGGCCGTCGCCGCGCACCAACATGATGAACAGCGCGCCCAGCAGCGGCAGGAACGTGACGACGGAGAGAATTGGCCAATTCATTTTTTCCGCCTGCCTATCGGAGCGCGAACATGAACCAAGTGATGAAAGCCGCCGCGCCGATCAGCATGGCGAAGGCGTAGTGGTAGAGATAGCCGCTTTGCAGACGGACGACGTTGCGGGTGACGTCGAGCACACGGGCGGAGACGCCGTCCGGCCCAAAGCCGTCAATGAGCCAGCCGTCGCCGCCCTTCCACAACAGATAGCCCAGCCGCTTGGTCGGGTTGACGATCAGCGCGTCGTAGATCTCGTCGAAATACCATTTGTTGAGCAGGAACTTGTAGAGCACCTCGTGCTGGCGCGCGAGCTCGACCGGTATGTCGGGCCGGCGGATATAGAAGTGCCAGGCGACGAGGAATCCGAGCGCCATCATCACGGTCGGCAACACGCTGATCTCCAGCGGCACGTGATGCATTTCTTCCAAGATCTTGTTGTCGGTGGCGAAGCTGATCGAAGTGCCGAAGAAGCTGTCGACGCCGTGGCCGGCAAAGATTTCCTTGAACGGCAGGCCGGCGAACACCGAGCCGAAGGCGAGGAAGCCGAGCGGGATCAGCATCACCATCGGGCTCTCGCGGGCGTCGCGCCAATGCTGGCGATTGTGCGGCTCGCCGTGGAAAGTCTTGAAGATTAACCGCCAGGAATAGAACGAGGTCAGCAGCGCGGCCCCGACCGTGCAGATATAACCGTAGAGCGCCATCGGGCTGTGCGAGACAAAGGCCGCCTCGATGATGGCATCCTTGGAGAAATAGCCGGCGGTGAGCGGAAAACCGGTGAGCGCCAGCGTGCCGACGATCATCGTTATGTAGGTGAAGGGGATGCGATCCTTCAGGCCCCCCATGTTGCGCATGTCCTGCTCGTGATGCATGGCGGTGATGACGGAGCCGGCGCAAAGGAACAACAGACCCTTGAAGAAGGCGTGGGTGAACAGGTGGAACATGCCGACCGAATAGGCGCCGACCCCCATGGCTACGAACATGTAGCCGAGCTGCGAGCAGGTCGAATAGGCGATGACGCGCTTGATGTCGTTCTGCACCATGCCGATCGTGGCGGCGAACACGGCGGTGGTGGCGCCAATGAAGATGACGAAGTCTTGCGCATGCGGGGCGAGCTCAAACAGCGGCGACAGCCGCGCCACCATGAATACGCCGGCGGTCACCATGGTGGCGGCGTGGATCAGGGCGGAGACCGGCGTCGGGCCTTCCATGGCGTCCGGCAGCCAGGTGTGCAGCAGGAACTGCGCCGACTTGCCCATGGCGCCCATGAACAGCAACAGGCAGATCAGCGTGAGCGCGTCGATATGCCAGCCAAACAGCGGAAGGGTCTTGCCGACCAGCGTCGGCGCCTGCGCGAACACGGTGTCGTAATCGACCGCGCCCACCAGCATGAAGAGCGCGAAAATGCCGAGCGCGAAGCCGAAATCGCCGATGCGGTTGACGACGAAGGCCTTGATGGCCGCGGCGTTGGCTTCCGGCTTGTGATACCAAAAGCCGATCAAGAGATAGCTCGCCAGCCCGACGCCCTCCCAGCCGAAGAACAGCTGCACCAGATTGTCGGCCGTCACCAGCATCAGCATGGCGAAGGTGAACATCGACAGGTAGCCGAAGAAGCGCGGGCGGTAGGGGTCTTCCGCCATGTAGCCGATGGAATAAAGGTGCACGAAGCCCGACACCGAGGTTACCACCACCAACATGACCGCGGTCAGCGTGTCGATGCGCAGCGACCATTCAATGTTCAGGTTGCCGGAGGCGATCCAGGTGATGATCGGCACGCGCATGTCGTGATGGCCGAAGCCGACCTGCACGAAGGCGATCCACGACAGGATCATCGAGATCATCAGCAGCGTGGTGGTGATCAATTCGGTGGTGCGCGAACCGGCGGCCGCCGGCTCATGAACTTCCGGGGCATGATGGGTATGCTGAATGGCGCCGCCGGCCTCATGCGCAGGCGCCGCGCTCTCGTGCGATCCATGAGAGCTAGCGTTTTCTTCGGGGCCGGGCGGCGGGCCCTCGCCCGGGCAGCGGGCGCGCGCGCCGGCAATGGCGATGAGACCCGCCAGGATCGCGCCGAGAAGAGGCAGAAAGACGATCGCTTGGTACATTTCCGCCCTCTTAGAGCCCCAGATCGTATTGAATTGCGTGCGCGCCTAGCATTTCTCTTTTGCGCATGATCTTTCCCGAAAACCGGTTTCCACGTTTCGAGATCATGCGCTCAGCCTTTCATCAGATTGATTTCTTCGACCGCGATCGAGCCTTTGCTGCGATAGAAGACGACGAGAATAGCCAAGCCGATCGCGGCTTCGGCGGCCGCGACGGTCAGCACGATCAGCGCATAGATTTGGCCGACGATGTCGCCGAGATGGCTGGAAAAGGCGACCAGATTGATGTTGACCGCCAGCAGGATCAGCTCAATCGACATCAGGATGATGATCACGTTTTTGCGGTTGAGAAAAATGCCGAAAATCCCGAGCGTGAACAGGATGGCGGCGACTGAAAGGTAATGGCCGAGCCCGATGGTCATGCGCTGCCTCCCAGCCCCTGCCCCGGCCGCACGTGGCGGATCTCAATCGCAGCCGCCTTGTTGCGCGCAACTTGCTCGGCAATCACCTGGCGACGGACGCGCTCCCGATGTTGCAGCGTCAGCACGATAGCGCCCACCATGGCGACCAGCAGGATCATGCCGGCGGCCTCGAAGTAATAGACATAGCGGGTGTAGAGCACGAGGCCGATCGCTTCGGTGTTGTGAATTTGAGCGACCGGCGGGATCGGAGCGGTGATGGCGTGCGGTACGCCCGGTCCGATGACCCAGACGCCCACCACCAGCAAGAGCTCGGTAAGGAAGATGGCGCCGATCAGCGCGCCGACCGGCAGATATTGCAGCGCGCCCTGCTTGAGCTCGGTGAAGTCGACGTCGAGCATCATCACCACGAACAGGAACAGCACGGCGACCGCGCCGACATAGACGACGATCAGGATCATGGCGAGGAATTCGGCGCCCAGCATTACGAACAGGCCGGCGGCGTTGACGAAGGCGAGGATGAGAAACAGCACCGAATGAACCGGGTTCTTTGCGGCGATCACCATGAAGGCGCTCGCCACGCAGATGCCGGAAAAGAGATAGAAGAACAGTGCGGCGACGATCATCCATTCACCTGTAAGGCGCGTCGAGCGCCAGGTTGGCCGCGATTTCGCGTTCCCAGCGGTCGCCGTTGGCAAGCAGCTTTTCCTTGTCGTAGTAGAGTTCCTCGCGCGTCTCGGCGGCGAATTCGAAATTCGGCCCCTCCACGATGGCGTCGACCGGACAGGCCTCCTGGCAGAGCCCGCAATAGATGCATTTGACCATGTCGATGTCGTAACGCGTGGTGCGGCGCGTGCCGTCGTTGCGGCGGGGACCGGCCTCGATGGTGATGGCTTGAGCCGGGCAGATCGCCTCGCACAGTTTGCAGGCGATGCAGCGCTCCTCGCCGTTCGGATAACGGCGCTGCGCGTGCTCGCCGCGGAAGCGCGGCGAGAGCGGCCCCTTCTCGAACGGATAGTTGAGCGTCGCCTTCGGCTTGAAGAAGTAGCGCATGCCCAGCACGAAGCCGGTCACGAACTCCCACATGAACAGTCCCTTGGCCGCGCGATCGAGCCTCATGGCATCCTCACTTCATCACCGCCGCGATAGCCAGCGCGCCGTATTGCAGGACGCCGGCAACGATCGCCACCATTGCCAGCGACAGCGGCAGGAACACCTTCCAGCCCAGCCGCATCAGCTGATCGTAGCGATAACGCGGAACGATCGCCTTGGCCATGGAGATCAGGAAAAAGAAGAAGAACGCCTTGAGCGAGAACCAGACCACGCCCGGCACCCAAGTGAACGGCGGATACGGCACCGGCGGCAGCCAGCCGCCCATGAAAAAGATGGTGGCCATAGCGCACATCGTCATGATCGCCACGTATTCGCCGAGCATGAACAGCATGTAGAGCGTGGAGCCGTACTCCACCATGAAACCGGCGACCAATTCGGATTCCGCTTCCACCAGATCGAACGGCGGCCGGTTGGTTTCCGCCAGCGCCGATACGAAGAAAATGACGAACATCGGAAACAGCGGCAGCCAGTACCAGTTCAGGAAACCGAGCCACGGCACGCCCAGCAGCGTGGCCAACCCGGTCCGCTGCGATTCGACGATGACGGAGAGATTGAGCGAGCCGGCGCACAGCAGCACGGTGATGATGACGAAGCCGATCGAGACTTCGTAGGACACCATCTGCGCCGCCGAGCGCAGCGCCGCCAGAAACGGATATTTCGAATTCGACGCCCAGCCCCCCATGATGATGCCGTAGACCATCAGCGAGGAGATGGCGAAAATGTACAGCACGCCGACATTAATGTCGGCGACCACCCATTTTGCATTGACCGGGATCACCGCCCATGCGGCGAGCGCCAGCACCGAGGAAATCAGCGGGGCCAGAACGAACACGCCCTTGTTGGCGCTCGCCGGGATCGTCGGCTCCTTCAATACGAATTTCAGCATGTCGGCGAAGGACTGCCACAAGCCCCAGGGCCCGACCACGTTGGGGCCACGCCGCATCTGCACCGCCGCCCAGATCTTGCGGTCGGCATAGATCAGGTAGGCGAGCACGACCAACACGCAGACCAGCATCAACAGCGATTCCGCCAGGATGATGATCAGCGGCCAGAGATAGGTCCAAAAGAAATCGGTCATGGCCCCTACTCTGCCGCCGTCTTGGCGGCCGCGCCGGCAAGCGCCGAACATTCGGCCATGATGGCGGACGCGCGCGCGATCGGGTTGGTCAGATAGAAATCGCCGACCGGCGATGTGAACGGCGTTTTGTCCACGCTGCCACCGAGCCGGGCGAGCTTTTGAATATCGGCGGGGTTGCCGGGCTCGATTTGGTCGATGCGCATGTGATGCGGGTACGCAGCGAACATCAATTGGCGCAACTGCGTAACAGAGTCATAGGGCAGCGTGCAGCCGAGCGCGCCGGACAGAGCCCTTAAGATCGCCCAGTCCTCGCGCGCGTCGCCGGGCGGAAACGCGGCCCGCTCCGCCATTTGCACGCGGCCTTCGGTGTTGACGAAGATCGCCGATTTTTCCGGATAGGCGGCACCCGGCAAGATCACGTCGGCACGATGGGCGCCACGGTCGCCATGGGTGCCGATATAGACCACGAACGGGCCCGGCTTGACCTCGATCTCGTCGGCGCCGAGCAGGAACAGAACATCGAGCCCGCCTGCGGCCATTTGCGCGGCGGTCTTGCCGCCCTCGCCCGGCGTGAGGCCGAGATCGAGCGCGGCGACGCGCGAGGCGGCGCTGTGCAGTACGCTGAAGCCGTTCCAGCCGCCTTTGAGAGCGCCGACCTCGACCGCCGCCTTGGCGGCGAGCGAAGCAATGGCTGCGCCGTCCGGGCGCGCCAGCGCGCCGGCGCCGAGCAGAATGAGGGGGCGCTCGGCGCTTTTCAGGGCGTCCGCGAACTTGCTCTGGGCGAGGCCGGCCAGCGTGTCGGGGCCGGCGCCGAGATACTCGTAGGTGTAAGTCAGGTCCGCCTTCTCGCCGATCAGGCCGATCGGGAAATTTTCGGCGCGCCACCGCTTGCGGATGCGCGCGTTGAGCACCGCCGCCTCGCGCCGCGGCACAGCGCCGACGATCAACAGCGCGTCGGCCCGCTCGATGCCGGCGATTGTGGCGTTGAACAGATAGCTCGCCCGGCCCCAATGCGGATCGAGCGCGCAGCCGTCCTGGCGCGCATCGATGTTCAGGCTGCCGAGCCGGCCCATCAGTTCCTTGAGCGCGTACATTTCCTCGGCGCCGGCGAGGTCTCCGACAATAGCGCCAACGCGGTCGCCGGTAGCGCCGGTAACCTTCCCGGCGATGGCCGCGAAGGCTTCCTTCCAGCTCGCCGGCCGCAACCGGCCGTTTTCGCGCAAGTACGGCTGATCGAGCCGCTGGGTGCGCAAGCCGTCGACCACGTGGCGGGTCTTGTCGGAAATCCATTCCTCGTTCACGTCATCGTTCCGGCGCGGCAGGATGCGCATCACCTCGCGCCCGCGCGAGTCGATGCGGATCGCCGATCCGAGCGCGTCCATGACGTCGATCGATTGCGTCTTGTTGAGCTCCCATGGCCGTGCCGCGAAAGCGTACGGCTTGTTGGTAAGCGCGCCGACCGGGCAGAGATCGACCACGTTACTTTGCAGCTCCGAGGTCATGGCGTGCTCGAGATAGGTCGTGATCTCCATGTCCTCGCCGCGGCCGATGGCGCCGAGCTCCGGCACGCCGGCCACTTCGGTGGAAAAACGGATGCAGCGCGTGCAGTGAATGCAGCGCGTCATAATAGTCTTGACCAGCGGTCCGATATATTTCTCTTCGACCGCGCGCTTGTTCTCCTTGTAGCGCGATGCGTCGACGCCATAGGCCATGGCCTGGTCTTGCAGATCGCATTCGCCGCCCTGGTCGCAGATCGGGCAATCGAGTGGATGGTTGATCAGCAGGAATTCCATCACGCCTTCGCGTGCCTTCTTCACCAACGGCGTCTTGGTATTGAGCGCATGCGGCGTGCCGTCTTTCTTCGGCGGCAAATCCTTGACGCCCACGGCACAGGAAGCTTGCGGCTTTGGATTTCCCGCGACTTCGATCAGGCACATGCGGCAATTGCCGGCAATCGACAGCCGCTCGTGGAAACAGAAGCGCGGGATTTCGGCGCCCGCGGTCTCGCAGGCCTGGAGCAGCGTGTACTCCGGCGGAACGTCGATTTCTTTGCCGTCGACAATGAGCTTGGTCATTTTTCTCAATTCTTCAGTTCGTTCGAGCCGGCCCTGTCGTCATTGCTGCACATGCTGGTGTTCGCCGCACCAATCGTCGCGCTTGGTCGTCGCCCAGGACGGATAATGCCGGGCGTGATCGGGCAGACCCACGAATTGCGCCGGCGGCGCATGCCGCCGGCACTGGCCGAGGATCGAGCGTTCGCGGTGCGGCTCATGGTCGGTTGCCTCCGCGGTCGGCCACCAGAACCTGCAACTGCGGCAGCGCATGTTCTTGTTTTCGAACGTCATCGGTCTGCTCCACGGGCTGCCTCCCCGCTATCCGACTGCCGCGAGCGGCAGCGACTTGACGCCGCGCTGAGTCTTCCAAAGCTGCGCATCGGCAAGGCTCTCCCAGCCGAAGGCGTATTCGCTCGGGCCGTGCGCGATCAGATGATCGCGGCGTGCCACCCCTTCCGCCATGGACGGGCGCGATCCCGGCGGCACCCACCACATCACCAGAGGCGTCTCGATCCGCGCAAACCAATCCTCGCGGCGGCGGTAGAAGCGGCCGTGCAGGGTCTGCCACACGAAACGTTCCAGCGCCTGTGCGTTCTCCCACAGCGTCAGGTTCGGCAGGATGCTCGGGTCGTCATAAACGTGCATGTTCATGGCGTGGCCGCTCGCGTCCTGCAGCCGCCAGACAAAACCGCCGATCTGCTCGGCGAGCGCGTTGACGCGGGCCACGTTGTCGACGAATTCGGCCATGCGCGGATCGTCGAGCGGATAGCGGATGCGCGCGATGTTGAACTGGGCGAGATGGCTAGTCTGTGTCATGGCCATCACTCCGCCGCCTCGCGCACTGCGTTGCGCGAGTATTCGTCGATGCGCCGCTCGATCTCGGGCCGGAAATGGCGCAGCAGCCCCTGCACCGGCCAGGCGGCGCCGTCGCCGAAAGCGCAGATGGTGTGGCCCTCGATCTGGGTCGTCACCTCCATCAGCATGTCGATCTCGCGCTTCTGCGCGCGGCCTTCCGCCATGCGGGTCAGCACGCGCCACATCCAGCCCATGCCTTCGCGGCAGGGCGTGCACTGGCCGCAAGATCTCGTGCTTGTAGAAATAGGAAATGCGCGTCATGGCGCGCACGATGTCGGTCGACTTGTCCATCACGATCACCGCGGCGGTGCCGAGCGCCGACTTCTTGTCGCGGCAGCCGTCGAAATCCATCAACAGCGAGTCCGCCCAGTCGGCACCGGCGGGAACCAGCGGCATCGACGAGCCGCCGGGAATGACCGCCAGCAGATTGTCCCAGCCGCCGCGCACGCCGCCGGCATGGGTCTCGATCAATTCGCGCAGCGGAATACCCATGGCCTCTTCGACGTTGCAAGGCTTCTCGACGTGGCCGGAAATGCAGAACAGCTTGGTGCCGGTGTTGTTGGGCCGGCCGATACCAGCGAACCAGGCGGCACCGCGCCGCAAGATGTCCGGCACCTGCGCGATCGATTCCACGTTGTTGACCGTGGTCGGGCAGCCATAGAGGCCGACATTGGCCGGGAAAGGCGGCTTCAGGCGCGGCTGGCCTTTCTTGCCTTCCAGGCTTTCCAACAGCGCCGTTTCCTCGCCGCAGATATAGGCGCCGGCGCCGTGGTGGACGTGAAGATCGAAGTCCCAGCCGTGCAAGTTGTTCTTGCCGATCAGCTTGGCGGCGTAGGCTTCCTCGACCGCGGCTTCCAGCCGCTCGCGCTCTCTTATGAATTCGCCGCGGATATAGATGTAGCCGGTATTGGCGCCCATGGCGAAACCGGCGATCAGGCAGCCCTCGATCAAGAGATGCGGGTCATGCCGCATGATCTCGCGGTCCTTGCAGGTGCCGGGCTCGGACTCGTCGGCATTGACCACGAGATAGTGCGGGCGGCCGTCGGACTTCTTCGGCATGAACGACCATTTCAATCCGGTGGGGAAACCGGCGCCGCCGCGTCCGCGCAAGCCGGACGCCTTCACGTCGTTGACGATTTCGTCGCGGCCCTTCTCCAGGATTTTCTTCGTGCCGTCCCAGGCGCCGCGCGCACGCGCGCCTTTCAGGCCCCAATCCTGGATGCCGTAGAGGTTGGTAAAGATGCGGTCTTTGTCAGCGAGCATCCGTCAATCCTGCGGGAGGCGTTGCGACGTCGGCAGCGCCGATAGATCGGTGAGTGTGGTCGGGCCGTCCGCCGGCGCCGACATTTGCCGTTTCACTTGCGGTCCGGGCTTCGGCGTCTTGCCGCCGGCGAGCTGATCGAGGACCTTGCCGAAGCTTTTGGCATCGAGGTCCTCGTAGTAGTCGGAATTGATCTGCACCACCGGCGCATTGACGCAGGCACCCAGGCACTCGACCTCGACCCAGGAGAACTTGCCGTCCGCGGTGACGGCGCCCTGCTCGCCGATGCGCGCGTGGCAAATCTTCTCCAACTCGCCGGCGCCGCGCAGGCGGCACGGCGTGGTGCCGCAAAACTGCACGTGAAATTTGCCGACCGGCGCCAAGTTGAACATGGTGTAGAAGGTCGCGACCTCGAGCGCGCGGATATGCGCCATGCCGAGGAAATCCGAGACATAACGGATTGCCGCTTCCGGCAGCCAGCCGCCCGCCTGTTCCTGCGCGCGCCACAACAGCGGAATGATCGCGGAGGCCTGGCGGCCTTCCGGATATTTGGCGATCCGCTGCTTGGCCCAGGCGAGATTGTCCTTGCTGAAAGCGAAGTCCTTCGGCTGCACTTCCGGCGGGGCGAGGCGACGCACGCTCATCGGTCCACCTCCCCGAACACCACGTCGATGGTGCCCATAATGGCGGAGACGTCGGCCAGCATGTGACCGCGGCATAGAAAATCCATCGCGCTCATATGCGCGAAGCCGGGCGCGCGGATTTTGCATTTGTACGGTTTGTTGGTGCCGTCGCTCACGAGATAGACGCCGAACTCGCCCTTCGGCGCCTCGACCGCGGCATAGACCTCACCCGCCGGCACGTGAAAGCCTTCGGTGTAGAGCTTAAAGTGATGGATGAGCGCCTCCATGGAGCGCTTCATCTCGTCGCGCCGCGGCGGCGTAATCTTGTGGTCGGTGGCCGTCACCGGGCCCTGGCCATTCCACCCGCGCAATTTTTCCACGCATTGCTTCATGATGCGGACCGATTGCCGCATCTCCTCCATGCGGATGCAGTAGCGATCGTAGCAGTCGCCGTTCTTGCCGATGGGGATATCGAACTGCATCTCGGAATAGCATTCGTAAGGCTGCGCCTTGCGCAGATCCCAGGCCGCGCCCGAGCCGCGCACCATCACGCCGGAAAAGCCCCTGTTCCAGCCGTCCGCCAATTTGACCACGCCGATGTCGACGGTGCGCTGCTTGAAGATGCGGTTGCCGGTGAGGAGGCCCTCCAGGTCGTCGCAGACCTTCAGGAACGGATCGCAGAAGGCCTCGATATCGTCGATAAGCTGCGGCGGCAGGTCCTGATGCACGCCGCCGGGTCGGAAATAGGCCGCGTGCATACGGCTGCCGGAGGCGCGCTCGTAGAACGCCATCAGCTTCTCGCGCTCTTCGAAGCCCCACAGCGGCGGGGTGAGCGCGCCGACATCGAGCGCCTGCGTGGTGATGTTGAGGATGTGCGACAGTAGCCGCCCGATTTCCGCATAGAGCACGCGAATAAGCTGGCCGCGCCTGGGCACCGTGACGCCGAGCAGCTTTTCCACCGCCAGGCAGAAGGCGTGCTCCTGGTTCATGGGCGCGACGTAGTCGAGCCGGTCGAAATAGGGCACGGCCTGCAAGTAGGTCTTGTACTCGATCAGCTTCTCGGTGCCGCGATGGAGCAGCCCGACATGCGGGTCCACGCGCTCGACGATCTCGCCGTCGAGCTCCAGCACCAGCCGCAGCACGCCGTGCGCCGCCGGATGCTGCGGCCCGAAATTCAGCGTGAAATTGCGCACCGCCGCTTCCGCCATCACGCCACTCCCGCCGCCATCGCCTTTTCGGCGACGCGGGCGTTGAACTTGTCCCAGACGACGACGGCGCGCTCATGACGGCCCTCACCGATCAGATCGACGCCATCATGGGCACGCACGTTGAAAGTCGCCTTGCGGCCCCCGATCGCGATGCATTCGGCTTCGACCGTCACCGTCATGCCCGGCAGCGTCGCGGCCGTGTGACTCACGTTGACGTGGATGCCGACCGAGCCCTCGCCGGCGTCGAGATGGGGCGCAAGCAATTGCAGGCAAGTCCATTCCATCAGCACGATCATGAAGCCGGTCGCAAACACCTTCGGCATGGCCGCGATCTCCGGCGATTCCGGATAAGTGAATGGCACCGTCTTGTTTTCCGGCACCCGGTAAGAAAAAGAATGCGTCAGACCGGGCTTGAGGGTCGGCTTCATGGTCACGACCCTTTCGCCTTCTCGTCACCCGGCAGCACGTAATCGGTGCCTTCCCACGGCGACAGAAAATCGAAGGTGCGAAATTCCTGATTAAGCTTCACCTTCTCGTAGACCACGCGCTTCTGCTCGTCGTCCCAACGCACCTCAACGAAGCCGGTGAGCGGGAAATCCTTGCGCAGCGGATGACCTTCAAAACCGTAGTCGGTGAGAAGGCGCCGCATGTCCGGGTGGCCGGTGAAAAGCACGCCGTAGAGATCATAGGTTTCGCGCTCGTACCAGTTGGCGCCGCTATAGACGTCGACCAGCGAAGCCACCGGCGTCGCCTCGTCGGTAATGATCTTCACCCGCGCACGCTTGTTCATGCGCGGCGAAAGCAGGTGGTAGACCACGTCGAAGCGCTGCTCGCGGCCGGGCCAATCGACCGCGGTCACGTCGATGATGCAGGCGAACTGGCAGGCTGGATCGTCGCGCAGGAAGGTCGCGACCTTGACGATGTCGGCGGCCTGCGCGTGCACGGTCAATTCGCCGTGCAAGACTTCATAGCCGCTAACTGACGCGCCCAGCGCGTTCTTGATGGTCTGACCAAGCCTGTCGAGCGTCTCGTCCATGGCCGGTCCCGGTCACCGTTCGATCGTGCCGGTACGGCGAATCTTCTTCTGCAAAAGCAGGATGCCGTAGAGCAGCGCCTCGGCGGTCGGCGGACAGCCGGGCACATAAACGTCGACCGGCACAATGCGGTCGCAGCCGCGGACCACCGAATACGAGTAATGATAGTAGCCGCCGCCATTGGCGCAGGAGCCCATGGAGATGACGTAGCGCGGCTCCGGCATCTGGTCGTAAACTTTGCGCATCGCCGGCGCCATCTTGTTGGTGAGCGTCCCGGCGACGATCATCACGTCGGACTGGCGCGGGCTGGCGCGCGGAGCAAAGCCGAAGCGCTCGCAGTCGTAGCGCGCCATCGCCGTGTGCATCATCTCGACCGCACAGCAGGCGAGACCGAAGGTCATCCACATCAGCGAGCCGGTGCGCGCCCAGGTAATGAGATCGTCGACGGCGGCGACCAGGAAGCCCTTGTCGGACAATTCGCTGTTCACGTCGCGGAAATAGGCATCGTCGCTGCCGACCGGTTTGCCGGTGCGCGGGTCGAGAATGCCGGTCGCTTCGGGTGCCATGAGTGTCATGGGGCCATCAATCCCATTCGAGAGCGCCCTTTTTCCACTCATATATGAAGCCGATCGTTAGAACGCCAAGGAACACCATCATGGCCCAGAAGCCGGCAACCCCGATCTCGCGGAAAGCGATCGCCCAGGGGAACAGGAAACTCACTTCGAGGTCGAAGATGATGAACAGGATCGCGACCAGGTAGAAACGCACGTCGAACTGCATGCGGGCGTCATCGAAGGCGTTGAACCCGCATTCGTAGGCCGACAGTTTTTCCGGATCCGGCTGCTTGTAGGCGACGAGGAAGGGGGCGATCAGCAGCACAAGCCCGATGACCAGTGCGACTGCGACAAAAATGACCAGGGGCAGATAATCCAGCAGCAATGCGTGCATCGGTGACCTCTACGCGTTGCGAGTCCCGCGCCCTACCCGGATTCACGCCCTGCCCGGTCTCCTCGGCGGCCCGAACCGGCGCCGTGGCCCGCACAAAAAGCCCTTGCCGTTGTTTGGAATAGCCTCAAGGACGGGACCAACCGAGGCTTAGCGCAGCGCACAAAGGGTGGCAAGGCGACAATCGGCGGCATCCACGAGCGCGCGGGCGAAAAATGGCCCCGCAATTGACGGACATCAAGCCAGCCTCGATAGTCCCGCCCGGCGCGGCGGCAGCCGGCCCCCGCGAGGGGCAATTCCACGGCAAAGGCAGGGGTGCGCGATGAACGAGATGGCGAAGGTCGCAATCAAGGGCCAGGAGCATTGGACCACCAAGGACGGCGATGTGAAGCTGTTCCTGTGGGAAAAATGCGCCGGCGATCCGGCCAAAAGCGCAGGCACCATCCTGTTCGTGCACGGCTCGTCCATGGCCAGCACGCCGACCTTCGACCTGCAGGTTCCGGGGCGGACCTCGGCGATGGACCACTTCGCCCGCCGCGGCTTCGATTGCTGGTCGGTCGACATGGAGGGCTACGGCCGGTCGACGAAGGACCGCGACAACAACGCGCCGATCGCACAAGGCGCCGACGACTGCTATGCGGCGGCGCTCTATATCCAGGAGTTGCGCGGCAAGCGGCCGCTCTTGGTCTATGGCATTTCTTCCGGTGCCTTGCGCGCGGCGCTGTTCGCGCAGCGCCACCCCGAGATGGTGGCGCGGCTGGCGCTCGACGCCATGGTATGGACCGGCGAAGGCTCGCCCACACTCGAACAGCGACGTAAGAAGCTGCCGGAATTCATGGCCAAGAACCGGCGGCCGATCGACAAAGCCTTCGTGCAATCGATCTTCACGCGCGACCACCCCGGCACCGCCGAGGACAAAGTGGTCGAGGCTTTTGCCGACGCCATCACCGCGCTCAACTCGTCGGTGCCGACCGGCACCTATGTCGACATGTGCGCCAAATTGCCGGTGGTAGACCCAGAAAAGATCACGGTGCCGACAATCGTCATGCGCGGCCAATGGGATGGCATCGCTTCGATAGAGGATTTGCTGGCGTTCTTCGCCAAGCTGCCGAATCCGGACAAGCATTTCGCCGTCATGCCCGGCATCGCCCACGCCAGCTTCCAGCAGAAGAATTACATGCTGGTCTTTCACATCCTGGCGAGCTTCTTCGAACAACCGCAACCGATCTATCGCGGGTGACGCCGCCACGTTCAACCGCGCGAAACACGGTCCGACGATAAACGCCGCGCGCCCGGAACGACGACCGGCGCTCGTCCAAGTCGGGGCTGCCCGCTATCGGATTTAATGCGGGACCCAGCGCGGCCGCGGCCGACTTGCGATGGCCCGGCGCATAACTCCGCTTAATGAATCTAACACCGCGCTTGCGCGGCAATTCGCTAAAATCGTTGCCCGCTGCGTCGCATGGCCGCCGAAAACGGCATGCAGCGGGGTGCGGCTTCCCGGCAACATCGCCGTCTGCTATCCTTTGCGCCGTTTCACAGCTTCGGGGAAAGGTCGGAAAACCGGCGACGCCACAGATGACTTGCAACGTGGCACCGCCCGAAAACGACTGCCCGTTAGAAAAACATAGGGAGGATACTATATGAGCGGCTCCTTTGGCCTGTCGCGACGTGCCCTGCTGAAAACGGCCCTCGCCGGCGGCGCTGCCATGACTGCGCTCGATCCGTTTACGCGCGCGTTTGCAGCCTATCCGGACAACAATATCGATGTCGTCATCCCCACGCGGGCAGGCGGCGGCGCCGACCGGCTTTTCCGGGCGGTCACGACCATCTGGAAAACGCACCTCAAGACAAATTTTCAACCGGGATTCTATCCGGGCGCATCGGGCCGCGTCGGATACGAGGTGTTCATGGGCAAGAAGGAGCCCGACGCCTACAATTTGTTGTTCGGCAACATGGGCCCCGAGCTCCTGAACTGGGTGGTGAAGAAGCCAACCTTCCCCATCAAGGACTGCGTTTATTTCGGGCGCATCGACAACGACGCCGCGTGCATATTCGTCAGCGCCAAGAGCAAGTTCAAAACCATCGACGACATCGTGGCCGAAGGCAAGAAGCGTCAGCTCAATGTCGGCACCAGCCGCCTGGCGCACCCGGCTTCCATCGGCGTGCTGGCCTTGGCCGAAAAGACCGGCGCCAAGTTCAACCTGATCCCGCTTTCCGGCGGCAAGAACACGATCGCGGGCGCCCTCACCGGCGAAGTCGATTTCAGCGCGCTACCGGCATCGTCGGTGGTCGCCAGCGGCGATACCACCCGGGCGCTGCTGATCTTTGATGAATCCAACCCCGTGCCCGCCAAGCTCAACAATGCGCCGACCATGAACGCGCATTTCAAGACCGACCTGCCGCCCATGTTGTCTTCGCGCGCCTTTGCCATTCACAAGGCGGCGATCGACAAATATCCGGACCGCTTCAAGGCCCTCCAGGAATCGCTCAAAAAGACCGCCGAGGACCCGGCCCTGAAGGAGCAGATCAAGAAGGCGGGCAGCGATCCGGCGTTCTTGCATTTCGGCGGCCTCGCAGGCTGCCAGAAGTTTGCCGAGCAAACCCTGGAGCTCGGCGAGCATTACAAGCCGTTGCTGACGGGCAAGAAGAAGAAGTAGTAGTGACTTCGGTCCCCCGCTAACCCTACTCTCAGGGGCCGGCGCGCCACGCGGGTGCGCCGGCCCTACCGAGTGGGCGCCGTCCGCCGCGTCATAGAAACCCGTAAGGCTGCAACTGAGATGGCAGACACCACGCCGTCGCGTGACGCAGAGCCCCGGCCTATCGGCGCTCAACTCATCATTCCAATCGCCGCGGCCGCCTTCACGCTCTACTACTTCTGGACTATCGCCGACGCCCCCTGGACGGCGCAGGTCAGCGCATTTTTCGTCGGCTGCGTTCTGCTTCTCTTGTGCGCCATCTTCCTGGCCCGACAGGCCTATGCGGTGCGGCGCGGCCGCGCCACACTTGGACTCGGCGACCTGGTAACGCACGCGGATATCACGAGCGGCCGCCTCGCCATTTTCGTGCTCACCATCCTCTACATCGTCGTGATCCAGTGGACCGGCTTTGCGATCACCACCTTCGCCTTCCTATTTCTCTCTATCGCCATCCTCACCCGGGGTCGACGGCTCGGTCTGGTCGGTCTCGTTTCCTTCAGCATGGTGATCGCCGGCTACCTGTTGTTCATCGTCGCCTTCGACGTCCGCATTCCGCACGGGCCTTTCGAGGCCCTGATGCAGAAAGTCTTCTGACATGGACGAGATCGCGATATTCGGCCATTTGTTTCTGCATAGTCTTTCCTTCTGGTGGGTGATCATTCCCTCGGTGCTGCTGGGAATGATCGTCGGCGCGCTCCCCGGTTTCAGCGCCGCCAACACGATTATCGTGCTGCTGCCCTTGACTCTGGCGATGCCGGTCGAGGTCGGGCTGATCTTCATGATCGCCATCTATTGCTCTTCCCATATGGGCGCCGGTATTCCGGCGATCCTGGTCAATATTCCGGGAACCGCGGGCGCGGCGGCGACGCCGCTCGACGGCTATCCCATGGCCAAGAAAGGTCGAGGCCAGCAGGCGCTCGCCATCTCCTTCATTGCGTCCTGTCTCGGCGGATTGCTGACCACCATCTTGGCGCTGTTCGCCATGCCGATCCTTGCCCAAGTCGGCTACTACATGCACAGCGTCGAGCTCATCGTTGTCATGCTGTTTGGCATCTCTTTGATTGCCACCATCGCCACGGGCGATACCTTGAAAGGATTGATCGCCGGATTCTTCGGCCTGATGATCGGCGCCATCGGTTCCGATTCCGTCTACGAAACGCCGCGCGCGACGTTCGGCTTCCTCGAGCTTTATGATGGCGTGCCGGTCATTCCCGCCCTTGTCGGTCTGTTCGCCGTCTCCGAAGCTTTCCTGATCATGGAGGATCGAGCCATCGCCAGCGAGGAAGGCGAGGTAATCGTTCAACATGCAAGCTGGGCGGCGACTTTCGAAGGAGTCCACATCGCCCTGACCCGCTGGTGGCATATCGTTTGGACCAGCATCATCGGCCTCGTGGTCGGCGTCATCCCCGGCGCGGGCGCCAGCATCGCCTGCTTCGTTGCCTACCAGCAGAGCCGCGCCTTTTCGAAGACGCCCGAGCTCTACACCACGGGACATCCGGAAGGACTGATCGCGCCCGAAGCCGCCAATAACGGCGTCACCTCGGGCACGCTCGTGCCGCTATTGACGCTCGGCATTCCGGGCGGCGAGACCGCGGCCATCATGCTGATCGTGCTGCAGTATCACGGTGTCAATTTTGGCCCGACGCTGTTCGCGCTGCATCCGGAGATCGGCTACGGCGTGTTCACCGCCATGACCGTTACCTATCTGCTGATGCTGGCCACCGCGCTGCCGATCGCGCGATATATGTCGCATGTGACGATGGTGCCGATCGCGTATCTGGCGCCGCTGATCGTTTCATTCACGCTGCTCGGCGCCTTCGTGCCGCGCCAATACATGTTCGACATGGGGCTGGCGGTACTGTTCGGCGTCATCGGCTATCTGGCGCGTAAGACCGGCTACCACGTGGCCGCCATCCTGATCGGCGTCATTCTGGGGCCGCTGCTGGAGCAATATTTCCTGCGTGCCCTGAAAGAGTCGAACGGCGACATCATGGTGCTGTTCTCCTCCTCGCTCGGCAACGCGCTGTGGGTCGCGCTGATCATCTCGCTGTTCATGCCGACGATCCTCGCCAGGTGGCGTGCGCGCGGTGGCGCTACCGGCATTGCCGTGGAGAGCAAATCCTAGAAGCGGCCGCCTCGGCCGGGCACTTGCTACACCCCGAGCTTCGTCGCCAGATCGGCCAGGTCACTCCCCGCCACGTCGACCGGCGCTGTCGGACCTGCTTCACCGGTGTTCGGCCCATATTCGTTAACCCGCGCGATGTGGCCGGTGCGCAAACCGAGCTTCCCCGCCGCCACAAGATCGCGCGTGTGCGCAGCAACCATCATGCATTGCGCGGGCGCGAGACTGAATGCTTCGCAGGCGGCGAGATAAACGCGCGGCTTCGGCTTAAAGTCGCCGGCGACTTCCGAGCCGAGGATGGCGTCCCACGGAATATTGTTGCGGCGGGCGAGATCAACCATCAGCGAGATATTCCCGTTCGAGCACGGCGCCAGCCAAAATTTCTTTTTGAGTCGCGCCATCGCCGCCGGCACATCTGGCCAAGCATCGAGCCGATGCCACGCCAGCGTCAGATCATCCAGCACCGCATCGGACAGGTCCTGCAGGCCGAAGCGCGGCAACATGCGCACAAGATTGCGCCGGTGCAGGATGTCGAGCTTGGAAAACGGGATGCGGCCGGCGCGTACCTCCTCCATCCCGGGCTGGTATTCGGCCCGCCAGGCGTCGGCGAAGGCGATCCAGTCGAGGTTATACCCAAGGGGGCCGAGGATCCGCTCGCCCTCCCGGGCGACCGAGGTGCGCCAATCCATCAGGGTCCCGAACACGTCGAAGAACAGCGCCTTGACCGGTGCAAGGGGGGCGTTCACGGCACGATCGGGGTTGAAAACGGCACCGTTCCGGGAGCCTGTGATCGGGGCTAAGTCATTGAAAAGATGGCGGGAGCGACGGGACTCGAACCCGCGACCTCTGCCGTGACAGGGCAGCGCTCTAACCAACTGAGCTACGCCCCCGCGGGCGTCGGGTGGAGTTATAGGCGCCTTAATCCTTAGTCAAGGTAAAGCCGGTCGGCCCACCAATATTGCGAAAAAGCCTTATTTGACGCTAAGAATTGATGGTCAGACCGCCCCCGAATCGTCTATTCGGTCAGCGTGTTTGGCGCTCTGCCAAGCTCGCGGATTCACGAGGAGGGTCCCACAAATGGCTACGGTTCCTGGAAAGGCTCCGACACCACCGACCGTCACTTTGAAACATCTTGCCGCGGCACTCGCGGAAACCCATGAGATGTCGAAGAAGCAGGCGGAAACCGTGCTCGGCGATTTGGTCGGCGACATTGTCAAACACTTGAAGAAAGGCGAGCGCATCCGTATCGGCGGGCTCGGCATCCTTCAGGTGCGCAGGCGCGCCGCGCGCATGGGCCGCAATCCCGCCACCGGCGAAGCAATTCAGATCAAGGCGAGCAAAAAGGTCGCCTTCCGCGCGTCAAAGGAATTGAAAGAATTGATCTGACGGCTTTCTAAGAGCCGGACCCTCCGGGGAATAGCGGCAGGCGTGGAGCGATCAGCTCCACGCCTGCCGCTTCTTTTTTGGCTGGGCGGTCGTATTTGGCGCACGATAAGTTTTGTCATGGCCGGGCTTGCCCGGCCATCAATGTCTTTGCGCGGCAACCGGAGCACCAATGCCCCCGGCAAAATCTGTGCGCAAGCCGGTGAAAGGGCAAACCGCGTGTTATGATTTCGCCGGAGCAACCTCTGGAATGCAATTGAGAGTCGAAAATGGCGATCACGCGGCGTGATTTCCTCAACGGCGCCAGCCTTGCCATTGCGGCCGGGCTCACGCCGGCACGGCAAGTGGCGGCCGCGCCTGCGCATTATCCGCCTGCGCTCAGCGGTATGCGCGGCCATCATCCTGGCTCGTTCGAGGTCGCGCATGACCTGCGTGATGGCAAGAACTTTTCGCTCGACGGCACGACAATCGAAGAACGCTACGACCTGGTTATCATCGGAGGCGGCATCAGCGGCCTCGCCGCGGCGCATTTCTATCGCCAGGCCGCCGGCAAGCAGGCGCGCATTCTTATTCTTGACAATCACGACGATTTTGGCGGCCACGCCAAGCGCAATGAATTCACGATCGATGGCCGTCTCATGCTTGGTTACGGCGGCAGCGAGTTGTTGCAATCGCCCAAGTCCCTGTACAGCAAAGTTGCCAAAGGCCTACTCCGCGATCTGGGCGTCAAGATCGAGCGCTTCGAAACCGCATTCGATCGCAAGCTATACCCGTCGCTCGGCTTAAAGGCCGGCGTTTTCTTCGCCCGCGAAGCCTTCGGCCGCGACGTGCTCGTTGCCGGCGATCCGGTCAAAATCATCGACAGCGACCCGAGCGCGGCCTTGAGCGATGTGGGGCTTGTCGCTCTGGTCGACCAATTCCCGATGACAAAGGTAAGCAAAGCACAACTCGTCAAATTACTGCGCCAGCCAGCCGACTACCTTGCGGGCAAGACCGCCGAGAAAAAGATCGCATTGTTGAAGACGACAAGTTACCGCGACTATCTGCTTAAAATCTGCGATATGAGCGAACAGGTCGCAAACTTCTTCCAGAACCGCACCCATGATTTCCACGGCGTCGGCTGCGACGCGGTCGCCGCCTCCGATGCCAGGGACGACGGTTATCCGGGGTTTGCGGGGCTTGGTCTGCCCAGCGAGGGGGCGAACCCGTACAGCGACGAGCCGTATATTTACCATTTCCCGGACGGCAATGCCTCGCTGGCGCGGCTACTCGTGCGCACGTTGATTCCCAGGTCAACTCCTGGCCGCACCATGGATGACATCGTCACCGTGCGCCTCGACTATACGATGCTCGACCGGCCCGAACATCACGTCCGCATCCGACTCAGCAGCACATGCATTCGCGTCCACGACACGTCGAAAGGTCCCGAGATCGCCTATGTCAAAGCCGGCAAGGTACACCGCGTTGCCGGTCGGCACGCGATTCTCGCCGGTTTCAATATGATGATCCCCTACATCATGCCCGAACTGCCTGAAACGCAGCGCCAAGCGCTGTCGCAAAACGTCAAGGCACCGCTCGTCTACACCAACGTGCTGATACGCAATTGGCAGGCCTGGCATAATCTCAAGGTGTCCAGCATCGCGGCGCCAATGTCGTACCATTCGGTGGTGAAGTTGGACTATCCGGTGAGCCTAGGCAGCTATCGGTGCCCGCGCACCCCTTCGGAGCCGATGATCCTGCATCTCGTGCACGTCCCGACCGCTCCCAATAAAGGCAACGACGCCCGCACCCAATACCGGCTCGGCCGCTACGAACTGCTGGAGACGACGTTTTCGAAATTCGAAGACCACGTTCGCGACGATCTCGACCGCATGCTTGGCGCTGGCGGGTTTTCCAGCGCGCGCGATATTGCGGCCATTACCGTTAATCGCTGGTCACACGGTTATGCCTATACCGCCAGCCCGCTGTTCGATCGTGGCGATTGGAGCGCGACGGTGACTGCGGCCCGTCAGCGGCATGGCAATGTGGCTATCGCCAATTCGGACGCTGGCTGGGATGCCTACGCCCACACCGCGATAGACCAGGCTTCTCGTGCGGTGCACGAATTGCTGGGCTGAACTGGTGGGCGGTGACGGTGTGCAACACCGTCGCAACAACAACGACTTAGCCGCCCGCACCTCCGCAAAACCCCCTTTGACGCTCAAAGACAATTTTCGGAGCGGCCCGCACCTGACGCCGCTGCGGCGCTTGCTGCACAGTTCGAGCGCGCCGAGATCGAACGATTGTTGGCGACGCTCCCGAACTATTTCGCCACCTTCCCCAACGTCCGAGACGCCGTGATCCGCGATTATCGACGCCGCCGCGCGCTCGGCTTGCCGGTGCGCTGTGTGCTGATCGACGCCGTGAAGGATTTGGAGGTTGAAAGAGATTGCGCCCGGCACTTCGCCGACTGAGCGCAAACGAAAGCGGTGGGTCAGGTTTGCGACCGTCCCCGCCGCCGTCGTGCAAATCAAGAGGCAGGGTTTCGTAGCACGGCGTTGATCGGGAGCAAGGGGTTGCCGGACCCCGCCACAGAAAATCCGGTGATCGACCGCGGGGGACCTATGCGGACGGAAGCGACGACGAAGCGCCATGCCCGCAATCCCGACCCCGCCAGCCATCGCATTACGCTGGCGACAAACCGAGGCTGAACGAAACCACCTAGCTGGCCCGGCATGTGATGGGCGGTGGAGGCGACTGGTCCGCGACACGGATGCCCGGGAATAGCGGTCTGAAAGGTGCGCGTCGGTGCCCGGTTCCGCCTCCCTGCCGTGGAGGTGGAGGACGTACGGGATAGGGATGCTGTGGGGATGATGATTTGAGCAAGTGGCCTTACTCAACGCGAAGATGGCAGAGGCTTCGCTCGATGCAATTACGAGCCGAGCCGATGTGCCGCGCGTGCATGATCGACAAAGGCCGCGCGGTGCACGCCGAGCACGTCGATCACGTCACGCCGATCTCGAAAGGCGGTGCGCCGTGGGACACGGCGAACCTTCAATGCTTGTGCGCCAACATCACAATCTCAAAACGGCAGCGTTCGACATGCAAGGCAAAGACTGGAAGCGATGGGAGTTGCGTGGCGTCGATGAACACGGCAACCCGCGCGACCCGGAGCATCCGTGGCACCGGGGGGGCGTTCCATCTTCACCGGCTGACGCGCGAAGATCGGCGGCCCCTAGGGAAAAAAGGTTAGTTCATGGGCTTACGCGGACCGAACGCTAGACCAGTGAGCGCGAGCAAAGCCGGTGCGAAGCCGCGCCAGCGTCGCGCGTCGTGGCGCAAGCCCGGCCTGTCGCGTGCCGAGCGCGTGATCAAGTTCATTGAAGGCTTGCGCATCACGTCGGGTTCTCA
This sequence comes from uncultured Alphaproteobacteria bacterium, assembly GCA_963814885.1. Lineage (GTDB taxonomy): Bacteria > Pseudomonadota > Alphaproteobacteria > Rhizobiales > Xanthobacteraceae > Pseudolabrys. The sequence goes on along the minus strand of CAWFEO010000024.1, from coordinate 9,296 downwards.
CGCTGGCCGGAAATTTCGGCTTCGCCCGTGGCAACGTGAGATCGTGAACGCGATCTATCGCGACGGGCAGCGACGGCAAGCGGCTGGTGCGGCACGGCGCTGATCACGGTGCCGCGCAAGAACGGCAAGACGCAATTGGCTGCGGCGCTGGCGCTCGCGCACCTTGCCGGGCCGGAAGCGAAGCCGCGCGGGCAATGCTACAGCGCGGCAGCCGATCGAAAGCAAGCGAGCGCTGATCTATACCGAGATGCTCGCGATGATCCGAGCGAACCCGGAGCTTGCCGGCGCGCGTCTTAAACCGCGATTACAACAAGTGCTTAGAGGACGCCGAAACCGGCTCGACCTATCTCGCGCTTTCGTGCGACGCGCGAAAAGCGCACGGCCTCAATCCCGGTGTTCGTGGTGTGCGACGAGCTTGCACAGTGGCACCACCGCGATCTTGTACGACAATTTGGCGACCGGCACCGGAGCGCACGACGAGCCGCTGATCGTAGTCATCAGCACGAAAAGCCCCGATCCGAACCACATAATGAGCGAGCTAGTGCGCTACGGTGAAAGCGTGCGCGACGGCGAGATCGAAGATCCCGCGTTCCTTCCGATCATCTACGCGGCGGACGACAAGGCGGACCCGTGGGACGAAGAGACATGGCACGCGGCAATCCTGCGCTCGGCGATTTCCGGTCGCTGAAGGAATTTCGCGTTGCAGCCGAACAGGCGAAGCGGTTGCCAGCGCGCGAGCCGACGTTCCGGCTGCTGTATCTTGAACAGCCCGATTGACGCGGCGGCGCGCTTCATTGCCGGGCCTGACTGGCGGGCGTGCGCAGCGGAGATCGACGCGACGAAGCTGCACGGGAAGCGGTGTTACCTTGGCCTTGATCTTTCCAGCACGACGGACTTAACCGCGCTCGCTGCATTCTTTCCTGACGGCGGCGAGCTTTTGACGTGGTTCTGGAAACCGGCCGACACGCTCGCCGACGCCGAGCGGGCCGATCATGTGCCGTACACACTATGGGCGCGGCAAGGCACGCTTGAGACGACACCGGGCCGCGCGATCGACAAGGCTTTCGTGGCGCACCGACATTGGAGAGATCGTCGTCGATTACGACGTGATCGGCTGCGCCTATGATCGGTGGCGCATTGACGAGATCAAGCGGCTCCTGGCGGACGCCGCGATCAAGCTGGCGATGATTGAGTGGGGGCAAGGCTTCAAGGATAGCGCGCCCGCGCTGGACGCAATTGAGACTCTCGTCGTGCAGGGCAAGCTGCGCCACAGCAATAATCCGGTGATGAACTGGAACGTCGCCAACGCGGTGACGCTGACTGACCCAGCGGGCGGCAGGAAGCTGGCAAAGGACCGCAGCACGGGCCGCATAGACGGACTGGTGGCCGCGAGCATGGCCTGCGGGCTCGCCTCCCGCGCGCCGCCGCCCCGGAAATCGGTCTATCAAACCCGAGGCCTGTTGACGGTCCCGTCCGCCTAAGGCGTGTACGCATAAATTGAGGCTGATGCGCAACGGGTAGGCAATGTCCGCTTTGGTCCAATAGCGGACAAATTATTGCAGCGCCGCGTTTGTCCGCTAAGTGCCAATAGGCGACACCGCAGCGTCGCACTACTTGGATGGGAGCAGGACGGTCACGAAAAACCGATAACCGAGATCTTTTGGCCCGGCATTATCGGGACTAGCCGCCCAATACCGAAGCCCGCCGCCGATTTGCACCGGCAGCTTGCCGAATCTAACCAGCTTGGCAATCGTGCCATTGATCGGCACCGACCATTTGTCGGTAACCCAGTTGTAGGTGCTTTCTGTATTAAGGGAAAAGGTCCAGGCATCCTTGGTGGTGTAGGACACGAACGGCTGGAGAAATGTGCTGCTGACTTCCTTGCGGTTGCTGTCGCCTGCATATGACCAGAGATGGTTCGCGAGCATGCCGTACGTGAACCCACCGGCCTGCCAGAGCACAACGCCGGTCGGGCCTGCACTATATTTTCCTGAACCTAGCTTCATGTCTGTCGCTGTCGGAAACTGCAACACTGGGCCGACGCCCCAAATGATGCCGCCAGGACCAGGAGAAACCGGGGAGAAAAACAGGCTCTGTAATGTGTCTCCGAGCCCGAACTGGTGGCCAGCGCCGGGAAAAATGTCGCTCTGATTTACAATTGGCAGGATCGTTCGCGAAATGAGATTCCAATCTGGATTGAGATGGAAGGGTATGACTGGCTGGATATTTACGTACGATTGCCTTCCGTCTTGCAGGGGACCAATCTTGTCATTGTAATTAAACTGGAACGGAATGCTGATCAGGTTTGCGATCGGGTTTGACAGTTTCTTGGCAAGGTCTGCGTCTTGCGCGTGAGCAATCGGCGAACACAGCAAACAGAGAGCACCAGCTAAATAGCCGGCGATCCGCTTCCGAAATATTAAACTCGTCATTATTCTGGCCCCTCAATCAACATCCTAGGATGGAATCCAGGTTACCGTAGACAATCGGCGAAAAACACTATTTTGTTTCGCGGCAGAATCGCGGCTGTTCGTTGTGGGTCAAAAGCCGACAAACCATCCCCGGCTAAAATCAACGCTTGTCCGCTGTTGTCCGAAAGCGGACATTGGCCGTACTTGCAAATGAGTCGCAACTAGCCGATATTTGTCTTGGCCCGTCGTGAGACGCGCTGATTCCCGTGCCGGGGACGCTCGGCGAGATGGAGAGACCCATGAAGCTTCACGAGCTGCAAGAGCAGCGCGCATCGGCCGTGGCGTCGATGCGCGCCTTGACGGACAAAGCCGACGGCGAAACGCGCGACCTTTCGGACGCCGAACACACCACCTTCACCGACCTAAAAAAGAAGGTTGCGGGCCTCGACCGCAATATCGAGGTCGCCCGCGATCTCGCGGAAGCCGAGCGTTCGGCACCGGCAATCTTGCATCATGGTCGGGGTGACGGGCGCTACGAAGAGCGCGCCCGAGATTTCAGCATCACGAAGGCCATCGCGGCGCAGATCGGCGGCGACGTTGACGCGGGCTTCGAGCGCGAGATTTCAGCACCGAAGTCGTGCGGCGATCCGGTCGCAAGTTTCAAGGCATCGCGGTTCCCGACGAAGCCTTCCTGAAAGAGAAGCGCGTGCTTCTCGCCGGATCGACGGCGGCGGATTTCATCCCGAACGTTCACCGGGGCGACTTGTTCGTGGACACGCTGCGCGCAAGCCTGATCACCGGACGGCTCGGCGCGACGATCCTCGATGGCCTTGTTGGCACGGTGGACATACCGAAACAGACCGCCAGTTCATCGGCGCAGTGGGTCGCGGAAAACGCGGCGGTGACGGCAACCGACGCCACGCTGACCGATATCAATTTGTCGCCGCTCACTGTCGGCGCGCTCACAAGCTTCAGCCGTCGCACGTTGCTGTCGGCGGTGCCGAGCGTTGAAGACTCTTGTGCGCAACGATCTCGCCAGCGTTATCGCCGCAGCCATCGACTACCAAGCGATGGTCGGCGACGGATCGAGCAACACGCCGACCGGCATCACGAACGCGGGCGCGGCATCGACGACATTGGCAACGCCGTCATGGGCCGAGGTTCTCGCGCATGCCGCGACGATCCAAGCGGCCAACGCCGACATTGGCTCGCTCGGTTGGGCTATGAATCCCTATGCGGTCAAAAAATTGCGCTCGACCATCAAGCTCAGCGGCTCGCCGGAATTGGGCTACATCATGCCCGACGCGAACAGCCTCGCCGGTTATCCGGCGGCCGTCACGTCGGCATTGCCGGGCAATCCGAATGTTTCGCCCGCCGTCGCTGGCACTGTCATATTCGGCGCGTGGACGTCAGTTGATTGTCGCGTATTGGTCGGGCGTCGATATCCTCGTGAACCCGTATCACACCGACGTTTATGCGAAGGGCAACGTCTACGTGCGCGCCTTGCGCGATTGCACGGTCGCCGTGCGACACGCGCAATCGTTTACATACGCAGCCGACTTGACGGTGTGACGTGACAGTCGCGCAGAACCTCGGGCGCGACTTGGAGGCGGCCGGGTTTTCTTCGTTTCCCCGGTCGCCGGTCGAGCGTCGGCCGGCGCTCGAATTACGAGCCGCCCGTGGTGCTGGTTCGGGCCACGGGCGGCTCGAAGGCTATGCGGCCGTTTTCGACTCCGCGTCTCAGGACTTGGGCGGCTTTGTCGAGTTCGTGCGGCCCGGTGCCTTCAAGCGATCACTCGAAAGCAACCGGATCGACCCGCTGGCGCTGGTGCAGCACATGCCGCACTTGGTTCTCGGCAGGCGCATCGGCGGGGACGCTGAAGCTGGCGGAAGACTCGAAGGGGCTGGCGTTCGATATTGCCTTGCCGGACACCCAAACCGCCCGCGACCTGGCGGTGAGTGTCGAGCGCGGCGACATTGGCGGCGCGAGCTTCGCCTTCACGGTGCCCGAAGGCGGCGACAAGTGGAACGTGGCGGGCGATCAAGTGACGCGCGATCTTTTGGACGTGAACTTGCACGAAATCACCGTGACGGCGACGCCCGCCTATCCCGACACGTCGGTTGCGAAGCGGACGCTCGACATCGATCATCAATCCGCGGCCGCGTCTCGTGCTGGCGCGCATGTTTCTCGAAACGGTGTAACGCATGGGCCTCTGGCAACGCATCTTCGGCGGCATCGAACCTGAGAAGCGCAGCACGTCGTCGTGGGACTTGCTCGCGGGCGACGGCTTCACGGCGGCAAGCGGTGTCACGGTCGAACGCGCACGCGGCCGAGAACTTGTCGGCGGTGTTCTGCGTGCGGTGCAGATTATTTCCGGAAACGGTCGGCCAGTATCCCTTGCTGCGTCTACCGCATGGCGGGCGGACGGGGTGCGGCAGGCTGACCCGCAGCACCCGGTCGCCCGCCTTTTCACGCGCGCGCCGAACGCCTGCAAACGCGCGGTCGAATTTCTCGAGATGCAAACGGCGCACTTGCGCTGCGTGGCAACGCCTTCGCCGAGATCGTGCGCGACAATCGCGGCGCGCCTGTCGAGCTAGTGCCGCTGCACCCGGACAACGTGTCGGTGCTGCGCTTCCCCGGCACCCGGCGCATCGCCTACGACTACCACGACCCGATCGACGGCCGCATGCGACGCTTGCTCGCCGAAGAGGTGCTGCACCTGAAGGACCGCAGCGACGATGGCGTGGTGGGCAAGTCGCGGCTTGCAGCGCGCGCGCGAGACGTTCGGCACCGCAATCGCAATCGAAAGGCACGCGGCGAACACGTTCCGCAATGGCGCGAGGCTGTCGGGGGTGCTGACGCATCCAAATCAATTGAGCGCCACCGCGCAATCGAACCTGAGCAAGAGCTTCAGCGACGCCTACAGCGGCAGCGACAACGCGGGCAAGGTTGCCGTGCTGGAAGAGGGACTTGAAGTTTACGTCGATCTCGATCTCTCCGGAGGACGCCGAGCTACTGGCGAGTCCGGAAATTCGGTGTCGAGCAAATCGCCCGCTTGTATCGAATCCCGCCGCCAGTGCTCGGCGACCTTTCCGGCGGAAACTTTTCAAGCCTTGTCGAGCTTGGCCGCTGGTTCGCCGTCCACACGATCCGGCCGTGGCTTAACCGGTGGGAGCGCGCCATTGAGCGGGCGCTGTTCTCCGACGAAGCGCGCCGCTCGCATGTCGTCGAATTCGACATGGACGAACTGTTGCGGGGCGATTTCCTGCAACGGATGCAAGGCTACCGGATCGGCCGCGAAACGGGGCTTTACTCGGCGAACGATCTGCGCAAGTTCGAGAAGCTAAATCCCCGCACAGATCCCGAAGGCGACGTGTTCCTGTCGCCCCTAACATGCAGCCGGAGCAAACAGGCGCGCCGAAAAATTAGCGGAGGTCGTCATGTGCTCGCCACGACTACCGTGGACGCCCGCCAAAGCCCCGCGAACGAAGCAGCCGCGCCTCACGAAGAAAGCAGAGCGCGCGCTAGTCGATAGCGTCGCCGACGTGCTGCGCGAGCGCACAGCCGACCGCGTTCCGGTTTGAAGCCTCGACACGCCACAGCCTGCGCTCGAAATTCTGTCTCGACAGCTGGCCGTGGGCGGTCGCCGACATTGCGGCCGGTCGCGTCGTCGCCATCGCGCTCGGCGCGGATCGGTGCGCGGCGGCCGACGTGGCTTGAGGCGCAGGGCGAAGCGCCTGTGACGTTTTTCTGTCGGAACTGCGGCTGCGCGATTTCCCGCACGAGCAAGCTCGGCGGGCGCGGCTTGATCTTTTGCTCGCGAGCCTGCCGCTTTCAAAATAACAATTTGCGATTTCGGGAGCCGGAAAAGGCGAAAGAAACAAGCCGAAAGTGGCGCGAGGAAAAAGCCGCAGCGGCACCGGAGAAGCCGTGCGAGTGGTGCGGCCGCCCTTTCCACCCCGTCAAATACGCGACGCGGCCGGAGCCGAGATTTTGTTGCCAGTCCTGTGTCGTGAAGCACGGCAACAGCCTGCGGACACACCATTGGAAGGCGCAGGCGCAGGCGGAGGTAAAGCAGCGCCAGAATGGGCCAGAGGCGGCCGTTGGCAAGCTCAGGACCGAGCGCTTCCCATCACTCTGAGGGCTTTATTAGCTCTGGTTTTTGCTCAGACCCGTAAGCTTTAACCAGATCCTCTAAATCGGAGCCGGTCAAAAGAGGGCCGTAGCGCGCAACTTTGGCAACACCGAGCGTATAATCAATTGCAGATACCGTAGAGTTTGCAGTCGCAATGAGTTGCTGCTGCGGTGCCCCGGCTTGAATTTCAGATCGGAGTTCCTCGGCCTCTTTTTTGGTTGCACCGAGCTTCTCCGAAAAGTCAGCCAACTGATCTTTCAAAAATTTTATGTGTGCCTCTAAAGCTTTGTTCTCCTTAGTGAGGCCGCTTTCGGTTGACCGATCAATTTTGCCTCTAAACCACCATGCGGCTACGGCGGCGGCCGCAAGCAATGGCACGACGATTTGGGGCGCGTTAATCACGACCTTGGCCCCGTCTTTCCACACTTGTGGGTCCGACAAATCCATGGATGCCTCTCCTCACGCGTCGGCTTCTAGTTGTGAGCCGCGATATAAATTTGGACGACTAGGCCGATCAGCATTGCGCCCGTTAGCCCAGTGATAGCCCACGTTAAACCGATCAATTTATCGGTCTGGCGGCTGGTTTCAGCGTGATAAGCCTTGATTGTTTTGTGCAATGCTATCGTAGCGTCGCTACCTGACCACTGACCTAGCGAAACTTGTGTCAACATATGCGCCTCCTAGACGAATCTGTTTTCGGTTGTTGCTATTGTACCTCAGCGCCTTTCTGCAATCGGTCCGCCACTGACCCTGCGCCGCGGTACCGTGGAAAGCGTGGATAGCGCGGAAAGCGCCACCCGGGGCTTTTCCACAGGTGCCCCTTGTGTTCAGACGGTCGTCTGAGCTAACAATTCGCCATGGACCTCGACACGCCGATCTTTACCCTCGCGGAAGCAGCCATTGGCGCTGACCTCCCCAGAGCGACGGCGGAAAAATGGATCCAGCGCGAGCATTTTTTGCTCGGCGCGCGAGACCGAGCGGCTAGCGGTCGCGGCGTGGCGAGCCTTTTCACGCTGCGGCGCGTGATCCAGCTTGCAATCGCGGCCAAGCTGTCAATTTGGCTAGAGCCCGAAAAGGCAGCACAGGCTGCGCTCCTCTTCACTGACTACGCGGGCGGGCGTGAGGGCCGCCAGCCCGGCGAGCTACACCGCGGACCGAACGTTCTGACATGGCTCATCGTCAGCGCGGACGGCGCGGCCAGCGTCCATCGCATCTCCGCCGACGCGAGCGCCATCGGACTACTGGCGCGCGGCTCGCCGATAATCGTGCTCGACATCGCGCGCGTGCTCAATGAGGTGCGCGCCCGCCTCGATTTGCGGCCGGACGATCCGCGCGTGCCGCAGGGCGAGACGCCGCGCTACGCCGACCAGCGCGATTTTGGCGAGTCCCAGCCGGTCGCACCTGACGCCGCACCTACGCGCCATCGACGGAAAGTAAAAAAATGAGAACCCCCTGCCCGTTCACGAGAGCCGATCTAGTCCGCGCGCTCAAAGGCGCAAAGGAAGCGGGCATCCCCGTGACGCGCATTAAGATCACGCGAGAGGGCATTGAGATCGACACCGCGAAACAACCCGATCAGCAACCGCCAGCCAGCGACGACGCAGGCGGAAATATAACTTTGTGAGGTGGACAATGCTGCGAAAGCGGTTCGAGCATCTTCATCCCGAGCGCAGCCGTCACGGTAAGCTGTGCTGGTATGTGCGCGTCGGCAAAGGGCCGCGCATCCGCATCCAAGCCGAGTACGGCACGCCAGAATTTGACGGGCTGTATCACGCAGCCATCGAAGGCAAGCCGCTGACTGTTTCGAGGCGACATCGCGTCACTGCGCAGAGCCTTGCGTGGCTGATCGACCGCTACCGCGAGACGCCAGCATGGACCGGGCTTTCAATGGCGACGCGACGGCAGCGCGAAAACATCTTGCGGCAGGTCGTGCAGACAGCCGGGAGCAAACCCTATACAGCGATCACGGCAGCGACCATTGCAGCCGGTCGAGATCGGCGCGGCAAGACACCGTTCCAAGCACGTCACTTCCTCGACACCATGCGCGGCATTTTCGAGTGGGCGAAGGAAGCACAATTTATTAAAGCCAACCCGGCGGCCGACGTGAAATATCCGACGCTGAGATCGGGCGCGGGCTTCCCGGTATGGACCGAGGACGACGTGCAAGCCTACGAAACGCGCTGGCCGCTCGGCACGCGGCAGCGCGTATGGCTTGCGGTGCTGCTCTACACTGGCTTGCGGCGCGGCGACGCCGTGCGGCTTGGCCGTCAGCATGTGCGTGACGGCATCGCCACCTTGCAGGCCGAAAAAACGAAAACCCCCTTGCATATCCCGCTGCTGCCTCCGCTGATCGAGGCGCTGGAAGCCGGGCCGGTCGGCGATCTAGCTTTCATCTGCGGCGAGAGCGGCAAGCCCATGACGAAAGAAAGCTTCGGCAACGCCTTCAAAGACGCTTGCCGCGAAGCTGGCGTGAACAAGAGCGCGCACGGCTTGCGCAAGCTAGGCGCAACGCGCGCGGCGAACAACGGCGCGTCGGTATCTGCGCTCAATGCGATCTTCGGCTGGACCGGCTCTAAGCAGGCGGCGCACTACACGCAAAACGCCGACCGGGCACGGCTGTCGCGCGAAGCCATTGGCAAGCTACTGGTCGACGTTCCAGAAACGTTCTCATCTTCGTCCCGCACCTTGGGAAAAGGTGCGGGCGCGAGCCGAAAAAAGGTAGACAATGCAGGAGCTTAAAATTTCGGTG
>CAWFEO010000023.1:0-86328 GCA_963814885.1 uncultured Alphaproteobacteria bacterium | reverse complement strand
ATGGCGCCCGTCGAAATCTACACCACCCGCTGGTGCCCCTATTGCCTGATGGCCAAGGCCCTGCTGAAACGAAAGGGCGTAGCCTTTACGGAGATCAACGTGTCGGGACACCACGAGCGGCGTAGCGAGATGATCCAACGGGCCAACGGGCGGACGACGGTGCCGCAAATCTTCGTCGGCCCGGTGCATGTCGGCGGTAGCGACGACCTGCACGCACTCGAGCGAGCGGGCAAGCTCGATGCCCTGCTGGCCGGGCAAGGACAGACCGCATGAGCGCACGGCGCAAAGCCCGCGACCTTCAAGGCCGCCATGATTCAGATGTGCGTGGGCCTCGACGCCGGCGCCAATATCGACGCCGCCGTGCGCATGATCGGCGAGGCCAAGGCCGCCGGCGCCGACTACGTGCTGACCCCGGAGATGACCAACATCCTAGCGGCCAGACGCGAGCAGCTTTTTGCGACGATCGTCGAGGAAGAGCAGGACGCCTCGCTCGCCACCTTGCGCGAACTGGCGCGCAAGCTCGGCGTCACCATCCATATCGGCTCGCTGGCGATCAAGATCAGCCCCGATCGCGCCGCCAACCGCGCCTTCCTGATCGATCCCAAAGGCGATATTGTCGCGCGCTACGACAAGATCCACATGTTCGACGTTGATCTCGCCGATGGCGAGAGCTACCGCGAATCGCGCACCTACCGCGCGGGCGAACTGGCGGTGCTATCCGACCTGCCCTGGGGCCGGCTTGGCATCACCATCTGCTACGACCTGCGCTTCCCCGCGCTCTATCGCGCGCTGGCCGAAGCCGGCGCCACGCTGCTGGCGATCCCCTCCGCCTTCACCAAGCAGACCGGCGAGGCGGGACATTGGCATGTTTTAGTCCGCGCGCGCGCCATCGAAAACGGTTGCTTCGTGTTCGCCGCCGCGCAGGGCGGCAAGCACGAGAGCGGGCGCGAGACCTACGGCCATTCACTGATCGTCGATCCCTGGGGCCGCATTCTGGCGGAAGGCGGCACCGAGCCGGGCGTGGTGATGACCGAGATCGACGTGGGCGAAGTCGCCAAAGCGCGCGCGCGTATCCCATCGCTTGAGCACGGCAGGCGGTTCGAGATCGTGGAGCCGCTTGCCGAGCCGACGCATCTGCACATCGTGCCGGGAGCGGGGGCCGAATGATCCGCTATTCCCTGGTCTGCGACCACGGCCACGCTTTCGAAAGCTGGTTTGCGGATTCGGCCGCCTACGACAAGCAGGCCAGACGCAAACTGGTCACCTGCCCGCATTGCGGCTCGGCCAAGGTCGAAAAGGCGATCATGGCGCCGCGGCTGGCAGGATCGACGAAAAACAAAGCTCAGGAGGAAGCGCCCGCCGCCGAAACTCCGGCACCGGCCGCTACGGCGGCCGCGCCCGCGCCGGTGGCGATGATCTCGCCGCAGGAACAGGAAGTGCGCGCCAAGCTCAAGGAGCTGCGCGACCACATCGTCAAGAACGCCGACAATGTGGGGCCGAAGTTTCCCGAGGAAGCGCGCAAGATGCACTACGGCGAGACCGAGCACCGCTCGATCTACGGCGTGGCTTCGCCCGACGAGGCCGCGGACCTGGCCGACGAAGGCATCGAATTCCACCCCTTGCCGATGTTGCCGGACGAACGCAATTAACCCGCCGGCGCGGTGGATCCCTTGTCGGCGATAGTGAGGAAGACCGCCGCTATCTGCGGCGGCCGGCCAACAGCCAGATAATCAAGCCGATTACCGGCAGGATTAGGATCAAGATAATCCATAATACCTTGTTTCCGGTCGGCCCCCCGCCCTGCAAAATCGTCACGATCGCCCACACGTCGAGCGCAAGAATGATAAGCCCTAGTATGCCGCCATATTCAAAGCCCATGTCGCCCCTCGCCGTTGCCGGTCAATGTTGAAATTAGATACGGAAATTGCGGCGCGCCGCAAGAAGGCGACACCCGTTGAAACAACGACCTTGGCCCTGAAAAAGTTCCATCCGGCAGCGCGCCGCCTAATACGCCCACACCAATAGGGCAACGCCGATCACCACCAGCACGATGCCAACGGCTTCGCGTTTGGTGGTTGGCTGCTTGAAGATGAATTTCGAGACACCCTGCGCGAACAGCACCTCGACCAGCGCTAGCGTGCGCACATTGGCGGCGGAGGTGATGGCGAAGCCGAGAAACCAGAACTCCGAGGCGAAGGCCCCCATGAAGCCGGCGAACAGTGACGGCCGCCAGGCTTTTGCAATGGCCGTCAGCACCCGGGGATCGCGCAGCGCAAGATAAATGGTCAGCATCACCGCCTGCATCACCAGGCCCACGGCAAGCGTGAAGGTCGCCGCCATGACGAAATGCGGCAGTTCCAGCGACAGGATGGCGCCGCGATAGCCGATGGCGGAGGCCGCAAACAGCGCGCCCGACAGGAGACCGATGACGGTCGAGCGTGCCGTCGTGACTTGGCCGGCGCCGGGCTTGAGCGAAATGACGATCACGCCGACGGTGGCAATGAGGATAGCCACCGCCGTTAGCGGCGTGATTTTGTCACCGAGGAAGATCAAGCCGAACAGCGCGACCTGCACCGGCTCGGTCTTGATATAGGCGTAAGCCACCACGAAGGAGCGCTCGCCCATCACCGATAGCATGGTGGCGGTAGCGGCGATCTGGGCGACGGCGCCGGCGATGACCCAGGGCCAGAACGCGGCCGGCGGATGCGGCAGGCTGTAGCCGGCAAAGAACATGACGCCGGGCAGGAACAACAGCGCGAAGGGAAAGCCGAACAGGAAACGCACATGGGTGGCGCCGACCGTGCCGAGCGTGGCGGTCAGCTCGCGTTGCATGGCGTTGCGCGCGGTCTGCGCCGCCGAGGCGATCAGCGTGAAAATGGCCCAGAGCATTGCTTGGTATTGGCTTCGGCGGCGGGTGTTTTCGGGATCACGCGCTATCGCGCGCGGCGACCAGCATATAGTTCACATCCATGTCGGAAGATAGCTGCCAGCGATCGGCGAACGGATTGTAGATCACGCCGCGCTCGCCCGTCACACGCAAACCGGTATTTTCGACCGCGGCTTCCAATTCGCGCGGGGTGACGAACTTGTCCCACTGATGGGTGCCGCGCGGCAGCCAGCGCAGCACGTATTCGGCGCCGACGATGGCGAGCGCGAAGCTTTTCAGCGTGCGGTTGAGCGTGGCTGCGATCATCAGCCCGTCCGGCTTCACCATCTCCGCGCAGGTCGCAATGAACGACGGCACGTCGGCGACGTGCTCGACCACTTCCATCGTCAGCACCGCGTCGAAGCGCTCGCCGGCTTCCGCCAGTTCTTCCGCCGTGGTGGCGCGGTAATCGACGGCAACGCCTGCGTCCTCGGCATGGGCGCGGGCCACCGCAATGTTTTCCTCGGCCGGATCGGCGCCGACCATCTCGGCGCCCAGCCGCGCCAAAGGTTCCGACAAAATTCCGCCGCCGCAGCCGATATCGAGTATGCGCAGGCCTTTGAGGCAGTCGAGCTTCTTGGGATCGCGGGCAAATCGTTCCGCCGCCCGGTCGCGGATATAACCGAGCCGCACCGGATTGAACTTGTGCAACGCCGCCATCGGCCCGCGCGGATCCCACCAGTCGTCGGCGTGGCGCGAGAAGCGCTCGACCTCGGCGGCGTCGACACTCGCGGCACGGTGCTTCGTTGCCATCGGTTCACCGCGCCGTCACAAAGTTGCGGAATTCGAGCGGAGCCTCGATGTTGCGCAACGGCTCCAGGCCGGTGCCGGTACCGCGTATGATAATGTCGCCGTAATTGAGCAGACGGCCGAGGATCGATTGATCGACGTCGACGCTCTCTACCTTGTCCATGTTCATCTCGACGGTGTGCCGCCAGATGAAGCCACGCTTGTAGACGATACGGCGGTCGGTCACGTCGATCTCCGTGGTCCAGCGCTTGAACCAGGCCAGAAACAGCATGAAAAATCCAAGCCCGACGCAAGCGGCAAACAGCGCCAGCCAGAGCAACTGGCTGGGATGGCCCAGCGCCACCACAAAGAAAGCGACGGCGGCCAGCACGACGACCGCGCCGGGAATGTAGATGATCCAATGGATCTTGCTGGCATGAATGACGCTTTCACCCGGCTGCAGGACCCGCTCGATATACCGCATCTCCGGCACCTTGAAATGAGTGAAACACCACGCATTAAGCCTGAATATTGCAGTCTAGCCAGCCCGCCGGTATGAATACGCGGATTTTCGGGCCGGCGTTGGGGCCATCAAGCCCTACGCCGGCCGCTTGTTAAGCGCCTAATGGCAGCGCCCGGGAACGTCAATGGCTCGGCTGGTGATGAAATTCGGCGGAACGTCGGTCGCCGATCTCGACCACATCCGCAACGTGGCGCGCCACGTCAAGCGCGAGGTCATCGCCGGCAATGACGTTGCCGTCGTGGTCTCCGCCATGGCGGGCGTCACCAACCAGCTGGTGGCCTGGTGCCGCGAGGCCGCCGAGCTGCACGACGCGCGCGAATACGACGCGGTGGTGGCGACCGGCGAGGAGGTCACCGCCGGGCTGCTCGCCATCGTGCTGGAGGGCATGGGCGTCAACGCGCGCTCCTGGAAAGGCTGGCAACTTCCGATCCTGACCGACAACGCCCATGGCGCCGCCCGCATCATCGACATCAACGGCGCGGAACTCATCAAGCGCTTCAAGGACCAGCAGCAGGTCGCCGTGATCGCCGGCTTCCAAGGCATGCACAAGGAAACCGGCCGCGTCACCACGCTCGGCCGCGGCGGCTCCGACACCTCGGCCGTGGCGATCGCCGCCGCCATCGGCGCCGCGCGCTGCGACATTTATACCGACGTCGATGGCGTCTACACCACTGACCCGCGCGTGGTTCCGCGCGCGCACCGGCTCGACAAGGTCGCCTACGAGGAGATGCTGGAGCTCGCCTCGCTCGGCGCTAAGGTCATGCAGGTGCGTTCGGTCGAGTTCGGCATGGTGCACAATGTACCGATCTTCGTGCGCTCCAGCTTCGAGAAGCCGGAGGACATCGATCCCAGGAAGCCGCCGTCCGGCACGCTCATTTGCGACGAGGGAGACATCGTGGAACATCAAGCCGTCACCGGTATCGCCTTCTCCAAGGACGAGGCGCAGATTTCGATCCGCCGCGTGCAGGACAAGCCAGGCGTCGCCGCCGCGATCTTTGGACCTCTCGCCGACGCCAATATCAATGTCGACATGATCGTGCAGACCGTCTCGGCCGACGGCAAGACCACCGACCTGACCTTCACGGTGCCGTCGGCGGACTACGAGCGCGCCCGCGCCACCATCGAGAAGGCGAAGGGCTCGATCGGCTATGAGCGCCTCGACGGCGCGACCGATATCGCCAAGGTCTCGGTCATCGGCATCGGCATGCGCAGCCATGCCGGCGTGGCGGCCAAGGCATTCAAGGCGCTGTCGGAACGTAAGATCAATATCCGCGCCATCACCACGTCCGAGATCAAGTTCTCGGTGCTGATCGACGCCGCCTATGCGGAGCTGGCGGTGCGCACCCTGCATACGCTCTACGATCTGGACAAGGCCTAGCCGCTACCACCGGGAGAAAACACAATGCGCGTCGTCGCACTCGAAGAGCATTTCAACGTACCGGCGCTGGTGAAGCGCATCGATCCGGCCGCCATCAAGGCCCGCGGCTACCAGCCGCGGCGGCCTCCGCCCGCTGGCCGGCCGAACCCCATGGAGCTCTTGCCCGAGATCGGCGAGGTCCGCCTGAAGTCGATGGACGAGGCCGGCATCACCGTGCAGGTGCTCTCCAACAATGGCCCCGGCCCCGACCTGGTCCCCGGCGCCGACGGCGTCGCCATCGCGCGCGAGCTGAACGACTATCTGGCAAAAGTCGTCGCTGACCGGCCCGACCGCTTCGCGGGCTTCGCCGCGCTGCCGATGCAAAGCCCCGAGGCTTGCGCGGCTGAGCTCGAGCGCTGCGTCAAGGACCTGCATTTCCCGGGCGCGATGATCCACGGCACCACCGAAGGCCGCTTTCTCGATCACCCGAGCTATGACGGCCTGCTCGCGGCGGCCGCGCAGCTCGACGTGCCGATCTACATTCATCCGCATCTGGCGCCGGCGCCGGTGCGGGAGGCCTATTACTCCGGTCTGGAGCAAGGCGCCGGCCGCGTGCTGGAGGCCGCCGGCTGGGGCTGGCATTCGGAGACGGCGATCCACCTCTTGCGCCTGGTGCTGGCCGGCACCCTCGACAAGCACCCGAAGCTCAAGATCATCATCGGCCATATGGGCGAAATGCTGCCCGTGATGCTGGCGCGCGCCGACGCGGTGTTCGCGCTCGACGTCGATCACCTGCAACGGCCGATCAGCCGCGCCATCCTCGACCAGGTCTGGATCACCACCAGCGGCATCTTTACCGAACCGCCCCTTTTGGCCGCGCAGATGACCTTCGGCATGGACCGGATCATGTTCTCGGTCGACTACCCCTACGCGCCCAACGTGGCCGGCCGCCGCTTTCTCAACAGCATCTCGCTCGCCCCGGCCGATATGGCCAAGCTCACCCACGGCACGGCCGACGCGCTGCTGAAGCTGAAGGCCTGAGCGGACGGGCGCTGGCCGGACGTTTGGCTTGCCCCTTGCATGGCCCATTCGCTATAGCCTGAGTCATACGCGACCGCGGGTATCAGGGTCCCCACGTTCGCTATTCGTACATGATTGGGCCGTAGGACGAGGCCGCGGCCGCAAGGCCGCTGGCCAAGACAAGGACCTCAATAATGCGTGGCGCGCTCGGCGGTCCGCGCGTGCTGTTGCGCCGGCTTCGCGAGGTGATGGCGGAGCCGGTCAGCGCGCAGGAACGCCTCGACAAGGTGGTCGTGCTGATCGCCGCCAACATGGTGGCGGAGGTGTGCTCTGTCTACGTCTTGCGCGTGGACGGAACCCTCGAGCTATACGCCACCGAGGGCCTCAAGCGCGAAGCCGTCCACAATACCGTTTTGAAGTCCGACGAAGGCCTGGTCGGCCTGGTCGCCAGCGAGGCCAAGCCGATCAACCTGTCGGACGCGCAAAACCATCCGGCCTATTCGTTCCGCCCGGAAACCGGCGAAGAAATCTACCATTCCTTCCTCGGCGTGCCGGTGCTGCGCGCCGGCAATACCCTCGGCGTGCTGGTGGTGCAGAACCGCGCCCGCCGCACCTACACCGAGGAGGAAGAAGAGGCGCTGCAGACCACGGCGATGGTGCTCGCCGAGATGATCGCCTCGGGCGAACTGTCGGCGCTCGCCCGCCCCGGCGCCGAGCCTGCCGCCCGCCACACATTGCACACGACCGGCATGTCGCTGTCCGACGGCATCGCGCTCGGCCACGTCGTGCTGCACGAGCCGCGCGTGGTCATTACAAACGTCATTGCCGACGACGTGCCGCGCGAGTTGAAGCGGCTCGACGCGGCCATTGCCGCGCTGCGCGCCGACCTTGATCGCTTGGTCGAGCACCGTGACGTCGCCGATGCCGGCGAGCATCGCGACGTGCTCGAGGCCTACCGCATGTTCGGCTACGACCAGGGCTGGCTGCACAAGATGCGCGAGGCCGTAATGACCGGCCTCACCGCCGAAGCCGGCGTCGAGCGCGTGCAGTCCGACACCCGCGCCCGCATGCTGCGCGCCTCCGACCATTACCTGCGCGACCGCCTGCACGATCTCGACGACCTCGCCAACCGGCTGATGCGGGTGCTGATGGGCCAGGACCATGCACCCGCCAAGGAGCGGCTGCCGGAGAACGCCATCGTCGTGGCGCGCTCCATGGGCCCGGCGGCCCTGCTCGACTACGACCGCAAGAGATTGCGCGGCCTCATCCTGGAGGAAGGCGGGCCGACCTCGCACGTCTCGATCGTGGCGCGCGCGCTCGGCATTCCGGCCGTCGGCGAGATCGCCAATGCCACCGGTCTGGTGGAGCCGGGCGACGCCATCATCGTGGACGGCTCGACCGGCCATGTGCACATGCGCCCGCCGCCCGACATCGAGACGGCCTATGGCGAGCGGGTCAAGCTGCGCGCGCGGCGGCAGGCGCAATATCACGCGCTGCGCGACAAGCCTTGCGTGACCAAGGACGGGCACAGGATCGCGCTGATGATCAATGCCGGGCTCGCCATCGATCTCCCGCATATCGAGGAGACCGGCGCCGCCGGCATCGGCCTGTTCCGCACCGAATTGCAGTTCATGGTGGCCAACACCTTTCCGCGCACCAACGAGCAGCACGCGCTCTACCGGGCCGTGCTCGATGCCGCCGGCAAGAAGCCGGTGACCTTCCGCACGCTCGATATCGGCGGCGACAAGGTGTTGCCCTATATGCGCAACGTGGAAGAAGAAAATCCGGCGCTCGGCTGGCGCGCGATCCGGCTCGGGCTCGACCGTCCCGGACTGCTGCGCAGCCAGCTGCGCGCGCTGCTGCGCGCCTCCGGCGGCCGTGAATTGAAATTGATGTTTCCGATGATCGCCATGGTGGAGGAATTCGACCAGGCCAGGGCGCTGGTCGAGCTCGAGCTCACCCATTTGCGCCGGCACGGGCATGCGCTGCCCGAGCGGGTGGAGATCGGCACCATGCTGGAAGTGCCCTCGCTCCTGTTCCAGCTCGACGAACTGCTGGACCGCGTGGATTTTCTCTCGGTCGGCTCCAACGACCTGATGCAATTCCTCTACGCCGCCGACCGCGGCAACACCCGCGTGTCCGAGCGCTTCGATCCGCTTTCGGCGCCGGTGCTGCGCGCGCTCAAGGACATCGCCGACAAGGCGCAAAAGCACGGCAAGCCGGTGGCGCTGTGCGGCGAGCTGGCCTCGCAGCCGATCGGCGCCCTGGCCTTGGCGATCCTCGGCTACCGCTCGCTGTCGCTGTCGCCGTCGGCGGTCGGCCCGGTCAAGGCGCTGCTCATGGAGCTTGATTGCCGCAAGGGCGAAGAGGCGATCCTGCCGCATCTCGCGCAGCCGGTCGGCAGCGTATCCATCCGCAACCAGCTTGAAAGTTTCGCGGCCACCGAGGGCCTGCCGCTTTGATCGCGCTGCCGCAGCACAAGCTCGACGCCCTGCTCGCCCGCCATGCGCTGGTGGAAAGCGAGCTGGCGACCAATTTGACTCCCGACGCCTACGTCAAGCTGTCGCGCGAATTCGCTGAGCTGGGCCCCGTGATCGCGGCGATCAAGGCCTATCGCGACGCCGGTGCGGAGATTGCCGATCTCGATGCGCTCATCGCCGACGCCAAAACCGACAGTGACATGCGCAAGCTGGCCGAGCAGGAAAAGCCGGCGTTGCAGGAACGCCGAGAACTGCTCGAACACAAGATCAGGCTGGCGCTGATCCCGAAGGACGCGATGGACGATCGCAACGTCATCATCGAAATCCGCGCCGGCACCGGCGGCGACGAGGCGGCCCTGTTCGCCGGCGATCTGTTCCGCATGTACGAGCGCTACGCCGCCGGCCAGGGCTGGAAAACGGAAATCCTGTCCATGAGCGAAGGCAGCAAAGGCGGCTTCAAGGAAATCGTCGCCGAGATCCGCGGCCGCGGCGCCTTCGCCAAGCTTAAATTCGAATCCGGCGTGCACCGCGTGCAACGCGTGCCCGACACCGAGGCCTCCGGCCGCATTCACACCTCGGCCGCCACGGTGGCGGTGCTGCCGGAAGTGGAAGACGTGGACGTCGACATCAACGAAAAGGACTTGAAGATCGACACCATGCGCGCGCAGGGCGCCGGCGGCCAGCACGTCAACAAGACCGAATCGGCGATCCGCATCACGCACCTGCCGAGCGGCATCGTGGTGCTCGTGCAGGAAGAACGTTCGCAGCACAAGAACCGCGCCAAGGCGATGACCATGCTGCGCGCCAAGCTCTACGACCAGCAAAAAACCAAGCGCGACTCGGAACGCGCGGCCGAGCGGCGCGGCCAGATCGGATCGGGCGACCGCTCCGAACGCATCCGCACCTACAACTTTCCGCAAGGCCGCGTCACCGACCATCGCATCAACCTCACGCTCCATAAATTGCCGCAGGTGATGGAAGGCGAAGCGCTCGACGATATCGTCGGCGCGCTGGTGACCCAGCATCAGGCCGAGCTGTTGGCGGCCGAAGGCGCAAAGTGAGAGGTGTGTTCGGGTTAAAAGCCGGCGCCTCGGTGGCCGAGGCCGTGCGGCTGTTGGCGCAAGCGTTGCGCCTGGCCGGCGTGGAGGAGGCCGAGGTCGACGCCCGCGCCTTGATCGGAGCAGCGCTGCATCTCGACCGCAGCAAGCTCATCACCCAATCGGACCGCATTCTGGAAGCGCGCGAAGTCACCGCAATTGCGTCGTTGGCAGCGCGGCGGCTCAAGCGCGAGCCGGTCTCGCGCATTCTGGGCCGCAAGGAATTCTGGAGCCTGCCGCTTGCGGTCACGCCCGACGTGCTGGTGCCGCGGCCGGAAACCGAAACCGTGGTGGAGGCAGCGCTCGATGCGATCGGGCGTGGTGGCTTGAAGATGGCGAAGCTGCGCATCCTCGACATCGGCACCGGATCGGGCGCGCTGCTGCTGGCGCTGCTGAGCGAACTACCCGACGCCGTGGGTCTCGGCACAGATATCAACGTTGCGGCGCTGGAGGTTGCGCGCGCAAACGCCACGCGCAATGGGCTGTCGGCGCGCTGCCATTTCGTCGCTTGCGATATCGCCGCCGGCGTGCAGGACGCCTTCGATCTCGTCGTGGCGAACCCGCCTTACGTGGCGCGCGGCGAGATCGCTACGCTGGCGCCGGAGGTGCGCGTCTACGACCCGGCGGTAGCGCTCGACGGCGGCCACGACGGCCTGGATGGTTACCGCGCCATCGCCGGCGCTGCCCGCGGCCTGCTGACGCCAAGCGGCTGGCTGATCGTCGAACTGGGCGCCGGGCAGGAGCCGGCGGTGCATGCGTTGTTTACCAATGCCGGCTTGAAGGTGACCGCTTCGCGCAAGGATTTAGCGGGAATTCCGCGCGCGCTTACAGCCGCGGTAAACGCAACGAATGCGCCCTAAAGCGGCCATGAGCATTCTGCATTGGCCCCTGGTGAAATGCGCAGGGCTCGCTGGGGCGCGAAAAAACTGCTTGGAATATGGCCGGGAAACGACTAGCTTCCGGCTACGGAATCGACCCGTGACTTGCACCACGAAAAACCCCTGAGTCTTATGGCTCTGTGCGGCGGCGGTGCAAATAAAGGCTGATGACGAATGGCCGGCCTTAAACCGGCAAAACGAAATCGCCAGATTCGGGTCCGGATGCTTCACCGGTTGGGCGCATCGAATTTCTGAATAGGGATGATGCGCGTAACGAGAGGTTGGCAACGTCGCGGGTTAAGACCGCGGCCTTTGGGGTTGCTGTTGCAATCGCGATAAGGAATCGCAAAACGTTCGAACATTCGCGCGGAAATCCGGCGCGGGCCAACGCCGCGCAGTGGGATTCTGTGTGGGCTGAGGTGTAGTGCAAAAATCGGCGGCGCGTGCCGCGGTCAAAAGCGAAGAGCGGCTAGAGCGACATGAACGAAAGGTCAGCGAACAGGCATATCATGAGAAATGGTCAAAAGCGCATGCGGGGACGCGGCGGTCACCGCAAAAGCCAGAATCCGCTGACGCGGGTCTACGAATTGAACGGACCCGACGTGAAGATCCGCGGTACCGCCTCGCACATCGCGGAAAAATACATCCAGCTCGCGCGCGATTCGCAGAGCTCCGGCGATCCGGTGGCCGCCGAAAATTATTATCAGCACGCCGAACATTATTTCCGCCTGATCGCCGCCGCGCAGGAGCAGTTCCGCCAGCAGAACCCCTATTACAATCAGCAGCCGCAGCAGGCGGCCGGCGGACAGCAGGGCGGCGAGGAAGGCTACGACGACGGCGAAGACGGTCAGCCCTTCACAGGCCAGAATGAACCGAGCTTCGCGCCGCGCGAAGAGCAAACGCAGCCTTATCTGCCGCGCGACGCCGAGCCGTTTCCGCCGCGTGACCAGCAGCAAGGCCGCCCGCCGCAAGCCGTGCAGCAACCGCAGCCGGACCAGGGCGCGCCGCAAAGCGGACAGGAGGTCGGCGCCTTGCCGGCCTTCATCACAGGCGGTGGCGCTCCGCAGCCCAATAACGGCGGCAACGGCCACGACCAGGGCGACCGCAATAACCAAGACCGCTATGGCAACAATTATCGCCGGCGGCGGCGCCATCGCGGCGGCGGCGGCTTCCGGCCCGAGCGTGCGGATTTCGGCGGCGGCAATCCGCAAGCCGCTGGGCCGCAAGGCGACGGCGGCGACGAGCCACAACAGCCGGGCGAGTGAACTTCATCCATTGCTGAACGTGCGCGCAGCTTGACGCGCGTAGACGATTTTAGCTGCCCGGCGAGGGCGCCAGTACCGGCTCCAGCGTCGGCACCAGCCGGCGCTTGACCCGCCGGGCCGGGATCGCGCGGTAGACCTGTTTGGTCGCTTCCACCAGATGCACGCCGGCAAACGGCGCCGACAGCGTGGCGCCGGTGCGCTCCCAGGCCACCGCCGAGCGCAGGAACCAGCCGCGCTCGACCGGCGGCACATAGAGCGCTTCGCTCCAGCCGGTGGGCGTGAACCAGGTCTCGCGCAAGAGCTGATTGATCTGCGAACGCGAATAGGGCCGGCCGTGACCGAAAGGCGTGGTATCGAGGCGCGCCCACACGCCGCGCCGGTTCGGCACCACCACCAGAAGCCGGCCGCCCGAGGCGAGCACCCGCCACACCTCGCGCAACAGCGCGCCCGGGTCGTTGTTCGTTTCCAGCGCGTGTACCAGCAGGATGCGGTCGACGGCGCTATCGGGCAGCGGCAATTCGTTCTCGTCCACCAGCGCCGATAGCGCCGGGCGCATGGTCGGCCATTTCACCACCCCCTGCCCGGCCGGCATGAAGGCGAGGCAGCGCTCCGCCTCCTCGCGGAACAGGCCGAGATAGGGCGTGGCGTAGCCGATGCCGAGCAGGCGCTGGCCGGCAGTTTCGCGCCAGAGCGCGCGAATGCCGCGGCCGATGAAGCGGCGCGCCACCACGCCCAGCCGCTGGGCGTAAAAGTTTCGCAGGTCGACGACATCGATCGACATGCGGCAAAATTACCACGAATCCCTTTGCAAATCGCTCTCGCCTCAACCCGCCTGCCGTGCCAGACAGTGCGTCCGAATGCTACGGTTAACGACGGACCGACGAGGAAAGACGCCATGCCCGCCGAAATCCGCCTGTTTAAGTGCCTGAGTGACAATTACGGGGTGCTGCTGCACGACCCCGAGACCGGGGCCACCGCCTCGATCGATGCGCCGGAAGCGGCGCCCGTGGAAGCCGCGCTAAAGGCGACCGGCTGGAAGCTCACCGACATCCTGGTCACCCACCACCACCACGACCACACCGGCGGTATCGCGGCGCTCAAGAAGAAATACAAATGCCGGGTGGTGGCGCCGGAAAAAGAGGCCAAGAAAATCCCCGGCGTCGACGAGACCGTTCACGAAGGTGATGGGGTCGTGGTCGGCAACCTCGCCAGCAAGGTGATCGAAACGCCGGGTCACACGCTCGGCCACATCGCCTATTGGTTCCCCAAGGATCAGCTCGCCTTCGTCGGCGACACGCTGTTTTCGATCGGCTGCGGCCGCGTGATCGAGGGCAACCCGGAAATGATGTGGCGCTCGCTCGTCAAGCTGCGCGATCTGCCGAACGAGACGCAAATCTATTGCGGGCACGAATACACCGCGGCCAATATCAAGTTCGCGCTCTCGATCGACAAGGAAAACCCGGTGCTGGACGCGCGCGCGGCCCAGGTCGCCAAGCTGATCGCGGAGGGCGAGCCGACCATCCCTGTGACCATCGGCGACGAGAAGCTGGCCAATCCGTTCCTGCGCGCCGACGTCCCCGATCTTGCGGTCGATATCGGCATGGCCGGCAAGCCACCGGCGCAGGTGTTTGCGGAGATCAGAGGTCGGAAGGACCGGTTCTAGCTTGTCCACCGCCGCCGAAGTCATCCGCAAGCTCGATCTCAAGCCGCATCCGGAAGGTGGGCATTATCGCGAGACCTTTCGCGATACGCGGCTGATCGACGGCCGCGCCGCCTCCACCGCCATCCTGTTCCTGCTGGCGCGCGGCGAGCGCTCGCACTGGCACCGCGTCGATGCGGTCGAGGTCTGGCACTATTACGCCGGCGCGCCGCTCAAGCTCGAAGTGGTGGACGGTGCCAAGGAGGAGATCATCCGGCTCGGCGCCGATATCCACGCCGGCGAGGTGCCGCAGGTGACGGTGCCAGCGCGTGCCTGGCAGGCCGCCGAATCCCTGGGCGACTGGACGCTGGTTGGCTGCACGGTCGCGCCGGGCTTTGTATTCGAAGGCTTCGAGCTGGCACCGAAGGATTGGAAGCCGCGCTAGTCCATTATCCTGATCGGATAATGCATTACCCCGCTATTCGCGGGTCTGCGTAGACGATACCGGTTTGTCGAACACCATCACCTTGGAAACGAAGGCCTTGACGTCCCGGACATGGGTCAGCCCACATTCTGCAGCGAGCGCGCCGAAGTTTTCAGTCGCGTAGCTCGAAAAATACGGCTCATGATAATTCTGCGGGAAAAGCTCCAGGAGTCCCTCGTAATCCGGCTCGTCACCGCGCTGGAGCGAATTGACGAGTACCAGGCGACCGCCCGGCTTGAGCACCCGGGCAAATTCGCCAAGCGCGTCACGGCGCACCTTCGGCGGCAATTCGTGAAACAAGAAAATGCTGGTGACGGCATCCTGACTGTTGTCCGGGACGGGGATCGCTTCGGCGCCGCCGACAACGAAATTTATTCGCGACCAGCGTCTCAAATGTTGTCTGGCGTAATTGATATAGGCCTCCGACATGTCCAATCCGAGCACGGGGAGCCGTGGCCAGGTTTGCTTGATAAGATCGAAAAAGCGCCCGGTGCCGCAACCGATATCGAGCAGTCTTAATTTGCGCTTGTCGCGTCCGGCAAATGCTTCGTGAAGCTGCGGCAAGACCTGCCGCCGCATGGCATTGGCTGTACCGTTGAAGAGAACCTCGACCTGCGTGTCGTATCGCTTCGCGGAATTGTCCGTCATCCAGCCGCCCGACTGGAAATGGAAATTCTGGAGGTAGTAGCGTGGCCGCTTGTCGCTTGTTTCCTCGCTCAGGACTTCGCTATGCGCGTTGCTTTCGCGGCGCCGATGGATTTCAGGAAGATCCTCGAAGAAAAGCCGTGAGCGGTGGAGCAAAGTCAGCAGCGATCCGTCACGATCGGCGGGAAGCGGGTAGATGCCGGCCTCGACATTGGCGAGGTCTTTCATGAACAGCTTGGCCATATCCGCATAAAGACGTCTGCGGTCCGGCACCGGTGCGGCAGCCTGCGCGCGCGGCCGCGTTTTCTGTCCATCCCTTCGCCGCGTTGCCTCGGCGAGCCGCCGCAGCGCGAGGCTGTGCCCGATATACCACGCCACGCGCGACAACTGGCTGGCGCCATAGGCCACGCGCGTGGGGAGGCGTGAGAGAGGACTGCTCATGTATTTCGCCCAGCGTCAGAGACCACTCCAATATATAGGGTGAAATCTGATGCTGCACACGATGTCCGGCCATGGCAAAAAGCAGACATGCCGGCCGCGCGGGCGAATGTCCGCTTTCGGGGCAAAGCGGCCATTGACCAGCCGCTGCTCACCACACTCGATTTGCGAATACCCGCCCGCGGGAAAAAACGTGACCCGGTCTGGGCGCGCCGCGCCTAAGCGAAATATTGCCCGCCGTTGGCGCTGAGCGTGGAACCCGTGATGAGACCGGCGTCGTCGCTGGCAAGAAACACCACGCAACGCGCGATCTCCTCCGGCTCGCCCAGCCGGCCGATCGGGATCTGCGGCAGGATATTCTTCTCCAGCACGTCCTTGGGCACCGCCTGCACCATCTCGGTGTTGATGTAGCCCGGGCAGATGGCGTTGACGGTGATGCCGGCGCGCGCGCCTTCCGCCGCCAGCGACTTGGTGAAGCCGATCTCGCCGGCCTTGGCGGCGGCGTAGTTGCACTGGCCCATCTGGCCCTTCTGGCCGTTGATGGAGGAGATGTTGACGATGCGCCCAAACTTGCGCTCGCGCATACCCTCGATCACCTGCCGGGTCACGTTGAACAGCGAACCGAGATTGGTGTTGATCACCGCCGTCCACTGCTCCGGCTTCATGCGGTGCAGCATGGTGTCGCGGGTGATGCCGGCATTGTTGACCAACACTTCGATCGGGCCGAGCTCGGCTTCGACTTTTTTAACGCCATCGGCGCAGGCCTCGAAGGACGACACGTCCCACTTGAACACCGGAATGCCGGTCTCGGTCTTGAATTTCTGCGCCGCCTCGTCGTTGCCGCCGTAATTGGCCGCCACCTTGTAGCCGGCGGCCTTCAGCGCTTTCGAAATCGCGGCACCGATGCCGCGTGTCCCACCAGTAACCAACGCTACGCGTGACATATTGTCCCCTCCCAGCAGATTTCTTTAAGGGTCATGGCCGGATCGAGCCGGCCATGACACAGATCAAATTATCGTTGCCGAGCGCTCCACGCACTTTTTTTCCTGGTGCGTGGTCGCTAGCGCTCGACGCACAGGGCGATGCCCATGCCGCCGCCGATGCAGAGCGTGGCCAGGCCCTTCTTGGCGTCGCGCTTCTGCATTTCGTAGAGCAGCGTGGTCAATATGCGCGTGCCCGAGGCGCCGATCGGATGGCCGAGGGCGATGGCGCCGCCGTTGACGTTGACCTTGGCGGTGTCCCAGCCGAGGTCCTTGTTGACCGCGCAGGCCTGCGCCGCAAACGCCTCGTTGGCCTCGATCAGGTCGAGGTCCTCCTTCTTCCAGCCGGCTTTCTTGAGCGCGGCGCGCGAGGCCGGGATCGGCCCCGTGCCCATGATCGCCGGATCGACGCCGGCATGCGCCCACGACACGATGCGCGCCAGCGGCGTCTTGCCGAGCTTGGCCGCCTCGCTCGCTTTCATCAGCACCACCGCGGCGGCGCCGTCATTGATGCCGGAGGCGCTGGCCGCCGTCACCGTACCTTCCTTGTCGAAGGCGGGTCTAAGCTTGGCGATCGATTCGAGCGTCACGCCCGCCTTGGGGTATTCGTCGGTGTCGACCACCGTCTCACCCTTGCGGGTCTTGATGGTGACGGGAGCGATCTCATCCTTGAACTTGCCGGCCTTCATGGCGGCTTCGGCCTTGTTCTGCGAAGCGACCGCGAACTCGTCCTGCTGCTGGCGGGTGATCTGCCACTGCTTGGCGACGTTCTCGGCGGTATTGCCCATGTGATAGCCGTTGAAGGCGTCCCACAGGCCGTCCTTGATCATGGTGTCTATCATCTTGAAGTCGCCCATCTTCACGCCGCCGCGCAGATGGGCGCAGTGCGGGGCCATGCTCATGGATTCCTGGCCGCCGGCGACCACGATATCGGCATCGCCATTGGCGATCTGCTGGAAGCCGAGCGCCACGGACCGCAAGCCGGAACCGCAAAGCTGGTTCACGCCCCAGGCAGGGCTTTCGACCGGGATGCCGGCGGCGATGGCGGCCTGCCGTGCCGGGTTCTGGCCCTCCCCGGCGGTCAGGATCTGCCCCATGATCACCTCGTTGACGCGGCCGGCCTCGACGCCGGCGCGGGTGAGCGCGGCCTGAATGGCGGTCTTGCCCAGCTCGTGGGCGGCCAAGTTGGCGAATGCCCCGTTAAAAGCGCCTACGGGCGTGCGGGCGGCGCTCACAATGACGATATCGTCTGCCATCAGAAACTCCTGTTACGGTCGGTTGGGGCAAGGGGGGCTTTTTTTGGCGCTGCCGCATCCTCAGGCTCCCCCACGACCCTGTCAACAATGGGCGACTTCACATATACGCCCGAGAATTGGCCCTTTTTTGATATACCGCAAGGGTTGCCGCAGCGCGGGGTAGGGCCTGCCGCGGCGCGATAAATCGGTGGCCCAGGGAAGCGGAAAGCGGCTATGCTCAAGCCTTGGGCAGGGCAACCGTGTGAGCGACATGGCAGAGGAAAAAGAGCCGGTAACAATCAAGAAATACGCCAACCGGCGGCTCTACAACACCGGCACCAGCACCTATGTCACGCTCGAAGACCTCGCCACCATGGTGAAGGACGGCGAGGACTTCGTCGTCTACGACGCCAAGACCGGCGAGGACATCACGCGTTCGGTGCTGGCACAGATCATCTTCGAGCAGGAAAACAAGGAAGGCCAAAGCCTGCTGCCGATCGCTTTCCTGCGGCAGCTCATCCGCTTCTACGGCGACAGCATGCAGATGCTGGTGCCGCGCTTCCTCGAACAATCGATGCAGTCGCTCACCAGCCAGCAAGGCAAGTTCCGCGAGCAGATGGCGCAGGCCTTCGGCGTCGGCGGCTTCGGCGCCATGGAAGACCAGGTGCGCCGGAACATGGAGATGTTCGAGAAGACATTCGCGATGTTTGCGCCCTTCGCGCACGGCCAGAGCAAGCCGTCAGGCGACAAGGCGGAAGGCGGCGGCGAAATGGACGACCTCAAGCGCCAGCTCGATGAGATGCAGAAGCGGCTGGATAAGATCGGCGGGAAGGACTAGGCGCTAAGCGCTTGCCGCGCTGCCGGCGTCGGCGGCCCAGGGACGCGCGTCACTGGCAAGACCGGTCAACGCGCCTTGCAAGTAGTCGCAACCCCACTCCGACAGCAGCTTTGCCGCTTCCTCGTCCTGCACCCATTCGGCCACCGTCTTGAGGCCGAGCCGGCGCGACAGATCGATCAGCGTGTGCACGAAGGCGCGGTCGTCGCTCGACTTCATCATGTTCTGCACAAAGGCGCCGTCGATCTTCACGATATCGACACCGAGCTTGCGCAAATTGCGAAAAGAAGTATAGCCGGCGCCGAAATCGTCGATGGCGATGCGACAGCCAAAATCCTTGACGCGGCTGACGAAGCCGCGCGCGTCGTCCACGTCCTGAATCGCCGCGGTCTCGGTAATTTCGATGATCAGCCGTTCGGCCGCGCTCTTGTTGGCGCGCAGCAGCGCACCCAGGCCCGCCCACCAGGCCGGATCGATGGTGGAGTCGGGCGAGACATTGACGCTGGCCTGAAGCGCGGGCGCGGCGGCCAGCTCGTTCACCACCAGTTCGAGCACGCGATGATCGAGCATGCGCACCAGCCCGATGCGCTCGGCCACCGGGATGATTTCATTGGCGTGGGCGATGCTGCCGTCGGCGCGATGGACGCGCATCAGGCATTCGTAGAACACGAGCTTGCGGCCCGCCGCCTCGACCACCGGCTCAAAAGCCAGCGCGATGCGCCGCTCGTTGAGCGCGGAGATGATCTCGTCGGTCGCGCGCATGCTTTCACGGCGCTGGTTCTCGCGCTCCACGTTCGGCTGGTAGGCGATGAACGAGCCGTGCCGCCGGGCGCGCGCGGCCTGTAGCGCGTCGAGCGCCCGCGAGAAGGTTTCGGGCACGCTGCGGGCATGACGCGGCACCGTCACCCCGCCGATCGTCACCGTTGCCGCCACCGGGCCGGTGGCGATGGCAATCGGCTCGTCGCGCACGGCGGCCAGCAGCCGCTCGGCGGCAACCGCCAATTCTTCTGCGGTACAACTGGTCAGGATCACGCCGAACTTGTTGCCCGAGAAGCGGCCGAGATGATCCTTGCCGCGCAAGCGGGCGCGAATGCGCTTGGCGACCTCGGCGATCACGTCTTCGGCCATGTCGAAGCCGTAAGCCTCGTTGATCCGGGCGAGATGATCGATGGAGACCAGCAGGAAGCCGCAGGCGCTTCGAAAGCGCACGGCCTCGTCGAGCGTGGCGCTCAGCACCTCGGTGAGTTGGGCGCGGTTGAGGTCGCCGGTGAGCGGGTCGAAATTGGCGAGCCCGATGAGCTTGCGCTCGCGCTCGTGGCGCTCGTCGATGGCACGCACCACGCCGTGCGCACGCAAAGGCTTGCCGTCGAGACCGGCGAACCAGCGGCCGGTGTCTTCCAGCCAGATTTCCCCGGCGGTGTCGGCGCACTTGAAGGCATATTGCACCTGATAGGGAACCCCGGCGCCGTCATCGGTCTTGCCGGACTGGGTTACCGCATCGCGCCGGCTCTGGCCGTCGGCGGCCTCGACCCGCGCCGCAAAGACGCGACCGCTGGCGATCTGCGCGGGATCGGCGACGCCGAGCACCGCGGCGGCATTGCCGCTCCAGGTCAGCGTGTCGCTATCGAGCCGCCATTCATAGGCGGCCTCGCCGACCGAGCGAAGAATTTCCGCGGCATCCGGGCCGCCAGTCGGCTGGTCGAAACGGATCACGCTCGCCCCTTTTTGGGAACGCCATGCCATGTCGGGCGTTGGTCCGCCCGATGGATGGTGTGGCCAAGCTACGGGTAATCCTTAAATAATTTGGAAAACTGCCAGGATCTTGCGGGCCCAAGCCACGGCCGTCCGCAGCGGCACGGCCCTTGCCACGTAGAGGATGGATAAGGGTTTTGTGTCCCGAATTGAGACAGGCCGTGCAATGCGAATTGGCGAGATCAAGCAAGCGTCTTCGGGCCAGTCCGGCGCAACCGGCGGCGAAGCGGCGTCCGCGCCCGATGCCGGCGAAAGCCGCGCCCTGGTCGCCCTGGCGCCGGCCGCACCGCTACGCGAAACCGTCGCGCGCCACCATCAGGCCCCGTTCCTCGCCCATCTCCTGGCTGTGAAAGAGCAGCACCCACAGACCCGCGCGCGTCGCCGCGCCGCCCCGCACGAGGCCATCGCCGCCTATCGCGCCGCCGCCGGGCTGACCGGCCGCTAGTAACCCAGCGCGCAACCGTCCTTGCGCGGATCCGAGCCGGCGATCAGCACGCCGCGATCCCAGTCGATCTTGATGATCTGTCCGCCGCCCCAGGGCGATGGCGCCATCACCACATTGTGGCCGCGCTGCTTGAGGCCCTCGATGGTCGCAGGCTTGGTGCCGCGCTCGACGATAGTCTGCTCGTCCTCGAAGAAGAAGCGCGGACAATCGAGCGCCTGCTGCACGTCCATGCCGAAGTCCAGCGTGTTGGCGATGACCTGCACGTGGCCCATGGGCTGATAATGCGAGCCCATGACGCCGAAGCTCATGTCGCAGCGGCCGTCGCGCATGGCCATCGCCGGAATGATAGTGTGCAGCGGCCGCTTGCCGGCGCCGAAGACGTTGGGATGCCCAGCCTCCAGCGTGAAGCAGGCGCCGCGGTTGGTCAGCAGGATGCCGGTTTTCTCAGTGCAGATGCCGGTGCCGAAATTCGAAAAGAGCGAATTGATGAAGGACACCGCCATACGGTCGCGGTCGACCACGCTGAGATAGACGGTGTCCTTGCCGGGCGTAGGCGCCGACGGCAGCTTGGCGCGGCGCTTGAGGTCGATCTTGCCGGCGAGCCGCTTGGCGAACCCCTTGTCGAGCAGATCGGCCACGGCGACGCGCATATGCGACGCATCGGCGACATGGGTGTCACGCACTGCATAGGCCAGCCGCGCCGCTTCCAGCACCAGATGAAAGCGCTCGGGCCCCAGCGGATCGAGCGCGGCGATGTCGAAGTTCTCCAGGATATTGAGTAGCACCAGCGCGGTGAGACCCTGCCCGTTGGGCGGAATCTCGAGCAGATCGAGGCCGCGGTAGTTGGTCGAGATCGGCGTCACCGCGTCGCCGCGGTGGCGGGCGAAATCCTCCGCCGTCAGGAACGAGCCGCGCGCGGCCACCGTCGCCGCCATGTCGTCGGCGATCTCGCCCTCGTAAAAGGCGCGCGCGCCCTTGGCCGCGATGGTTTTAAGCGTCTGCGCCAAGGCCGGCAGGCGCACGACATCGCCTTCCTTCGGCGCCTTGCCATCCAACAGATAGTGCATGGTGGCACCGGGATCGGCCTTGAGCTTGGCGGCATTGCGGCTCCAGTCCCAGGCCACGCGTTGCGAGATCGGAAAGCCACCCTCGGCATATTTGATCGCGGGCTGCAACGCGCGCGCAAGGTCGAAACGTCCATGGACTTTGAGGACTTCCTCCCAGGCCTCGACCGCGCCCGGCACGGTGACCGCGTGCACCGAGGTCATGCCGACGGCTTCCATGCCCTTCTCGCGCAGCGCAGAATCGGAAGCCGTGGCGCCCGCGCGGCCGGAGCCGTTATAGCCCCATACCGGCTTGCCCGGCTGCGACACCAGCGTGTAGCAATCGCCGCCGATGCCGGTGCTCTCCGGCTCGACCACGCAGAGCGTGGCGCAGGCTGCGACCGCGGCGTCGGCCGCGTTGCCGCCCGCGCGCAGCGCGTCGATGGCTGCGAGCGTCGCCAGCGGATGCGAGGTCGCCGCCATACCTTCGCAGGCGATGACGGGAGAGCGGCCGGGTAGTTGGAGGTCGCGACTCATTGTGATGGCTATGCTGGCACGGTCAGTAGGCGCGATCGATGCCTTCGACGGTAAGGTCGCGTTGCGCCGTGCGCAACGTCACCGCGAAGCCGCCGAGCACGTCGATGAAGCTGAGCACCAGCAGCAGGAAGAAGGTCGACGTCGAGGCCTGCGGCACCAGCAGAAATTCGACCAGCATGCCGAGGAACAGGATCAGCGACAGCCCGTGGTCGACCACGGTGCGCACGCCGATGCGGGTCGCTTTCAGCATTTCGCCGAACAGCAGCAGCGCCGCGAACGCGATCAGCAGATCGCCGGCTGACATGTTCCAGTCCGCGCCGGAAACCATGTGCACGTTCGTGATCACGCCGCCCCAGGTCACGCCCGGCATCAGGAAGGCGACGATGTTGTAGACCGCGAATGGGAATCAGCAGCAGGGGAAAACCGACGAGGAACATGACAAGCTTTCCCCCGTGGGGCGATTACGCCTCGGTCTTCACCTTCAGCACCTGGCGGCCTTTGTACATGCCGGTCTTCAGGTCGATGTGATGCGGACGGCGCAGCTCACCGGAATCCTTGTCCTCGACATAGGCCGGCCGCTTGAGCGCATCGGCCGAGCGGCGCATGCCGCGGCGCGACGGCGAGGTTTTTCTTTTCGGCACAGCCATGGACGGGAACTCCTGGAAAATCGCGAATGTCGGTGTCGGGCGGGCTTATAGAGGATGGTTCCGGCCAAGGCTAGGGGGTCTTAGCGTAGGCAAGCCACGGCGCCGGGCGCGCCGCGGGCGCGGGCGACATAGAGCCCGGCGAGACGCCGCAGCCCCCGCCCCGGCCGGTGCGCGTTGCGGTCATGTGGATTGGGCAGCACCGCCGCCAGCAGCGCCGCCTGGTAATGTGACAAGCTGCCGGCGGACTTGCCGAAGGCGTAGCGGCTGCCGGCCTCGGCCCCGAATTGTCCGCTCGGGCCCCATTCGGCGATATTGAGATAGATCTCCAGGATGCGCCGCTTCGACAGCACCAGGTCGATCCAGAGCGCCAGCGGGAATTCCAGCGCCTTGCGCAGAAAACTGCGGCCTGACCACAGGAACAGGTTCTTCGCCACCTGCTGGGTGATGGTGGAGGCGCCGCGTATGTCCCCGAGGTCGTCAGCTTCATTGATGGCGTCGCGGATTTCCGCGAGATCGATGCCGTAATGCCGGCAGAACTTGCCGTCCTCCGCCACGATCACTGCCCGCATCAGATTGGGCGAGATATGTGACAGCGGCACATAAGTGTGCACCACCGGAGCGCCGGTCATGCGCCGCCACAGCATCGCGGTGGAGATCGGGTCGACCACGGCATAAAACGGCGTGATGACGTAAGGCAGCAGCAGCAACACCAGCAGCGCCAGCGCCACCGCGCGCAATGGCCGCTTCACCCGCGGCAACCGCAAAATATCGTAAGCGACGGTCATTCTCCTGCCCAAGCGATGACTTGCGGGTCGCGGCATGAGGCCAAGACTAACGCATCCTGGAGGCCGATTGTGCGGGGTGCGGCTTTTTGCGTGGCGCCTATGGCAACAATGGACATGGGCGCAAGTTCCACCGACGGTTGGCGGCCGGCCGCCATAGCAGCAAGACCGCAGGCCTGACCGCGCGCCGCCGCCGAATGCCGCGCTGGCCCTGTGCGCGGCGAAATCCGATACTCTCTCGCGCTGCCGCCCGTTTCGAGGATTCTCCCGCGATGACCGCGATCATGCAGACGCTGCTGTTCATGCTGGCGGTGCTGGCGGCGGTCGCCGTCGTCGCGCGGCGGCTGAAGATCGCGCCCTCGATCCTGCTGGTGATCGCCGGCATCGGCATTGCCTTCGTGCCGGGCCTGCCCAAGGTGGAGCTGGCGCCGGAAGTGGTGCTGCTGGTGATCCTGCCGCCGCTGATCTATTCGGCCGGCGTCGCCATGAGCTGGCGCGAGTTCCGCTTCAACCTGCGGCCGATCGCGCTGCTCGCCTTCGGCTGCGTGGTGTTCACCAGTTGCGCAGTGGCGGCGGCCGCGCATTACCTGCTGCACTTCGGCTGGGCGACTTCCTTCGTGCTCGGCGCCATCGTGGCGCCGCCCGACGTGGTGGCGCCGTTGGCGATCGCGCGCCGGCTCGGCCTGCCGCGCCGCATCGTGGTGGTGCTGGAAGGCGAAGGCCTCGCCAACGACGCCACCGCGCTCATCCTCTACCGCTTCGCGGTGGCCGCCGTGGTCACCGGCGCCTTCTCGCCGGGCGAAGCAGGAGGCACCTTCGCGGCCATCGTGGTCGGCGAAATCTTCTGGGGCATCGTGGTCGGCTGGCTCAGCCTGCATTTGCGAAAATGGGCGCGCGACCCGCGCGTCGAGATCACGCTGTCGCTGATGACGCCCTATCTCGCCTTCTGGGCGCCGGCCCATCTCGGCGGTTCCGGCGTGCTGGCGACGGTGGCCTGCGGGCTGTACGTGAGCTGGAACGGGCCGCTGCTGATCTCGTCGGCGACGCGGCTGCAAGGCATCTTCTTCTGGGATCTGATCGTCTACATGATCGAGGGCATGGTGTTCCTGGTCACCGGCCTGCAGGCGCGCACGCTGCTTGATGACACACACACCTTCTCATTCCTCGATCTGCTGATCGCGACCGCCTTGACCACGGCGATCGTGATCGTGGCGCGTTTCGTCTGGGTATTTCCGGCGACCTATCTGCCGCGCTGGCTGATCCCGTCGGTGCGGCGGCATGACCCCTCGCCGCCTTGGCAGGCGCCATTCATGATCGCCTTTACCGGCATCCGCGGCGTGGTGTCGTTGGCAGCGGCACTGGCCATTCCCTACACCATCGCCAGCGGCGCCCCGTTCCCGCACCGCGACCTCATTTTGTTCGTGGTGTTCGGCGTCATCATCGTGACGCTGGTCGGGCAAGGGATGCTGCTGCCCGGCGTGGTGCGCCGGTTGGGCCTCTCGCACCTCGGCAGCCAGGAGCGCATGAGCGAAATCGAGGCCGAGCTCGCCGCGCGCCAGTCGGCGTTGCGCGAGGTCGAGCAGCAATTGGAGACATTCGCCGCCGAGCGCAAGCTCCCGCAAAATGTCGTCGAGCTCCTACGCACGCGTAACTTGAGCCGCAACCAGATCCTGCCGCGGGACATGGGCGACGGGCTTGCGCATATGCGCCTGTCGGCGGCGGTGAAGCGGGAGTTGATCGATACCGAGCGCGAATTCATCTACCGGCTGCTGCGCGAGGGCAAGATCAGCGACGACGCCAGGCGGCGCATCGAATACGAGCTCGATCTGGAGGAGGCGTCGCTTGCGAACCGCGGCTCCGACGGCGGCGGGTGGATGTAACGAGCATCCGCGATCGCCCCGTCGCGGTCGTGCCCGCGACGGCAGCGCCCCGCAACGCTACGCCGCGAGCTTGTTGTAGATCCAGGCGATGACGAAGCCGGCGACGAAGCCGTCGATGACGGCCCAGATCGCGCCGATGATGGCGCCGATAATTGACGCGCCATAGCCGATGTAGAGCGAGGCCATCGCGTCGACCACGGGCACGCCCCAGCCGAACATCGCGAAAATCGCCAGGAAGAAGACGTAGATGGCCCAGAGCACACCGACGGCGATGCCGAGAGCCGGCGCTTGCAGCTCGTTGTTCATGATGGCTACCTCGCTTGATAACGCGCCCCGCACGACGTCCTATTGAGACTCTTCTGTCATGCCCGGCGCAAGTGGGAAACGACCCCGCACCGAGTCAACGCTCCGCTATTGCGCCGCGATAAACGTCAAATGCACGAATTTCGAGGCGTCGAGCGCTTTGGTGCGCAGCTTCATGGCATCGGCGGCGGCCGCGCCCGGCGCATAGGTGACTTGAACGGACTGGTCCGACAGCCACTTGATTTGCGGCAATTCGGCCCGCAACGCAGGCTTCGCGCACGGCGCCGCATAGACCTCATAGGTCTTGTCGCCTTCGGCGAAATTGTCCGGATAGACCGACAGGAAAATCGAAATCGTGTCGAAACAAAACGGCTCCGACCCGCCGCGCGTGATCGTCAGCCGGACAGCCTTGTATTTGCCATCCGGCGAGGAAACCGCAGCAAACGTCTTTTGCGCCTTGTCGACCGACACACTCACATAGATCGACGCGGCCGCGATGGCGGCGACGACCACGAAGAAGCCAAGCAGAAACGGTTTCGCTTTCACGCCGCGTAACCCTCGTTTCGTTTGCGCTAAAGCGGCGCTGCGCGGAATCGATCGCTCTCGAATTCAGCCCTGCGCACGCCGCGCCGCATCGACCCGCGCGATCAGGCCGTCGATGATAGGGCTGGTCGCGAAGGGAATGAAGCGGACCGGCGCGCAAAACGACACTTGTTTGCCAAAAAGGCCGGCGTTTCTCAACGTCAGCGTCACGCGCGGCGGGTTCATCAGCGGCGTGTAATTGACGTTGATGATATTGGACAAAGCGATGCGGTCTTCCTGGCCGCCATTCTTGACCAGCAGCGCGTCCCCGAGATCCACGACTTCATCGACAAGGTCGAAAATCAGCCTCTTCAAGACGACATAAAAAATGACCACCATCACGATGGGAACGATAATGAACGGCAGCGGCGGAAAGTCGCCAGAGTAGGCGCCAGAAAAAAGCGGGACGGCAGTGAATAAAATCAAAAGTCCGAAAAAGAGAGCCGGAAAAACACGTTTGTAAAAGAACGTCCATTTTGACGACAAACGCGTCATCGGCCGTGCCCTACTCCGCCGCGGTCCTTGCGCCCGTGCCGAAGCGGCGTTCGATGTAGTCGATCACCATCTGCTTGAAGTCGGCGGAGAGCGTGGCCCCGCGCAGCGTGGCGGCTTTCTTGCCGTCGATGAACACCGGCGCCGTCGGCTGCTCGCCGGTGCCGGGCAGCGAGATGCCGATATCGGCGTGCTTGCTTTCGCCCGGGCCGTTCACGATGCAGCCCATGACCGCGACGTTCAAAGTCTCGACGCCCGGATAGCGCGTCTTCCATGCCGGCATGGAGTTGCGGATGAAGCCCTGAATGTCGGACGCCAGTTCCTGGAACGTGGTCGAGGTGGTACGGCCGCAGCCGGGGCAGGCGGCAACCAGCGGCACAAAGGTGCGCAGGCCCATGGTCTGCAATAATTCCTGCGCCACCTGCACTTCCTTCGTGCGATCTCCGTTCGGTTCAGGCGTCAGCGAAATGCGGATGGTGTCGCCGATGCCCTGTTGCAGAAGCACGCCCATGGCGGCCGACGAAGCAACAATGCCTTTCGAGCCCATGCCGGCTTCGGTCAGCCCGAGATGCAGCGCGTAGTCGGAGCGGCTGGCGAGCTCGAGATAACAAGCGATGAGGTCCTGCACCGCCGAAACTTTCGCGGAGAGGATGATGCGGTTCTTCGGCAAGCCGATCTTTTCCGCGCGCGCGGCCGACAGCAGCGCCGACTGCACCATGGCCTCGTGCGTCACCTCGCGCGCGTCGCGCGGATTTGCCGAGTTGGAATTTTCGTCCATCAGCTTGGTCAGCAATTCCTGATCGAGCGAGCCCCAATTGACGCCGATGCGCACCGGCTTGTCGTACTTGAGCGCCATCTCGACGATCTGCGTGAATTGCGGATCGCGCTTGTTCTTGAAACCGACATTGCCGGGATTGATGCGGTATTTGTCGAGCGCCTCGGCGCAGCCCGGATGATCGGCGAGCAGCTTGTGGCCGATATAATGGAAGTCGCCGACGATCGGCACGGCGACATTCATCTGCGCCAGCCGTTCCTTGATCTTCGGCACGGCAGCCGCCGCCTCGTCGCGGTCGACGGTAATGCGCACCAGTTCGGAACCGGCGCGCGCCAGCGCCGCCACCTGGCGCGCGGTGCCCTCCACGTCGGCGGTGTCGGTGTTGGTCATCGACTGCACGACGATGGGGGCGCCGCCGCCGACCATGACGCCGCCGACCTCGACGGGAACCGTTTTATGACGTGCTTGCGTGTTCATCGGGTTTTTCCGGACCACCGGGGTGCCAGACAAATATGACACGGTCAATGCGGAGGAAAGACCTCTCATTGGTCATTCCGGGACGCGCCGAAGGCGCGGGCCCGGAATCCATAATCCCTGCTGCGGAGTATGGATTCCGGGCTCGCCGCTGCGCGGCGCCCCGGAATGACTACTTGGCGCGATTTACCAAAATCAGCCCGCCGGCGACCAGCGCCACCGCCGCGGCAAAGGCCGGTGTCAGCGGCTCGCCCAGCACCAGATGGCCGGCGGCGACCCCGAACAGCGGCGTCAGGAAGGTGAAGGCCGACAGCCGGTTGGCGGAATAGCGCGCCACCAGCGCGTACCAGACCACGAAAGTGACGCTGACGACCCAGAAGGTCTGATAGGCGAGCGCGCCGGCGGCGACCACCGAGGGCATATGGGTGACGTGCTGGCCGGCGGCGACGGCCGCCAGAGCCAGCACCGGCGCCGACACCACGAGCTGGTACAGCATCACTTTCTCGGCGGAGATTTCGACCAGGCGCGTGGTCTTGGTGAGGATGGTGGTGGCGGCCCAGAACATGGCGGCGACCACCAGCATGACGTCGCCCACGGTCTGGCGCGGATCGAGCGCCGGCGTCGGCACGCCAAAGGCGAGCAGCATGCCGGCGAAGGAGAGCGCCAAGCCGGCCCATTGCGGCAGGCTGAAGCGATCCACCGGCAGGAAGATGCGAGCGCCGAGCACGACGAAGAACGGCGCCAGATAAAGAAACAGCACCGCGCGGGTGGCGGTGGTGTAGGCGAGGCCCTGATAGATCAGCGTGAACTCGATGCTGAAGCACAGCCCGACGATGAGGCCGGCGGTGAGCGTGCCGTCGCGCTTGAATAGCGGCAGTCCGCGCGCCCAGCACCAGGCGACGATGATCACCGTCGCGCCGGCGGAGCGGATGGCGGCCTGCACCAGCGGCGGGATGTCGTGGATCGCCAGCTTGGTGGCGACCTGGTTGAAGCCCCAGGACAGGCACAGCACCACCACGACGCTTGCCGCCAACGCGTCGAGAGGGCGGGTGGTGTGGTGATGGGTCGTGGATGGGGCGGACATGATATTCCCGGCGGCAGGCGCGGACGTTTTAACGCGCAACGCCGCGCGCGGCTATGCGGCACTCAAGATAGTGAAATAAGCGCGAGGCAATCTCTCTTCCCCTCTCCCTTTGTGGGAGAGGGTGGCGAGCGCGGTGCGTTAGCGAGCGCGAGCCGGGTGAGGGGGGAAGTGACCTCGATAGCCACTTGCCCCCTCACCCGCCCTCGCTCGGCTTCGCCTCCGCGAGGGCACCCTCTCCCACAAGGGGAGAGGGAAGCGTGGTCGTCTCACGGGCGAAAAAATTACGTCGCGCTCTTACAATGCGCGCACACGCCGGAGATCTCGATCACCGGCGTCTTGGGCGTGAAGCCGGCGGCGCGCGAGGCCGACTTGATGGTGTCGGCGACGGCGGCGCCGGCCGCCTCGCCGACCGCGCCGCACTTCTCGCAGATGAGGAACACCACCGGATCGCCGCTGTCGTGATTGTGCACGCAGGCGATGAAGGCGTTGCGGCTTTCGATGCGATGGACAAGCCCCTGCTCGCGCAGGAAGTCGAGCGCGCGATAGATGGTGATCGGCGCCGGCCGCGCGCCGGCGGCGGCGAGCCGGTCGATCAGTTCGTAGGCGCCGAGCGGCGCATGGCTCGCCAGCAGCGCCTCCAGCACGCGCCGGCGCATCGGCGTCAGGCGCTCGCCGCGCTTGGCGCAGATCGCCTCGGCATGGGCGATGCCGTCGCTGGCGCAGCGGTTATGGTCGTGATTGGGCGCCGGGAACACCGCGCGCAGATTTGTCTTTCGGGCCAATTGCTCCGCCTTTCGAATCCCAAGTGTACCGCGACTAACGTCGAAGCGTGAAAACCGGGCACGCCTCCTATATATTGCATTGCAACAAAAATGGGAGCAGGTTCCCGCCGCCCCTGTTCCAACCCCATTTTCGGCCCCGTGGCCGCAGGTAACGAGGACTGCCATGTTGAAAGGCAAGACCGCGCTGGTCACCGGTTCCACCTCCGGCATCGGGCTGGCGATCGCCCAGGCGCTGGCCAAGGACGGCGCCTATGTGATGCTCAACGGCTTCGGCGATGCCGGCGAGATCGAGAAGACCCGCGCCGGCATCGAGAAGGCGTTCGGCGTCAAGGCGCGCTATTCGCCCGCCGATATGAGCAAGCCGGCCGAGATCGCCGCCATGGTCGCGGCCACCGAAAAGGAATTCGGCGCGCTCGACGTGCTGGTCAACAATGCCGGCATCCAGCACGTGGCCAACATCGAGGATTTCCCGGTCGAGAAATGGGACGCCGTCATCGCCATCAATCTGTCGTCCTCGTTCCATAGCATCCGCGCCGCGGTGCCCGGCATGAAGAAGCGCAAGTGGGGCCGCATCATCAACATCGCCTCGGCGCACGGGCTGGTGGCGAGCGGACAGAAGGCGGCTTACGTGGCGGCCAAGCACGGCGTCGTGGGCTTGACCAAAGTGGTGGCGATCGAGACCGCCAATAACGGCATCACCTGCAACGCCATCTGCCCGGGCTGGGTGCTGACGGCGTTGGTGGCGCAGCAGATCGAGGCGCGCGCCAAGGCGACGGGCAAATCGTTCGAACAGGCCAAGACCGAGCTGGTGGCGGAGAAGCAGCCGATGCTCGACTACACCTCGCCGGAAAATATCGGCGCGCTCGCCGTGTTCCTGGCCGGCGACTCCGCCGCGACGATTACCGGCTCGGCCTATTCCATCGACGGCGGCTGGACCGCGCAGTAACCGAATGATCGAATTTCTCTCGCGCGCATTCGGGGGGGACAAATCGGAGCAGCCGAAGGGCCGCAAGCGCATCAATCTGGCGCTGCAGGGCGGCGGCGCGCACGGCGCCTTCACCTGGGGCGTGCTCGATCATTTGTTGGAGGATGGCCGCCTGGCGGTCGAAGGCATTTCCGGCACCTCGGCCGGCGCGGTCAACGCGGTGATGCTGGCCGACGGACTCAAGCGCGGCGGACCTGAGGAAGCGCGCAAACGCCTGGCGGATTTCTGGCGGGCAACGAGCCTGGGCGGCGACCTGCCGGCGGTGCAGCGCGCGGTCATCGGCCGGCTGTTCTCGCTGGTGCCGAGCGAAGGTTCGCCCACCTTCGACTGGCTGAACGCCTGGTCGCGTTATCTTTCGCCCTATGACGTCAATCCGCTCAACATCAATCCGCTCAAGGATCTGATCGAGCGCTTCGTCGATTTCGAGGGTCTGCGCGCCGACCCGCGGCCGCTCTTCATCGCCGCCACCAATGTGCAGACCGGACGGCTGCACATCTTCCCGCACGAGAAAATTTCCGCCGAAGCGGTGATGGCGTCCGCCTGCCTGCCGGCGGTGTTCCGCGCGGTGGAGATCGACGGCGTCGCCTATTGGGACGGCGGCTATCTCGGCAACCCGGTGCTCTACCCGTTCTTCCGCTCGACCGACACCGAAGACGTGCTGATCGTTCAGATCAACCCGCTGGTGCGCAAGAAAATCCCCACCTCGACGCGCGAGATCATGAACCGGGTCAGCGAGATCACCTTCAATTCCTCGCTGCTGGCGGAATTGCGCGCCATCGAATTCGTCAACCGGCTGATCGACCGCGGCCGCGTGCCGCGCGGCAAGGGCCCGAACGAGTACCGCCGCATCAACGTGCATCGCATCGTGCTCGAGGGCCTGGGCGAGCGCTTCGCCTCCGCCACCAAGCTGCGCAACGATTTCGACTCCTTCCAGCTGCTGCGCAAGCTCGGCCAGCGCGCCGCGCGGCGGTTTCTCGACGTCCATTACGGATCAATCGGCGTCGAAAGCAGCATCGACCTCAAGGCCGAGGTCTATTCGGAGCGGGGGTGATATAATCACTCCATGACCGAACTCACCGCCGAGATCGGCGCAACGCGCCTCGACATCGTAGTCACCGACATCACCACGCTCGACGTGGGCGCGATCGTCAACGCCGCCAACTCAACATTGCTCGGCGGCGGCGGCGTGGACGGCGCCATCCATCGCGCCGCAGGGCCGGAACTGCTGGCGGAATGCGAGACGCTGGGCGGCTGTGCAACCGGTTCGGCCAAGATCACCCGCGGCTACCGGTTGACGGCGCGCCACGTCATCCACGCCGTCGGTCCGGTCTGGGGCGGCGGTGGCAAGAATGAAGAAGCGCTGCTCGCCGGCTGCTACCGCACCGCGCTCGATCTGGCGGCGGAGAACGCGCTCACCTCGATCGCCTACCCGGCTATCTCCACCGGCATCTACCGCTTTCCCGCCGATCTGGCCGCGCGCATCGCGGTCGGCACGGTGGCGTCGGAAATCGCCGCGCGCCCGCGCAGGATCGCGCGCGTGGTGTTCTGCTGCTTCGCGCCGCAAAGCGCGGAGCATCACAGCAACGCCTTTGCGGAATTGGGGTTGGCGTAAGGCGAACAATTACCGGTGCTTTCGGGCCGCCCGCCAAGTGCCGCAAGCGGCCAAATCGTTGCGAATTATTTTTCTGAATCAGCAACTTATGGCAAGCTGCGGCGTATTGTCGCAGTTATAGTTTCGAACCTATTGCCGGCCTCCAACAACCGAAGAGGCATGGGCGGGATGAACAGCGAGCCTGTTCGAACCGCAATCGCTCTTCAACCCGAACTCCGAGTCACACAAGCCCCAGGAGGCCACTATGTCTGCGAAATTTTTAAAGACGGCCGTCCTAACGGCCACCGTTTTGGCGATCGCTTCGAGCGGCGCTCTTGCCGTCGATGACGGCAAGGCGAAGCTCAAGCACTTCGACTACGACGTCCATAGCGTCCTGACCAAGCTGCATGTCACGACCAGCGACGGCACGAAATGGGATGATCTGAAACCCGGCTTCCTGGGTTTCCAGGCCCATATGAAGGTCGACACCAAATGGCCCGGCGTCGTCGATCAGGTCGGCATCGTGCTGGGCAATTGTTCGGGGCAGAGCTGCAATTCTTTCCCGGTTATCTGGAGCCGCTATGTCAGTGAACGCGACTTCAACCATCAGGGCGATTTCTCCGTTTCCACCAGCATG
Organism: uncultured Alphaproteobacteria bacterium; assembly: GCA_963814885.1. GTDB lineage: Bacteria > Pseudomonadota > Alphaproteobacteria > Rhizobiales > Xanthobacteraceae > Pseudolabrys. The sequence goes on along the minus strand of CAWFEO010000023.1, from coordinate 53,006 downwards.
CTTGCAAATGGGACCGCCGGCCTCGCACTGCAACGGCAGAACATCATCGCCAAGTGCAACGAGCACCTTTCGGCACGCGGCGCGACTGAGCGGTATACGTTCGCGCATAGCCTGCCGACCACGTTCGTGGCCGATACCGACAAAAGCGACGTCGGTGTAATCGAGAAGCAAGCCGATTCTGGAGGCAATCCTCCTGTGGTCGAAATCGATTATTCCAAGAACCGCAGCTTCTCGTTCTACGTCGTCTGCGAGCCGTATCCTCGGCCCGAGACTGCGGACGGTCTGAAAATGGATGAGCCGGACTTCAAGGTAAAGGACATCAACCTGTTCCTTACGACCTTCTCCGGCGCCACCACCTCCCCCAATCCGGCCACGACCTGCAAGAAGGGCCGCATCCTCGTGCGCGTGAATACGAGCAAGGCGGGCGCCACCAAATTCAGGTTGTGGACGAAGGTTGGCGACGCGCCGATGACAAGCAAGGTCGTCGATGCCTGGTCATCCTTTGACGGCAATGCCGGCTACAAGGTCGAGCACACCGAATGGGTATCCATCGACAAGACAGCCCATGTGCAGGCCATGGCGGAAGAAATGAACAACGCCTTTGGCAAGTCGACAGCATGGAAAGACATCACGCTGACGTGCAGCGGCAAGGGTGGCCACGGCTTTACCGCCGATAGTAATAACGGCAACCCGGACAACGACATTCCACAGGGCAAGACCCTCAAGGGCGATTTTGGCTTCGCCGACTACGGCGCACCCAAATGCCCGCGTACCGGCAAGGCGCTCGTCACGTTCAAGAGCCCGAAGCCGGACAACATCCACTGGTCGCTGGACTGCAAGTTCTCGAGCAAGTCGGGCGTCCTCGCGACCCAAACCGATCCGGCCGGTGGCTACATGGCGGCGACCGTGGTCTCCCTCGACGTCGACAAGACGATGGACGAGACCTGCACCTTGAAGACGGTCGCCCCCTATACGCCGAAGGAACACGTGACCAAGTCGCACCTGTTCCAGTGCGTGACACGCAATATGGAGACCGGTTCGAACGACCTCGCGCCCGAGACGAGGCCCGAGCCGCAGTCAACGCACCAGGCTGGCGCGATCATCGTCGACCCGCCGCGCAACACGCATGCGTCGGACGCGAGCATCGCAAAAAAGCGTCATGACGCGCTTAAGAAAGCGGAAGAGGCCCGCAAGAAGGCCGCGGAAGAAGCCAAGCGCCGCCGTGACGAAGCCAAGAAGGCCGCCGCGGCCAAGCTTCGCCAGGCTCAGATCGCAGCGAAAAAGGCGGCTGCACTGGCGCTCCGCAAACAGGCCGAGGCCGCCAAGGCGCGCCAGCTCAAGGCACTGCGCGCCGCCGCGGCCATAAAGGCAAGGGTGCGTGCCCGCAAAAAGGCGATGCAATCCCAGATAATCAGCAATCGGCACTAGCGCCGGCAGCGGTCAAACGCCGGCATTCACGAAGCGGCAACGCGCCCCTCTTTCGAGGGGCGCGTTTTTCGTTCGCGTCCGGCAAGCCGCCGGGTTTCATCGCGACCAGATGCTGGATGGCGCCGCGAAGTCGGAGAGCGGTGCGCAGCGGTTGGTCAATATCCGCTTTGCCGCCGATTGCGGACGTTCGATCACGCATGCGGATCCCACAAGGTCGTCGATCTCTGCGATCGACGACCTAGGACGGCTAAGCAGATTACGACACTTTCTTGGCGGGCGGCGGAGTCCAGGTCCCGTTGATGATGGAAGGCTTGCGCTCGTCCGGCCAATACATGCGCAACATCAAATAGAACTTGCCTGCCGGAGCGGGCAGCCAGTTTGATTCCTTGCCGGGCCCCGGCGAGTCCTTCTGGATGTAGATGTCCGTTGAACCGTCGGCGTTTTTCTTGAGGTTCTGACGCGGACTGATCGAGTAGCGATTAATCGGATTGCTGACGAAGAAGTACTGGTCATTGTACATTGTAATCGACCAGAACCCATGCACCGGCGGCAACTTCCCCTTCGGAAAGTGCACGACGTATTTGTTCGAGCCTTCGTAGGCGTGTCCTTCGGCATCCTTCAGCGAGGTCGGATAGACCGCGTCCTGCGGACGATTAGCGCCCAAGCCGATGGCAGTCACGAGTCCGCGCATGAGATAGTCGGTGCCATAAATTCCGGTCTTGGTCATAAAGCCCCAGCCGTTAGTGTCCTTCACATCCTTGTTGATCTTGAACTGCACCATGATGCGGTCGAAGCCGGCTTTGGGAATGTGCTCGATAAAATCCGCCTTGAGCTTGCTGGCGTCGAAGTCCTGACCGAGCACAAGTCCGATCCGCGCGAACCGCTTGAGCGCCGGTGCATCCGCCGCCGCCGGCGGATTGTCTTTCATCAGTTGCGCGAGAAGTGTGAAAAACTCCTTCGCGTCCATCCGGTTCACCTGCTCGCGCACGGCGGTTTTCATATCGATCGACGGATCGACCTTGCCTTCGGGCGGCGTGTAGGATTTGCCATAGGCGCTTAGCGGCACGAGCTTTACCTGGTCCTGCAATTCGTGCACCGCCTTGTAGTCTTCCGGCGTCCCGGTGCAGTAGATGCGGCCGAGCAGCCAAACAATGCTCGTCGGCGACTTGTATTGCTTCATGCCCTTGGGAAGGGTCCCTTTCCAGCCGGGGCCGGTAATCACATAGGTTTGTGCTTTTGTGCCGGTGGTGCGCTTGCCCGGCACCTGGAATACCGTGGTCCACCCGTCGAGCATGGGAAACAGCGCGTAGCGGCCCTTCATGTCGGGAATGCTCAGTACCCACGGCTCCTTGCCGACATCCAAGAACGACGTGGTATAGAGCGTATCCGCGTTCGGTGCGGTCACGTCGCGAAACGCGGCATTCGGATATTCGCGCAGCTTGATGAGTTGGCCCATCGGGGCCTTCGTGCCTTCCGGGCGCGCAACATTGGTGATTACCCGCCGGGTCATCTCCATTGTCACAAGCGGATAGCCGTAAATATAGGCATCGGTCGCAAGCCAAAAATCTTCCAGGCCCTCCCCGAGGTTCAGTTCGCCCCAAGCAGCCCGAGCGAGCGTGCTGAACGAACTTCCACCAAGAAGACTCAGTAAGCCCGCGGTTGCTGTTCTTCGGTTGATTGGCATCGTCGCCTCCAAGTTGAAAACAAAGTCCGGCTGATTTTGAAGAGGATCTTGAGTGTGGCACTTTCCACAGCCATCATCCGCAGACTATCCAAAATCTGCAAAATGGTTCGTGCCAACAATTTTAGTCTTATCTTTTGGTCGACAATAGTAATCGCGTGAAGCGAAGGCGCCGCCGCCGACAACTATGGGGCGCCGGGAGACATGCTGCCGCAATGGAACTATGACCGCTTCCGATCAAAAGCGGACATAAGGCGGCCAAGTTCGCAAGCTTTTGGCCAGTCGTGTATTAAGTCGACGCCATGGCGCTGGATTCCCGCTTGCGCGGGAATGCACGGATGCGTTCGCTATAACGTCGCCAAAATTAGACCGTTGGCTCCACGTCGAGCCGCACGATCCAGTTCGCCAGGTTCGGCGTTGCCGCCGGATAAATCTTCAGCACTTCCGGGTCGTGCCCCGGCACCATGTGCTGGCGCGAACTGGCGAGCTTGAGCAGCGTCTTGTAGCCCTCGAGCGTGTCGCCGACGTTGTAGGTGATCGGGAAAACGCGGCCCTCGTCGATGTGCGAATACAAATGACAGCAGTCCGACGCGACGACCACATAGCCGCGCTTGGTCTTCACCCGCACGCATTGCAGTCCCTTGGAATGGCCGCCGATCTTGTGCACGGTGATGCCGGGCGCCAGCTCATCGACGCCGTCGTGGAAATCGACGCGGAAGGCGTAGATCTTGTTCACCATGGCGTGCACGTCGTCCTCGCTGAACGGGACGCGCAACATCGGATGGCACATGCAGCGGCCGGTGCAATAGGCCATCTCGGTATCCTGCACGTGGTAGCGCGCGTTGGGGAACAGGTCGTAATTGCCGGCGTGATCCCAATGCATGTGGGTGGCGATGACGTGGTCGACCTTATCGGGCGCGACGCCCAGCGCCTGCAAGCTTTCGCCGACCGGACGAACGATCTTGCGGCCGCGCTCCTTGGCCGCTTTCTCGTCGAAGCCGGTGTCGCACACGAAGATGCCTTGCGGCCCCTTGATCACCCAGACGTAATAGGCGATCGCGGTCATCTCGTCGTGCGGGTCGCCGAATATGTAGTTGTCGGAACGCTTGCGCGCGTGCTCGGCGTAACGCACCGCATAGACCTCGTGGACGTCGTCGCTCATGCTTTCTTCTCCGCGCCTATGGTCACGCCGGCGCGCTTTTCGATCATCTTGACGATGTCGGTGAAGTCGCTGTCGCCGCCGTATTCCTTATCGGTCGTCTCCCATTGATCGAGCACGGCGCGCATGACCGCCTTCGGCACGTCGAGCGCCTGCGCCTCCTCGAAGCAGAGCCGCACGTCCTTGAGCATCAGCGCGGTGCCGAACCCGTAGTTGAAGGTGCGCGGCAGGATGGTCTGCGGAAACTTCTGGTCGGACGCCGTGGTGCGGCCGGAGCCGGCGTTGATGACGGCGATCATCACCGCCGCATCGAGGCCCGCCTTCACTCCCATGGCCACCGCTTCCGTGGTCGCCGCCATGGCGGTGGCGGAGAGGAAGTTATTGGCGAGCTTCATGGTCTGCGCCATGCCGGGCCTGTCGCCGATGACGAAAACCTTGCCGAAGACGCCGAGTGCATCCTTCACTTGATCGATATCGGCCTGCGGCCCCGACACCATGACGGCCAGCGTGCCTTTGTTGGCGCCACCGACGCCGCCCGATACCGGACTATCGATCTGCACGATGTTCTTCTTGGCAAGTTCCGCCGCGATCTTGGCGGCGACACGGGAGCCGGTGGTGGATAGATCGATAAAGCGCTTGATGCGCTTGCCGTGGATGACGCCGCCCTCGCCGGTCGCCACCTTTTCGGAAACCTGCAGCGACGGCAGGCTCGCCATCACGGTTTCGACCCGGTCGGCGACGTCCTGCGGCGAGGACGCAAGCTGCGCGCCCAGCGCCACGAAGGGCGCCACCGCGTCGTTGCGGGTGTCGTAGATGACGAGCTTGTGGCCGGCCTCGATCAGCCGGCGCGCCATCGGCGCACCCATATTGCCCAGCCCGATGAAGCCGATGTCCATTGTCGTTTCGTCCCTTGCGGTTTTTTAAAGCCCGACTTTGCCCGACACGGTGGCCGATGGGAAGTGCGTCAACCCCGCTCATTCCCGCGCAAGCGGGAATCCAGGATTGCGATTGCAGAGGCTAACGGTTTGCCGCACTGGGTCCCCGCTTGCGCGGGGACGCGCGGAAAAAGCAGCGGCCGCTAGCGCGCGTCAGCCGGCGCGGCCGCCGCCGTTGCCAGCTTGCGGTTGCGGCGTCCGCGCCGCAAGCCTTCGATGAAGACCAGCGCAATGACCACGACGAGAACATGGCCGATATATTGCTTGGCGAAAAAGCCGAAACCGTTGTTGTCGAACAACAGCAGCGCGCGCCGCAGGTTTTCGTCGGCCAGCGGCGCCAGGATGACGCCAAGCACGACCGGCGCGGCCGGGAACTTGAACATGTGGAAGGCGTAGCCGATGAAGCCGCCCGCCACCATGATCCAGACGTCGAACATGTTGGTGCGCACGGAGTAGGCGCCGATGATGCAGATCGGGATGATCAGCGTCATCAGCAGGCCGCGCGGCAACGAGAACAATTTCACGCACGGCTTGATCAGCGCCAGCGCCGCGCCGAACATGAGAAAATTCGCGACGACGAGCAGCGCATAGATCAGCTCGATCAGTCCGGGCTGGTCGATAGCAATGGTGGGTCCGAGCTGCACGTTCTTGAGCTGCAAGGCCGCCATCATCGCTGCGGCGGGCGCGCTGCCGGGAATGCCGAGTGTCAGCGTCGGCAGCATCGAGCCGCCGACACAGGCGTTGTTGGCGACCTCGGCGCAGACGATGCCCTGGAAACTGCCTTTGCCCCATTTTGCCTTTTCTTCGGGACTGGCGCGCCGGCGACCGACGTCATAGGCCAGGAACGCCGCGATGTTGGCGCCGGCGCCGGGAATGGCGCCGATCACGGTGCCGAGCAGGCCGGAGCGCAGCGCCGCCGGCATATGCTTGATGAGTAGACCGAACGAGGGAATCGCCCGCCCGACGTTTTCCGGCATCGCCGTGTGCTCGCGCTGCGGCAAGACTTTCATGATCTCGGCCAGGCCGAACAGGCCGATCAGGATGGCGACGTAGCTGATACCGTCATACAGCGCGGGGATATCGAAGGTGAAACGGGGCACGCCGTGAATCGTGTCGTAGCCCACGAAGGCGAGCAGCATGCCGAGCCACCCGGTTATCCAGCCCTTGAGCGGCATGGTGCCCGAGGTCATCGTGCCGCAGATCGAAATGCCGATGACCGCCAGCAGAAACATCTCCCAGGAGCGGAACTGCAGCGCGATGGCGAGGATGATCGGCATGCAGGCCACCAGCAGCAGGATGCCGATCCAATTGCCAAGAAACGAAGCCGTGATCGAGAGCCCCAGCGCCTGGCCGCCCAGGCCGCGCTTGGCGAGCGTGTGCCCTTCGATCATGGTCGGCACCGAGTCCGGCGTGCCGGGAATGTTGATCAGCACCGCCGAGATGGCGCCGCCGAAAGTGCTCGCCGTATAGACGCCGAGCATGAAGGCGAGCGCGACCTCCTGCTTCATGCCGACCGACAGGCCGATCAGCAGCATCATCGCCATGGTGGTCGACAGGCCCGGCATGGCGCCCCAGAAAATGCCGAGGACGACGCCGCCGAGCGTGACCATCAGTAGATAGGGTGACAGCGCCTGCAGGAATGCGTCAATCACGGGTGGATCTCACGGCAAGGGGGTTTGGAACAGCATGCGGAACACGATCGAGAGGAACGCGATCCATACGACGTTGACCGCCAGGCAGGCCCACAGCGGCGCCTTCCAATAGATCCGCAGCAGGCCGGTGAGGAAGACGATCGACACCGGCTCGAAGGCGCCGATGTAAAAATGCAGCGAGCCGATGTTGAAGCTCGTCTCGAACGGCACGACCTGCAGCGCCAATGCATAGAGCACGATGATGCCGCCAAGCGTGAGCGAACGCATGGCGTCGGCCGGGATCTCGAAACGGTCGAGCGCACGCGGTATCGCGCGCCGGCGGGTTATTGCCGAATAGCCGAGCAGCAGCGCCATCACCAGCAAGCTCGCCGCGGTGAGAAACGGCAACAGGCCGGGCGCGGTGAAGACAACGCCTCCCGGCACCGGCAGGCGCAGCGATGCGACCGCCAGGAAGATCGCGATGGCCGCGATGACGACGGCCGCAGTCAGATCCATGATCGGGTTGGCGAGACCCGCATTGGCGTCTTCCGAAATGACGCGCTTTTCGTCAGCCGTTTCGTCGCTGGTCATTGCGTCGACCCTCGAAGGCGCCACTTCTTTTGATTGTCAGGATTGCGGCGAGCGGAGCGGCAAAATGCCCCGCTCGCCGGCGTTGACGTCAGGCGCCGACCGGCTTGTAGCCCTTGGGCGGCCACCACTTGTCGAAGCCATCCGGAGCAGGCAGGCCGAGCGCCTTGGCCGTCTGCACCTTGCCGCCGACCTTGTCGCGGTACTTGTTGAACAGGAAGGCGGTGCTGGTCTCGAGCTGCGCGGCGCGTTTATCGGCGGCCTCACCGGTGAGGATCTGCTGCTCGAAGAACTTCTTCTTGCAGACGGCGCTGAACGCGGCCGATTTGGCGGCCGTGACGAAGGCCTCGGTGATCTCCTTCTGCACCGCGACCGGCACCGAGCGGCGCATCATCAGATTGTAGGTGCCGCCCATCGGCAGCAACGGCTTGGTCGCTGGACGCAGCGTGCCGATCGAGGGCAGGACTTTGCCGTCGGCGAGCTTGATGTCGGCGGTGCCGCACTGGAACAGGTTACGCAGCTTGCCGGCGCGGAGAAGCTCGATGTGCTCGTGCACGCCGCCGCCGGCGATCATGGTTTCGCCCTGCAGGCCCGCCAGCGTCGCCGGCTTGCCGCCCTTGTAGGGCACGAACTGCACGGTGATGCCGAGCTGGAGCGCGATCTGCATGGCGACTTCGTGCCAGATGCCGCCGGTGCCGGATGTGGAGATGGTCAGCTTGCCGGGATTGGCCTTGGCCCACTTCACCATGTCGTCGACGTTCTTGAACTCGGAACCATCGCGCACCGACCAGCTGGCGAGAGAGGCGGCCGCCTGCATGATGGTCCAGTCCTCCCAGCATTTGCTGGTGGTGTGGCTCATGACGCGCACGAACTTGTTAAAGTTGGCGGCGCCGAGCAAAGTGTAACCGTCGGCCGGCTGCTGCAGCACGTAATTGGTGGCGATGCCGCCGACCGCGCCGGGCTTGTTGATCGGCTCGATGCTCCAGCCCTTGGCCGCGGCCATCTCCTTGGCGATCAGGCGCATGACAACGTCGGTGCCGCCACCGGCCGAATACATGATGACCAGGGTGACCGGCTTGTCCGGCCACTTGGCGGCCTTGGCCGTTCCGGGCCGGATGACCAGCATAGTGGCCGCGCCAGCCGCGCCGGTGAGCACGTCGCGGCGGCGGATGAGGTGTTTGCTCCCACTGCCTTTGGGTGTCGTCATTTGGAATCCTCCCAGGTGATGTCAGCGCCTTTTTCGGCAAGCGCTTGACCGCAGTCTACGTGACGAGCGCGGCGCTTGTCCCGCGCGTCCCACTTTCTTGCGCACAGAAGCCTTCGGCCGCCTTGCGCACTGTGAAATGTCCAACCTGACCCCGGTTCCGCGGCGGTGAACGGCCTAACGGCCCTCCCCCGACCGGCCGGTCATGCGCCAAAAGGCTTATTGCACTTATTATAAGTGAGCTTATTATAACGATACTGCTGAAGAGCCAGAACCATGCCCAATACCCCGGTTACCCGCGAAATCGCCGTTAATATCATGGACGTAGCCCGCATGCTGCGGACCTACGCCGACCAGCGCGCCCGCCAGTTCGGCATCTCGCGCGCCCAGTGGGTCGTGCTGATGCGGCTCGACCGCTCCGAAGGCCTCAAGCAGTCCGAGCTCGCCGAAATCCTCGACCTGCAGCCGATCTCGCTCACCCGCCTGCTCGACCGCCTGGCCGAGAACGGGTTGATCGAGCGCCGCCCCGACCCGAACGACCGGCGCGCCAACCGGCTCTATCTCATGCCGGCGGCGCGGCCGCTGCTCGAGCAACTCGTCGAGCTCGGCCGCGACCTGATGGACGACGTGCTCGCCGGGCTCGACGGCAAGGCCCATGAGCGGCTGCTGAGCGACCTGCAGCGCATGAAGGACAACTTGCGCACCGCCATCAACCGCCAGTCGAGCGAACAACAGACAGCCAAAGTCGAAGCGTCATGAGTGAGAACACGTTGAAGATCGTTCCGGCGCCCGAAGCCAAGACGGGGCCGGCCGCGTTAAAGACGGGCGAAGCGCCGGCCAAGCCCGCGCGCGCCGGGCGCAAGCGCCTGCGCATGATCCTGCTGATCGTGCTGCCGCTGATCGCGCTCGCCGGCGGCACCGCGTTCTACCTGATGGGCGGCCGCTACATCTCCACCGACAACGCCTATGTCGGCGCCCAGAAGGTGCTGATCACGCCCGACATCTCCGGCAAGATCGTTCATGTCGCCGTCATCGAAGGCCAGCACGTCAAGCCGGGCGATGAATTGTTCACGCTCGACGCCGAGCCTTATCGCCTGGCGCTGCGCCAGGCGCAGGCCAAGCTCGATACCGCGCGTACCGATTACAGCAAGCTCAAGGCCACGCTCGCTTCGCTGACCACCTTGGTCGAACTTGCCAAGAAAAACGTCGCGCTCAAGCAATCCGACGTCGAACGCAAGCATAAACTGTTAGCGTCGCACGCGACCTCGCAGGCCGACGTCGACACTGCCGCCTCGGCCTACGTGACCGCGCAGTTGCAGGCGCAGTTTGCCAAACAGCAGCTGGCGACCACGCTCAGCCAGTTGCTTGGCGACGCCAATTTGCCGCTGGTGCAATTCCCCGCCTACGCGCAGGCCAAGGCCGTGCTCGAAGACGCCCAGCGCAATCTCGATCACACCGTGGTGCGCGCGCCAATGCCGGGCACCGCCACGCAGGTGGACAATATCCAGCTCGGCCGCTTCGTCGCCGCCGGCACGCCGGTGCTGAGCGTCATCGACGACCAGGCCCCCTGGGTCGAGGCCAATCCGAAAGAAACCGACATCACCTATTTGCGCGTCGGCCAGAAGGCGACGCTCGACGTCGACTCATTCCCCGACCATCCCTTCAAGGGCACGGTGATCGCGGTGAGCCCCGGCACCGGCGCGCAGTTCTCGATCCTGCCGCCGCAGAACGCCACCGGCAACTGGGTCAAAGTGGTGCAGCGCGTGCCCGTGCGCATCGCCTTCGACAAGGACGAGGACACGCACCTGCTGCGCGCCGGCATGAGCGTCAACGTGGCGATCGACACCGGCCACAGCCGGCTGCCGTTTTCCTCGGCCGTCGCCAAAGAAGCAAAATGAGTCCGCGCGTCGCGTCGATGTCGCCTAACCTGCGGCGCATGCTGGTGACGGTGTGCGCCATGACGGCGACCATCATGCAGGCGCTCGACACCACCATCGCCAACGTGGCCTTGCCCTACATGCAAGGCTCGCTGTCGGCTTCGCTCGATCAGATCAACTGGGTGCTCACCTCCTACATCGTCGCCGCCGCCATCATGACCGCGCCGATCGGCTGGCTGGCCGACCGCTTCGGCCGCAAGAAATTGTTCGTGACCTGCGTGGCCGGCTTCACCGTCGCCTCGTTCCTGTGCGCGCTGGCGCAGAACATCGAGGAAATCGTGTTGTTCCGCCTGTTGCAGGGCATGGCCGGCGCCGCGCTGGTGCCGCTGTCGCAGTCGGTTCTGCTCGACTCCTATTCGGTCGAGGAGCGCGGCTCGGCCATGGCGATCTGGGGCATCGGCGTGATGCTGGGACCGATTATGGGCCCGACGCTGGGCGCCTGGCTGACCGACAATTATTCCTGGCACTGGGTGTTCCTGATCAACCTGCCGATCGGCGTCATCACCGTGATCGGCATGCTGGCCTTCATGGAGGAAACCCACCGCCACGAGCATTTGCGTTTCGACTGGTTCGGCTTCATTGCCCTCGCCATCGGCATCGGCGCGCTGCAATTGATGCTCGACCGCGGCGAGCAGGTCGGCTGGTACGGGGCGACCGAGATCTGGATCGAAACCATCGTTTCGATCGCCGGCTTCTACTATTTCTTCGCCCATTCGCTGACGACGCCCGAGCCGTTCGTGCGCTTCGAAATGTTCAAGGACCGCAATTTCGTTTCCGGCTGCGTGTTCATGGCGGTGATCGGCGTGGTGCTGTTCGGCACCATGGCGCTGATCACGCCGTTCATGCAGATTCTGCTCGGCTATCCGATCCAGACCGCCGGTTTTCTGCTCGGTTCGCGCGGCGTCGGCACGCTGCTTACCATGATGGTGGCGCCGCGGCTGATGCGGCTTTTCGAGACGCGCTGGCTGATCCTCGCGGGCCTGCTGCTGTCGGGCGGCACGCTCTACCAGATGACCGGATTTTCGTTCGACACCACGCAGCAGACGATCGTGGTCATCAGCATCGTGCAGGGTATCGGTCTCGGCCTGCTGTTCGTGCCGATTACGACGGCGGCGTTCCTGACGCTGCCGGCAGACCTGCGCAACGGCGGCACCTCGATCCTGACGCTGATCCGCAACATCGGCTCGTCGGTCGGCATTTCCATGGTGATCGCGCAACTGACCGACAAGACCACCGAGATGCATGCACGGCTGACCGAATCCGTGACGCCGTTCAATGACGCGCTGCAGATCCCGGACGTCGCTTCGCATCTCGACACCCACAGCGAATTGGGCCGCGCCATGCTCGACGCCATGGTCACCCGGCAATCCGCGATGATCGCCTATCTCAACGACTACTGGTTGTTGATGGTGCTGACGCTGGCGATGATTCCGCTCATCTTCATCATCGGCAACAGCAAGAAAAAACCGAGCGAAGGCGAGTTGCAGGAAGCGGCGGTGCTGGAGTGAGTCAAAGCGACGCGGCATCCACTCTTTCCCTCTCCCCTTGTGGGAGAGGGTGGTGAGCGCGGAGCGATAGCGAGCGCGAGCCGGGTGAGGGGGCTGTGCCTCAATTTTACCCCCACCCCCTCACCCGCCCTCGCTCGGCTTCGCCACCGCTCGGGCACCCTCTCCCACAAAGGGAGAGGGAAACGAGCAAGCCTACCGCTCAGTGTTTTGAAAATTCTTTCCGCACCAGTTCGGTATGTTCGCCCAGCGCCGGGATCGGGCCGTAGTTGCGCTCCTGTCCGGCGTGCAACGGCGCCGGCGCCGGCATCAACACCGGCCCGCTCGGCGCACCGACTGTGATCCGGCGCAAATGCGGATGCTTGGCGAGCAGCTTCGTGTCATTGACCCGGGCATAGGCGATATCGGCGGCCGCCAGCTTCTTCTCCAGCGCGGCGGCATCCATCGACGCGAAGGCTTTTTGCACGCGGCCGTCGGTGTCGGCCCGGCGCTTCACGCGCTCCAGGTTGGTGGCAAAATCGGGATCGGCGGCCAGCGCCTTGTCGCCCATGACCTCACCGGCCAGCACCCGCCACTCGCGGTCGTTCTGGATCGAGATCAGGATGTCGGCGCCGTCGCCGCTCTTGAACACGCCGTAGGGCGAAATCGAGGGATGGGCGAGACCCAAGCGCTGCGGCGGCTTGCCGCCTTCGGTTTGCAGCAGCGGCACCGTCATCCAGTCGGCCATGGCGTCGAACATCGACACGCTGATGCTGGCGCCCTCGCCGCTGCGCCCGCGCGCGATCAGCGCCTCGAGAATGGCCTCATAGGCGTTCATGCCGGTGGCGACATCGACCACCGAGACGCCGACGCGCGCCGGCGCCTCCGGCCCGCCGGTGACCGAGGACAGTCCGCTGTCGGCCTGGATCAAGAGGTCGTAGGCCTTGCGCTTCGCGTAGGGGCCGCTCTCGCCGTAGCCGGAGATCGAGCAACAGATCAGCCGCGGATAACTTTTACGCAGGCGCGGAATCGCGAAACCGAGCTTGGCTATGGTGCCGGGTTTCAGATTCTGCACGAACACGTCGGCCCTGGCGAGCATGGCTTCGAGCAGCGCCTTGTCGTCCGTTTTGGTGAGGTCGAGCACCACCGACTGCTTGCCGCGGTTGAGCCAGACGAAGTAGGCGCTCTCGCCGTGTACCAGCGCGTCGTAGCCGCGGGCGAAATCGCCCTCCGGGCGCTCGATCTTGATCACGCGCGCGCCGGCATCCGCCAGCCGGCAGGTGCAGGTGGGCGCGGCCACCGCCTGTTCGACCGAGACGACGAGAAGGCCTTCGAGGGGAAGCGTCATTTCAATACGACCGAGGCAAACCCAGCACGTGCTCGGCCAGATACGACAGGATCAGATTGGTCGAGATCGGCGCCACCTGATAGAGCCGGGTCTCGCGAAACTTGCGCTCGATGTCGTATTCCTCGGCGAAGCCAAAGCCGCCAAAGGTCTGCACGCACATGTCGGCGGCGAACCAGGAGGCGTCGGCGGCGATCAGCTTGGCCATGTTGGCCTCCGGCCCGACGTCGCCGCCGGCCGCGTATTTCGACGCCGCCTCATGCACCATCAGTTCGGCGGCGCGCATCTGCGCATAGGCGCGCGCGATCGGAAACTGCACGCCCTGGTTCTGCCCGATCGGGCGGTCGAACAGCACACGCTCTTTCGCGTAAGCCGTGGCCTTTTCGATGAACCATTTGGCGTCGCCGACGCATTCCGCCGCGATCAGGATGCGCTCGGCGTTCATGCCGGAGAGAACGTAGCGGAAGCCCTGGCCCTCCTCGCCGATCAGGTTTTCCGCCGGCACCCGCAGGTCGTCGAAAAAGATCTGCGTGGTCGAATGGTTCATCATGGTGCGCACCGGCGTGATGGTCATGCTGGTGCCTTGCGCCAGCCGCATGTCCACCAGGAACAGCGACAAGCCGTCGGTGCGCTTCTTGATCTGCTCGCGCGCTGTGGTGCGCGCCAAGAGCAGCATCAGGTCGGAATGTTCGGCGCGCGAGGTCCAGAGCTTTCTGGCCGTTGATGACGTAGTGATTGCCCTCTTTGCGCGCCGTGGTGCGCAGGGCAAGCGTGTCGGTGCCCGAGGTCGGTTCGGTCACGCCGAAGGCCTGCAAGCGCAACTCGCCGCTGGCAAGCTTCGGCAGGTAGTCCTGTTTCTGCGTGTCACTGCCGTGGCGCAGGATCGTGCCCATGATGTACATCTGCGCGTGGCAGGCGGCGCCGTTGCCGCCGGAAGCATGCACCTCTTCCATGATGGCGGCGGCGGCGCCGATGGTGAGCCCGCTGCCGCCGTAATCTTCCGGGATCAAGGCGGCGAGATAGCCGGCCTCGGTGAGCGCGGCGACGAATTCTTTCGGATAGGCGCGCTCGCGATCGAGCGCGCGCCAATATTCGCCGGGGAACTTGGCGCAGAGCGCGCGCACGCCGTCGCGGATGTCGGCGAGTCCGTCGTCGCTTTCCAAGGGAGCCTTGCTCATGCGGCACTCATCTACGCGGTAATTTCCGCCCGTCCGTTATTGATCGCCACCACGTCGCGTTCAACCACGCGGGCGCGGAAACTTAGCACAGGTTCGTCGCGCCAGATCTCGGTACGGATGGTCTCGCCCGGATAGACCGGCGCCGAAAAGCGCCCCGCCATCGCGGTGAGCCGTTCCGGCGCGTAGCCGCACACCGACTTGAGCAAGGCATGGCCCGCGACGCCGAAGGTTGCAAGCCCGTGCAGGATCGGCCGCGGGTAGCCGGCGGCATGCGCGAACTCCGGATCGGCGTGTAGCGGATTGACGTCGCCGGACAGCCGGTAAACCAGCGCCATTTCCGGCCGGGTCGGCAGATCGCAGACAAGATCGGGCGCGCGTTCGGGGATAGGATGTGGCGCCGGCGCTTCACGTTTGGGCCCGCCGAAGCCGCCGTCGGCGCGGCAAAAGGCGGTCTGCGTCAGCGTCGCCAGCAATTCGCCGGTTTGCTTGTCGGTCACTTTACGTTCGGCAATCACCAGCGCGCCGCGGCCCTCGCCCTTGTCGATCACGTCGACGATGCGGGTTTGCCCGATCACGACGCCTTGCGGCGCGACCGGCTTGTGCAGCGTCAGACCCTGCTCGCCATGCACGACCTTGGTCCAGGTCACGCCGGCGTCCCGATTGCGCAGCCAGTAGGGCGAATAGCCTTGCACCAGCGCGAAGGTAGGCAGCACTTTGAGATTTTTCTCGTAGACGAAGGCGAGCTCGTCCTCGTTCAGCGGGTCCTGACCAAAGCCGAGGCCCAGGGCATAGAGCATGCAATCCTTGGGGCCGTAGGCCTGTTCGACCGCGGGAATTTGCAATGCCAAAAGTTTTTCGTAGACGATGGTCATCGCCTTCACTTCACCGCTCGACCTCGCGCGCAGCCATCGGGCATACCCGATGGCTACCACGAAATGTGCGCAAGTCGGCAATAGCCGACTTGCGATGGGGACCGAGTCCTTTACTTACTGGATTCCCGCTTGCGCGGGAATGAGCGGAGTTTGCTGCTAGCCCCAGACTTCTTCGGCCAGCTCGACAATCATCTTGAGCTTTGCCCATTGCTCGTCCTCGGCCAGTAGGTTGCCTTCCTCGGTCGAGGCGAATCCGCATTGCGGCGACAGGCAGAGCTGCTCGAGCGGGATATATTTCGCCGCCTCTTCAATGCGGCGCTTGATGTCGTCCTTCGCTTCCAGCCGCCCGCTTTTGGTAGTGACGAGGCCAAGCACGACCTGGCGGTCCTTCGGCACCAGCTTGAGCGGCTCGAATCCGCCGGCGCGCTCGGTGTCGTATTCCATGAAATAGCCGTCCACCTTGATGCGGTCGAACAGGATCTCCTGCTCCGCCTGATAGCCGCCGCTACCCATGAAGGTCGATTGATTGTTGCCGCGACACAGATGCATGGTGATGCGCATGTCGGACGGGATATCCGACATCGCCGTGTTGATGAGATCGCCGTAGAGCGCGCCGAGCTTTTCCGGGTCGTCGCCACGGTCCTTCATTTTCCGGCGGTAATTCACATCGCACAACATGGCGATGAAGACTTCGTCGAGCTGCAGGTAACGGCAGCCGGCGTCGGCGAAGGCGCGCACCGCTTTTTTGTAGGCCTGGCCGAGATCGTCGAACATCCGGTCGAGCTTGGGATAGACTTGGCCGTCAACCGGCGGCAGCGCTGGCCGGCCGTAGAGCGCCGACGGCGCCGGAATCGTGATCTTGGGCGTCCGCCGCGCGTGGTCTTTGACGAATTTGAAATGCTCGATCATCGGATGGCCGGAAAAGCCGATCTTGCCGGTTACCTTGAGCCCTTCGTTGCGCGTGGTGATCCCGGTGAAGGCAACGCCTGTGTCCATCACGTGTTTCTCGACGCCGTCGAGGCCCCAGAGAAAATCGAGATGCCACCAGGAGCGGCGGAATTCGCCGTCGGTGACCGTTTGTAGGCCGACCTCTTCCTGTTTCTTGATGACGCGCGCGATCTCGCGGTCCTCGACCGCCTTCAGCGCGGCAGCGTCGATTGCGCCCTCGGCGCGTTTCTTCCGCGCCTCCTTCAACGCCGCCGGGCGCAGCAGGCTGCCGACGTGATCGGCGCGGAAGGGGGGCGTGGCGCGTTGGGTCATGAACGCTTCCTACGAGTTCCGCTCGTCCCCGCGAAAACGGGGACCCAGTTCTTTTCTGCCTTTTCTGCTGGATTCCCGCTTACGCGGGAATACGCGGATTATTTTTTGCCCCACACCTCGTCGGCCAGCTCGACGACCATGCGCAGCTTGGCCCATTGCTCGTCCTCGGCCAGCACATTGCCTTCCTCGGTGGAGGCGAAGCCGCATTGCGGCGACAGACAGAGCTGCTCGAGCGCGACGTATTTGGTCGCTTCCTCGATGCGCTTCTTGACGTCGGCGCGCGGTTCGAGCCGGCCTTGCTTGGTGGTGATGAGGCCGAGCACCACGATCTTGTTGCCCTTGGGCAAAAAGCGCAGCGGCTCGAAGCCGCCGGCGCGGTCGGTGTCGTATTCCAAGAAGTAGCCGTCGTAGTTGCACTTGGCGAGCAAGGTTTCCGCCACCGGCTCGTAGCCGCCCGACGAAATGAAGGTGGAGCGGAAATTGCCGCGGCAGACATGGGTGGTGACCACCATGTCGGCGGGTTTGGCCGCAAGCGCCTTGTTGATGCACTTGGT
The DNA here is from genome assembly GCA_963814885.1 of uncultured Alphaproteobacteria bacterium. Classification (GTDB taxonomy): domain Bacteria; phylum Pseudomonadota; class Alphaproteobacteria; order Rhizobiales; family Xanthobacteraceae; genus Pseudolabrys. Next base: position 35,750 of record CAWFEO010000023.1, on the reverse strand, counting down.
GTAGGTCTCTTGCAGGTGATCGACGTCGAGGCCGCGGTCGCGCGCCTGCTGCATCTGCTCCTGCGAGCAGAGATAGGCCCAGGCGGTGTCGTCGAACTGCAGATAGCGGCAACCGGCGGCGTAGAACGCCTTGATGGCGTCCTGATAAGCCACCGCCAGATCGTCGAAGATGGCGTCGCGGCTGGCATACGCGTCCTTGCTCACCGCATTGGGCTCGAGCCGGAAATGGAACGTCGAGGGCGCCGGGATGCACATTTTCGGCGTCACCTTGGTATGCGCCTTCAAAAACTTGAAATGCTCCAGCATGTAGTGATCGGAAAAGCCGATCTTGCCGTTGACGCGGATCGAGCGCGGCTTGGTCTGCACGCCCTGGAACTGGATGCCGTGGTCGAGCTCGTAGATCTCCACATTGTCGAGCCCGCCGTAGAAGTCGAAATGCCACCAGGAGCGGCGGAACTCGCCGTCGGTGGCGAGCTTCAAGCCCACCTCTTCCTGCTTCTTGATGATCTTCTCGATCTCGCGGTCTTCGACCTCTTTCAGCTCAGCCGGCGTGATCGCGCCCTTCTCGCGCTTTTCGCGCGCCGCCTTGATCGGCGCGGTGCGCAGGATACTGCCGACCTCGTCGGCGCGGAATGGCGGCTTGCTGCGTGGCGACATGGTTCCCTCCGCGAATATCCCGGCGCTATTCGACGCGCCTAAGTTTGTTTATTGAGCCATAGCACGGCCGGCGCCGTGTTTTCCATGTGCGGCTTCGCATGCGTAGTGCGCGGTTTCAACCGTGCCGCCGAACGAAAAATAATGCGGTGCGATATCGCCCAGTCCGTCCGCCGCGCCGAGTGCTGCGATGATGCGGTCGGGCCCGACATTGCCGACGACCTGGCCGATCAGCGTCCCGCCCGCGCCCGACATCAGCCCGCGCAAGGAGGCGGCGACGCCGCAGCGCCGGGCATAACGCAGCAGAGCCGGCATGCTGGTCGGGCCCGCCATGCCGACCTTCACCGGGTGCGCGACGCCGCAGGCGCGCAATTGCTTGAGCCAGGCGAGAATGCGCTCAGGCGAAAACGAAAACTGGCTGACGATGTGCGCGCGCAAGCCTTGCGCCGCGCTGGCGGCAAGCTTCTCGTCGAGGGCGGCTTCCAGGCGTCCGGGCGCGATGCGGGGGTGGCCTTCCGGATAGGCGCCGATGCCGATCTCCTCGATGCCGGCTGCGCGCAAGGCTCCTTTCTGGATCACCGACAGGGCGTCGGGAAACGGCCCGAGCGTATCGACGTCGCCGCCGATCACCAGCAGGCGCTTCACATCGGCTTCGCCGCGCAGGCGGCCGAGCAGATCGGCCAAATCGGCCGCGGCGCGCAGGCGCCGCGCGGCAATGTGGACGACCGGCTCGAGACCGGCCCGGCGCAGCGACGCCGCCGCGGCAACCAGTTCGTGCGGCGTGACCGTCGGCACGGCGGAAAAATAAACCGGAGTCGCGGGCGGCAAGGTCTCGGCGAGCGCGGCAATTTCGGCTGCGCCCGGCCGTGTCGCCTCGATCGAGAAATTGCGCGTGAAGCCCGCGGGTTCGTGCTTGGGCGCGGCGGTGGCTAACATGGCTCACTCGCGCCGGCGCGAGATCACGAAGGATTCGTCGTAGAACCACAAGCCGCCGCTCTCTTGCAGCACCTCGCGCGTCGCCTCGATATAGCGGCGGTCGCTGTGCACGTCGGACAGGCGGTCGTCCTCGATCTGCGCCACATAGATCGCCGCGTTCCAGGCGGCGAGCAGCGTGGAGGTGCCGATCGAATTGGAGATTTCCGACGGTAGCGTGTGCATGTCGTAGCGGAACAGCGAGCGCTGGTCGGAATAGGCGTTGAAATTGAGATCGCGGCCGGCCGTGCCCAATTCGTGCTTGAGCGCCTTGAGCAGATCGTGGCGGCTGTGCGTAAACGGATTGTCGCGCGGCCAGACCTTGTGAATGATCTCCATGCCCGGATCGTGTCCGTGGGAATGGATCGCGATCATGCGCCCGCCGGGCCCGAGCGCACGCGCCAACGGGCTGAGCACGCGCTTGGCCTTGAATTCGAGCGAGGCGCGCGCGCGATAGGGCTGCGAGGCGATGACCAGATCGTAATCGGCGACGGTGCCGCCGGGCTTGGGCACGATCTGGTCGAGCAGGAATTTGTGGTCGTTGCGGTAGATCACCAGGATGACCGGCCGCTCATAGACCGGGTTGCCGCTTTTGGGCGAAACGCCCGCCTTCCAGTTCTGCGCCAGGAACGGCTCGAGCGCGGTGATCTGCTCCTCGAAGCGGTGGGCGCTGTCGCCGTCCATCGCCAGCTCTTTCCAGACCAGGCTGGTGGCGGCGGAGAGCGACTTTACCGCCAGCCACGGCGCCTCGGCATAGGCGAGATTGGTGAGCACCAGCACGGTCGCGGGATGTTCGATGAAGCGGTCCGCCATCTTGTGCAGCGTGAGGCGGATATCCTCCACGCTGATTTCCTTGCCGACGATGTAGAACGGCATGGTGGGAAAGCGGTCGTGCATGGTGCGCATGACACGCGCCAGCACCGTGCCGTCGCCGATGCCGGCGTCGAACACGCGCACCGCCGGCGGGCGCGGATGGATATTGGCGAGCTCGAGCCCGACGCGGTTGGCGATTTCCCACTTCTCGCTGCAGGTGTTCACGAACAGCAGATATTTCTGCCGGTTGTCGAAGAAGCGGAAATTGCGGCTGGGATCGTCGCCGGCAAGACCGGAGGCGACCGGCGGCGCCGCCGGCGTCACCACCGGCAAGCCGCCGGGCGGACCTTCGAACAGCACGCGGCGGCGTCCGGGCGCGCCGTCGGCATTGCGCGCCATGAAGGCGCGGATGCGATCCAGCGTATCGGTGGTGATGCGGCCGCCATTGCGCAACCGGCTGGCGAGCTTGCCGTCATTGACCGCGCGGCGGCCGAAGGTGGATTCGGCCAGCCCCTGCGTGCGGCAGAAATCGGAGATCTCCTGAAGGATTTGCTCGTTCATGCGGACGCCTCTCCCCCGATAGGTACGGCTCTCAGGCGGCCGCTATGGCCGCAAGCGAACCAAGTCCGCGGGCAGGCGTCAACAACAAAAAACTACATTAGGAAAGATGGGCAAAGTGGGTGGGCAATATTCAACCTGAAAAATCGCTATAAAATACAACTATGCGGCGGTGAGCAATCCGGCCTACCGCTAAATGTGGGAAATAGCCCACCATATCGGCCACAATCGTGGGCCGAAGTGGGACGGACACCCGGCCGCTAGCGGCTTCAAATATCGAAGAAAACCGTCTCGCCGTCGCCCTGCATGCGGATGTCGAAGCGGTAGACGGCCTGTCCTTTGCCGCCCCCCTTGTGGGCAATGAGTGTCCCGCGCCGCTCTTGCGGCACCAGCGCCAGGATCGCGTCGGCGCCGTTTGCGGCCTCGTCGGAGAAATAGAGCCGCGTATAGACCTGCCGCAGCATGCCGCGCGAATAGATGCAGACCACGATGTGCGGCGCCTGCGGCTTGCCGTCCGGCCCCGGCACCGCGCCCGGCTTGACGGTGTCAAATGAATAGACGCCGTCCTTGTCGGTGGCCGAGCGGCCGAAGCCCTTGAACAGGGCGTTGGTCCGCATGCGCTTGTCGGCCGGACTGGCGTAGCGGCCCTGGCTGTCGGCCTGCCAGATCTCGATCATGGCGTCGTTGATCGGCAGGCCGTCACCGTCGGTGATACGGCCTTCGACGCGGATCTTCTCGCCGGTGGCGTCGGGCGTCACCAGGTTGGCGCCGACCGTCTCCTTCCAGTCGTAGATATCGTTCGGCGCCCAATGACAGCGGCTGTGCGGCGCCAGCCCATAGGCGAAGAAGGGGCCGACGGTTTGCGAGGGGGTGATGTCCGACATTGAATTCTGCCCTAGTGCTTGTCCGGCGGTGTCTCTTCGCGTCCGCGCAGCACGATGTCGAAGCGGAAGCAGAGCGCCCAATCGGGGATGGTGTTCTCCAGGTCGAAGCTCGAGACCATGCGCAGGCGCGCCTTCTCGTCGGTGACCGAATTAAAGATCGGATCGAACGGGAACAGCGGATCGCCGGGGAAATACATCTGCGTCACCAGCCGCGACAGGAACGAGTGCCCGAACACCGAGAAGTGGATGTGGTTCGGCCGCCAGGCATTGTGGTGGTTGCCCCACGGATAGGCGCCGGGCTTTACGGTGATGAAGCGGTAATAGCCGTTCTTGTCGGTGACGGTGCGCCCGGCGCCGGTGAAGTTGGGATCGAGCGGCGCCGGGTGCTGGTCGACATTGTGCACGTAGCGGCCGCAGGCATTGGCTTGCCAGATTTCCACCAGCGTGTCGGGCACCGGGCGCTTGTCTTCGTCCAGCACGTGGCCGTGCACGATGATGCGCTCGCCCAGCGGCTCGCCCTGGTGCTGCTTGGTGAGGTCGGCGTCGCCCTCCTGCACCGCATTGTGGCCGTAGACCGGGCCGGAGAGCTCCGACAGCGTATGCGGCACCAGGATCAGCGGCTTCGACGGCGAGCGCTTGACCGTGCTGCGGTATTCGGGGCTCAGGTGCTTGGGAAAGGCGCTCAGGCTTTCCCGCGGATAGATCAGCGACATTATTCTTGCCCTTCTTGTTAGGCGACCCGTTCCAGCGCCAGCGACACGCCCTGGCCGACGCCGACGCACATGGTGGCGAGCGCCAGCTTGCCGCCGCTCTCGTTAAGACCGTGCGCCGCGGTCAGTACCAGACGCGTACCCGACATGCCGAGCGGATGGCCGAGCGCGATCGCCCCGCCATGCGGGTTGACCTGCGCGGCATCGTCGGCGAGGCCGAGCTGCCGCAGACAGGCTAGCGACTGCGAGGCGAAGGCTTCGTTGATCTCGATCAAGTCATAGTCGCCGATTTTCTGATTGAGGCGCGCCATCAATTTGCGCGTCGCCGGCACCGGGCCGATGCCCATGATGCGCGGCGGCACCGCCGCCGAGGCCATGCCGAGAATGCGCGCGCGCGGCGTCAGCCCATGCTCTTTCACCGCCGCTTCGGAAGCCACGATCACGGCGGCGGCGCCGTCATTGACGCCGGAGGCGTTGCCCGCCGTCACCGTGCCGTCCTTGCGGAACGGCGTCTTCAGCTTGGCGAGCTGCTCCAGGGAGGTCTCGCGCGGGTGCTCGTCCTTATCGACTTTCACCGTCTCCTTGCGGCCGGCAATCTCGACCGGCACGATCTCCGCGGCGAAATAACCATCGGCGGCCGCCTTGGCCGCGCGCTGCTGCGAGCGCAGCGCAAAGGCATCCTGATCGGCGCGACTGATCTGGAATTCCTCGGCCACGTTTTCAGCCGTATCCGGCATGGCATCGACGCCGTATTGCGCCTTCATCAAGGGATTGATGAAGCGCCAGCCGATGGTGGTGTCGTAGATCTCGGCCTTGCGCGAGAAGGCTTCTTCGCTCTTGCCCTGCACGAAGGGCGCCCGCGTCATGGATTCGACGCCGCCGGCGATGGCGAAATCCATCTCGCCGGCGCGGATGGCGCGGGCGGCGGTGCCGATCGCCTCCATGCCCGAGGCGCACAGCCGGTTGAGCGTCACGCCCGGCACGTTCGATGGAAGCCCAGCCAGCAGCAGCGCCATGCGCGCCACGTTGCGGTTGTCCTCGCCGGCCTGGTTGGCGCAACCGAAATAGACCTCTTCGAGCTTTTCCCAATCAACTTTGGCGTTGCGCGCGAGCAGCGCCTTGATCGGCACCGCGGCCAGATCGTCGGCGCGCACCTTGGCGAGCGCGCCGCCGAAGCGCCCGATCGGGGTGCGCACCGCGTCGCAGAGGAAGGCTTCACGGCTTGCCATCACGCCGCCTCGGCTTGGGCGCGGGCGGTGCGCGCCTGCAATTCGCGCAGGACTTCCAGCTCTTTCGCCGTCGGGGCCGCGGTCTCTTCGACTTTGCCAGCGAATTTGACCGGCCAGCCGGTCGCGTCTTGGATTTGCGCGCGGGTGACGCCGGGATGGATGGAGACCACCGTCATCTCCTTGCTCTCGGGATCGGGCGCGAACAGCGCCAGGTCCGTGATCAGTTTGGTCGGCCCCTTGGTCTTGACGCCCAGTTTGGCGCGCGAGTCGGCGCCCGAGACATGGCCGATCGAGGTGACGAAATCGAGCTTGTCGACGAAGCTGCGCTTTGACTGCGCCATGATGATGAAGATCTCGCCGCAACTGGTGGCGATTTCCGGCGCGCCGCCGCCGCCGGGCAGCCGCACCTTGGGCTTGTCGTAGGCGCCGACCACCGTGGTGTTGAGATTGGCGTATTTGTCGATCTGCGCGCCGCCGAGGAATCCGACCTTGATGCGGCCGCCTTGCAGCCAGTAACGGAACATCTCCGGCACGGATACGGTCGTTATCGCGGTCTCGCACAGTTCGCCGTCGCCGATCGACAGCGGCAGGATGTTGGGCTTGGTGGCGAGCGTGCCGGATTCGTAGATCAGCGTGATGCCGGGGGCATGGGTGAGGCGGGCGAGGTTGGCCGCCGCCGACGGCATGCCGATGCCGACGAAGCAGACGTCGTCGTTCTTCAGCGCGCGCGCCGCCGCGATGGTCATCATTTCGTTCGGCTTGTAGTCGGCCATGGTTGCCTCACTCCGCCGCGTCACGGAACTTGCGCACGTGCTCGGCAAACACGTCGGGACCCTTCTTGAGCACGTTCTCGTCCATCCATGTCAGGAACGTGTCGCGCTCGCGCGAGATCGTGTCCCACTGCTTGTAGTAGGCGTTGTTGCGCGGGTAATAGCCTTGCGCATAAGAGGGAAAGGCGCCGCCGGGAACCTCCGCCACATAGCCGACGGTCCAATGCGGCAGCACTGTTGCGTTAAGGCTGCGCGGGCCGAGATCGTTGACGATTTCTTCGACGGTAACGACCGAGCGCTGGGAGGCGAGCACCGCTTCCTTCTGCACGCCGAGCACGCCCTCGATCAGCACATTGCCGGCCTTGTCGGCGCGCTGGGCGTGGATCACCGCCACGTCCGGCCGGTGCGCCGGCACCGCGGCCAGTTCCTCGCCGGTAAAGGGACAGGTGACGCGCTTTATTTTCGGATTCACTTTCGGTAGGTCGCCGCCGATATAGCCGCGGAAGATCGCGCAGGGCAGACCGGCGGCGCCGGCCTCGTAGGCATTGGCCATGGCGGCGTGCGAATGCTCCTCGATCGCCAGCGGCTGCGGCCAGCCGTTCTCGACCGCGTCGCGGAAGCGGTGCAGCGAGCCGACGCCCGGATTGCCGCCCCAAGAAAAAATGAGTTTGTCGACGCAGCCCATGCCGATGAACTGGTCGTAGATCAGGTCCGGCGTCATGCGGATCAGCGTCAGCCCCTTGCGGCGCTGGCGGATGATCTCGTGGCCGGCGGCGTGCGGGATGAGATGGGTGAAGCCCTCCACCGCCAGCGTATCGCCGTCGCGGACCGTCGCCTCGATGGCCTCGGCGAGAGAGGAGATGCGCGCCATGCGGTGTTTCCCGGTTGCGGGTCCGTATTTACGGCCCGCGTCGGGCAGGGTCAAATGCGCCCAAATGAACAGATGCTGCGGCCGCGCCGATGCGGCCCAGCGCGGCCCCGCGAAATCGTGGGATATCAAACCATAGCCGACCCGCGGCGGGACCCTTGACGGGGGCCTATGCGCCCGCCAACGATTTCGCCGCCCGCATACCCAATCACCCGGAGGCAGTTGGCATGGACATCAAGGGACAGGCGGCCATCGTGACCGGCGGCGCCTCGGGCCTGGGGGCGGCCACCGCGCGCACGCTGGCGGCCGGCGGCGCCAAGGTCGCGATTATCGACGTCAACGCCAAGGCCGCCGCCGACGTGGCGATCGACGTCAACGGCATCGCGATCGCCTGCGACGTGGCCGACAGCGGCGCTGCCGAAGCCGCCATCGACAAGGCCGCCGCCGATCACGGCCCCGCGCGCATCCTGGTCAATTGCGCCGGCGTCGCGCCGGCCCAGCGCATCGCCGGCCGCGACGGGCCGATGCCGCTCGCGGACTTCGAGCGCGTCATCCGCATCAATCTCATCGGCACTTTCAACATGATGCGGCTCGCCGCCGCCGCCATGCAGCCGCTTGCCCCCTTGGCCGACGGCGAACGCGGCGTCATCGTCTCCACCGCCTCGATCGCCGCCTTCGAGGGCCAGATCGGCCAATCCGCCTATGCCTCCTCCAAAGGCGGCGTCGCCGCGCTCACGCTGCCGGCGGCGCGCGAATTCGCCCAGTTCGGCATCCGCGTGCTCGCCATCGCGCCCGGCATTTTCGGCACGCCCATGCTGCGCGCGCTGCCGCAAGAGGTACAGGATTCGCTCGGCGCCGCGGTGCCGTTCCCCAAGCGGCTGGGCGAGCCGCGCGAATACGCGGCGCTGGTGATGCATTGCATCCACAACAGCTATCTCAACGGCGAGGTCATCCGCCTCGACGGCGCGCTGCGCCTGGCGCCGCGTTAGCGCGCTATGTTCAGCAACAGCCGCACCGTGCGCATCGAGTGGGGTGACTGCGATCCCGCCGGCATCATCTTCTATCCGCGCTATTTCGAGATTTTCGACGCGTCGACCGCCGCGCTGTTCGAGCGCGCGCTCGGCATGACCAAGTTCGAGTCGCTCAAGGCGTTTTCGTTCGCCGGCTTTCCATTGGTGCGTACGCAGGCGAAGTTCCTGAAACCGACGCGCTTCGGCGACGACGTGGTGGTGGACACGCGCGTCACATTCGGCCGCTCCAGTTTCGAGATCGAGCACCGGTTGAGCCTGAACGGCGAAACCTGCGCCGAATGTTCCGAGACCCGGGTCTGGGTGGTGCGTGACGCCGGCGGCGATTTGAAATCGCATCCGGTGCCGGAAGACGTGCTGGCGAAGTTCAATCGCTAAACAATTTTCGCCGTGAGCTTCTTCAGGATCGCAAGAAAGCGGGCGCGGTCGCGCTTGCCGATAATGCGGTCGAGGTTGCGGTCGTGCACGCGCGCGCAACGCATCAGCGTCGCCAGCGTGCGCTTGCCGGCCGCCGTCAAAGTGAGGCGCCAGACGCGGCGGTCGCTGCGCCCGCGTTTGCGCTCGACCAGGCCGCGCCGCACCAGGTCCTCGATCACCGGCGTGACGCTCGACTTGTCGCGGCCATTGGCTTGGCTGAGCTCGGTCTGGCTGATGCCCGGGTTGCGCGCGATGATGGTGAGGGTGGCAAAGCGGCCGGGGCGCTCGCCAATTTCCCGCGAACGGCGTGAAAACGCCTGGAACGAGGCCTCCTGCGCCAGGCGCAGATTGAAGCCGACCCAGCCCGCCAGCGGGCCGAAATCGATCGAATCGTCGCCGGCCGCGTCGTTCTTGCCGCGGCGAGGCCGTTGCCTGCGCTTGCCCAAACGTTTCCCCTACGCCGGCGCCGGCCCGAGCCCTCCCCGGCCTGGCCTTCGCGCCAAATTAGTTTGACACCAAACTATCTTTACAATCTTGCCGTTTTTCGGCTCAATCGCCGTCGCCCCCAGGGAGGGCCGCCATAAAATCGCGTTTTACCGGCGATGTCCATGCCGCCGGCCCGGCGTTGCGACCCGCGCGGATGTGATAGAAGGCGTTTCCGGAGGCCGACCATGGAGCGCTCGTTCAAGAAGGAAGTTCAGGCGCTCAAGCTTGGCGACGGTGAGACTTTCCGCGGCGAAGGTATCCTGGCGGTCACCAAGGCGCTGCTGCAGTCGGGCGTCTCTTACGTGGGCGGCTATCAGGGCGCGCCGGTGTCTCACCTGCTCGACGTGCTGGTGGACGCCGCCGACATCATGGGCGAGCTCGGCGTGCACCTGGAAACCTGCGCCAACGAGGCCAGCGCCGCCGCCATGCTGGGCGCCTCGATCAACTATCCTTTGCGCGGCGCGGTGACCTGGAAGTCGATCGTCGGCACCAACGTGGCCGCCGACGCGCTCTCCAACCTTTCGTCACCCGGCGTGACCGGCGGCGCCATGATCATCCTGGGCGAGGACTATGGCGAGGGCGCCAGCGTGATCCAGGAACGCTCGTATGCCTATGCGCTGAAATCTTCCATGTGGCTGCTCGATCCGCGCCCCGATCTGCCGTCGATCGTTCATATTGTGGAGAAGGGCTTCGAGCTGTCCGAAGCGAGCCACGCCCCGGTGATGCTGGAGCTGCGCATCCGCGCCTGCCACGCCACCGGCGAATTCGCCGCCAAGGATAATGTCAAAGCCACCTTCTCCGCCCTCAACCCCATTTCCGGCCCGCCGCGCTTCAACTACGAGCGGCTGGCGCATCCGCCGGTCATCTTCAGCCAGGAAAAGCTGAAAATCGAACAACGGCTGCCGGCAGCGCGCGCCTTCATCGCCAAGCACAAGCTCAACGAGACGGTCGACGGCGATCTCGCTGACGTGGGCATCGTCGTCATGGGCGGGCTCACCAACAGTGTATTGCGCGCGCTCGAACGCGTGGGGCTGGCCGATGTGTTCGGCGCTTCTCGCGTTCCTTTGCTGGTGCTGAACGTGGTCTACCCGCTGGTGCCGGAGGAAATCCGCGCCTTCTGCGCGGGCAAACGCGCCGTGCTCGTGGTCGAGGAAGGCCACCCCGCCTATATCGAGGACGCGATCAATGTCGAACTACGCCACGCCGGCCTACAAACGAAAGTGCTCGGCAAGGGCCCGCTGCCGCAGGCCGGCGAATATTCGTCCGACGTGCTGCTGGAGGGCCTGGCCGCCTTCCTGCAAGCGGCCAAGCCCGCCGGCGTCGACGCCGAGACGATCGCGGAAACGGCGCGCGGGCTGATCGCGCACAAGGCCAAAGCGGTCGCGTCGCTGAGCAACCTGCCGTCGCGCCCGCCCACCTTCTGCACCGGCTGCCCGGAGCGGCCGGTGTTTTCCGCCATCAAGCTGATGCAGCGCGAGCTCGGCCCCACCCACATCTCAGCCGACATCGGCTGCCATTCGTTCGCGACCTTCGCGCCGTTCTCGCTCGGCAACTCCATCCTCGGCTACGGCATGTCGCTCGCCAGCGCCGCCGCCGTCGGGCCCAACATGGAGAAGCGCCCAATCGCGGTCATGGGCGATGGCGGCTTCTGGCACAACGGGCTGATCAGCGGCGTCGCTTCCAATCTGTTCAACAAGGGCGACGGCGTGCTGATCGTCATGCAGAATGGCTACGCCTCCGCCACCGGCCAGCAATACATTCCATCGAGCGCGGCTAGCCGCGATGGCGCGGCGCCCGGCATGAATATCGAAAAAACGCTGCGCGCCATGGGCGTGAAATGGCTGCGCACGGTGCACAGCTACAGCGTCGCGCCGATGGCCAACACGCTGAAGGAGGCGATGAAGACCGCCGAGCGCGGCTTGAAGGTGATCGTCGCCGACGGCGAATGCCAGCTCGCGCGCCAGCGCCGCGTGCGCGCGGAGGACGCCGACAAGCTTGCCCAAGGAAAACGCGTCGTGCGCACCCGCTACGGGGTCGACGACGAAATCTGCACCGGTGACCATTCCTGCATCCGCCTGTCGGGCTGCCCGTCGCTGACGGTGAAGCCCTCGCCCGACCCGCTGCGCGACGATCCGGTGGTGACGGTGATCGAATCTTGCGTCGGCTGCGGCCTGTGCGGCGAAGTCGCCGATGCCGCGGTGCTGTGCCCATCCTTCTACCGCGCCGAGATCGTGCGCAACGCCGGCTGGCGCGAGCGTATCGCACACTGGTTCCGTCAGACTGTGATCGGCTGGCTCGGCGGCTATAACCACAAGGCCGCCGCAAAGGCCGCATCATGAGCGGGCCGCGCCCCATCACCATGCTGATCGCCGCGCTCGGCGGCGAAGGCGGCGGCGTGCTCACCAACTGGATCGTGGAAGCGGCGGCGGAAGCCGGCTTTCCGGTGCAGAGCACCTCGATCCCCGGCGTCGCCCAGCGCACCGGCGCCACCACTTATTACATCGAGATTCTGCCGGTGCCGGCCGGCGATCTGAACGGCCGGCGGCCGGTGCTGGCGCTCGTCCCCGGCGTCGGCGACATCGACGTGGCGGTGGCGAGTGAACTCCTGGAAGCCGGCCGCACGGTGGCGAACGGCTTCGTCACGCCCGAGCGCACCCACGTCATCGCCTCGCTCAGCCGCCACTATGCCATGGACGAAAAAACCGCCGTGGGCGACGGCCGCTTCGACGACGACACCCTGATCAAGGCCATCAAGCAGCACGCGCGCGCGGCTTTGCTCGTCGACATGGCCGAGCTGGCGCGCGAAAGCGGCGCCATGATCAACGCCGTGATGCTCGGCGCCATCGCCGGCAGCGGACGGCTGCCGCTTGCGGCCGAGCAACTGGAAGCGGCGATCAAGGCCGACGGCAAATCGGTTGAGGCCAACCTGCGCGGCTTCCGTGCCGGGCTGGACGCCGCGCGCGCTAAGGCGCCGCCGGCAAAGCGCCCCGCCAAGAAAAATCATGCCGCGGCGGCGCGCCAATCGCTTGAGCACCACGTGGCCTGGATGTTTCCGGCGCTGGCGCAGCCGGCCGCCGGCGAAGGCGTGCGCCGCCTGGTGCTGTATCAGAGCATCAAATATGCGCGGCTCTATTTGCAGCGGCTCAAGCCAATTCTCGACGCCGACGAGGCGGCCGGCGCTCACGGCCGGTTGCTAAAGGAAGTCGCGCGTCATCTTGCCGTGCGCATGTCCTACGAGGACGTGGTGCGCGTGGCGCAAGCCAAGATTTCGCCGGCGCGCATGCAGCGCATCGCGCGCGAGGAACTGGGCGTGGCCAACGAGCCGTTCGCGGTGCACGACGTCCTCAAGCCCGGCATCGAGGAACTCACCCAGCTCATGCCTTCGTTCGCGGCGCGGCCGATCCTGTGGCTGGCGCGGCGCCGCGGCTGGCTCGGCCGCGTCTATTTTCCCATGGAGATCAATTCCGCCTCGGTCGGCGGCTACCTTCGCTTTCTGTTGCTCGCCAAGCTGCGCCCGTTTCGCCCTTACGGCTATCGCTACAAACAGGAGCAGAAACAGATCGAGGCCTGGCTCGCGCTGATCGCGGAGGCGGCGGCGCATTCGATTAATCTTGCACGCGAGATCACCGAATGCGCGCGGCTGATCAAAGGCTATGGCGACACGCATGCGCGCGGGCTCAGCCATTACGCCGCCATCGAAACGCGTATCATCCGGCCGGCGCTGGCGGGCCATATCCCATTGGCACGCGCGGTCGACGCTGTGGCGAGCGCGCGCATCGCGGCGCTGGTCGATCCCGAGGGCGAGAGCCTGGCCAAATGCCTCGACGCCATCGACGGCGAGGCGAATATGGCGATGGCGGCCGAATAGTTCCCCGATTTCCTTATCTTTTCAGGCGCCGAGGCGCGTTGTCAGCCCGACCGCCGTCGAGTAGAACGTTCGGTAATAAAACACCACGGGCGGGAAACCTCAGAGGCGCAACAAGATGGCGGTCCCACCGACCGGACGCGAACGGCCGATCGCCGCCGAAGCTTTTCTCCGCGCGCTCGCCGATCACGGCGCCGATTATTTTTTCTGCAATCCCGGCACCGACTTCCCGCCGATCGTGGAAGCCTTCGCCCGCGCCAAGAAATCCAACGCCAAGGTGCCGAAGCCGATCCTGGTGCCACACGAAAATCTCGCGGTCGCCATGGCGCACGGTGCCTATCTCATGAGCGGCCGCCCGCAGGCGGTGATGGTGCACACCACCGTCGGCACCGCCAACGCGCTCAATAATCTCATCAACCTGTCGCGCGACCGGGTGCCGCTGATTCTCGCCGCCGGCAGAACGCCGGTGACGGAGAAGGGCGCGTTCGGCTCGCGCACGCGGTCGATCCACTGGGCGCAGGAAATGTTCGACCAGGCCGGCATGGTGCGCGAGCTGGTGAAAGGGGATTACGAATTGCGCCACGCCGCGCAAACCGGCGACCTGGTGGCACGCGCGGTGGAAGTGGCGATGGCGCATCCACGCGGGCCGGTCTATCTGGTGCTGCCGCGCGAGCCGTTGTCCGCACCGCTCGCCGAACCGATCGCGCCGGCCAAGCCGCGCACGCCGGCAGCCGCAGCCCATCCCGATCCCAAGACCATCGCCACGCTGGCGGAATGGATCGCCGGCGCCGAGCGGCCGCTGATCGTCACCGCGACGCTGCCCGCCGACGCCGTGCCGGTGCTGGGGGCGCTCGCCGAGCGCTGCGCCATCCCCGTCGTCACCCACAGCCCGCGCAATGTCTGCCTGCCGTCGAGCCATGCCATGCATTTCGGCGTCGAGCCGGGCACGCTGCTCACCGACGCCGACCTGGTGATCGTGCTGGAAAGCGACGTGCCGTGGATTCCGCATTTGCAGCATCCGCCCGCCGGCTGCCACGTCGCCCATATCGGCGAGGACCCGTTCTTCGTGCGCTATCCGATGCGCTCGTTTCCCAGCGATCTTGCCGTTCAATCCGGCGTCACCCAGGCGCTGACGGCGCTGGCCGCGGCGGTCGAACCGCGCCTGCAAATGGCAGAAGCGCGCATCGCCGCCCGCCGCGCACGGCTGACCGAGCGCATGCGCACGCGCCGCGCCCAGCTCGCCAAGGATTCCACCGCCGGCGAACGCATCTCGCCTGAATATCTCTCGCGCATGATCGGCGAAGCGATGGGCGAGGACGCCGTCATCTTCAACGAATATCCGCTGCGGCCCGACCATTGCGCGCGCGAGAAACCGGGCAGCCTGTTCGCGCTCGGCCCCGCCGGCGGGCTCGGCTGGGGCTTCGGCGCGGCGCTCGGCGCCAAGCTGGCGGCGCCCGACAAGTTCGTCGTCGCCACGCTGGGCGACGGCGCCTATATGTTTTCCAATCCGACCGTCGGGCACTGGGTCGCCGGCAAGAACGACCTGCCCATCCTCACCATCGTGTTCAACAACAGCCGCTACGGCGCGGTGCGGCGCGCCACGCTCTCCATGTTCAAGGACGGCGCCGCCGGCGAGACCGACGGCCGCGGGCTGGCCGATCTCGATCCGCCGCCGCCTTACGACGAGATCGCCCGCGCGCAAGGCTGCTATGCCGAGCGCGTGGAGAAGCCGGCCGAGCTGGCGGATGCGCTCACGCGCGCCCGCGACGCCGTCGTCGGCGGGCGCCGGCAGGCGTTGCTCAACGTCATCACGCCATATTGAATCGCTAAACAAAAAAACTGTCAGTGACGGAGGACGCGTTAATGCGCATCGATGCCTACACCCATTTCATCCCGGAGACCTTTTTCACCAAATTGATGGACAGCGGCGCGCCCGACATCGGCATGCGCATGCGCAACATTCCCGCCATCCACGATATCGAGGTGCGCAAGCAGATCGTCGAGAAGTTCGACAACTACGCGCAGATCCTCTCCTACCCGATGCCGCCGCTGGCGACGCTGGCCAAGGGCGCCCAGATCGAGGAATACGCCAAGGCGATCAACGACGGCTTTGCCGACATCTGCACCAAGCACAACAAGCATTTCCCCGGCTGGGTGGCGGAAGCGCCGATCGGCGCGCCCGGCGCCGGCGTCAAGGAATGCGAGCGCGCCATCAAGAACGGCGCGCTCGGCGTGCAGGTCCACACCAACATCGCCGGCAAGCCGCTCGACCTGCCGGAATTCGCGCCGTTCTGGGAAACCATGAACAAACTCGGCAAGCCAATCTGGCTGCATCCGGCGCGCGCCGCCAATTTCTCCGATTATCTCACCGAGCAGAAATCGAAATACGAAATCTGGTGGGCCTTCGGCTGGTCCTACGAGACCGCGGCGGCCATGGCGCGGCTGGTGTTTTCCGGCATCATGGACAAGTACCCGAACCTGAAAATCATCACCCATCATTTCGGCGGCATCGTGCCGATGCTGGAGGGCCGCATCGGCCCGGGCTGGGACCAGATCGGCGCGCGCACCTCCGACGAGGACCTGCGCGCCGTCGCCAAGGGCCTGAAGAAGCGTCCGCTCGATTATTTCAAGCACGACTTCTACACCGACACCGCCACCTTCACCGGCGAAGGCGCCATGCATCTGGGGCTTTCCTTCTACGATCTCGACAAGATCGTGTTCGCCTCCGACTGCCCGTTCGATCCCGAGCAGGGCACCATGTACACGCGCGAGACGCTGCGCATCCTGGAAGGCATCGACATGCCGAAGGCCGACAAGGAGAAAATCTGGCACGGCAATCTCGAGCGCATCACCGGCACCAAGCTGGTCAAGTAGCGGCGCGCGATGGCCCAGCGCCCTCCCGTCGTTATTGCCGGCGCCGGCCCCACCGGCCTGATGTGCGCGCTGGCGCTGCGCCGGCAGGACATTCCCGTCGTGCTGTTGGAGGCCGAGCCCGCGCTGACGCACGACCTGCGCGCCGGCTCGTTTCATCCGCCGACGCTGGAAATGATGGCGCCCTACGGCATCACCGCGCGCATGCTGGAAACCGGCATCAAGGTGCGGTACTGGCAGATCCGCAACAAGCCGGGCGACTTGATCGCCGAGTTCGATCTCGATCTGCTCGCCGACGTCACGCCGCATCCTTATCGGCTGCATCTGGAGCAGCACCGGCTGACACCGATCCAGCTCGGCATTCTGCGCAACGATCCCGCGGCGGAGGTCCATTTCGGCCATCATGTGACGGGATTTGCCCAGAACGCAGACAGCGTTGCGGTCACGGTCGAAAGCGGCGGCAAGACGCGAACTGTCGAAGCATCCTATCTGATCGGCGCCGACGGCGGCCGCAGCGTGGTGCGCAAGGAACTTGGCGTCGAATTCGAGGGCTTCACCTGGCCGGAGATCTTCGTTGTCGTCAGCACGCCTTACGATTTCGGCGCGCGCGGTTTCGCGCGCAACAGCTACATCGCCGATCCGTTCGAGTTCGGCGCCATGTTCAAATTGCCCGACACCGGCCCGCCCGGACTCTGGCGGATTGCCTATCCGGCCAATCCGGAGGAAAGCGACGAGGCGCTGCTGGCGCCCGCGCGCGTGGAAGCCGCCTTGCAGCGCTTCAACGCCAAGCCCGAGCCATATGAGGTGCGCTACATGAGCACCTATCGCGTCCATCAGCGGGTGGCGGCCAGTTTCCGCATCGGCCGCGTGCTGCTCGCCGGCGACGCCGCCCATCTCAACAATCCGCTCGGCGGCTTCGGCCTCAACAGCGGCATCCACGATGCCATCAATCTCTGCGACAAGCTCGGGCGCCTGTGGCGCAGCGAGGACGGGCCGGAACTGCTCGATCTCTTTTCGCGCCAGCGCCGCGCCGCCACTGTCGAACAGGTGCAGGCCATGTCGATCCGCAACAAGCGCATGATGGAAGAGCGCGACCCGAAAGTGCAGCGCGAGCGGCTTGAGGAAATGATCGCCGTGGCCACCGACCCGGCACGGGCGCGTGAGCACATGCTCAACACCTCGATGATTGCCGGCCTCCGGCGCGCCGCGCAGATCGCGTAAGGCACACCGGAAAGCAAATCCCCGTTCGTCCCCGCCAAAGCGGGGACCCAGGGCGGCAAGCGCCGGCGCTCGTGGCCCTGGATTCCCGCTTTCGCGGGAATGCGCGGGTGGCTGTCCACACGAATGTGCTTTTCGCGCGCGCACCCAGCGGCCCGCTGATGAAAGACCAAGCGCCTTCTGATAGCCTCCCGCCATGGCAGTCACGCAACCCAAGGGCCTGTCCGAACCCGACGAGCCGCCGCCAAGCGGCAAGAACGGACGCGGCACGCCCATAGCGTCCGGCGAAGCCGGGCGCGTGACGCCCATGATGGAGCAATACGTCGAGATCAAAACCGCCAATCCGGACTGCCTGCTGTTCTACCGGATGGGCGATTTCTACGAATTGTTCTTCGAGGACGCCGAGACCGCTTCGCGCGCGCTCGGCATCATGCTGACCAAGCGCGGCAAGCATCTGGGCGCCGACATCCCCATGTGCGGCGTGCCGGTCGAGCGCGCCGACGAATATCTCCACCGCTTGATCGCGCTCGGCCACCGCGTGGCGGTGTGCGAGCAGCTCGAGGACCCGGCGGAAGCCAAGAAGCGTGGACCAAAAAGCGTAGTACGGCGCGACGTGGTGCGGCTGGTGACGCCCGGCACGCTGACCGAGGACACCCTGCTCGACGCCAAGCGCAACAACTACCTGCTGGCCGTCGCGCGCGCGCGGCTGTCCTCGGTGGGCGAGGAAGCGCGCTTCGCGCTGGCCTGGATCGATATTTCCACCGGTGAGTTCCACATCACCGAGTGCGACCGCGGCGCACTCGCCGCCGAGATCGCGCGGCTGGAGCCGAGCGAGATCATCGTTTCCGACGCGCTCTACGGCGACGCGGAACTGGCGCCCTTCTGGCGCGAATTGCCGGCGGTGGCGCCGCTCACCCGCGACGTGTTCGACGCCGCCACCGCCGAAAGACGTCTGACGACATTCTTCGCGGTCGCCACCAGCGAGGCCTTCGGCACGCTGACGCGGCTGGAGCTGACCGCGGCGGCGGCCTGCGTCACTTACGTCGAGCGCACGCAGATCGGCAAGCGCCCGCCGCTGTCGCCGCCCTTGCGTGAAAGTGCCGGTGCGACCATGGCGGTCGACCAGGCCACCCGCGGCAATCTCGAACTGATGCGCACGCTCTCCGGCGAGCGGCGCGGCTCGCTGCTGGACGCCATCGACCGCACGGTCACCGCCGCCGGCTCGCGTCTCCTCGCACAGAGACTGTCGGCGCCGCTCACCGATCCGGCCGCCATTGCGCGACGGCTCGACGCGGTGGCAAGCTTCGTCGCCGACATTGCCGTGCGCGCCGACACGCGCGCGCGCCTGCAAGCCGCGCCCGATCTCGCCCGCGCCCTGGCGCGGTTGGCCGTGGGACGCGGCGGCCCGCGCGACCTCGCCGCCATCCGCGACGGCATCAATGCCGCCGCCGATCTCGCCCGCGCGCTCGCCGCGTTGAAGGAGCCGCCGGCCGAAATCGCGCAAGCGATGCAGGCCTGTACCCGCCCGGACGGCATGCTGGCGGCCGAATTGTCGGCCGCCTTGGCCGCAGAGTTGCCGGCTTTCAAGCGCGACGGCAGTTTCGTGCGCCAGGGCTATGACACCGCCCTCGACGAGGTGCGCTCCTTGCGCGACGAATCGCGCCGCGTCGTCGCCGCGCTGCAGGCACGCTACGCCGAAGAGACCGGCGTGCGCGCGCTCAAAGTTCGTCACAACAACGTGCTCGGCTATTTCGTCGAGGTTACCGCCCAGCACGGCGACAAACTGATGAGCGCCCCGCTCAACGCCAATTTCATCCACCGCCAGACACTGGCCGGCCAGGTGCGCTTCACCACCACCGAGCTGGGCGAACTGGAAGCGAAGATCGCCAGCGCCGCCGAGCGCGCGCTCGGGATCGAGCTGGAGATTTTCGAGCGGCTGTCGGCTGGCGTGATCGCCGACACCGACGCCATCAAGGATTGCGCGGAAGCGCTCGCCCGTCTCGATGTCGCCAGCAGCCTGGCGCATCTCGCGGCCGAGCGCGATTTCGCGCGGCCGCTCGTCGACGACAGTCACGATTTCATTATCGAGGGCGGCCGTCATGCCGTGGTCGAGCAGGCGCTGGCGCGCGACGGCACGCCCTTTGTCGCCAACGATTGCGACCTGTCGCCGCCGAAGGACGCGGCGAGCGGCCGCATCTGGCTGCTCACCGGCCCTAACATGGCCGGCAAATCAACTTTCCTGCGACAGAACGCGCTGATCGCGATCCTGGCGCAGATGGGCTCGTTCGTGCCAGCCAAGCTTGCGCGCATCGGCGTGGTCGACCGGCTGTTCTCGCGCGTCGGCGCCGCCGACGATCTGGCGCGCGGGCGCTCGACGTTCATGGTCGAGATGGTGGAGACCGCCGCCATCCTCAATCAGGCCGGCGACCGCGCGCTGGTGATCCTCGACGAAATCGGCCGCGGCACCGCCACCTTCGACGGCTTGTCGATCGCCTGGGCGACGGTCGAGCACCTGCACGACGTCAATCAATGCCGCGCTTTGTTCGCCACCCATTTCCATGAGCTGACCGCGCTCTCCGCGCGCCTCAACCGCCTGCACAACGCGACGGTGCGCGTGAAGGAATGGCAGGGCGAAGTGGTGTTCCTGCACGAGGTCACCGCCGGCGCCGCCGACCGCTCCTACGGCATCCAGGTGGCCAAGCTCGCCGGGCTTCCCGCCAGTGTCATCGAGCGCGCCAAGCTGGTGCTGGCCAAGCTTGAACAGGAAGACCGCGCCGCGCCCAAGGGCTTCGAGGACCTGCCGCTGTTCACGGCCGCGGCGCCGCACCGGCCGCCGTCCGCCCAGGACGATGCATACGAACAATTGCTGACGGCGCTCGCCGCGCTCAACCCGGACGACATGTCGCCGCGCGAGGCCATGGAAGCGCTTTACAATCTGAAAAACAGGCTGGCAAAGACCGACAAAAGCTGACGTGCAAACCCGAGACGCTTTCGGGTAAAATCGCACGCGAGGAAGCGCCATGATGAACGTCGCCGAGCGAAAGCAAGCGACCGCGCCAGCCGAGGCGCTGGACTGGCTCGCCCGCTTCGAGGCCGCCTTGCAGGCGCAGGATGCGGGCGCCGCGGCCGCGCTGTTCGTCGACGACGGGCTCTGGCGCGATCTCCTCGCCTTCACCTGGAACATCGAAACAGCGAACGGCCGCGCGGCAATCGAAGCGAAATTGCGCGAGACGCTTTCCCGCACCAAGCCGTCGAATTTCCGCATCCTGCCGAGCCGCTCTGCCCCGCGCTGGATCAGCCGCGCCGGCCGCGAAACGCTCGAAACGCTGTTCGACTTCGACACCGCCTTCGGCCCCGGCAACGGCGTGGTGCGGCTGCTGCGCGACGCGCAAGACCCGTCGCGCTTGCTTGCCTGGACCATGAACACCAATTTGCATGAGCTGAAGGGCCACGAAGAAGCCTTCAAGCGCCGCGCCGAGCCCGACTCGACGCGCGACTTCGGCGCCGAGAACTGGCTCGACCGCCTCACCCGGCAGCGCAGCTTTGCCGACCGCGATCCCGCCGTGCTGGTGGTGGGCGGCGGCCAGGCCGGGCTGTCCATTGCCGCGCGTTTGCAGCAGCTCGGCGTCGACACGCTGATCGTCGATCGCCACCAGCGCGTCGGCGACAACTGGCGCACCCGCTATCACTCGCTGACGCTGCACAACGAGGTGCACGTCAATCACCTGCCCTACATGCCGTTTCCGCCGAACTTTCCCACCTATATTCCGAAGGACATGCTGGCCAACTGGTTCGAGGCTTACGTCGAAAGCCTGGAACTGAATTTCTGGACCGGCACCGAACTCGTGACCGGCGATTACGACGAAAAGCGCAAGCAATGGAACGTCACGCTCAAGCGCGCCGACGGCGCAACGCGCGTCATGCATCCGCGCCATCTCGTCTTTGCCACCGGCGTGTCCAGCATCCCGGCTTACCCCGACCTGCCTAGCTTGAAGGATTTCGCCGGCACCGTGGTGCATTCCGGCGATTTTAAAAACGCCAAAGACTGGAAGGGCCTCAAGGCGCTGGTGCTGGGCTCCGGCACCAGCGGCCATGACGTGGCGCAGGAACTCCAAGCCCACGGCGCCGACGTCACCATCGTCCAGCGCGGCAAGACCTACGTGGTCAGCCTGAAGGAAGCGCAGAGCGTTTATTCCATCTATACCGAGGGCATTCCCTTCGACGACTGCGACCTGCTCGCCACTTCGTTCCCCTATCCCGTGCTGCAACGCGCCTACCAGCTCTCCACCGCCAAGGGCAAAATGGTGGACCGCAAGCTGATCAAGGCGCTCGAAGCGCGCGGCTTCAAAATCTGGTACGGCGAGGACGAGACCGGCTTCCAGATGATGTATCTGCGCTACGGCGGCGGCTACTACTTCAACGTCGGCTGTTCCGAACTGATCATCTCCGGCGCGGTCAAGCTGCTGCAATTTGCCGACATCGAGAAATTCGTCGCCGGCGGCGCGCTACTCAAGGACGGCAGCACGGTGCCGGCCGAACTCCTGGTGCTGGCGACCGGCTACAAGAACCAGCAGGACGCGGTGCGGCTCTATCTCGGTGAGACAATCGCCGACAGGATCGGCCCGGTGTGGGGCTTCGACGAGGGTGGCGAACTGCGCAACATGTGGCGGCGCACCGCGCAAGAAGGCTTGTGGTTCACCGCCGGCAGCCTCGCGCAATGCCGCATCTTCTCGCGCTATCTGGCGCTGCAGATCAAGGCGCTGGAGGAAGGGCTGCTTCAGTAACGACGGGCGCGCGGCGCAAACCGCGCGCCCTCGTCCTTAAGATGCCGCCGCCAGCGGGTGTGCGTGGCCCAGACACGCCTCGCCGATCGACGCGAGATGGCGGTGATCGGTGCCGCAGCAACCGCCCAGCACGTTGATGTGCGGAAAGCGCCGCCGCAGCTCGGCATATTGTTCGCCCAGTTCCAGCGGGTTGCCGGTGTCGAGCTCCGTAGAATTGTCGAGCTCGGCGTGGCTCTTGCACGAAGAATTCGCGCGCAGGCCGCGCAGGCGCTTGATCCAGCTTGAGCCGGCTTCGAGCGCGCCGGCGAAATGCGTCGGGTGCGCGCAGTTGATCATGTAATAGGCGGGAGCAACGCCGCTGGCGCGGTCCACCGCTTCGATCGCCTTGCCCAGTGTCTCGCCGGTCGGCAGGCGGCCATCGGTCTCCAGCGTAAACGAGATCACGCTGGGCACGCCCGCCTTTTTCGCCGCCAGCGCCACGCCGAGCGCTTCGTTCACATTGGTCATGGTGAAGGCCGAAACGAAATCGGCCCCGGCATCGCGCAACACCTCGATCTGCCAGCCGTGATACGCCGCCGCCGCCGCCGGGCTCATCAGCGCGCCGGGATCGTAGCCGTCGCCACGCGGCCCGATGCATCCGCTGATGACAATGGGCGTGCGCGCACTCTCATACTTGGCGCGCACCTCGCGCATGAGCGCGATGCCCTCGCGATTGAGTTCGGCGAGCCGCGCGCGATCATAACCGGCCTTGGCCGCCCAATCCGGATTGGCGCGCCAAGTCGGACTTTCCAGGACAAAACCCGCGCCGTGCGCGACCGCCAGCGGCAGGTAGCGGTCGAAATAGGCGCGGATCGCCTTCTTGCCCTTCTCGCTGTCGAGCAGCACGAAGGCTTCAAACATCGGCAGATTCCAACCTTCATGGAAAGTGAGCGTCGTTTCGAAGCCGCCGTCGGTCAGGAACAGGCGGCCGTCGAGCTGCGGCAGCGCGCGTGCTTTGGTCATTGTGCATCTCCTATTGCCAAGGGCGCGATGCGCGCCGGGATGCGCGAGACAGACCAGAGGCGCCGCCGCCGATCTAGAGAACTCGTGGTACACACCGGGGCCGGGCAAAAAGCGCCGCAAATCACATAAAAGCCCCGGCCGCGGCCGGCAATTTGCCGCAGCGGCCGCCGTCATGCCCGTCAACTGTACTTGTGGTACAGTCGGCCGGCAGGCTGGAGAGCGGCCATGGACGCCAACGCACCACGCAGAGGCGGCGATACCCGCGAGCGCATCCTCGACACGGCGGAAGCGGCGGTGCTCGAAAAGGGCTTTGCCGGCACGTCGATCGATGAACTGATCGCCGCCGTCGGCATCACCAAGAGCGGCTTCTTCTATCATTTTCGCGACAAGGGCGAATTGGCCAAGGCGCTGCTGGTCCGCTACATCGAGCGCGAGAACGACCTGTTCGACGAATTATTCCGCCGCGCCGACGAGCTCAACGAAGACCCGCTGCACGGTTTCCTGGTCGCGCTCAAGATGATGTCGGAGATGATGAGCGACCTGCCGGCCGGCCATCCCGGCTGTTTGGTCGCGGCCTATTGCTACCAGGACCGCCTGTTCGACCGCGAGGTGCGCGATCTCAACGCCGCCGCTTTGCTGGGCTGGCGGCAGCGCTTTCGCGAGCGGCTCGAAGCGATCGCCAAGCGTTATCCGCCGCGCATCAAGGTCGATCTCGACGATCTCGCCGACACGCTGTCGGTGATCGCCGACGGCGGCATCATTTTATCCAAGGTCGTCAAGGACAAGGATGCGCTACCGCGCCAGGTCATGCTCTACCGTGATTTCGTCCGTCTGATTTTCCAAGGGTCTTGAGCGCGCTTTGGCGCGCGCGCCAACACAGCGCGTTCCAGCCGACGCCGGGCGGCCTGGCAAAACCCTACCTAAAACGCAAAGCGGAACGGCTCGTGCTGTTTCAAATTGCATTCGCGCGCGTTCCGCCGCTCGATGTCGGCATGCAAATTCAACTTGGCGCGCGCACAGGCCAGGAGGTCCACGGCTTTCAACGGCTTGGTGAGATAATCCGTGGCGCCGCATTCGAATGCATAGTCCACGCTATGAATATCGTCGAGCGCGGTGACCATGACGATGGGGGCGTCAAAGTACCGAGGATCGCTGCGTATGCACGCACAAGCTTGGAAACCGTCAATGTCTGGCATGGCGGCGTCCATAAATATCAACTTGACGTCCGCAGCAGCCGCGGACGGCGTGTCGAGCGCGAGGTATGAAAATGCCGCCGCGGCAGATTCCACGACAACCAGGTCTCGATACCCGCCCTGCGCAAGCATCGCGCCGAAGATCTCCCGGCCATCTTCGGTATCGTCGACCACAAGAATGCTCATGATTGCAGGCCCTCCGTGCCGATCGAACGAATTTGACGAAACATTTCTATCGATTCTCGGACAACGCGCGCGAATTGTTTCCGGCGCCGAAAAAAAATCCCAGAGTTGTAGCAATATGCGGTCGTGCGTTTAAATTGCGTAACTAGGCGCAATGCAAATCAGGATAAGAATACTTTGAGTAAACGCAATTGCTCATTATGTATCGGTAACACCGTATAGGATCGGCCGGCGTTTATGAGCCAACGCCGTCGTTTTGCGCCGTACGCCGGCGCCACTGCCGCAGCAGCCAAAGCAGCGCGTTCCAGCCGATGCCGATCGACAAGCCGACCGCGTAGGACCACCACACCCCGATCGGCTCGGCGAGAAAGTGCACCGCCAGCAGGCTCAAGCCCAGTCCGATCAGCGGCGTATGCACATGCGCGGCCACGCTTGCCGTCGCCGGACCGCCGATGCGCGGATGCAGGATCACGAAGAAGGCGCCCATCGCCACCGGAAAAAAAGCGAACAGGCCGGAGAGAAACGAGCCGATCGAGTAGCTCGCCGCCGTCACGATGAGTACGCAAAGCGTCACCACGCCGGTGCGCCAGGCAAGATCGCCGGCGGTGAGATGAACGCGCCGCGCCGCGCCCGCCACGCGAAAGCGGCTGCCGGCCGCGATCGCCAGCGGGTACACCACGGCGTTGAGCAGCGCGGCGCTCGCCGCATCCCAGTCGACGTAGCGGGTCAGGAACGCGGCGCAGAACCAGATCGCATAGGCGCCGCTGATGCTCACCAGCAGGCTGTTGCGTTGCGCCAGCACCGCGTAGCCGAGCGCGAACACCGCCACCCCGGCATTGGCGACCGTGCTGCCGATCGCGCTTTGCGCGATGAAGGCGGGCGGGTGCTCCCAGGCCAGAATGATCATGGCGGCGCCGCCCGCCGTCGGCAGCGAAGCGATCAGCGCGCCGACGAACGGGCCCGAGCGCTCGACCACGATGGACGCCGCTACCACGATGCTCGCGGTCAGGGCGATCTTGAGCAGCAGGCCGGCCAGGAACATCGCCATCGCGCCGGCCTCAGACGGCAATGCCGCGCCGGCGCGCGATCAGTACGGTCAGGCCCCAGGCGACCGACGTCGCCAGCGCCAGCGTCAGGCCGATGGCGGCGCCGAACGGTTCGGCGGTGTAATGCAGCACCACGCAGGCGAAGGCGAAACCGACCAGCCCGAGCACGGCATTGGCCATCACCGCGGCGGTGGGCGGCCCGCCGACGCGGCGGTGCAGGATCAAGATGACGCCGATGAGGATGATGGGAAACACCGCCAATATGCCGCTGCCGCCCGGTCCAATGCGGAAACTGAGCGACACCGTGACGCCGACCAGCAGCGCCACCAGCACGGCGCGCAGCGCAAGGTCGTACCAGTAAGTGCGCACCGGCGGGATCGCCACTTGGCGCAAGGGCCGCGCCAGCGCGATGCAGGTTCCGAGCACGACGACATTGGTGAGCCCCGCCGACAGCATGCTCCAGTGCACCACGTGCACGCCCCAGGCCAGCACGAACCACAGCAACATGGCGAGCGAGAGACTCAACGGCAAAGACCGGCGCTGCGCCAGCAGCGCATAAGTGAGCGCGAAGATCACGTTGACATTATTGATGGCGAGGCTGTTGACCGCGCTTTGCGCGATGAAAGGCGCGCCGTGGTCGAGCGCGAGGAACACATAGACGGGTCCGGCGCCGAGCGGCAGCGTCGCCACCAGCCCGCCGACCAAGGGGCCGGCGCGCTCCGCGGTCACGGTCGCCGCCACCACGAAAGCGGCGGTGACGGCCATTTTCACGATGAGGGAAAGCGCAAAAAGAAGTTCAGGGGACATGGTGCGCGCGGACACCACCATGTTGTCATGCCCCGCGCAAGCGGGGCATCCAGTAATCGCAGGCGCCAGTGTGTGCCATCAGCGCCGGCGATTACTAGATCATCCGCTTTCGCGGATGATGACGGCCGAGCGCTATATCCTCGCCAGCGTCACGTCCACCGGCGGTCCCGTTTTGATGGTCTGATACACCACGCAATAGCGCTCGGTGAGCTTGAGCAACTGATCGAGCTTGTCCTGGCTCGCGTCGGTGTCGAGGTCGAAGCGCAGACGAATTTCACGAAAGCCGACCGGCGCATCCTTGGCGACACCGAGCGTGCCGCGGAAATCGAGCTCGCCCTCCGCCGAAACCTGTGCGGCTTTGAGCGGAACATCGAGCGCGGTCGCAACCGCCTTTAACGTGACGCCGGCGCAGGCCACCAGCGCCTCCAGCAGCATGTCGCCCGAGCACAGTTCGAGGCCGGAGCCGCCGGTCGCCGGATGCAAGCCCGCCGCCGCCAGCGCGCGCCCGGTCTCCAGCTTGCAGGCGATGTTTGTATCGTCGAGCGTGCCTTTCGCCTTCAAGGTGACGACCGCGGCATTGGGATCGTCTTTGTAGCGCTGCTTGATCGGCGCCTGAAGGCTGCGCAATTCGTTACCGTCCATTGATTGCTCCATTTCGTCCGGCGCGCGTGAAAAGCGCGCGAACCAGATATAACCCCACGCCCGCGTCTGAATTCCGTGCCTGCCGAGCTTACGCCGGCGTCAGCACCACGCGGCCGACCACCTTGCCGGCGCGCAGCGCGTCCATCACCGCGTTGACGTCGTCGAGCGGCCGCGTGGCGACCGGCACGTCCGGCATGCCTTTCGCGCGCACCAGATCCATCAGCTCCCGCATTTCATTCTGGCTGCCGACATAGGAGCCTTGGATGGTCAACGCCCGCATCGGGATCGGCGGCAATGAAATCGTGAAGTCGCCGCCATACAGGCCGACGATGATGTATTTGCCGCCCTTGCACAGGCTGTCGTAACCAACGCGCGCGCTCTGCGACGAGCCGACCAGGTCGATCACCGCCCAGGCGCCGCCCTTGGTCAAATCGATGATCTGCTGCGCGGCGTCAGGCGCCGCCCCGTCGACCACCGCCGCAGCGCCGGCTTTCTTCGCGGCCTCGCGTTTGGCTGGATCGATGTCGACGACAATCGTGCTGTGGCCGCCCATCTTCTGATGCAGGGCCTGGCACATCAGGCCGAGGCCGCCAGCACCGATGATGACCGTCGGCTCGCTGGTCAGCGTCGGCACTTTCTTCAGCGCGCCATAGGTCGTCACGCCCGAGCAGGCGAGCGGGGCGGCACGCTCCGGCGGCAGATCGCCAATGTCGAACAGGTATTTCGGGTGCGGCACGATCATGTGCGTGGCGTAGCCGCCCTGGGAGAACACACCGAGGCTCTTCATGGTGCGGCAGAGATTGTCGTCACCGCGCACGCAGGCCGCGCAGGTGCCGCAGCCGATCCACGGATCGGCCAGCATGCGCTGGCCGACCTTAACACCCTTGGCGTCTGGCCCGACCGCCACCACCTCGCCCACGTTTTCGTGGCCGAGCGTCAGCGGCAGCTCCATGCCGCGGTCCTGCAGGCCGAGCTTCTTGCCGCCGCCCATGTCGAAATAGCCGTCGGCAATATGCAGGTCGCTGTGGCAGACGCCGGCCGCCAGTACCTTGAGCAGCACTTCGGTGCCCTTCGGCTCCGGCGTCGGCTGCTCGTTGAGTTGCAAAGGCTGGCCGCAGACGCAGACCTGGAACATGCGCATGTCAATTTCCTCCCGGCTTCCGGCCTTGCCGGATTGGCGTGCCCGGCAGGGAACCACAGGGCGAGCCGGCCGTCACCTGCGTCCGGGCAGCCGGATTTCTAGGCAATTTCAGCCCGGTCCTGAATATCTTTACCGTCAGGTAGGTGACTTGCCGCCCCGCCTCCGCTATCCGGGTTGCCTCATGGCCTCACTCGCCGTCGAATCCAGCCCACGCGCGGCGCCCGCACCTCCGACACGGAGCGCGGGCGACCTGCTCGATGTCCGCGCCATCACCGCCGACCTGGAGAAGCTCGCCAAGGCCCATCGCGGCAACCAAAGCGAATTGCGCAGCGCGCTGGCACAGCGGCTCAAAGCCGCGCTCGCCGCCGGTTCCGCCAAGGCCGAGAAGCTGCTGCTCAAGGACCGCCACGGCCGCCGCTGCGCCGAACGGCTGTGCCGGATGGAAGACGAGATCATCCGCATCCTGTACGACTTCGCGCGCACGCATCTTTATCCGTCGGATAATCCGTCCGAAGCCGAGCACATGGCGGTGGTCGCCACCGGCGGTTACGGCCGCGGGCTGCAGGCGCCCGGCTCCGACATCGATCTGTTGTTCGTGCTGCCCTACAAGCAGACCGCCTGGGGCGAGCAGGTCGCGGAGAGCATCCTCTACTGCCTGTGGGACATCGGCCTGAAGGTCGGCCACGCCACCCGCTCAATCAACGAATGCATCCGCCAGGCCAAGGCGGACATGACCATCCGCACCGCCATCCTGGAAGCGCGCTTCCTGCTCGGCGACCGCGCGCTGTTCGACGAAATGCAGACGCGCTTCGACAACGAAGTGCTGCGCAACACCGCCACCCAATTCGTCGCCGCCAAGCTGGCCGAGCGCGAAGACCGCATCCGCCGCGCCGGCCAGTCGCGCTATCTGGTCGAGCCCAACGTCAAGGACGGCAAAGGGGGCTTGCGCGACCTGCACACGTTGTTCTGGATCGCAAAGTATGTCTACCGCGTGCGCGAGCCGGACGAATTGATCAAGCGCGGCGTGTTCGACAAGCAGGAATATCAGCTTTTCCGCCGCTGCGAGGACTTCCTCTGGTCGGTGCGCTGCCACATGCATTTTCTCACCGGCCGCGCCGAGGAGCGGCTGTCGTTCGACATCCAGCGCGAGATCGCGGTGCGGCTCGGCTACACCGAGCACCCTGGCATGCAGGATGTCGAGCGCTTCATGAAGCACTACTTCCTGATCGCCAAGGACGTCGGCGACCTGACCGCCATCCTGTGCGCCGAGCTGGAAGACAGCCACGCCAAGAGCGTGCCGGTGTTGAGCCGCGTGATGGAGCGCCTCCGCCCGGTCAAGCAGGTGCGGCTGGCCGGCAGCGAGGATTTCATCGTCGACAAGAACCGCATCACCATCGCCAACGGCAGCGTGTTCCGCCGCGATCCCGTAAACCTGATCCGCATCTTCCGGCTCGCGCAGAAGCACAATCTGGCGTTCCATCCTGACGCCATGCGCGCGGTGACGCGATCGCTCAAGCTCATCGACGCCAAGCTGCGCGCCAACGCCGAAGCCAACAAGCTGTTCCTGGAGATTCTCACCTCCAAGAACGACCCGGAAACCGTGCTGCGGCGGATGAACGAATCCGGCGTGCTCGGCAAATTCGTGCGTGAATTCGGCAAGATCGTCTGCATGATGCAATTCAACATGTACCACCACTACACGGTGGACGAGCACCTGCTGCGCTGCATCGGCGTGCTGGCGGAGATCGACCAAGGCGGCGGCCGCGACACCCCGCTGGCCGACGAGCTGATCCACAAAATCCAGCCGGCGCACCGCAAGGTGCTCTATGTCACCATGTTTCTGCACGACATCGCCAAGGGCCGGCCGGAGGATCACTCCACCGCGGGCGCGCGGGTGGCCAAACGCATTTGCCCGCGGTTCGGATTCACCGCCGGCGAAACCGAGCTGTGCGCGTGGCTGGTAACCAATCACCTCGTCATGTCGAGCGTGGCGCAGTCGCGCGACCTGTCCGACCGCAAGACGATCGAGAACTTCGCCGCCGTGGCGCAGTCGGCCGAGCGGCTGAAGCTTTTGACCATTCTCACCACCGCCGACATCAAGGCGGTCGGCCCCGGTGTGTGGAACGGCTGGAAGTCGCAGCTCCTGCGCACGCTCTATTTCGAGACCGAGCCGGTGGTCACCGGCGGCTTCTCCGAGATCAACCGCGCCCAGCGCGTCACCCTGGCGCAGACCGAATTCCGCGAGGCGATGACGGCGTGGCCGCAGGACGTGCTGGAGACCTATATCGCCAAGCAATATCCAGCCTATTGGCTGAAGGTCGACCTCCCGCACAAGATCGAGCACGCCGAGTTCCTGCGCGCGGCCGAAGAGGCCGGCAAGCGCCTGGCCACCACGGTCCGCTTCGACGCCAACCGCGGCGTCACCGAGCTCACCGTGATGGCGCCCGACCATCCCTGGCTGTTGTCGATCATCGCCGGCGCCTGCGCCATGGCCGGCTCCAATATCGTGGACGCGCAGATCTTCACCACCACCGACGGGCGCGCGCTCGACACCATCTCGCTGTCACGCGAGTTCGAGCGCGACGAAGACGAGCGGCGCCGCGCCAACAGGGTCGCGGATTCGATCGAGAAGGCGCTGCGCGGCGAATTGCGGCTGCCCGACGTGGTGGCCAAACGCAGCCCGCCCAAGGGCCGCATCCGCGCCTTCGCGCTGGAGCCGACCTGCACCATCAACAACCAGTGGTCCCACCGCTACACCATGGTGGAGATCACCGGGCTCGATCGCACCGGTCTTCTGTTCGAGCTGACCGGGACGCTGTCCAAACTCAATCTCAACATCGCCTCCGCCCACGTCGCCACCTTCGGCGAGCGGGTGGTCGACGTCTTTTACGTGACCGACCTGTTGGGCGCGCAGATCACCTCGCCGACGCGGCAGGCCGCCATCAAGCGCGCGCTCATTGCGCTGTTTGCCAAGCCTGGAGGAAATGACAAAACGGCGAAGTAAGGAGCCGATCGTGTTCGGTTAAGGTGCCGTCCCGTACCCGGGATGCGTGCCGGCCCGCTGCGGCAGCAACAAG
The DNA here is from genome assembly GCA_963814885.1 of uncultured Alphaproteobacteria bacterium. Lineage (GTDB taxonomy): Bacteria > Pseudomonadota > Alphaproteobacteria > Rhizobiales > Xanthobacteraceae > Pseudolabrys. The sequence goes on along the minus strand of CAWFEO010000023.1, from coordinate 4,532 downwards.
ATGCAACCGATGATGAAAGCCGCGATAACCGCGGAGGCGAGCGGCCGGCTCAGATCAAGTCCGCCGTGCTTGATCGGCTTGTCGAGCAGATCGCCGACCGTCGCGCCGAGCGGGCGCGTCAGGATGAAGGCCGCCCAGAACAGCCCGACCCGCGACACGTTGGTCCAGTAATAAAGCGGCTGCCAGCAAGGCCAATCCGGCGCCAAAAATGAGCGCGCCGCCCTCGTAGCCGAACCCGCCGGTGTCGGCCAGCCAGTCGCCGAGCGCGGTTCCCAACGTCTGGGAAAGCGTAATCGCGGCCCAATAGTACGCTTCCACCTTCGGCGTCTTGACCGTTTCGACCGAGATCGAGCCGAGCGACCAGTACCACAGGAAAAGCACGGCCATCAGGCAAACAAATAAAAGGACGCGCCGCCGGTGTAGCCGATGCCAAGGGAGCGGTCGGCAAAATCGGCCATTGTGGTCCCGAATGTCGTCGAAGCAATAATTGTCGCCCAGTAGAGGAAGGGATGGAATTTCTTGGCAAGCGTTTGCCACACGACCAGCACCACCAGCAGCGTAAGAAAGATGGCGGTGCCGACCGCGCAACCCCAGTTCAGCGTCATGCTGACGGTGTCGCCGCCAGTCTCGCCCAGGGTCGTCGCGGCGACTTTGATGATCCAGAAGATGAGAGTGACTTCGGGGACCTTGGTTAAGGCTTTTTCGTCCATGGCGGGGAATATCCTGTAGACCTCGCCCCTGTTGCTGCGTTTATGGTCGCAATGCGCAGATATTGCGGCAGCTCACAAATTCCCGCTGATCCTTTCGTCGAAGCAACGCGGCGTTTGCCGCCCGCCTACCCTTCTCCCTCAAGCGCCCGCCGCAAGCGCCGGATGACGACGCCGCGGGCGCGGTCGTCGGCGGCGGCTTCGATGGCGTCGTTGATATCGAGAATCAGCTTCGACATGTCGTTGTGCCAGTCGAGATTGACTACCGCCGCGGGCTCGAGCCGCCGGCGATGCGAGACGTCGATCGGCGTCGGCGCTTCACTGGTGAGCTCGTAGATATCGTCGAGCAGCGGCGTGAACACTTTCGCCGCCGGCACCGTGCGTTCGGCGATGCGCTGGCTTAAGCCCGCCAGCGCCGGCTCCTCGCCGTGCACCAGGAACACGCCGCGCTGAATGGGTCGGCGCGACGCGATCCAGCGCGCCAGCTCCGGCCCATCGGCATGGCCGGAATATTCGTCGAGCCGGCGGATGCGCGCCGCGACCCTGATCTCCTCGCCCTGGATGCGCACCGCTTTGACGCCGTCGCTGAGAAAGCGGCCGAGTGTGCCCTGCGCCTGGAACCCTACCAGCAGCAAGGTCGCCTTGGCGTGCCACAGCCAGCGCTTGAGGTGATGGCGGATGCGCCCGGCATCGCACATGCCGCTGGCGGCGATAATGATGTGGAAGCCGGCAAGCTTGGCGATCGCTTTGCTTTCCGCGACCGTCTCGGTGCAGCGCAGATGCGGCGAGCTCAATAGGCGATCGATATTCACGTCGGATTCCAGGCTCTCCGTATGCCGACGGAACACTTCGGTAGCGCGGATGGCGAGCGGCGAGTCGAGGAAAATCGGCGCCGTCGGGATCTCGCCGCCTTCCATCAGATCCACGAGGTCGACAATCAGCTCCTGCGTGCGCTCGACCGCGAAGGCGGGAATGAGCAGCGCGCCGTCGCGCTCCTGCGCCGCACGGACTTCCTCGGCGAGCCGCTGGCGGCGCGACTCGCGCGTGACCGGCGGACGGTCCTCGTCGCCATAGGTCGATTCGCAGATGATGTAATCGAGGCCGGTCGGCGCCTCCGGAAGAGGCTCCAGCAGCTTGGCGTCGGGCCCGAGATCGCCGGACGCCAGCACCCGCAGCGGCTTGCCGTCCTGCCCTTCGCCGGCGAATTCGATTTCGATCGAGGCCGAGCCGAGCAGATGGCCGGCGTTCCAGTAACGCGCGCGCACGCCGGGCATGACCGTCACCCAGGTCTCGTAGTCGACGGCGCGGAAGGCATCGAGCGACGCGACGGCGTCACGTTGCGAGTAGATCGGCGTGACCAGCGCGCGCCCGCGCGCGGCATTGCGCCGGTTGAGCGCGCTCACTTCCGACTCCTGGATGCTGCCGGAATCCGGCAGCATGTAGGAGCACAGGTCGATGGTGCCGCGCGTCGCCCAGACGGGCCCACGAAAGCCGCCGCGCGTGAGCTTGGGGATCAGGCCGCTATGATCGATATGCGCGTGCGTCAGCAGCACACAATCGATGTCGGACGGCGCAAATGGAAACTTGCCGTAGTTCAGTTCCTTCAGCGTCTTGGACCCTTGGAACAACCCGCAATCGACCAGCAGCCGGCCCTGCTCCGTCTCGAACAGATGGCAGGATCCGGTCACCGTGCGGGCGGCGCCGCAAAATCTGACGGTCACGCTCATGCGCCGGCCTCCTTGCGCAGCGCCTCGGCCAGAACCCGATCGAGCGCAATGGCGTTGCTCGGGTGCGGCACGCTGTCGGTGGATTTGACCGACCGGATGCCGGCTTCGAACAATCTGCCGACCAGTTCGGGCGCGAACAGCGCATGGGTGACGACGGCGTCGATGGTGCTGGCGCCGGCCACACGCAGCGCCTTGGCGCAGGCGATCAACGTGCCGCCCGATGAGACAATGTCGTCGACCAAGAGCGCCGGCCGCCCGGCGACCACACCCGGTTCGGCGAAGGCGATCTCCACCGAGCGGTCGCTACGGCGCGTCTTGCGCGCCACCGCATGCTGCACGCCGAGCAAGCCCGCGAGATCGGCGATCCAGCCTCGCGACTCCGCGTCGGGGCCGACCACCACCGTGGCGGGGTCGAAGCCGCCCGCGCGCAAATCCTCGGCAATCGCCGGCATGGCCGACAGATCGTCGGCCTCGATACCCGGAAAAACATCACCGATATATTTCGTGCGATGCAGATGGGCATCGACGGTGACCACGCGATCCACCGCGCCCGCCAACAGGCGGCCGATCACCTTCTGGCTGATCGCCTCGCCTTCATGAAACGCCATGTCCTGCCGCATGTAGCAGAGATAGGGCGCGACCAGCACCAGGCGCTTGGCGCCGCCGCGGCGCAAGGCTTCGGACGCAAACAGCAGCGCCAGCAGTTTGTCATCGGGCTTGTCGAGTGAAGCAAAAACAATCGTCGTCGTCGCCGCCGGCGCAACGGTGACGCGCAATTCCTCGTCGGGAAAACGATGCACGGCGATGTCCCGGCAGGCGACACTGAGCCGGGCCGCCAGCCGCCGCGCTTCCTCGGCCGAGGACGGCAGGCATTGCAGGACGGCCGCGGTCAAGGCTTGGCTCCGGGCGGACCGACCGCGTAGCCGGCGTCGACCTTGCTCGCCGCCAAGGCGAGATCGAATTCCGGCTCGTCGAAGGCAAAGATACGGTAGAGCGGCTCGCCCTGCGCGACGGGATCACCGATCTTCTTGAACACTTTGATGCCGGCGCCCCTGTCGATCGGCGCACCGGCGGTGCGCGCCAGCCGGTTGAGCCGCAGGCAGTCAATGCCTTCGACCACGCCGTCACGCGGCGCCGGCACATCGGCGGTCAGCGTCCCGAGATCGGTATTGCAGTTCGACGGCCCCTGCGCCTCGATGATCTTTTGCATCTGCTTGAGCGCGGCACCGCTGTTGAGCAATTCCTTGGCGCGCGCATAGCCGGCGCCGCCGCGCAGCTCGGGATCGTATTCCAAAAGATGCGCGGCAAGCCGCAGCGACTTCTCGCGCAGATCCCTGGGCGCGGCCGCATCGTTCGCCAGCACAGCCATCACGTCGGCCGCTTCCAGCACCGGACCGATGCCGTTGCCGATCGGCTGGCGGCCGTCGGTGGTCACCACTTCGACCGCGATGCCGAAATAATCGCCGACGAATTCGAACAGCTTGCGCAGCCGCATCGCTTCCAGCGCGTTGGGCAGCTTGGCGGTGGGGCCGACCGGAAGATCGATGAGAAGATGGGTGGAGCCGGCGGCCAGCTTCTTCGACATGATCGAGGCCACCATCTGCTCGCGCGTGTCGATGGACAACGGCCGTTCCACCGAAATGAGAATGTCGTCGGCCGGCGACAGATTGACGTGGCCGCCCCAGACCAGGCAGCCGTGGCAGGCGGTCACCACCTCCTTCATCGCCTCGACCCCGAGATCGACGCGCGCCAGCACCTCCATGGTGTCGGCGGTGCCGGCCGGCGAGGTGATCGCGCGCGAGGAGGTTTTCGGGATCATCAATCCGTGCGCGGCGACGATCGGCACCACGATCATGGAGGTGCGGTTGCCGGGAATGCCGCCGATGCAATGCTTGTCGACGACGATCTGGCGGTCCCACTTCAATTGCGTGCCGGCCTCCGCCATGGCGCGCGATAGCGCGAGCAATTCGCCGCTGGTCATGAAGCTGGCCGAGCCGAGCAGGAAGGCGGCGATCTCCATGTCGGAATAGCGGTAGTGCGCGACGTCGTCGACGATGGCGCCGATCTCGGCGTCGCTCAGGACGCGTCCCTGGATCTT